>JBGSKM010000033.1:0-7751 GCA_041741195.1 Pirellulaceae bacterium
GCCGCCCAGAAATTCGCGGCGTCTGGATGGACACTGATCAACGGACTGCCCGTGTGTCCGAAGTGCACCGATCGAAAACGCAAGAAACCACACGGTTCAACTTAGGCCAATCTGCTCGACTCAAAGCACAATACTCAAACGACGGGTAACCATCGCGTGAACCGGAGAACGCGAGCTAAGCGATTTGGCCGTTAGAAACTTTCCCGCGCGTTCCCGGTTACGCGTAGCGTTCCCCGACTGAATGAACCTCGACATCGTTTTTCCGACCATCGGCGTCGTCTTGTTGTTGTTTGGCGTATTGCACGAATACCAATGGCGGCGTCGAATCCAAACTTCGGTCGTTTGCACTGGTCGGGTTGTCGATATCCATGACGATACGGACGACGGCTACTTTCCCGAGATCGAATATACATGTGGCGGCGACACGAAACGGTTCCGGTCGGCGTACTCAATTCCACCCACACCATTCATTGGATCTGACGTATCGGTCTTGGTGGACACCGCACGCGGCGACGCTGAGGTGTACAATTCAAAAACTCGGTTGAGCTTTACCATCGTTCCGATTATCGGAGGGCTGTTCTTTCTGATCGTCGGACTCGCAACCATGTCGTGAATGACGTCACCCGCGCACGCGGCGGGGAACCATCGGATGCACCGGAGTCGGCGAGTCGGGCGGTCTTGAAATTGAAAATCTCTCGCGCGTTTCGGGTGACGCGTAACGACTATGAAGTCCGAGGTTTTCAAGTGGTGGTGGGCCACTTTTTTGTGAATTCTTGGTTAGTGCATTTGTTTGTTTTCTCCCTTGGAACCTGGCGGGCGTCGGAGACTTATCTCGGTCGCTCGCGAAGCACTCGCGCTAGCGAGCTTGGCGACCGAGAGAAGTCGGAGATGACTGACAGGTGGAGTCAATGTTTTCGGTGAGAGTTGCGAGCAGCGACGTCTGCGCGACTCACGCGATCTTCAGGCAAGGATGTTGATTAAACGACTATTCGAGGTGTGGACGCATTTCACTTCTGGTAGATCCGCATCGTGGTTTGGTTGCGGTGCGGATTGCGACCCCTCAGTTATCCATGCACGGTTCAACGATCTTTGTGCGATCATCGAACGTGTTGGCTGCAGCTTGCCTGGAGGCTTCAATGAGCAGCAAGCTACCTTCCGTCCCAGTCTTTCTCGTCACGAAGCATCGCCCAAGCAATGACGGCGATCTTGCGAGCTAGTGCGATCGCGGCTTTCTTCTTGCGTGTTTTCTGCTTCCCGTAGATCCGTTCGTAGACGCCCTTGGCCCACCGCCAGGCTTCTTCGTTGGTCGAGCAGACGAGCGTTTTGATCTCCATAGACAGTGCCAAGTCGTTGATCCAGCCCGAAGGGCCGCACGACTCCATGACGATGAGATCAGCTTTGGCCTTCTTGAAAATGTCGGCGATGTGCTCACGCTTCGTCGGCGTGGTGAGGAACGTGGCTTTTCGAGTATTTGTGTTGAAGAAGCAGCAAACGGAGTTGAATTTGCCGAGGTCAAGAGCGAGAATCTTCATGTGTTTTCAGTCCTTGTGTTCGTTGGGTGGAGTAAATGTGACAAGCAGTCTCAAGCTGCCTAGATCACGGGTCCGAGCTGCCAGTTTTTAACGAATGGCTCCCACCCATCAAACCTCGGACTTACATGGATTCTTTACCCGACTGAGTGATGTTTGAATCTGACTCATCGCTAGACGACGAACTGACGCGGTATGTCCTGGACCACTACGGTCGATACTGCACCGAGCCAGAGGACTTGGCGTTACGCGTACTCAACATGCGTCTCAAAGCGGAGCATGCTCAGAACCCAGTCGTTCAGCAGAAGCTTGCGGATTATCGTGGGCTTGAACTTACGTCCGAAGCGAAGGACCTTGTTGCTGCTGGACGTATTCCAACCCGGATTGCAATTTGTGAACGTTTACTTCGAGATCATGCGGACGACATTTTCTTGAACTATTGCCCTGAGTGTTCCGCGCTATGTCGGACGCCAAGTGCTAGAATGTGTGTGGTGTGTGGTCATGCGTGGCACCCTGAAAATAGCGGGTAACCATCCCGTGCCCCGGAGCCGGGAGATGCCGTTGCGTCAATGGTTGCTTTTTTCGCCCGGCCCGGTGACGGGCAGCGTTATCGGGCAGGGAGCGTAATGACAACGACTGACGAAGCGTCAAACCCTACTACTCCGCCGCCCCAATTCGGATTGCGCTCTGTTTTCATCGCGATGGCTGTTGTTGCCTTGGTGATTGCACCAATAGTTGCAGTGCAGCGCGCCATGTACAGATCGCCACATCAAAAAGCAATGGATAGTGTCAATGGTCTTGATGGATGGGCGCGCGAAGAAGATGATGGTTACGTCGTGGCTGACTTAAACGGCGGAACTTGCCCGATCCGTGATGCGTCACTTAAGAATCTGCTTGAATGTCAACGTCTCCGAAAACTGACCGCATATCAAACGGAGATTACGGATGCAGGATTGACTTTTTTGCGAGTGCACAAAGACCTTCGGATTCTACATCTCGACGATTGCAAGGGTATCACAGACGCAGCGATTCCGGAATTGTCCCAACTTGACGGCCTCACTGAACTTTCGCTTACTGGTACTTCCCTATCAGAATTGGGATTGCAAGCATTGCGAGCGGCACTTCCGAGCTGTAGCATAAATCCAAGATCTCATGGCCTCGCGAAAGACTAACAAACACAAAAGCCCGATAACAATGGGATCGGGATAGGGCCCGGATTGCTCCAGGACCCTCCCACACCACCTAGCATGCGGATCCGCACTAGGCGGTTCGTCGCTTGGAAGCTAACTCGATCCATCTCTCTTCTAGACTGAATAGTCCCCTCGCTGCGAGCCATGCGTTGGACAACGAACGTTGCAGCACGGACACCATGGACATGCGCCACGGACCCTTGCGGCTGTTGCCAAAACTCATCGCTTCCTCATGACTTATGCCAAAGCTTTTCAACTTTCGGACTCGGGTGCGTGGCAAACGCCAAGTCTTCCAGTAACACGCGCGGACCCGGCGGCGAAGCCACTTGTCCAGATCTCGCGTTAAGCTCTTGCGTTGGTCAAGAATGAAGTAGTCGATCCAACCTCGAAGATAAAGTCGTAACTCTTGCATCCGCGATACCATTGAGACCCCTCGATTACGATTGAGGATCTCGCTGGCTCGCTCTCGGAACGCTTTGAGTTTCTTCGAACTCACCCGAATCTGTCCACCGTAGCCATGAAAGGCATAGCCGACAAACTCAACGCCATCGGTCTTGCAAACGCGACTCTTCTCACGATTGATTTGCAATTTTAGGCGTGTGGTGAGGTAACGTTCTACCGATTCGAACACTCGATAGGCTGCCAACTCTGATTTAACGAAGATCAGGAAGTCGTCAGCATAACGAACAAAGCGAAGCCCTCGACGCTCCAATTCCTTGTCCAAAGCATCAAGTATGATGTTGGCAAGCAGCGGCGAAAGTGGGCCACCTTGCGGCGTGCCTTCTTCGGTCGGTTGGAGCAGGCCATTGATCATCACGCCAGCACGCAGAAATCTTCCGACGAGTCGAAGCAACCTCTTGTCACAAACCTTACGGCTTATGCGTGACATCAACACATCATGTTGAACGCGGTCAAAGAACTTCGACAAATCCATGTCCACGCACCAGCGGTACCCGGCACGGATCGTCTTCTGGATCTGCTTCACAGCTACGTGTGCTGAACGGTATGGTCGATACCCGTAGCTCGATTCCGAGAACTCGGGATCAAAGATTGGGGTCAGGACTTGAGCGACGGCTTGTTGAATCAGACGATCAATCACGTTTGGAATACCGAGATCGCGCTGACCGCCGTCGGGTTTTGGGATGGAATGCCGCCGCACTGCGTTTGGCTGGTAACTTCCGTCCAAGAGTTGTCGCCGGACTTCGGGCCAATGGTGCCTAAAAGTGTCAAGGAATTCGTCAACGGAGACGCCGTCAGGGCCTGGAGCCCCGCGGTTTGATTTGACACGTGTCCAAGCCATTTCCATATTGACTTGCTCGACAACGCTTTCCATTAGAGAGAACGTATCGTGGTTCAAGGTTGATTCCTCAGCAGAACTGCTAAGGCTCATGTCCGCCTATTCCAAAAGACTCAACTGAGCATTATTCACAGCAACGTTTCCTGGTGCTGCGTTTGGCTGTTTCGAGGTCATGAGTTATCGATTCCTTGTCAATTGACGTTCGGCCCTTCCCGTCCCCATTGGCAATGGAGAAGTACGGTACTACGGCCTCTGCTGACTTCTGTGGACACGATTCAAGTCGCCCTGATCGCCCCGCCTTTCGGGCAAGCCCTACTCACGGGTACGTCGCACAGATCTCCCCAGATAAGAGCGTGATCTGTCCCCGCCCAAGCGCCACATCTACCTCCGCCCCGTCTTCCAGTTCGGTTTCGCGTTGTCAAGCACGCTCACCCGGAGTCGTCGGCCTCAAATGTGATTTCTGTACGTCACCTGGCGGGTCTTGGTGAGAAGATGTCCAGCGACGATTCTTTGCTGGCTTACCGATCATCCTCGCAGGCTTCCTCTCCACGGTCTGTTGCCTCGCCGCAGTTGCCTTCACCTCGTGTTGCCTTCTTACGAGCTATCCATCTGGTATGATGACTCCCATCTTGAAACGACTGGAACTAAACACAGGGGACTTCCACCCCATAAGATCACGCCCATGCTGGGCGTACTTGCAGACGAAGCCCTCGATCAGCCGCTTTGACTTGCGTAGAGTCGATCGCTCGGGCTCGCTGAACCCAGACGTTACCCCGATCCAACCTTTTGACCGCCAGCTATGATCGACCGCAATGCACGCTACGATCTCGCGACGCTGATTCGTCGCTACCTGGACGAGCAAATCAAGGCGTTCGACCTTGACGACGCTCTCGACCCATTTCGCGATTCCGACGACTCTGGCGTTTGCTACGTTGCCAACGCAATGTGGTATCACTACGACGACTGTGACGACCATTTGATCGTCGCGTCCAAACAACAATGGGACTACTTCCAACGCCTGCTGTTGTTGCTGGAATCAAACTCAACCGTCATTCAGGCACGCTGGCGTCAATGGTCCGTCACTCAGCTATTAGCGGCATTGCTTCTCGCTGCTTGTATTTGGATTGCGATCCGATTTGGCATTGGTTCTCATTTGCTAATCTTTTTTGTTCCTTTCGGGTTGGCTTCTATTGCCCTCTCATATTTTCGCCGACCAAATATTGAACGTGGTCCTTACGACGAAATCGTTGCCCCGTTCTCGTCCATTGGCGACCTTCGTGCTGCCTACGATTCGGCTCGAGGTTTCAAGAAACGTCAATTCCCGCGTCACATTGAAACTCGATCGATTCGCTCACCCGTTTTGACTGCATTCTGGACCTGCCACATGTACGTGATGTGGGCGATTCTCGCACCTGCACCGTTGCTGGTACAATGTGCGCCCGTGACATTCGACTACCCTGTTGTAAAACCGGGGTAACCATGCCGTGAACCGAAGCGGCGAAGTCAGGCGGTCTTGAAATTGAAAATCTTTCGTCGCCGCTCGGTTACGGCTGTCGTTACCCGACCGAAATTCACAGTGTATTGCGAATCAACATGAAGCAGCGATTACGCGTCACGCTACTCGATCTGCTGGCCACGACGATGTTCTGCGCTCTCGTAATGACAGTTGGCAGAATGCCGTCTGTTTACGCTGCACTGGTACTCGCCTCCACTCTAGCTCTTTCCATTGCGACCGCGTTTCTAGCTTATTGGTTTCGGCATCAACCCGGTGTCGGTTCTTTGTTCCGGTACTCATTCCTGACGTTTTCTTTTCTTGTTGCTTATCTAGCGTCGTTTGGCCCAGCTTGTTGGTTGATGACATCACCAAGTACAGTTTTCATTCGCAACGACAAGGTTCAATCCGCATTCTACTGCGGCTACGGTCCAGCTGCTGTATGCTATGCCCTTACACCTCAACCACTGAACAACCTCGGGTTCGGTTTTTTGCGACTCTGGGGCCCCGACAATGCGATCAATGATTTTGGGGGTGGCGTTCGCATCGTGATCGATGGCGATATGAGCTTCGTAGGCAAATGAGCCCCATGAAATTCAAATGGCGGATAACCAAGTCGCGCACCTGAGGACGGCTTGCGAGGTTTTACAAATGGAAAATCAATCTTCCGTCCCAGGTGACGGCAATCGTATCCGACTCATAGACGCGCTAGTATAGACCGTACCCTTATTTGCTTGGAGACTGCGATGCATTCCGAAGCCCTGACCACTGCCGACGGAGTCCGGGAGGCTCCCAGAGAGTTTCGCCGGCTTTTCTTCATCCATGTCGGAACTGTCGTGCTGACGGCCTCGATTGTTGCTCCAATGCTCATTGGATTTGCGTCCATCCCGCCATGGCTGTCCGTCACATACTGTGTCGTGATCATTGCCACTGCGATGATGTTCTTCGCCGCTGCCACCCGAGTAATGCAAGCCAATAGGCATATGCCGTTTGTCGATCGGATTCAATGCTTGACGCTGACTTTCTGTCTCTCCGTGTTGCAGGTAGTATTTGCCCTTCCGCTTCTGATCTGTGTATTCGCCCCGGAATTCCGTGCCTAACAACGCTTTGAATCAGCGGATAACAATGCGATCGCTTTACGCTTGCTTGTCAAGCGGATTCTTAGAAGCTGGCGGCAAGCGAGCCGAGTCTTCGAGCTCGCGTTAAGCCGCGATGGATAGTTCATTCTCCGTGCCTCGTGATGTCCGACGTTCGTCCACTCAAGAATACTTCAACCCAGCGAGTCGTTTCATTGATCCGTGCTGTCCATTCCAATTTGCTGCACATCGGCAACGCGCTGGACGCTCGTGATTTGCGACTGCTTTACGACACCGGTATTCGTGCGGTGATCGATCTCGCAATCAATGAACCGCCCGCGCAACTCGGACGTGAAATTATCTACTGTCGATTTCCACTTAACGACGGTGATGGCAATAGCGATGCCTCAATCACATTGGCAATTCGCACAATCGCGTCTCTGATTCGACACGAAATCCCAACTCTGGTGGCCTGCAGTGCCGGTATGAGCCGAGCGCCGAGCATAGCCGCTGGATCAATCGCGTTAATGACTGGTCGCGAGCCAGATGATTGCCTCATGCAACTGATTACTGACGCCCCTAATGACGTTTCGCCGATACTATGGACACACGTCAAACGGGTGTACAATATTGATGGCTGACTGTGTCCGCAACGAAACGTGGACGAACAAAGCGATGCACCCAAGTCGCCGGTCGGCCGCGATTTTGAATCATAGTTTATTGGCGGCGACTGGGTGATCGCCAGCGTTCGCCAACTAGAATCGCATGAGTGAGTTTACGCTTAACGAATTGCATGGCTTATTGTCTCGTATCCGCGGCCCAAGCATCACACCTGACGATGCAAAACTGGCGGCCTCCGAGATGCGGCGTCTGGGATCGGGAACGCTCTTTCCGCTGTTCAAGATTATCCTTGCCGACTCAAACGCAGAAACTCGCTGCTTGGCAACTCTTGGCGTGTTTCTGACCGATGCTGAATCAGCCGCCGAGTTATTGATTCCAATGCTTAGCGACCATGACCATGTTGTTAGGTAACTATTCAGCCTGTTGAAATCGATCTTGGCTGAAACGGTGAAATTGGTTCTGTTGACGCGATCATGGATGAATCGCAGTCCACAGCCGTCGCCGACCCGTCAGTCGATACCAGTCTACTGGATAAGCTGCTCCATA
>JBGSKM010000034.1:0-41051 GCA_041741195.1 Pirellulaceae bacterium
GTCAGTGCTTCGCACCCTGCGTGTGCGAGGCCACCAGCCATTGGATACAATCCTTTCATCGCTTGCCGAATACTCAACAACCGGTCTTCTCCCGCCGCTCCCACCCAAAAGCAAGACAGCAGGCTGAATAGTTACCTGTTATGCAGTCCACAAATAGTGATACAGATGGAGTAAAGGAAAAAGCGTGTTTGGCAGGGCTATCGATACACATTACTCGCAGGCCGGCAACTTCAAATACTGCCAGTTGGACAGTGCCCTCCTGTCCTGGTCCGTCCTTTCCGTAGTGGTTTGTGGACACAACTCGGGAATCCGGGAATAAGCTGACATAGAAGCTCATGGCTTCTTCCGCCTTGCCTTCAAACATCAGGAATGGAGTAATCTTGGTTTTCATGCTTAAAATACTCGAGTGACTGTAAATGGGGAAATCGGCTGACTTGAATGAGGCGAATGACCGCCGTCACCGGGCGGCGAGAGTAAGACTAACCATTAGGAAACGCGTTGACGCCGCCTCTGTTGCGGTGCGCCCAATGATGGGCGTGATCTTGTGGGGTGAAAGTCTCCTGTACTTACTTCCGGTTTCTTTCATGACGAGGCGGTATACCAAATGTAACTCGGAAGAAAGCTAGTACGAGGCGAGGTCAAAGGGGAACTCCCTTCACGTCGCCAAGCGAGTATTGGCGTACAAGTGGCAGCGAATCATCATTCGCCTGCGGAGTCCCCGATTGCGTTCATCGACGTGGTCGAAAACGCAGATAGGCCAAGTGCACGTGGCGCATTTGCCGGGGGTGGTCACGGCCGAGTTTCGAGGATGGCCGGCTTCACAGCTTGCGACATTACTTCTGTTGTTTGTGTGCTAACGCCGGCATCACTGAACGGATCACCATGAACTGGCTTGGCCACGCGGACAGCGAGATGGTGCGGCACTACTACCACCTCAATGACGAGGAGTCGCGCCGCAAGATGGACCAACTGAACCTGCTCGGAGGACGCGACGAGTGTTCCGACGCCGACGATGAGCAACCTTTGAACGCGGAGTGAGGCCGAGCTGAAAACCCAGTGGTTCTAACCAGAAACCTGAGAAGCACGGTTTTTTCCCAGTCTTGGCCCAGTTGACTGGGCCAATAAAAAACACCGCGTAAAACATTGCGTTTTAAGCGGTGTTTTTCGAAAAGCGGAGGACACGGGGCTCGAACCCGCAACCCATTGCTGGGCAACTGATTTCGAATCAGCCTGCTAGCCATTCGCTTATCCTCCGGCTCTGGTCGATATATTCGCTGAGTCACTCCGACGCGTCAAGTCGGTGGCGCCGTAGCACTTGACGCTTAGCGGTCTGGAGCAACTTCGATCCGCGTCGTGCCGAGCCGGGCATGCAGCTTCGCGACGAGTCGCTGTAGCGCCCCATCGGAGGAAACCGACGCTTCGATCGCGGCGGCATGGTCGTGGGTCGATTCGAGTTGAACTGAACCATCGGCCATCGATTTAAACGAAAGCAATCTCGTCGGTTCGAGCCCGTCGCTGTTCAACTGACGGCGAATTGCCGCCGCCGATTGATCTAGAAGCGACTGCGTCGACTCAGGTTCACTCGAATCGATCGGATCGCCCGCCAAGACGCGATCAAAACCGATCGATTGCTGTACCGAGTGTATCAGATTCTTGGTCGTGTGGATCGCAGTCGCGACACCGCGGACTGGAATGAGCGGGAAAGTCAATGCTTGTGCTCGGTTTGGAAGCCGTATTCCTTCAGCCACTTTTCCCATTTGTGCGCATCGTCATGCGAATCCAAATCGAGTTGTTTCCACTCGGGACATCGGTAGCGAACATCAATGTGACCATCGTGCTGATCGCGTTTGATCTCGCAGCCGAGCTTTTTGAGCGTGTCGGCGATGGTGTCGGCTTTCTTGGCGTCGTGGATGTGTTTGGCCTTCCATTCGGGGAGTCGATAGCGGACGATTTCCGCGGCACCGGCGGAAACCGTTACCAGGCTCATGAGCAGAAAGAAACCAGCAATTCGGAACATTGATTGTCTCGTGCTTACGTGGGGGTAGCGCGGAGCGAAGACGCTCGTCGGCATGGGTAGGTGATGATGATTAGCCAACTCGACAAGTGAATGTCAAGCGTCGTTGTGCTGAGTGTGCCGCCTTATAGTGTGATCCATCCGGGACGACTGGGGCGGCTGCCGCGACGTCGGTGAGAGTTCTCAAGGTGCGGAAGCCACAGCAATTGCTGGGCGATCGCACCCAGCGAATTCGGATCGATCGGTTTGAACAGACAACGCGTGGGTTGGGACAAGTTCTCCGTCTTTTTTTCCAGCCCAGCCCAGCGAGACTCGGCGAGTAGGATCGCTGGGATCTGTGCGTGCTCGGGCTGCTCTCGCAATTTTTGCAAACTTTCGAGCGTCCCGACGGCATCATCGGCAACGTCCCAGATCACCAGATCTTGCACGCCAAGTTCGATCGCTTGCAAGGCTGTTTTCGTATCGCGGGCGCAAACGCATTGAAATCCTTGGGCATGCAGCACACCGGCGAGAGCCAAGAGCGAGAGGGGCCCGGGGTCGACGATCAGAGCCGTTGCTTGATGAGACCTCGTGTCCGTCGGTCTTGGAGCCGGTTGGGCCGTCGCTCTCGAGGCCGGTCGGGCGGTCGACATGGGACTCCACGTGGGAGGGTCCATTCGCAGGCCGTCGGGGGATGGATCGTGTGTCATGACAATTTGCGTGATGGGATTGGGTCCGAACGAAACGAGACCGAGCGTGACACCCTTACCGATCACGCGGGAACGAAGCAAGGTCGCTTGGATGGCCACACAGTGCTTGTGGTTGCGTTTCCGGCGTTTGATGCCGACAATCCGCCCCTTCCGGTATTTTGAAACGCGAGCCAACCCAACATGAACGATCGACCCAGCGAAGACGATTTGAAAGACCCACGCGTAGCGCGTCGCGAGAAAATGCGGCTGCTGACAGAGCGGGGCGTCGATCCCTGGGGTTGCCGCTTCGACGACCGAACGTTGGTGGGCCAGTGCGTCGCCAGGTCGGGCGAGGTGAAGTTTGTCAAAGCCAGCGGTGATGTGATCGAGCTGCCCGAGTTTTCACCCGAGTTGGACTACCGCAAATGGAAGAGCGACAACGGTCCTGGCGAAGAAACCGGGCCGGTGGTGCGTGTTGCCGGACGCATCATGTTGCTTCGGGACAAGGGCAAGCTCATTTTCGTGACGCTCCGTGATTGGACCGGCGATATTCAAATTTTCATCGGTCTGGGTCAAGTCGGTGAGTCCGATTTTGAACTCGCCAAGCTATTCGACCTCGGCGACTTAGTGGCCGCCGAAGGCCGTCTTGGACGGACCAATACCGGCGAGTTGACCGTGTTCGCCGAGAAGCTCTACTTCCAAACCAAGATGCTCGAAGTCCCGCCGGACAAGCATGCCGGGATGACCGATCCGGGAATGCGCCAGCGGATGCGGTATGCGGATTTGGCATTCAATGATGGCGTGATGAAAACGTTCTTGGATCGGACCAAGATCATCAAAAGTATTCGCAATACGCTCGACGCTCAAGGGTTTTGCGAAGTCGAGGGCCCCACCCTTCACGCGATCGCAGGTGGTGCGGCGGCTCGACCGTTCATCACGCACCACAACACCCTCGATATGCAGTTGTATCTGCGAATCGCGCTGGAATTGCACCTCAAGCGGTTGATGGTCGGCGGGATGGAACGGGTCTACGAAATGGGTCGCGTCTATCGCAACGAAGGCATCAGCCCTCGGCACAATCCCGAATTCACGATGATCGAATTGTATCAGGCCTATGGCGACTACCGAACGATGATGGAGCTCACCGAGAAGATCATCTGCGACGCGATCGATGCCATCGGAGGAGGATACAAACGCGAGTTCGCTGGACAAATGGTCGACTTTACACCGCCGTTTGAGCGAGCGACCTATGCGGAGCTGTTTCAGCGAGCAACTGGCATCGATCCCACCAATCCGGCCGAAGACGGGGCGATCATGAAACTCGCCGAAAAACTCAAAATCTCGACCACGGGAAAACACGCCGACGTGATTCGCAACGAGATTTTCGAAGAGACCGTCGAGGACTCGCTCTCGGGACCAATCTTTGTGATCGACTACCCGGCCAGCATTTGCCCGTTGACCAAGCGAAAACGTGACAACGAATCGATTGCCGAACGATTCGAGCTATTCATTTGTGGAATGGAACTCGCCAATGCCTACACCGAGCTGAACGATCCCGATTTGCAACAACAGCTCTTTGAAACTCAACTCGAAGGCCAAAATGAAGACGATTCGATGGCCAAGATGGATCACGATTTCGTGCGCGCACTGCGATACGCGATGCCGCCGGCCGGTGGTCTGGGGATCGGGATCGATCGATTGGTGATGTTGTTGACCGGCCAGCGGTCGATCCGCGACGTGATTCTGTTTCCGCTGCTGCGTCCCGAAGGCGGCGATCAAGCCTGAACCACGCAATCGTCAAAGCTTGACTCAAGCTCAAACTTCGCTTGACCGATTTAAACCGATAGTCCAACTCGGGTGGACCCATGGTTTATCACAGCGCTAGCGAAAAGTTTTAGCACATGAACGGAATTTCCCTTGCTGGACGTTTCTACAACGCATCGTTTTTGGCGTTCGTTGCTTTGATCCTGGTGGCGCCCAGCACCGGTTGCCGGCTGTGCTGTGACAACGAAGATTTGGCCTACCCTGCTTACGGCGGGGCTTGGCAACGCACGCGACGCGATTCCGGTCGCGTGGGAAGCCTGTTTGATCCCGCTGGAGCACGTGCGGCAACCTTGGTGAGCCGAGACGATCCTAGCACCGTGGACGAGATTTATCGTTCCAGCGAGACAGAACGAAATCGAAACGACACGGACGACGTCGACGATCCCGGCAGCGGCGATTCCGAGGGCGAGGCCAGCGAACCGGGACCACGTTTGGGGCCATCCGACGAGGATCTGGAGCGCAAATCCGATGAGCTCAAGAAGTTGGAACTGGAAGATATCGACGTGATCCGGGGAAATCCGGCGCCACCGCATCTTCATTGAGTGGGTCCGGTAGCAAGGATTCTTAACACGACGGCTTTCGAGCGACGGCAACGTCATTTAGGCTTGGAAACGAGTTGACTCGCAGTCTTGAGAGAACCCGCTTCACGTTTGAAGGTCTTGTTCCGATGGTCGAACTGAGCAAATACATCCGCGATATTCCCGATTACCCCAAACCTGGGATACTGTTTCGGGATATCACGCCGATGCTGGCCAGTCATGAAGCGTTGATGGCTGCGTCGGACGCTTTAGCAGCACCGTTCCTCGGCCAAAAGATTGATTTGGTTGCTGCCGCCGAAGCGCGTGGATTCATCTTTGCGGCGCCCTTGGCACTGCGCTTGGGTGCCGGCTTTGTGCCAATTCGAAAGCCGGGAAAATTGCCGTTCAACTTGCACTCGTTCGCGTATGAGCTGGAATACGGTACCGACGAGCTGCAAATTCATGTGGACGGCGTGAAACCCGGCCAGAAAGTGTTGCTTGTCGACGACTTGCTCGCCACTGGTGGAACCATGCAAGCGTGTTGTCGATTGCTGGAAAAGTGCGATGCCGAGATCGTCGGATGCACGTTTCTTATCCACCTGGTGCGACTCGGTGGCGAAGGACGGCTGAATCCTTACCCAGTCCACTCGGTGCTGCGGTACGATCAAGACGATCGGGAAACCGAGCTCAGTGTTCAAAATGAACTGCCCGGACCGTCTGTCTAGACATGCTGCGTCGGCTTATAGAAAGCTCATGATCGCGAGATAGATCGACGAAGCGGCGGACTGAATTCGCGGGGCTGTTCCAAGTTGGTCCCCCAATCCCGGCATGGCCATGACCAGAAACAGCAGAATGGTAAGACCGGCATAGGCAACGGTCGAGTCGGTCATTGAGCCATGGGAACGTGACGGTAGCAGTCCCGTGTACCAAGATCCGATGTGCTGCACCGGCGTCACATCTCGCATGCGGCGGAGTCCGATTTGCGTGGTGCCATCGTGTCCGTGATAGAACCACTGGGCATGCGTCTCAATCCGTGACCCATCAAATTCGAGCAGCCAGGGGGCTCCGACTTTCAATCGCTGTGCAGATTTTGCTGGAACCAAAATCGTAAAGCCATCGATCGACGCGTCTTGCACCACCACCTTGACGTGACGCCAACCAATTTTGAGTCGAGCTTCGGCGCAATCCGATGCGATCGGGCAGCGAAAGTACGATTCATTAGCGTGAGGCTGAGTCATGATAGTGCGCCGTTTAATAATAGAGACGAGGACGCCGACGAGTGAGGAGTTCGATCCTATGGGAAAAGTAGCCGACAAAATCCGTTCGGGACGGCAGCCTGTAACGAAAACGTAGAAATGTCGGGCTCCGGGCTGTCAACCTGCGCCGATCGTGTCGGTTGTGATGGGGCGCCGCTTGGGATGAACCACGTTGGCTGGATGTTCCACGATCACGGCTTTGCTTGGGGCATCCGCCACGAAGATGGGGCAACTGCGTTGAGTATGCCTCGAGAAACGAATGAACGAATTGTGCTGGCGGAGACCGGTCGATAGGGCAGATGGGGGCGAGTCGTCGTCTCGCGATTCTTCGTTTTCGTTCCGAGCAAGGTTTGGCCACAAGTCCGATGCAGCGTGCCACTGTCATCCTGTTTGTCGCGATCGCTGTCGCGAGCCAAAGCAACGGGCTTCGCAGCGAGGAACGATGGCTCGACAACGGATCACCTGGTCCGCGAATCGCTGAAGCAGCGAGCGCCGCCGATGATCCGCTTAGCCAAATGGGGCCAGCCGCGGCGACCGATCCATCGCCGCATCGCGACGCGACCGCCAAGCCGGATACCGCAGTCGATCCGCATGAGGCGTTGTGGACCGAGAACTGCTATCCGTCGGCCGAGACTTGTCGCAGTTGTCACCCGGGCCAATACGAGCAATGGCGTAGCAGCGGCCACGCCTACGCCGCGGTCTCGCCCATGTTCCAGCGATTCGAACAAGCCATGACCGACCTGACTCGCGGGACCGTCGGCTCGTTTTGTGTCCGATGTCATTCACCGGTGGCGACACAGCTTGAAATACCGCGAGAAACGAGCATGCTGGATGTTCCGCCGGTGGTCCGAGAAGGGATTACCTGCATCGCATGCCACCGCGTTCGCGAACACTATGGCCGCAGCAACGGTGATCGGCGAATTGAGCCCGGCGACATTCATCAACCGATTCTGGGCGGCACCGCAGGCCACGGCGTGAGGGATGCCATTGGTCAAGCCGACAAACTCAAACTCAAACTGCACGGTTCGGATACTGGGCCCGGCCAACCGATGCACAACGGCAGTTACTTTTTTGAACCGCTGACCAATGGTGACTTGTGCGTGTCGTGCCACCAAGTCGCCGTGCATCCGGGGATTTGGTTGGAGGTCGTTCATGCGCAATATCGCAGCGGTCCCGCTGCAGCTAAAGGCATCACGTGCCAGCAATGTCACATGGGTAGCGTCCCCGGCAAACCCGACGGCTATGACTGGGGTCACGCCGCCATCATCAATGACAACCCCTTCGGCGAACCACGCAAAGTTTCCAATCATGGATTCTGGGGCCCAGGCTACTCGATTGCCCACCCGGGTCTGTTCCCGCACAATCCCAAAGCGAGCAAGTTCACTCCGCGTCAATGGCTCGAATTTGACTACCGCGCAGGATGGGGCACCGAAGAATTCGAACGCAGTGTGTCTCGCTCAGCAACCTTTCCGGCACCTTGGGACAACGCGGACGATCGCCGCGACGCTCGCAAGATCATCGACAACAACCTCAACAAGGCCGCGGAAAAGCGGGAGTCGGCCATCGTTACTTACCAAGCGGGGCTGCACATCAGCGAGCCTCGATTCGTCGAACCGCCGCGAGTAGGTCGACCGCTCACCGTTGCCTACAAAGTCTCCAACATCAGCGAAGGACACAACGTTCCGACGGGATCGCTTGGTGCCCAACCACAGGCATGGCTCAATGTCGCGCTCATCAACCCCGCCGGCGAACGTGTCTGGGAGAGCGGATATTTGGACACCCAAGGCGACTTAGCCGATTTGCATAGCATCGATGTTGCCCAGGGCCGAGTTCGACGTGATGCCGATCTGTTCAATCTGCAAACAAAGTTTCTGATCAACAACGTTCGCGGGACCGATCGCGAAACGCCGCTTCCGCTTAATTTTAGTCTCGATCAGCTTGTGTTCTTGCGTCCCGGGGCAGTGCCGGTCAGCGTGTTGAATCACCCACCGTTGATACGCATGGAGGCGCATTCGATTCCGCCGCTGGACCATCGCGTGCCGCGCTATCACATTCCGGCGTCTGCGATGTCCATGCCAGGAACGTATCGACTGAGCGCGCGAATGCGCAGCCGCGGCGAGCCACCCTATTTCATGCGATTGGTCGGCAGTACTCCCGAAATGATCCGTCGCATGAATGAACAGATTCTTGATCTGAGTCCCAACAGTTACACGTTCATCGTCAAATAATCGATCACCATCGTGCGCCCTACGCCATCACCAACGAGAACCACCACGAGTCGCCCTCGCGTTCCAATGCGAGATCGTCGCGACGCGCGGCTCGGCATGGTTGGTCGCTGCGTACGATTGATCGCGTGGTTGATGATGAGTGGATGTTCGATCGCCGTGGCCCAAACGCTACACGAAAATCCATTCACGCAAACGAGCGTGCCACATGGATTGCCGTCGGTAACCTTGCCACCGCGTTGGTACGAGCAAGTTGATGGGAATGAGTCAGTCGATGGATCGACGCCGCTAGCCACGGGGTCGGCCAATTTTCCCATTGACGACGCACCGCTTCGCACGGTGTCGATGTCGGCGGTGATTGCGGCCTGCGATTCTTGGGAGGCTAGCACGCCGCCTTTGGAATGGTCGTGCCAGTTCGATGACTTTTCGCCAACGCCGCTTCCGGGCTCAACGGAATGCTACGACAGCGGCACTGCACAGTGGGTCTACGATGCTAAATCGGCGGTGCCGACCCAGCATCCGTGGATCGAATGGGGACGGATCTTTTACGGTGATGGTATCACGCCGCGCGGGTACAACTGGTTTGGCTTCACCAATCTTGCGCATCCACAGTTCTACCTTTATGGCGACTATCGAACGGGGATCGCCAGCGGGCGTAATGCGGTCGGTCGCACCGACAATTGGGCCAGTCGTTTGAATCTGGATTTGGATTTGCGACTCACCGATACGGAACGTTTTCACGCGTTCATCGGACCGCAGACCCGCGGAAACCAATTCACCCAGATTGCGCTGATTGATGGCGAACTGGATTACCAACCGATCCATAACTTCAATCCCGTTACGGCCTTCTTTGAAGGGGACCTGGGCGCAATGCTCGGCGGCATGGCGAACGAATCTTCGCCATTCGAGTTGCCATTCACGTTGGGACTGGTGCCGTTGTTGTTCCAAAATGGTATCTGGATGGAAGACGCCGTTACCGGTGCTGCCTTCTCACTGCCCGCTCGGCACAGCCGAACACTCAATTGGGCGAACTACGACGCCACATTCTTTGCCGTCTTTGACCAACTCAATAGCGTGGCATTTGGCAATGATCCACACGCCGCACAGGCTTTCGGCACCGCGTGGTTCATCGAAGCGTACGGTGGATACATCGAAACCGGTTATGCCTACGTGCACGACCGCAATCGAAGCGAACGTAGTTACCACAATTCGACGGCCAGCTTCACTCGACGATACTTTGATCGAGTGAGCAATAGCGTGCGTGTGATCGTCAACTCGGGACAAGATCTTTCCAAGGACCAGCGAACGGCTGACGGAGCACTAGTGCTTTTCGAAAACAGCCTCGTCACCGGAATGCCTTACAACGTGATCCCGTACATGAACTTCTTTGTGGGATGGGATCGCCCGCAATCGGTTGCTCGTGCCGGCGTATCCGGTGGCATTCTGCGGAACACAGGAATCAACTTTGATATCGATGGTCTCAATGGTTTCGCCACACTGGACACGAGTGCCAGTGACACGGCGGGAGTCGCGATGGGGGTTGACCTTTTAGGCGAAGACTTTAGTCGCCAATGGTTGCTTGAGTTCGCGTATCTGACACCGCACGGTGACAGCAACGCGGCGGTGGTGGGCGACCAATATGCCGTGGGCACACGCTACCAATTTCCAATCTCGCATCGCTCACTCTTGCGGTTCGACGCGATGTACGGTTGGCGAGACGGGCTAACCGACGTGTACGGTACCAGAATGGAATACCGCTGGAAGTTCTAAGAACCAAACCGGCGTCTTCGAATCTCGCGGCGACGAAGGCCTCCTTTGAATGTCAATTCGCCTCGATCAATCGCCAGGGCCGGTGTGAAAACACCGACGGATTCGGGACGCATCCACCGCGGCAATGAACTCAACCGATTCTCGGCTTGCTGCAGAGTCGATCGAACATTGGCTGACTCGGTGACGTCCAACCATAAATGCAGATCATTTCCATTGAGTATCAACATGGCGCGGGCGACGTCGGGCAGTTCTTCCACGAGCGATTCGATGTCGCGAGGATGAATCTTGTTGCCACTGGGAAGCACCAGCACTTCGTCAGCACGACCAAGAATTCGGTACTGGCCCGAAACAGGATCGTGCGATGCGAGATCACCAGTGTCGAGCCAGCCGTCTTGGTCAATGCGACGTAGTGTTGCATCCCGGTCGCCCCAATAGCCAAGCATCACCCCAGGACCTCGCACGAACAACCGCCCATCGCGGAGACAAACTTCGCACCCAGCCACGGGGCGGCCAACGAAGCCTGCGGACGCATCGCCAGGCGTGGCACTACAAATCACTGGCGATGTCTCGGTCAAACCGTAACCCTGGATCACGGTCACGCCAAGTTTTTGAAACTGCTCAAACGCAGTCCGACTCAGCGCTGCTCCACCGACTCCGAGCAGGCGGAGTTTCGATCTCGGTATGACGTTTTCGTCTTGGAGCAAACGGTAGGCAAGCGATGGCACCACATTCGCCACCGTTGGCGGGTACTTCGGTGCCAGTGTTTGCCATCCTAGATAGCCCAGCGAGAGCACGAGCGTAGAACGGCTGAGAAGCCAAGTACCGAAGTCACAGGTTCGCGCGTAAGCATGAGAAAGCGGAAGTGTTGTCAGCCGCATGTCATCGGCGGATTGGGGAACCGCGAGCAACTTGGCGTGGGCGTTGGAGAAAAGATTTTGGTGCGAAAGCATCACTCCTTTCGGCTCCGCTAGCGTCCCCGTCGTCCAAAGTATCACGGCGAGTCGGGATACGTCGTGACCTTGCCCAAGCGACTGCAATTCGTCCGCGCTGGCCGCGGTCGGCGGAGTTGCTTTCACAATGTTTCGAATGAAATCATCATCGATCCAAAGTCCATTCACCGCATGGCGGACATAGTCGCGGTGTGATTCCTCTCGGCGCTCATCAATCGGGACTTCGACGACGCCCAAAGCCATGCACGCCAGCGAGACGAGCACATCCGACAAGCGGTTGCGATGTAGAAAAACTACTCGTTGCTGGTCGGCAGGACGGTCGTTCAATTGGCGTCGAAGCGCCGAAGCCACGACGGCGAC
Source organism: Pirellulaceae bacterium (assembly GCA_041741195.1). Taxonomy (GTDB): domain Bacteria; phylum Planctomycetota; class Planctomycetia; order Pirellulales; family Pirellulaceae; genus JBBSJZ01. The sequence goes on from JBGSKM010000034.1 coordinate 11,586, forward strand.
ATGTCCTGCGAGTTCTTGCCACTGCAGCTCGATCGGGACGCTGGACGAGTCACCATCGGTCGCTACCAGCGCCAGCTCAAACGGACGCGTTTGAATCGCATCCACGAAAGCTTGAAAAAGCGTTGATGAGTTCGTCAATGCGGGCACCATCGGACTCGACGAGCCATTTTGGCAAACGTCATGCTGATCGAAGTGAAGATTCAAATTTCTTAGGTTTCGATCTTGTCACTTCCCATCCAGGTCTGGAGCACCTTGGGAACACTGATACTGCCATCGGCCTGTTGGTGATTTTCAATCACCGCGATCATCGCGCGACCGGTCGCGACGGCGGTGCCATTGAGTGTGTGAACAAACTCGGTACCTTTTACGCCAGGTCGGCGAAAACGCACGTTCAAGCGTCGCGCTTGGTAGTCGGTGCAATTGCTCGTGCTCGTCACTTCACCCCACTCACCCGAGTCGCCGCGACCGGGCATCCATGCTTCGAGGTCGTACTTGCGGTAGGCTGGACCACCGAGATCACCACTGGCGGTATCGATTACTCGGTAGGGGACTTCGAGTTGATCAAAGATTTCGCACTCGAGTGATCGCATTTCCTCGTGCAACGCGTCACTCTGGTCGGGAGTGCTGAATGCGAACATCTCAACCTTGGTGAACTGGTGGACTCGATAAAGTCCCTTGGAAGCGCGGCCGGCGGCACCGGCTTCGGTACGAAAACAGTGACTCAGCCCACACAGGCGGATGGGTAATTTTTCCAGGTCGATCGTCTGGTCCGCCATCATGCCGCCCAACGGAATTTCGGCGGTGGCGACCAGGTTGAGTTCGGTATTCTCGATGCTATAGATTTGCGTTTCTGGACCACGCGGATTGAAACCAGTGCCATGCAGAATGCTGGTTAGCGCCAAGTCGGGAGTCGAGACCGGAGTGAATCCGCGATCTGCGAGAAAACTGACCGCGAATTGCTGCAATGCCAAATCCATTCGCACGGCCGCATTCTTCAGAAAGTAAAACCCAGCTCCCGCGACGCGCGCGCCGGCCTCAAAATCAAACAGGTCGTGGATCTCACCGAGTTGCAGGTGATCACGGGCTGCGAAGTCCAGTGGATTGACCGGAGTCTTTCCGCGACCGACTTCGACAGCGTCGTCTTCACCACCCTCGGGCGCATCCGGATGCGTCATGTTCGGAATGGTGGCGAGCATTTCCATGATCGCCGATTCGAGTTGCTGTTCCCGTTGTCCGGCCTCATCTTTTTTGTCTCGTAGTTCACGACCTCGCGCGATGATGGTCTCGCGTTCGGCGGCGTCCTTGGCACCTCCGATACTCTTGCTGACCTCGTTCGCTTGACGATTGAAATCTTGGGCGAGCTGAGATACTTGCAGTCTCTCTTGTTCTAGCTTCACCAGTGCATCAATGTCACATGCGACTCCACGTCGACGACAGTTCTCAAGGACGGCTTCGGGGTTTTGAAGGATGTATTTTCGATCGAGCATGATTCACGATTGGGTTGCTTGAGCCGACAACTTCGGCTGCGGTTAGTTAAATGGGTGTCGCATCAAATGAATGTGGTTATAGTTTGCCGATCATTTGCCAGAGCTTGGAGGAAGCTTGGATGCCGCGATGGTAATCGTCGAGACGAAATTTTTCGTCGGGGCTATGGGCGTTGTCATCCGAAAGTCCCCAACCGAGCAACAGGCAATCGCAACCGAGCGTCTGTTGAAATTGAGTGACAATCGGTATCGAACCGCCCTCACGGATCAAAACCGGTTCGCGTCCGAACGCTGCCGAGATCGCTTGGCGGGCCGCTTGCATGAAGCGGCTATCACGATCGGCAAGAAACGCCCCCGCGCCGTGACCGATCGTCAACTTCCATCGAATTCCGGAGGGTGCGTGTTGATTCAAGTGCTCTCGTAGTCCGCTAGCAATTTTTTCGGGAGACTGGTGCGGCACGAGTCGGCAACTGAACTTAGCGAGCGCCGTGGACGGGATGATCGTTTTGACACCGTCGCCCTGATGTCCACACACGAGTCCATTGATATCCAATGTTGGCCGAGCCCAGCGGCGTTCATCGGTCGAAAAACCGGATTCACCAAACGTCGCCGCGACGCCCGTCTCCGCCGCGAAGGAAGCATCGTCCTGGGGCAGTTGTTTCCACTCCGCCCGTTCGTCGTCGGCCAGTGAATCGACGTCGTCATAGAACCCAGGAATCTGAATCCGTCCGTTGGCATCCACCATTGACGACATGAGATGCGAAAGGGCGATGCCGGGGTTCATAACGGCACCGCCGAACGAACCACTATGCAAATCACGACTTGGCCCCGTGACTTCGAGTTCAAAAGTAACGATCCCGCGCAAGCCATACGTGATCGCTGGCACGCCGTCGGCGTACTGGCTGCTGTCGCTAATGACCACACAATCGCATGCGAGTTTGTCGCGCAGACTAGACAGGCGTGCCTCAAGATTCTGGCTACCGACTTCCTCTTCACCTTCGACCAGAAACTTGACCTGCAACGGAAGTGTATCGCCACGACTCAACGAATCACAAACGCTTTGGACGTGCGTTAGCACTTGCCCCTTGTCGTCGGTTGCCCCGCGGGCGTAGAGATTGCCGTCGCGGATTTCCGGTTCGAACGGTGGAGATGTCCACTTGGCGAGCGGTTCGGGCGGTTGGACGTCATAGTGGCCGTACACGAGCACCACGGGAGCGCCAGGGACCGCGGGGGTCTGGGCAAAAACGAGCGGAAAACCTTCGGTCTGGATCAGATCCGTTTCCAGCCCCGCGGTTGAAAACTTATCGAATATCCACTGGGCGGCAGCGTGAACGTCCTTGCTGAGCTTGGGATCGCTGCTGACGCTCGGAATCCGCAACCACTCCATGAGCTCGCTGACGTGTCGGTCGGATTTTTCGAGCGCTGGGTCGACGGCCATGGTGGGATCAAACCGGTTGAAGAAACGGGGTAAACAGGGGCTGAAATAACGGCCGAATTTGCCCTTGCACAAGGCAAATGATCGGCAAAATCCGGGCAAAAGGACTCCCAGCCGCGAGCGTCTGGCGCTACAATATACCTCCATTGATGGCTGCGCTAACGACGGGCAATCATGCAGCCGGTCCTGAGTCGTATGCCACAACGAATTGACTATTACTAACCGCATCTTTGCCCCCAACCCAGCTCAGTAGAAGGAGCGCAGCAAGCGATGGCTGATCATCAAAGCGCTGTGATGGAACCGGAAACCGCCCCGCCCGAGTTGAAACGAGAGCCCAAGCGAAAGCAAAAGCCGAAGCAGCAACCGCGATACAACGTCATCCTGTGGGATGACACGGATCACAGTTACGATTATGTGATCACGATGATGAAGGCTGTCTTTCGTTATCCCATCGAAAAGGGATACCAGATCGCCAAAGAAGTCGATTCATCCGGACGAGCGATCTGTTTGACCACGACGCTCGAGCACGCGGAACTCAAACGCGAACAAATTCATTCTTATGGCAAAGACGAATTGATCGCCCGCTGCAAAGGTAGCATGTCCGCCACGATCGAGCCGGTCCCGGGCAGTTAGAAGCCGTTGGATCGACACTCGCTTGATTAAGAACCTAACTCACGCATTTTGGCCCGCGCTCGACTGAGTAGCGGGCCAATGCTGTTTTCATTCATGCCGACGACCGCGCTGATCTCTTGGTACGTTTTGCCTTCCAAGTGATACATGCGAATCACGTTGGCCTCTTGCGGGTCGAGCCTCAGCATCAATTGCTGGACTTCTTGTTCGTTGTGCATTCGAGTCTGGTCGCTATCCACCGCCGCGACCGTATTGTCACCATTGCGAAGTGGTTGATGCCCGTTTCGCTGTTGGCGAGTTAGCCGTCGGACGATCACGCGGCGCGCTACCACCGTCAAATACGTTGCGAGTGAGCAATTTCGACGAAACCGCCGCAATGTCGATAAGTCGTTCTGTAGGATCGCCAGGAACACGTCCGCCACCAAATCGTCTCGCGTGGCCGAATCAAGCGCAAGACCGCGCGATTCCGCCGTGTGGTTGGCGACATGCACGACCAACCCCAGAAAACGATCGGCAAAGTCCTGCCAGGCGCGGGGTGAACCGTCCAGGCACCGCTGTAACAGTTGGCGATCGACCTCGGAGAGACTCACTGGGGATATACCATCGAAGCAAGACAAGCAAAAACGCGATCCGTCTAAAAAACTCGTCAAAGGCTACTCGGGACACCTTTGACCACCATCAATCCGTGCGGACCCAATCAATTGATCTTCACCTTGCATAGTAGGTGCGGGACCTACCTGCTGCAAGCTTTCGCCCTCCAGGCAACGACTTTGCGTCCCCAATTGAGCGACCATCCCCCCTGAAAAAAGAGAGACGATTCTCGTTTTTTGGAAACTCGCGAGGGCAGTCCCACCGCCCAAAAGGTCAAGCGATGCGGCTACCCAGATTGTATTGGAATCCCGTTTGTTGCGTCACATAACGTGACCTAGGTTTGGATACGCCTCAGTATTTTGCTCTCGATTGCCTGGTAGAATCCGCATGACCGATACAACCGTATTCAGCGCCGGTGACGCGTCGTATCCAACGATCGCATCCCCGTTGACTTCACGGAATCCATTGCCCAGCCAGGCAGAGCCTGGCCAGATGGGAAATTGGACGGAAAGCCATCCCACTTCGGGCAAGTTGGATCGAGTCAACCAGCTACTGGTGGGGTTGCGCGAGATCGCGGTCGAACAACAGCCGGTCGACCAGGAAAGTTTGAAATACGAAAACCATCTTGCGGTGGTGCGGCTGGGCATGGCGACGTCGTTGTTCTATGCACTACGGGCCAAACATGCTCCGACCGCCTCGCACAGCCTGCGGGTAGCGCTGGCATGTTCAGCCTGGGCCGAGCGTCTCGGGCTCGACTCGCTGGAGCGAGATCGCGTGGAAGTCGCCGCGCTGCTGCACGACGTCGGAAAAATCGGCGTTCCCGATCGTATTCTCCGAAAGCCGGGCAAGCTGACCGTGGACGAGCAACTCGTCATGGACAGTTGCGCCGAGGCCGGCTGTGACATTGTGCGAGGGTGCTCGGCGGACCCGGAACTGCTGGACATCATTGGTTACTCGGGCATTTGGTACAATAGTCGCCGATTCGGAGAGTCGATTCGTGGCGACGCGTTGCCGCTGGGAGCACGTTTGCTGGCGATTGCCAACGCCTATGATTCGATGACGACCGAGCACGTCTATCGTCGAGCATTGAGCCGTGACCGAGCCATTGAGCAATTGATTGGCGGTGGCGGTACGCAGTTCGACCCCGAGCTGGCACACGATTACAGCCGCTTGATCAACGAACACCCAGAGATCCTGCAGGCGTCCGTCGTCAACCGTTGGTTACAACAGTTGCGGCCAGAAACGATGACCGGCTTTTGGTCTGCGTCTTGGGGTTCGGGAAGTCTCGAATCGGCCGGATTGGCCCCCGGCAATGGCCATCGCAGCGAACGAGGTGCCGGAGACGGAATCTTCTACCGCCAACTGTTGTCCCAAATGAACGATGGTGTCGCATTCACCGACAGCCAAGCGACCGTCGTGCATTGGAACTCGGCACTGGAACAGCTCACTGAAATCGCCAGCGAAGCGGTGGTCGGCAAATCGTGGAATTGCTCCAGCTTGAAATTGATTAACAACGATGGGGACCTGGGGGCTTCGGAGTGTCCCGTCCAAATGTGTCTACGCACGCATGCCCCACAATTGCGAACGATGGCCATTCACGCCAGCGGCGGCAATCGAATCCCGGTTCAAGTCCGCGTGTCCCCCGTTGTCGGTGAAGTTCCCGGGGCCGTGGGGACGATCGTCGTCATTCGCGATTTGTCCGACCAAACCAGCATGCAGAAGCGGCTCGAAACGTTGCACCTTCAAGTGACGCGCGATGCGCTCACCGGTGTAGCGAACCGCGCTGAGTTCGACCGACGTATTACTGAGTTGACCGAGGTCGCAACGAGCGGCGGATCCACGTTCAGTCTGATCATTTGCGACATCGACCATTTCAAACGAGTCAACGACACCCACGGTCACCCGGCTGGCGACGAAGCACTCGTGCGATTCGCGTCGGTGCTGTCGAGCTTCAGTCGCGACGAAGACTTGGTGGCACGTTACGGCGGCGAAGAATTCGTCTTCTTGGCAGTGGCCTGTGACAACGCGACCGCGGCGAAACGTGCCGAAGCGATCCGGGCGGAACTCGAAAAAACACCACTACCTAGTCTCGGTAACGCTTCGGTCACCGCCAGTTTTGGCGTCACTCAGTTTCAACCAGGTGATCGCGCCGAGACCATTTTAGCGAGAGCCGACCGAGCCCTTTTGCGTGCAAAGGACAACGGACGCAATCGAGTCGTGCGCTTGGGTGCCGGCAGCCAGACCATGGTCGAGGTTTCAGGAAAACGAGGTTGGCTGAGCTGGTTCGATGCCAGCGAGCGACGACCGGATCGCGAAGTCGACATTCTCACTCCCGTGCCCGTGGACTTGGCGATCGAAAAACTCAAAGGCTTCATCGCCGATCACGACGCGGAGATCTTGACGGTCGCTGAGAACCAAGTCTCGTTACGTGTCAATGCGATCTGTACGATCGGGGGCCGCCGACGCGTGGACCAGCACATTGCACTGAATGCCCTACTGACATTGAGCGAAGCGAAAACCGATCCGGCTGATCGAAAACGCGGAAGCAACAGCAACACTAAGATCCACGTTCAACTCAAACCCGTTCGTAATCGAGACCGGCGACGCCGCGAGCTCACCGTTTGCACCGACAAAGTGATCGCCAGCCTGAGAAGTTATTTCATGGGCGAGATCATTGACGAGGACTCTGTGGAGTAGTTGTCCGAGATTTCTTTTGATTCACTCCCTGTCGTCTTTCTGGGGCTGGCCCGCTAGTTGCTGAGGGTTGTACCTGCCCTCGCCAGCGATTGGTCATGGCTCGTTAGCACCGCATCACGCTGGTACCGCCGTCTTGCGGGGGCTGGCCGCATCGTTATCGTGAAGGGCAACTTTAGTTGACCAATTCACGCACACTGCGGAGCACATCCCCGATGTCCTACACCCTGCCTAACTTGCCCTACGCCTACGACGCCCTGGAACCGCATATCGACGCGCGGACCATGGAAATTCACCACACCAAGCACCACCAGGCCTACATCACCAAGGTCAACGACGCGATCGCCGGCACGCCGCTGGAAAGCAAGTCGATCGAGGACCTGATTGGCGAACTCGCCTCGGTTCCCGATGATAAACGTGGTGCCGTTCGCAACAACGGTGGTGGCCATGCTAATCATTCGCTGTTCTGGACCGTGATGGGGCCCGGAAAAGGCGGTTCGCCATCGGGTGAACTTGCCGCAGCGATCGATTCGACGTTCGGCTCACTCGACACGATGAAAGAGCAATTCAACAACGCCGCCGCGACACGTTTCGGCAGCGGGTGGGCGTGGCTTTACGTCGAAGGCGGCAAATTGAAGATCGGCAGCACGGCCAATCAAGACAGCCCGCTCATGGGGCAAGCGATCGCCGGTATTGCTGGAACCCCGATCCTCGGGCTGGATGTCTGGGAACACGCTTACTACTTGAACTACCAAAATCGTCGCCCCGACTACTGCACCGCTTTCTGGAACGTCGTCAATTGGGACGAAGTCGCCAAACGAATGGCAGCAGCCAAGTAGTTCAGCCAATTACCAGCGTTTCGCTGGGTTGAAAAGATAAACGCCAAGGCGTCGACGATTTCCCGTCGACGCCTTTTTCGTGGATCGAAGGCATTCGGTTCGCATCCTGTACTTTTTGGTTAGCTTCGCATCTCGCATCACGCCGGTTAACTTCGTGCCGGTTCGCTTGATGTTAGACTGATGCGAGACGTTCCAGCGTTTCGCAGATTTTCGCCGTGCAAAAACAAATCAAAGATCTGCTTGAATCCAAGCCGTTTCTTCCGTTCACGGTGGCGATGATCAGCGGTATCAAACATGAAGTTCGGCATCCTGAAAATGCGTTCGTTTCGAAGCATTTCTTGGTCATTGTCGATGCTGACGACGAGGACTTGCTCCACAATTTGTATTTACTGCATGTCTCCGCCTTGGATGTTCGAACACCAAGCCGAAACGGTGAAGCTTCTTTAGAAAAGTGAACGTGACTCGCCAGATGCTATGTGGCTACTAACCAAACTTAGAACAAGTTTGATTTCAAGCCGCCAAAGCAAACAAGGCGTCGCCCCGTTCGGAGCGACGCCTTGCGTCGTTTTAACTAGAACGCGTGTGCGCTCACTCGTTGGTCGGAATCAGTGGCCCTTCGCCGCCGCCCAGACCACCCTTGAGCTCGCCTTCGGCTGCAGCCGTGACGGCATTTTCGGCGGCCTCGGCTTCTGCCGCAGCACGCTCTTGTTCTTCGCCCCAGCCCACTCGCTTGAGCGATAGACCGATCTTGCGCTCGTCCGTATCGACACGCAACACCTTGACTTCGATCGGGTCGCCAACCTTGACGACTTCTTCGGGGTCTTCGACTTTGTGCTCAGCCAACTCGCTGATGTGCAGCAAGCCTTCCAAACCGTCTTCCAAGCCGATGAAGACACCAAAATTGGTGATCTTGGTGACCGTACCGTTGACCAATTGGCCGGGTTGGTACTTGTCGGGAATGTCGCCATCCCAAGGGTCGTTGTCGAGTTGCTTGAGTCCGAGCGCAATCCGACGACGTTGCTCGTCGACGCTGAGTACCTTGCACTTGATCTCTTGGCCCTTCTCGAGCAATTCGCTCGGATGACCGATCTTGCGAGTCCACGACATGTCGCTGACGTGCAGCAACCCGTCGATACCTTCCTCGAGCTCGATGAACGCACCGTAATTGGTGAGGTTGCGAACCTTGCCGACGACATCGGTACCTTCGGGGTAACGCTCGATGACTTCATCCCAGGGATTCTTCTGGGTTTGCTTCATCCCCAGCGAAAGCTGTTGGCCTTCGGGGTCGACGCCGAGGATCTTGACTTCGATCGCATCACCGATGTTGACCAATTCGCTGGGGTGATTGACCCGCTTGGTCCAACTCATTTCGGAGATGTGGACGAGGCCTTCGATGCCGGGCTCGAGCTTGACGAACGCACCGTAGCTCATCACGTTGACAACTTCGCCCTTGTGAGTCGACTCGACCGGGTACTTGGTCTCGATGTTTTCCCACGGGTTGCGGTCTTTTTGCTTCAGACCCAAAGCGATCTTTTGCTTCTCGCGGTCGATGTGCAACACCTTGACTTCGATCTCTTGGTCGATGGAAACCATTTCGGTCGGGTGACCGATTCGTTCCCAGGCCATGTCGGTGATGTGCAGCAAACCGTCGATGCCGCCGAGGTCCACGAACGCACCGAAATCGGCGATGTTCTTGACGATCCCTTTGCGAATCTGGCCGACTTCGAGTTCCTTCATCAAGTAAGCGCGATCTTCTTCGCGTTGACGTTCGATGAGCGAGCGGCGGCTGATGACGATGTTGCGACGAGTGTCGTCGATCTTGAGCACTTCGGCTTGGATCACGCGACCAATGAAATCACCGATGTCGCCGGGGCGTCGAATGTCGACTTGGCTTCCGGGTAGGAATACGTTGACCCCGATATCGACAAGCAAGCCACCCTTGATTTTGCGAATCACGGTACCGGTGACCACTTGGCCCTCGGCAACCGATTCCATCATCGCTTCCCACTCGATGATCTTTTCGGCCTTTCGCTTGCTCAGCGAAATCATGCCGTACGGATCGTCGGCGGCACCGAGTTCATCCTCCATCTCTTCGATGAGGACCTTCACCACGTCGCCGACCTTTGGCGGATCCTCGTCGGCGCCCCATTCCGACAGCGACACCGTGCCTTCGCTCTTGAACCCGACATCCATCAAGGCCCATTCGTCGTTGATTTCGACGATGCGACCGTCGACGATTTTGCCTTGGGCGTAGTCTTGTTGTTCGACAGCGAGGGCTTCTAGCAGCAAATCTTCGCCCGAGTCATCTGGCACTAGGAGCGCCAATTCGGCAAAGATGTCGTCGTCTTCGAGGTGTCGGATGAGGTTACGGTTGACCATAAAGAAAATACCACGAGGTTCCAGCCGCTGCCGAGGGACCGAGGGTGGGCAAGCGAAGGCTGAAAAGGGGGCTAAGGGAACGGGGTCGGTCGGTGAACCAGCACAATGCCGATTCGGTGAAGCCCGGTAACCTAGCAAAGCAGAAAAATCGTCACAACAGCTGTCCGAGGGGTTTGGTGGTAATTTGCTGTTTTTGAGCGAGTTTCCCAGTCGTGTTTCCCCTTTCGCACGCTCTCGCCGTCGCCCAGAGCCGCGGTCGCCCGGGCTGGCAATTCCGACTCGCCGCGGCTAAACCTTCAATCGCGTCGGAACCTGTCCCCAGTCACCTCATTCCAGACACTTTCATGACGACAAGCTCGTTGCCCATTCGCGTCGCCGTCGGCGGTGACCACGCCGGATTCCCGCTCAAGAAAGTGGTGGTGGAAAAATACGGTGCCGTCGTCGCGTCGGTGATCGATTGTGGCTGTCACGACGAATCCAGCTCCGACTATCCCGATTTCGCTGCGGCCGTGGCTCGCCAGCTCGTTTCGGGAAAGGCGGACAAAGGCATCCTCGTTTGTGGCAGCGGTGTGGGTGTCAGCGTCGCAGCAAACAAGATCGCGGGAATTCGCGCTTCGCTTTGCCATGACACCTATTCCGCACACCAGGGCGTCGAGCACGACGATATGAACGTGCTGTGCATCGGCGCACGCGTCATCGGGCCAGAGCTGGCCTTTGAAATCATCGCCTCTTTCTTGCGAGCCAAGTACGAACCGCAAGAAAGACACCAACGGCGCCTGGACAAAGTTCTCAAGCTCGAACGAGACGGCTTGGACGGTTATCCAACTTAACTTGCAACCATCTTAGAACGATTGCGCCTCATCCGGGCCAGGCGTCGCGTATGCCGGGTCGATTGCTCGGATCCAGACATCACCATTGTCCAACAAACGCACGTCCATCGGCACGATGGTGACACCTTGCTCGTTGATCGTTTGTGCGTTCTCGCTGAGGTCACGCGTTTCGACGGCATCGCGTGGCAGTGGCGGAACGTTGCCGTTAAAAAACGCGGTACACCACCACTTACCGTCACGGTCTTGGAACGGCGTCCCGTGCCCGAGGAAGCGACCAGCGAATCGGCGAGGACCGTAGGGGCCAGTGATTTTATCGGCGACACAGTAGTACAAATTGTACGAACCCTTGCGTCCCTGGTCGGTTGACCATGCCGTGCCAAGGTGAACGTACTTGCCACCGACTTTGATCATCGTCGCGCCCTCATGACCAATTCGGTTGATCACCGTACCATCGGGTCCCGGTCGTGTTCCTGCGGGATCGATGCGCACGGGGGGCGCGGCGTAGTCGGTGAGCTCTCGATTCAACGGAGCGATGAACGTGTTCTGCCACAGAAGGTAGCGAGTTCCATCCTCGTCTTGAAAGAGCGACGGGTCATGTAACGAGCCGAGACGGTTGCCCATCGGATGCGTCCAGGGCCCCTTCAACTGCGCACCCTCGGTGAGCGCGAAACTAGCAACTTGCCGCGGGCAATGCACAAGCGCCCAACGATCACCGAGCCAATGAACTTCCGGTGCCCAGATCAAACGCGGAGGCTCAGGGTTTTTCTTTTTTCGATTTTTCGTGTTGCCGGTCCCAGCAAAACTCAGCGAATCTTTCACCGAAAAGGTGTCTCCGAGCGGCTCCCAGCGAATCAGGTCCTTGCTTTTCCATACTCGCACATGTTCGCCAACGATGCTGGTTCCCGCCAAGCCGATGTTGTAGGGGTCGCTCGCCTCGCGCGGATCATTTTCGTCGGGCTGGGTTCCGGTCAAATAATAGAAGTCGTCTGGACCAAGCGTGATGTACGGATCGCGAATCCATCCCGCTTTGATGTACAGCGCTCGGTCGCGAGTCTTCAGTCCTTGGGCGATCGTCTCCGGGTCCATCACCGGACCCGGCTTGCGATCGGTTTTTTCTTGTACAAATGCCGAATCCGGAAACTGATCCGCCTTCGCCGCTTGCGCCGCGGTTTCCCGTTTTTCCTGAGCCATCGACAGCGAAGTCACAAGGAATGTGGGAACCATTACCAGGACCGCCAGCCTACGAAATGTCCTATCGTTTCGGTGGAGCATTGCTAGGTTCGGGTGATTCATGAGAGTGTCGAAAATCATTGATTCAAAACGTGATCCAGCAATCGGCCGACGTACTTTCCCATCCGCGGCGGCGGATTGTCGACTTGGCGAGGAAGTTTCTTGGTAACCGAAATTTGGTCAGCTGACATGCGATCGGTATGAAGGTCCAAAACATTGAGTGCCTCGATCGCGGCGAAGTGACCAACATGGTTCACGTTAGCAAGTTGCAATAGCCGGTCGATCGCGATCTCAGTTTCATGTTTGCTCGCAAAATTGAGTAGTCCGTCACAGGCCGCGACTTGCACGCTGGGCGAGGGACTTTCCAAGCACTCGACGAGCGCCGCTCGCACCGAATCGCGATCTTTGGTCGACGCGGCGCAAATCGCTAAGCCCCGTGCGCCCCAGTAAGCGATCGCCGGATCCGCATTTTGACTTGTATTGACCACGGACTCCAAATCAGCCAAAGCGTCGGTGGAAGTACACATCCACGCGGCATCGACGACTTGCTGCAGCGGCATCTTGTCGCTGGTCATGACCACTCGCGGCGGCACATCGCCGCAGCGCCTGTGCATCTCGGCTTCCGGCAATAGCCCCGCGTCGGCGATTTCGATCATCCATGATTTCAGCGCCCGGCGCATCGACTCGGTTTGCGGTTGATACTCTGGCCGATCGGCCAAGTTCACGACCTCGTCAGGATCCGATTGCAGATCAAACAATTCTTCCCCAGGTTTTGTTTGCCAGAATTTCGCTTGGGCCGGGTTGAGTTGCCCGGCGTCGAACATTTCCTTCCAAATCCTTGTCGTCGGTGTCTTGAACATCGTTTCGACGTTCTTGCCATAGGGCTTGTCCGGATAGAAATGTTTCATGTAAACGAATCGACCATCGGTACAGGATCGCACCATGTCGTAGCGTTCATCCATACGACCTCGAAAGCCGAAGATATACGGTTGCGGCTCCGTCGAGTGGGCGCCCGCGAAGGCGTGACCTTGCATGTGCGACGGCGGCTCCGCTCCGGCGAGACTGATGACCGTCGGCGCGAAATCGACAAACGAGACCAGACGCGTCGATTCCCCGCCAGCCTGATAGTCCGCGGGCGCGAGACTCGCGAATCGCTCCGGCACATGCACGATAAGTGGGACGTGCAATCCTGAGTTGAACGGCCATCGCTTGCTGCGCGGCATGCCGCTGCCATGGTCGCCGTAGTAAAAGACGACCGTCGAATCAGCCAACCCATCGGCTTCGAGTTGTTGAAGCATTCCACCCACTTGGGCGTCCATTTCCGTCAGCCGATCGTAGTACTGGGCCCAGTCCCGTCGCACTTCGGGCGTATCCGGATGATAGGCCGGAACGCGCACTCCCGCGGGGTCATGTACCAGCTTGTGTTGATTGATGATCTGGCTTTCGTGGCTGATCGTGAAGTTAAAGACGGCAAAGAAAGGCTGATTCGCGTCGGGACGGTTTTTCCAATGGGCCTTGCGACTGTTTTCGTTCCAACCCGCGTCATCGTTGGCAAAGTTGTAGTCGGTCTTGTTGTTGTTGGTGCAGTAATAGCCGAGATCGCGGAGGACTTGCGGATAGAGCTGAATTTCCGCCGGAAGCGACACGCCGCTCCGCATGTGTTCACCACCAAGGCTTGGCGCGTACATGCCCGCGATGAGGGTCGTTCTCGCCGCGGCACAAACCGGCGCGTTGGACCAACATCGTTGGTAGCGAAGTGAGCGTGATGCCAGTTCATCGATGTGGGGCGTGACCGCGTAAGCGTCGCCGTAACAACCCAATTGCGGCCCGTTGTCCTCGCTGGTGATCCACAAAATATTTGGCTGGGTCGAATCCTTGGCCTCCACCGCCAAGACCCCCACCATACCGACGATCGTGAGGCTGGCGTGAATCAAGCCAACACATATCCAGCGGCGAACCAGTTCGATTTCGAGTCGCTTCATCGGAGCCTCGGCAAGTGAAGAGAGGTGGGGGAGCATGGGAGGTATCGAAGTTGTTGGCAACGGCGAACCAGTATAGAGGACGGATGCCCAAGATGCTGGACGCCGAGGTTTTTGCCGAATCGCCCGATGATCAAGGTGCCGCCACCGCTTGGCACGCGGAAAGTCCCGTTGACGGGCGTGCAGAGTCTGTAAAGCTGGGTCAGCATTTGTTTTCTCGTTTCGTGGCTCGATAGGTTTGGGTACTCGCATGGCTTTGGGGACAGCGTTTCGCGCTTTCTTTGCCGCACTTTTCAATGATGCTCTTGCCCAGCGGTTGAAGGTGGTGCTGGATGTGGACCCTGCGACGGCCGAGACCGACTCGAGTCCAGCACGATTGCCGCAAAAACCTCTCGAACAAACGAAGCCCACGTCGCCCGCATCGTCACGGAGCGAGGCCATCACGCTGCTCGCAACACTGCAACGCGAAGCTCGCTTGATCGACTTGGTCAAAGAAAACTTGTCCGCTTACAGCGACGCGCAAATTGGTGCCGCGGCGCGTCCCTGCCTGACGCAGTGCGCTTCGACGCTGGAACGAGTGATGACGATCAAACCAATCACCACGGTCGGAGAAGGCGCGACCATGGAAGTCCCCGCGTCGTCCGGTCCATCGCGTTTCCAGTGGCTCGGTGAAGGCAGCGGTTCGACCGGCAAATTGGTACATCATGGCTGGGAAGTCGAGCGAGTCGAGTTGCCCCAGTGGACTGGATCGGGCACGGATGCGAACGTGATCGCGCCCGTTCAAGTGCAGCGCACCTAATTCAAACGCAACGCCACCCGCTTCTTTGACTTCGCCCGACTCCCATTCCCACGCTCGTAAAGACGTTTGACATGTCAGCCCGTTTCTCGATTGGCATCGACCTCGGTACCACCAACAGCGTGGTGGCTTACGCGCCGCTGGACGCCGAACTTGTGCCAGGTGAATTGCCAAAGTTGTCGTTGCTGCCCATCCCGCAATTGGTCGGGCCTGGCCAGATCGAAGCACGCCAGGGGCTTCCTTCGTTTCTCTATTTGCCGCGCGACGGTGAAGTCGATTCGCTCCGGTTGCCCCACTCAGCCATCGATCCATCGCGCGGTGTGGCGGGGGAATACGCGAGATCCCAGGCGGCCGAGAATCCCCAGCGAGTGGTCGTCGCGGCGAAAAGCTGGCTGTGTCATAGCCGAATCGGTCGCAATGATGCGGTGCTGCCGTGGCAATCGCCATCGGAAGTCTCCAAAGTGTCGGCCGTCGATTGCACCACCGTGTATCTCACGCATCTTGTCGATGCTTGGAACGCGGCGCACGCGGACGCCCCGCTGCGTGAGCAACAAGTGGTCCTGACCGTTCCCGCATCGTTCGATCCTGCGGCTCGCGAGCTGACTCGCGAGGCTGCGATTGCGTCGGGGTTCCCCGCGGATTTTGTGTTGTTGGAAGAGCCACAGGCGGCGGTCTATCGTTGGCTCGCCGCCCGCGGGGACGCTTGGCGAAGAGAATTGCACGAGGGCGACTTGATGCTTGTCGTCGACATCGGCGGCGGGACCACCGATTTGACCCTCGTGGGTCTTGATCAAGAGTCGGGCGAGGTGAATCTCAAACGATTGGCGGTCGGTAATCACTTGCTCTTGGGCGGTGACAACATGGACCTCGCGGTGGCCCACTTCGTCGCCGCGCGGATGGAAGAACAGGGGCATGCGCTGGACCCGTGGCAAAACATCTCGCTGTGGCACGCATGCCGCCGCGCGAAAGAACAGTTACTCGAAAAGGACGGCCCCGAATCATTCACCGTTTCGATCTTGGGACGCGGCAGCTCGCTGATTGGAGGAACCATCTCGACGGAATTGTCGCGAGCCGAAGTCCAAACGTTGATCGTCGACGGTTTCTTTCCGGATTGTGATCCGAGCGAACGGCCCCAGCGAAATGTGGCTTCGGGGTTTCAAGACATCGGTTTACCTTACGAAGCGGATCCCGCGATCACGAGGCAAATCGCGGCCTTTCTTGCGGATCAAAACAACAGTCAAAGTGCGACCGAGAACTCACCGAGCCAACCTACGCATCTGCTGTTCAACGGCGGCGTGCTCCGCAGCGAAGCGATCCGCGACCGATTGACGCAAACCATCGCCTCGTGGTGTGAGTCGGCCCCGACTGTGCTCGGTGGTCCGGAAGATCTCGACACCGCTGTGGCCCTCGGTGCTGCCTACTACGGTTGGTCCAAACGTTGCGGTGGGATCCGCATCCGGGGCGGCACCGCCCGATCCTATTACGTCGGCATCGAGACGACGGGGTTGGCAATACCCGGCATGCAGCGGCCGCTGAGAGCCTTGTGCGTGGCGCCTCGAGGCATGGAAGAGGGTACCGAGACGGAGGTCAGCAAGGAAGAAGTCGGCATCGTCGTCGGCCAACCGGCAAGGTTTCGATTTTTTTCGTCGACCCAGCGCGCCAGTGACGCCGTTGGCACCAAGCTCGATCGATGGTCCCCGGACGAACTTGTGGAAAGCGAACCCATCGAATTGAATCTGGTGTCGGAAAGTGTTGACGATGCGAGTTACGTTCCGGTGCGATTCCTCAGTCGCGTGACGGAACTGGGGATGTTCGAGTTGTGGTGCCGAGCGACCCGCGGTGACGAGCAATGGAAGATGGAGTTCAACGTCCGAGAGAGTTGACGAACTGGGACGCCACGACCCACAATCGTGTGGCAATTCAATCCCCGAAACGAACCGGACTTGACGATGACGAACAACGCCGACGTCCACGGCGAACACCAGCGCCAGCGGTTGCGTCGCAATCGATTGGCTCAATTGGAATCGGGCGAAGAACGGCTACGACGGATGGCATTGTTACAGTCTCAAGCGATGCAATTACTCCAGTCATCGCCCGATGGAATGCTGCATTTTAAGCAACGAAACTACCGTTCACGCCAGGCACGTCTAGTCGATGGAATCTACCAACCTGTCTCGCCTGATCGACCTGTTTGGCGACCATGAGCTTCCTTACGTGGTGATTGGCGGTTACGC
The DNA here is from genome assembly GCA_041741195.1 of Pirellulaceae bacterium. Lineage (GTDB taxonomy): Bacteria > Planctomycetota > Planctomycetia > Pirellulales > Pirellulaceae > JBBSJZ01. The sequence goes on from JBGSKM010000034.1 coordinate 28,707, forward strand.
AGTCAACTTCTATGGACATATCCGTGCCACCGAAGATGTTGACATCGTCTTTCAACGCACCTCCAAAAGCGAAACCTCCTTGTTCCAGGCACTGAAAAAAATCAATGCAAAATGGATCGGAGACGAGACTGATCCTGAGACCGGTTTGGAGCGTCTGCACAACGTGTCCGAAACGTATATCCGCGACACGCATCTGATGATGTTAGAAACCGACCTTGGCTTTGTCGATCTTTTCGATTTTATCCCTGGCTATGCAAACGAACCCGTCGAGCAACTTTTGGCGACTGCAGAGACGTGTTCGAGAGGCAAATTCGTGTCGCTGCGTTGGCTTCGGAAAATGAAAGCGGCGTCCGGTCGGCCCATCGACTTGATCGATTTACAGAATTTACCGCAGGTCGATCTACCAGCAACAGGCGACCTGCCGTGAGTTGGCAAGAACATCCAAATCGGGAAAAATTTCAACGCATGTCCGATGACGACCCGGTACTGTCGCGCTACGTCGTTGGCATCGACTTGGGAACGACGAACTCGGCTTTGTGTTTTGTCGATACGCATGAGTCGCCGTGGCGCGTCGAGACTTTTCGCATCCCGCAGTGGATCGATGTGGGCCAGTACGAAACACGTGAGACACTGCCTTCGTTTCACTATGAGTTAACGCGCGACGAATCCGGGTCGCTGGAGTGGAAGTTGCCGTGGCAGCAAACGTCCAGCGCCGTGTGCGTCGGTGCCTTCGCGCGCGACGCGGGACTTCGGCACCCTGGACGACGGGTGGCATCGGCCAAGAGTTGGCTGTCGCACGATGGTGTCGATCGCACCGCCGAGTTTTTGCCTTGGCACGGCGATGCCGATGTGTCGCGATTGTCGCCGGTGGATGCTTCGTCGCGGTACTTGGCACACTTGCAAGCGGCTTGGAATCATGCGCACCCCGAGCATGCTTTGGACCAGCAAGACGTGGTGATTACGCTACCGGCGTCATTCGACGAAGTTGCTCGTGAGCTGACGGTGTTGGCCGCCAAAAAAATTGGGCTCAGCCGTGTTTACCTGATCGAAGAACCGCAATCCGCATTCTATGCCTGGATCGACTCGCACGCCCAATCGTGGCACGAAATGATCTCGGCGGGCCAGATGATTCTGGTGTGCGATATCGGTGGCGGCACCACGGACTTTACGTTGATCCGAGTTCAACGCGCCGGCGATGATTCGCAACAAGTACAGTTTCATCGTGTCGCGGTGGGCAAGCACTTGATTCTCGGCGGCGACAATCTTGACTTGGCGATTGCAAAACTTGCCGAAGAAAAACTGCTGCGGGAAACGGGCTTGGCGAGTCTCGCCGCTGAGCAATGGGAACGATTGATTCAAGTTGCTCGGATGGCGAAAGAAACGATGTTGGCACCGGATCGGCCCGCCGCCTACACGTTGAATTTGCCTGCTGCGGGATCGAAGCTGATCGGCGGATCGCTGCAGGTCTCGCTTTCCGCCGCCGAGTTCGATGCGGCACTCGTGGACGGATTCTTTCCGCAAGTCGCGTTGTCCGACCGGCCGGCAATTGGCGAAAGTGGTTTTCGCGAGTTCGGTTTGCCCTACGCGGCGGACCCAGCCGTGACGAGGCACTTGGCCGCGTTCCTGTCGGATCATCGCCGTAGCGGCTTGGCGGACGACGACACGGTGTCCGACATCCGTCCGTCGTGGTTGTTGTTCAACGGCGGCGTGATGGCCGCTCCGGCACTGCGGAACCGCATCCACGAATCGCTCTCGCGTTGGTTCCGCTCGGACGACGATCAGGATTGGTCACCGGGACTGCTGGAAGCTCCTCGGCTCGATCTCGCCGTCGCTCGAGGCGCCGCTTACTACGCGATGGTGCGGCGCGGCGAAGGCGTTAAAATCGCCGCGAACTTGGGACGTTCTTACTACATGCAGATCGCTGGGAATACCGCCAATGGCCATGCGGCGAGCGACACCGCGGAAGCGATCTGTTTGATCCCCGGTCACGCCGAAGCCGGCCAGCGATTTGAAGTTTCGGAGCACCCACTGGAGCTTCAACTCGGTGAACCGGTGCAGTTTCCGTTGTGGGCCAGCAGCACACGACTGTCCGACCGTGCGGGCGAAATGGTCGCGATCAACGAGAGCGAAGCATCGCGATTGCCACCGATTTGTACGGTTCTGGGGCAAAGCAAACGCCGCGAAGTCAAGACGATCCGCGTCGTCATCCAATCGGAGCTGAGTGAAATCGGTACCGTTGCGATGTGGTGCGTCGAACCGGAGTCAGGGCGCCGATGGCAATTGGATTTTGACATACGCAGCACCTTGGAAACCGATCGCGAGGCGCACCGGGGACAGGGTGAATCCGCGGGCATCGTCGATCACGAGACCATTCAAGCGAGTGCGGCCGCGATCGAACGTGTCTTTGGTCCGCACGCCAACCTCGCACCCAATCAACTCATCGCGGCACTCCAAGAAATCACCCAATGCAAACGAGACGCTTGGCCTCCATCGTTGCTTCGGTCACTTTGGCAAACGCTCATCGATCATCATGCGGGGCGTCGGCAATCACCCCAGCACGAGGCACGCTGGCTGAATTTAGTTGGCTACTGTTTGCGTCCGGGGTACGGAGTCGCGGTGGATGATTGGCGAGTGTCCCAGACTTGGAAGACGGTGTTTGGCAAACTCGCGTTTTCCGCACCTCAATCACGGACCGAGTCGCTAATTTTGTGGCGACGAATCGCTGGCGGGATGACATCGGGCCAGCAACAGCAACTCGCTGCACCGCTGATGACCCTGTTGCAGGGCAAGGGTGCGCGAGCAGAAAGTTCGGAACTGTTAGAGTCCTGGCGATTGGCGGCGTCGTTGGAGCGATTGACTTTGGACGAAAAAATCCGGCTTGGTCGAGCCGCCCTTGGAGAGCTGCGTCGCAAGAAGTCGGAGTCGATTCGACCGACGCTCCTTTGGTCCATCGGGCGACTGGGTAGCCGACAACCGGTTTACGGTCCCCTGAACAGCGTCGTCACGCGCGTTGAGGCGGAGCAGTGGTTATCCGAATTGCGTTCGACCTCTCCCCCGGACAAGTCGCTCCAGTTGGCCGTTGTTCAACTCGCTCGCCGGACTGGCGACCGTCATGTCGACGTTTCGGAAGAAGCTCGTTTGATGACCAACGAGTACTTACGATCGGTCGATGCGCCGGATCACTATGTCCTGCTGGTCCAAAGCGGTGGCCGACTGAGCATCGATGAGGAGAACGCAGTCTTCGGCGAATCCTTGCCCCTGGGCATCCGACTCGCATCAGGCCCGATGATTTAAGCGGCCCTGCGCTGCGGCTCGCCAGTTTGACGATTCGATTCGACCGACTCGACTGATTCGACCGAGTCGTCTTGGGCCGAGGATGACGATGCCCAGCGGTCGATGTCATCGCTACTGAGGACGCATGCCAGCCGCTTGTCCGACGTGTAGACCTTCAGCTCGTCTTCTTCGACAAACCACACGGCGTGGTGCGACGGGGCACTGAATCGGCGACCACAGTAGTAGCCACCTCGAATCACGATCGACTCCCCCCCGGGCGTCGCGGGGGCGGTGTTTTCGGCGTTCAATTCGAGCCATCGGTTGAGGGCTTTGCGGACAGTCGCCAATCGTTGAGAGTTCGTCATCCGTGGTCTGATCGAGTTGGCCAAGATTGTTCATAATGGGGCAACCCCGAAGCTGCGCGAGCGTGGCGCAGTCGAAGTTGGGAATCGCCGCTGAGGTACTCCATCGACGCACGCGAGCTTGTACATTCGGTCGAACCGGCACCGCCGACAACAATCACCTTAACCTCCTAAATTGACAGGCAATCTGTGCGGGTTTTATTAGACGAATCCCAGCTTCACGAAGGCGTCGAACGTCTTGCCAGTGAAATCGATGGTTTTTATCGCGGCCGGCCGCTGACGGTGATCGCCGTCATGACGGGGTCGCTTGTCCTGTTCGCGGATCTCATTCGTCGATTATCGATGCCCCAGCGGGTGGGCGTGATTCGAGCATCCAGCTATCGAGGTGGAACTTCATCGGGAGAGCTGCATATCGACTCCAGCATGACCATCGACGTCGCTGGTCGAGACGTGCTTCTCGTGGACGACATCTTTGATACGGGACAAACCTTGTCGAGGCTCCGCGAGATGCTGTTGCAGCTGCAGGCGTCGACGGTTTCCACGGCCGTGTTGCTGCACAAAGTCCGTGAGCATTCGGTGGAGATTCGACCTGACTTCGTGGCCTTCAAGATCCCGGACGAATTCGTGGTCGGCTATGGTTTGGATTATCTCGATATGTATCGGAATTTGCCGTACCTGGCCGTGCTGGAACCCGATGAGATTGAGCGAACGGCGGCACACGCGGCGATCGGATCCAGCCATGAGTCGGAATCCAGCTCGTGAGTCGACCGCTGCGGATCCTTCTCGTGACGCGACGGTTTTGGCCCCATGGAGGCTATGACTCTGCCGCGACCGTCCTGGCCCTGGCGACCGGTTTGCAGCGCCGGGGAGTCGAATTGGAAGTGATGGCACCGCGTTATGCGTCGACGTGGCCGGATGGCTTTGCCCTTCGCGAATTCGTGGTCCATCGACCGGCGGCCGCCCCGCGAAGCGATTGGTCGATGGGACGATACCTGCGTCACGTGTCACATTGGCTTCGCGACCACGCCGTGCAATTCGATCTGATCTACACCGACGCGGCGCGTGAAGAATCGGCGGCGATCTACGATGTCACCCGAGGCTCCAAGATTGCCACGCTGGTGAGAATCGCTGGCTGGGGCAAGCACAGCGACGCTCAGTGGTGGGATTCGTCGCGATCGGCAACGCGTTGCTTGACGGCGCTGAAGCAGTTCGACGGCGTGATCGCCAAATGCGCCGCCGACCACCGATCGCTCGTAGCTCGCGGCATCGATCCATCCAAAATCCATCGCATCGACACCGGCTTTGCGCCGGGGTTTGTACGTTCGGCGACCGCTCGCAGCGTGGCTCGTGGCGTGCTTGCCCGGGTCAACGGTGATCTCAAAGCCGACATCACCGCACCAGTGATCTTGTGCATGAGCCGAATGAACCGCACCAGCGGAATGGACCTAGTCGCGGGATGCGTACGCATCATGGTCGCGAGATTTCCCGACCTCAAGATTTGGTTTGTCGGTGATGGTCCCAATCGTGAAGTGCTGTACTCGCAAATGAGAGCTGACGGTGTACGCTCATCGTTCGCGATGCCGGGAACCTTTCTGGATACCGACGAGTTGATGGCCGCGGCGGACGTGTATTTGCAACTCGACGAAGATGGACTCGATCATTTTTTGCCAGCTGCCGTATCGGCCGAATTGCCGATCGTGTCCGTGCGAAACGAATCGATTCGCACCGTGCTGGGCGGCGCCGAGTCCGAGGCGGCGGTGACATGGTTCGAGCCCGGCCAACCCAAGACACTCAATCAAGCGATTCGCCACGTGATCGAAAACTTACCGGAACGTCGCAAGTTGGCGGTCGCGTTTCGTCGGTCGCTGCTGCGCCAGATGCCCCAGCGTGAGAACGTTGAGTCGCATCTGGCAATCGCTCGTCGTTTGGTCGATGCCAAGATCGATCCCCAGTCGCGTCCACCGATCGGGGCGATGACCTGATGCAACGAGTCGCTTTTGTCATCCCGACGATGGTCCGAGGTGGAGCGGAGAAGCAACTCTGTCTGCTCGCGTCGAATTTGCCTCGCGACGAATTCGACGTTCACGTATTGCTGCTGACTCACGATGGTCCGCTCAGCGACGAACTGCGGGGCGCCGGCATCCCAGTGACCTTGATCGGCAAACGCTGGAAGGCCGATCCGACCGCGCTTCTCCGATTGCGCCGGGAACTCCAGCGGCTCGCTCCGGACATCGTTCATACATGGCTGTTTGCCGCCAACAGTTTTGGTCGAGCCGCCGCGATCATGGCGGGAGTGCCACGAGTCATGGCCAGTGAACGCAGCGTCGATCCCTGGAAAACGGGAATGCACGCGATCGTCGATCGGACGCTTGCTCGGCGGACCGAGTGCATTACCACCAATAGCTCCGGCGTCCGCGATTTTTACGTTCGCCGAGGGATCGCGGCGGACAAGTTTCACATCATTGCCAATGGCATCTCGCCACGCGAAGTGAGCGAGGTTTCGCGTTGCGAAGTCCTGCAGCGGTTGGAGGTGCCTGAGGACCGCAAGTTGATTCTCGCCGTGGGTCGGCTCTGGCCCCAGAAACGTTACCGCGATCTGATTTGGGCAGGCGAATTGCTCGCGACTTTGCGTGACGACACGACGCTGGTGATCGTCGGCGATGGACCACAATCCGGCGAATTGCTGCGTCATCGCGACGCCGTCAGCATTGCCAAGCATGTTCGTTTCGCCGGTGCTCGAGACGACGTTCCCGAGTTGCTTGCCGCCGCGGATGCGTTTTGGATTGGCAGCGTGTACGAAGGCCAAAGCAATGCCGTGATCGAAGCGATGCAAGCCGGCGTGCCCGTCATCGCCTCGGACATCCCCGGCAATCGAGACCTGGTCGTGCCCGGAGAAACTGGCCGGCTGGTCAAACTCGGTGACACCGCCGACTTTGCTCGACAAACACATCTGCTGCTGGACAACCGCGAGCTAGCCACAGCCTTCGGTTTGGCCGCCAAACAGCGGATTGCCACGGAATTCACCGTATCCGCCATGGTCGCCGCACATGCCCAGGTGTACCGAGACACAGCCCACTGCGAGTCACGCGAGTGCTAGCGAATCGCCCGTGGTACTCAAGCGTGGTAAATCGTTCCGCTCGTAACGATTCCGCGAGGGCACGAGGAACGATTTCGTAGTCATCGTGACGTTTTTGCTCAATTCCATGTTGAGCCTCGCCGGCAGACGGATAGGATCGGAACCGTGGATGATTGATGACAACCGGTGATTCGCTTGCCAGGCCGAATCAAGCTAGCGTGCCCAGGCCAAGCGGATCAACGGAACCCAGTGGGGTCAAATCGATCATTCGGAACGTGACGTTCACATTCGCGAACGTTTCCGACCCAAATAACGTTTTCGACCCAGACAAGGCGTTTGCACTGATGGATATGAGCGAGACCAGCCAACCGGTGATCGACGAAATCGATTTGTTGTTGGCCAACGCCCGCTTGCGAGACGAGCTAGAGCCGTATCGCGACGATTCGATCGACGACCCGTCGGTCACACGGATGCCCCTGCGCACTGAGAATGAATATCTCGCGAGCATGCTCGCGTGGGAACGGGCGCCCGCCCTTCCGATCGCCCATTGGTTCAATCCCGCATTGGAGCTTCCCGGCCCCGAATCCCTCTCGCAGGAAGGACTTGGCCGATTGCTCAAACAGACGATCCAATTGCTCTATTCCCAGGGCATCGTGCTGCGGTTCACCGACCATTTGTCCGACCGCGAGCTGTACACCATTATCTATCGCGACATCTTGCCCGCGTGCGAAAAGAAAATCGACGTACCTGGCAAAAACTTGGAATGGCGCTGCGTCGAAGATAACGATACGTGGCTGCGGTTCTACGCGGACGCGGTCGAGCGTCGTCGGTTCCAGGAAGAGCACGAAGTCGATTTGCCGCCCAGCGAACAGCCTCGATTTCGCCGCAAGCTGCCCGGAAATTGATGGCCCTCCCCGCCCGCTAGCTAAAACTTAGAGTGGGTCTCCCGGCCCGCTACGAACGTTGTCATCGGGACTGGAGTTCCGATCTACGACAATCGAGTTTCGCGAAGTGCGATGGCCAGCATCTCGAGGGTCTCGTCAATCGAGTCGATGATCGCTGCGGATTCACTGGCCATATCTTGCCGTACATCGGCCCAATCGCTCGAAATCTCCGAATTTCTAGCAAACACTTCGTCGACGTAATCACGATTCACTGGGCGACTGCGGGACGGGGATGGGCGCAGTCCGAACGATTTGATTCCGAACACTTTTGAGCCGGCCACGAGGTTGCCCCAGGTTAAAAATGGTTGTCGACAGGTATCCACCGGTTCATCGACCGGTGCCGTGAATTCTGGGTCATGGACGCGGCGGCTGGCCGGATGAAGTGCCGCGGCGATGTCGAGGACGGGCGAGTACTTGCCCGGTTGTGGCGACAATTACGGTTGCGATAATTGCCGCGAGGTACCGACCGCAGGGGCCAGGTGCAACTTTGCCGCCAAAGCCGGCATCCGTCGACTAGCCGACATGAGTGTTGGAACCCAAAATTAGCTTGCAAAAGCGTTTCGTTTGCCGTTTTCCACCCCATCATCCTGATTAAGAAACCGCATGGACTTGCTGCTTTACTTGGCGCTTGTTCCGACGCTCGGGGTCACGGCCCAGTGGCTCGCTTGGCGTGTACGTTTGCCGGGCATTTTAATGCTGCTGCTGTTCGGTGTCGGACTAGGGTTGTGGGTCCAGCCGGATGAATATCTCGCCCAGGTTACGGGCGGCGAGGCCTCGTCGAGCTCCAAGATTCTGTTTCCGCTCGTCTCGCTCTCGGTCGCCGTGATCATGTTCGAGGGCGGATTGTCCCTCAAGCTTGGCGAACTGCGCGAAGCGGGCGGTGCGGCCTCGCGATTGGTGACCTTCGGTGCTTTCATCACTTGGGTTTTGACCACGCTGATGGCCCATTTTATCCTTGGATTTCACTGGAGAATCAGCTTACTTCTGGGCGCGATCCTGGTCGTGACGGGTCCGACGGTCATCGGGCCGCTGCTACGTCAAGTGCGACCGTCGCGCCGTGTCGCGTCCACCTTGAAATGGGAGGGGATCGTCATCGATCCCGTGGGCGCCATTCTTGCGGTGCTCGTTTTCGAAGAAGTTCTGTCGCATGCCGGGCATGTGAGCCTGCAGTCCGCGCTGGGGACACTCGCCCAGTCCATTTTCATCGGGGTGATTCTGGGCATCAGTGGCGGCATCCTGTTGACGCAAGGCATTCGCCGCTTCCTTATTCCCGATAATCTGCATGGCGTCGCGGCGCTTTCGTGCACGTTGTTATTATTCGCCATCAGCAACACGATGGCTCACGAATCCGGGCTGATCACGGTTACCGTGTTGGGGATCTGGCTCACGAACCAGCGATACTTTGATGTCGAACACATCATTGAACTCAAGGAGAACTTGCGGACGCTATTGATCGGTTGTCTGTTCATCGTGCTCGGTTCGCGAGTGAACTTGGCCGACGTTTGGAATTTGGGTTGGCCAGGCCTCTTGTTTCTTGCGTCGCTGATTTTGGTGGTTCGTCCCGTCTCTGCCTTCATCTCGCTTTGGGGCAGTCCGCTCAACACACGCGAGAAACTGTTCGTCGCGGGGCTCGCACCGCGCGGGATCGTCGCCGCGGCGGTGAGTAGCGTGTTCGCCCTCAAGCTGGAACAGAGCGATGGGATGGCCGGGATCACGGGCGCGGATCAACTGGCCACCGTCACGTTTTTGGTCATCGTCGGCACGGTTGCCGTTTACGGTTTGGCGGCAACGCCGCTGGCGAAATTCTTGGGACTGGCCGACCAATCCGTTCATGGTGTCCTGATCGCCGGTGCGGACGTTTGGGTTCGGGACTTCGCCGGCGAACTCCATTCGCTCGGCGTCCCCGTGTTGCTCGTCGACACGAACTACAACAAGATTTCGCAAGCTCGGATGAGTGGCCTCAAAGCGGTGTGTGCCAATGTGCTCAATGAACACGCCCGCGAGGACTTGCCGCTGGCGGGCATCGGTCGATTGTTGGCGATGACGCCCAATGACGAAGTCAATTCGCTTGCCGTGCGGATGTTTCGCACCCTTTTCGATCGCAAGGGGCTGTACCAATTGACATTCAAATCGATCGGAGACACCAGCAATCGTGGCATGACCCGCAACCTGCTCGGTCGAGAGCTTTTCCGATCGGGAATGACGTTCACCAAGTTTCGTGACCTGCATGATGCGGGAGCCAAGTTCAAGGCGACCAAGCTGACCGAATCGTTTACCTACAAAGACTTTGTCGAGCGATATGGGGACGACCCGGTGTTGATGTGTGTCTTGGACGATCGGACGCTTAGCATCAATACGATCAGTGATCCGCTCACACCGCTTCCCGGCCAGACGATCATTTCGCTGGTCACCTCCGTACCATTACCACGACCGGGCGAAGAAACCTCGCATCATCCGACGGCGGCATCCGTTACATCGTCTGGCTCGCATCCAGAAGTCCAATCTGGCCCGGCCGAGCATGTGTCATCGCCCGGCGAAGCCAAGCACACCAACTAATCTCGGTTCTCAACCGGCGCACATGGAAATCACCTTTTCTCTTTTGTTGGCACTGTTGCCGCTGCTTGCGTACCTAGCGGTGCTGGGCGTCATCCGTGCCTCGGGCGTGGCGCTCGTGACGACCGGCGGTCGAGACACCGCGGCGCTCGCGGTCGCCATCGCGGGGCTAATCGCCGTAGGGCCCGCGGAGTTGTTTTTTCCCACGATGAGCGCGTCGATCATGGGGCCGCTGGTTTGGGTACCCCTGGCCGTTTTGTATTCACTGTGTGTGTCCTTGTACATTTTGACCCAGCCCCAGCGCTTGGTGATCTACGGTCGCTCGCCGGAGCAGATTTTTGGTGCGGTCCTGCGAAGTGCTCAAAAGATCGATGCGGACGCGACCGGGGACCCTGAAAGGATGCACATTGACTTGCCGCAAATCGCTGCCCACCTGCGGATCGAGGGGCACCGCACCCACGATCCTTGCCAAGTGCTAGCGTTCGAGTCCAACTTGGCGCCCAAATTTTGGTCAATGCTACTTTCTGGGCTGAGACAAGAAGTCCAGCATGTCCCGGCATCGACACCGAGGCCTGCAATCGCGATGCTTTTGGTGGCCGTCGCTGTTGGCGGTTTTCTGTTGTGGCAAGGACTCGACGATCGAGCGTTGGTCGTCGAGGGCTTCCGGGAATGGTTGTGGCGGTAGAGCTTTAAAAATCATGTTGGCAAAAGAAATCAAAACGGGCACGGTCGTCGTCTTCGAAGGCAACCCGGTAATCATCGAAGGACTGCAAGTCCAATCACCTTCGGCGCGGGGCGCCGCAACCCTGTACAAGTTTCGCGGACGCAACGTCGTCACGCGAAACAAGATCGATTTCGTGCTCAAGGGTACCGAATCACTCGACGAGGCGGACTTTGTCAAACGACCGGTCCAGCTCATGTATTCCGACGCGACCAACGTGTTCCTGATGGACCAGGAAAACTACCAGCAATATGAGTTGGCGCTCGAAGATGCCACGGAACAACTGCCCTACATCACCGAAAGTCTCGAAGGCATCAAGGTCCTGGTTTACAACGATGAACCCGTCGGGTTGGAAGTGCCGGCGACCGTCGAATTGACGATCAAGCAGTGTGACCCGAGCGTCAAGGGCAACTCCGCGACCTCCCGCAACAAGCCCGCCGTCCTGGAAACGGACCTCATCGTCCAAGTACCCGAGTACATCAAAGAAGGCGAGCGCATCAAAGTCGACTCGCGAACCGGCGAATTCCTCTCCCGAGCCTAACCCGCAATCCAGCGAGGAAGCCAGAGTAGGTAGAACTAGCTTTGCACTTCACAAGCAAGACGAGGGCCAGAGGCGGACGAGCCAGGGAACTGCAGGCGATACGGCCAGCAGGGACAGCGGACGAGGCGAGACCACGGGCAGAACGGCTGGAGTTCCAATTCGATCTGAGGTTTCGCCCCGGGCCCTACGCCCTCGCGAGCGGCAGATACCAAGTCAGCTCCGTCTCCGTGTCGTGGACGCTTCAACGCGCGAGACATATTAACTCGCCCCTGGCAGGCAGGCGTCAGCTCACTCCAGTCGATCAACCCAAGCAACGCAAAAAAATCGTCGACGATAATCCGGCGTCGGCCGCCGGAGCGCGCCAATGGAACAACAAAGCTCGCTTCGGTCTGCGTCACCTCCTCGACCAAGCAAATTTTTTTCGAGCTAGCGGCCCGGTCCGACGCGCAGTCCAGCGGTGACGACTGGTCTAGCCTACGGTGCGTTGCGGCCGTCTTTAAGAGGCGGTTTGTTTCGACGCTTTTTTGCTCGAATTGTCAAAATAATTGGAGACGGTTTTCCATTTCCCGAAACGCCGCGGGGAATCACTCCATGCATTCTTGGTGGAGAATGCTCGCGACGACCCTTCGGTGGATGCACAGTCCTATGGAACCGATTTCCGTAAGGGGCAAAGCGGCAGCAATGCGGTTCACGCGTCATTATTGGACGAATCCTTAAGAAATGATGGATCACTCAATGCAATGACTACGCAGGTCAACGCGGCGAATACGCCATAAACGATCGAGGGGCAAAGTGTGAATGTCAGCAAGACTGCCGCCAGTGCCCAAAATGAACCAATCCACCGGTACGCCGACCAAAAGTTGCCGCTCTTGGCG
>JBGSKM010000035.1:0-8147 GCA_041741195.1 Pirellulaceae bacterium
GTCAGTGCTTCGCACCCTGCGTGTGCGAGGCCACCAGCCATTGGATACAATCCTTTCATCGCTTGCCGAATACTCAACAACCGGTCTTCTCCCGCCGCTCCCACCCAAAAGCAAGACAGCAGGCTGAATAGTTACCTGTTAAGTAGCTGGCACGAAAACCGATGAAGTCCGTGCTGTTGACGACTCCGTCACCATTTCCATCCCCAAACAGCCGAAAGAACTTATCGCCTGCTTCATCGCCAAATACGAAGTCGTCGCCAGTAACGCCGTCTTGGTTCGTGTCCAAGCCGAAACCATCGACGGAAATAATTTTAGTCGCATCGATGCGTAGTTCATAGTTTCCGTCAGCGAGTGAGCCGAATTCGGTGAACGCGCCAGCGAAGCTGAGTGTGAATGTGCGGCTTGCGACACCGACGACTGGGGAGATTACCGTCCCAGCTAGACCGCCTCCCGCTCCTCGTTTATGGACAGTGACCGCTCCTTCTTGAAGGATCACGTCGGTACCGAACTGGATCGTCACAGAATCGACTCGAGATCGCTGGGCGCTACCGTCATTGATCGTGATGTCAGATTTGCTGATCTCGATGAGATTATTGACTTGTAGCAGAACCTCTTTTTCGAAGGTAAGACCGCCCGCGTCAGTCACTCGAACTCGTACTGCATAAGACGATTGAGCTTCGTAGTCCAGCGTTTCGCCCTGGCGCAGTTTCAGGTTGTTTCCGTCGATGACAAACTTGCCGTTGTCCGTATCGCCCGTACCAGCGACGAGCCCGAAGGTGTGAGCATCTCCAGGATCTTCGTCGATAGCTGACAAACTGGCAAAGAGCAAATCGGCGGCGGAGGTGTCGACGTTCTCGTTGATCGAATTGTTCGACAGAGTGATGTCCGTAGGGGCATATAGCGGACTACTACCAAGGCTTGCAGATGCAACTGTGGCGTGGTCACCCATCGAGACCATCATCATTGGCGTGGTCGCTTGCCAACCGGCGGGCAAGATTTGGCGAATGATGTATTGCGCGGGGGCCTGCGGTTGACCAGAAGCAATCCCTGTGAAGCGATATGAACCGGCTTCGTTGACGAGCGTCTGTGGATCATCGCCCAGCGTCACTTGACTCGGTTCACCAATATTGAGCTGACCGTTGTTGTCCAAATCAAGGAAAACCGTACGACCAACGATGCCTTGTTCATTCAAGTCAAAGTGACCATCGTTGTTATCATCTTGCCAAAGATAACCACTGATCGATGTATCTGGCCAAGTCGGCAAACTTACAAGTTGAAAATCGCGATCCGTGAAATCTTTGTCGGCGGCAGCCCGAAGTGAGTACGTTTCGCCGTTCACCGTCGTCGCTGCCAAGCCCCTCGCGTAGAATCCGACTGGGAGCGAGCGAGCGGTCACACCATTTATATTTTGAACGAGGATGGAGCTCAAATAAGGCACAAAATATTCATCCGCTGTTCCCGCAAGACTCGCCACGCCGAGATTAGGAGGTCCGACAAATTCAATAAGACCAGTGGTCGGATCAATCACCAAACTTTGCCCAATGGTACTGCGGGTCACAAGCCGGTTGCCATCAAGCGATTCGCCGAGTGCGGCACTAAATGTGTAGTTCGATGCATTGATCGCGTTAATATCCATGGAGGCCTGAACGATCCCATTATTGACATCCATTCCAGTTATCAATCCATTCGTCAAATCGAAGACGAAGACTAGGCCATTGATGGCGGCCAATCCGTGATAGGTCCCATTAGGCAGATCGAAGAAATACTGCGTTTGTCCGGTGAATGGATCCAGGACGTAAACTCCGTCGGGATTCGAGTAATAGAGAGCGAGTTCATCAACCGCCAGACCTGCGACGACAGTTGAAGCACCTGGTGCAGGAAAACTAGCCAGTTCTTGGCCGGTGATCGCATCGTGTCGACGAATTGTGGACATGCCACCGTCGACCTGCAGTGAGTACAGGCGGTCTTGAGGCTCAGCGGTGGTAACATGTTCGGCAGATGAATCGTGTTCCACCGCAACGAAGTAGTCGCCCGGCAATAGCGCATCGAAGACGTAATGGCCGCTCACATTGGTGGTCGTCCAATTCTCGGCCGGATCGCGCAGCCCGTTTCGATTTGAATCCAAGTATACGACCACGTCGACGATCTCTTCACCCGAATCGAGTACGCCATTCTGGTTTGTGTCCCGACTGACTCTGCCCTCAACACTCGTCAATGTCGAGCGATGACCGAAGTTTAAGGTCGAGGATATCCCTGGTACGCTCGATGTGGAGACTCCCGTGGGGACAAACGATTGCCCCGCCAATCCTGAAACGCCAGGATTCACTCCTTGGCTGACGACATTGAATTCGGAATCCAAAACCATGGTGGCAAAGTTGCCTGCTTGCGCGCGAATCAGATACTGGTTTGCAACTGTCGCAGCGGAACTAACGAAACCACCTGTTTCACTCACATGATGAACGCTTTCGATTCGCCCGGTGAATGGATTGACCTTAAAGATACGGTCATCGTCTCTGGAGAAAATGATGATGGAATCTCCATCGATCGATTCAGTCACCGAAGTGGACAACAGCGGCATTGCTGGTAGTGTAGGTTCCTGGTCGGTGTTGGCCGAGATAGGCATCGCACCATAAAACTGTTCACTGTTCCGATCAAAGCGTATTAGTTGATTCGGATCGCTCGCCATCAAGTAGATGGTGTCGTCGATGACGGCGATACCGTACACGAGCACGGGACTGCCAGAGTTGCCGACTGGCAATGGCACTTCACTTAGTAACGTCCCGTCGAGTGCAAGGCGAATCAAAAGGTCGCGACCGTTGTCGACCACCAGCATTTCATTTCCAACCAGTGCAACAGCATCAGGGAATGTCACTGGAATCGTCGTGTTCACGACTGAGTTGACTTGTCCGCTGGGTGCGAGGTTTCGAATCTGCAGCGAGAAACCCGTTGAACTTTGGGCATCCGTTAGACGAAACGCGCCCAACAATCGAGCCTGATTCGGAGACGACGAGATCGGAGTGTAGCCCGGCACTGGCAACGTATCGACAAAATGATCCCCGAACGGAACATTGGTAATCGTGTAGGTTCCATCCGTGGCGCTGATCGCCGAGGGTTCGTCCGCGTCCGGGAAACCATTCGCGTTGATATCAACAAAGACAGTGATGCCCTCGAGCGGTAATTCCTCTGCGTCAAAGACACCGTTGGCATTGGCGTCTACAAACTGGATGCCGCTGATCGATGTCGTATCCGCCATCACGCTGAAGTTGAGTTCGGTCACGTCCTGCTCGGCAAACACTCGAACGCGATGTATGCGTGCAGCCGTTTGCTCGGCGGCCAAACCTTCCACCCAACCGTTGCCCAACGCGGGAAGGATGCGTGTCGATAACCCTAGTAGATTGCTGGTTTGGTAACTAATCGTATCCGGAAAGTTGGCAGCGCGGGGCTCAAACAACTCGCCACCGGCACCCGCCGCTCCGCCGAGTAGAAAGGCTGATGACCAGACGTCCAGGATGACGCCATTGTCAGAATCAACCAACAATGCATCGCCGTTTTGTAGACCGACTAGAAGATTCTCTCCGTCTGGAGCTTCGCCCAGCGCAAAGTCAATATTGTAGAAGCCCGCCGAACCGTGGTTGATGACTCCGAGTTCCCACGTGTCGATAAGTTGGCGACGTACCAAGTCGATCACATGAATCCGCTCGGATTGACCATCGACCGCGAATGCTCGGTTGTCGATAACCGCAAGCCCATTGATCGCCCCACTAGGGATGGTGATGGTATCTTCGATCGTGCCATTGTCGGGTGAGAGGATGTCGAGCTTTCCTGAAGTGGCCAGCATCAATCGTCCATTGCTCACCGCCAATCCGACTGAGCCAAACGTTGGGTAGGGTGATGGAAACTGGTTGAGAATTTCGCCGGTAAGTTGATCAACTCGTTGAATGAAGGCGTCGGCATTATTGGGTTTGACGTAAGCGAACAGCTCCGTGACGTCGTCCGCCCATGCGCGAACAATCGATTGCGACGGTGGCAGCACAGTGACATCGTAAGCCCCAAACGCAACGCCAACGAACCTGTAAACGCCTGCCGTGTCGGTGACTGTTTGGCGCTCTCCGTTGTCCACGACTCCATTGCCGTTCAAATCAAGAAAGACGGTCAAACCAGATGCCGCTGTCTCGCCACCATCGAATGTGAGACTTCCGTTCGCATCGTTGATAATCGATCCTGAGATCGTGGACAGCGTTGATGACATGGTGACGTCGACTGTAACCGACTGACCCAAGCCGAGCGAAACAGTAGAACTAGCAACACGATGTTCGCCACCCGCCAAACTGTATTGACGGTGAGGAACATTGAATGTCCTGACGAGGTTCCCCGTCTCGTCATAAACAAAAACGTTGAAATTAGCGTCAGCAACAAACGTTTCATTGCCTAGTGTGGCTGCAGCAATCTCCGCTGGCATTCCTTCGAAAACGGGGTAAGGCGCAAATGTCGCCACTGCAGTAACGGGATCGATCGTCATCCAGCGATCGTCGTCGGTGGCAACCAAAATCGATTTGCCGTCGTTCGATTCGGTGATCGCACTGGTCGCAGTTGGCGGTGTTGGAAGTAAACCTGTTGTAAGCACAGGGGTCCCAAAGTCGTAAGTCACCGGTCGCTTGTCGATGAAAGCATTGGAAACCGGATCGTATTCGACCAAAATCAATCCACCCAATTGCCCCTGGCGAACAGTGAATACGGTGCCGCCGATGACAGCGGGTCCCCAATCGTTTTCGGGCGTGTACTCTGTTTGGCCGTTGGTTGCGTTGAAATAGGCTTCTCCCAACGGCAGGCTCGCGATCAATTTTCCATCAGTGGTTAGCTGGTGAATCATGTCGCTGGCATTATCGACAAGCAACAAGCGTGTACCGTCAAACGCCAACCCAACCGCTCCGGTTGTCAACGGAATATCGGTCAGCACGCGTTGCAGAACCGCGCCGCTGATCGGGTTGAACTCCCAGAACTCCGCAAAATAACCGGTAGGCGACTGGTTATCGAGGTACAGTTCGACGCCAAACAAGCGACCATCGGGCGTGTAAGCGTCACTGGCTCGATAGCCGGCCGGAGCCAACGTGCTGACCCGGTACGTTCCGGCGGTCAATCCTGTCAAAACATACGTACCATCAGCACCCGTTATGGTAGAGATCTCATTCGCATCAGGCCAATCGTTGCCATTGACATCGAGAAAGACTTTCACACCCGCAAGCGGCGCGTCACCAGCGTCAAACACTCCGTTCTGATTAACATCTACGAACTGTCGACCGTTGATGACTCCATGGGCGGTGTTTCCAAAATCAAGTCCCACGATGTTTTGGTCAGCATAGACGCGAATACGATGCTCATTTGCCTGGACGCTATCTGCGGCATAACCATTTGCTGAAGTGCCAACGAACGGAAAAACTGAGGTGCGGCGAAGCAGCCCCAGATGGTCGCGAGCTTCCGTTGTTGTATGCGTCGAACTTGTCACTGCACCGGCGTCATAGGTTTCGCCCCCTGCGCCGGCAAGTCCTAAAAATGGCGTCGTGCCAATCAACGTGTCTACAATGACTCCGGTTTGGGGATCGATGATTAGCGTGCCATTGTTATTGCGAACCGCAAGTCGAAGTCCATCAGCGCTTTCTCCCAAAGCGAGGATCGCATTGATAGACCCGTAGGTTGGATTTGCAGCAATGAGATCCAGCGTCCGTTCAATTCGGCGACTGCCCAAGTCAACGACATAGATTTGGTTGAGTCCATTGTGAAGAACAAAAGCCTTCGTGCCAATTACAGCCAAGCCATCGAGTGTGCCAATTGGGAGCGAGGTTTGACTGATGGTCGCACCCGTGTTGGCATTGGTCGCGAACAACGCACCTGACTGCGCGAGATAGAGCACATCATCTTTGAGCGCCAATCCTGAGGCTGCGGTGATCGAACCCGGCGAAGGAAACTGCCTCAGTATTTGCCCTGTAAACGGATCAAGCTCTGAAATGGTGGCGACACTATTGATGAGCGTTCGCGTAAACAAGCGGTTGTAGTCGGCCGTCCAAGCTAGTGAGCTCAGGTTGGGCTGTGGCACTTGACGCACCACGTATTCGCCGGGCGAGACTCCCGTGAACGTGTATTGCCCCATGACGTTCGTAGTAACTTGAGGTTCACCCGCATCAAAGACACTGTTGCGATTCGTATCGAGGTAGACCGCGACACCAGCCAACAATGTGTCGCCGTCGTCATTGAGTTGGTTCGCGTTGGCATCAGTGATGATCGTGCCGGAAATCGTCGCCAACGTAGATGCCAAACCAAAATTAACGAGGCTCTGGGTTTGTCCCGACACGATAGAGACAGACGTGCCGATATCACGATGCGCGCCACCGCCAAGCCCAGAGAACCTCGGCTTGCCCGTAAAGGTCCTTAGTAGCGTCCCATTAGCGTCATAAACACCAATGCTCGTGTCATTGGCCAGGAAACTTTCGCCATCAATGGATTCACGTGCGTAATCGAAGGGAAGCAAGTTTGTATGAGTGATTGAAAAATTTGCGATCCCAGTCAACGGATCGATCGTAAGCACACGATCACCATTGGCGCCGAGGATGATTGAATCACCATCCGTCGATAATCCTGCGGAAAAATCAAAACTGGGCAGACCCGGTACAACTCCTCCCGGCAATGAGTTTAGGTTCCAATTGAACGTGATCGGACGCTGGTAGAAAAACTGATTTGTGTCTGCATCGTACTTCCAAAGCGACAGCGCGGACCCTGAATTGCGGAGGGAGAATATCGTGCCTCGTACAACAACTGGGCCAAAATCCAAAACGTTTTCGAAGCCACCTGTCGGTAGCGGTTCGCCAAGAGGGCGTTGATCAAGAATTGTGCCGTCTGGTGATAACTCGTAGGCGATATCCGTGCCGCTGTCGAACAATAAAATGCGTTCACCGTCGTAGGCGATACCTTGCGTTGCCGTTCCAACGATCGTTGTTAGTGATGAGGCGATTGAGACGCCGCTGACTGGATCCAACTCAGTTATTCGAACGAGATTGCTGCCAGCTTCTAAAGACGTACCGAACAATCGATTCGATGAAGGGTAGTAATTTGCGGGGCGATAATTCTGCGGCGCAACTACGCGTAACTGATGAACTCCTGGGGAGACATTTGCAATCGTATACGAGCCATCACTATTACTGATCGATCTTGGCTCATTCGCGTCCGGCCAGTCGTTTCCGTTGGCGTCGATAAATACTGTCACACCTTGGAGCGGCATTTCACCGTTGTCGATCAATCCATTGCCGTCCAGGTCTACGCCAATCGTCCCGCTGACGGTAGCCGACGATGACTGATACCCCTGGTTCAAGGTCAGATCGGTTGTGATGTCCACTAGATCGCCGTCTTCATAGAAAGTCGCGCCACCGAGCGAGGACGCACTGGTGCCGGCGATGACACCAATGAGATTTAGGTTCGAATCATAGACGTGGGGAGTGTTCCCAGTTTGATCATTGCGAAAATAGAACTTGCCGTCCAAGCTCGCGGCAGACCAATAGCCACTCGCCGAAATGGGAAAGTGGAAAACATCAACGATCTGCGCTGAGACCGGGTCCAGCACCAGGACCCGATCGTCGCTATTGACGAACATCCAAATCGAATTGCCATCGGGCGACTCAACGATATTTCCTGACGCTGGGATGGTGCCACCGAGCGACTTTACACTGGATGCAATCGTAATGGGCCTTTCATTTGTCAACTCGCCCGTTACAGGATTGTAGTTTCGAATAGTGAATGGATTGCCCGTGATCCAATACACCGTATTGCCGACAACCGCAGCACCTTGGCTGTAGGGAACGGTTGTGCCTTGCGGCGGAATTGGAACTTCGCGAACAAGACCGCCCTGCACCGTTGCTTGAATCAGCACGTCTCGATCGTTGTCGATCACATAGAGATACTTTCCGTCCGTTGTGGAGCTGACCGAATTGATCACTGGAATGTCGGTCTCGATAACGTTCAACCGTAACTATTCAGCCTGTTGAAATCGATCTTGGCTGAAACGGTGAAATTGGTTCTGTTGACGCGATCATGGATGAATCGCAGTCCACAGCCGTCGCCGACCCGTCAGTCGATACCAGTCTACTGGATAAGCTGCTCCA
>JBGSKM010000036.1:0-20448 GCA_041741195.1 Pirellulaceae bacterium
ATGGAGCAGCTTATCCAGTAGACTGGTATCGACTGACGGGTCGGCGACGGCTGTGGACTGCGATTCATCCATGATCGCGTCAACAGAACCAATTTCACCGTTTCAGCCAAGATCGATTTCAACAGGCTGAATAGTTACAAGAAGTTAACCACCCTAGCATGTGTTTTGTGGTTTAAGGTACGTAGACGCGTCTCTCCGAGACGCTGAATCCTGCGAGTCTCAGAGTGACTCGCCTACGTGTTTTGCTGATATACTTATGCAGCGGTATTCAAATTGCTGTTAACGGTTTTCTGGCGAGAACATAGTAGCCACCCGCAATTCGATCTTTTTGGACGGAGTATGCAAATACGACGTCCAGCCATTTCAGTGGATACAATGTCACCGCGAATATTGCCTTCGCTAGCGAGTAGGATCGGGGTATCGGTAGTGAGGTAAGTACTGACAGGAACTCGACAGCAATCCTGTAGAATCCAGTTCCTCCACCGACGGAGATTCCCAGTTCTTCAATTTCGAATCCGACGTTGGTTAGCATTGATTCGATGCCTTCCTTGGTAAAACGCCAGAAATCCGTTGGCCCTGGGTGGTATCCGATGATGAACGGGAGTTGACAGTACAGGACGCCTCCGGGTTGGAGGACTCGATAGATCTCTTTTGCGGCAACAAAGGGGTGTTCAACGTGCTCAAGCACTTCTTGGGTGATCACCACTTTGAATTTCCCGCCCTCCGTGGGAATCGCTTCAGCACGACCGACGATGTCGATGTTTTCACCTGGAAAAATGTCCATGTTTTGGATCATCGGGTGAATCCGTGTGTCACCCGCTCCAAGGTTGAGCCCGATTTCGTTTGGTCCCAGCTCCTTGAGCGTTTTCGCCAAAGCGCGGCGGACTTGTTTGCTCGCGTTGTGATCGGCATAGATCATCTTGACGAACGCAAATCGAAGCTTGGCAAGATTCATCCGCTTTAATACTCACTTGCGGGTACAAAGAAGAAATTGACCGGAGCAGGCCAGGGTCGATCCGTATCGAAGACAGACTCATCGACGGTCTCGAGAGATTCGTTGAGTGCCTTGTAGCCCAATGATTTGAAGAAGCTCCAGCAGGCGTGATGCTCGCGCGATACTTCTAGCAAAACGACTGATCGGCTACGTTCGAGTGTCTCTCGCATGCCCTGGATTGCTTCTAGTTCCGCACCTTCGATGTCCATCTTGATGAGTTTTGGGGACACATCATACTCACGGCAGGCGCTATCGATCGTTGTCACGCTGATCTTAACTTCTCGCTTCTCGCAAGGCACGCCAGCATGTGCAGCATTCGTACTAAATACTTCATAGTCCTGTACCAGCGAATTATTCTGGCCGGTCAACGACTCGACAAAAAAAGACGCTTGCCCTGTAAAGTTGGAGATTCCGCGAGTGTCGATTTGGACTTGTGAAAGCTTTTCCGTATTCGGACGAGTGTAGACAAGGTTTTCATCGCTGGGTTCGAACGCGATCACTCGACCTCTCGGACCAACCAAATGTGCGAAGTAGGTTGTAAAGTAGCCGACGTGAGCACCAACATCGAGCGCCGTCTGCCCTTGCGAAAGAACCTTGGCGATTGAAGCGAGCGTGTGTGCTTCGCGATTCTTACCATGCCACCAGTATCCCTTGTGCTTGTAAGAATGGATTCTCAGTCTCTGGCCCGGGACCCAGTGGTGTTTGATGTTGATGTCGCGAGCCGTTGCCTTCAGCAAGCGCAAGACGCCAACTCGAATCAACTGACGTAGTTTTGCACTCATCCGGAATCTCCTACTTTTACCGGTCATGACGCAACGCACGACAGAGACCATTGACGTATGGCAATCTTACTTGGACCAAATACGTCTCTATGAGCATGCGCTAGAAAAGTGAACTTAGCCCGTGTTCTCAAACCGCGATCGAGATCTTCCGCCAAAGACTACGGAAGCTGAACGCAATCCTCTTTCAATGACATCTTTGCTGAATTTGTTCAATGCACGAGTCATAGGGGCAACGAGACGTGGGGCGAATGATTAGGTGCAACGGAAACGAGGCGGGAAGACACAGCACTTTTTCCCAGATGCGAAACGTTCATCGTGTATCCTTTTAATGCGACTCTGTCAGTCAGCCACGGTCGTCGTTATGCCCAGAGTCCGAATCGATGCGCGTTCTCTACTTTTACCAACACTTCACTACACCGTCGGGGTCGACCGGTACTCGTGCCTATGAGATGGCTAGGCACCTTGTTGCGTCGGGGCACGAGGTGACGATGGTGTGTGGTTCGTGTGGGACTGCGGACACCGGGCTGACGGGCGACTACGTGAAGTCGCGTCGCGAAGGCATCGTCGACGGGATCCGAGTCATCGAGTTTGAGTTACCGTATTCGAACCGCGATGGGTTTCTAAAGCGAAGTTGGACATTTATCAAGTTTGCACTGCGAAGCGTGCGAGTCGCTCTGCGCGAAGAATGTGACGTGGTCTTCGCAACCTCGACGCCGCTAACGGCTTCGATTCCAGGGATCGCGGCGCGCTGGCTGAGACGAAAGCCATTCGTATTCGAAGTACGAGACCTGTGGCCCGAGTTACCGCGAGCGATGGGTGCCATCACAAACCCCGTGGTGCTCTGGGCGATGGCGGTTCTCGAGTGGGTGAGCTACCGGTCCGCCGACCACTGCATCGGATTGGCGCCGGGAATTGTCGATGGAATTGCGAAGCACGTGGGTCACGAACGAGTGACGCTGGTGCCCAACGGTGCCGACTTGGAGATTTTTGATCCGAAGTCGGATGGACGTTGGCGACCCGAAGGTATCTCGACCGAGGATTTTCTCTGCGTATTCTCTGGAACGCAAGGAGCCGCGAACGGGTTGGACGCGGTACTGGATGCCGCTGCGGAACTGAAGAAACGAGGACGCTCGGAAATCAAACTGTTGCTGATTGGCGACGGCAAACTCAAGCCGAATCTCATCGAGCGGGCCGCACGCGAGGGACTGGACAATGTCGTGTTTCACGGTTCCGTCAGCAAGTACAAGATTGCGGACTTGCTACGCTCAGCCGATGTGGGCATGCAGATCCTTGCGAACGTCCCCGCGTTCTATTTTGGAACGTCGCCGAACAAGTTTTTTGACTATATCGCAGCTGGACTTCCTGTATTGAACAACTATCCGGGATGGGTCGCGACCCTGGTGCAGGATCATGACTGTGGTGTCGCGGTACCGCCTGAAGATCCGAGAGCGTTCGCCGACGCACTCATCTCGCTCGCGGACAATCCTGCACACCTCGCCAGCATGAAGGTTGCGGCTCGGCGGCTTGCCGAAGAACAATTTGCACGACCGAAACTGGCCAAGCTTTGGACGGAAGTCATTATGAACGCGGCCCCAATCGCTCACAGGAGGTCAACCGTTTGATATGCGCCACAATGTACTGATACTATCGGCTGGGCGGCGCGTTGAGTTGCTGCAAGGATTCCAGCACGCGCTAGCGAACTGCATTCCGCAAGGCCACGTGTTCTGCGCCGACATGCGACCACAGTTCTCGGCTGCCTGTCATTCCGCAGTGCGTTCATTTGTAGTGCCTCGGCTGGATGATCCGAGCTATCTTGACGCGCTGCGAGAGCTATGTCTGACGAACGAGATCGGTTTGGTGATTCCGACCATCGACACCGAATTGTCGCTGCTTGCGGCAAACCGCGAAGAGTTCCAGAGTTTGGGAACTCAATTCGTTGTCAGCACCCCGGAATTGATTGCAAAGTGTCGCGACAAGCGATTGACGTCGGGACTGTTTGCCGGTCTCGGAATTGCGACGCCACGGGTGTTTGAGCTCGGCGAGATCACTTTCCCGTGTTTTACAAAGCTATTCGATGGTAGCAACAGTGTCGGGGCGATGCGACTCAACTCGCACGACGACCTTACCGATGCGATGCGAAGTCAGGCAAGTCGTATGTACATGGAGCTTGTTGATCCAAAATCTGACGAAATCACGATCGACATCTATTACGACAGGAATTCGAATGCGAAAGCGATCGTGCCTCGTCAACGCTTAGAAGTGCGTGCCGGGGAGGTGAACAAGGGGATCACACGTCGCGACTGGGTATACAAATATTTGCTAGATCGAATCAAACGAATCGACGGGGCAATTGGTTGCCTCACCCTCCAGCTTTTTGCTGGGGCATCCCCGGGCGACGTCAAAGCGATCGAAATCAATCCTCGGTTTGGTGGCGGGTTTCCGTTGACGCTTGCCGCTGGTGCGGACTTTCCCCAGTGGCTCATTCGAGAGTACTTATTGGACCAGGAGCCGTCGTTCTTCGATGGCTGGGAAGCGAACCTCATGATGTTGAGGTATGACGCAAAGGTTCTCGTCCATGGTTAGTCGATGCAAGTATCAGCGAACGGTCGTGTTTGATCTCGACGACACGTTGTACGACGAATGTGATTACGTCGTTAGCGGAAAGGGTGCAGTGGCATCGTTGCTCAAAACGCTTTGTGGCATCGACATTACGGAGCAGGTGCACGACACCAGTGACGATTTTCTCGCTACGGCTTTGCAATGTTGTGGACTACTCGAAGAAACGAAGGAATCGTTGCTGTGGGTTTATCGCTTGCATCGACCGACAATTACTTGTCGCCCAGGCGTGATCGACCTTTGGAAGCGGTTGAAAAGTGCTGGGACGCCAATCTGCATCATTACCGATGGCCGATTTGTTACCCAAAGTTTGAAGATTGAAGCCCTTGGTTTGAATCCGGACCGAACGTTCATCTCCGAGATGATGGGCGCTGAGAAACCCAGCATGGTAAGTTTCCATAGTGTGCAAGTCGCCTTTCCGGCTTCCGAGTATGTGTATGTGGGCGACAATCCGGCCAAAGACTTTATCGCACCGCACCAGTTAGGTTGGCGCACCTTTGGCCTAACTACGCGTTCAACAAACGTCCATCAATGCGATCGTATCGCGCCAATCAATCGCGTCGATCCTCAAATTTGGGTCGAAGATTTTGCTCAGCTCACCGCTTGTCTGTTCCCCGCATAATTTCGACGACTTGTTTTTACGACAAAGTTAAACGGATCGATGAAGATGACTCAAGAATTGGCGATCGTTGCCGGCGCGCGGCCTAACTTCATGAAAATCGCACCGCTATTACATGCGATCGAGAAGCACTCGGATATCCAGACGACGTTGATTCATACCGGTCAACATCATGACAAGAATCTGTCGGACATCTTTTTTGAGCAGCTTGACATCAAACGCCCCGATGTTTCGCTGGGAATCAGCGGCGGCAGTCATGCATCCCAGACGGCTCGAATCATGGAGAGCATCGAACCGATTTTCTTGGCTGGTTCCAGTCGCGGTCGGGCATTCGACCGACTGGTCGTCGTTGGCGATGTGAACTCGACAATGGCAGCGGCCGTGACGGCAGCGAAGTTGAATCTTCCTGTTTCTCACGTGGAAGCAGGCTTGCGAAGCTTCGATCGCACGATGCCTGAAGAAACCAACCGCCTGATCACCGACGCAATCTCGCTCCAGCTTCTCGTCTCCGAGCCTGCCGGGGTTGAGAATTTACTGCGAGAAGGTCATCCGCCGGATCGAGTTCACTTAGTCGGCAATCTGATGATTGATACGCTCAAGCGGTTGCTGCTGGTGGCTCGCGATCTCACCGTACTAAGCGATATTGGCGTCCAGGCCGGGCGATATGGGGTCGTCACGCTTCACCGTCCGTCGAATGTCGACTCCGCGCAAACGTTAACACAGATCATGCGAGTGCTTGTTGACGTCAGCAAGCATTTGCCGCTCGTGTTTCCGATTCATCCGCGAACTCAGGCAAAAATCGAGCAGTTTGGACTGAAGTCGTTGTGCGAAAGTTCCAGCGGAATCATCACCACGCCGCCTCTCGGATACTTGGAGTTTTTGGCACTGACCAGCTCAGCAAAATTGATTGTGACCGACTCCGGTGGGCTGCAAGAAGAATCCACGGCCCTCGGAATTCCGTGTTTAACGATGCGAGAGAATACCGAACGCCCCTGCACGGTGAGCGAGGGAAGCAGCACATTGGTCGGTAATGATGCCGAGGCACTCGGGCGCCAAATCGATGCAGTGTTGAACGGGTCGTACGACGTTGGGTCATGCCCAGAACTTTGGGACGGCCACGCGGCGGAGCGAATCGTTCCATTACTGTAGGTCGCTTTCGCAGACTGTAGCAAAAGTTTAGGAACCGAATCAGATGTATCATTCGTTTCAAGCTGAGCGGATGATCTACTTACCTCCAGATTCGAGGCCCTCCAAGGTGCGTTTGGCCGCGATCGCGTTGTAGGATGCAGTTTGGGGACCCATCGGACACTGTTGTTCGCGACTGAACTGTTGTTGAAATGACTCGCATTAAGATGCCGCGTGACATGGCCAAACGTCTATTCGATCTGTCGCTTGCGGTCATGGCATTTGTTGTTTTGATGCCTGTTCTCGCCCTGGTGTTTGTACTCGTGCGCATCAAGCTCGGCGGGCCAGCGATTTTTCGCCAGACTCGAACGGGCCGGGATGGAAAGTTGTTCCAACTCTACAAGTTTCGCACGATGACGTCCGAAGTCGATGCGGAAGGACGATTATTGCCAGATGCTGTTCGGTTGACTCCCTTCGGACGCTTGCTTCGAAAAACCAGCCTCGATGAATTGCCGGAGCTAGTCAACATCATTCGAGGTGACATGAGCTTGGTCGGACCACGCCCACTGCTTCCGCAATACTTGAATCACTACAGCGAACGCCAGAATCGTCGCCATGAGGTGTTGCCGGGGTTGACCGGATGGGCGCAAGTGAACGGACGCAATGCCATTGGATGGAACGAACGGTTCGAATTAGATGTTTGGTATGTCGACAATCGATCGCTCCTGCTCGATATCAAGATTCTCTTGCTGACCGTCGTTGCCGTTCTCAAGCCGTCGGGCATTAGCGCCAGTTCACACGCGACAATGCCTCCCTTTGCAAAACTCGACTATTTGAATGAATGCACCAACGAAGGATCGCCATGACTTCCAAACCGCCACGTGTGTATTTGTCTCCGCCGCATATGGGTGCGACGGAGTTGGCTCGATTGACGGAGGCGTTTCAGAGTAATTGGATCGCTCCGCTGGGGCCGAACGTCGACGGGTTCGAGCGGGAGTTTGCTGAGAAGGTCGGTTGCCAGCATGCCGTTGCGGTGTCCAGTGGCACGGCGGCACTGCATTTGTCATTGAGGCTTTTGAAGATCCAGCCTGGTGACGAAATTCTCACGTCGTCGCTAACGTTCGTGGCAACCGCCAATGCGATTAAGTACATGGGTGCGCAGCCCGTGTTCATCGACAGCAATGAGTCGACTTGGAACATGGACCCACAACTGCTCGAGGACGAACTCAAACGTTGCGCGGCTCGGAAGAAGCTTCCTAAGGCAGCGGTGATCGTTGACGTCAACGGTCAATGCGCGAACTACCGAGACCTTATGCCGATCTGCTTGCGATTTGGCATTCCGATCGTGGAAGATGCGGCCGAGGCTTTGGGAGCCACGCATCGTGACGTCCCCGCGGGTCGATTTGGGGCGGTCGGATGCTTTTCATTCAACGGCAATAAGATCATCACCACCAGCGGCGGTGGTATGCTCGTTACGAACGACGAGGCGTGGGCCAGTGAAGCTCGGTACTTGGCCACGCAGGCTCGTGATCCTGCTCCGCACTACGAACATTCGACCATTGGATACAACTATCGACTCAGCAACCTGCTGGCGGCGATCGGACGCGGGCAATTGGAAGTGCTGGATGATCGTGTGGCGGCGCGGCGACGGATCTTTGATCGGTACGCCGAAACAATTGGGGATTTGCCCGGTGTCACTTTCATGCCGGAGCCCGATGGATTCTTTTCGACGCGTTGGTTGGCCTCGTTGACAATTGATCCGTCGAAGTTTGGTGCGACACGCGAAGATGTTCGATTGGCGCTGGAAGCCGAGAACATCGAGGCTCGGCCGGTGTGGAAGCCGATGCATCTGCAGCCCGTGTTCGCCGATTGCCGCGCGGCGTCCAACGGTGTTTCCGAACGCCTGTTCCGCGACGGATTGTGTTTGCCCAGCGGTTCTTCGATGACCGATGCCGACCAGCAACGGACGATCGACGTGGTCCGTGCAACGTGCAGAACTGTCCTTCTCAAGGCCTAAGCGATCCGGTGCAAGCTCTCCCCCGAAGACTTTGATGAACCCTAAGAAGATTGCAGTTTTTTTTGGAACACGGCCCGAGGCGATTAAGTTGGCTCCGGTGATTCGTGAGCTAAAGCGTGATGGTCGCTTTGACGTTTTGGCGGTTTCGACGGGCCAGCACCGCGAGATGCTCAAACAAGTCGTCGATATTTTTGAGCTGCCGATCGACGTGGACTTGGACGTGATGGTGGCCAACCAGACGCTCGCCGGTTTGTCGTCGCGTTTGATCACACGAATCGATGAAGTACTCGAACGTGAACTCCCGGACTTTGCACTGGTTCAGGGCGATACGACGACGGTATTGATGGCGTCGCTAGCGTGTTTCTATCGCGGCATTCCGGTCGGGCACGTCGAAGCCGGATTGCGAACCGGAGATATGCGAAGCCCGTTCCCGGAAGAGGCGAACCGAGTGCTCGCGTCATCGCTGTGTTCGCTTCATTTCGCGCCGACAACGACCAGCCGCAACAACTTGCGGCGAGAACATTTTGCCGAAGATAGAATCGTGGTTACGGGCAACACGGTCATCGATGCGTTACGGATCGAAGTCGCCCAGCAGCAGAAGCCGGATATCGCCCATGCGATCGACCGCGAGCTCAACGAGCTACTCCCAGTCGACTGGCGGGATACGCCGTTTGTGCTCATCACGGGTCATCGACGCGAGAATTTTGGCGACGGGTTTCAAGCGATCTGTGACGCCATCATGGACTTGGCGATGCGATTTCCTGGTTATCGATTCGTCTATCCGGTGCATCTGAACCCGAATGTACGGTCACCGGTGATGAAGTCTCTGTCGGGTTTGGCGAATGTGGTCCTATTGCCGCCCTTGTCCTACCGTCCCTTCGTGGCACTGATGCAGCATTGTGACTTTGTGTTAACGGATTCTGGTGGCGTGCAAGAAGAAGCACCAGGCATTGGAAAGCCGGTGCTGGTGATGCGTGACACGACTGAACGGCCCGAAGGGGTCGCGGCGGGCACCGTGCGGCTCGTGGGCGCGAATCGCCAGAACATTGTCGATGGCGTTACCGAGCTTATTCAAAATCGTAAAGCATATGATTTGATGGCCACCGCCAACAATCCGTATGGTGACGGCCACGCGTCCGAGCGAATCGTTGCGGCGATTGTGAATTGGTTCGAGTGATTTTTGTAGGCCGGATCAAGGCTCTGCGCAGATCCGGAACAAAGCCTCAGGGAACGGCTGCCGGATCGGTGTCGCTGACGCTCCTTGATCCGGCCTACAACGACAGCCACGCTTAATTGCTAGGCCAGACTCGATCACCGAGTGGCTTGATGCTGAATACTTGCATTACCGTATCTGGCTGCAGCGGCGTGCCGTCTTCGGGGATCACCATCGAGAACGAGTTCAGTGAAATCGATACGCGCCGGACGTTCGCCGGGTCGGGCGATTGTCGCCGTAGATAGTCCGCCAAATCATCCGTGACCTCTTGGATCATTGGTTGATCGAATCGGTTGTAATAATTCAAGTGGCGGAACTTGACGAATTTCTCGTACATCGACGCCTTATGCCAATCTGTCGACGACCATTGGGTGGTGGTTCCATCGTGATGAACGATCTCGGCCGTCAACCAAGACACTTTGGATTTTGGGTCGGGTGCAAACAGCGTCCACGATCGTTGCCAGAGCCCGACGCGATCAAGCAACCGGGTCCAAGGATTCTGGATCGCGATCGAATCACTGGGCCACGGGATCGATTGCACGATCATCGACGCGACAATGAATACGATGAAAATACGGATGCATGTCCGACGCATGAGTGAATCTTTCCTCGATCGGACACCTCATTCAAACGCTCATCCTCATTCTAACGCACGCCACCTTCGACGGGTGAGAACTCTGCAAACACGGGCAATTGCGTCGATGCCGCTTCCGCTTCCGCCAAACTCAGATTGAAAACGCGAAGGAAATCGAATGCTCCGGCACGACCTACGTATTCGGTCGAATTGGCGTAGTGAATGATCACGTTCGCGGTTTGATGTCGTCCAGCGACATCGGTCATTCCGCTGCGCAGGACACTCTCATGACCGCTGGCGGAAAGCACGCTACGCAAGTACGAATCGTCGGCTTGAAACAAACCCAACATGATCACATCGTCTTCGCCGCGTCCGTCACGACGAACCGCCGTCAACATGCTCGGCAACAATTGGACTTCCGCCGCCGCCTTGGGCAATTCCACCCGAACGTTGACCAGCGAGAACGTCCACGCCGCATCGGGACTCGGTTCCGCGGCGCGAAACCATGCTACCAGCGGATCGAACGTGATGCTGTCCGTCGGATCGGTTAGCGAATAGGTTTGCGTACGATCAACTTCGACGCGCGATGTATCGAAGACAAACGCCAAGTGCTCGGGGCGATCCGCGGGCCCGGTCGGCTTGCTCAACACAAAGTCATATCGTGGGTCGCCTTCGTTCACCGCATCGACAAGCCGGGTGACCAAGTCGCTTTCGATCGCACTGACTTGTTGAATCGCGACGATATCGAATTGGCGGATAACGCGGCACATCGTTCGCCGCGAATCGCTGCTCGACAACTTCGTCGGGCCGAAACCGTCAAGTGCCCACGTCGCGATGCGAATTCCCTTGAGTCGTTCCGTCGCCACACCGTGACCATCGCCAGCTCGCGCGTCGCTGCGGGTTTCGTCGAGTGTGCGTCTCAGCGACGTAGCATCGCTGGTATCGAACGATGACCAACGTTGCTGCAGACTCGCGTCCATGTCACTGGAACTGGAGATGGAACGTTCGTTGCGGAGGCCGACGAGTGACGCGTCGTCGGGTGCCCCATCGAGTGACTGGAGGCTGATGCCGTCCAGCCCGCTGACTTGGTAGTTCTTGAAAATGTAGCCGCCGCCGCCGAGCAGCGCGAGTACGATGATGAGCGGCTGGATTGGCCGTCCGCTGGTGGGTTCTGACATGGCGATTCCATCACGGGAGGGTTGATGGCACAGGGAGTACTCTCATGCAATCGAACATCCGCCAGCGGTGGGCCCAGTCGATTTGGGGTGACGTGTCCGAGATTGTGAAACTCCACTGGCGTCGTCGGTGCATTCACACTGGGGCGAACAGAGGTTGATGTTTCACCAACCCGAACAAGTTCACTGGCCCTCCAAGCTTCCGCGACAAGAACTACCAGCCGATCAAGAACGAGGGGGAGCGAATTCCGCCCGGTACGGTTCATGACACTTTGCCTCGGGGGCGTTATCTTGAAACCGAAAGTCCATGTCAGTTCACCCAAATTTTCGATCGAAGTAACCGCCGTGAGTGAAATCATTGACGTCGCCGTCCCCACTGTGGGCGAGTCCATCAGCGAAGTGCAAATCAGTCGTTGGTTCAAGAAGGATGGCGACTGGGTCGCTGCGGGCGAAGATTTGGCCGACATCGAGACGGAAAAAGCGTCAGTTCAAATCCCGGCCCCAGCGTCGGGGATTTTGCACGATATCATCAAAAATGTCGACGAATTCGCCACTGTGGGCGAAGTGATCGCCAAGATCCGAGTCTCCGAGAAACCTGCGGGCGACTCCGCGGGCAAAAGCTCCCCCGAACCCTCGAAAAGTGAGCAGTCACCCTCGTCGGCGCCGGCGATGCAGACCCCGGCGACTCCGCCACCACCCGCGTCATCCACTTCCGGCGGGGCCGGCAATTCAAGTGGCGGGGCCTTTGTGATGCCTGCGGCCCAGCGGGTGCTCGATCAACACGGTTTGACGGCGTCGCAGGTTCCAGCGACCGGCCCAGGCGGCAGATTGCTCAAGGAGGACGTGGAGAATTTTGTTCGCAATCGACCGGCCGCTGCCCCCGTCGCACAGCCGCCACAGGCTCCCGCGCCGACTTCAATCGCTGCACCGCCGCGACCAACGGCGCCTACGAGTCTGGTGACGGATTCGGCGTATCGATCCGAAGAAGTCAAACCGCTGAGTATGCTCCGCCGCACCATCGCCGCGCGATTGGTCGAAGCTCAACAAACAGCCGCGTTGTTGACGACGTTCAACGAAGTTGACATGCAACCGGTGATGGCGATTCGTAGCAAGTATCGTGACGCGTTCTCCGAGAAGCACGGTGTCAAGCTCGGCTTCATGTCGTTCTTTGCTAAAGCGTCGGTCGAGGCGCTGCGTCGATTCCCGGCCGTCAACGCGGAAATCCGCGGCGACAGTGCGGTGTATCGTCACTATCAAGATATTGGGATCGCGATCGGCGGTGGCAAGGGACTGGTCGTGCCGATCCTGCGCAACGTCGAACGTATGTCGTTCGCCGAGATCGAAAGCTCGATCGCCGACTTCGCTGCCAAAGCCGGCGACAATCGCTTGCAACCGGCCGACTTGATGGGCGGTACCTTTACGATCAGCAACGGTGGGATCTACGGGTCATTGCTGAGCACACCGATCGTGAACCCGCCGCAAAGTGGGATTCTCGGATTGCATTCGATCCAAGAACGCCCGATCGCGCTGGACGGCCAAGTCGTCATACGCCCGATGATGTATCTGGCACTGACCTACGACCATCGTATCGTGGATGGTCGCGAAGCAGTCGGATTTCTCAAGACGATCAAGGACGTGATCGAAGACCCCGCGCGGTTGTTCTTGGAACTGTAGCGTCAATTCTCGCGCTCAAGCGACCTCGGGACGTGTGAACTTTCCGCCATCCACAGGACACGATCGATCGATGTGGCCACTTTCGCAATTCGGTAACGCCCTCGGTCGCGGCAGCGGGATTGGGGAACTAATGCAAGATCTCGGTGACGCGATCGCGCACGGCGGCGAGGACGTATGCATGCTTGGCGGTGGCCAACCGGCGCATATCCCCGCCATGGATTCGGTGTGGCGACATCGGGTCGAGGAACTGGGCGAAAATCGCGGACAACTCGAACACGCACTGGGTAACTACGAGCCGCCAGCCGGCAATCCGGCGTTCCGCGTCGCACTCGCCGAGCTACTGGGCCGCGAGTTCGGTTGGCCGCTCGGCCCCGACAATATCGCCGTGACCGCCGGAGGCCAAACGGCGTTCTTTCTGCTATTCAACGCCTTCGCCGGACGCATGCACGATGGGGGTCAAAAACAAATCTTGATCCCAGTCGTCCCGGAGTACATCGGTTACGCGAACCAATCGACCAGCGGTGAAATGTTCGCGGCTGTGAAGCCAAAAATCGAACTGATCGGCGACCACGAGTTCAAATACCACGTCGATTTCGACGCACTATGTGTCGACGAGCGGACGGCGGCGATCTGTGTTTCGCGACCGACAAACCCCAGCGGTAACGTGCTCACGGACACCGAGATTGCCAAGCTTGCCGCAATCGCGGACCAGTATCAAATACCGCTGATCATTGACAATGCTTACGGATTGCCATTTCCGGGAGCCATCTTTACCGATGCGACACCCGTATGGAACGAGAACATCATTCTCACCCTTAGTCTTTCAAAAATTGGGCTGCCCGGCACCCGGACGGGCATTGTCGTGGCCCGCCGCGAAGTCATTTCGATGCTCGCGTCCATGAACTCGATTGTCGGTTTGGCGAATACGAATATCGGTCAAGCGATCACATTGCCGCTGATTCGCTCCGGTGAAATCTTGGAGCTCTCGCGCGATGTGGTGCGGCCTTTCTACGAAAAGAAATCGCAACAAGCGGTCGGCTGGGTCACTGAATACTTTGACGATTCGATTCCTTATCGAATTCACCGTAGCGAAGGCGCGTTTTTTCTGTGGATGTGGTTCGACGGGCTGCCGATCACTGCCAGCGAACTGTATCAACGATTGAAACAACGCGACGTATTCGTGATCCCGGGGCATTATTTCTTTTTTGGCGTCGACAAAGCGGATTGGCGCCATCGCGACGAATGCATTCGAGTGACGTTCACGATGCCCGAGCCCGTTGTCCGCCGGGGCTTGCGCATCATCGCCGAAGAAGTCGCTCGAGCCTACGCCGCCAAGGTCCACGCTTCGACCGCCCCGTAATTCGTCCGCGCCGGGGATGGTAGTCCGCCTGAGACCTTCGATCATGCCAGTGATTCAACGTTGTCAACGTTTTTCGTACCGCAAGCTCAGGTGCCGACATGATGCCAGCCCCCACGACGCAAGACGAACTCGATCGCGTCATTTCGACTCCGAATGAAAATGTCATTCGTGTGGTGCGACACCTGCCCGGTCGTTTCGCTGTCCTGGGAGCAGGTGGGAAGATGGGATATCACATCTGCCTGATGCTGCAGCGAGCACTCCAAGCGGCAGGACGCAGCGATCGCGTGATCGCAATCTCGCGATTTTCCGATCCTGACAAACGACAACAATTCGAACTCGCAGGGTTCGAGGTGATCGCGGCGGACCTTGCCGAGGCGGACCAGGTCGCTGCCTTGCCAGACGCTGATAACATCCTATCGTTGGCCGCCATCAAATTTGGGACTAGCGGACAACCGGGGCTGTTGCAGCGAATCAACATCACGACGTCACAATTGGTGACCCAGCGATATCCTCACGCACGCATCGCCATGTTGTCGACCGGGTGCGTTTACGCGTTTGCAACCCCCGAGTCAGGAGGTTCGACCGAGGCGTCGCCAATCGATCCGCCAGGTGAATATGCACGTTCGCGCGTCGACCAAGAGCGGGTGTTCATCGAAGCGTCGAAGCAGAACAACACGCCAGTCGTCCTGGTCCGACTCAACTATTCGATCGATCTTCGATACGGTGTGCTGCTCGATGTAGCACAAAAAGTGTTTCAGCGAAAACCGATTGATGTGACGATGGGTTATGCGAACGTGATTTGGCAAGGCGATGCGGCGGCTCACATCATCCAATCGTTAAGTGTTGCCGCTACACCGGCTGTGCCGCTCAACATCACCGGCCCCGAAATTTTGAAAATTCGTGATCTGGCTCAAGCGTTCGGCAATCGCTTCGGCATCGAGCCCATGATTGTCGGTATCGAAGACAAATTCGCGTGGTTGAACAATGCCTCCAAGTCGCACGCCATGTTCGGTCGTCCCGAAGTGTCCCTTGAACAGATGATCCAGTGGGTAGCCGCATGGCTGGAACGCGGCGGCGCAACGCTGAACAAGCCGACGCACTTCGAAGCCCGTGGCGAAGGATACTGACGCATGCAATCGTGGCGGGAATTGTTGAATGCCGGGCAAGTGATCCCGGCCTGTCCACTGGCACTCAACCATGATGGCTCATGGTCGGAGCGTCATCAACGAGCACTCGTTCGTTACTATGTTCAGTCGGGTGCTGGTGGTTTGGCCGTGGGAGTTCACTCGACGCAATTCGCAATTCGCGATCCGAAGCATTCCTTATACGAACCACTGCTCACGCACGTCTCAAGCTGGCTTTCAGAAACACTGCCCCCGGCAAAGCCATTCATTCGCATCGCTGGGATTTGTGGACCAACCGCGCAGGCTACGTCGGAGGCGATGATCGCGGCGCGCCACGGCTATCACGCCGGGCTGGTAAGTCTTTCCGCCTTGCACGCTGCACCCGAGGCGGAACTGGTACGTCACTGCGCGGCGGTGGCAAACATCCTGCCAATTGTTGGTTTCTACCTGCAACCGGCGGTGGGCGGTCGTGTGCTGTCGTATTCGTTTTGGCGTCAGTTGGTTGAAAACGAACGTCTGGTGGCGATCAAGATCGCGCCATTCAATCGCTACCAGACTTGGGATGTCGTTCGAGCCGTTTTGGATTCTGGGCGCGAAGACTTGGCTCTCTACACCGGAAACGATGACAATATTATCGTCGATTTGCTCACGCCCTTTGAATCACGAGGGACGACGCGGTTGATGGCAGGCGGCTTGTTGGGGCAGTGGGCCGTATGGACGAGCTCGGCGGTCAAGATGCTGGTGGACATTCAACAAGCACGGTCAGCCTCGAGCGTGTCGACGCAGTGGTTGACCAAGAACGTGGCTCTCACCGATGCGAATGCAGCCGTGTTCGATGCTGCAAATGGATTTGCAGGCTGCATCCCAGGAATCAACGAGATTCTGCGACGGCAGGGACTGATGGCCTCGAATCGTTGTCTCGATCCCAACGAAGTGCTCTCGCCCAATCAAGCAAGTGAACTGGATCGAGTGATCGCCGCTTACCCTTGGCTAGTCGATGACGAATTCGTTCGAGAGAACCTCGATCGATGGCTGGAGTAAAGCTAAGATGAACACACACCGACGTCGCTTCGTTCGAAATGCTTTGTTCCTCCGATACCCGACGTGTTTAGGAAAAGACAATGTGCTCGCACGTGTTCGTTCGTCCGCTCTGCGCGGCGATTTGTGTATTAGCCTTCGAGCTATTCGGTTGCCATTCGGCTTGGACGCAGGACACATCAAAAACTACGAATGAGTTCGTTTTAAAGCTGAAAGAAGCCAGACAGAAGCAGCAACAGGCACAGGAGTCGCTCGCAAAGAGACAGAGCGGCATCGCCGGAACCACGGCCAATGTTGACATCCTGAAGTATTACGATTACCAGATTGCCAATGCGGAGGAACGGTTGGCCAGCGGGGGTACGTTTGGCAACGAGGAGTACCAGGAGTCACTGGAAGCGATTCGAAACGACCTTCACACAGCCACCCAGCGATCGATCATGGATCTTAGCGCAGGGACAAAAAATCAACTTGGCGAGGCCGACCGTGCCTTTAACAACACGGTGACCGCGGCGCAACGGGATTACAAGAAAGCGATTGAGGAAAGCCGCGAGTCGGCAAGCCGCGCGATCGCCACCGCAAACCTAGAATTCCTGTTTCGGACAAATCGTGGAGGTGCAAGTTTGGTGGTTTGGAATCTTCCGGTCGACCGAAAACTTCACTCTCGATTGAGCACCTCGGCAATGGTGCGACTATCGCTCAATGACAAAGACGTCTGGAAGAGCAAGTCTTGGAAGCTGAGCACTCGAGCGGCTCGCAATGTGATGCCGCTTCCCAATATCATGTTCGACTCGGTCACGATCGAACTCTCCAAATGGACTGGCTCGGGATGCGGATTGTCCGAAGTCGAGGTGTTTATCGGCAATGAGAATGTGGCGTTATCGCGGCCCTGCGAAGTATCAAGCCTGGAAACATTGCCGATCCACTTGGATGACCAGCACGCGTTGACCGACGGAATCCAGGAGCCGACCAGACTGGGCGAGGGCTATTGGATTCCCGAAGAAAAAACGAAAGCGGCAATCACGATTCATCTGACGGGAATGAAAATCGAGCGTCCAAAATCACCGCGGATTGAAAATCGATAGCCCGGACCGTCAAAACGTCGCTTCATTGCTTAAGTGCGTCGATACGCTTTTGATACGATTTCACTCGAGATTCACTTTTGGCGCTTTGAATGGCAAGCTCGTAGTGCTCTATCGCCAGTTCCCGTTCATCTAATTTTTCGTAAGCTTTTGCAATCCACTCAAAATCAGAATCACTCGATCCAGATGCCTTTTGAAGGTGTTTAGAAAAATCGCTGACAACTCGGACCGCGTCCGACTTCGATTCTGCTTTCATCCACAACTCGACAGCACGGCGATAATAGACTTTGGTCGACGAACTGTTCGCGTCTTGCATCGCCTGCTTCTCTGCTTTGGCGGCGTCAACGCGAAAGCGATTCAGTGGATCGAGTTTGGCGGCCGATAGGGAGTCGAGCATTGGTAAAGGCAACTTGGCTTCCTGGCAAATGATTTCGATCTGCTGGAAGTGTTTAACGGCCCTGTCATCATTGCTGGCATGCGAGATCGCGAGAACGTAGGCATCAATCGATTCTTGGGCCAAGCCGGCGGAGTGGTATGCTGTCGCCAGTTCGACATACAGTCCTTCTTCGCTGTTGAATGAGTTCGTGGAGACGAGCCGCTTGATCGCCAAGTCGGCTTTCGCCCCGACACGCTTGATTTCGACAGCGTCACCGACCTGGCTCCAAAGTCCAGTGGCCTGAACATAGGCCCTTGCTTGAGAAGCCGCGTCATAGGTCTGTTGGTTTTCGGCTTTTTTTGCCATGAAAATCAACTTGTACTTGGGATCCACCAGGGCGACTTCCTCAGGCGTCAACTTGATCGAGCTATCGAGTTCAGTAAGCGAACGAATTTTTTTCTGGTAATCTTCGATCTGGTGCTCAAACGTTGCCAGCTTCAGTGCGGCCAGATAGTGGCGGGCTGCATCTTGTCGCAAGTCAATTTTTTCGTAGATCGAAGCGAGTCGCCCGTTGTCGGTTTCTGCACTGGAATCGCTGTTGCGTCGCAGCGCAATGGCAGCTTTTCGGAGTGCTGCTTCTGCTCTCTTGGGATCGTCCGCCTTGATCCAACTTTCCGCCGCGTGGGTAAGATTATGGAATGCGGCGGAGTCGCTGTTTTTGGCGTAGCTCTCGTATTGTTCCGCTTCGAGTCGAAACGGTTTCGCGGGATCGAGCAGTCGATCCATCGGTTCGTTCGCGTTTTGCGGTGTTGTCGAGTTGTCCGTCGACCCCTTCGCATTGGCGATCTTTTCTTGCAGC
Organism: Pirellulaceae bacterium; assembly: GCA_041741195.1. Classification (GTDB taxonomy): domain Bacteria; phylum Planctomycetota; class Planctomycetia; order Pirellulales; family Pirellulaceae; genus JBBSJZ01. Next base: position 18,626 of record JBGSKM010000036.1, read on the forward strand.
GTTCGGACTTGATAGGCGTTTTGCTCGCCCCGTAAGGCGATTCGATAGGCTTCCTCGGCAAGCGTCGGTTGATCGAGAACGACGTAAAGGTCACCGACGCGTGTCAAATTCATCGTCGTCGAGGTGTCACGGTAGCGAGCCAGTTCTCTCGTGGCCCTTTTCAACGTCGCAATCGCTTGATCGTGTTGCTCCGTCTTGCTCAGAGCACCTGCCTGTTGAAGACGGAAGAACGCCGCGCGACTCCCTTCAACCCGTCCAGCAATTTCCGCATAGACTTCGGCACTGTCGGTGGGGTTGCCGTGCAGCAGGAGCAGTTCAGCCAAATCAGCACTGTCGGGAATATCTAACAACTCACCCCTTTGCTTGAGTATTTGTCGCAGCCTAGTTACCACATCCATGCGGTTTGGCGGATTGTCTTGCACATGACGCCAAAACAATTGCATCACTCGCAGCGATGGCTCGTGCAGCGGGTTTTCCTTCAGCTTCGAATCGAACGCGGTTTCGATTGCGGACGAGACTGAGGTTGGGATTTTGGTATCCCATCGAATGGATTCGCTTTTCGAAGATGTCGAAAGCCACCGCGGAGACTTCTCGACGAATCTCAAGACCGAATTGAAAAAGTCGACGCGAGCTTGTTCGGTGGCAGCCGTATTCTGGCCCAAATCGAGAAGGTGCTGGTGGGCCGCGATGAGTCGCTCCGGCGTTTCACCTCGTTCGTAGATCGGAATGGCTTGCTCAAAGATCCTGGCTCTCAAGACCGGGTCGTCGGTTAGCTTCAGTGCGGCCGTAAAAAACTCGTCCGCTTCCTTCCACTGCTGGTTCTTGATCGCCTCCATACCGGTACGTAGCAATTCGACAGCACCATTGCTTGCGACTGCGCCCTGCGTGCGGTTCATCGTTTTGGGGCCTTGCGCGGACTGCCCAGTGGTGGCGGGCGCGGACGGACGCTCGCCGATACCGAACCGCGTCGCAATCTCGCTAAACATTTGATCGAACGTCTCTCGCTTAATCACGCCCGCCTGGGTCCGAAGGACTCCAAGTGTCCGATTGAGATCAATGTCGTTCAAGTTGCTGAGAATGTTCGTCAACTGCTCGGACGGCATTCCGAGTTCGGCGGCAGCCATCGGCAAGTCGACTTCGGCGGCGTACCGATTCGCGAGCAGGACAGTCGGTTCACTCGCTTGAGTCGGCCTGGCGATACCAATTTCGCCTTTCGCCAAAGTAGTTGTGAACAGCAGAGAATCTTTTGCGAAAAGTTGACGTACTGCCTCCGATGACTCGGGATACAGCCTCAAGATGTCACTCGCAGCAGCATACGCCTGGGCATTGGCTAGGACGTGTGGACGGATCTCGTCCGCCTTGTGGATCAATCCGCTATGGTGACACGACATGCACGAGATTCCGTTGACCACGGTTCGATCAGGCTGCCGGGGATCACTGACAATCTCAATCGGTCCGCGGTCGATGCGACGGCCCGCGGAATCAACCAACATGAAAGCCAACATGCCGTTGGGCAGGTGGAAGATAATCTCGCCCCCATCGTGAGCGAACATCCCCGCGGCGTTTCCAGGTCCGACTGGGTTTTCAAAAAGGTTTCTTGGCCCCGTGTTTCCGGCGAAATCATAGCTTTTCCAATAGGCACCAAAAATCGCGTCGTGCCGTTCGATCATTCGATTGTGTTGCGGTAACTATTCAGCCTGTTGAAATCGATCTTGGCTGAAACGGTGAAATTGGTTCTGTTGACGCGATCATGGATGAATCGCAGTCCACAGCCGTCGCCGACCCGTCAGTCGATACCAGTCTACTGGATAAGCTGCTCCATA
>JBGSKM010000037.1:0-26487 GCA_041741195.1 Pirellulaceae bacterium
GATGGCTCGCGACGTGTTCGATCAGATGCAACCGAATTGGACGGGCAATCGCGATTCGCTACTTTCACAAGTGATCAGCATCGTGCAGCAGGTGCTCGAGTCCGACCGCATTCGGGTCAACAGCAAGAGCGTTGACGGTGACGCGCTCAAGCGACGAATCCTTTTGATTTTGAACATGAATCGCATCGTGCAGCACATTTGGGAGGCGATTCGATTTGAGAACACGACTCGATTGACTCCGGTGTTTGACTCGCATCGACCTTTACTCAGCACGGCGGACATGCGTCCTTGGTTTACGTCGCGTCCGTGTGAACATACGAAGCGATCGCACATCAATATGGCCGTTTACGACAGCCGATGGGAAGCATCCGAGGCCTACGCATTGGACCATTCCGATTTGGTTGCAAGTTGGGTCAAGAACGATCACCTTGGCTTCGAGATCCTGTTCGTCTATCGCGGCGTGGTTCGCAAATACCGACCCGACTTCCTCGTTCGCTTGAAATCTGGATTGATGTTGATTATCGAGACCAAGGGTGAAGAGACCGATGAGTCTCGCGCGAAACATCGATTCCTCGATGAATGGGTTAAGGCGATCAACCAAACACAGGGTTTCGGACGCTGGAGTTGGACAGTAGTGACCGATGCGGCGAAAATCGAGTCGCACTTGCAGGATTTGGAAGATGCCTGATGGTTGCTTGAAACTGAGAAGGTCAAGATTTCGTGAGGGACTTGTCGCGGGTGACCTAACGTGTCACAAGCCCACTCTAGGATGATGTTCAGGAGGACAAAACCATGTCGAGTATTGAATGGACCGATGAAACGTGGAATCCGGTGACGGGTTGTACTCAAATCAGCCCAGGCTGCGAGAACTGTTACGCGCTACGCATGTCACATCGACTACAAGCGATGGGGCAACCCAACTATCGAAATGGGTTTGAGCTAACGACTCACGACCATGTGCTTGAAAAACCGCTGCACTGGAAGAAGCCGCGAAAAATATTTGTCAACTCGATGAGTGACCTGTTCCATCGAGACGTGCCATTGGATTTCATCAAAGAAGTACTCGATGTTTGCCGGCGTGCTCATTGGCATCAGTTTCAAATCCTGACTAAACGATCGCAGCGTTTAGCGAAAGATGGGAAATTGCTGGACTGGCCGCCAAACGTCTGGATGGGAACAAGCGTGGAATCACAGGAGTATGCGTTCCGAGTCGCCCATTTGCGAGAGGTTCCTGCGGCTGTTCGCTTTATATCCTTCGAGCCACTGATTGGTCCGGTTGACTCGGTAGACTTGACAGGGATTCACTGGGCGATCGTCGGTGGCGAGAGCGGTCCAGGATCACGCCCAGCGCATCCGGATTGGTTTCGCAAGATTCGCAAACTCTGCGAGAAATCAGGCACCGCCTTCTTCTTCAAGCAGTTCGGTGACTTCGCGCCGGCTCCAGTCGGGACGGACGAAAAACGTTTGGTTCGCATTGGCAAAATAGGCAATATCCGACCGTCTGCGGATCTGAAACGGCGATCCAGTGACGCAGACCTAGTTCGCATGGGAAAGGGGCGTGCCGGCAGAACTCTGGACGGTCAAACTTGGGACGCTTATCCTATAGAAGCGAGTTAGCAAACCAACCAACCAGCCAATCAAATTTGTCGGAGGGAATCGTGGTCAAATCCAAGGATGCGTTTTCATGGAGAGATGGCAGACGTCCGGTCTGTGGGATTCACAGTCAAGTAAAGCTTGACATCCTTCGAGATTACATCGCGGCTTACTTTTTGACGGTTGCCGCGAAGCCCTTTATCCCTCGAATCCCAATTTACTTCGTCGATGCGTTTGCAGGGGGCGGCACGTTTACGTCTTCACAAACGGGCAGCATTGTTCCTGGTTCGCCCTTCGTCATGCTCAATACGGTTCACGCGGCGGAGCAAACCATTGCCGCTCACCGAAAGAACGACTTTTGCATTGATGCGATGTTTCAATTTGCTGACCAAGATGGACACGCAATCGCGGAACTAACTCGCGGAATTCAAGCATCTTCCTATCGCGAAAAACTCGATTCAGGGAAGGTGGTTATCGAGAATCTCGACTTTGATGAGTTCCTCCCGCGATGCCTTCAGCGAATTCCTTCTCGACCAACGACAAAAGCGATATTCTTTCTCGACCAATGTGGCTGGAACACCGCGACGATCCATCATTGCAACCGCATCCTAAAGCACTTGCCCAAAGCCGAGATTATTTGGAATGTCAGCGTCGAATCCATTGCAAATTACGCGACGGATGACGACAACTTCCGAACCGCGACTCAGCGATTTGGTGTCAACTTGGACGATGCGTTTACGGCCAAGCCAAGTTGCACCCATTTCAGCGATTGGCGAAAGATTCTGCTTGTCAACTTTTTGAGCGAAATACGTCGAAACTGCAATGCTCAGTACGTCAGCCCGTTCATGATCCAGCACGAAGGCTGGGGCTATTGGTTGCTGCATTTGAGTAACCATCCGCAAGCGAACAACGTTATGAAGGGAACGCATTGGCAGCACCAGAATGATTCCTTGCACGAGGGCTTTGCCGGCTTGGGAATGCTTGAGTTCAGCCAATACAATTTCCGCCAGCCAGATCTGTTCCGTTTCGACGCGGCAGCTGGCTACGCTACTCACGAAGCCCTGTTTACAGAACTGATGCCTCGTATTCGCGAGCTAGGCGAACGCCTGACTGTCGACACCTTGATAAAATCAATCGCCAACGAGACACCGGCGGACGTTGCGAGAGTCAACGCAGTGTTGGCGGATCTAAAAAGAGAGGGCGAAATAAAAATTGTCGGTCCGAACGGTGAACAGCGTAAACGAGGACCTAGGCGCGGTGACGACTGGCTTATCGTCCCGTCGCAGCCGAAATTGTTCCTACCGGGCAACAACTAAAAGCGAGAAACTTTGAATACCAACCTCTACTCTCACGCTGCCCGCCGGTACGATATTAAGTGCCCGCCCAGTTCGGAATCGCAGACGACCATGCTCTTTGAAAACTTTTGCAGCACTGTTGGTGACTCGTCGCGAATCGGGGGCAGGTGATCGCGAGATGAATGGCCGCGTCGGCAATTGTACCAACTGGCCGTTGTCCTCAGAATCTTGTCGAGATGCTGGTTCGAGACGATGCAGAATGCATTCAGCACCTCGTGTTTGATCGTTTGAATCACTCGCTCAACGTGAGCTTGCAGGTTAGGTGTGCGAATCGGCGTGAGCTTGATTTCGCAGGTGCTTGACTTGAAAACGTTGTCGAACGAGACAGTGTATTTGCGGTCTCGATCTCGCATGAGAATCGTGCATTTCAGATCGCGGTCGTCGATGTGCATCTGGAAGTTGCGACCTTGCTGCGAGGTCCAATCGCCGGTCGGATTCTCGGTACAAGGCGAAATCCAGATCTGCCGCGAACCGAGGTGGATGAAGACCATGAAGTAAACGTCAACGAGCCCCTTCATCGTCCACTTCTTCTTGCACGCGAAATCGCACTGCCAAAGCGTCTCCGCATGGCGTTTCAGAAACTTGTGCCATGTGTCGGGGTGGTCTCCCGGCGTCGGCGCGAAGCCCGCGTCAACGATCACGTTCTTAACCGTTTGCCGAGAAACGTGAACGCCCATCCGACGCAACTCTTGCAAGATCTTCGTGTAGCCGAAGCCGGTCTCTTTGCGAATGCGGATGATTGTGTCGCGAACGTCCTCTTCCAGCTTCGGTCGCCCGGTGCCACGCTTCGCAGTCCGCTTGGTCGGCTTGGGCGCATCGTCCTCCATACTCCGCACCCACTTGCGAAACGTTGAGTACGAAACGATCGACATCACCTCCTTGATCTTCCCGCCCAGCTTCTTGCCGTGCTTCACCAGCGTTCGGCGTTCCCGATCATCCAGAGGAACACGCTTAGGCAACTTGGACCGAAGGATCTCATTCTCCGCCTTCAAGAACCGAATCTGCTTCGCCAATTCCTGTCGCGTCAGCGACGCCAACAGGGTCAAGAGAGGGTGTACAATGTTGATCATCGTGGGCCGAAAAAGTCTTGCGGATACGGTAAGAATCGAGGTGTCGACATTCTTTTACCCCGCTCAAGAATCAACGATATCGAGGCCCCGGTTTGTCGCAAGATTTCATGGCTAAGTCGCGAACAAATTGAGCAACTCGCCCATACTCGAATCGGCAAAACCGCTATCGCTTGCCGACGGCGTCGCTCATATCTGAGCAAGCTACTGCCACCGGTTACACACGAGCCAAGAACGCATCGAACGCAACTTGCGAACCAGAGAGATTTCGGTGGCGTCAGAATCCGAATCCGTCACACCCGCTGGGCGATTGAACGAACGGAACGGGCAACGTGCAAACGCCTGCTATCTCAGGACTTAACATCGAGAGAGATTTTCCAGACCGTCACGAAGAGAGTTCTTTACGGGGAGACGGCTACTCCAGCTTGGCGAATAGCCGCGACTTAGATGCAAACGCTGCAAAAACGACTTCGTCTCCATTGGCGGTCGCTTCGCATCGTCGGCGATCGCCGTGATGGCTCCCGTTCCCATGTTGTACGTAACTTGACTCGGTCGGCCATCAACCACGGCGGAGAAAATCAGGCTTGAAGAGAATCGCCCCGTCGTCACTTCGCCGGAGTCGAGTCCCAAACGCTGGAGCGCCTCCGGCAACAATTCCGCGGCGACCGACTGAGTGTTTTCAGCAACGTCAACCGACGGAACCGTTGTCAACGGATTGACCTGCTCCGGTGCAGTTGCTGGTTCGGGCTGGGTGGGATCAATGAAAGTCGTCCGCACATCACCACGACCGGTGAACGGATCGATGGTCACCTGATGCGACTGAGTGTCCGTGACAACGTTGAACGACAAGTAACGATCAAAGTGTGCTGCGGCTTGCTCAGCAAGTTCAAGTTCGGGGCCGCCAACCAGGAACGATTGGATATTGATCTCCTCGACCACGCGAGACGCCACGTCGTCGGGCGATGGGAGCGACTGGTTCGCCGCGGTCGAGTCGAGCAGCGAAACCGATTGAACTTGGTCGCCGGTAAAGTAGCCGGGATGATTGAAGAACCAGCCGGTGAAGCCGTAAAGCAACACCCAGGGGAACATGAAGAGCCCTGAGTAAAGGTGAACCCGCCGCATCGTCATCAGGATCGACTTGCCGATTTTCTGAACGACCGTTTTCTTTTTCGGCAAACGTCGCGGCGAGTCTTTGTCATCTGCCTGAGATGACATCACGTCCCCGTTTGTCTCGGTCACCACTGGATCGTTTTCAATGAGTGTCGACATGGTTGCGTTGGTCTCGAGGACGAAAGTGGGACTGCGCTGGTTGTTGGGTAAGACTTAGAACTCGCCGATGACTTCGCGTCCCATTAACGTCCACAGCCCTCGATACAGTTCAAGCTCGATACTGTCCGTAATGAATCGCACACTGCCATCGGCCAGCGAGATCATCGCACCGCCAACATGGTTGCTGCGAGGTCCGGAGGCTTGATAGGCTCGGATGCTCAAATCCGGGATGGGATGGTTGGGCGTGAACCAACCGTTGACGCCACCGCCACCGCTGCCAAAACCAGAGATCCACGCCGCACCCCGCGTTCCTTGCCAATCGCTGTGAGTCGAGACAAACGTGTTTGGATCCGTGGCCGTGGCGGTATCGCGAAACGCTCGCATCGCCGCAACATTATTCCCCGAGCCGTTGGCGATAAACTTCCGGTGGTAACCATAGGGCATGGTGCTTTGGTTGCTGCCGGGACCCATCAATGTTTCCCCAAACGCGATTGTCGATGTTGTCCCGTCGAGGATATCGCGGAAACGTGTGACTGAGCCGCTCCAAAACAACCCGTCCGTTTTGGTTCCATAGTCAACAAAATCGCCGGTCCCCGATCCGACGTTGACCATGTAATTGCCGCCGGCGTGCGTCCAGTTGTAAGTGTTGCTGCCGCGGACCCACGTTACCGACTTCACCGCGCGAGTGTCATCGCTAGGACAGACAAAGAATGGAATCAGGGTTTGAGATGCAACATCGTTGGGCGAATTGAAACCGGTAGCGGTCGACGCACGACCCAGCTTGGCTTCCCAGTCGATGACGTCGTAAGCCGCCGCCGCTTCGGCGTAGGGAAGAATCTGGGCTTGCACCGACCAGCCGTCGCTAATCGAGTCCCCGATTCCCGGGAATCTCTCGAATGTCGAGTGGTAATTGTGCAGGGCCAACGAGCATTGCTTCAAGTTATTGCTGCAACTCATCCGCCGTGCGGCCTCACGAGCGGCTTGGACGGCGGGTAGCAACAGGGCGACCAAGACACCGATGATGGCGATCACCACCAACAGTTCCACGAGAGTGAAACCGCGAACTTTTTTTGACATGTCTTTGAACCAGCAATGAGGAAACGGGTGCGTAAAAGTCGCCGCGCGGCAACGACTCACAACGAACTCATCACGGCATCTGGCTGGCTGGGTCGCCCGACGGCTCGAGCAACAATCTGGCTGGCTACCTGCGCTCTTGAGATTGATTCTCAGTAGCGTATTGTGCCGCCACGTTCGCTGCAAGTCACCACCAGCTCCTTTTCACAAAATTCCTCACGTGTGCCCGCTCCGAGGTCGAAGGTGTCAGCGGAAGAGCAAGACGCCATTGAGCTTGGCCTTCGGCAAACATCTACCCGCAGCGATGAAATCGTCATCGCATTGATTGGGAGTTGCCAAGCAGCATAGCGACCGCACTGCGTAAGAATTTGTCCGCGTAAGCACGAGGCTCAGGGGGGCGCTAGAAGCTTACTCTCCCCGTGTCTCGTCCGTCATCGGTTCAAGTTGATGAAGCGGAAACCGCTGGGTTCGGACCAGCCGATGACTTGACCGTCGGCGCTGATGACTGGTTCGGCGGAGCATTCTTCGCGTGGTAGATCCAAGACGACCACGCCGGTAGCGGTATCGAAGATGCGAATGCGTTTCTCGCAACCGGTGCATAGCAACCGTCGTCCATCCGGGGTGAACACCATCCCGGCGATGTAGTGTTCGAATGGACCTTTGCGGAAAACTGGCTCACCATCGTTGACGCGAAAAAGCCCCAAGAGTTTGTTGATGTTTCCGCGTGGTGCGCTGGCGATCGTCGCACTGTCAGGACTGAATAGCATTCCCATCGTGTAGGATGCGTGCTCGATCTGTTTGGCATTGGAACCATCCACCGCATTATTGATAACGATCGCGAACATGCCGCCGGTCGCGACCAGTTTGCCGTCAGGAGAGATGGCAATCCCGTTCCCGAATCGCAGTCGATCGTGCAGTTGGGCGACTTGCTCGAACACGTCGGAATCGCTTCGCCACAGCTCCACCGATTTTGCACCGGTGGCCGCGAACATCCTACCATCGGTGGAAACGGCTAAGTCCGTGACGGGGTCGTCGCCGAGGGAGACGGTTTGCAACCGCTCCCACTGGGCCGCGTCCCAAACCACCACGTCGCCATTGCCATGGGCAGCAAAGAAGCGTTTACCATCGGCACTGAAGGCTCCCCGCCAGACCGCCGATTGATCGGGGTGTTCGAGATTCTCGAGCGGTTCCTCGGGTACATGCAAGCTCCTCCGTCGCAAGCTTCCGTCCTGGCAAATGAACACGACTTGTTGGGACACGGGATTGAGCAACCCGTAGCGTGCTTTCACATCCGCGGGGTTTGCGATCGTTTGGATGATTGCGGGATCGGACAGGGACTTGCGAGTCTGGACCATTTTTTCTAACAACGCAAACTCGATTCCACGTTGCTGAGGATCCGTTTCCGAGAGAGTCTTTTCGGCCCCAGAAAAATCGCCCTCGTTGAATTGCTGCTGGGCCGACTTTAACGTCGCGGCATAGTGTTCCACGTTCACGATGTCCGCGCTTGAGTGGCTAGCGAAAACACAGGTTAGCCAAAGAACCAACATTGGTAATCGGGGAGTCATGTTTCGGTACTCTTGAGGGTTTTGCGAAAACGCTGACGAGCGACTTGGTCAATCGTGTTGGCAACGTTTGATCATCACGATCTTGTTGCCTCGGTCGTTGTGAGTGACTTGGTCCATGAAGGTGTTGATGAGCAGAAGTCCACGGCCGCCCTCTTTTTCCAAATTGGCTGGGTCTGTCGGGTCGGCAACGTCGGCGACGCTGAATCCCGGGCCTTCGTCGCAGATGGTGAATGTGGCGGTATCCTGGTCGGCCTGCAAGCAAAAGTAGACTTTGCGATCACAGTACGGTTGAGCGACCAACCGCTTGTTGATTTGTTCGGTGTAGGGGCGTCCGTCGTCGCAGCGGCGCAATTCGGAGCTGACCTCGAGATTGCCATGGACCATCGCATTGATCAGCGCCTCATCGAGCGCCATGGCAACTTGCAATTGTTGCGACGGATCACACAGCCCCAGTTCGTTTAGCACCGCTTCGACTCGCCGAATGAGGTTGGGGACGAGTGATTGATCATTACCCAGTCGCCACTCCAGCTTCACACCGGCGAGACACTTGGACAACTGCGGGTCGGGTTGGGCCGCCTGCTTAAGCTCCAAGATCCGTAGAATGGTTGGCAGCAAGAGGGTGGACATCGCGTCCTTGGGAACGTAACTAGCCGCTCCCGCATGCAGGGCCTCAGCGGCGATCGATTCGCTGCCGGCCGCGGTCGTGAGAATCACGGGCACGTCGAGTTGCTGGGTTGCGATCGCCCGCACTAATTCGAGTCCATCCATTCTCGGCATCTGCAGATCCGTGACCACCATCGCGAACGTTTCGGACGTCACTTGCTCAAACGCCTCCTGGCCGTCCTCGGCGGTGCAAACGGCGTAGCCACCGGCCTCCAAGAGCATTTGGATTTGGAGCCGCTGTGGCGCACTGTCTTCAGCCACAAGTATTCGCAGGGGAGCAGTCATCGACATCCCACCTCAGCGCTGGAGCGAATCGATCGCTAAAGGAACGGTGTCATAAATCATCAGCAACGTCCCATCCAATCGCGTGACCTTGAATGCCATTCGAACCACCGGATTCATGTCCGAGAGCCGGAGTTCGCCCCCCGAACTTTTGACGTACTCTTTGCAGCGCAAGAGCGTCGCGATGAACTCTGACGATATCGCCGCAACATCTTTGAAGCTGATGATCAACCGACTCGGTCTGTTGGCTTCGAGATAGGCAATCAATTCTGACTGCGTGTCCTGGATGGTTTCGCGTTCGAGAAACTTGGTATCGGTCAAATAGACGATGGGGACCGAGTCGGAGGTGCTCGTACGCAGATGCTGGTAGGTGGTTGTCACGATGCGTTACCCCGCAGAAGCCAAAGAAGTGAATGGCTTCATTGTAGGCATTGGGGTGAGCACGGGTGCAACCACACGACCGCGAGCCGGTGGAAAGCTCGTCGCATCGCCGGTTCGGCGCATAAAAAAAGCTCCCGGAAAGTACGAGGTCCTAGGGGGGCGGAGGACAACGCGCTAATTTCCGGGAGCCGGTGGTCGATCAGTCGATCAACAATGTATTCAATGGGGTTCGACTGGGATCGAAGCCATCCTAGCTTCGACCAGTCGAACAATGATTTCGCAGTGAGCTTGGCACAACTTTGTCGACCACGACATCCATGTCAAAGTCAAATCGAAGTCTGTCCGCAGCAATCGCTAAAGATTACCAGTGCAGGACCGTCGCTTGATCACTATCGCAATCGCGTCGTCATTTGTTTCCAACTGACTGGCGATGGGCGGAGAATAGGCGAAGCGTTTTTCTCCGGTCAAGGCAGATTTACGCAAGAAATGGAAACGGACGATAAATCGTCCCAACGCCCGAAATTACGAGGGTGTACTCGCATTGCGTCGACCGAGACCAATGAGGTCATCGACTTCGCTGCCGGGTTGCTGGAGTATCTCGTCGGTGCTTTCGGGATCGATGTTGCGACATGTTTCGGTGAGCTTGTCCGCCAAGTCATCGAGCCAGTATTCCCACGTCTCCACAGTGGTTTCCGCCGGAGGAATGTTCGCCATCTCGTCCAACAGCAGAATCATCCGCAAGCAATGCCGAAACAGGATGCCTTCTTCCTTTTGCAGTTTTCTCGCGGTGACGTACTTGTTGAAATCGCCACCGAACTCCAGCAATTCACCGACGATCCAAACCGGTGTCACGTTGACGTTGTGAACCCGTGGGAACTCGGCACGGAACATCCTCAGCAGTTTTTCACCGATCGTGAGCGGCCACACCCGAGGCTCGTCGAACATCACTCGACCAAATCCTTTGTCACGAACCTCCTCCTCTGCCTCCGGACTGGCTTGGCCCAGTTCTTCGGGCGTGGCGAGACCGCTTTTGAGCAGGTACGGATCCAATCGCGTTTGCGCGAGCGTGCCTGGTGGCATGATGTCCATTGACGGTAGCCGCGCGTGACGGGCAACCGTGCCCGGGACTTCGAGCAAACTTTCCAGCACCGCGATCCGCTCCTGGGGGTCTGCGATGGCAAGATGATTAGCGACGTAGACACCGAACAGCGGATTGATGCTTCGCAAGTGAATGAGTTTTTCCAATCGCTCGGTCGGTCTAGCCCATTCGGGACGATAATCATCAACGTCGTAGCCGCGGCTTTCGATCAACTCTGGGTCTTGGTTGTCTTCGGTTTCATTGCTGGGTTGGACCTCGGGTTCACGCATTTGGTCCAAGATGCTTCCAAACAGACCCGCCGTTGGTTTGGGCTCATGAGGCTTCTGTGTGTTTTGGCCCGGAAGCATCTTGGGCTTGGCGGCGCGGGGTTTCGGATCCAGTTCGATGTATCCGGCCGACCAGAGTGTGATGAGCATGCGATTCAAATCTCGCTGTGCTTCCTCGATCCCCTTGGGCGGAAGCAACCGTTTGGCGACCATTTGACGGATCGGTTCGACGGTGGGGTCGCGGTCAAGTAGGTACGCAAGCAAACGCCACGGTAATCGACCGCGACTGGAAAGGTCCGCCGATGCGGCTTGCTGCAGCATGGTGAATTGTTGTTCGCTCCAATACGTCTCGTCGGTGCGACGCTTGGGCATTTTTTTCTTGAGTTGCTTCTTGGCCTTGAGCAACCCCGGATCTTTGGTGTCCTCGGGAATCGAGTCGTACTTTTCACGCCAACGATTGATTTTCACGTCGTCTTCGTGGGCCAGCGAGAACACATAGCCGCGGTCATCGTACTGGGGACGCCCCGCACGACCAAAGATCTGTTGCGCCGACGCGATGTCGACGAGCTTTCGTTTGTCCTTGGGGCCTTTTAACAGACTCGGCAATACCACACTTCGCGCGGGCAAGTTGATGCCAGCGGCGAGAGTCTCCGTGCAAACGCAAACGCTCAGTAGTTTTCGTTCAAACAGCTCTTCGACCATTCGTCGATATCGCGGCAGCACCCCGGCGTGGTGAACGCCAACGCCTCGTTGAAGGATCTGTTTCAATTTCGGTCCCGCTCCTTCGCTCATGTCGACCGCGTTCAAATAATCCGCGAGGTCGCTCTGGCGCGTCTTGTCGACGAGACTCTTGCCCTTGAGGGTTTCGGCAACTTGCCAGCATTGGGAGCGGCTGAAACAGAAAAACAGCGACGGGGTGCGACGTGCGACCTCATCACCAGCAGCTATTTTTTCGGCGAAGTCCGCGAGCAAATCGTCTTCAATCCATTCGTGCTGCAGCGGCACTTTGCGCTCGGTCCCACGCACCAGCATTAAATTCCGCTGGTGCGAGCGACCCAACCACGAGGTAAATTCGATTGCGTTGCCCACCGTGGCACTTAGCAGGAGCGTGCGAATGTGTTTGGGAAGCAACGCGAGCGTCAACTCCCAGACGATTCCCCGTTCGGGATCGTTGAACGAATGGAATTCATCCATCACGACCGAAGCCACGTCGTCGAAGTCGAATGATTCTGTATTGAGTAGTCGATTGAGCAGAATTTCGGCGACGACGACCAGCACGGGGGCGTCAGCGTTGACGCGGCGATTACCGGTGACGAGACCGACAGAATCGCTTCCAAACCCCCAGCGGATCGCGGACTTCTGCAACTCGTCGAGTTTTTGGTCGGTTAGCGCGATCAGCGGCGTCGTGTAATACATCCGCTTGCCGGTTCGCAGGGCTTCATAAACGGCGGCTTCGGCGATCAGCGTTTTGCCCGTTCCCGTGGGAGCGCACACGAGGACGCCTTGGTCGCCGGTAAAGTACGCTAGCAGCGCCTCTTCCTGGACCGGATAGGGCGCGAATCGCAATAGCTCAAAGTACTCCGACGCCAAGGTGTCGCGATCGGGAGTGCCGTGTTCATCGGGTGTTGATGCTTGTGTCATAGTGATGTGGTTGTAACAGTCTTGGTGATTCGGTGTTAGAGTTCACGCCCTTCGAAAAAGCACGAGCCGCTGCGAAATGAGTCGACTTCGCCAGGATGCCCTTGAGATTTGGAATGCCGGTGTTGATTCGGTCAAAGCAGGTCCGCTGGTCGAACGCGAAGTGCGAGTTGACGGCGATTGGTTATTCATCAACGACGAAGCCTGGCACCGCGACGACTACGATCGAATCGTTCTCGTGGGAGCCGGCAAGGCAGCAACCGCGATGGCCGCGGGTTTTGTTGCTGCCGCATCGGCATGGCGTCCCGTCTCCGGTTGGATCAACGTTCCGGCCGGTAGCGAACGAGCGATTCCCGGGATCACCGTTCACGTGGCCCGACCGGCCGGTTGCAATGAACCGACCCGCGAGGGCATCGAGGGAAGTCAAAGCATTCTTGAGCTTGTTCGTCATACGGGTCCGCGAGACCTTTGCGTCGCGTTGATCTCGGGCGGCGGAAGCGCGCTATTGCCGCTTCCCGCGGCGGGCATCACGCTCGATGACAAGCTTGCGGTGACACGATTTCTGAGTGCCGCGGGAGCCACCATCAACGAGCTGAATACGGTTCGAAAACATCTGAGCCAAACCAAGGGCGGAGGATTACTTGCGGCGTGTGGGGCCAGCGAGCTCGTGACGATTGTCTTGTCCGATGTCCTTGGTGATCCCTTGGATTTGATCGCCTCGGGGCCGACCGTCGTCGATCACTCGACGCCCCTGGACGCGCTGTCGGTGCTATGCAAGTGGGATCCGATGCGAACGCTACCGGCGAGTGTGTACCGATGGATTGAAAACGAGCGGACCAAGCCGTCGCCGACGACCAAGTCGACGGTTTGTGTGATCGGCAACAATGCGGTCGCCGTTGATAGCGCGGGCATTCGCGCCGAATCACTCGGCTACAACCATGTGATGCACGTGGCGCGGCAATGTGAATCCGCCGCCGAGGAAGTGGGGCGTCACATGACGGACATGATGCTCGCGATGCTCGTTGGAAGCGATCACGATTGTCTGATTACCGGCGGAGAGCCGACGGTTTCGCTGGTATCGCCCGACCGCCGCGGCAAGGGCGGGCGAAACCAACAATTGGTATTGGCGGCGTACGTTTACCTGCTTGAAAACGTGGCGGACGATTGTCCCTGGGATCGATTCGCGATTTTGTCCGGTGGCACGGACGGAGAAGACGGGCCAACGGACGCGGCGGGAGCGATCCTGGACGAATCCGTGCATCGAGCGGCACAGCGATTGAATCTCGATCCGCGCGACTATCTTTGTCGCAACGACGCTTACCGCTTTTTTGAACAAACCGGAGG
The DNA here is from genome assembly GCA_041741195.1 of Pirellulaceae bacterium. Classification (GTDB taxonomy): domain Bacteria; phylum Planctomycetota; class Planctomycetia; order Pirellulales; family Pirellulaceae; genus JBBSJZ01. Next base: position 13,597 of record JBGSKM010000037.1, read on the forward strand.
GTTGATCATTACCGGGCCGACGGGCACGAACGTCTGTGACATTCGCGTGGTGACTGTCGCTTCGTAGCATCATTCCCGCGAAAGCGTGGTCCCCGTGAAGCATTTCGTGTGACGCCGGAACAAAAAAAGCCCAGACGCAAGGCCTGGGCTTGGGAGGGTCATAAACGTTGCCTTGGACTAGCTGTTGACAGCATCCTCGTCGGCCGAGTCCGCCACGTCTTCGACTTCGTCATCACCACCGACCGGAGGTGCGTAGCCGCCTGCGGCCAACACACCCTGCTTGATCTCCTCGGTGATCTCGGGATTCTCGATCAAGAAGTTGCGTGCCTTCTCTTTGCCTTGGCCCAAGTAGGTTTCGCCGTACTTGTACCAAGCGCCGCTGCGATTGAGCACTTTGTGGGTCGTTCCCAAATCGAGCAAATCACCTTCGAAGCTGATTCCGTTGGAGTGCATCATGTCGAATTCCGCAACACGGAACGGCGGTGCCACTTTGTTCTTAACGATCTTGGCACGCACACGTTGGCCGACTTGCTCTTCGCCTTCTTTGAGTGCACCGATGCGGCGCACGTCGATCCGGCAGGAACAATAAAACTTCAACGCACGTCCGCCCGGGGTGGTTTCGGGGCTGCCGAACATCACGCCGATTTTCTCGCGGATTTGGTTGATAAAGATCACCACGCACTTGCTCTTGGCAATCACGCCGGTCAACTTGCGCATTGATTGGCTCATCAACCGAGCTTGCAACCCGACGTGGCTGTCACCGATTTCGCCTTCCAATTCAGCCCTGGGGATCAACGCGGCGACGGAGTCGATCACGATCACGTCGACGGCATTACTCTTGACGAGCATTTCACAGATCTGCATCGCTTCTTCGCCACTACTGGGTTGGCTGACCAGCAGAGTGTCCAATTCGACGCCGAGCTTTTTGGCCCAGCTTGGGTCAAAAGCGTGTTCCGCATCGATGATCGCCGCGATGCCATCGGTCTTTTGCGCCTCGGCACAAACGTGCAATGCGAGCGTCGTTTTACCACTAGATTCAGGGCCAAAGATCTCAATGATTCGGCCCCGTGGCAAACCTTGCCCGCCCAGTGCCATGTCCAAGCTCAGGCTACCAGTGGGCACGCCGTCAATGTGCAACTTGTGAGCCGCACCCAGCGGCATAATCGCCCCTTCGCCGAACGATTTCTCGATCTGCTGGAGGGTCGTCTTCAAACCCGGTTCCAGTGACAAAACCTTCTTCATCCCCGGATCCAGCTTCACATCCTTCGATGCGGTGGCCGTTGCTACCTTTGGTTTCTTCGCCATCTCTTTTTATCCTTCCCCGTGCTTGGGTGAAATCGTAACCCGAGAAGTGCATCCTTCCCCCGAAGTGATCGCACATACAGTACCGCTCATGCGTGGCTGCTGCAACAAAAATTGTCGACAGTTTTCCCACAACGACTAGTGCTTGAAATCAACCGTGTTGCGGGCAGCGATTTTTTGCAGAAGTTTGCGGCACCGGGATCTTTAACAAGACCTGATACCGCATCCCCTGTGCGAGGATCTTTGGCAAGATCCACTACCGAATTTCCTGCCGTCGCGTCGTAGTAGCCACTTGAGCTTGGACACCATTAGTATCCGAGGTCGATTGGACACGTCTGGTCAACGAGCGAGAGAAAATTGCCAAAAAGTTTTGAGCCACTTCCTGGTCAGCTCATCGCGCCCTGCTTGATCATTTCAATCAAGTCCTTGGTGTCAAGTTTCGCGGCGGTATCGGTTCCATCGAGGACGCTGCCGACGAGTTCCCGTTTGTCAGCGTGCAGTTGCAATATTTGTTCTTCGATCGTTCCTTGAGCGACCAACCGATACACCGTGACGGGACGTTCTTGGCCGATGCGATGGGCACGGTCGGTGGCTTGGTCTTCCACCGCCGGGTTCCACCAAGGGTCGAGGTGGATGACATAGTCCGCCGCGGTCAAGTTCAACCCGGTGCCACCGGCTTTGAGCGAGATAAGAAACAAATCGCCTTCGCCATTTTGAAACGCATCGACACGTCGTTGTCGTTCCTTGGCTGGTGTCGCCCCATCCAAGTATTGGTAGCTGATGCCTTGCTCATCGAGCGATCGACGGATGACCGTCAAGTGCTTGACGAACTGGCTGAATACCAGGGCGCGATGCGACCCGTCGCGCAGTTCCGTCACCAATTCCAGGAACAGATCCAACTTGGCGCTACTTTTCCGCCAAGTGCTATCCACGAGACTCGGGTGACACGCCAATTGACGCAGTCGCGTGAGCCAGGCGAGTGTTCGAATGCGTTGGTCACCGTTTTGCAAGTCCTGGATCCCCGTACCGCTGAGTTCCGCGACCGCGGAGATCCGCGTGTCTTCGTAAAGCTTTCGCTCGGCGGGACTCAGTACCGCTTGCAGATTGACTTCCGTTCGGGGCGGCAATTCCTTGAGCACGTTGTTCTTGGTTCGTCGCAAGATAAACGGGCGAACTAATTGTGCCAGTGATTCGCGACGATCCTCGTCCTTATGACGTTCGATCGGATCCGCGAACCGAGTGCGAAATCGTTCCCACGAACCGAGTAGCCCTGGACTCAACGTACGAAACAAACTCCACAGTTCGCCCAGGTAATTCTCCAGCGGAGTCCCCGACAATCCGATCCGCCAATCGGCTTCCAGACGACGAATCGCTTGGGATGTTTTCGTCTGAGCATTCTTGATGAATTGCGCTTCGTCAAGCACGAGCGTGTGCCAATGACGCGATGCGAATCGTTCGGCGTCGCGCTGCAGTAGTTGATAGCTGACAATCACCAAGTCATTGGCGCCGGCATTTTCGACGAGCTGTTCTCGATCCGAGTCACGATACAACAGTGGCCTCAAGCTAGGCGCAAATCGTTCCGTTTCTCGCACCCAGTTGTCACCCACACTCGTCGGCGCAACCACCAGTGTCGGTCCCTCGTTACCACGTTGCAGTAACACCGCGATCGCTTGCACCGTTTTGCCCAAACCCATGTCATCGGCGAGCACGCCACCGACGCCCCAGCGGCTCAAGCGAGCCAACCAACGAAAGCCATCGAGTTGGTAGTCTCGCAAATCCGCGTGGAGCAACTCGGGTTTGTCAGGTGTCCAGTTGGCAAGTGATTCCAGCCGCGCGATCGAATCGTGCCAGCGCGCGGCCGCGTCAAGCGTTACGTCTTCACCAAGCAATTCTTGCACCGCCGGGACCGCCGCGTCGGCAATTCGCAAGGCGCCTCGATCGACAATGACGGCGTCGCCGAGTTGTTCCAATCGTTTACGAAATGCGTCGCTGATCTTGGCGAATTCGCGGTCACCGACTTGGACTAAGGCGCGCCGTTCTCGCACGGCAGCCAGCAAATCGGCGAGCAAGACTTCATGGCCATCCAAATCAATCGAGCCGCTCAGCCCGAACCAATCCTTGCGATCATCCACACGAACTCGCAGCGCCGATGGCGTGATCTCGCTGCGGACGCGAATCGTTTCTCCCTCAGGCCAAGTCATTCGCGGAGCCGATTCCCCAGCCGCGTACAATCGACCCAATAAATCGAGCGCCTGTTCATCCGTTTCTGCGATGTAATGGTAGGCACCGCCCTGTTTCAGACGCGGCAATTCGAATTGTTCAACGACCTGCTCGGCCAATTTTCGCTCACCAGCAAGATCTCGCTTCAATCGCACGGGGCCTTCGGGGTTCAAGCACGTGAGCACTTCGGGGTTCTGGGACGGAGTGATCGTTTGATTGAATCTCGGATCATGCATTGACAAGGACACTTGCAGCCCCGCGCCGGCACGCGGACGTAACTCAAAAATCAGCTCGGCAGTGACCTCGAGGATTGGACCGGCAAGCTGGTCCGGCAATTCGACATGGACCAGGGTATTGACAGCGGCACTGGCGAGAACCAATCGGCTCGCGGTGTCGCTATCGAGCAACACGTCGCCCAAATCACTGCGAAATAGATGTTGAATCAAGGGTGTGGCACGAGCGTCACGCAGCTCACAAATCACGACGCGGTCATGCTTTTGGTCCGCGATCACCACGAGCGGCTCGACAGGGCTGGCGTGACCCAGCAACACCTGGCATTCGTGCGGATTGATTCTCAGCCCCGATACGCCCATGACAGGTCGGAAACGCGTCGACCGACGCCCCTTGGCTTCCGAATTCGCATCGCCATCGCGCTGCACATCATCGCATTCAACGGGCTCACTTTCGTCGTCCAGCGAATCCTCGGCATCATGCCCTGAACTCCGTGCTTCGACGGGGACCAAGCCGAGAGTGATCTCGGAGGTGTAGACAGTGACCGGTGCACCGTTGGCATCGTCCCAGGCTACATTGGGATGTCCGACGAGCATCCGCAATGCTTCAAATTCGCAGTAGTGATCGTCATCAAAGCTGTAACTCGGTGTGGCCACCAGCGCAGCGATGCGGCTGTCGATCGGATGGCTCGAAAAATCACGGCGCAGCAAATCATAGCTGCGGACTTCGCGGCCTTTGGTCCATCCCTTGCCGTTCTTGCGTGGCCGTTGTTCGTAGGCGGTGATGGAAATCGGACAGTGATAACGAGAATGCGAAAGCCCAATCCGCCATTGCAATCGAGTCACCTCGACCGCGGGAGTTTCCTGCTTGGCCGCCGTGGTCAAATCGATGAGCTGGTCGACCAGATCGCGACCGGCCGCATACGCATCGATCTTGAGCGACGAAAAAAACTCCAGCACGTCGGTGGCACCGCGACGACCGAGTTGTTCTTGTAGCCACCACGCGGCGGCGAGCGAGTGCGGACACCTTTGGTCACGAGAAAATTGGATGCAACCGCATCGAGGGACCGCTTGCATCGAGATATCCAGAGAGGGTTCAAACGACTCCTCCGACGGATCCTCGGGCATTGCCGAAATTTCGATCGACGTCACGACCGGTGACTGGCGATTGCCGACAATCTTGAACTCGAAAACTAGGCTGTCATTGCCTTGCGATAGCGACGGTTGGTCGACAGAGAACATCGCCGCACGTTTGTCGAGGTAGTCGTCGTGCGAATTGACAAGGTGCTCGATCGACTCTACCACGCCTAAACCAAACGCTTGGCTCGCATCCTTCGACATCAAATCCATATCCACATCCACGCTATTGCCAGCGTGATCCCTTGTCGTGCCAGTACCAAAACGCCATCAAAAAAGCCCCGCGGTTGCTTAACTGCGAAGTCCGCCACTATAACCGCCCTATCATGTCTTGGCGAAGGCACCGCGGCGGTTGAGTCTCCGAAAAAATCGGTGGCGAGCCAAGCACGAGATTTGCACGCTGTCCCTGGGTGCGATGATTCGCCAGTTTTTTACTTCCCTGAAACTTCCCCCGCGACCCAAGAACGAGACCCCTCATGCCCAAGTTATCGATCGAGAATTTTGGCGAATTCGATATTGCCGCTGGAAAACGATTGACGCTAGCCCTGGTGGAGGACGCGAAAACCGACCAACTCCACGCCTGCGGTGGCCAAGCTCGCTGCACGACCTGTCGCGTCAAGTTTCTCGCTGGCGAGCCCGAGCGAATGACCCAAGCTGAAAAGGACGTGCTCGCGGCGCGTGGGATTGTCGAGCCAGGTGTGCGACTCAGTTGCCAATTGGTTTGTGACCACGACATGAGCATCGAACTGGTCAGCCGGTTCGAAGGAAGCGGACGCAAGGACCAAGGCTCGCCCGTCGCCGAATCGATCGAGCCGACGCCGGTTTGGACCTCCAAGTAGTTTGGACTACCAGGTAAGACGAGTCCGACTAACAGCCGGCTGGAAATGTCCGAGTTGCGGTTCGCGTTGTTAACGTGATTGGTCCGTTTAGCTCTGAACCCACAATCGGGTCCAATCCACCAGGACTTGTTCCATCCATGAATCACCACGCCGGCCGACAAACCCGGTGTGCCCGCCTCGCCGTGGCATGATCAACCGAGTCGATTTCGGTAACGTTGATTGGACGTCGGCAAAGCATTCGATCGGAACGATGGGGTCGTCGTGCGCCGCAATGATCAACGTGGGAATTCGATTCTCGCCCAGTACGCGCGTCGCGGATGCTTCGTGGTAGTAGGTCGGTGCGTTGCCAAACCCGCTTAGTGGCGCCGTGATCGCATCATCGAATTCCCACAGCGTTTTCGGGCGTCCCCGGGCCATGGCCGCCTGGAAATCCTCTCGTTCGACAATCCCCGCGGGAATTCGCGTTAGTAAGTGGTTGATGAAATGTTGGTTGTACGGCCGAAGACTCCATCGTTGCATTCGTTCACTACAGCTGCGCAAATCGATCGGCGGCGAAATTGCAGCGGCAAACCGCATCTGTGGCCACCAATCCGGTCGAGGGTCGAGCCCGGCTCCCACGCGTCCGGCGGCGCGGAGCAATTGGTTCCCGCCGAGTGAGACGCCGACGACGCCGAGCGTGGACAAGGGAGCGATCGCCGCGATCGCCCCCAGCGCCGCTAGGCAATCGTCACTTCGCCCGGCGTGCGTCACGTTGCGTGCCAAGTGGAATGCCGCACCGCAACCTCGCATGTCCATGCGAAACGTTCGCACGCCGATTTGCAGCAGTGCCTTGGCGAATCGCAACATGTACGGGCTGGCGTGACAGCCGCACAAACCGTGGATCAGCATCACCGACAAGCCGCTGTCTCGCCACTCGCTCGGGCGGTCATCGTGGATCACCACCGCGTCGCCATCTGCCAACTTCACTTGGTGCGAGATGGTCGAGGGAAAGGTGATGTCGAACTCCCGTAACTGCCATACGGTTTGCAAATGCCCGTTGGCGAGCCACCAAGGCGGCCGGAACGGCGGCGGATCGAATGCCGATCGTTGAATTGCCAACGACGGCTCAAACGAAATGCTCATCGCGTGTAAACTCGGGCCATGCAAACCATCCGATCCTTTATCGCAGTCCCGCTTGATCTGGCCGTTCAAAAGACGGCCACGCGGCTGGTCAAACGTCTTGCCGAAGACAAAGACGGTATCAAATGGGTGCCGACTGACAACCTCCATTTAACGCTGAAATTTCTCGGCGACGTCGACAATGTCGAAATCCCGAAAGTTTGCCGCTACATCGAACAAGCCTGTGAGGGATTCGATCCCATCGAGTTGACCCTCAGCGGCACCATGGCGTTACCGAGTTTGGAACGTGCTCGAGTCATCGCCGTCCACATCGAAGAGCCAACCGGAGCCCTGGTTCAACTCGTGTCGAATCTCGAACGACTGTTGGCGGATTTGGGATTCAAACCCGAGCCACGCGATTACGTCCCGCATTTGACGTTGGGCCGAACCCGCGGCGGTAGCCGTCGTGCGAGCGACGCCGTGCTGGCGCGCTTGGAAAAGGAACGCGATACACAACTCGGGATCATGCGAATCGAAGAAGTGTTGCTGATGGGAAGCTTTCTCGAAAAGTCGGGACCGAGCTACCAAGTGATGGGCACGATCGAGATGTAGTCGTGCTGGTGTTCGCTCACACGGCGGGCTACCGTGTGATGTCAAAGTTGATCATCGATTGACCATACTTTTTGCCGTTCAAGTCTTCGATCGTGAGCTGCAACCGATAGCTGCCCGCGGCGAGTTCTTTGGGTAAGAACATCTGGTAGGCAATGAAGTAATCACGCAAATAGTTATTGGAAACTTGGCGATCGGCCGGAAGCAGTTGGCTGACGACCTTTTCACCGGATTCATTGAACACGTCATAGCTGCCTTGCAGATTCGTTTCGTAACCTTCGGCGATCTTACCGGCGACAAAGTTATCGATCTCGCAGTACAAAATGACTTGCTGGCCAGCTTTGAATCGGGTGCTGGGGAATTTATTGATTTGGCCGTACGCTTCGATCTCGGTGCAAAACGCCAGTGAGCGAACATCCAGCGAATCGGTGGCCGCGGCGAGTTGATTGGTCGCTTCACGCAACTGGGGTAGCGCCGCGCTGAATCGTCGTCCCGGCACCGGATGCCCGTCGGGATCGATGATCGTCCATAGACCGAGAAGTTGGTGACGCAAATACTCTTGCTCCTTTTCGGGCATCCCCTGGATACCGCTGACCGCATCATCGACACGGCCTGACAGCACCATCAAATGACGGAGCATCACCAAACGACGGCTTCGATCGGCCTCGGTTTCATCCGGCGCGGCCTTGCCGAGTCGTCCGAGTAGTTCGGCATACAGTTCCGATTCACTAAGGGTCGCCACATCCGATTTCGCGGGTGCCGATGCGGCGTTGCCGGGTGCCGGTGCCGTCGCCGACGCGGTCACAGTTGGTGAAGCAGGCGTCGATGTCGCGAGTTGCTGTTCGAGAGAAGTGGTCGCCTTCGGCGCCGACAGGGTGGACTGGGCATGTGGTGGCTCGGACTTGGTCACCTCGGTTCTTTGCGGCTCACCGGATTCTGGCGGCTCCGCGGGATTTGCCGACTGACTGGTATGACTGAGCGACAAGGATGCACCGGACGATTCGCCCTTGGCATGGTCTTTTGTTAACGAGTCATTTGTCATCGCGCGATCGGTCATTGATTCGATATGAATTGCGAAGTCTCGCCCTTGCTCGTCGGGGACGTCCGCCGTTTCATCGCTTCGATTGGTGCTGTGATTGAGTGATGCCACAATGCCTTCGATCGTCTCGCTTTCATAAGAAACGGCTCGAATGGCACTTTGATGATTGGGGTCGTCACTCGCAAGCGTCGGTTGATTGGTCGACTCTGGTCTGCGTGACGCAGCAGCGGCAAGTTGGCGCAGTGCGAGTTGCTGGACTTCGGGCGGACTGTTTTTGAAAGCCTCGAGCATCTCGGTCGCGTCAGATGGTAGCTCGGCTTGGTCGACGCGAGCGGAATCCGTGGGCGAACTTGAGCGGTTTGATTTACCGATCGACTCGACCTGCGTGTTGCCCTCGCGGACAAAAGGACGGCTGGCGGGCGCAGTCGCATCGGGCCGGGCCGCGTCGGCGGCATATTGCATCGTTTTTGTCCCGGCGGACGTCACGTTGCGGGTGTGGGCCGTCGAATCGTCAAGATGGCTGATCGCAGCGACGTTAGCTGCCGCGGAATTGCCGTGGCCGACAGCTGTGCTGACTCGACCTTGATCGCCGAGTTGTCCGCCAGCGGTCGTGACTGGTCTGGCCGATTCGGAACCGACACGAGGTTTGGCTGTCGCGAGTCGCTGTGGCGGACCATCGATCGGTGGAACTTCGACCGATGGGTCATGCGTGACTTGAACAGATCTCGCCAGTGGGTACGAGCCACGGCATCCCAGCAAAGTCATGCTGAGAACGGCGCATATCGGTAACGACCATTGCACTGGGCGAGAAAGCATCCTTGCCTCGCAAAATAAAAAACGTGTGAAACTGCGAGCGGCCGATCCGAGACCGCGTGCCTACGCTCCGAACTCCGTCCAGAACGTCGCCAGCGGCCGACGTTACGCTTTTCTCCGCCCCGTAGCAATCGCAATGCTCCTATCGCGGACGCGGGGGGCGTATCGCAGATCGGGGCCAGTTCGCGAGGACGCGGACACACAAAGACATCAGCAATTGCAAACACGGGTGCTTCATGCCATTGCGGCTCGGCGTCGTTGCACTCAATTTCTACCGGGCCGTCTCAGTAAAATGGCGGCCACCCTGCTCAAAGGGACAGTCAGGCGGCTTAGAATGTTGAGAGCGATGACCAGTTGCGGTCGGAAGTCACGAGGGGCAGCTACCAGAATGGATTCGCATGATCAACATCCTGTTTAAGTGGTCCAAGTGATGCAGTGGTTTCGACTACGACCAACGTTCGAAATTGTGCTCGATGAGACACGTGACGAAGCGATTGAAAAGCTTCGACAAGAATATTCGCGATCGGGCAGGAACGAGAGTTTTTTGATGTTTGGTGAGTATGGCGAAATGCATCTGCCGATTGCCGAGCACCGACTGTGGTCACCGCATCTATCCTTCTACGTCATGGATCACGAGCAACAAAGTCGAGTGCACGGACGGTTTGCACCCCGGTTGGAAGTTTGGACGCTACTTTGGATCATTTATTTGTTGATGACCTTTAGCGCGTTCTTCGGATTGGTGCTCGCCTATTCCCAATGGACGATCGGCGAAACGATGTGGGGGTTGGGCGTCGCGATCCTGGGCGCGACCATCATCGCCTCGATTTATATAGTCGCCCACGTGGGGCAACAGTGGAGCAGCGATCAAATGCAAACGCTGAGGAACCAACTCGATCGCACCCTGGAGCTTGCCGGGGTGCGATGTCACTTGGATTCCCCGGGCGCGAGCTAGTGATCTCGTGAAAGATCCCAATCCGCTGGTGCTTTCGCACGACCCGCTGCGGTCAAACACCACGGCGGTTGTGATGACCAATGATTGTCATTACTTGGTCAGCACTTGCTCATCGCTGCGTCGGCTGACCCGGTCCGTTTGCGGGCTCATGAAGTGAGTCGCTTCTTCCGCCACAAGGACCGTGTCGGCGGATGTGACTTCGGTGCGGAAGCGATGATGGCCATCTGTTTCAGCCTTTGCGATCACTCTCAACACCATCTGCTCTCCGGGCCCGATCCGTGGGATCGACTCGAAGACGACTTGACCGGTGAGCAGTTGGCCGGTGTGCCCCTCGATCCGTTGGGGTTCGATGCCGTGACTGAACTGGGCGACGATACGAACGTCAGTCGCTTCTTTGCTGCCGCGGTTACGCACAAGAATTTCGTAGGCGACGTCCGAATTGACCTGTGCCGGTGCTGGCGGATCGTTGACCGTCAGTACCAAGTCCGCGATCGCTTCGACACGTGTCGCGATGGCCACATCGGCTTGACCGGCGGCGGTACCCTTGCAATCGAACGAGAACATTTGGTCGCCCGTCGCAGTCATATTGCACTTGAATTGGTATTCACGAACTTCGCCCGGGGCGAGCGTTTCGAGCTTCCAAACCAGCATGTCGGCACGTTGCTCGGCCGCATCCAGACCACCGAGGTATTTAACGCCAACAGGTAATCGTAGCGATGCCGCGACATTCTCGCTCGTGGCTGTACCAGCGTTCTTTATTTCCAATCGATAGGTCGATTCGGTGTTTTGATATTTGATTTCGGGGCCGCTCAACGTCGCTTGCAGTTTGGCCGACGCCACTCGAATCGTCTTGGTGCCTTCGGCTCGCAATTCAAGATCACCCGCCGCAAGACCGTTGATGCTGAGGTCGCCAAGATCTTGGGCGGTCAGCTCGATTTCGATTTGAGCTTCTTTGCCCGCGGGAATATCGCCGATCCGCTGTGTTTGCGGAGTCGCGGAGTTGGGCGACAACGTGAACATGACATTCGGAGCGATCCCGTCGCCAGGATTGGAGATGCGCACCTTGTAAGTGCGTGATTGGCCGTAAACGACTTCGTCGGGTCCATCGATCGCGATCGCCAGTTTTGGTTCTTGTACGTAAACCTTGGACACACTCTTTTGCGGAGCGAGCGTCCAATCGACATCCATGTCATGCGATCCGCTGCGCACCGCCTTGAGTCGAACGAACATGCGCTCGGTACTTCCGGCGGGCAATTGATCAATCTTCCAAACCAGTCGCTCGATTTGACCGCTTTGCGCGGTCGCTTCGACATCGCCGCGCGAGGCACTACTGCCTTGGACTTCTGCCCAACTGGGAATGTTGGCTCGCACAATCACGCCGGTGGCGTCAATCGCACCGCGATTTTCAATCCGAATTTCATAGGGGTGCGATTGGCGAATCATGATTTGATTGGGCCCAAACGTCGCGACGCGAATTCCGGGCAATTCCGAAGCGACGGTGGACTGGTTGGGTTCGATCGCTCGCGTCGTTTCGTGGGAATCGCCGGACGTCTCTTCGGACGGCTTGGCGGACGTCGGCTTGGCGGGTGTCGCCTCGGCCAGGACGGGCGCGGTTGGGGCGACCGGTGCATCGACGAACGGCGTTGCCGCTGGTGATGGTTGGCTAGGTTCCAGTGAGGGTGGGACCGATTGAGACACGTTCTCGGTGGTGGTCGCCGTCGACGAATGCAGCGGCGCGAGGGTCGGTGGCGTTGGCGGAATGCTAGGGACCTGTGCGAGTCGCTCGGTGGTGTCACGCGACAGCGATGCGACTTCGCCGCTGGGGACGCGTAGCGAAAGATCGGTATTGGGCACGCTCGATGCCGTTCGGAACGGCGTCGCATTGCTTCGAGCGGGATTGCGGCTGGAAACCACAGTACCACGCGGTTGGAAATCGCCGCTGGGGATCTCAGGCGTCGCCGGGATCGGTGCGAGGCTACGTGTGTCCGGGGACGACGCCGCGTAGGGAACCGCAGGCACGCTTCCAATCGGTTCTTCGTCGGTCAGTTCGGAAGTGTCCGTCGAATCGCTGGGAGTCGTGTACGGCGCCGGCGCCGTCGACTTGGCGATCGACTGCGGTGTCGCAAGCGTCACCGATTTGGATGCTACTTTTGGCACCGCTGGCGTCGTCGGCTGAGCCGAGGGAGCTGGCAATGGTTTGGTCGATGCCGAGTCCGCGATCGATTTTTCGTCGGCAGTCGTTTTGGCATTTGCAGCTACTCTCGTTGGGGAGGCCGGCGAAGTCGCTGATGGAATTTCACGACGAGCGACTTTGGGTGCGGCGATGGGAGCTGCCAACTTTTCGCCGGTCGGTTGGTACGGCTGAGCTTGGTAGGGTCGAGCTGCGGCAGCGATTTCGGATGCCTCGAGCGCCTCAACAGTTCGGCGATCGCTGCGTCGGCTGCTGGTGCTGGTCGATAGGTCGTTGGACGACTTGGCTGCGGCAACACTGGTGCTCGCCGCAGGAGCCGACGTAGTAGTTCGAGATGAAATCGAGGTCTCGACGGGTGCGGACGAGCGAGCGGCCACGTCGACTCGCGGCTCGATCCGTTGAATCGGTGCGGGGATAGCCCGGCGTGACGAGGCCGTCGACGACGCCGAGGCGCTGGGCGC
>JBGSKM010000038.1:0-5791 GCA_041741195.1 Pirellulaceae bacterium
GTTGATGTCAGTGCTTCGCACCCTGCGTGTGCGAGGCCACCAGCCATTGGATACAATCCTTTCATCGCTTGCCGAATACTCAACAACCGGTCTTCTCTCGCCGCTCCCACCCAAAAGCAAGACAGCAGGCTGAATAGTTACGTTCAACCATGTTCCTGTGAGTGGGTCGATCCGGCGAATCAATAGTGACGCCCCCGTACTGCTGTTCGGGTTCGCGATGGGATTGGTACCGATCAAATAGTCGGCAACCGAGTGATAGGTCGTTGGTCGATAGCTTGCCGGATAGTTGCGGCGAATCCAATGTTCACCGGTCGGTGCGTTCGTGATTTCGTAATAGCCATCGGCACCGCTAACAGCCGAAGGTTCGTTCGCGTCCAGCAGACAGTTGTTGTTCAAATCCACATAAATCGTGACGCCAGAGAGTGGCGGCTCGCCAGCGTCCAACTCCCCGTCAAGATCCAGGTCCTCGAATTGCGTTCCAGAAACGTTTTGCTCCAGCGACACCAAGCCAAAATCGATATTCGCGATGGAATCATCTAGCAGCACCGTGATCACATGAGAGTGATTGATGAACGTACCTGCTGCGGCGGAATCGGGCGTGATCGACAAATCCGCCGTCGCCAGGACATTGCCAGTCGCATCCAGCGTCGCCAAGTCACCAAACCCACCATAGGTCAGATAGATTTCACCAGTCGAGCCAGCCAACCCTAGGTGGCGATCGGTTCCTGCAGGCACCGGGAACTCGTCGGTAATCAAACCGCTCACCGGATCGACAACCAAGATCGTGTTAGCAAAATTGCGAACCAGTAGCTCAGTTGCGTCCGCAGATTCGCCCAGCGAGTAGGCCAAGTTATGTTCGGCGGCGAGGTGAGTCGGCACTCCATTGATCGCCGGGATATCAAGCGACCGGCTGAGCGTCTGTGTCGACAAAGCGTACACATCAATGACATTGTCGATCGCGTTGAGCATGAACAGTTCATCGCCAATCACGGCCGCACCTTCGACTACGAAGATCGTCGACAACTCGAACTGATCGACGGTGTCCAACGTGATCGGGTCGATAATGATCGCGACGATCTCTTGGATCGGAGTGATTCCGAAGGCGTACAACCATTCGCCGTCAAACGCTAAAGCTGAATCACGAACATTGGCAGCGAATGGACCACCGACGATCTCATCACGTATTGCCACGCCGGTGGTCGGGTCGACCAGTTGAATCCGGTTGCCGCCGTGCATCAAATAGACTTGCTCGGCAACGGTGTTTGGGAACGTGATGATCGATTCACCCAGTGGCTCGATTCGCACAATCACTTCGCCAGGGATAACATCAGTTAGCGTGTAGAAACCGTTGACATCAGTTGTCGTCAAGTTCTCACCAGAGTTGAACACCCCGTTTCGGTTTTGGTCGATATAAACAAACGCTCCGCCAAAGCCGGTTTCTCCAGCGTCCTGGATTCCGTTGACGTTCTGGTCGTCAAACGCAACGCCGGTGATCGTGGTTTGGTTGACGTGTGTCGCGAAATCCACTGTCGCCGAGTGGGTACTCGACGATAAAGTGACCTGCACAACCTCGGGGCTCGTCACAATCATTCCGGACTGCGGCACGATACGAACGTGATATGCACCGAATCCTGGCAACTGCTCAAAGCGGTAGGTACCGGTTTCGTTGATGCCACCGGTTGCCGGATCATCCGCTAACGTTTGCATTGACGGCTCACCCGTATCGAGCAAACCGTTTGCGTTCACATCGAGATACACTGTCCAGCCCGCAGTGGGCATGTCTACGCCATCAAGCAACCCGTTTCCGTCGACATCATCAAAGACCGATCCAGAAATCGAAGTAAGATTTTGCGTCCAACCAAAGTTTGCTGTTTCCGTTTGTGTTGGCGAGTTGATATTGACCGTCACAAGCTGACTGCTGGTCGCCAGGTAAGCTGGATCTGCGACCACTCGAACTCGATGCGACTGGAACCCCAAAGGTGAAAACGCATATGTGCCCGACTCGTCTTCGGGCGTGCCAGCGTCATCGGCCAACGTGATCAGCGACGTCTCAGTGCCGTCAAGCATGCCGTTATTGTTGTTGTCCAGATAGACGGTTTGGCCGACAATGCCCGCTTCGCCAGTGTCGCGAATTCCGTTTCCGTTCAAATCGTGGAACAGTGCCCCTTGCAGGATCGACTCGTTCTTCGTCGCGGGAACATCAAGCACAAGCGGATTGTCATCGAATCCAAGTACAACCGTTTTTGTCGAATGTACTGATTCCGCATAGTTCAATCGATTTGTGACGCGAAGCGTGTAAGTCCCAAGCGGCAAATCAGGAAAACTGAATACGCCATCTGTCACATACCAATCGTAGGGCTCGGTCGCCGCATCCAAGTTGCCATTGTTGTTCAAATCGATATAGATTTGCGATCCATCGGCACCGTTTTCGCCGGCGTCGCGTACGCCATCGTTGTTGATATCGTTGAAAACAAGTCCGCTGATCGTGCGCAGCGGATTACGCTGGACAATCACCACGCTTCCGGTGAAATCGCCATTGCCGCTGCCAATACCGCCGAGTGCCAAGTCGGCTGTGTCCAGGATCGAATCGTTGTCGACCAAGTTCAACCCGAGAGTTCCATCGCCGGTTCCTGAGGCGACGACGACATCGAAAATGTTACCTTCGGTGCGAGGCGTCACGCTTTGCACCACCGCACCGCTGACGCCACCCGTCATCACCACCACAAAATCGCTGACATCAACGCCGTTGACTGCTTCGGAAAAGGTCACTGTGAATTGGGCAATGTTCGTTCCCGTAATGAACGCATCTTCCGCCACCAACGACATCACAACCGGCGGCTGGAAATCCAACTCGACAAGACTCAGATCACGAACGATCGCTTGGTCTTCGATGATGCTGACAACCAATGCATCGATCGGCTCCAACGACACGCGATAAAATTCAACCTCACTTGCTCTCGCGTTGGCACGCACCAACAGCGATCCGTCGGGCGTCAAGTCCATCAACGATGACGAGTTTTCGTAGATGTTCGTCAGGCTCGGATCGGGTGTTCCGATGACCGGACCGATGGTTAGACTTCCATCCGTCGGATCGCGGTTCAGCACCTGGATCGCGTTGTTGAAACCCAACGCAACCAACAACGTCTTGCCATCGGGACTGAGTGCTAGGTCCGCAGGTAAATCGCGGACGTTATCCGTGTCCAGATCGTAAACACCGGCGAAATCCAGCGTGCCGTCCGCTAGCGTGCTGAAATGCCAAACGAGATCTGTCAACGGCGCGGCCACATAGAGATCCTGGTCATCGTCCGACATGACGGCGGACCAATTGCTGAAAAAACTCGTAGCGATCTGTGAATCCGTGGCCTGGATTTGCGTGATCGCACCCGTGGAGACGTTGCGCGAATAGACTCGCATCAAAACGTTCCCGTAATCGACTGCGTACACGCGAGTGCCATCGCTGTTGAACACGATGTCCTGTACTCGCGCTGGAGTTCCCGTATTGGCCAATGCAGTCAACGTGCCGTTGACGGGATTGATTGCGTACGGTGCGATGTAGCCGCCGCCCACATAAAGATGGTTTCCGTCGGGGGCAACTTCGATCGAATACGGAAACGTACCTGGCGGGAACAGACTCTGCACACGTGTTAGCGTTCCATCGACCACGTTACGTGAAAACACAGCCAAACGATTCGACTGGTTCTCGATCATGTACATCGCCGTGCCGTCTGGTGTGAAGGCAATGTCGCCGATCGCGTTACTCGTCCCGATGAACTCGCCGGTCAACACTTGAACCTGCGTCGGAGATCCGTTGGATGTTGTCGGCAACTGCAACACCACAATGTTGTTGCTCAAGTGGTCAAACACATAGACAAAGTTCCCGTCGGGACTGATTCGCAGCGTCTTGTTATTCGCAGAAAAATTTGTCGTGTCCGTATACGTCGTCGACGTCGCGGAATCCCAAGGCGATGAATTAGTAAACTGCCACTGGTTTGAGGTGACGCGAACGGTATAGTCTCCAGGCTGCAGTCCGGTGAACGAATACTGTCCCGATTCGTCGACGGTCATCGTTCCCGGATCGTCGGCATCGGTTACATCACTGGGTTCCAACGCTGAGTCGAAAACGCCGTTCTCGTTCAAGTCGACGTACACAGTCAGACCCACGATGCCTGACTCAGTCACATCAAAAACTCCATCTTCGTCAATGTCGTTCCATAGTCGACCGCTGATCGAACCCGGCAGCACCTCGTGCACGCCGAAATTTGCAATCGAGATCCCCGCAGCCACAGCGAGAGGAACGACATGAGCGCCGCCTCCGGCTGGTAACGTCTGGACGAAGGGCGATTGTTGAAGCCAGCGAACTGTGTAGTTCCCATCCGCCAAGCCAGTAAACGAGTACGCACCACTGCCAGATGCCGTGACCGCCGTCGGTTCGCCGGCGTCGAGCGCGCCGTCCCCATCGACATCGATATACAACGTTTGTCCGCCGATGCCTGACTCGTTGGCTTCTTTCACCGCGTTGGAATTCAGGTCATTGAAAACGCTCCCTTCGATCGTGCCCAACTGGATCGAATAGTTCGGAAACGCGAACGAGCCTGTGCCAACGCCATTCAAGGGATATCCCACGCTATCGACAATGGTGTCGTTGTCGGCCAGCAACAAGCCCAGCGATCCTTCACCACTCGTGTATGAAACGGTGACAATGTAAGTATCGCCGCTACCAGTCAGTGAATTCACCATGGCTCCGGCAAGGCCACTGGCGGCGACAGAGAAATCCGACAACGCGAGACCAGTGACCGGTTCACTAAACACCAACTGGAATCGCAAGCTCGCTTTGTTGGTTGGATTCGAATCCAATCTGGACGTCGACGATACAGTGGGCGCTTTGCGATCAACATTGATCGTATCAAAGACTGTACTGCCATCGCCGCCGAGCGGTTGCCCTTCGTTGTCGACAATCGAATCGTTGAAGTAGGTGCTGGCGGAAAGAGTGCCTTGTAAACCGTCAGCCAAACTCACCGTCAAGACATAAGTATCACCGCTGCCGCTGATTTCTGTCGCGGTCGCGCCGGTGAACGAACCGAAGAACGCGAAATCACTCGGATCGACGCCTGTCACCGGTTCACTGAACACGACATCAAAATTGATCTCGGCGGCAGTCACCGGAGTCGTTCCCGAATAGGTAATCGACTCGACCGTCGGTACTAAGTTCACAGCACTAAAGGTGTCCAGTGTCGTGACTTGTCCAACGGCTACCGACGCTTGGACTGACGATGGTGCCCAATCACCGACCTCTCGATCGAAAGCGTAGACGGCATCTTCAAAGGCAGTAACAAGGTAGAGCGAACGACCGTCATTGGAGAACTCGATATCCCAAGCACCGCGTAAATTAGTGAAACCGCCGACTCCGTCCAGGTAGAACTCAACCAAGGTCAATTTGCCGGTCGATTGGTTGCGGCTATAGATTGCCATGCCGCCACCGGTTTGAAACGTGACTGCGACGTGATGACCGTCCGGGCTGACAAGCACCGCAACCGGGTCAGGGTTGGCAAACGAATAAGGATCGGGAACGAACTCATTGAAAGAAACATGACCGGTGACTTCGTCGCGATTGAGCACAACCACGCCTTGGCTCAACTTAGTCGCGACGTAGATATTCTTACCATCAGGACTGACGGATATTCCCCACGGTTGATTCAGTGCCGAGTATCCCGGTGTCGCGCTGGTGACGGTTTGCGTCAACGTGAGTTGGCCAGTCGTCAAATTGCGATTGTAAACGTTGACTGCATTGGAG
>JBGSKM010000039.1:0-141968 GCA_041741195.1 Pirellulaceae bacterium
TATGGAGCAGCTTATCCAGTAGACTGGTATCGACTGACGGGTCGGCGACGGCTGTGGACTGCGATTCATCCATGATCGCGTCAACAGAACCAATTTCACCGTTTCAGCCAAGATCGATTTCAACAGGCTGAATAGTTACACTCACGGTTGGGAAGCGTTGCGGGATGAGCCGGCTTTTCGTTCATATCAATGGAGCGGCGTTCAACCTCCAACCGCCAATGAACTTAAAACCTTCTGGAATCATGTGAACGGATTTAATCGGTATTGGCCGCCGGAGTTAAACGACGCAGACGTTTTGCGAGTTTGCGAGTTAAAGCTGCAGTGGGCTACGTTGGCTCGCCAGGCGATGATCGAGGGTAAGGTGCATCCGGTCTCCATTTTTACGTTTGCGTGGAGGGACGAGCACTCAGCAACATTTCGGCTGACAACTCTTCCACACGACACGTCTCGTGAAGTCGTCCGACAAATGGCATCGCCTGAGCTAATACGCGAATCACGGCGGATGGCACTGATCATGGAGTGGCGACTTTATCAGCAACAACCATCGACGGATTGGAAGAGTTTTGGCGGAACGATGATCGATGATATCACGATGCGCCAACCAATCGAATTGACGCGTGCCGACCGCTATATCGACGCTGCGACTCGAGAAACGCTCGCGTTCTTAGCCAGCGATGTGACTGACCCCGGCTACATAGACCATTACCGGGCGATGCATCGAATGTGGGACGAAGTTTACGACGAGACGTTTGGTCCGCAGCCTTTACCGTTTGACGATTCTGCGGAATCTTGGCGCAAGGAAATCATTGCGCCTTAGCGGACTGAAGCGACTGAATTTGCCGATCGAATTCCGCCGCCTGGGTCGTTGCCTCGTCCATCGGCAATCCAGCCGAGACTCCCGGCCGCTGGTGACCAATCTCGCTCAACCAGGCGTCACGCATTAGCTGTTGTCGCCGGCGAATGAGTGTGAGTAGTTGTGTGTCGAGTTTCTTGGGCGTAAGGCCCCATGCTTTGAAAATGGCTTCCCCAATCACACGATGCCCTTCGTCGTCGACATGAACGCCGTCGCCGGACATGACAAACGTCGGCTCCCTCGTTCGCATTGCTTTCATGTGCTCAGTGACGGGCGTGTAGAGATCGATCACCATCGCCACGCGATCCGATTGCTTGACGATCCAAGCGGCGTAGGCCTTCATCACATTATCGTAGTCCTCGTAAACATCGTTCCAAGAATACTCGGCGGCACCGATCGGTAAGAGCTTTCCCTTCTCACGCATCGGTAGCGGATCGTAGGGAGGCGGTGTCATCAATACCAGCTTTGCACCGGACGCGTGGACCGTATCGATAAGTTGATTGATCCCCGCTTGATAGGCCGCGAAACGGGTCGGGTCCAAGGGATAGTAGATCCCGTCATTCATCCCGTAACAGGCGACTACGACATCGGGCCCAAGCTTTTCGAGCGAACGTTTGAGTCGCTCGTGGACATTGGGACGCGGAAACGGATGCGAGGGTTCCGACAACCCGCTGCAGGTTTCGCTCGACAGCCCGAGATTGATGACTTCGGGCCGCGGATTCGCATCACTGGCGATCACCTGGCTCTCGACAACACTCACAAAGCCGCCGGCAAACGTGTTCGAATCGCCGAGAAAGACGATGCGTTTGGCTCGTAACGGAAACGATGGTTCAGCGGCAGTCGCTTCGGTGGCCAGCACCATGCAAGTCACGAGAGCGGCATAGCGGAGAATATGCATGAGAATGGGTCCATATCGATTTACATGATCGATCGTTGATAGTGTGCGACGTCATCGATGATTGCGTCAAGGTTCTTGGTCGGTGCGTAGTTGATCGCTTGACGAATTCGCGTCAGGTCGGGGACGCGGCGGCGAATGTCTTCGAAGGACTCATCGTACGCCTGGGCATAGCTTTGGAATTCCAGCTTGGCCTGGGGATTCACTCGCTCGACGACTCGTCGGGCCAAGTCGCCGATGGAGATCGCTTGGTCGCTGCCGATGTTGTAGACACGTCCGGCGGCTTCGGATGCGTGAGTGAGCTTCACCACCGCACCCACCACATCGTCGACGTGGGCAAAGCAACGTTCTTGTTTCCCATCGTCATGTACCACGAGCGGATCGCCTCGCAGAGCTGAGCCTACGAAACGTGGCAGCACCATGCCGTAGGCACCTGTTTGACGCGGTCCGACGACGTTGAAAAATCGACCGACGACGACTTGCAAACCACGTTCCTTATAAAACGCGAGCGCCAGAAACTCATCGATCGCCTTGGACACACCATAGCTCCATCGCGGCTTGGTCGTCGCGCCGAACACCAAGTCGTCTTCTTCGGACCAGACGCTCTTGGGGTTTTTTCCGTAGACCTCACTGGTGCTCGCGATGAAGCACGAAACCGTATCACCCCGCTCGACTCGCTTGCCCAAGCGGTTCAAGATCAATTGCGTCGGATAAACATTTCGCTCGATCGTTTGGATCGGTTGCTTGGCGATCAAGGCGACTCCGACGGCAGCCGCCAAGTGAAAAACGCAATCGGCACGATCGACGTATTCATTGACCACCTCGGGTTCGCCGACACTGGCTTGGACGTACTCCAGTTGCGGATGCGACATCACCGCGTGCAGGTTGCTCGCTTGGCCCGTCGACAAGTCGTCGACAACGATCACTCGATTTCCAGCTGCCAAAAGTGATTCTGTCAGGTGCGATCCGATGAACCCGGCACCTCCGGTGACGAGATAGGTTTTCGATGACACAGTGATTAGGAATACCGAAAAAGTTCGAAGTGGGATGAAAAGCAATGGTGCAAGCGTAGTCGAATCGAGGGACGAGCGTGAGAGGAGACGCACGACACGATTGTTCGACTTGCCGCCCAGGCATAAACTGGATCAGTTCTTCACACCTTCCTCTCAAGCGCGAGGACCTTGCCATGGGCGCACGTTTACGGACACTTTCTGGCCGTCAAATCGCCGTGATCGCCGTTTTGGCTCTATCGGCGTCAACCTCGCTGGCTTGCACGGTCGTGCGGCTCAGTACGGACGGTGACCTGTTGGTGGCCAGGAACCATGATTGGCCGTTTGGCGAAGGCTTGGTCGTTGTGAACCAACCGGGACTGGAAAAGAAGGGCGTCTCGCCGGTCAACCCAGCCTGCTGGGTCGCCGATTATGGAAGTGTCACGTTCACGCAGTTCGGCCGCGAGTTTCCGTTTGCGGGGATGAATGAGCGAGGTCTGACGATCGACCTGTTGCAACTCAACGACGCCGAGTTTCCGGCCGCAACGTCCCAGATCACGACGGTGAATGTTGTCCAATGGGTGCAATATCAATTGGACACTGCAGCGACCGTCGGTGAGGTCCTAGCGAGCTTGGATACGGTGTTGCCCACGCCACTTCTGCCCGCCGTCGAGCGGGTGCATTATTTCGTGACCGACCCCGAAGGCGGCGTGGCCATCATCGAGTTTCTGGACGGTAAGCCGGTCATCCAGCATGGCCAAAACGTCGAGCAGTGCGCGTTGGCGAACTCGGCTTGGACGGATTCCTCCCAATCGCTCAGTTCAAATCCGGCGCCGAATCAATGGCGATACCAACTTGCCGTCAAAGCGATCGGTGAACTCAAACCGGACACGAAGACCGCGAAATCGATCGATTACGCCTTTGATACACTCAGTCGCGTCGCCCAGGATGACCTGACACAGTGGCAGCTCGTTTATCTGCCGCGGGACCGACGGATTTACTTCCAAACCAAACAGAGCCCGAACCGCCGATGGATCGATCTGGATGACCTGGAGTTTCGGCAGGGTGGAATAGCGACGGTGATTGACGTCGACACCACCCAACGTGGTGATCTCTCCAAGCATCTGGTTGACTACACGACCGCGGCCAATGAACGGATTGTGAACAACGCGTTCGACCGTTACATGCCGCCGGGATTCGCAAGAACCGCCGTCAAGCAATTGGTGCTCGACTATGCCGCCAGCCTCGAAGCCGCTGGGGCGGTGGTGGTGGCGCCCGCCCAATAATCGCGCGGCGGCCATTTTCGACGACGCTGTTCGCCCCACGCGGCGTTGGGAAAATGCAACGATTCGGCAAGCTGGGGCGACGAACTATCGAGCCGAGCGTGACACCGTTAGACTGGGGCGTTTGCTTTGGATTGGGATCTTGAACTCTTCACGGGGTGTGTTCGTGTTTGGAAAGTCTGTCACCCATGACGATTCGCGTGGCATGTGGCGTTTACCGCTGGCGCTCGCAGTCACCATCGCGTGCACGCTTTGCACCGCGTCGACGGTGGCTCAGGAGTCAACGGAGGAGTCGATGGCAGCGTACGCGGACGCTGCGAATTTCCAAACCAACGGAGCACTTCCCTTAGCCATCGATGGTTGGCATGAGTTTCTCAAAAAGTATCCGGATGACCCGATGGCATCCAAAGCGGCGCACTATCTAGGCGTTTGCTTGATGCAACAGGAACAACCCGACTATGTCGCCGCCGCGCAAGCGTTTGGCAAGGCGCTCCAGGATACCGAGTACGAATTGCGTGAAGAGAGTCTCGTCAACCGCGGTTGGTGCCTGTACGCGTCCGCTGGCGAGGGCCAACAACGCGATGCAAAACCACTTCAAGCATCCTTGGACACGTTCGCTCAACTGCGAAAGGAATTCCCCGAAAGCCGCTACCTTGATCGAGCACTTTTCTACGGTGGCGAGGCCGCGTATGGGTTGGCCAAGCCACAGCAAGCCGTTGACTTCTACGACCAATTGTTGAACCTCGCAAGCGCCAAGGATTCTCCGCTTCGTTGCGACGCGTTTTACGCTCGGGGTGTTGCCTACGAAGATTTGAAGGAATACGACAAAGCGATCGCGTCGTACCGCCAACTGCTCGATCAATGTGCGACCGGCACGCTCGTCACCGACGTGCACTTGCGCATGGGCGACTTGTTGGTTCTAAGAAAACAATTCGCCGACGCGGTGAAGTCGTTTGCCGCAGCGATTGAATCATCCGAGGTGGCTGACGACACCGCCTACGCGTTATTCCGCCAAGGTTTTGCGTTGGTTCAAGCGGACCAACCCGCCGATGCCGCGACCGCGTATGACCGCTTGGCCAAGGAATACCCGAACTCCAAGTATGCCGCGAGTGCCACTCTTGCTGCGGCTCAAAGCGCCTATCGCGGTGGCAAGCTGGACATGGCCGAGAAACGGTTTCTGGAAGTGTTGAGCCAAAACAACCCGGCCGCGGCGACCGAGTCCGCACACTGGCTTGCTCGCATCGCCTTGAGTCGTGGCGAGATTGACAATGCCATCCAGTTGGCCAAAAAACAACTCGACGCTGGCGCCGACGGTGAGTTTGTGATTTCGTTGCAGTTGGACCACGCGGAAGCACTCTCGCTAAAACCGGAATCACTGGCGGAGTCCATGGTCGTCTATGAAAAGGCCTATCGCGATCACCCGCAAAACGCGTTGGCGCCACGGGCACTTTACAATGCGGCGTATTCGGCGATGCAATCGGGCAAGTACGACAAGGCGATTGCGTTTGCAAAGGAGTTCAATGAAAAATTCGCTGGCAATGTGCTTGCTCCTGATGTTCAATTTGTCAACGCGGAAAGCCTGCTGCTTTCTGGTAAGGGTGCCGAGGCGGCGGAACTCTATCAGTCGTTGATCGCGACGGGCGCCAAAGACAATATCCAGCGACCGCTGTGGGTGCTTCGCGGTGCCGCAAGTTTGATTGCGAACCAAAAGTTTGATGACGCGACCAAGCTCATTTCGACCGAGACGGCTTCCTGGAATGACAAACGCAATCTGGCCGAAGCCAAGTTTCTTCTTGGCCAAGCGAACATGATGTCCAACAAGCCCGCCGACGCATCCAAGGAATTCGACGCCGCCTTTGATCTCGATCCGTCTTGGCCACGCGCGGACGAAGCCAGATTGTTGGCGGCCCAGTCCAAGAACGCGTCGGGTGATCGTGACGGTGCAGTCATCCAGTGGAAGAAAATCATCACGGACAATCCGGCTAGCCGGATGGCGGCTCAAGCTCGTTACAAACTGGCCCAACTGGCCAGTAGTGAAGGCAGTTTCCAGCGATCCATTGAACTTTATGACGAAGTACTCGGCTCGACCGTCGATCCTGGTCTTTACCCGTACAGCCAGTATGGCAAAGCATGGTCGTTGATGCAGCTTGTCAATCATGCCGACGCGGTCAAAATTCTCGATGAATTAATCGAAGATTTTGCCTCACATCCGGTCGTCGGTGAGTCCCGTTTGGCGCGAGGCGTCAGCTTGCGTCATCTCGACAAGAACGATCGAGCCAAGGGCGATTTGGAACTTTTCCTCCAAACCAGTCCGACGGGATTGAACCTCGGCCACGCGCTCTATGAACTCGCACTCATCGAACAAAAGAACCAACAACCCGGCAAAGCCGCAAAGTACTTGGAACGACTCGCGACCGAAGTCCCCAACTATCCGTCGATGGCCAAAGTGCTTTACGAGTGGGGATGGCTGCTCAACGAAACCGGCGATGCGGAGGCGGCGGCGGGCAAATTCAAGTCGCTAGTGGACAAGTATCCCGACGATGAACTCACCGGCGAAGCCGCGTTCTTTGTCGGTCAACACGACTATTCCCAAAACCGATGGGCCGACGCCAGCAAGCAATTTGTGATCGCTGCGGAGAAGGCCAGCGAACCGGCGCTATCCGAGAAAGCGTACTATCGACTCGGATGGAGTCATTTCAAGTCCAACGATTTTGAACAAGCCGCCGAGGCCTTCAAGACCCAAGCGGAGCGCCATCCCCAAGGCAATCTGCTCGTGGATGCCTTGATGATGATTGGTGAAGCAGACTTCAAGGCAGAGGATTTTGAGGGAGCCCTCGAGTCATACACGAACGCGAGAAAACGGGTTCGCGACGCGGACGATTCCGCGAAAACGCTGCGTGACCCCGCCGAACGTCAAGTCCGTGAATTGGTGCTGTTGCACGGAGGACAAAGTGCCGCACAGTTGAAACAGTGGAAAGACGCGTTGCAGTGGTACGATGAATTGCGCGAACGATTCCCATCGACGAGTTATCTTCCGCAAGTTTTCTATGAGACGGGATTCACCTACCAACAGCTCGGTGACAACGAAAAAGCGATGAAGTTTTATGGACAAGTCGCAGACAATTATCGCAACGAGTTGGCCGCTCGTGCCCGTTTCATGATGGGCGAGATTCATTTTGGCGAACGGCGACTCGACCAAGCCATCACGGACTTTCAACGAGTCATGTATGGATACGGCGCCGAAAAAGCCCCCGATTCGATCAAGAACTGGCAAGCGAAGAGCGGTTTCGAAGCCGGGCGTTGCTCGGAAGTCTTGATGCAACAAGCAAAATCACAAAGCGGACGTGACAAGGCAAAAAAATTCGCGACAGATTTCTTTCAGTATGTCATCAATAAGCATCCGACTCACGAGTTGGCTGCGAAGTCCAAAAAAATACTCCAGGATCTTCAAAAGCCGTGATGCTCAATCAATCGAAGACACAATCGCTTGTCGTGGCTCTCGTTTTCGTGACGCTCGTGTCATGGATGTTTGTCACGATCGCACGACAAGCGGACGCTCAAGACGACGTGAACCCGGGAATCGAAGCCTCCGAAATTCAATCGGTAATGAACGAACCCGCGATCACCGAACCACCACCGATCGTCGAACCATCCGGGATCGATCTGCTTTCGCTGATCTCGCGTGGCGGGTCGTTCATGATCCCCATCGGGCTGATGAGTTTGTTGGTCGTGACGCTCGCGGTCGAACGTCTGTTGACGCTTCGGACCAAGAAGGTATTGCCCCCGGCACTGGTCAACGAATTGGAGATCATGGCGGAACGCTATGACCAATTCAATCCAGCGACCGCGTACGAGATCTGCGGCGAGTCACCGTCACCTGCCGCACGTGTCATCTCCGCCATGCTGTTGCGAACCGGCCAACCGCTGGGTGACATCGAACGCGTCGCGACCGAGACGGCCCAGCGTGAAGCCGATGACTACGCCGGCCCAATCCGCTGGTTGAACTTGGCGGCTGCGGCGACTCCGCTGATGGGACTGCTTGGGACGGTGTGGGGAATGATTGTCGCCTTTCATGAATCGACGACTCTCACTCCCGATCGAAGCCGTAGCGAACAACTCTCCGAAGGCATCTATACCGCTTTGGTAACAACCTTGGCTGGACTCGTGGTCGCCATACCCGCGGCGATCATGGCGCAATACCTTGAGAACCGTTTGTCCCGATTGTTTCACCGGATCGAAGAACTCGCGTTCGACGTCGCCCCCGGCTTGGCCCGGTTCACCGGCAAAACACGGCTGGATCCATCGGGTGACATGAAACCCATGGATCGAACGACCACCGGAGCGGCGCCACCGCTTCCGCCGCCGGTAGCGCCCGATGACAGCGAAATCGCTGCCGTGAGGAACTGAGATGGCGATTCGAATCAAACGCTCGACGGTCGCGGGCACACTGAGTCTTACGCCGCTGATCGATGTGGTGTTCCTGTTGCTGATTTTCTTTCTCGTGACCAGTGAGTTCGAGGAAGAAGAACGCCGGCTCAACATCGTCCTCCCCACGGCGACCAGTGCTTCGCCAATGACGGGAAAGCCGCGTGAAATCGTGATCGATATCGATGCCGAAGGTCTCATTTACTTGTCGGGCCAAGTCACGAATCTGGACGAATTGGAACAACTATTGATCGCCGCAGTGGCGAAGAATCCGACGAACCAATCGGCCGTGATTCGCGCTGACCAAGACACACCATTCCAACCGGTGGTGAGCGTGATGGATGTGTGCAACCGATCGGGCGTGACGGATTACAGTGTGACGACCAAAGAAGGGCCCCAGAGTTGACATCTCGTCGCCCGCATCGCGCCCGATCGTCATCCAGCCGCACGTCGGCACAGCGAACTTCCGCGAGCCGCGCGCCGGCGACGTCGGGTCGCTCCAGCTCGCTTCGATCGAACGCGCGTGCGGTTGCGTCGACCGAGCGAATGTGGCCGCTGGACATTTCGCTCACGGCACTCGCCGGATTGGTGCTCTATCTCGTCGTCACCCAGTTGCGATTCGACGACCCACGATGGATGTTCAACGGATGGACGTACTTGATCGCGGTTCCCGTCGTCGCGTTGATCTTGGACATCTCACTTCGCGAGATCGCCTCGCGCTACGTTCACAAGTCGATCCAGCTCGGGTTACTCACGAGTTTGTTCATTCACTTGTTGCTGTTGGTACTCGCGGTCAACGTTGTCATTTTCACCCAGTACTTTCCAGAAGCATTCACGGGCGTCAAACCTGAACGTTCGCCGGTTCGCAAAACAGTGCCTGAGTATTTATTTGAAACGCCCCAGCAAACGGCCCGTGTTCCGGATTGGTCGCAACCCGTGCAATCCGAGACGGCTTCACCGGTGATCCCCAAAGAGGAACGTCGTATTCCACCGGTGCAGCGTTCGGCCGCGGAACTGGAGATGCCGCGTCCCAGGGATCTTGAACCGAAAGTCTTGGAAGAGTTCTTGCTGCCTCGACACGAGGCCGAAGCATCCAAACCACGCCCCGCGGACGCACCATCGAAACTTGCCCGTCGTAGCATCGCGTCGTCGGAACCGGTCGAGGCGGCGACGTCGGAACCGGTCGCGCCGTCGCTGCAAACGGAGTCCAACCCCTCATCCGACTTGGCCAGTGTCGAACGCAGCCAGAACGTCACGCGACGCGACAATTTAGCGCCGGCGATGCCAAGCCCATCGGCCCTCGAGGTCCCGCAAACTCCCGCGTTGAGCCGGGCCGCGGCGAGTCGCGTCACCAGCGAGGCATTGCCCAAAGTCGGCGATATCTCGTCTAACCCGGAGCGTCGAACACGGACGACCCAGTCTGCACCCCGGCCCGCTGGATCCGCGCCCGCCCCGCCGACGGTCGCGATCGCTCGGGCCGAAATGTCTGAACGGCTGCTCTCACCCATCGACGTCCCCAATCAACGAAAACAGTCGACCCAAGGGGCGATGTTGTCGATGGGAACGACCGCCGGTGCATCCAGCCAAGCCATCGACGCATCACCGAGCCCCAGTGGTGCGCAAGCACGCAACGATGAACTCGGCGATGCCGGCCTGCCCACCATCAGCGACGGTGAAGCGATGCGACCGCCCACCAAAATCGCCAGCTCGATCGATTCGGGCGGAGTCATCGTGGGTGATACACCGAGTCTGGATGACACCGCGGGAGCGATCCAGGGTTCCAGTGACCAAGCGACTCCCTCGGGTAGCATGCTCGACGGTCGAATCGCCGAACTCGATCAATCGCTGCGTCGCCCCCAGCGCAGCGGCGCGAGCACCTCACCAGCGATGAACCAAGGTGTCGTCGGCGCGAGCCCCGCGCTCGACTTGATGCTCAAAGAATCAACCGCCGGTTTGTCGGAACGGCCGGACCCCAACGTCGGAGTGGTGCCATCTCCAGAACAACCTGACATCGCGGCACTGGATATCAGCCGCGAGACTCGCCCGCGTCGCGAAGTCGGCGGGCCAACCACGCCCGCCGGCAGCAAGATTGCAGCTGTCGAATCGTTCAGTCGGCGAGTGATGCGCACCAGCGGCGGTGCGGCTCCGACGCCGGCTGGCATGGTCGGGCCGGCGACCGAGGAAGCGATCGAATTGGGACTCGCTTATCTCTCGCGGATTCAAAACAAGGATGGCAGTTGGTCACTGCAGGGCCATGGTGATGAAGTCCTGTTGCGCAGCGACTCCGCAGCCACCGGGCTTTGTCTACTCGCATTCCAGGGCGCCGGTTATACGCATCGGCAACACCAATACGCCGCCACGGTTGCCAAGGGGCTGCAATTCCTCATCGACAATCAAAAGACCAATGGTGACCTGTATCGGTCGGAGAATGACATCAGCGATCGCAATGTCGCTTTCTACAGTCATGGGATTGCCTCGCTAGCGATGTGCGAA
The DNA here is from genome assembly GCA_041741195.1 of Pirellulaceae bacterium. Lineage (GTDB taxonomy): Bacteria > Planctomycetota > Planctomycetia > Pirellulales > Pirellulaceae > JBBSJZ01. Next base: position 10,939 of record JBGSKM010000039.1, read on the forward strand.
GCCTACGGCATGACGCAAGACGCAGAGCTGCGCGAAGCCGCTCAAATGGCGGTGAACTATATTGTCGAAACACAACACCATCAACGCGGTGGCTGGCGCTACACGCCCCAGGTCAGTAGCGACACCAGCGTCACCGGTTGGATGATGATGGCCATCAAGAGCGGCGAACTATCGGGGCTCGAGGTCCCCAAAGACACCTACGACGGTATCAACCGCTGGCTCGAACTGGCCAAGCAGGCGCCCGGTCGTGAAGATCGTTATCGCTACAATCCCTATGCCCCCGATACCCCCGCCCAGCGACACGGGCGGATGGTGACGCCGACGATGACCGCCGTCGGTATGCTCATGCGTATGTATTCTGGATGGCGCCGCGATCATCCGGCCATGAAGTCGGCGGCGGAATACTTGCTCCAATTTCCACCGCAACTCGGAACCTCACGCTCGCCTCAACGTGATACATACTATTGGTACTACGCGACCCAGGTGATGTTTCACATGGGCGATGAGTACTGGGAGAACTGGAACCGATACTTGAATCCGATGCTCCTGGCCGGCCAGATCAAGAATGGTCCTGAGTCGGGAAGCTGGGACCCGGAGTTACCGGTTCCCGATCGCTGGAGTCCTCACGGAGGACGCATCTACGTCACCACAATGAACTTACTGAATCTCGAAGTCTATTATCGGCACTTGCCGATCTACGAAGACACTGCCCAATAGGCCTTATCGTCCCCATCATGACAACACGCGTCGACGACATTCCCAATCCATCACCCAGCCAGCTCGCTGCGCTGCCTCGTCAAATGGGCTTTGTCCCATCCGTGGCCAGCGAGCTCCACAAACTCACTCCATCTCAAATCGACGAGTACAACGCCAACGGATACCTGATGCCGTTCGACGGATTGAATGAGACCGAAGCTCGCGAAACACGAGCTTTCTTTGACGGAGTGCTCGCGGCGTTCATTGAGTTGGGACGAACCAGCTATTCGATCAATACCGCTCACCTGCGTTTCGCTCGCATCTATGAACTCGTGCAACATCCCCGGATCGTGGATGCGGTCGCCGACTTGCTCGGCCCGAGCGTAGTATGTTGGGGTTCCCACTTTTTTTGCAAAATGCCACACGATGGCAAACGAGTGCCATGGCACCAGGACAGCACGTATTGGCCGCTGAGCCCGACGAAAACGGTCACCGTTTGGTTGGCGATCGATGATGCGGATCCCGAGAACGCGAATATGAAGTTCATTCCCAAGTCGCACTTGCATGGGCTGATCGACTACGACGAGACGAATGAGGCGGACACGGTACTCGACCTCGCCGTCAAAGATCCACATTCGTATGGCGAAGGAGAAGTGGACGTGGCACTCAAAGCTGGCCAATTCTCCATGCACTCGGATCTATTGCTGCACGGCAGCGAAGCGAACGAATCCGAGCGCCGACGTTGCGGACTCACCATTCGCTACGCCGCCGCGGACGTGACGACGTGGTACGACTGGCACAAAAAAGGCTTCGTCGTGCGTGGCCAAAACACCAGCGGCCAATGGGCGAATCCATCCAAGCCCAACCACTGAGCCCACGGGGGCAAGTCCTTCGTCATCTTGAACTTGATCAAGCTCCCCTCGCTCCGTTTCGAGGAAGTGGTCTGGGCGTAAGCGGCTCAGCGGCAACTCGTGTCGCTTCGGCCGAACCACACTGCAAAAAGCCTTTGCTTCGTGTTGATCATCATCGATGAGCCATGTTGGCGAATTTGCCTTCGGTAGCATGACTCTTGGTTTGTGACTTGGGCCATGGATTGGAAAGTTGTCCCGATTACGTCGAAGGGCAAATAGCCAAGAAATCCTTGGACCCATCGCTCTGATTTGCCGCAGGCCCAACGAACCACTTTTCTCCCTTGTTGGTCGAGGTTTCTTCGTTTTGATGACAAGCTCGGGTGAGCGCGAGTCATCGCTGCTCCCCGAGCTTGTCATTGCTCGAAGGTTTCGAGATGGATGATCACTCGACCGTTGCAACGTCGAGCTTCTGCATTGCTTCTCTCAATGCGTCAACGTTGGCTGACGCATCGAGTGAACCCTCCATCGCCGGAGCAGCCACAGCCGGCGCTGCTTGGCCGGCTGGCACAGCAGCGGCCTGGGGCACCATCGTTTGAGAAACCGCTTCCGGAGCGACTTCCACGCTTGATTGAACTTCGCCAACGACGACGGTGGCGACTGGAATTTCGTGGCTATTGAACGCTTGCAGATTATTCGCTTCGTTCGTTTCCATCAATTCATCGAAGCTGTCGATCGCCACGACAAGTCGTTGGAAGCCAATCACTTGGCCATTGCGATTGCCCATCGAGAAGGCTTCAATGGGTAGCTGCACCATGACTTCGAGTGCTTCACCGGGATTGATACCGGCGACTTTGACGGTGGCGTTTGGCGAACTCGGATGGATGTTGCCAAAGATCGCCACTGCGCTGACATGAAAGTCACACACTTTTCGCGTGCTCGCATTTTGAACGACGATGGCGAACCTTGGTCCACAGGCGGGATCGTCGATCGGAACTTGCGTGACTTGCATAATTTGCAAGTCACCAAATTCGGTCGTGGGAATCACGGCGGAACCGAACGGGGATGGATGAAACATCGATCCCGATGAACAGCGATCGACGCTGTTGTTGACTCCGTGCAAGTGAACGAGCCGGATCACATGATCACAGAACGTATTGCCATGGAGAATGTGAGTCGTGGTCAGCGTTTCGGCTGTGGCACGAGATGCTGGGGATGACAGCAGCGCCATGGTCAAAGCGATGCCGAGCAAGTGTAAGCGTTTCATGAGTGTACCTTTGTAAGATGCGAGCGTTGGTTTTCGAGAGTTTGAATGGACTGATCGAGCGGAGGTCCCTTGTGCAAGGGACCTAAAAAAAGCCCGGTGACCGCGATGTCTCGGGTCACCGGGCTTTGAAGGAATCGTTGCCCCGTCCGGCATAGTTCTGCGAGGGACCAGGGGCAAGCGGTGGGACGTCCGGGCGAGTTGCCCAAGCAGTCGATTAGTAGCAACCCCAATAGCTGGTGTAGCAGGGGCTGTAGCACGAGTAAGTGATTGGTGCACAGTAGGTGTAAGTCACCGGGGTGTAGCAGAACGACGAGTAGCCATACGAGTAGCAAGGGCTGTAGAACGAGCGGTGTCCGCCATAGCTGTAGCCACCGTAGCTGCCGTAGCCTCCGAAACCGATGCGGCGGAAACATGCCGCGATCGCTTCTTCACCGTCTTCTTCGTCTTCACCGAGCAAGGCGTCCACGTCGGCTTGGCCGAGCACGTCAGCGTCATCAAGCTGTGAGACATCCGCGGCCGAATCCAAGTTGGCCACGGCCGACAACAAGTCGTCGTTTGCCATCACGGAGGTTGCGACCATCATCATGGGGACCACAGCGAAAAGAATCTTCTTCAACATCGTACTGTTCCTAAAACGAGTGGCAGAACTAAGGGTGAGGGAATCGTGAGTCTGCCGTTTCTCACGTTCCCGGTTTTGACTTGACTAACGAGCCCAGCGAACGCGACGGAACTTTGTTACTGAGAAGTCGGAAAGATTTTTGCAACAGTCTCGGACGCCCCTTTGCGGCTGTAACATCCGAATCGAAGTGACGCTTGTGATTTCAGAGATCACGCGGGCGTCCACGTATCGCGGATCCATTTCTGCTCAATTCACTACGCCCTCGCTCGATCGAGTACGACCATGCGATTCAAACTCTCAACTGCTTTATTGGCCGCTGGCTTTCTCGCCCCTTGCGCCGGACCAGAACATGCGATTGCTGATGAAAGCTTGTTCTCACACATTGCGATGGAGTCGGTCTACGAATCCAAAACGGTCACCCCTTTGGACGTAGCCGCGATCAGCGACACAAGCATGCTGGAGCGAGTCACTGGCGCATCATCGCTTGTCCTTGCACTCAAAGCCGCTGGTTTCAACCCGACTCGTGACGACGAGCAAGTCACCATCGAAGTCGATCACGCAGGCTGGAAATTGCCGATTCGAATGCGAGTAGAGCTCGAGAAAGATCGAATCGTATGCGCAATGTCACTCGTCGAACTCAAAGACATGTCGGGAGTTGCTTCGGACTCCTTGCTCAGCTTATTGGCCAGCGGAAAAGCCACGGAAGGAGCATTCTTTGCTTTCGACCGAGACAAAAAGCTGATTCAACTTAAAACTTCCTTCTCCAATCGTGGACTGACAGCTCGGGGACTCAAGGCTGATCTAGTGAACTTAGCATCACTCGCTGAACTTCACTCCGACGTCTGGTCCAAGCTCGGTACCGCCGTCAAAACCGACGCGGTTGTGGGCGCCCCCGAGAGGAAAACGGTACCCGCCAAAGAACCAGCGGAATCATTTTCGATCGTTGGCCGTTGGGGAGCGACGTTGACCAGTGGGGAGTCGTTCGCGATCTTGGTGGGAGCCGATAATCGATTCAAGTTGGTTCAGGTTAAAGGCAAGAAGTCGAGCGTTTCCAGCGGAAAACTGACGCTCGAGGGAAATCGATTGACATTGGTCGGTGACGACAAGGTGACGATTTCGGGTGACATCAAACAATCGTCCAAAGACGAATTCCAATTCGCGATCATCGACGCCAAAACCGGTAAGCCATCGGTAACCTTGTCGTTCAAGAAGGCGTAACCCACGCTCGCGTCCCATTCGGATCGACATCTTTTCGCTCAAGCGAGCACTCGCTCCGCAGCGACGGAACCGCATTGTAGCGCCGGTCACTTCGGCATTTCCCCGCGATGCAGATTTTCGATGTAACGGATCCCAGCTTTGTTCGCTCAGTTTGTTAGTGGCGGATCATGAGACCGCCGATCAACGAAACACTTTCTTCAGGGAAACATGCCATGAATCGTCAATTCAAACGAATCGCTCTCGCAGCCACCATCGCTGCCGTCTCGGGTCTACAAACGATTCCCGCCCATGCTTGTGGGGGCCGAAGCGGTGGCGGCGGTGGCTTTGGCATCAGTATCGGCGGTCGCGGCCACTCGGGAGGCATCTTTGGCGGTACTTTTTCCGGTGGAGGCTACGGCCACGCCGCGTCCGCTCCCGTTCATCGTGTTCCGGCGCAGCAAGTTCAATCGTATCCGAGTTATCCATCGGCCCAACCGATTCCGGCTCCCTCGGTACACATGCAACCCACCTACTCTCAGCCGGGTTACGCTTCGTCGATGCCGTCGCAACCCCATTACGCACAGCCCAACTACGCACAGCCTGCTTTGTCACAGCCTTCGTATACTCAGCCGACCTACTCGCAGCCGGGCGTAGGCACCTCGCCATCCATTCAACAAGCACATCACGTTCAATCGCAGACGGTGGGTCAGCCGTCGGGTGTTGCCAACCCTGTTTCGCATGCCGGGTCTAACCCCAACGTGGCGAATGTTCGCCCGGTAACGCAAGCGACTTCCCAAGCACCGGCGCAACAACGAGTCGCGTCACCGCGTATGGCGCAATCGGCACCGGCGGCAGCGGCCGTGCAAGCGGCGCCGGCAGCGAACAGTGCATCCCAACCGTCGGCCTTGGAAATGCTCGCGTCGATCACGCTGGATGAAGTTTCGACCGAGTCCGTCGAAGCTACCGTGGCGGAGATTCCTGAATTCACCGCCGCGGCGACTTCGATGTCCCAAGTCGAAGCACATGTCGGAATCTGGAGCGTCACGTTGCCTGGCAATCAATCGGTCACTCTGGAGCTCGGAGCCGATGGCAATTTCAAATGGACGGCGACCAAAGACGGTAAGTCGAGCAACTTTGACGGACAATTTCGACTTGAAGGCGAACGCCTGACGCTCGTCCGCAGCCAAGACCTTCAACAAATGGCTGGTAACTGGAGCGGTGCAGACGGCAATTTCACCTTCAAGCTCGATGGTGCGACCAACAGCGGCTTGGCGTTCGCACGCCAGTAAGTTCGGCCCGCCTTCCTAAGATCAAGAAGGCTGTTTCACATTGACATACATCATCCGGAGCGCATGAAGCGCTTCGGATAACATTTTGGACTCGACGTCGCTCAAATTGCCTTTTGTTTTTTCGCCGAGCAGATCGAGTGTGTCGATGTAATGTTTCGCATAGGGTTTGTTGATTTCCGGTTGACCGGTGGATGGGTTGGGAATTTGGCCCAACATCGCCATGGCTTGTGTAAAGTACATCGAGACCACCATTTCGAACGACGCCTGGGGCGGTGGCGGCATTTCATCTTGGCCGTCGTGAGACTTTGGCCCACGGACTTGGGCGGACTCGCTGGCAGGTTCGGCGTTGATTTCGCCGTCTGGTTCGCCCGCAGGTTCGCTGGCCGAGGAGACCGATTTCGCGGCCGCCTCCTTTTCCTTGGCGACCTGCTCTTTCCAATCCGTGTCCACAATGATTTTCGGTTCGGAGGATTTCGGCTCACTCATCAAAGCACCATCAATGGTTGAAGTGTTAAGTGGAAGTGGTCTGCTCGCCATCACTGCGACGCGTCAAACGCTGGACCGCCGCACCGACAAAACCCGCGAACAACGGGTGAGCGGCCAATGGTTTGCTCTTGAATTCCGGATGGAACTGGACAGCGACGAACCAGGGATGGTCGGGCAATTCGATGATCTCGACGAGCGAATCATCGGGGCTCGTTCCGGTAAACCTCATCCCTCCGGCTTCGAATTGTGAGCGGTAGGAATTGTTGAATTCATAGCGATGACGATGTCGTTCGTCGACCAGTTCGGCGCCATACGCTTGACCGGCCGCACTATCCGGCTTGAGCTTTGTCGGCTGGGTACCCAACCGCATCGTTCCGCCGAGCTGGGTGACGTTACGCTGTTCATCGAGCAAACAGATCACCGGATGCAACGCGTCTTTATCGAACTCCGTCGAGTGGGCTCCGCCGAGTCCGATCACGCCTCGTCCGTATTCGATCACGGCGCACTGCATCCCGAGACAGATTCCGAAAAACGGTATCCCTCGTTCGCGCGCGAACCGAATCGATTGCACTTTGCCTTCGATACCGCGTTCGCCGAAGCCACCTGGAACAAGGATGCCGTGGAACCCGCTGAGCAAACGCTCGGCACCCTCACGTTCAATATCGCTGCTTTGAATGCGTGCCACACGGACTTGTGTTTGATGATGGATGCCAGCATGGTCGATCGCTTCGTAGATCGATTTGTAGGCGTCCTTGTGTTCGGCATATTTGCCAACGACCGCAATCGACACCTCGTGCCGTGGGTTTCGCAAGCGATGAAGCAGGTCTGTCCACGGCGAAATATCGAGCGCTTTCGCGTTCGTCAAGTTCAGACGTTTGACGACTAATTCGTCAAGTTTGTTGTCAACGAGCGACAATGGAACTTCGTAAATCGAAAAGTCTTTGTCCTTTTCTTCGATCACCGCTTCGACGGGGACGTTGCAAAACAGCGCGATTTTCTCGCGGTCTTCGCGGCTGATCGAATGCTCGCAGCGGCACACGAGCACGTCGGGCTGGATGCCGATTTCGCGGAGCTGGCCAACCGAGTGCTGGGTCGGTTTCGTTTTGAGCTCGTCGGCCGCCTTCAAGTACGGCACGAGCGTCAAGTGCATGTAAAGACAGTTTTCGCGACCGACATCGAGCGAATATTGGCGGATCGCTTCCAGGAAAGGCAAACTTTCGATATCACCGACGGTGCCACCGATCTCGGTGATGACCACGTCGACGTCGTCGCCTCCCATCCGCTTGATCACCGACTTGATTTCGTTGGTTATGTGAGGAATGACTTGAACGGTTTTGCCCAGGAATTGGCCGCGCCGTTCCTTTTCGATCACCGACAAATAGATTTGGCCGGTGGTGTAGTTGCAATCTCGCGAGAGCAACCCCGAGGTGAAACGCTCGTAATGCCCCAAATCGAGATCGGTCTCCGATCCGTCGTCGAGCACGTAGACTTCACCGTGTTGGTAGGGACTCATCGTCCCCGGATCCACGTTGATGTACGGATCCAGCTTCTGCATGCGCACGCGTAAACCACGTTGCTCGAGCAGCATCCCGATCGACGCACTGGTCAATCCCTTGCCGAGAGAGCTTACCACGCCGCCAGTTACAAAGATGTGTTTCGTCATGGACGCGAATGATACCGGAACCGCAAAAAAACGGTAGCGGCTGGGCGGACCCCGGTTCCGAGGGTTGAATTGAGTTAAACTCGCTCGATAAGTTCGACTACCGCCATCTTAGACGCGAGACGCCGTATGAATTCGAAGCTTCCCACGATTGTTTGTTTTGTCGCGGCATTCTTCCTAGGGATGGGTTGGAGCGGAGTCGGCGGTGCGAGCGAGCGGCCCAACATCCTCCTCATTCTCGCGGACGATCTGGGCTATGGCGACGTCGGTTTCAACGGGTGCTCGGATATTCCGACGCCGCACATCGATTCGCTCGCCGCCCAGGGAGTGCGATTCGCCAATGGATACTCGTCGCATCCATTTTGCAGCCCCATGCGAGCGGGGTTGATGGCTGGACGCTACCAACATCGATTCGGTTACGTGAACAATGTGGCCTTCGATCCGCACAATCGACAGCTCGGGTTGCCACCGAGCGAGCGAACCGTGGCCAGTCGCATGAAAGACGCTGGGTATCGCACGGGGATGGTGGGCAAATGGCACTTGGGCGCTGCGGCACCGTTCCATCCGCTCAAACGAGGCTTCGATTTCTATTTCGGTTTCCTCGGCGGCGGTCACGACTACTTCGTCGTCGACACGACGGCCCAGCTCAGTGAAAACTACAAAGCGCCGTTGGACGACAATGGACAACCCGCGAGGCTTGACGGCTACCTCACCAACGTATTGACCGATCGAGCGATTGATTTCATGCGATCGGCTGGCGACGAGCCGTACTTTCTCTACGTCGCATTCAATGCTCCGCACGGGCCACTCCAGGCGCCGGAGGAAAAGATTGCCGAGTTTGCTGGAATCAAGAACCAAAAGCGGCGAACCTATGCGGCCATGGTTTCAGCCATGGACGACCAAATCGGGCGTCTGCTCGCGGTCATTGATGAACTCGCTAGTCGCGAAAAGACACTGGTGGTCTTTCTCAGTGACAACGGCGGTCCCGAGAACGCGAATGCGTCCAGTAACGGTCCGCTACGAGGCCAAAAGGGCGACGTGTACGAAGGCGGCATTCATGTACCATTCGTCATGCGAATGCCGGGGACCTTACCCGCCGGGATCGTTTACGATGCGCCGGTGATTTCCATTGACGTCACGCAAACTGCCCTCGAGCTTGCTGGCGCAATGCCGCCCGACGCGCCCGACGGAGTGAATTTAGTGCCGTATGTTCGGGGTGAGAAAACTTCGCCGCCTCATCAGGCTCTGTTTTGGCGAATGGCCGGCAACGCGCAAACCGCTATCCGCCGCGATGCCGATAAACTGGTGATCATTGATGGAAAAACTGCGTTGTTCGATTTGGACAACGACTTGGGTGAGTCGACCGACTTGAGCGATTCGGCCGGTGAAACGATGGAGCAACTAACGAAGTTGTTCGAAACTTGGAATTCGAACAATCAACCCGCGTTCTTTCACGGGTATCGGGATTACCACCAGTTGCTCGAATCATTTCATCGACAACTCGAGATCGATTCGCGAGCCGCCGATGGCGTTCCCTGAGCCGCTGCACTATTTCTCAGCGCTGCTCGACTTCTCAGCGGTGCTCGACGCGTTGGACAAACTCGCGAAAGTCTTCGAGGGTATCGATGCCCGCAATGGCGTGGTCGACACGCGCGACCACGATGTGCTTTCCGGCTTCGAGCGCCCGAAGTTGTTCAAGCCGTTCGAATTGCTCGAGCCGACTGGGTGGCTGAGATGCAAACCAACGCAGGAAACTGCTGCGGTACGCGTACAATCCCAAATGATGCCAATACACCGGCGGTTCCGCGGCAAGAGTCTCCTCCGAGATACCTGCTCGAACATGAGGGATGACGCTGCGGCTGAAATAGAGTGCGCGGGCGGCGGCACTGTCTTGATAGTTGCCCAAGGCGATCTTGACGCGACTGGGGTCGGCGAGTGTATCGCGATCACGAATGGGTCGGGCGACCGTCGCGACGTCCGCATCGGGGTTTTCGATGAGCGTGTTGGCGACAAGATCGATCACGAGCGGATCGATCTCGGGTTCATCCCCTTGGACGTTGATAAATATCTCGACCTCCGGAAACTGCTCGGCGACCTCCGCCAATCGATCAGTGCCGCTTTCGCAGGTGGGGCTGGTCAACAACGCTGAGCCCCCGAATCGATCGACTTCCGCCGCCAAACGTGGATCGTCGACGGCCACAATCATCCGCTGTGCGACTTGATTTCGCTGGGCCGCTTCGTAGGTGTGTTGGAGAACCGATTTTCCGCCAGCTTGCAACAACAACTTTTCCGCAAGCCGAGTGGATCCCAGCCGAGCCGGGATCACGATCATGCAATTTGCCAATCGCGGGGTCATAAAGAACTCTGATGTGTGTATCAGTGGTTGTCGAAAAAACGCACCGTAGCACTCAGGTTAACGACCCACGTTGATTTTGGCTCGAGGGTAGTAGCAGGGAAGATTCGCGTCGTTAGGCGCCGACCGTTTCCAACGGCTCAGATTCGGTGATGCGGATCGCGGGATCGGACGCTGCGAATGCGGTGGGACGTCCTTTCGCGAGCATGCTCATTTGTCGGAGTTCCAGCAACTCTTCTCGCAATTGATTAAAATCGGTCGCGATCCTTTCCCACGGTTCGGCTGCGTCGAGGGTGAGGGGAGATTCGCTTTTGCCGTGGGCGAGCAGATGAATCTCTTCGGCAATGCGATTGACCGGCAAAGCGAATCGTCGCGTCAATCGCAGCAAATCGATGCCGAGCGTAGGAAGGATGAACAACAAACCCGGCGCCCAATAAACTGCTTCGTCGCAGCACTTCATCCAGATCGATTGCCAGTCGTAATGCGGATCGGTCATCGCATCCGTGGTGAGACTGATTGCGGCGAAGTAGACGATGCCGACGAGCGCATACGCGCCAACGCGTCGAATTACCGTGAGCTGGAACGGATGGTCGATCGTTAGGAACATGTCGTCATTGGGCCGGTTTTCAGTAGATTCGGGATGGGTAGCGGGGCTGGTAGGGGACGACATCTTTGGGGGCGCTCGATGCGTGCGGGGGCGGTGCTGCTAGCGGGGGCGGGGTAAAATCATGCGGGGGTTAGGTGGCGGATTTGAATCAGCTTCCGTTGGCAATTGCGTCACGCGAGTCGGAAAAACTCTGGTTCGTGGCATCGGCCAGGTTGACCACAGCACCGGCGCAAACGGCGACGATTAGGGCAAGCATCACGGCGTATTCAACGGCAGTCGCACCGTCTTCCTCCCGGAAGAATTCCAGCCAGCCGTGCAGGGTGTTTGCGAGGTTCATTGCAGGGGTTTATTGCAAGCGTGGGTGAGTTGTTTTCGTCGTTGCTGGGTTGATGCGACACATTCCATCGCCCATATCGCCGCAGACGAACCGGTTTCGCTCAACCATACTGCGCTGGTGTGAAGTGGTTGAATTAGCACTAGGTTCAGCGATCGAAGTCGTCGAATTGGTATCATCTAAAGGGCGGATATTCTGAACTTAACGGTTAGAACGGCTATGTCCCTCTGGTTTGGTCGCCGCGGGGGGACGATTCTGGTAGTTTGTCACCGACTAAACTGTCGACCACCGCTGAATCCTAACCTTCAATTTTTGGCTTGCTGGCATCCATGCTAGGTCCTGTTTTCAACCGCGAAGCGACGGTCGTTCCCCGTCGTACCAAAACGTACCTCGGTCGCTCGATTTACGTAGCCACGCTGTTCCTGCTGCTTTGCACCGGCTACCTGGTGCTGGACGGGTCTCGCTCACTCGCTACCAGCTCGGATTCTGCACGCTTTGGTGGCTGGATGTTCACGCTGCTGGCGCCGCTGCAGCTATTGATTTTGGCAAGCTTGGCAGCCGTCGGATCGGCCAGCAACGTGGCGCAGGAAAAAGACCGCCGCACGTTGATCCTGTTGCTGCTCACCCGTTTGAGCGGATTCGAAGTCGTGGTGGGGAAACTCACCGCAACATTGCTGATGCCGTTATCGTTACTGGTATGTGCTTCGCCGCTGTTCTTTGCGCTGCCACTGCTGGGTGGTGTGTCGCCTCGGCAAGTCCTCAGCGTTTTGTTGATCACAGCCGCCACGATCGTCTTTGCCGGCAGCGTCGGGACGGTGATGGGCATGTGGCGGGAAAAAACATTTCAAGCGATCGCGATGACGGTGCTCGTGCTTCTCATGTACATCGGGCTTGGTGAGATTATCGCCACGGTCTCGCCGGAACGAGAGATGCTCGCTCTCACCGTAAGCCCGCCGCGAACTTTGTTTGCCGCCTCGTCGCCCCTGGCATCATTGTCGCAATCGACCGCCATGGGCGTGGTGTCATTTGGAATTTGGACTGTCGTGTTGGCTGCATCGATTCTGGCGATCGGTGTCGCCAAGGTTCGAGTTTGGAATCCATCTCGAGAAGTTCGATTGAAGGCACCGGAACCCGAGACGTCCGATGAGATGCAAGCGGAGGGTCAACCGGCGAGCTGGAAAATTCGGCAACCGCGACCGGTTTGGAAGAACCCCATCCTGTGGCGAGAAATTCGAACGTGGGCTTACGGTCGCAAAGTCATCGCGATTCGCGTCGCATTTGTCATGCTGTTCTTGCTCATTTCCGCGGCGCTGTACCTACAAGTCCAAAGCGGTGTCGCTTTCGAACCTGCCGGACGAATCGGACGTGGCTTGCCCGCCGTAACGTTACCGCTTGCGACCTTGGGCGTCATCAGTTTGGTGCTCGTCAATGCGCTTGCCGTCAACGCCGTCACGGGAGAACGCGATGGGCTGGCGCTGGACCTGCTGTTGGTGACCGATTTGGCGCCGCACGAGTTCGTCTTTGGAAAGTTGTTAGGTGTGTTGTACGTGGCCAAAGAGATGATCGTATTACCGCTGTTGTTGATCGTGGCGGTGGCGGTGGCGGGAGTGATGACCTACGAAAACATGGTCTACGCGATTTTGAGTGGAATGGTCTTGTATGTGTTTGTTGCTGTGCTCGGCATTCACTCTGGACTCAACTACGTTTCTGGCAAGACGGCGACGCTCGCCAGTCTTGGGACGGTGTTTTTCCTTTGCGTCGGCATTGCAATTTGCATGACGATCATGGTCAGTTTCCAAGGGGCATTTCAGCTCCAACTCGCCCCGTTCTTGGTGATGATCTTGGGCGGAGGAGCCGCGTTGTTCGCGTCACTGGGTTGGCGAAATCCTTCGTCCGCGATCTTCGCTGCGTCGTTCGTATTGCCGCTCATCACGTTCTATGCGATCACTCAATTCCTGTTGCAAACCGACCATTTGTTGGTCTTGTTCTCGCTGATGGTCGGGTACAGCTTCACGATTGCGGCGATGTTGATCCCAGCACTGAGCGAGTTTGATGTTTCGTTGGAAAAGGACCGGGGTCCGGGAGGAGCGGACGCGTAGCTCCGTGTCGCCCGCTCAAGGACTCGATCGATCATGGGACTTTCGCCACACCTACCATCGCTGCTAGCCATGGGCGTATTGGTGCTATTGAGTGGATTCTTTAGCGCCAGTGAAGCAGCCCTGTTCTCGCTGCACGCACGCGATCGTCGACGACTTCGCCAGCGTGGCGCCGGTGGTCGGATCGCCACGGGGCTTTTGAGAGATCCTGAACGCTTGCTTTCGGCAGTGCTGTTTTGGAACTTGCTCATCAACATGACCTACTTTGGTTTGGCGTCCATTATCGGCGCGAAACTGGAGTACGCCAGCGACGGAGGATCATCTGCCGCGATCGCTTTCACGGTCGTAAGTCTGCTCACGCTGATCTTCTTTTCGGAGATGTTACCGAAGAGTTTTGCGGTGCTAGCGCCGATGAAGCTATCGGTTTTGGTCAGTGCTCCGTTGGCGGTTGCGATCAAAATCGTGTCCCCGCTTTTGCCGCTGGTGAAGGTTGGGAACTTGGCGGCAAGTCGGCTGATATGGCCATCGTTTGTTCCCGAAGCGGAAATTGATTTGTCCGATATCGAGCGTGCCATTGAGTTGGGGACGGGCGATGCGGCACTGCTGCAACGTGAACGTGTGGCGCTTCAAGGACTCGTTGAAATGGCCGACATTCGCGTGGATGAGTTGATGCGTCCTCGCAGCAAGTTGACCATCGTTTCGCATCCGCCGGATCGAAGTGCGTTCGCCGGTGGCGTGCCCGCAGGTGGCTATTTGATGTTGACGATGGACGAGGGTGAAACCATCGCCGCTGCGATCGGGGTGCCGATGTTGCGGCCGAGCCAAATGGATGACCTTCCCTCGGCCGCGGAACCCGTCATTTACGTCGGCTGGACTGCTCGTGTGTCCCAAGTCCTTGACCGTCTTAACGATGAAGACCGCAGCGTCGCGGTAGTCGTGAACGAATTCGGTGAGACGATCGGTGCGCTTTCGATCGACGACATCCTAAGACGCGTGTTAGCTGGCCGAGTCGGTCGTGATGATGATATCGGAGGCGGCGGAGCGATCCAAAAAATCGACGAGGATTGTTACCGCGTCGCCGGCAGCGTTAGTGTGCGCGCCCTCACCAAGCAGCTTGCGATCGACGTGCCCGATGAACGCACAGCAACCGTGGGTGGATTTCTTCAGCGACACAATGAACGTCGACCACGTTTGGGTGATACGGCGCCATTGGAAGGTTGGGAATTAAAAGTGGTTGTCGAAGAGGAAGACAGCATTTGGATCGAAGCTCGTAGAATCGTCCCGCCAACGTTTGACGCACGGGATTCCGATTCATGATCCTCATCGGCATCCTTTTTCTCATCGGCATGATGCTGAGCGCATTCTTCAGCGGGAGCGAGACCGGATTGTACCGAGTATCGCGGACTCGGTTGGTGCTCGATGGATTAAGCGGCTCCTTAGCCGCTCGCGGTCTCGTCTGGTTGCTCAACCATCCAGCCATTTTCGTTGCGACGACTCTAGTCGGTAACAACGTGGCCAACTACCTGGTGAGCCTAAGTATCGTCATGGCTGTCTCCCATTTGTTCGCCAGCGCGGAGTCGGCCGAGATTTTGGGACCGATCTTGATGACTCCCTTCGTCTTTGTATTTGGCGAACTGCTACCGAAATACTTGTTCTATCACGCACCCTATCGGCTGCTCACCGCGACTCGTCCATTCCTGCTGGCGGCGACGGTGTTATTCGCCCCCATCTCGTTGCTGCTTGGTTTACTGGGAAATTTGCTCCGTTTGATCACTGGCCAAACGCCCTTTCGACTTCGGCTAACGATGGCGCGAGGCGAACTCGATCAACTGTTGCGAGCCGGTCACGAAGCCGGCATTCTTTCCGCCGGCCAACGTTTGCTGGCGCAGAACCTATTTGAAGTCGGAAACCAACTCGCGATTTCATTTGGTGTTCCGACCGATCGATTGGCCATCGTCGAAGCTCCCGTCGACCCGACGACCGCGCGACATCAAGCTCGTCGCCGGAATCATCCGATCATTTTGATACGACGTGGTGGACGAATTGTCGGCTTCACGCGTTTCGCTGATCTATGCGTCGATAACCCAAAAATCGAAATCAAACCCGTGATCCGTGGCCGAGTCACCGACCGACACTTGCGAGTCTTGCTGCGGCTATACGACTCGGGGAGCGACGTCGCGGTGCTATTTGATGAACACGGTGACGTTCGATGCGTGGTCACCAGGCGACAATTGTTGCAGCCGCTCGTGAAATAGATTCAGTTGCGACCGTAGCCCAACGATGCAAGCACCGCGAGCATTTCATCACAAGTGATGTAACGACGATGGTGTTCCACTTTGTATTGGTCAATTGCCAAGGCGAGCTCACGTCCCGCGTCGGAGAGTCCCGAGTGTGAGCTACCGAACTGGCGACGTTCCGATGCTTCGCGGGTCGGCGGCGAGGTGCGTCGTTCGACAAACCCCTCCGACGGCGCAATCACAGGGATTGAACCGACGGCCGAGCTGGTTGGGGCGCTAGAGCTGGAGTTCGGAAACGACATCAACTTGAACCTTGGAAATACCTGGTAGTGAGAAAAGGTTGCACCCATGCGAAAGGAACTCGTTGAAAACCTAGCTCACAAAACTCGTAGCGATTGCCATTTTTGAGGGTGGTTGCGACAGATTGCCCCAAACAGGCTCGATTTGCGACCCCGTCGCCGCCGGAGAATGCGTACCATCGCGATAACCGGAATCGTCAAGGACCTTGCCTAGCGGCGGATCACGCCTGAAGAAAACATCGCGGGAATCTTGTTGCCCGAATGTTCGGCCGCATCGATTTGTACCTTGAGTGTTTGTCCCATCGACGATTTTGGGTCGAGCTGGACGGCATGAGCCAGTGAAATTTTTGCCTCTTCGACGTCGCCTCGTTCCAATCGAAGCGATGCCAACTGGAGATGCGGTGACGCGTCACCGGGATTCTTGGATGCCGCAATCGCAAATGACCGCTCCGCCTCGGCGGGACGTCCGAGTTGCTGCATCGCTATCCCTCGGAGCAAATCCGCTCGAGCGGGGATGGGCTCGCCGCCAGCGCCCTCCTCCAACCGATCCAGCGTCGCGACCAAGCGATCGAAGCGTCCCTGGGCTAGGTAGATCTCAGCCGCTTTGAGTTGAACAGCCGCGAAATCGGGTTGGATGGCCAAAGCGCGGTGATAGGCTGCCAGCGCCGCGTCCATCTCGCCCTTGGCTTGCAAGCAATCACCATGGAGCGACCATGCATCGGCGGAGGTACGTTCGGCTTGCATCGCCAAATTGCTTTGTTGAATTGATTCTTCGAGCCGGCCGACATCGAGGTACATTCGTCCCAATCGTTCAGACACCTTGGGATCTCCGGCGCTGAGTCGCACCGCTTGTTCCATGTGGGCGATTGCCGCTTCCTGTTCCCCGCGTTGCCACAGCGATTCGGCCAATCCGAAATGGGCGCGATCGTCGCTGCCCGATACGTCGAGCGCATCTTGGAACAACGATTCGGCAACCGTCCAATCTCCCTCGTGCATGGCCTTCAGGCCCTGGCGGGAGAGTCGGCGTGAGGCAATGGTTTGGCGGCTTTCGCCAAATCGCCCAATCGCGCGGCAACCGGTTTCGGAGGAAACCAGTCCCAGCAAAATCAGTCCCAATAAGAAGGATGAAGGCGATCGAATCATGGAGTCATCGTGGACTTGTCGAGGCAATGGAACGCTCTCGGATACCAGAATTTGCCAGCGTCAGCCAGCGAGATTCTTGCACACCATCGCCGTTGCGCAAGTCGCATCGGAGGCGAACTTTGCCATCGCCCTTGCCCTGACCGATTGCGGTTGAGTATGACGCGGGTCAAGACCGGATGTTCCGGGTTCTTGAGGACCTTTCTAACGCCTGAAAATAAAGCGTGGCATGATGCTACGAAACCAGCTTCGACGCGACCGCGGCAACGCAAATGAGCGGCCAAGACGGCAAGCGAGCGTTTGGTCATTCCAGATCCTCGTTGTCATGTTGCTCGCAACCATCCAGTTGACCACCGGTTGCGCATCGCTTTGGCCCAGCGGAAAAGAAGACTCCAGCCAACAGAACCTGGATGACCTCTTGAAGGTTCCTGAGCCTCCCGAGTTAGTGCGCGAAGCGGGAGTACCGCGTGGACTCAATGAAATCCGAGTCGAAGGAGTCGCGGCGATCAATGGATTGCCCGGGACCGGTGGCCCAGCGGATCCGTCGCTCTTCCGAGACCGACTGCTCGAGGAGATGAAGCGTCATGATGTCAAAGATCCCAACCAGTTTTTGGAATTGTCTGAAACGGCACTGGTCCGCGTTCAGACGTTGATTCCATCGGGTGCTCGACGAGGCGACGCGTTGGATTTGCGCATTTTGACTCCACCGCGCAGCCAGGTCACCAACTTGCACTCGGGTTGGTTGATGGACACACGCCTTCGCCACCAGCAAATGATCCAAAACTCGATCCGTCAAAGCGACGTGATGGCGATTGGGACGGGGCCGGTGCTCACACGAGCCGACTACGAGGGTGGCAACGACGAAGCGCACAAGATCGAAGGGATCGTCATCGGTGGCGGACGGGTCCAAATCGATCGCAAACTCGGTTTCGTGTTACGACCCGAGTACCAACATGTTAAGATGTCGACGACGCTTGCCGCAGCCATCAATCGCCGATTCTTTTTCTACGACGGCACCACTCGCCGTGGAATCGCCAAACCGACGGAAGACGACTACATCGAAATCGACATGCACCCGCGATACCGCGGTCAACAAGCAAGGATGATGGTCATCGTGGGTGCGATCGCTGTGAAACCGGAATCGACTCAGACGCAAATGCGACTCGTCGAACTCGGAAAACGTTTGAGAGAGCCTGCGACCGCGGCGGACGCAGCAAACCAACTTGAAGCACTCGGGGAGAGCGCCATTCCGACGCTTACCGAAGCGCTTTCGACCGCTAATCCAGAATTAAAGTTTTATGCTGCCGAAGCACTCGCGTATTTGGATCGGGCCGAAGCGGTCGAACCGCTCGAAGCATCCATCCGAGACGTATCCGCGTTTCGATTTGCCGGTCTAGCTGCTCTGGAGGGAATGGAGTCGTACGTCGCCCTTGATGCGCTCAAACGGCTTCTGGACCAGCCGAGTCTGGAAACCAGATATGGTGCCTTTTGCGCGATTCGACGCCGGGCGGATGGACGTGCCACTCTCTCGGGCAAGACGATCGGCGAGTCGTTTCGCCTGTACAAAATCGCTTCCCAGGGGCCTCCGGCGGTCGTCGTCTCGACTCGAGAAACCCCCGAAATTGTCCTGCTCGGGCAGTTGCAGTCGATCGAGATTCCCGACTTCCTCCGAACTAGCGATGGACTCCTTCTCAAGCCAGAACCATCCCAGTCTGGACAAATTCAGATCATTCGCTTTCAAGCGGGACAGCAAGAAAAACGCGCCATCGTGGGTCAAAGCATCGATCAAGTGGTCGCAGGTATCGTTGCCGTGGGTGGTGGCTATGGCGACGTGATCGCGACACTACGCAAAGCGAAAGAGGCAGGTTTTTTGAAGGATCAATTGGCCTTTGACCCGCTACCGAAAGCACTTCGTACGTATCACCGAGACGACGCGTCCGATTCCTTTTCGAGCGACGAGACGACCGAAGCGGATTCGTCGGTTGACTCCAGCGATGTGCCGAAATGGTGATCCGACCCTCCGTCGCTTGACATCCGACACCGCCCAAGCACACTCTGGATCGCATGACGCGATTCATTCTCCCCGTGGCGATCGCCGCAATGCTTTTGCCGCTTGCCGGTTGCCCCGCGATGCTCGGTTCGCCGGAAGATCGGTTGAGCCAATCAAAGATGACTGGCAACGATCTGGTCGCCGATGACGTTCCGGTGCTCGAGTTGGTGCGAGACACTCTTGAGTTCAACCAGCGGTCACGTCGTCTTTCCACGGACGTCCATGGCGCCTGGCAAATCATGCATGGAGCGCTAGCGTATGGACAAGACTTTGAAATTCAAACGCCCAGCGGCGTCCAGCGGGCAATCGATTACCTGGCCGCAGGTGGCGGGGTGGTGGGTTTCGAACCGAGGTTGGGCGACCTGCACGGCGATCGACGCGGAGTTCGATTGGCGACGCAGCCCACGACGAAAGTGGGCCAGGGGCACCGGGATCAGTGGCTAGCGATCTTGGTCCAAAGTGGTCTCGGACCCGATGCAATCTTTCGAGTGCAAGGAGTGGACACCACCCTGCTCGACTGGGTTGATCAAGCCGAGTTTGACGTCCCGCTTAATGTCGAATACGAGTACAGTTGGACATTGATTGCGCTCACGGCATTTCGTTCCACCTCGCATCGATGGGTCGCCCGCGATGGGACCGAGTATTCCACCGAATTGCTCTTGGAGATGGAGCTGTCACAAGAGATTGAGGGTGCCGTTTGCGGAGGAATTCACCGATTGATCGGACTCGCGATGGCTGTTCAGCGACGTAACTTCGAGGGTGCCCCGATGTCAGAGATTTGGGCCGACGCCCAGACCGTGCTTGACGCGGCGATCGAAGACGCCCGGCAAAATCAAAATCCCGATGGCTCGTACTCAACTTCGTATCTGCACCGTAGCGGTTGGGCACGCGATGTTGGTGAATCCATCGGTACCACCGGGCACGTGCTCGAATTCCTTTCCATTGCTATGGACAAAGATGCACTTAAACAGCCCTGGGTCGTGCGAACCGTGCGCCGGTTATGCAGCAGTCTTCGCGAGTGCGAAGACATCGATTTGGAATGCGGCATTTTGTACCATGCGTTGCATGCGCTACAGCTCTATGAATCACGGTTGTCCGATCGCAAGAATCCGGCCCGTAGCTAGAATGCATTGACCCATTGGGATTTCTCCCTCGTCAAGGATCATCCGTTGAACAATCGTTTTCGCGGCATTGCCATCGCCGCAGGCTCCGTCGCGTTGATAGCCGTGGTGGCTTGCATCGGCGCGGGCTTGGCGTGGTTCAAGTATCGACAGATCGCTGACGCCAGCCAACAAGGTGCACCGCCGGAGGCCCCGGAATCCGTAACCATTTCGTCCGCAAAATCGGTTCCGATGCGGCTATCGGTCACCGCGATCGGAACCATCCGTGCCCCACGCTCGATCACGTTGCAGAATGAGCTCGCCGGGATGGTGACTTCGATCGGCTTTCAAGCTGGTGATGTTGTCGAAGCAGGCCAAGTGCTCGTGAATCTGGATCACCGGGTGGAGGACGCGATGCTGTTGTCCGCGCTTGCGAAACAGAAAATGGCAAAGTCGATGCTCGAACGCAATCGTCGGGTCGCATTGGCGAACGCATCCAGCGCGAATGAAATTGACCAGGCGGAGGCGGACATGGCCCAAGGCGATGCCGAGGTTGCTCGATTGAAAGCGGTCATCGAAAAGAAAACACTCGTCGCGCCCTTTCGAGCCAAGACGGGTTTGATCGATACGCATGTGGGACAATTCCTGAGCGAGGGGACTCAACTCACGACGCTCCAAGGCATTGATGACTATGTCGAAGTCGATTTCATGATGCCGCAATTCGTGGCTGACGCTGTCGAGATCGGACAAACCGTATCGCTTCTGTTGCCTCCCGAAGTTTTGGAAGCTGAGCTGATTGCGATGGACGCGATCGCCGATCGCTCCACTCGTAATTTGCTCGGACGAGCCAGGCTAAAGAATCCACCGCGGTACCTACAACCCAATGACGCGGTCAAGGTTCAAGTCCACTATGGCACCGAGATGACGGTGGTTGCCGTCCCAGCGGAGGCGATTCGACGTTCTCCAGCACATGATTTTGTATATGTGGCCCAACCGGATCATACGGGTGGGCTCCGAGCGCTCCACCGCCGCGTCGAACTCGGTCAAACATTGGACAATGACGTGGTGATCTCCAGCGGCATCGAAGCGGGCGAATCGGTCGTGGTCAATGGATCGTTCAAACTCCATGACAACGCATTGGTCGTTGATCTTCGCGGTGGTGACGAAACCGATTCCGATGCATCCATCACGCGGGCGAGCTTGTAAACGTCATGCGCAGCATCACTGATATCTTTATCAAGCACCCCGTGCTCGCGATCGTCGTGAATCTCGCGATCGTACTGATCGGTATTCGGGCCATCTTTCTGCTTCCGATCCAGCAGTACCCGAAACTCGAAAGCACTTCGATTTTGATCAGCACTGTGTACATCGGTGCTAGTTCGGATACGGTCCGTGGTTTTTTGACGACACCCATCGAACGTGCCGTATCGGCCATCGCCGGAGTCGACTACATCGAGTCCAGTAGTACGTCCGGTGTGAGCACCGTCACGGTCCGACTCAAGTTGAACCACGACAGCACCCAGGCGCTCGCGGAAGTCAGTGCCCGCCTGCAACAAGTCCGTCGCGAGTTGCCCGCCGAAGCGGAGCCGCCGGTGATCGAACTGCAACGTGCCGATCGTCCGTACGCGTCGTTCTATTTGAGTTTTACATCGACCGAATTCGATATATCCGAGCTCACCGATTGGCTCACGCGAACGGTCCAGCCGCAGCTATCCACGCTTGCGGGCGTTCAACGCGTGGGGATCGAAGCGGGACGAATGCCGGCGATGAGAATTTGGATTTCGCCTCAGCAGTTGTCATCGCTCAACCTGACCCCCGGTGATGTCTACGCCGCGCTCCAACGCAACAACTTTCTTGCGGCGATTGGCCGTGTCAAAAACGAGAAAGTTCAAGTCGACTTGTTGACCAACACGGACCTGCGGAGCGTCGAGGAATTCGAGGAGTTGATCGTTTCCCAGCGCGACGGTGCCACCATTCGAATGCGTGATGTTGCCAAGGTCGAACTTGGCGCCGAGGAAGCGTTGTCGATGGCGATGTACGGTGGCGGCGAAGCAGTCTACCTCTCCGTATGGCCGCTGATTGGCAGCAATGAAATCGATGTCGCACATCGATTGCGTGCGGAAATGGAGCGGCTTCGCCCGACTCTGCCGCAGCACATCGAAATGGAGCTGGCTTGGGACGCGACCAAATTCATGGAAGATGCCATCCGTGAGATCTCCAAGACGTTGATCGAAACGGTCGCGATCGTGGGGCTGGTGGTATTTTTGTTTCTCGGCAGTATTCGCACGGCATTGGTTCCGCTGGTGGCGATGCCCGTGTCGCTCATCGGCGCTGTGGTGCTGATGATGTTGATGGGGTTTTCGCTCAATCTGTTGACACTGCTAGCGATTGTTCTCGCGGTGGGATTGGTGGTGGATGATGCCATCGTCGTCGTCGAAAACATTCAACGCCACGTCCAACTCGGACAGCCGCGGGTTCGCGCGGCGCTGCTGGGCGCTCGTGAGCTTGTCGGTCCAATCATCGCCATGACGATCACGCTTGCCGCCGTCTACGCCCCGATCGGTTTCCAAGGTGGTTTGACGGGGATGTTGTTTCGCGAATTTGCATTCACGCTTGCCGCCGCAGTGGTGGTATCGGGGTTCGTGGCGATCACGTTGTCGCCCGTCATGAGCGCCATGATGATCCATCCGTCGGGTCAAGAAGGTTGGTTAACACGTTTTGTCAATCGTCGCTTCGAGACGATTCGCAAACTTTACGTCGTCGCTCTGCGCGGCGCGATCGCGCTGCGCTGGTCGATCGCGTTGGCGACCTTGATGATCGCTTTGGCCGCCGTCCCGCTGTACATGATGAGCGGCAAAGAGTTGGCGCCTGTCGAGGACCAAAGTGCGATCGCGGTCATGCTTGAAGCCGCACCCGACGCGACGCTCGAAAGTACGGCGGGCTGGGCAACGGAACTCGCGGATGTCCTGAGCACTTTACCGGAAACCAAGTACATGTGGGCACTCATCACCTCCAACGGAGGCTTCGGAGGCATGATCACGGAAGACTTCCGCGATCGCGACCGCAGTACGGCGGAGATGCAGGGTGAAGTATTCGGTTTGGTCTCTCAAATTCCCGGCGTTCGCGCATTTCCCGTATTGATTCCGCCGCTCCCGGGCGCCGGCCAATACGACGTGGAATTGGTGATCAAGAACGATCGGCCGGCGGAACAAATGGCTGAGTTGGCGCAGCAAATCGTCCAGCGTGCTCAAGAGGAAGGGATGTTCATGTTCGTCGATACGGACATGAAATTCGACCTTCCCCAGGCGCGCGTCGTCATTGACCGACAACAGATCGCGGACATGGGACTTGACCTTGCCGCGATCGGCCAAGAGCTTGGCGTGCTGCTCGGCGGGGGTTACGTGAACCGGTTCAATTATTTCAATCGAAGCTACCAAGTCATCCCGCAACTGGCCGAGGTCGAACGTTCATCCGCGTCGGCATTGATGGATCTAAAGATTCGCGGCCCCAGTGGTGATCTCATACCTGTGTCGACATTCGCTTCGATCGAAGCGACGACGGCTCCGCGATCGCTGCAACGGTTTCAACAGCAAAGTTCGCTACGCATCTTTGCCGGCGTGTTGCCTGGAGTGACCAAAGAAAAAGGATTGACCCAACTTGAAAACATTGCCCGAGATGTCCTGGGCAATATCGCCGTCATCGATTACGCGGGCGAATCACGTCAAATCCGTCAGGAAGGTTCGGCACTCGCGGTGACGCTTGGCTTCGCGCTGGTCATGATTTATTTAGTGTTGTCGGCCCAGTTTCATTCGTTTCGCGATCCCCTGATCGTGCTCGCCGGTTCCGTCCCGCTGGCGATTTCCGGGGCGCTCACACTCACTTTCTTGGATCTGACCACCATCAATATTTATTCCCAGGTCGGTCTCATCACGCTCGTGGGATTGGTTGCCAAGAATGGGATTTTGATTGTGGAGTTCGCCAATAGTTTGCAAGAACAGGGACTGTCCAAGAGTGCCGCGATCGTCGAAGCCTCGCAAACTCGCTTACGTCCGGTATTGATGACCAGTGCGGCCACGGTGCTCGGCCACTTTCCGCTCGTGTTGGTGACGGGGCCCGGCGCCGAAGCCCGTAACAGCATCGGGATCGTGCTGGTCGCCGGGATGGCCATTGGAACCGTGTTCACATTGTTTGTCGTTCCCGCACTTTATCAACTATTAGCGGCAAATCATCGGGTCCAGTCGAACCACGAGTTTGACGATGAAGTCGACGATCGACCGACAAGGCAAATTCATTCCCCCGAGTTGGTCGCGAATTGACATGCCACAGGATCGCTAATTGCGCGGTCGCGTCATCATGATTTTGTAGTTGCCGGTCCCGAGCAGGTCATCGATGCGCGTGCGCATCTCTGGAGTCACCTCGACTCGGTACTTGTCGCTCTTGAGGGTGATCACTTCACCTTCCTGCATGCACAGTGAGAAGATCAACTCTTGGCCGCCCGGGTAACCGCGGAGGATCTCGCGGACGCGAGAGAGAGTGGACGGTTCGTGTTCCGCTTCGTCGATCCGAATCCGGATCCCACGCGTATAACGGCTGTCGAGTTCATTCAGTGGGATCAGTTCGTCAATGATTAAATTGACTTCGTCGCCACCGCCCCGTTTGTCGGCTTTTCCGCGGGCAATCACCACACCATCGGGGACGACCGCCGCACCTTGGGTCGCAAAACCTTTGGGCCACAAAATGCATCGAACCATGCCTTGCATGTCTTCCAAGTCAAAGTTGGCATACTTGCTAGGTGCTCCTGCTTTGGGATTCTTGGTGTGCGCGATTTTAATGGAACTAATCATACCCCCGAGAATCACTTCCGCTCGATCTTTGACTTCGGCAAGCTTGTCCGTCGTGTGGGTACGGAATGCGGCCAACTTCTTTTCGAACTCCGCGAGCGGGTGGCTGTCGATATAGAATCCGAGGACTTCTTTTTCCGCGATTAACTTTTCTCGTTCCGGCCACTCGGCGATGTCCGGAAGTGGCGTCGCAGGAGATGACTTGGTGGTCGCATCGTCATCCTCGTCAAACGCGCCGAACAGACTGGCTTGGCCGTGTTTCTTGTCGGCTTGAATGGCCGCACCGGCTTGGACCGCTCGTTCGATGACCGCCACAAGCTGGCTGCGTCGGGCACCAAAGCAATCCATCGCCCCCGCCTTGATCAGTGTCTCGATCGCACTCTTGTTGCACGCCGCCGGGTCGACCCGTTCACAGAAATCAAAAATGTCGCGGTAAGGACCATTCTTTCGACGTTCCTCTTCGATCGAAACACCGGTCGCGCCGCCGCAACCCTTGATTGCCGACATTGCGAAATAGATTTTCCCATCGCCGACGGTAAAGTCCGAGCCGCTCTTGTTGATGTTGGGCGGGGCCACTTCGATATTCATCCGGTCGCAGTCTTCCATGTGCTCGACCAACGCGTCTTTGCGTTTGAAGTTTCGGCCGGAGATATCGCTGGACAGCAGCGCCGCCATGAATTCGACCGGGTAATGAGCTTTGAGATAGGCCGTTTGGTAGGCGACCAAGGCATACGCGGTGCTGTGTGAGTTGTGTACAACGATTCCATTCGCGACGAAATTGTGGTCCTGGTCCACGGTCAAGTCAAAAACATCAGCCTCTCCAGTCGGTTCGATTGAAACGACGTCATCCCAAAAGACATCGCTTTGAGCGTGCTTGGCGAGATCAGCGGATTCGAAAAAACTAGCCAGTCGATTAATCGTGGATCGTTGGAATCCACGCTTGGGCGACTCATGGACTCGGCAGAGTTCGCGAATCGACACTCCACTTTGACACTCGACTTCGCGCCACTTCAGCCCAGATTTGATGCGTTCCGCCGCGACGTACTGACGTACCGCCGTGGGAAGCAAGTCGCCAGTTGTCAATCGAGTGCCATTCTCAAGCCTCGCTGCAGCGTCTCGCACAGCGTCTTCCTTGCCCACAATATGCGGCCCTACTTTCGCCATGAATGCAACTCGGGATTCGTGGCCAATTAAATGCACGGTAAATCCTGGCAACATTCTTGTTTCATCTGCCCATGAATACCGGAACTCTTTTTCGGTTACACGTGAGACGATACTCAGACGGCTCAGCAAAAACTGTACGTCAATCGCGAGCTGACGTGATGATGTCGCATAGTAAGATGCTTGCCCTCGTTGTTCGACATAACCATCACCAGCCCAAAGTCTACCCAAGAGTATCTTCAGCTGACGCTCGCAAAGTCGCTTTGCCTGCTCGGGCAAACGTTTTTCTCCAGCAGTTGCACCTAGGATGCCCAGTTTTTCCGCCCATTGAAATGCGCCCGATCGTAGTCCTTTGATCTTGCTCGCACCTACCGCCGTACCGACTCCCTGATGTTGAAGGTTTTGAAAACGAGTGTCCCGTCCCGTCGACAGGCAGACTTCCATTCGACCGTCCGAGCGATGGTCAACTCGCGCCATCGTCGATTCAAACCGGGAAGCACCGTTGACAAAGTCGGCGACCTGCTGCTCGTGATTGGAATAAAAATAAAGGCACGTCGGGTGACACAAGTTGCCTTCTGAGAGAAGCCAGCCCAGTGTGATCACTTCATGATCCTCCCACTGGATCGACTCTCTGATTCGAAGATGGCGAACCGATGCGATTTTCTGGCCGATGGTCAGGTTGCCGATTTCTGTCCAGCCATCAAATGTTTTCACAGGATGGTTGTCGGTCGCGACAATCGATCGACCCGATCGCGTCGTGACACGGTACGTGGGTTGGACTCCGTTCCATACAACATCTGTGACTTTGCGAGGAACGAGTTTCTGGTCGACGTCGAGTGCATGCACGGTGAAATCGCGTTTGCGATAAAACAAATCTCCAACCGTCGTGACTTCGCCAGTGATCGAATCGATAACTTCGGTTTCCGCAACGACGCATTTATTGAATCCGTAACCTGCGAACTTGACGATCAAATTCCAGATATCATCGGCGTCTTTTTCGGCAAGTCCATTCTCGATGGCCCCGGCAATGAAGGCGTCGTGATTTTTATTGATCAACGACTCTTTCTTTTTGCTGATCGCTTTGATGCAGGTATAGGCGTTGGCCAGGGGGATTTTTCCGAGTCGATTGAGAATCCGCATCACCTGTTCTTGGTAGACCATGATCGAGTTGGTCTCTTCCAACACTTCCTTGAGCACCGGATGTTTGTATTCCGGTTGCTGGCGACCATGCTTGATGTTGACGTAATCGTCGACCATGCCACCTTCGAGCGGTCCGGGGCGATAGAGCGCCGCCGTCGCGATGATGTCGTTGAATCGGTCGGGTTTCATTCGGCATAGCAAATCGCGGATTCCGCCGGATTCGAGCTGGAACACACCCTTGGTCTCGCCCCGCTGCAACAACGCATAGGACGCTTTGTCGTCCAGTGGGAATTTCAATGGGTCGACGACCTTGCCCGTCGTTTGCTCAATCAACTTGACCGTGCGGGAAAGGATGGTCAGGTTGCGAAGCCCGAGGAAGTCCATCTTGAGTAGACCCGAGGCTTCGACGTCCGCCATTGCCCACTGGGTGATCACTTCTTGCTTCCCAGGCACACGCGTCAGCGGCACATACTCGCTCAGCGGTTTATCAGCAATCACCACCGCGGCGGCGTGCGTGCCGATGTTTCGGGCCAGTCCCTCAATTTTCATGGCGAGATCCAACAACTCGCGAATC
Source organism: Pirellulaceae bacterium (assembly GCA_041741195.1). Taxonomy (GTDB): domain Bacteria; phylum Planctomycetota; class Planctomycetia; order Pirellulales; family Pirellulaceae; genus JBBSJZ01. The sequence continues at coordinate 38,933 of JBGSKM010000039.1, forward strand.
TCAGGGTCACCCTCATAAGCCATCTGTAAATCGGCACTCTTTTCGAGCGCCTTTTTGATGGTGATCTTGAGCTCGTCCGGAACCATCTCGGTGACTTGATTCACGCGATGCAGCGGGACACCGAGTGCACGACCGACATCCTTGATGGCCGCCCGCGCCGCCAGCGTCCCGAAGGTCCCGATTTGGCAGACCATTTCGCTACCGTACTTCTGCTTGACGTATTCGATCACTTCGATACGACGTTCTTTTTCGAAGTCGATATCGATGTCCGGCGGCTCGGTGCGACTTTCATCGAGAAATCGTTCGAAAAGCAAGTCGTAGCGCAGCGGGCAAACGTGCGAAAGGTAGAGCGCATAGCAAACAATCGCGCCGACACCGCTTCCCCGTGCGGTTGCCGAGATCCCGATGCTGCGAGCGTGGTTCACGAAGTCCCACACGATCAAGAAGTACGTCGGGTAGCCGAGTTTTTCGATAACGTCCAACTCGCGATCCAACCGAGCGATGACTTCTTTGCTCAGTTCTCCATCGACGATCCGCTCGGGATCGCCCTCGTAGCGCTCCTTCAATCCCTTGAGGCAAAGTGCTCGCAGATAGTCGAGAGGTGTCTGCTCATCAGGACACTCAAAGTTAGGGAAATAGTACTTGCCAAGTTGTAGGTCGATATCGACGGTGTCAGCGATTTGTTGACTGCGGGCGCAAGCATCCTCCAGTCCCACAAAGCGTTCGTACATTTGCTCGGGGCTGCGGAGAAAGAACTGGTCGTTCTCCATTTTCATCCGCGACGTGTCGGTACGAAATCGTCCCGTGTTGATGCACAGCATGATGTCTTGGGCCTCGGAATCCTCCTGGTTGACGTAGTGGCAATCGCTTGTCGCGACCAAGGGAATTCCCATGCGTTTGGCGATTTCCACGGCGCCCTCCAACTGCATTCGTTGGATCTCGACCCCGTTATTCATGATCTCGATGAAGTAACGATCGCCGAACACGTTGTGGAACCAGCCGGCGATATCACGGGCTTCCTTTTCTACGTCGGCAGTGTCGATGCCCTTCAAGATCGCGCGACTGAACTCGCTGCTGACACACCCCGACAAGCAGATGATGCCTTCGGAATGTGCGGCAAGAATTTCCTTGTCGATTCGCGGTTTGAAGTAAAACCCTTCGAGCGACGCGCTGCTGGCAAGTTTGACGAGATTGCGAAAGCCGGTGCGATTTTGGGCGAGTAGTGTCAAGTGATAGGACGCTTCCTTGCTGCTCCCGGCATTGCCCTTGTCGAATCGGCTGCCCGGAGCGATGTAGGCTTCGTAACCGATGATCGGGTTGATTGCCGCGTCCTTGGCCTTGCGATAGAACTCCAGCGCCCCGTGCAGATTTCCGTGATCGGTCAGGGCCAGCGAATTCATGCCATGTTCGGCGCATCGCTTGATGAGCTTGCCGATATCGCCCGCCCCATCCAACAGCGAATAATGGCTGTGGCAATGCAAATGAGTGAACGGTTTCGCCGCGGAGTCGGTGGTCGTCGTAGGCTGGTTGGCGATGGCAGACATTGGGCATCCATGGTGATCGAAGCGACAGACCTCCACATCGTATCAAACGATCGACGTCGTCAATGTGTGACCGTGGAAAGCAGTTCCCGCCAAGATCAGCTATTGAATATGCTTGGCGTTTGTCACCTTTGATGCCATAATGCGAGGCCCATCGGCGGCGTATTTGACCGTGGTGGCAATGACTGCTAAATCGGAGCCCAGCTTTCGTGCTTAAATTGTTGTTTACCCCCCTACGACTACTGGTTGGTTGGGGGCTTTCGCCTCGCCTCTTGGGCTGGGTCGCAGTCGTCATGTTGGTACTACTGAGGCTGACAATCGGTTGGCATTTTTACAGCGAGGGTTTGGAGAAGTACCGCGACGATCGTTGGGACGCATCACCATTTTTTGCCAACGCCAAAGGGCCATTCGCGAACGAATTTCACGCCTTGGTGTGGGACAACGATGGTCAGCTACGACTGGACGAAGAGGGCACGCTCCAGTGGTGGGCATTTTTCCGCGAGGATATCGCCGAGCACTACGGGTTCGATGAACAGCAAAAGGCCCAGGCACAAGCGAACTACATCAAGGCGGTTGATCAATTCCGATGGGTCGTCAGCGAGAATGCCGCTGACCTTGAAGAATACGAACTCGGACGCCAACGAATCGAGGAACTCGATCGCGACCCGATGCGTAGTGGAGTATCGAGTCTGGGTGGCCAGCGCGACGCCGTGCGCAAGGAGTGGAACCAAAAAGTCACTCCGACACTCAAACAGCTCGATACGATTTGGCAGAACTACGAGATTGCCCAGAATTCGCTCGCGACGAGCGACCAAGCCGAGCGGGGACCGCTGGGGCTGGGCCGTCCCCGTAATGCCGCCATGGACACGACGGTGATCAATGAGATCGTGCCGTATTTTGACTTGGCGATTGGATTGTGCCTGCTGTTGGGTTTGTTCACGCCGTTGGCCGCGTTGGCTGCCGCAGGTTTTCTCGGTTCAGTATTCCTGAGCCAGTACCCGCCCACCACGGGCCCGTCATCGAGTATGTATCAGTTGATCGAGGGCATGGCATGCCTGGTTCTCGCGAGCACCGGCGCCGGTCGATTTGCTGGTCTCGATTTTTTCCTGCACTTAATCGTTCGCAAAATTTGGGCCCCGAGCTCTCACTAGACATTTCATACAACCCCTTGCCCCGGCCATTGGCCCGGGCGACCCGGAGTTAACCATGGTTGATAAGCTTTCCCAAGACCAACGCGATGTCGGTGAGAGTAACTATTACTCGGCCGTTGGCAGTTATTACGACATCAATCGACGCGACTTTTTACGAGGCATTGTCGCCACCGGCGCCGTCAGCGGTGCCGGCTTGGGCGCCGCCTATTTCGGCTACGAAAAAGTCAAAGATCCCGTGAGAATCGCGGTGATCGGTACCGGCGACGAGGGCAATGTACTGATCGGTGGCTGCAACCCCGAGTATGTCCAAGTCAAAGCGATTTGCGACATTCGTCCGTTCAGTGAGTTTCGTGCCTTCCATGGTGATTGGTCGAGTCCGTCCGCGCTGGGGCGTCGCCCCGGGCTGATCAACGTGGCGGGATACCGTGATGAAGCCGAAGCCCGCAAAAATGTAACGGTCTACAACGCCAAGAACGGCGGGATTATGGCGTGTTTGGATGATCCCGATATCGAAGCGGTGATCATCGCTCTGCCACTCTGGTTGCACGCGCCCGTGGCGGCTCAAGCGATGAAGCGTGGGCTGCACGTGCTCACGGAAAAGCTCATGGCTCACAATGTGGCCCAGTGCAAGGTCATGTCCCGATTGGCTGCGGCGGGCACGGACAAGGGCGGCAACCCGCTGCATTTGGCGACCGGCCACCAACGCCATTACAACGTCAAATACGAAAACGCAGTGAATCTCATCAAATGGGGTTTGCTCGGCCAATTGCACCACATTCGAGCCCAGTGGCACCGTGGAAATGTGCCTGGAGCCGACAGCTGGTCGATGCCCATTCCTGGTGGCGAAAAGCTGCCCAACGGCAAGTCTTTCGATCGAATCCAAAAGGACATTGAATATCGCCAAAAACAGCTCGCCGAAACTTCTAATCCGACCGACGTCGCTCGCTTGCAAATGGAAATCGCCCAGTGGCAGGCATGGGACTCCGACAAGAATGTTGACCCCAAAAAGTTCGGCTACGAAGATTTCTCAGCCGGCGATCGTGTGTTCACGGCGATGGAGGAATTGCATCGTTGGCGATTGTTCGATCGAACCGGCGCCGGCTTGATGGCAGAACTCGGTAGCCACCAACTCGATGCGATAAGTATCTTCCTGTCTTCGCTTCGCAACGACGGAAAGAAAGTGCATCCGCTCAGCGTCCATGCGGTCGGCGGACGACACATTTTCCCGATGGATCGCCAGGTCGAAGACCATGTGTATTGCATGTTCGAGTTCCCGGGTCCGGAGTACTCCGAAACGTTCGATGTGGGCTATGAAGACCGAGTGGAGAATTACCCTAACGGGGCTGTGCCCGGCTACGAATCCGACCCCAATAAGAGGGTCGTTGCCACCTATTCGTCAATCAATGGCAACGGTTTCGGCGGTTGGGGCGAAGTGGTGATGGGTACCAAGGGCACCTTGATTCTCGACAGCGAAACCGATGTGCTGCTCTACCGAAATAGTGATACGAGCAGCAAAGTGGGTGTGGCGAAAAAGGCCGGTGGATATGCGCTCGACACCAGTGCCAGCGGTGACTTCGCGGCGCCCATTGCCAAGGCGGCGGAATCCGGCGACGTGAGCCGCGGGTACCGCGAAGAAATCGAGCATTGGGCGTACTGTATCCGCAACCCGTCCGCGGAAAACCAAGTTCGATGCACGCCCAAGGTCGCGATGGGTGATGCTGTGATCGCCTTGACCGCTAACCTAGCCCTTTCCAACTCGCGGGCTGGCAAGGGCGGTTACATCAAGTACGACGAAGCTTGGTTCGACATCGACCACGACGCCACTCCCGATGGTAGCGAAATCAAACGTGAGACAGAGTACATGGACAAGCCAGTCGCCTAGTCTGGACGCATCAACGGAATCCACAGAACGCTTTGGTCGTTGTCGACCAAGGCGTTTTTTTTTTGCGCGGCAGCGGTCCTCAATCGCGGTGGCTGATTTAGTATTTCATGCCTGCTTTCTACTGCGCCCTCGCGCTCCAAAAAAAACCTCGTCCGGCGTAGCGGACGAGGTTCGACATGCTTGAAGTGAAACTGATCGGACTAGAATCCCTGAACGGTTTCCTTGCCGCCGCGGCTTCCCAACGATCCCCACAATCCATAGGGACTTGGTTTGCCTGCTCGGAATGGTGGCAAGGCGTTACCAACACCGAGACTGCCGATCGCCGATGATTTCTGATTTCCGGCTTCGATCGAATCGGTCACGAATTTAACCGCTCCGTCACCCATCAGCACGTGCACGCCACCTTGGTGGCGACTGCTGGCGGGCAAACTTCCGACGTCATCATACCAACCGTTCATACAGGTTTCGGAGTTGGGTGGACGAATGATATTAACGCCCGTGCAAGCCATTCCGGACCAAGCCCAGTTCATCCCCCGAGCACCGGCACCACCATTGGTTCCGGTCGCTAGGTTCGGTGGATTGGTGCAGCCCGGAGTACCATCGCACCAAAATTGGGGCGCATTCGGGTCAATTTGATTGCCCTCGACGCAACGCAAGGGATTCACCTCGACTTGCCAAGCACCATTCAAGATCGAAATGGCGCTTCGCTTATCTCGGTCGCCAATGTCAGTAATGATCTCTGCCATGGCGATGGTGTTGGACAATCCGTCTGTCACATCACTAAAGTTAGTGTTACTTCGCTTCGAGAAGAATCCTCGATCCGAAGGCGTGAAGACTGAGGGACGCCAGCTATCGGGCGCGGGAGACAAGTTGCCTTCTTTGGGTCCGTGGTCCCAAACCTGGCTGAAGGCATCGCCTAGGGACAAGCCGTAATTGGTCCGACCACGACCTGGGGCTCCATTTCCTGGATCGCTGGGGCAGCGAAGCATCGGAATCTCGGTGGCCCAGGGAATGAATCGATCGGAACCGTCACCGCGATCGGATCGAGGGTTGGGTCCCATGGGAGACCAAAGTCCCGACGGCGTCGGAGCGGGGCCGTTCGGATTTCCGACGATTGCCCTACCACCATTGCTGATTTGCTCCCAAATCGCCTGCTGTTCGAAAAACGGCGTGAGGCCGACGATCGCACTCAACTCCTCGTGGTTCGTCGTGGTCGAACCTTCCCACCATCCGCCCTTGCCGGCACCAAGACCGGTTCCACCGTAGTGGGTCGGATTCTGGTTGTAGGCGGAGTGATAATTGTGAATCGCCAACCCGAGCTGCTTGAAATTATTGCTACAGCTCATTCGCCGTGCGGCCTCGCGAGCGGCTTGGACGGCCGGCAATAGCAGGCCTACGAGAACGCCAATAATGGCAATGACGACAAGCAGTTCCACCAGTGTGAAACCTCTTGTCTTACTAACCCTTCGAACCATCGAATCGCTCCATAAGGAAAGGAAAAGGAACAGGACTCAGCTACAACGCGAAAATGAATCGCACTGTGCCGATGAAAAATGAGCGAACCTCTTGAAAAGGCTCTCAACCGCTATCTTAGCGAAGCGGGTTAAGTCAGATGTTCACCGAAATGAAGATTTTCTTCCCATTTTTTGAAATTATCTGCAACATTTGGCCCGTCGAGCCCGTACAGGGGCTGTTTGTGGCACCCTGGGGCTCTTCTTAGGTGATGGACCGACTTGAAATTGCTTCCCCCAGTCTTTCTTCGGTATCTAACGCAGCGAGGTGCACGGTATTTCGTTCCAGCGGCGTGCGGTCTAGCGTTGGCGGTAGCCTTTCTCGCGACCAGCGGTTGCAACCGACACGGTGACTCTCACCTGTCGATTGGAGCTGACGCTGATCCGGTTGAGGTGCTGCAATCAGCCATTGAAGAGGAAAATTGGCAACTGGCTCGCGAGTTTTCGGCCAAAGCGCTCGTCGCAGAGCCGAATAATCCCGACTTGGTAACGCAGGTGGCAACGGTTGCTGCGTTCGCTGGCGAAAAGCGTGAGGCCGCCGGTTTGTTGGTGGAAGCTGCGCAGCTTGCCCAATATCAGCCGGCGTCACGCGTGACCTTTGCCGTGCAAGCCTTGATCGACGTCGGCGACCTATACGCGGCGATCGACCTATTGGAAGCGTCACTTCGGCTTCATTCTGAGGAGCATGCCCAACGCCGCATGTTAGTCAGTTTTCTCAATGAGGCTCAGCTGACGGATCGAGTATCCGAGCACCTGCGGCGACTCATCGAGCGTCGACAGTTTGATTTGCCGCTGTTGATGTCCACGACGGAAACTTCGTCGCGACGACTTTCCGATCATACCGCGTCCACTTTGTTAGCTCGCAATCCTGCGGACCATCGCATTCGATTGTCCACGGCGTTTGTTCATCTCTATCGGCGGGACGCTGCGTCTGCGGCGGAGGAGTTGCGGGAAATTTTGGCTCATCACCCCAGTTTCACGGTAGCTCATTCGATGTATGGCCAAGCATTGACGGCTAGTTCACGTTGGAGCGAGATTCCGACGTGGATTAGAACGGCTCCGTCGGATAGCGAAGAATATGCTGACTATTGGCTGACACTCGGTGACATTGCTCGCCGAGGCAGTAACCACTCCGAAGCGGCACGAGCGTACTGGGAAGCCGCTCGTCGAGATCCGAATCGTTTGATTGCGTGGGATCGATTGCGGTTGGAACTCCAGCAGTTGGTGGACTCGGACGAACTTCATCAAAACGAACGTACCCGTCCGTACCTGACGGTTGTCGCCGAGCATTCAAATCGATTGCTGAGCTTTCGCGAGAAATTTAATCATTTTGCAGCAACCGGACAAACAAGCCAAACGTTGGCAACCGAAGTCGCCAGATCGCTGCTCGCATTGGGCCGTACCTGGGAAGCTGAGGCATGGGCTGCCCTTGCCACGACGCTTCGGAGGGATCCGAGCCCAAACTTGGCGGGCCTTCGCGAAGCGATTCTTGCGAAGCTTCAGCGCGATTCAAGTTGGTTCGCCAAGGACACACCCGCGATCTCCATGGACCTTTCGTATCTTGCAATTCCACATCCGAAAATTGCCGGATCAAACGAGGATCGACCTCGAGTCGATGATATTGTCCCTCGGCTGCTGTCTGAAAATCATTTGCGAATGACAGAGTCGAGCGAACCTTGGGGATTGAAGGGGACCGGTGAGGGAAATTGTCCGGCCGATGGGACGCAAATGCCTTTAACGCAAACAACCGGTTCCGGAGCGGGGGCAATTGATTATGACTTGGATGGATTGCCCGACCTGGTGGTCATGAATGCCGCAGGAACGATCCTCTTGGAGGACTCAAAGCCCAATGATCTGATGCGGAATATTGGAGGCCGATTTGTTCGTGTGACTGATGATGCGTCGGTCGCTGATCACCGCTTTGGGCAAGGAGTCGCGGTCGGGGACTTCAACGAGGACGGATTCGCTGACTTGTTCTTCGCCAACCTGGGTCCCAATCGACTATTTCAAAACAACGGGGATGGCACGTTCTCGGATCGCAGTGATCGATTGATGACCGACCAGCAAGACGTCTGGTCTACGTCCGCATCCTTTGTGGACATCAATGGTGATTCTGTCGCCGATCTTGTGGTCACGAATTACTGCCAGGTTGTTGGTGGCATCGATCGAGCATGCACTTCCTCCAGTGGAGTCGCAGAGTTTTGTCACCCACTCAAATTTCCGGCCGCCACCGATCAATTTTTTTTAACCAGTAGCGATGGGAAGCTGGTGGATATCACCGCCACAAGCGACGGAGTCATCCCCGGACGCGGCTTGGGAGTCGTCACGGGAACACTCAGTAGCAACGAATTGGGAATATACGTGGCGAATGACATGTCGCGCAACGCACTGTACACATATTTGGTCAACAGTCGCACCGTACTAACAGAGAGCGCGTTGACTCGAGGCCTGGCCGTCGACGGTCGGTCGCAACCCCAAGCATCAATGGGAATTGCGGCGAGCGATTTCGATCTCGATGGCGATTTGGATTTCTATGTCACCGGCTTTGCCCGCGAATACAACGTGTACTACGAACAGATCTCGCCGGGACTCTGGTCCGATGAAACTAGCAAGGTGGGGCTCGTCGAACCGACGCTCATGTCGGTGGGCTTCGGCACGCAAGCGATCGACTTGGACAACGATGGAATCAACGAGATCATGGTAACCAACGGGCACATCGGAGATTTTGCCGACGCTGAATCGCCGCCGTACGAACAGCCGTTGCAAATTTTCCGTCGAGCTAGCGACGCAAAGTTTGCATTGGTTGGCGATGATTCTTGGGGAGCCTACTTTCGTGATTCCCATGTCGGTCGCTCGCTGCTCACGATCGATGTCAACCGTGATGGTCGCGACGATGTCGTCGTGTCACATTCGCACGAACAGATACGTCTGCTCATCAACGAGACTTCGACTCATCACAGTCACGTCGCGTTCAAGCTGGCGGCGACGCGCTGTAGTCGAGACGCCGTTGGCGCTATCGTTACATTTGTTGCTGGCGGAAAGCGAAGGACTCTCTGGGCATTGTCTGGTGATGGTTACCTTTGCAGCAACGAACGCACGCTTCGCACGGGGGTGGGTCCTGCGAGCAACGTCAGTGAACTACGAGTGACTTGGCCCGATGGGTCCGTCGACAATTTTGGAACATGCGATACGAACGCCGAGTATCTGCTGATACAAGGTGAATCAACAGCGTTTCTGATGTCCACGAATCAATGATTGTGACTCATTTGGCTGACGACACGTCATGAGACGCGGCTTCGTTCTCAATGACAAGCAAACGCTGATCCGCGTCGATGTGAGTCAACGTTTGGATGCTACCGCTTGGCCATGTGATCGTGATTTCGTCCACGTGATCGTCCTTTCCAAGGCCGATCGGAACCACCGCTTCGTTGCGACTAAAGTAGCCATCTCCGGCAACCACCCAATGGCTCGACTCTTTGCCAGAGGTTCGAATTTTCACCACGGCACCAATTGCATCTCGCTCGCTTTGCGTGCCAACGAGTTGGAGCTGTAACCAGTGATGACTGGTGATGGTTTCGTTCACGAGGAGTGCCGTCGGAGCTCCCAAGTGGCTGACCACGAAGTCCATTCTCCCGTCGCCATTGAAATCGACCCTCGCCAGCGCTCGACCGAGATGTTGGTCCGACCAGTATCCAGACCGATCGAAGACCTCCACTAGCTCGAATGCGCCATGCATGTTGCGAAACAACTGAGGAGGTTGTTTGAAGGAGGCGTTACTCCCCGCTTCATCTTCGACGTGTCCATTGGTCACCACCAGATCCTGGAGTCCGTCGTTGTCAAAGTCAATTGATTGAGTTCCAAAACCAAGGACTCCGCGGCTGGCGGCATTCAAATTGAATTGCACGTTACGGTCGCGAAACACACCGCCGGCGAACAAGTAAAGGCTGACCGCATCGTCTTGGTAATTAGTAATGTGCAAGTCCAAATTGCCGTTGTCATCAAAGTCGCCCGCGGCAATTCCCATCGACGCGGTGGCTCCACCGGTGAATCCATAAGCGCATCCGAGCGGCAATGCAACTTCGTTCCACTGGCCCGTCGCCGCATCCTGCTGCCAAAATTGATTGGGACGGACATCATTTCCGATAAATACTTCGTTGCCGCGTCGGCCATCGAAGTTTGCCACCACCACACCCAACCCCGTCGCGGAATGATCGGCGGAAGCGTCCCAATTCGCCTCCACTTGGCCACCCCTACCATCGTTGATGATCATGCGGTCGGCACCGGGGGAGAAATCGGTGGGGAGCAGCGACGAGATCACTTGGCCAGCGTCGTTGCGTTTTGGACGTCGAGTGAAATCGGAGTCATCGACGTAGGCAAGTTGAAACAGGTCGGGAAGTGAGTCCCCGTTCAAATCCGCCATTGCTAGTGAAGTCGGAACCCGCGTGATTGGGTAATCGCCCTTGAGCGATTGGCTGCGAAAGCTGCCGTCACCATTGTTGATCAGCATTCGATCGCCGCCAATATTGGACACGACGATGTCGGGGAAACCGTCCTGATTCCAATCCCCTGAAGTGATTCCCGTGGTGTAGCGAGTTTCGGATGTCGATGAAAACGACGTCACATCCATCAACGATTGATCCGAGTTGCGATACAGTAGGTTGGACTTGTCGCCTACAAACGTCGGCGGGTCTGCAGCGCCTTGACCTAGATAAAGGTCAGGTGATCCATCCAGGTCATAGTCCAAAACCGCGATTGCTCCGCCAAAGAACTGGTATATCGTAAACCCCGAGTCTTGCGGCACGCTTGCCACCGAAAACTCGTGTACCAATCCGACTTCGTCCGCCACGTTGACGAAGCGAGCATCAACGTTTTCGATGGGAGTACCGCTATGAGGAGCGGGGGTTGTTGACGAGCCAATGCTCGTGATGTCGATGCTGGGGAGTGGATAGCGATCCAAGTCCATCCCGCAGAGTCGAGTGGATCGATCCGGAAAGGCGGAGTTCGACTTCACGAGAGCTTGGTGTTGTGCATTGAGTCGCTGGTGCGTTTCCATCGACAGGCCACGCGCGGACGCCTCGATCGACTTCCAAAGTACTGCTTGCAGTTTGAAGCCAACGACGTCCAGACGCGACGCAAGGTCACTGAGTAGCTCAGGATCTGGCGACGGCGTCGAGGAGATCCGGTTGTTGACTCGGACAATGTCTCGCAGCTGTCGCCAGCGATTCTGCCATTTCTCGGCAAGGTCCGTATCGCCGGTTGCCAGCAAGGTTTGGTGTAGTCGTCCGATCGAAATCAAATCCGTTGGGTCACGGTCGATCGCTTCACCCAACGCCCGAGCGGCCTCTTCGAATCGACACTCGGCGAGCAAATGAGTTCCTTCGGCTGCCCAATACTCGGAAAACTCACGCGTCGATTCGTCCACGCGGGTCAACCACCATCGATATTGTTCGTCGTTCTGGGATTCGATCGCCGCTCGTCCGTACAACGCCACAATCGCTGGCCGCGGCTGGTCCATAGCGACCTCGGGCTCGAGCAGTCTCATCACTTCGTCGTAATTCTGTAGATTGAACAATCGACGAGCTTCGCCAGAATTCCCGATCGGCAAATACGCTGGCGACTCATCGCTGGTCGCTTGCTTTGGGTCGTCGTACATCGCATCGCTCAATACGATAAGCGACTGCAATTCGTCTTGGCGGATATCTCCGATTTCGCTGAGCGATCGAACGTGGATTGCCGCTTCGTGGCGTCTCCCCTGGCGATTCAAAAGAAAAGCCAATTGCCGGTGTGCCAACGCGGCATTGGGCGCCAGCTCCAGCACTCGGCGGTACTTGCGTTCGGCATCGGCGTATCGCTCCAGTTGAAAACACCAGTCGGCTGATTGTCCCAGGGAAGGCAAACCGGCTTGTGGATCGTCTTCCGGTATTGCATGGAGCAATTCAACGGCTTCGGCAAGCGATCCTTGAACCGCGTACAGATTCGCGAGCCGAAACAGGACTTCGGGGTTACCGGGATCGATGATCATCAACTCCCGCAGTATCTCCATGGACTGTTTCACTTCTCCCGATTGCGCCAATCGATCCGCGAGATCAAGTCGGGTCGCGTCGGACTGCGGTTGGTTGCGTAATGCCGGATGTCCATCGGCATGAGTCTGTGGCGTCGACGGTGAGAGTGTGGCTTTTTGGTCACCACCAGGAGTCGTCGACACGCTGGCTGGATCTTGATCTGTCGCAGCTTGGCGCGATTGGACGCTTGGTCCACAGCCTACGACTGTTCCTGTCACGAAACCAATCCAACACAACCACCGAAGCAGGATCCGGTGGACCAAATGTTTAAAAATCAACAATGATCACCCACGTTGGCGGAAACGACGATCTCCCAATTGCAATCAGCTTCGACAACGGCAGAAGAAAACCCGGAGCAAATGCAAGGATTGACTCCTGCTCTTGCTCCGGGTTCGCATGTTGTCACCAAGCAACTCGACAGCGAACACAGGGTCGCGAGGTAGCTGCTTGAACCTCAATTCTAGTCTTGGAACCTCGTTGAAACCATCGAAAGCTCCGCGGCTAACGCCGCCGGCTCAACGTTCTCCGATCGTTCCTTAATTGCCTGGTCCTTTTGAGCCGCCCGACTTCATGTATTCTTCGTACTCTTTTTGCTTATCTGCGGGTACGCCGCCTTCGTTTCCAGCCACTGGTGCTACCACCGTAGGTTCGCTCGATCCGCAACCCACCAAGCTGAACGACAACAGGCTCGTGAGCACGGAAAGCATCAATACTTTTTTCATTTTTACCAATCCAATTTTTGAAGGCGAAGAAAGAATAGCGGTGCCAATTCGGTCGCAACAAGAAGCTAATGATGCTAACCGGGCGATATGCAGAAATCAACTAGGTCACTTGGTTCGCAGTGAGCGTGCCTGGCGGAGCATGTTTGCGCTTCCGCATGCATTTGCCGGCCGCGCGTGCTCTATCGTCTCACGTGAAGTTCCGCATCACCCTCGATGATCAAGTAGCGATGGTTGGCCCGAGTGTCAAGAAACGACTGTCGAGCCCCCGAAGGCCACAGGACATCGATTTGTGCCGGCGTATCAGTAGCGGGGAAAGCAAAAATGACCACCGATTCATCGCTGCTGAGATAGCCATCACCTGCGATGACCCATTCGGATTGGCGAATTTGGCCGACGGACAAGTCAACTTTCGCGCCGATCGCATCTCGTTCACTCGTCGTGCCCACGAGTTCCAGTTGCAGCCACTTGCCGCTGGTTTCGGTCTCGTTCTCGAGCAAGGCGAGGGGCTTATCGAGGTGACCCACGAAAAAGTCGATGTCGCCGTCACGATCAAAGTCTGATTGGGTGATGGCCCTGCCTAAGTATAGGTCGTTCCAATAAGTGGACTCGCCCATCTCGGCAAGCTGAAAATGGTCGCCAGTGGACATAAACAATTGCGGCGACATCTGGTAGGGCTCGCCGAGATGTCGCATGTCAAAGATGTGTCCGTTGGTAACGATCAAGTCGAGAAAACCATTGCGGTCGATGTCCGCCGCTTTCGTTCCGAATCCGACATTAGTGTAGGTAGGTTCGGCTAAACCGTAACGGCGTGACTGATCAACAAATGCGTTCGCCAGTGTCTGTAAAAACAAATTGGAAGACTCCAAAGAGTAGTTGGCGATATGCAGATCCAGTGTTCCGTCGCGATCGAAATCGCCTGTCGCAATTCCCATGCATCCGTTGGCGACCCCGTCAAATCCATTGGCGACTCCTTTCGAATCGGCGACGTTGACAAAACCTTGGTCGGCCCGGACCAACAGATGATTGGGCCGCACATCGTTGCCCACAAAAATGTCGTTGACTCCGTCGGAGTCGAAGTCGGTGATGATGAGTCCCAGTGCGGTCCCCGGTTTGGCGATTTCGCGTCCGATCACGTGCGCCGAAAATTGTCCGTCCGAACGCTGTTCAAACCAACGGTCCGAATCCGCGTAGTGTGAAAGCGGCGATGGCGTGGCCAGTTTTCCATCATCGCCAACAACTGGCAACGTGAATCCTCCTTCCATTTCGATGTAATTCGCTTCAAACAGATCGGGCAATCGGTCACCGTTGATATCCGCAATGGCCACGGACGTCGTGAAGCGATCCCCGCAGTCGCCCAACCGCTCACTGGCATCTTGGAATGTCCCGTCGCCGTTATTTACCAACAGTCGATTGTGCCCCAGACTTCCCAAAAACAAATCCGGAAATCCGTCTTGATTGATATCGCCGGCGGCAATGCCCGAGGAGTAGTTAAAATCGACTGCATTCGCCTTCTCCGTGCAGTCATCAAATTGTGTCTCGCAATTGCGAAAAAGCTGGTTGGAACGAGTGGCTCTATCCGTTGGCGGGTCGCCGGATCCCTGTGCAAGGTACAAGTCGGGCCAGCCATCAAGATCGAAGTCGAGTACCGCGATCCCACCACCGAGTGACTCGTGGATAGGAATGGAGATGAGATCAATGTCGACATCTTTGTACCATTGAAAGCTTAACCCACGCTCACTCGCTCGATCGACAAGTCGCGGTTTCGCAGTCACATTGCCTCGAGGCGGGCGAGAGTCCAGCGCGGTCGCTTCGCTCTTCAGAAGCTCCCTCGTGGCGGATTCCAAATCAAAGTCGGATCGCTCCAAGCCGAGCAGTGCCGACTCACTCGCCATGGTCATTGCAACCGCGTTCTGCAACAGCTGCTGTCGTTGTTGGTCCACGACACGTCGAGGGCCGACGGCGCTCGAGGGCAGCATCGACATCGTCCATGCGAGCGTCTCGAATGGACGATCAAGTTCCATCAATTGGCGTGCGAGACGTTTTCTCGCCTCGATGTCCTCAGTTTTTCTAAAAAGTATCAATGATTCCTGTTCGGTGTTTGAAATCTCCACACCGCGAAACTTGAATTGTTCGGCATCATCGTTCCGGCCAAGCGATCCCAAGACGCTATACAATCGCTGGACGGACAACCGATCGGTTGGATCACGATGGACGGCTTCCAGCAGGGCACGAGCGGCACCTTCGTACTGGCGATTGTCGTTCAAGTAGGTCCCGATCGCGGCCCAGTAGTTACTGTAACGTTTTGTTTCCGATGTCACCTTCTGGCTCCATCGACGAAATTCATCCCATCGTTGGCTCTCGGCTAGCAACCGACCAAACAGGGCGTCGCCGGCCGGGTGGAGCAGACCTTTTGAATCGTCGTCGGTCAGTTCCGCAAGACCGAGTTCCCGCTCGCCGCGACTGAAAAACCACCGTGCCCGACCCAACCCAGGATGGAACGCCGTTTCGTCTCGATGCGGAATCATCTCCGGCGTAGGAAACGAACGGACCTGGTTGATTAATGACAGTAGTTGTTGCTCGGTCGCTTGACCCATCCGACAGAGAACGAGTGCTTGCGTCGATGCCTCTTCGCGTCGTCCGACATGATTGAGCAATTTCCACGCCTCATGTCGCCACCGCGTCTCTTCGCGACCCTCGTCCAATGCCGCCAGCAATACATCCGCCGCTTCGGAGTACCGTTCGATCTTCACTAGCAGGCGAACACGTAGATCGATCGCGGATGCCCCCACGGGTGAATCGAAGGAAATGGAACTGGTGATTTCGGCCGCCAATTCAAACTTTCCCCGTTCGGCTTCCAGCTCGGCGGCTAGCATTTTCGCGGCCGCATTGTCGGGAGCTTGAATCAGTGACTTGTAGACAGAATCGGCAGCTTCATCAAGCTTTCCTTGCTCACGCAATCTGATTGCTAACTCGAAGAAGTCCGTCTCCGCTTGGCCTTGAGGTGCTTTGGTGGTAGCGGAAACCGCTTCTGGTTTCATCGTCTCCGGTGATCGCCAATCACAGCCCGCGACGATGAGGACGAACGCAACGATGGATGCGGCCGTCGCCTGCCGCGGCGCCCCGAGCATCGTCACGATCATCCGAAACGCTTCATGCCGATGACTCATGGCTGGCGGGACGGGGAGATGAGTGAGCCAACGAAGGAATCGACATCAACTCCGCAAAGCAAGAACTCCCGCGTGGCGAGCGGATCAGGCGATCGCAATAAATCCAATCTCGTTCGGTTGATTTCCTCGATCATCGTTTCTCGCTGACTTTGATCGATGGATGGCGAAAACATGACCAGCAATGCTCGCCAACACAACGCTTCAAAGGGTCGTTGGAGCTGTTCAAGAATTCGAATCAAGGAGGAGATGCTTTCTTCGTCACGACTGGGATGGGACGCCATTTGCTCACCGATAAATTGCGTCTCTGCGATGAGCTGTGCTCGATTCGCGGTCGCTTGTGCTTCGGTTACCGCACCGAGTTTTTCAAGCGAACGACTCATGGAGATATACGCAAACTTATCTGTCGGATCCAGCAAGATCGCTTCGGCGAAGGACCTGACCGCTGCAGCGTGATCGTTGACATGTGCAAAATAGACGCCCTTGGCCACCCATTCGTCGGCGGCCTTAGTCGACAAATCGGAACGATTCGAAAACCAGGTCGTCAACCGATCAAAGTCCTCGCCTTCCGCATAGACGCGGCCCAGCAGTGATGACGCTCTTTGGGATTCCGAGGTCGACTCCAACGTCTTTAACGCGCCAGCTTGATCACGTTGGCTAATTTGGTAGCGAGCAGTTCCCACGACTCCGATCGGCTCCAGTTCATCACGTACCGAGTCGCTCGGCAACGCCACCATCCCCACCAACAGCGACCGTAGTTCCAACTCCTCAACGTTTCCAAGTCGACACAATTGACGGAGATGTTCGGCGGATTCGAGTCGACGCCCTTGACGCATCAACAAGAACGCGAGCTTGCGATGCGCCGCGGCCGCGTCGGGTATTTCCGCAAGAATCGAACGATACCGACTCTCTGCCTTTTCCCATTCACCTTGCAATTCCATCCATTCGCCAGTTTGACCTAGAACCGGTAACGCGACTTGCGGGTGGAACTTGACGAGTTTGTCGAGCAAGTGAATCGCCTCGGCAAATCGATTTTCGGACGCCAACACAGCGCCCATGACGAAATTGATATCGGGATCGTGCGGCTCCACGGTGATCGCTTTTCGTATCAAACGATCGGCACGCTCCAAGTCTCCCGACTCATGGGCAAGCATCGCCTCCTCCGCCAATTCGGCTGGACTTGCGGAAGTGGCCTGATTTGCCCGGGGCGTTGTGGAGTTTGCGATCACCTGATCTGGCCCGAGGCTTGGTGCCTGAATCGTCGTGGCCACATCCTCATCGCCGGATGGATGAACGACGGATTCCGTGAGATCATTCACTGGGTCAACACGCTGAGCACAGCCAAAAATTGGCATCACCAAGATGCAGAAAGCCGTTGCGATTCGATTGTGGCATCGCGTCATGGACTCATTCCTTCGTGCGAACCCGAATCCAATGGTCGTGAAAAGCGAAATGCTCCAGTTGAACCGCTGGCATATGGCATTCGATGCATCCTTCCTGCGGCGACACCGGGCACTTGGTATGTGCATCCACGTCTGTGCGATGACAAGCGACGCAGTCCTGGACGTAGTCCGCGGGTGATTTCGCTTTGACCGTCATGTGTGGATTGTGACACGTCGTGCATTTGAATGCTCCGTCGGATTCTAAATAGCATTTACTTCGGAGCAGTCCGACTGGTTGGAAACGCGTCAAGTCGTCGGTGTAATCCCGCAGCAACTTGCGTGGAATATCTTTGGGCATGCGATGACAACTTCCGCACAACCGCAATTCCGACTCCGTACTCCATTCGGTTTGACCCACCGAAAATGGCGGCGGTGTTTTCGACGCTCGCGCTTGCCGCACATGTTCGCTGCCCGGACCGTGGCATTTCTCGCAGTTCACATTGGCGACCAAATGATGAATCTCCTGGTCCACGATTTCAGCCGAGGTTGTGTGGCAAGAAATGCAAAGCTCGAGACCCTTGCCACGTACCGGCAACCCCAGCCATTCGATCGAGGTTTGAGGGTCGGCATCTTCTTGGCTGGGGGTGACCCCAAATGAATCGTCCGACGAGAACCAAGACACACGGTGCTCGATACCCATCGTGGTTTGGTCTTGGGGGTCAGGAACCAATGATAGCAGCGTAATTCCGTGGTGACCCGAGCCGAGGGCGTACCGCAGGTGAAATGGGTCGGGATGATTCGGATGTCGGACGTAGAGCAATCCACGTTCGTCGGTCTCATAGGTGAAACGGCCAAATCTGTCGCCCGTGTCAACACTTGTTCCGGCAAACTTGCCGACGACTTCCGCTGCCGATGCATCGTAAAACGTCGATGCGTGCCCCGAGTTCGCGTGCAAGTTGAAATTTTCCAAGTGGCACTCCCGACAAACTTCTCGTCCCACCAACGTGGGCGTCGTCACTCTCTCGGGTTCGGTGGCCTCTGTACTTTCCGCGACCACACGGGTCATCGCAAACTCGCCATGCCCGACGGAGCGTTGAGCTGGCGACCGGATGAACACCAGCACTGCAACCGAGATAGTCATTCCTATGGCAACGAATGGTTTGCCGAATTTCATGAACCAAGCTCGTCGTTACTCGTGACGCTCGCATGCGAATGTACAATCAATTCGTACCAGTTTAACCGATCAAGCACCGCTTAGTTAGTTCTCGGTTCCCAAATGCGACTTCGTTTTGCTTCGAGATAGCCCTCGTTGGCAGGTCGTAGCTTCCAAAGCTCGACACGCTCAAGCGTTACCGGGGCACCCACAGAAAACGCCGCCAATCGGCGATTCGCGAGATAGCCAGGAAAGCTGGCAACCACTGCTTGACGGTCATTGACGAATACTTCCACCAGATACTTGTCGATAAAGATCCTGAGCTCGAGATCTTCGTCAGCGTCTAAATCCGCGATCGAAAATGGGGCCTCGGTGCTACCGACTCTGATTGAACCTGTCTCCGGACGCAGCATGATCGGAAGCCCGTCGCCGTTGCCATCACTGAACAGCGTAACCCCGAACATCTTTCTCGCAGCTTCGCTTTGCTTGACGACCATCCGAATCTCCATGGAATCGCCGTCCCACTGAGCAATGGGCATCCCAATGGGCGCGACACCGTCACGGATTTCTGTTTCGACTCGATCGATCTTGATCAAGTCGTACTGCACGTGATCCTGGCGAAGCGATTCGAGCTCGCGGAGCGGTCGAATTCGCAGCACACCGTCATCGGGCAGACTGACCTCTCGAGGCAGTGACTGGATCGATTTGCCGCTCATGTTTCCGTTGTTGATTCCGATCGTGGCGAGCCATGCCCAAAAGACTCGCCGGCCGTCCGGTGTGGCCACACTCTCAGGCGCAAAAAAATCGGCACGCCAAGGTGGCCTTCCGTAAATACTTTGCTCATTGCGTCGCCAGTTCATTCGTCCGTGGTACTCCGGCACGAACTGCTCCTTGGGGGCGTCCCATTCGCCTAAATAGTATCGACAGCCCAGTCCATGGCTGATGCACAGCAGCATCCACTTGTCACCCAGCGGAAAGAAATTGGCGCAAGAGACGTCTTCGCCTTGCATGACATTGAGCAATTCATGACTCAGAAAGTTCCCTACAACCGTCCACGTCTTCAGATCCGATGACTTAAGAAGCGGCGGATTTTCGCCCCCGGAGATCGCGTAGTAAGTGTCGCCCACCAAGAAACAATCGGGATCCCAATGTTCCAGGTTAATCTCCGTACCACTGGAATCACGAACGTCGACGGGAAATGGTTTCTCCCACGATGACAACTGATTGTCCGTGGCGATCGCGATCTGGTTGCGACCAGATCCCTGGCCATGATAAATCACGGCGGGGCGTCCATCTTTGGTGATAAACCCCGTACCACTAAACATTCCATGCCCAGTGAACGAAGGCTGCAATTTAGTCGTCTGCCACGTCCAGTGGAGCATATCGGGACTCGTTACATGGACAAAGCTGAACGACCCACCTTCCTTCCATGGATGCGAGACGATGTAGTGCAAATGGTAAACGCCATCGAGATAAAATGCGGCATTCGGGTCGGCAGGCATGCTCTCGCCGCCCGGATGCATGAGATGATAGTTGAGCGTCCAATCGTTAATCGCCGGCTCGTCCGCACCTAGCGACGTCGTGAAAATCACCGCTATCGTTACCGCCATGCTCACCAGCAATGAATGGTTGGCGGCCGATTTCGCTGAGAAAATGCGGATGTTCATGCGACTTGTCTCCAAATAACGATCTTACTTTGATAAGTGATGCTCTGTGGCCACTCGATCAATTCGAATATAGTGATCGATCATTTCGACAGCAAAATTTCCTGCGGATGCCTCGAGTTGCATGCCTTCGTTCTTGCCGATGGGCATATGACAAGCGATGCAGCCTTCGGTGAGTTCTGACTCGTTCAACCGGTCTGACATCCCACAGTCAGTGGTGGTGTGACAGGAGACGCATCGTGCCGTGAAGGTCTTGGTGTCGCCCCTTTCGTTGCGATGCGGATTGTGGCAACTCGTGCAAGTCATTTCTGAAGCTTGAAAGCACTTGCTCATGGACAGTCGAGTCAATTGGTTGCTCGTATGGATTCCGCCGGTCCCCGAGTTTGCACCATCGGAAAGCGATTGTCGATGTTCCGCCAAGCTGTCTCCAGGACGGTAAGCGAAGGCTTTGCCAATCAGTTTAAAGTTTCCTGAATGACATTGGCCGCACAGTTCAAGTTGTGACTGGCGGCTCAACTTGCTTGGCTGCGTAATGAATTTTGGTTCTTTGTCATCCGTGTTGGATCGATGGTATTCCACATGATCCAGTCCCGGGGCGTGGCATCGCTCGCAAGAGATACCCAAGATCAACGATTGGCGGTCGTAGGTATTCGGCGGACGTTGCTCTTGGATGTACGTAATGTGACATTCCAAGCATCCAGTTCGAATGGGGCGCGAGAATGTCACTCGGTTTTCGAAACCGGGGCTTGGGATCCAGTCATCGGTCAGGCTCAAGTAGGAAACGTAATCTTGGAAAAGGGAGTTGTTGTGCCAGAACAAGAACGTTCGACCGGTTTTGCCCGATCCGGTAACGATGTCCACTGGCACTTCACATTTCCAGTCGCCAAAGTCTACCACCTGCTCGACTTTCCCATTCGACTCGCGGATCGCAAGCGAGATTCCGGTGCCGTCGATTTCCAATCGATTCTTGGGTGGAACTTTTGAGCCCTGCAAGTTTTCCCGCGTCACCCAATCGCTTGTCAAATGATGCGCGGTATGGATAAAAGTTGAGTACTTGTCCTGGTGGCATTGAGCGCAAGACTTGGCTCCGAGATAGCCGCTCTCGTTTAGCAACGGGGCCGTTGACGTTTGCTGGTCGTTTGGCTCGGCCAAGCCTGTCGGCAACTCCACCGACCCATCGGCTGGATCATCCGCGAGCGATTTCGGTTTGAATGGCAAATCGAAAGAGTGCGATGTGCCTAGATCTTCGACGGACCAAATGCCCGAAGTGGGCTCGAGGGTGGCTCGAAGGCGACGTGTCAATTGAACTTCGTTGGTTTCGGATGCGGACACACGTGCTTCATGTTCTGCCGTGACCTGCTGGCGACGTCGTTGCACGAGTTCGTCAGCCAAACGGTTACCGTTCGGATCGCTTAGCGCGATCGATAAAACAATGAGCAGTAGCAGGATCGAAAGGGCGATCAGGGTTTTGATTTGCATGGTTTGAACGCCTTTGGATTGCGGTTGCTAAAGCAACATTCCGGCGACCGCACCAGTCATACAACAGGCGAGTAGTCCGCCAAACATGGCCCGCAGGCCGAGTTTCGCCAAGTCGTCTCGGCGCGACGGTTCCAGACCGCCGATTCCGCCGACTTGAATTCCGATCGCTCCGAAATTCGAAAATCCGGCGAGCGCGTAAGTTAGCACCGTGACCGTGCGAGGACTCAACGGAGAGTCTGTCGATCGAGCGAGAGCGCCGAGTTCGTCGTACGCGATGAATTCGTTGGCTACTGTTTTTAGCCCGATGAGTCGACCCGCTTCCCAACATTCGTGAGATGGGATTCCGAGTAACCAAGCGATCGGCCAGCACGCATATCCAAGCAAGACTCCCAACGACAACTTGGCGACTCCGGCATCGTCGACAAAGTTCAATCCGCGACAGCCGGCGGCGAGAATCACGTCAATGAGTGCTAGTAGGGCTAAGAACGCGATCAGCATGGCGCCGACATTGAGTGCCAACTTGAGTCCTTCCGACGCACCGTCCACCGCAGCGCCGATGACGTTCACGTGGTTTGTGGGCGCGGAAAGAGTCATCTCTACGGATACGAGTTCGGGTTGTTGTTCTGGGACCATGACTTTGGCAATCAGGAGGGCGGCAGGGGCGCTGATCACCGACGCGGTCATTAAATGCGAGATGTCGATCCCCATTCCGGCATAGACACCCAGCAAACCACCGGTGACCGTCGCGAATCCACCAGTCATCATCGCGCACAATTCACTGCGAGTCATCGTGGCCAAGTAGGGACGTACCACGAGCGGCGCTTCGGTGTGCCCGACAAATACGTTGGCTGAGGCGGCAAGCGTCTCGGGACCGCTCGTGCCCAGCGTGAATCGCATGCACCAAGCGAGCGCCCAAACTAACCGCTGCATGATGCCGAAATGGTAGAGAATGCTCATCAGCGACGAGAAAAAAATGACGGTGGGCAAGACGCCAAAGGCAAAGGTCCCGAGCAGCGAATCGCCCAGCGGGTTGTCGCCGCCGACCGAAAAGAGAAATCCGCTGCCTCGATTCACGGTTGCCATCACGGCAGAGAAACCGTCGCCGATTTGTTGAAATACCCAACGTCCGGGCACGGTTCGCAGGACCAGCACCGCGAGTAAGAACTGCAGGAACAATCCGCCGGCAACGACACGCAACGGAAATTTGCGGCGATGATCGCTGACTAACCAAGCCAAAAAAATGAACACGGCGATTCCCAGTCCACAAATCAGCCGCGTTTGCATGTTAGCCCTGCATCGATTCAAAGGGATGGGTGTTGAGGCGTATCAAAAATTCGGTCACCCGCGTCACCGAGCCCGGGGACGATGAAGGCTTGGTCGTTGAGTTCGGGGTCGATGGCGGCCACAAACAATTTTACATCCGGAAAGTCTCGTTCCACTCGATCGATCCCAGGCTGGGCCGCAATGATGCTCAGCACTCGAATTTCATCAACTCCCCACTGCATCAACCGTCGCACGACCAAATCGATTGAACCGCCGGTGGCGAGCATGGGATCGAGGACGAGGGCGACGTTGGGTGCGTTCTGGTGAGGTAATTTGTCGTAGTAACGAACCGGTTCGGCAGTCTCTTCGTTGCGATACAGCCCGAGATGCCAAACGGCCGCGTCGGGTAACAATTGCAACAGCGGATCGACCATGCCCAGCCCCGCTCGAAGGATCGGGACCAATCCGATCCGCGTTGCCAAACGACGTGACGGTGCGCCGGCCAGCGGAGTTTGGATGACGACATTGCTCATTGCCAAGTCCTCCGTCGCGCGAACACCCAACAAAATTGCCAAACGCTGGATCGCTAAACGAAATTCACTCGGCCGAGTCGTGGCGTCGCGCACCGTACACAAATGATGCTCCACCAACGGGTGCTCGACATGGACAACTCGACTCACGGGAATGGCTGCTGGGGTTGGAGTACTGAAACGCGATCAATGCATTGGTCGCGAGTCTAACGAATTTCACCAATGCACGGATTGGTCAGACGGCCGATGCCGTCGATTTGGACGCTGCACGTGTCACCGGGGGCCAGAAAACGCGGCGGTTTTCGGGCGGCGCCGACGCCGGGCGGCGTTCCCGTAAAAATGAGATCACCGGGGTGAAGCGTCATGATGGTCGACAGGTGTGCGACCAATGTCGGAATGTCAAAAATCAATTGAGCCGTCGTGCTGTCTTGAACTTTTTCACCGCTGAGAAACATTTGAACTCGCACGTTTCCGGGATCCATTAACTTGTGCCGAGGAACAACGCAGGGCCCTAACGGAGCAAACGTGTCGAAGGACTTGCCGAGCAACCATTGGCCACCGGGTCGACCCTTTTGCCAGTCTCGAGCCGAGACATCGTGGCCACACGTGAAGCCGAAAACATAATCCATGGCGGATGCCGCGGCGACATTCTTGGCGGTTTTACCGATCACGACGACCAACTCCGCTTCGTAGTCGACCTGGCTGGCAATGGAGGGAATCACGATCGCTTCGCCGTGACCGACGATGGCCGTATTGAATTTGCTAAACACCACCGGTTCGGTTGGAATGTCCGCTCCGGTTTCGATCGCATGGTCGCGGTAGTTCAGTCCGATACAAATCAGCTTTTCCGGAGCCGGTACGGGCGAAAGCAATGTGGTAACCGGTTGCCAGTCTTGATCGTCGGGTACCGGCAGCGCGTCGAACCAATCGGGAGACATGTCAAACAGCTCGCGCTGGTGTGGAACGTCACGGATCAATCGACTCAGCGGGCAAAAGTGGTCGTCGCGGTAAATCGCGTATTCCGACTCGCCGCTGGATAGTTTGATTCGACAAAGGGACATGTTACGTGTGGCGTTGCGAGGAATGGATTGTTCGGAGAGCGGGTCTTCCGCTCATGGCGAATTACACGGACGATGTTTGTTGGCTTAGTAGTTGGTCGACTTCGTTGCTCACGATGACGCCGTAGTTGATTGCGCCCAACCAGCCGCTCATGATGATGCCAACGCTTCCCGCGTGGTACATGCCGCCAATTTGTTTCGGCAATTCACGACTGACGCCGAGCCCTTCGAACTTGGTGCCAAAACTCGCGCCAAGTTCATGTCGAGTGTAGTGGTTGAACGTCCGCGGTGTGGCGGCTTCGGCGCGATCAATCTTGTTCCGCACTCCGGGGATGTATCGTTCGAGAGCCTCGAGGGTCGTTTCGACAAGGTCCGCTTTGCTGGCGGCATACTCGTCGTCGTCGAGGTCCGCCCAATCACGCCAGTTCGCATTGGTGCTACTTACGATCGCAAACCGCCGCTTGCCCTCTGGTCGGGTGCTGGGATAGTAGAAACTAAACGTGCGGCTCGTGATATCACGGCTCAGGAGCAAGTCGGTGCGGAATTCTTTTGCGGTGCTCGTGAAGAACAAATCGCCAGTCGATTCGTCGATTTCTTCGCCCGGTTTGAGCGCCATGTAGACTTGCGTGCTACTGTTATTCAATCGCACCGCTTCGACTTGATCCACGTAGCCTTTGTCCAAAGCTTCGCGGGGCAACATCTTTAAGATGGTCGTTCGCAGGTTTGCGTTGCTGACGATCGCGCGGCAGCGGATGTTGCGGCCGTGTATTTTGACGGCGGCAACACGGTTGTCGCGGACATCGATTTCCTCGACCGGGCAATTGATGCGGATGTCGACGTTGTTGCTTTCGAGCTCTTTTTTCATCCGCGAGACGAGATCTTCGGTGCCGCCTTCGTAAATGAAAACGCCCTTGCTCATGAAATTGCTAAACACGATTCCGTAGGTAATCGCGGGGTCTTCGAGCGTGCTTCCGTTGGCATAGGTAATCGGTTCCATCAACAATCGCACGACATCGTCACGACCTGGAAAGAATCGATCGAACAATTGACGCGTGGTCGTGGTTTGATCGTCGTAGAAATTCATGCCGCGAGCGGTATCGAAGAAGTCGTTGACCGTTTGCGATGCGATCCCGAACTGGCTCGTGAGCAGCTTGGTGAAGTCTTCGCGATTGAACGTTGTCGTCAGCGAAAACATCGGATTGTCGAAGCGAATGTTATGGAGCTGTTTGATTCGATCGGCGATGTCGGAGTTCCAGTAGCGACGACAGGACTTGATCATCCCATGAGGAAATCCGTGCAACGAGACGTCGAAGATGTGTCCACCCGGGCGAAGGAACCAGGTCGCCAATCCACCGAGTTTGTAATGCTGTTCCGCAAGCAACACACGGTAACCGGCGCGGCCAAGAATGTTCGCCGATGTCATGCCAGCCAATCCGCTTCCGATCACGACGACATCGTATTCGTCGGCAGCACCCTTCAAGAAATCACGAGGCATAGGAAAGTTGTCAACAGTCAGTGGGCAAGGAGTTTACAGGGGGCGATCGTCGGGTTGTAGTTCAGCATAGACGCCGATTTGATCTTGCTGGGGTGAACGGTCGCCATACAGTAGCAGGCCGCCTTCGCCGACAATCCAGCGTTCGTCGATCAATCGGATCGACTCCGTGGCTTGTGCGACTTGAGTTTCGCGGCCAATTCCCATACTCATGGCGTCATGGGTTCCGCGGAACACACGCACGTGGTCCATGGGTAAAACCGTCGCGACACGTTTCGTGCCCAGCTCGGATCGGACAATTGTAGTGATTTTCCAAGTTTGGTCGCGGGGATCTTCGAGAATGCGGACCGTGACCACCGATTCGCCCGGCGGAACGTCGACAGCCGCAAACCACTGCGGTCCGCTCGCCCCAGAGGGCCAAAGCGAACTGTACGCGACGCGGTATTTAACGAGATCCGGTATTCGTACACGAGCGCGATACGTGAGCGGTTCGTCGTTGGGAGCCCGGGCGGCCGCGATTTCGTTCGACGCCGACTCGCTGAGGTAACCCGTTTCGCGTCTCAGTTTTCCCAACTCCGCGGTCGCTTGTTCGAGTCGACGAACGGCATTGACATGTGCTAGCAGCAGTGCGACCAGAGCGGTCATCCCCAACAACGTGGCGAGACTGAATCGTTTTCGCGACGTGGGCGGCGATTGCTTTTCAGCCATCGACGACGGGGCGGGATCACTCGACATCGGCATTACGGCAATTGCAAAAGTCGTCGTGCGTTGGCGGTGGTCGTCAGGGCAAGCTCCGCTGCGGATACTTCTCGTACTTTGGCAAGGCAACGCAGGGTATGCTCCACACGCGCCGGTTCATTGGGTCGCTTGCCGCGAAACGGCTCCGGGCTAAGGTAGGGCGAATCGGTTTCGATGAGCAACCGATCCAGCGGAACTCGGCGCGCCACCTCGCGTAGCTCGTCGCTCTTTTTGAATGTCACCATTCCCGCGAAACTGATGTCGAGCCCCAAGTCCAAACATGCCTGGGCAATGTCCCAGTCGCCGGTGTACGAATGCATGACGCCCGACGGCAATCGCGAGTGGGATCGCAACTGGTCGACGATCTCGCGGGCGCTTTCTCGCATATGAATGACCATCGGCAGCGATGTGGCAATGGCAAGTTCAATGTGTCGATCAAAATAAAATCGTTGGATATCCAAAGGGGCATCGTCCCAATAACAATCCAGTCCCGTTTCCCCGATCGCCCGAACACCGGGAAATCCGGCCATCTCTTGGATCGCTTGCCAGTCCTCATCGGTTGCCTTGGCGACATAGTTCGGTTGGATCCCCACGGTCGCGAATAGATAGCCGGGATACTGTGCCACCAAGTCGCAAGCCCGTCGACTCGTTGGGGCATCGACACCAATGACATTGATCCCTACCACTCCAGCGGCTTTCGCACGTTCAATGACAACGGCGACGTCGTTCTCAAACGCGTCAGAGTTGAGGTGAGCATGCGTATCAAAGAGAGTAAGCGTCATGGGCTGCAGGTAGTAGCCACTCGATCATTACGTAAAAAAGAATCGAGTGAGGTGATAGAAAACGGGGGCGGCGAAACAGACGTTGTCGATCTGGTCGAGGACTCCCGCGTGGCCTTGGACCAGCGTCCCCGTGTCGGTGACGCCACGGTCGCGTTTGATGGCGCTCATGGTTAGCGTGCCGGCACTTGCCATCACCGTCACCACGGCACCGAGGATGCCGGCTTCCCAGGGATAAAACGGAGTCGCCCAGTAAAGCGATGCGGCGATAAGCCCCGTCGTGACCATCGATCCAAAGAAGCCTTCCCAAGTGCGTGAAGCGTTGATCTTTTCCGCGATCACGTGTCGCCCGGCTAAGCGACTCCAGGCACGCTCGAGCACGGAGGCGAGTTGTGCGATGAGCACCAAGAAGACCAGCAAGCTGACGTTGCTACCCGTCCAAGGTACACCGCCGGTGCGAAGGATTCGCAGGTCCAACAGCGCTGGCGCGTAGCTGAGCGAATAGACGCAAATCAGAAGTCCCGCTTGAATCTTGGCGCTGCGTTCGAGAAATCGCTTGTAATCGCCAGCGATCGCGGCCCGAGCGGGAATGAACAAACTCGCATACACCGGGATCATGATGCTGTAGAGTCCATAAAAATCCACTTGGCTCGTCCCCACCAACCAACTCGGCGGCGTGCTTCCCAGCCCGATGAGAAAGTATTGCAGCGGAGTGAATACAAAGAACACCCAAAACAAAGTGCGATGATCACCCCGCCGGGTTGGTGTCATGGAGATGAACTCACGCAGCGCCCAAAACGACACGAACCCAAACAGAATCACCACGCCGACTCGGTGCAACAGGAAGCCGAACACCAAGATCGCCGTCATCATCCACCACACGCGAATGCGATGATTGAAGCGACGAATGAGCGCCGATTCGATCCCTAGGTTTTCGCGTCGCGACAGAATCAGACCGACAATGGTGGCGATCCCCAACGACGTGAGGATCACGGCGAGCAAGATATAGGTGCCCGACGTCAACCACGGATGGACGACATTGCCTGACAAATCGGACGTTGTAGCGTCGGGTGTGGCTGCAAGCACTAGCACACTACGCCCCGAGTCGCGTGATGACCGCATCTGTCATCTCGATGGTGCCGATCGACTTTGCACCGCGAGCGATGTCAGCGGTTCGCAAACCGTCGGCAAGTACTTTCTCGACAGCTGACTCGATGGTCGCGGCCTCGCTCTCGAGTGACAACGAATGTCGCAGCAACATGGCGGCGGCGAGAATCGTTGCCAGCGGATTAGCGATTCCTTTGCCAGCGATATCTGGTGCTGAGCCGTGAATCGGCTCGTAGAGCCCAGGTCCGTCGCTGCCCAGTGAAGCACTTGGAAGCATCCCCAGCGACCCCGGTAACATGGACGCTTCGTCCGTCAGAATGTCACCGAACATATTGCCAGTGACGACCACGTCAAAGTCTCGGGGGCGATTGATCAAATGCATGGCCATCGAATCCACCAGCACCACATCAAATTCGACATCCGGGAATTCTTCTTTCATTACCCGGGCAGCGACTTGACGCCACAATCGCATTGGCTCGAGCACGTTCGCTTTGTCGACACTCGTCAAATGATTCCGCCGACCTCGAGCGGCCTGGGCAGCCAACCTCACAACGCGTTCGACTTCGGGAACACTGTAGACCATCGACTGGTAAGCCGATTCGGTCGCACCGCTTCCCTCGCGGCCGCTGGGGCCGAAATAAATCCCGCCGGTGAGTTCGCGGAAGAAAAGGATATCGGTGCCTTGAATGATCTCGGGCTTGAGCGGTGACGCGTCGGCCAATTCGGCGAACATGCGGATGGGACGCAAATTTGCGAATAGCCCTAGCTCCTTGCGAATCCGCAGCAGTCCGGCTTCGGGGCGAGTCTTTGCCGACGGATCATCCCACTTGGGGCCGCCGACTGCCCCGAGCAAGATCGCTTGGCTGGCTCGGCACGCATCGACGGTGGCTTGTGGTAACGGATCGCCGCAGGTGTCGATGGCAATCCCGCCGATCGCGTGGGACGAGAACTCAAAATCGTGACCGAACTGCTTCGCGATCGCGACCAAGACACGGTGTGTTTGCTCGACGATCTCGGGACCGATGCCGTCGCCCGGCAAGAGAACTATGTTGGCTTTCAAGAGAACGTGGGGGGCTGGTGGGGGCGTAGTTTTTCAAAGCGGCCCACAATCTAATCGACCTACGACGGCTGGGCGACGGCCAATCTATTCTTTCGTGGCGCCCGGGACGTTCGCAGCATCCGGGTCCGGCTGGGACATGCTCAAGATCCGAATGTTCCGATACCAAGCCTCGGTCGGCGGGCCGCTGTGGATTTGCAACCCGATCACGCCAGCTCGAGGGATCGAGTCGTCGGTTTCGGTGTAGTCCACCGTTTGGATACCACCGACAAAAATCTGGATGCGTGGTCCTTGGCAAACCAGTCGCATTTCGGTCCAGTCATCCGTCTTGAGCGTCCGGCTGACTTCGGCGGTGGGTTCGGCCAACATCTTTTTGCGTCGAGATTCGTCGTAGATCGCTCCCCAAACGCTCCGGTCCCAAGCGCCGCCGACGTCCATTTGGTATCCCGAGACTTCCGTGCTATCGGGGACTCGTTTGGAGCGAAATTGGATCCCTGCATTGTTTCCTTCGCCCACCAATTTGACTTCCAATCGAAGTTCAAAATCGTCGTACGTCGTGGTGGTGCACAGGAATTGATTGTGCGGAATTTTTTCATCGAGTCTGCCGGCCACGATGGCTTTGTCCTCGACGCGGAACCAATAGGCGTTGCCTTCCCAGCCGATAAGGGTTTCTCCGTCGAAGAGCGATCGTGATTGTTTCTCGAAATCCTGCTCGGCGCGAACCTTTGCGAATCCGAGTCCACTCATAAAAAACAAGGTAGCGGCGGCGAATCGAAGCCACCCGACGACAGGACGATCCATTTCTTTACCTACTTGGCCGGTTATTGCGGGGCACTGTCCCTTGGTCAATCGCACACCAACAATCATAATCTGGCCCGGCCGCACGATGTTCGGTGGCCTCGTCATGTTTTTGACCCTCGTGTTTGCCCATCATCTCTTGCGCTCAATCGACTCATGAACCAACCGCTGAACCGTTACAGCCGACATGTCACCCAGCCCAAAGTTCAAGGCGCGTCGCAAGCGATGCTTTACGGAACGGGGATGACGCCGGACGACATGAACAAGCCGCAAGTCGGAATCGGCAGCATGTGGTACGACGGCAACACCTGCAACATGCACTTGCTGGACCTTGCCGGTCACGTCAAACTGGGTGTCACCGAAGCGGGAATGGTCGGGATGCGTTTTAACACCATCGGTGTGAGCGACGGCATTTCGATGGGCACGGATGGCATGAGCTACTCGCTGCAAAGCCGCGACCTCATCGCCGATTCGATCGAAACGATCATGGCAGCCCAGTGGTACGACGCGCTCGTCGCATTGCCGGGGTGTGACAAGAACATGCCCGGTTGCTTGATGGCGATGGGACGACTGAATCGACCCGCAATCATGGTTTATGGCGGCACGATCAAACCGGGATTCCGCGGCGGCGAGAAACTTGACATTGTCAGCGCGTTCCAGTGTTTTGGTCAGTACATCTCTGGCCAAATCAGTGAGGAGGAACGACAGGAAATCGTTCGCAAGAGCTGTCCCGGCGCCGGAGCCTGCGGAGGCATGTACACCGCGAACACGATGGCAACCGCGATCGAAGCTCTCGGGATGACGTTGCCCTATTCGGCAAGCACGCCGGCCGAAGACCCGCAAAAGCACGCCGAATGCCGAGCGGCCGGCGCGGCGATCTTGAACCTGCTGCGGCTCGACCTCAAACCCCGTGACATCATGACTCGCGCCGCGTTCGAGAACGCCATGGTGACGGTCATGGCGTTGGGCGGCAGCACCAATGCAGTGTTGCACTTGATCGCGATGGCCCGTAGCGTCGATGTGCCCCTAACGATCGATGACTTTCAAAGTGTCAGCGATCGCGTCCCCTACCTTGCCGATCTCAAACCGAGTGGCAAATTCGTTCAAGAGGACTTGCATTCAATCGGTGGAACGCCAGCGGTGATGAAGTACTTGCTCGAGAAAGGTTTGATGGACGGTTCCTGCATGACCGTTACCGGCAACACCCTCGCCGAAAACCTCGAATCGTTGCCCGGGCTCAAGAGCGGACAAACGATCGTGGCTACCATCGAAAAGCCGATCAAAGAATCCGGTCATATTCGAATCTTGCGGGGCTCGCTCGCTCCCGAAGGTGCTGTCGCCAAAATCACGGGCAAGGAAGGATTGCAGTTTTCCGGTCCCGCGAAAATCTATGACAGCGAGGAAGACATGGTGGCGGCCCTTGAAGGCAAGAAGATCGTCAAGGGCGATGTGGTGGTGATCCGTTACGAAGGACCGCAGGGTGGACCGGGCATGCCGGAGATGTTGACTCCGACCAGCGCGATCATGGGCGCGGGCCTTGGCAGCGATGTGGCACTACTGACCGACGGACGCTTTAGCGGTGGTAGCCACGGCTTCATCGTCGGTCACATCACACCCGAAGCCCAGGTCGGTGGACCGCTCGGCTTGATCCGCGATGGAGACGTCATCAGTATTGATGCCGAAACGAACCGCCTGGACGTCGACCTTACCGAAGCGGAGATCGCCTCGCGACGTGCCGCCTGGAAACAACCGCCGTTCAAGGCCACACGCGGGACTTTGTTTAAATACATCAAATGCGTCAAAAGCGCCAGCGAAGGTTGCGTCACTGACGAGTGATTCGAGCAGTGATCTCCCGCCCGAGCATCCTTCGGTTGTACGAATCGGAAATGTGGTTTGACGACGATCGTATGATGCTTTCCAATTTTGTTCGTTCGCACGAGCTATTTTCGTGCGTCGACCATCGACTGGACAAGCAAGATGTCGGCCTCCGTCCCGAAACCGAATCCCGATCACGCGGTCACACTTTCCTTGAATGCCGCGAACCAGTCCGCCGAAGGTCGAGGTACCGAGGCGGATTTTTCGCTGGAATCGGTCATGGCGGATTATTTGCAGCGGCGCGAGCATGGAGAGGGGCCGAATGTGGACGTCTACTTGCGGACGTTTCCACAGTATGCCGACGAACTGAAAAGCTTCTTTCGCAACCATCATTGGCTTGACCAAACCGCCACGGAAAGTCTGCCGCTTTCCGTGGGGACCTGTGTGGGAAAGTATCGGATCGAAGCCGAGCTGGCTCGTGGTGGAATGGGCGTGGTTTATCGTGCGACCCAACAGGGGCTAGGTCGGCCGGTCGCGTTGAAACTGATCAATAGCGGACTGTTGGCCAGCAATGAAGAGCGGCAACGATTTCGACGCGAAGCCGCTGCCGTTGCCGGTCTGCGACATCCCGGCATTGTGGCGATTCATGAAATCGGCGATTGGCAAGGTTATGATTACTTTTCTATGTCGCTCGTCGATGGACCGACCCTGCAAAAACAGATGGACGCCGGGACGATCAACCATCGGACCGCGGCTACGATCTTGAACGATGTCGCACGAGCGACTGCGTTTGCTCATCGTGCGGGGATCGTGCACCGCGATTTGAAGCCCGACAATGTGTTGATGGATGATGGCGTGCGACCGGTGATCGCCGACTTCGGACTCGCCAAGTGGAATCGCGAAGGGACGCTGCTCACTCGGACCGGTCAAGTTCTCGGCACTCCGCACTACATGAGTCCCGAACAGGCATGCGGTCGCGGTGACGGCGACTCGCTGACGGATATCTACTCGCTCGGGGCGATGCTCTACGCGATGCTAACTGGACGACCTCCGCATGTGGGAAACACGGTGGCCGAAGTTTTGCGTAGCGTGCTTCAAGATGAACCGCCCTCGCCGCGCTGTTTGTGCCGTGACGTGCCGATCGACTTGGAAAACATTTGTCTCAAGGCGATCCACTACGAACCGAGCGAACGATACCGAACCGCTGACGAGTTCGCCGATGATCTTGGGCGATACCTGGACGGCGAGCCAGTGCACGCGGTTGGCAGCGGGTTGTTCGACCGTGTCGCTCGCGAGTTACGGCGGGACCAGCACCAGGGTTCGTTTGCGTCGTGGGGCACGACACTTGCGCTGCTAGGCGTCGTCATTTTTATTGCCCACCTCGCGATGAACTCGCTCCTGTTGGCCGGCGTTGCCAGCCAGGTGGCTTATTGGGGACCGCGAATAGTGATGATGATCGTGATGGCGATGCTGATCTATCGTTCACGAAGCGGCGCCGTGTTGCCTCGATCTGCTGCCGAGCGACCGATATGGTCGATCTGGATCGGATACTTGGCGACGTTGGGTGTGATGAACGCGTTGTTGTTGATCGGTGGCGTCGACCAATCCGCCTTATTTCCGATTGCGTCGGCGCTGAGCGGATTCGGTTTCATCGCCATGTCGGGGCACTTGTGGGGCGGCTGCGCCGTGCTCGGCGGACTGTTTCTGGTCGGATCCATCGCGACGGCGCAGTTTCCCAGCGTGGCACCCATCGTGTTCGGTTCGATCTGGCTCGTTAGCCTACTTGTACTTGGTCAACGTTATCGGTCGTGATCGACGTTATGGGTCGTAACAGACGAACCGACCAAGAAAGGCCTAACGACAGCACGCATTGTGCATGCGAATTCGCTCGTAGCGATCGAATTGCTCAACCCGCGCATCATGCTTGAAGCGGTCGATCGTCGAAGAAGCACTGTAATGACTGGACAGTCGGCTTCAGCGCCAAGGACGCAAGGCAACCATGATGCATCCATCGACAAGTTTCACAGCGACCCAAACGCGGTTGGTGTTACTCGCCCTCGCCATGTTCACCACGGCGCTGGCGCCAACGATCTCGTTTGCCCACCATCCCGAGCGGGAAACACAACCGGTTCATCCTCGAATTGATGTGATCGGCCCCTTGGGTAACCGACTCCCGCCATCGTATCGCCGGATGTTCAATCGGCCGACTTACTTGGGCGGCAAAATCGCGTACCACATCGCGCCCAGCAGCCAAGAAGCGATGGCGTGGCACCGGGCAGAACACCGGGGGTTGTACGATGG
This sequence comes from Pirellulaceae bacterium, assembly GCA_041741195.1. Taxonomy (GTDB): domain Bacteria; phylum Planctomycetota; class Planctomycetia; order Pirellulales; family Pirellulaceae; genus JBBSJZ01. The sequence continues at coordinate 73,582 of JBGSKM010000039.1, forward strand.
GAATTGTCCCCGCGTCGTCGATCTTTATTTCTATCCCAAGCCATGGGAAGCAATGCGAACCGGTCAGCGACGCTCGGTGCTGGCACCAGAAACCACCAAGCCGGCCAGGCCCGATTATGGTTTGTCGGGCGAAGAGGGGATGATCTCGGACGATCCGCTGGAGAGCTTGGAAGCGGAATCCAAGGAAGCGGACGAGAGTACACCTCCGGCTGACGTAGATGATGCGCCGGTCCTCATCGAACCGGTACCTCCAGCGACCCCCGAGTTCTTGCCCGTGGAAACTCTGCCCACTACCGAGTAAGTTTGCATGGAAATCATCGTCCCACGAGAAACTTCAGAGATTTTCCGGGAACCGTCAAAGTCTACCTAGTCGCTTGTCGATAACTCACTCGGACGATCATTTCATCATGTCACCGCTGGTGATTTCGATGACGTGGTCGTGGGGGGGCTTCCAACTTCGGCCCGCATGATGGGATACACCTTGTCGAGAACGCTCGGCACTCGTGTGGTGTGTTTCATGGCGGCACCGCTTCCGGAAGTCCAGGGCATGAATCGTTCTCTGTTTTGCATTGCCGCGTATCTGCAGCTCGGGATTTCTATCCTGTTGGCCACCGGATGCGCGCCGACGCAACCATTTTTCCTTAAAGAATCACCCGATCTCAAGCATTACTTGAGCGCGGCGACGGCGGTTGAATACCCGGACGTTGACGTGCCCAGTCTTGCCGAGACGACGGAGGCAATCCGTCCACTCTCGATCGGGAACCACGAATACGAATTCTGGGATATGACCCTGGAAGAGTGCGTATCGATCGCGCTCCAGAATTCCAAATTCTTTATCACGACCGGCGGTATCGCCGAGTTCCGCCAAAACGTCAACGCCCAATTCGTCAGTGCCAATGCCGACCAAGTCGGAAGCATTTACGATGTGGCGATCCAGCAGTCGACGACCCAGTCGATTCCGTTGACGGTTGACGGAGCCGGAAACCGTACGCTCCCACGTGGCGTTCTACGAGCCAATCAAGTTGGCGGCGTCGAAGATGCGTTGGCTGAGTTTGATGCCCAAGCAAGCGGATTCATCAATTTCGGGACCACCGACCGTCCGCAAAACGTCGGTGCCCTCAACACGATCAATCCGCAGATCCTGCAAGCAACCGATACGACCCAGCAAGCCGCGCTGAGCAAGCGATTTGCCACCGGTGGTGTCGCAACGTTGCGGGAACAGATCATTTACGGTCGCAACAATGCGGCGGTCAGTAACATTTCGCGAGCCGTACCCAGCTCATACACCGCGATTATCGAAGCTCAAGTACAGCATCCATTGATGCGAAACCGTGGCACCCTGGTCAACCGTATCCCCGTGGTTCTCGCGAGCCTGAATGAGGATATTTCGATTGCGGACTACGAGATCCAACTTCGAAACTTTGTACGTGACGTCGAAGTCGCTTATTGGAACTTGTACGTCGCTTACCGAGCCGTCTCGACCGCCGCGATCGCTCGCAACAGCGCGATTGCGACTGCGGAGTACGCGAAGCTGCAACTGGATAACGGAACCGGAACAATCCAAGAATTGGCCCAGGCGGTGGGCCAGTACTATCAATTCCGCGGAATCCTTGAGTCGTCGCTCAGCGGGGCGAACACGCCCGGCGCCGATCGATCGGGTGTCTACGGCAATGAACGTATCCTGCGAGAGTTGATGGGGCTTACGGCCACGGACGGTCGACTGGTTCGCCCGATTGAAGATCCCTCGCTGGCTCGCGTTGAATTCGATTGGGATGAGTGTGTGGCGCAAGCTCTCTACCTCAGCCCCGAACTTCGCCAATCAAAAACTCGTATCAAGCAGTCCGAGTTAGAAATGATCTCGGCCAAGAACCAGATACTCCCGGAATTCAACGTTTCGCTTTTGTATCGCTGGGTCGGGGTCGGCGATGAATTAGGAATCGGTGATGACACTCAAAGCGATTTCCCCGCGATCGGTTCCACCGCGCTGAGCGGATTGACCGACGGCAACTTCCAGGAAGGCACGATTCGATTCGAACTCACTCCGGCAGCCATCGGTGCGCGTCGCGAGTTGGTAAGGATTCGCGGTGCACAGCTTCGAATCGCTCGTGAAAAAGCAAAGCTGCAAGAAAGCGAACGACTACTGGTCAGCTTACTTTCGGATGCGGTGGCCAAGACCACGACCCACTACCAACTAGCGCAGACGGCTGCCCAACGTTGGCAGTGGCATGAAACCGAAGTTGAAGCACGATTGGCTGAATACAAGCAAGGTCGTACGCAAATCAACGTGGTGCTGCAAAGCCAACAACGTCGTGCGGAAGCCCAAATCGATTATTACCGAGCCTTGGGTGAGTACAACAAATCCATCAACTATGTCCACACGCTCAAGGGCACGGAGCTGTCCAATAACAACATCGAAATCGCCGAAGGGCCATGGAACAAAAAAGCTTATTGGGATGCACTTGAACGTGCTCGCGAGCGTAGTGCCGGCAAGCACTTGCAGTGGGGTGTCTCGCGTCCGGGTGTAGTACGTCAGGGGCCGATCCAAGATGCGAACGCTGCCGCTGATATGATCGGGTCGGGCGTGAACTCAGTCGGCCAAACGTTACCACCGGAGATGATGTTTGACGGACCTGGCAATGATCCACTGGGACTGAACTTGGAGCCTTATCGCCAGCCGGTCGACGTGAACGGAATGCCGCTGGATCAACTCGGCAAAAGCACCTCGGACTTGCTCCCGGCGAACGACCCGATCGAACGCTATACGCCGCAGTTACCAGGTCGCGAACCGGAGTTAGTTCCCGTGCCGGATGCGGCACCGGACTCTGGCAAGTCACTCGAGCGATTCAATGCACCGACGAACTCGGACATCCAATCGATGGGCTATACCGAGCGAGTCGGCGACGAAGGCTATGCACCGCAACCAGTGCGGCGAACTCCGCTGCCCAACCAAACCATGCGATCTCGTTAGTCGAGTCGCAACCAATTCCGTGTAGGGGCGGAGGCTTTGCATCGGTTGCCCACCACGCGCTGGGATAACAGCCGCATGCACACGACAAGCTCGGGTGAGCGCGATTCGTCGCAGCTTCCCGAGCTTTTCGTCGTTGGATCAGATCGCGTGGGGGAGTCAGCATCGTGAAACTCATTCCCCACGACACAATACTTCCTTACTCACAATTTTCCGATCTCTTCTTGCCGTCGAGTATTCCGTTTTGCGACGATGGAATAGGACCATTTCCAAGGAGCGATGTGGATGTCGTCAACATCCACCATTTGCGAGGGATTCCGCGATGTTCTGTATTCACTGTGGCGCCCATGGCGCCGTCAATTTCTGTGCCGTCTGTGGTTTGAGTCAGACATTGCCCGTCGCACCTAGCGGTTTGTCCGGCACCGTCAAACAAGCACCCGCGGTGATCGGAATGGTCGAGTCGTCACCGACGATTTGGGGCAACCCAAAGCGTGAACCTATCAGCGTGACGGATGCGGTTTTCACCCCGACGTTGGTGCCGCACGACGACGATAGCGACGAGCACGCAGAGTGGACCCAAGAACTCAATTACCAAGCTGTGTTGTCAGCCACCGACGCTCGCAAACGTATCGCTGCGGCCGGCTGGGGCGTTACGCCGGGATTGACGGCAGACGATCTGCTTGCGATTTTCGATGCGGTTTCGCCCATCGGAGTATCTCTCCAAAAACTCAACGGGGCGCTGCTTCCGATCTACGACAAGATTGGCATTAAAACGCTGCGTTGGGCGCGCGGAAGTTTCATCGCGCCTCCAGGCCGCGTTTTGCTGGCGTTGATGTGCGTCCTCGCAAAGAATTCGCTTGAAGTTGCCGAGGTTCATCAAGAGGTCCAACAATGCGGCTTGACCGTCAAGATCCCGTCGAGTCTGTACACCAATCAGGGCCAATTGCTGGTGCTGTTACGCCATGAATCAACCATGGTCCAGATGGAGATTCGCACTCGGATTTTGGGCCAGTATTTTGACTGGGGTAAGTCCAAGCGTCTCATCGATCATCTATTTAGTGGTATCCAAGCGGATCTGACACAACAACTCGGGGTCGCACCACAATCGCGACGCGTGGCGTAGTCGGACAGGTATGCTTCCGAAGTCACCTATCCAAGATTGGTCCACGGACATTCCGTCGCAGATGGTCATTGTGCGGGCTTTTGTGGCACCGCGACCTGCGTGGGGTGCATCAAATATCCGATGAGATCTCGTTGCTGTTGGGAGTCAAGCGTTTCAAGGATTCCCGCGGGCATGGCGGACAGCGACGTTTGGTTGATTTCATCGATGTCCGCAACCGATATCGCTTTTTGCTCAGTAGGCGTTTGCAACACCAATGTCTTGGAGTCTTGGGAAATGATCAGTCCGTTCAGCACGAGGCCGTTGTTCAAGAGCACGGACGTGTTGCGATAGTCCTTGCCCACCACAGCACTAGGATCCACAACGTTTTCCAAAAGGTACTCGAGGCTCGAGCGCTGAGCCCCAGTGAGGTCGGGTCCGACTTTGCTACCTTCGCCATAGAGCACATGACATTGGGCGCAGGTTTTGGCGAATAGCTCACGGCCCGCCGACAGATTGGCGGTGGAAAGCACTTCCGGCGAAAGTTGCTCCTTCAATCTCAAAATCAGCGAGCGTTTATCCGCAGGTGAATCACGCAACTCGCCCCAGACCTCGCTCAATCGTTTGGTGAGTGCCGCGTCGCCATACCCAATGATTTGGCGAGCGTGAAAGGGTGTGAGATCGCTTGCGGGGATGGAACTGTTGTCTGAACCGAGACTTTCCAGCAACGCACTGGCGAATGAGGGGCGTGAAACGAGCATCTCGATCACTGCCGGACGGTCATGTCCCAGGAATCGGCGATACTTCAGTGCCACTCGCTTGCCAATCTCGGCGTCATCGTAAGTCGCTAGTCCGCTGATCGCGGTCGCATTGAGCGGGCGAACGTCAAGAACCGCTTCGCAAATCTCTCTCAAGTCATCGGGCTTCGCATTGATCAACGTTTGCAGTGCCGTACGGCGAGTCGCAAGTTCCACGCTTGGATCGAGTACGATCTTGCGAATTTCGTCGAGCGCGCGACCATCTCCGAACAGCGTGCTGAGTTCGAGGACGACGTCCGGCGAATGCCGCTGGGCGACTTCGCTAAACGCGTCCCACGCCGCTGGCTTCGTTGCCGACGTCCAGCCTCGCACGGCTTGTTTCAGCCCTTGCAATACTTCGCGCTGCATAGGTTCCGAATGAGAAATCTCGCTGGCAAGCAAGTAATTCAATGCGTCGGGGGAGTCATCCGAGTGACTCATGACGAAACGGGCGATCCACCGATTGGTGGATGGCCACTGGCATCGCGTCGCAAGTTTCGCGAGCGCCAATGGATTCGACTCTCCTGCGGGTATGAGCCCGAACCAAACCATGGACGGCAGGTCGCGATCGTTGGCAAACTCAGCTCGCTCGACGAGGGGCGAGGCGAGGGCGATTCGATACTCGGGCGCGAGTCGCTGTAGCGTCGATGCCAACGTCAACAGCACCAATCCGGAATCGTCTTCACGAGCCATCCGCACTAGCTCACGAAGAGTCAAATCATCGTCGGGATAGACCGCGCTGGCGAGTGGCCCCACCACCGTGTCCAAGGGCCAAGCGTCTGTCAGCAAGCGAATCGCCCAGACCCTCAAGTGTTCGTCACTGCTGGTGAGTAACGCGCGCAAAGATTCGGGAGTGGTTTTTCCAGCTTGGTAGTCTTTCCAATGGCCGACGAGCTCGCCGGAGCCGGACATGCAACTGGGCTTGGCGATCGTTTCGACAGAGCTATCTTCGCCGTAGCTGATTTTGTAGATCCTTCCGCTCGTCCGGTGCACTCCCGTGCTCTCGTGGCATTCACCGGTATCGCTCCAGTCGATCACATATGCGTTTGCGTCGGGGCCAACAGTGATTTCGACACCGCGAAAGAAGGGATCTTCGGCAATCAAAAAGTCGGGATCATGCTTGGCCACATATCCCGCACCCTGGCGCTGCAACCGTTCGACGTTGGCACGATAACCGTGCATATTCAGTGTGAAGAGTTTGCCTCGATAAGTATCCGGCCACGCGTCGCCCTGGTAGATCATCATGCCGATGTGCGCATGACCGCCACCAAAATCATTTGCCTTGCCGTGACGACTTTCTGTCCAGTTGGACTTGGTGTCAAAGTGGTAATGGTCGGCGATCATGTCCAAACGCTCGTAGACCGCCGGGTTCATGCTTTCACCGAACGACTCTTTGAAATGGGCGCCGGGCATCAGGTGCCATAGATGACCGATGACGGTATTGATGAAAAAGAGCTCACCATTTTCGTCCCAATCGTGTCCCCAAGGATTCACGGTCCCGTGACACAAAACTTCGACGACCTTTCTGGCTGGATGAAAACGCCAAATCCCTCCGTCAATCGGAATTCTCGCCGCATCGTCTGATCCGGGAACTCCGATCCGTCCGGGACATGAATGTCCACAGCGTCCGTAAAGCCAGCCATCAGGCCCCCAACGCAAACCATTCGCGAAGTTGTGGTAGTTGTCCTGAGCCACCGTGAAACCATCGAGCATGACTTGCGCGGGTCCATCCGCAACGTCGTCACCGTCAGCATCCGGAATGAATAGCAATTGAGGTGGGCACATCAGCCAAACGCCACCAAGCCCAACTTCGACGCTCGTCAGCATTTGCACATTGTCCGTGAAGACTTTTCTCGAGTCCGCGCGACCATCGTGATCAGTGTCATGCAACACGACCACTCGATCGCGTAGCGACAGATCGAACCGTTGTTGTCGTTCGGCATAGGTGTAGTTCTCGGCGACCCACATTCGGCCTCGAACATCCCAAGCGACAGCGATCGGATTTTGGACATCGGGCTCGCTCGCAAAAACGTCGACGCTAAAACCGTCGGGCACGCGCATGGTGGCGGCGGCTTGTTGCGCCGGTATGGGCTGGGCGTCGGTAAGCGTGTCACTGTTGTAGATCGCCGGGAAATCATCCGCCGACGAGCGAGACGCCGATGAACCGACGCAGAAGCAGTGAACGAGTACGATGGTGGCGAGTCGATGTCGAAACAAGGTGGGCAACTCCGAGAAAGGATGAGTCGCACCAATCTATCCCGATCCCGGGGTGAGAGCCAACCGATTTAACTAGCATTGCGAACTCGCATGGCTAATTCGCTGGGTTCACCTTCGAGCGAGCCGTAGCCCACTGGGTTGACGTTCAACCGAGCACTCTCATGGGCGGATCATGCGATGTAACGAAAAAACCCGCTTGCCAAGACCAAGGTGAATCTTGACAAACGGGTCGCTAGTCTCGCGTTCTCAACAGAGACCTATTCTCTGAAGAAGACAAACGAGTGGGGTGGCCATGCCATAGCATCGGCCCGCCGACTTGAACTACGGGTTTCCACCCCGTTGGCTAGTACAGCAATAATCCACTTGATCACCTTCCTTTCGTTAACTTTGTTTGACGAAGCTCGGCCCGGTGCCAACCAGAATGAGCCGACGGTTCGTACTGAATAAGTTAGTCGTGACGCGTCATCACGACCCGACAGGCCCATTATCTCACCGAGGCTAGTCCAAGGCAAGAAAAAAAACCTGCATTGTTCAGACGCGACGAACGGGCTCGGGTTCGCGACTTTTTCAGCAATGAAGCGAACGCTGTCGGAAAGCAACGGGCGCTGGCAATTTACGGGTGCTGGCGACTTACGCTGGTTTATCGACTTCGTACATCACGATGACCAGAACGTCGCTTGCTGCAAAAGAGCTGAGACCGCCGCCCATGCTGCTATTGGGCTGGGAATGGTGTGGCGCGATGTTACCGGTCATGGAAAGGATACGTGCACCGCTTTTTCGCATCCAACGATTGATTTCGCGTTCTAGTTCCGCAATATCCGAATCGACGCCTTTAAAGAGTTTGACTTGTTGCATGGCTTGTTGCTGAATGGGTGAGCGAGACTGGTGGAGAACTAATACGTTAACTCATCCGACGCAATCGGTCGCGGTTGGGGAGGAGGGGTTTTCGGTGGATCCCAGAGTCTCAATTGCACGTCGTCAATCATCACTTCGCCAGCTCCGATCAATTCGAACATCACTCGCACTTCGGATTCGGTGAGTGTTTGGCGATACAATCGAACCGGAGTCCAGGCGGGTCGGCCGCGGATCAACGTCCCCATCTCTTGACCGCCCGTACTGTCGTAGACCAGCAGTCCCTGATGTGGGCCTCCGAACCCGATGGTGCGAACCATGGCATCGATTCGGATCGCCGATCCGGCGGGCACACGAACGCCTGGGCTGGTGATTTGGACGACCGTGCCCTCATAGCCGCCGGGGAGCTGTTCGTCCGTCAACGGAGTCACCTTCGCTTGCAGGGCACCGCCGGCGATCGCCCCACGTCGCACCAAGACAACTTCGCTGGTGGCCCGACCTTGCAGTCGTCGACCAAAACCCCAGTTTGCTCCGCTGAGCGATTGCGCATCGTCGAGGTTACCGGTCGGAAGACGGTTTGTCCCCCAGCCCGTGTCGGCAAGCAACGGAGTCCATGCAATTTGAACAGGTAAGTTACCGACGAGCGCTGGTGGACAACTAGTCGGGCGAGGCCAGTCCGGCATCAATGCTTCGTTCAATTGCCAATCACTACGCAGGGCCCAGGCGTCCGCACGGCGCGCCATCCGCAAGCTCGCTTCGATGTCACCGGCTCGAAAAAGTGGTTCGGCATCCGCAAGTGTCTGTGCAGCGATGTTGGCTAAATTGCTTGATGCGGAATCTCTCAACACACGTGCTGACGCTGCCAATCCCCAATCATTCACCGAGCGACGAACGGCTTCGTCGGTGAGTTGCCAACGATCCAATCCAGCCTGGCGTGCGAACCGACTCGCCGACGAACTGAGCTGGCCTCCCAAACTCGGGTCGCCGCTTGCGAACAAAATTTCGACGGCGTCGGGCGATACGATTTGGGCAACGGCACCGCGCGACGATATTTGGACGGGGATCCGTTCGGCCGAAAAATGTGTCAGTCGCCAGACCGTTTTGTTAGCGTCGCTTGGTGGAAATGACAATTCGATGGACGCGCCATCACCCGCCAGAATCTCTGCGCCACGGGTTGCCGCCGTCGTGAGTAAAAAGATCTCGGTGGACCCGGCGCTCAATCGGCCAGCGTGGTACGGTGCACCAGAGACCATCGGTCGTGGCTGGGGTGTCGCGTTGGCAATCCACGGAGCGATCATCGCGATCGTACGATTGACGTAGCTCAACGCCATACTGCGCTGGCTATCCAGCGGCGTTCCGGAGGCGAGTGAACGAGTGGAGCGAAACAGGATGGCGCGCGGCCGAGTTTCCAGCGAACGGATCGTTTGCAACCACATCGCGTGCCATCGAAAGTGATCGACCCGTGGTGCTCCGATGCGATCGGCAATCGAATCCGCTTGAACCAACAATGATTCTGGAGGCATGGACGTGATTCCTACCGCAAGCTCGATTCGATCGCTAAGCGCGGCGTGGTGACTGGTCAAACCGAGGATTTCTTCTTCCCCTGATAAGCCGCGGATCGGTGGCGGCAGGTCATCAATCATCGCATCGACAAGCGGCTCGTACTGGCGTCGCGATTCTAAGGGTGCCGCGACAATCGGACGTTGCCACATCGTCGGCCAACTACGAAGCCGCCGGCTGGTGATTGTCGCCGAATCGACTCGCTCGGAATCCAGTGGCACGCCGGAGCCCAAATACCAACCGGCAATCGGTTCCAAGAGAGTTTGCAGACTCGGATCAGGTGCCGTGGGCGGTGGCGCATAAACAACCACTCGAGCGCGAATGGCTTCACGCAGGATCTCCGCATCCGGTGCTCGCGCGAGTAACACGGCATCGAAACCCAACGAGCGAACCCACGCGAGCGGTTCGCCGTTGTGCTGCAAAATTCGCGTGACTTGACCGATCGGAAAGGCCGTGGTGACGGCCCGTGACTCGTCATTCCTGGCTTCCGGCGGCGATGTGGGATTCTGGGAATCCACACGGCGCGCGGCCAACAATCCTCCCGATGCGACGTCGCCGACTGGCACCATGGCATCCACGTGAAGCTCGTCGATCCGCAAAGTTGTGGTTCCGGGCCCGCTGTACGCATTGATCACGATCGCGTCGACGTACGGGTCTCGCAAGTCAGCATCGCTCCCAAACTCGCGCCGCAAAGCAATCGTCTTCAATTTCAATTCACGCTCGATCGCACCGATGCCAATCGACGCAAACTCGCCCGGTCGTTCGTAGGTGGTGCCAAACACGTAGGCGGTACTCGCACGGCGACTCGATTGATCTTGGTGATACGGATATCGAATTCGAAAACCGATGCGAAAACCATCGCGTGCGCTCATTACGCTCACGTTCGCGGTCAAATCATTGATCGCCCGCACGGGTTCAATCGGATAGACCAAAATGGCTTCCGTGCCCAGGGAAGCGGTGAGCGTGATCGTCTCGCAGGCGCGACCGTCCAAACCGCCATCGGCCAAGTGGCTATGAGAAATCACCCTCGCATCACAGTCCTGATAATCCAGGTGCCATCGCGGCGGATAAGCGTCCAGGGCGTCGTAAAGCTGGCACAAGGCGGGTTTAGCTAGCCCTGTGTTGAGTACAACCCAGAAGAATCCAGCGATTGCAAGTGTCCAGTTTGCACGGATGACCGACGCGACCGCCCGCAACGTTTGCCGAACCAGCACGTTGAACGCGAAATCGGGGGTTGAGGGAATCGGAGTTGACATTGATTGTTGACCCGGTGTCTCCGCCGCGAAACAATCGCCGCTCGACGCGCTACCGCTTACAACTTGAGTGACGTCCGTGGTGTCCCAACACGACAACGTGTTGAGAAAACGCCACGTCCGTCGCCGAGTACCGTGATTCGTTCCTAAAGTGTTTGGATACCAAGATTTAGGCTCGCAAGCCAAGGGGAAACCGTGTTGCAATTTTGCAACGGCGGGTCTCTGCGGCGGGCTTCACCAACCTTGCGTAAACACTTTGGAGCAAACGACTTATGGCCTTGTGACGGCGGTTTCGCAGGGACGCGGCATCGCGAGTGCATTGGATGCGATGACAACAAGTGACACGAAACTGACCGCGACCCTGGAGCGACTCTCGCATGCAAAAGATTATCGGAAACGCTGAAAACCGAGCTGACGAAACCCCCGTCGAGCTGCAAGAGATGGCTCAAGCGATCGAAGCGCTTCCCGCTCGTTATCGCGACGCCGTCGCCCCGGCCCTGACTCGCGTGATTGAATGCAGCACTCGGCGTCGCCGAATTCTGAACCTGGTGCAAGAGGCCCTTTCGCAGCTTCGATTGGATATGAAGTATCTGATATTCGATCTCGAAGCGACACGCCGCGAACGCGACCAGTACAAAGAGATGCTCGAGCAAGACGGCCGCTTGTAATCCCGGCACTTTGCAAGCGTCTAGATCCTCAGCGAGATCGATCCTGGATCGACGATAACGGTTTCGCGGGACAGCACATCCCAGCGAAACGCTCGAATGATTTCTTGGTGCAGACCTGTTAAGTCACTGGTCTGCGCCATCGCGTCGCTGAACAATCCGGCGCTCTGTGCTGCCCAGCGAACGACGTCGATCGGCCGAATTTGCGATTCGCGATATTGGCTTAGTCGCGTATCCCCATGGCGTTTGGCTAATCGTCGGCCATCCTTTCCGACCACCAGCGGCACATGACTGAATGTCGGCGGTTGGCATCCCAGCGCTCGATAGAGTTCTAGTTGGCGAAAGGTACTCGGAAGCAAATCCATCCCGCGCACCACCTCCGTCACTCCCATGGACGAATCGTCCACGACAACGGCCAACTGATAGGCGGCATCGCCTGTCTTTCGAGTCACGGGAAAGTCGCCCAGATCGCGACTTGGCATGCAAGATTGAGTGCCGACGAAGTGGTCGACAAAGTCCATCTGTTCCGTGCGACATCGAAATCGCCAACAAAAGGAACCGGGCTCCGGAAGCGGGTCGCCCAATTGCCAATTCGCACATGTGCCTGGGTAAACGGGACCTTCATCTCCCGCGTGTGGCGCCGATGCTGCCGTTTCGATATCGCGACGCGAACAAACGCAAGGATACACTCGCCCCGCCGCCATTAGGTTTTCCAAGGCGGTTTGATAGAGGTGGGTTCGCTGGGTTTGCACATAGGGACCATGGGCACCGCCCACGTCCGGTCCCTCGTCCCATTCAATTCCCAGCCACTTTAGGTCAACCATCGCTTGCTCGGTCGCCCAGGGTTTGATTCGCGGCGAATCGATGTCCTCGATTCGCAAGATCAATGAGGCATTGACGGCCCGAGCCGACCAGTAGGCGATGAGATAGGTTCGGGCATTGCCCAGATGTTGAGCGCCGGTCGGCGACGGCGCGAGTCTCGCCACGGCGGGCAACTGCTCACTGCCCATCAAAACTCACGCCCATCAAAACTCACGCCCATCAGAACTCACAGCTCATTAGAATTCCCAACGCCTTAGAATTCGGCGCTTCCCGGCGTTCTCGGAAAGGGGATCACGTCGCGAATGTTTTGCATCCCCGTGACGTACTGAACGGCGCGTTCCAGCCCAAGTCCGAAACCCGCGTGGGGAACGGTTCCGAATCGTCGAGTGTCGATGTACCAAGCGTAGTCCTCTTCGCGAAGGTTGGCTTCGGCCATCCGCGAACACAGTACGTCCAGTCGTTCTTCACGCTGGCTGCCACCGATGATTTCGCCCACGCCGGGTACCAGTACATCCATGGCCGCGACCGTTCGCCCGTCGTCGCTGACTCGCATGTAGAACGGTTTGATGGTCGCCGGGTAATCGGTCAAGATTACCGGGCCCTTCACGTGTTGTTCGGTCAAGTAGCGTTCATGTTCGGCTTGTAAGTCAGTGCCCCAGTTCACCGGATACTCAAACTTTTGGCCGCACTTGGTGAGCACGTCGACGGCTTCGGTGTAGGTCATGTGAGCAAAGGGACGCTCGATCACGCCACGAATTTGCTCGATCACCCCCGGTTGAATGCGTTCTTCAAAGAACCGCATGTCTTCATCACAGTCATTCAAGCAGTCAGCGAAGATTCGCTTCAGGAAACGCTCGGCGAGGTTCATGTTGTCGGCCAAGTCAAAGAACGATGCTTCGGGTTCGACCATCCAAAATTCGGCCAAGTGGCGACTGGTGTGACTGTTTTCGGCGCGAAACGTCGGGCCAAACGTATAGATGCGACCGAGCGCGGTGGCATAGGTCTCGCCATTAAGTTGGCCACTCACCGTCAAGTAAGTCGGCTTGCCGAAAAAGTCCAAGTCATAGTTGGGTGCCTTGCCCGACGCGGCGAGTTTTTCCAAGTTGATCGTCGTGACACGGAACATCTCACCGGCCCCCTCACAATCGCTCGCCGTGATGATGGGCGTGTGGGTGTAAAGGAAACCCTGCTCGTCAAAAAATCGATGGATCGATTGACTGATTCGATTGCGGACGCGCATCACGGCGCCGATGGTGTTGGTTCGGGGACGCAAGTGCGCCCACTCTCTCAGCTTCTCCAGCGTGTGCCGCTTCTTTTGCAGCGGATACTCATCGGGATCGGCCCAACCCAACACGCGAATTTCGCTCGCGTGCAATTCAGTCGCTTGGCCACTGGCCGGAGATGACTTGATTTCGCCGACGGCAACGATGCTGCATCCGGCCGCCAATCGTTGAATCTCGCTGGCGTAGTTCGCCAACTCCGCGGGTGCGACGACTTGAAGATTGCCCATCGAGCTTCCGTCGTTGACTTCGATGAAGCTGAATCCGCCCTTGCTATCGCGCCGCGTTCGGACCCAGCCGCGTATCTCGCGATCGACACCAATCGACGCTGCCGTGCGTGCTTCCGCGATACTCGTCCATTGGCTCATGCTTGTCTCCATTTCCTTGAACCGACAGTGACTTTGAAATTGCTGCTAATTTGACAATCCTTGCGTGCGGCGCGAGCGGTAGACGAAACCGAGGGCGATCAGCACGGCGTAGACCCCTAAGACGCTGAGAATGAGCAACCGCACTGTATCGGACTTGGCCATTTCGGCGGAGATCGCGGCTTGTGCGGCAACCACCGCCCCGATCACCGACAACAACATGAGCACATTCCAGATCACCATGCTAAGGCCCTTGGGCTTTTCGTCACCGAGTATCCGCTTGCTGTTCATCATCAAAAAGAACGTGATGTAGGCGATCGGAAGCAGCATCATTCCGAATCCCGAAGCGATGATGGGCAACCAAAATTTGGCCCCGCCGGACCACAAGTAAACCCAACTGGCTCCGGACAATCCCGCAATCAAACAACCGATTACAAACGGCGTGTTTGCGTCGGGGCGATTGAGCATCTCTCGAAACACATATCCATTGATGAGCATCAAGATGATGATCGTGGAGAAGCCCATCCCAAACACGCCTAGGCCGAAAACGAGCTTGGCCAATGACGCACCCAAGAGGGGAGCGAGTGTTTCGGACAATTGAAACGCGTCACGTTTGACGAGTGCCGCGGCAAGAATTTTCTCGCTGCTATCCAGTGCGGCGATCCGTTGCAATTTCGTGGACTCATCGGTCGTCGCGGCGTCTGCCCCGAGTTGCTCATCGACTCGCTCGACCAAACTTTCCTGGACACTCTTGAACAGGGGGCTCTGCTGCATGACCACAGGATCATTGCTTTTGAGATTCTCGTCGACTCGGGCATGAAACGAAGCCGCTGAGGCGATGACGACACAGCTCGTCACGAGCACAAACGGGATGGCCATCCCGGTGGCCAAGTCGAATCTTGCCAAACCGCGAAACGGCTTGTCCCAGCCACGGCTGAGCATCGAGTACGGCAACAGGAACGTCATGTTGATCCCCACAGCCGCCGCGGCAGCCGCGATCATCACGCTCCGCTGGCTACTCATGATTTTATCGGACCAAAACGACCGTGCTTCGGCCGGAAGCGTCGCCGCAATCTCGGTCAATCGGCCGGCCGGCTCGTTCCATTGACTTATATCGGGAACTAAACCGCTGAGAATCTCGGCCAAGTTGAGTTCGCCCTTGATGCCCAGCAGCGTGACCACCCCGAAGAAACAAATCACGATCATGCCGATCAGTGCTTTGAGTACCCGGTCGAACCATATCGCCGCTTTTCCGCCCTTGAGGTTCAACATCACGACCGAGAACGCTGTGGCAAGGATCGCGGCCGAGACGAGGAGCTTCATCCCGATGGAGTCGCCCAGGGCCGATTCGCTAGACCCGCCGATCGCCAACAAATTTCGGTCTAAAGCGTCGTAGCAAAGACTGAATTGAGGCATGCACCAGATCATGTTGGCCAAGCTCGTGGCAATGAGCCAACCCCAGCCAAGCGCCGGGTTGATATCGCTATTGATCGTTTCGAACGGTCGCCGTCCGGTCGAAAGCGTGACGTAGCTGATCGCCGACAGCATCACCACGCCCATCACGATCGCAACGAGTTGCAACCAAATCATGCTGGTGCCGCTGAGCACACCCAAGAAAAGTGCACCGGCGAGAGAACCACCGCCCAGCGTGATGGCGCTCTGCAGCCACCCGGGGCCAGACAATTTCACGAATGTACCGAGAACGTTCCCACTGGCCTGGGCATCGAGAAGCAACTGGCGATCCGCGAGTACTTTGTCGCTGACGACCGGCGCCGTGTTGGAGTCATTCATGTCGATCGTGGGAAAGGCGGGAAGAGGACGGGTAGGAACGGGCTCGCGATCGAATGCTCATGGGCACTTGCCGGTGTGTCGAACGATTCTCCTCACCGATGGATCGACCACTAACCTTCGAGTTCGGCTAGATAGCGTTCGGCATCCAAAGCCGCCATGCAACCGGTGCCGGCAGAGGTGATCGCTTGTCGATAATAGTCATCCGCGACGTCGCCTGCAGCAAAAACGCCTTGCACACTCGTGTGGGTGCGGAATGGTTGCGTCCATCGAATGTATCCGTTGTCGTGCATCGCCAATGCTCCATCCAAGAAGGCGGTGTTGGGAGTGTGCCCGATGGCAACGAACATGCCACCGACGGGCAGATCGCGTTTGGACTTGTCGACCGTATTTTCCAGTTTCAATCCGGTCACAATTTTGTCATCACCATAAACTTCGGTCACCACGTGATTCCAAACGATCTCAATCTTCGGATGATTCTTCGCGCGATCTTGCATGACTTTCGAAGCGCGAAGTTCATCGCGGCGAACGATCAAATAGATCGTCGCGGCGTCTTTCAAATTCGCCAAGTACGACGCTTCTTCGACGGCCGAGTCACCACCACCGATGACAGCCAAGGGCTTGCGACGAAAGATCGGCAGGGCGCCATCGCACACCGCACAGGCGCTGACGCCTTTGTTCTTGTACATCTCTTCGGTCGGCAATCCGAGATAGTTGGCCCGAGCACCGGTCGCCACAATCACCGTACGCGCCTCCACCGGATCGCCATTGGCTGGCTGCAGCGTATGGGCGCCACCCTCGGATGAAAATTTGACGCTCGCGATATCGTCGCCGACGACTCGAGTGCCAAAATTGAGAGCCTGTTGCTTCATCAGTTCCATCAACTCCACGCCCTGAACCGCGTAATGCGGCTGCCCATCGCGCTCATGTCCGGCGGGCGCCGGGGGCAAGTTGTAGTGGCGATCTTTGTCGACGGCGGATTCGACAAAAGCACGGATATTCCCAGCTGGGAAACCGGCGTAGTTTTCGACTTCGGTCGTGAACGCGAGTTGCCCCAGCGGAATCATTTCGGGGCGAACCGTCCCTTCGTACACGATCGGATCGAGATTCGCTCGAGCCGCGTAGATGGCTGCCGACCAGCCCGCAGGACCGCTTCCGATGATGATCGTCTTCTCGATGTTCTCGCTCACGCTTGGGCGGCTCCGACTATGGATGGATTTGTGAAAGTAGCTTGGGAGATGTTTCAGCGGATTCGCCGCTGGCGATCCAGGGCCGGCATTATAGGGCGATCAGCGATCCTGACTAAGGCCCAGTCGTTTTGAGCTGAGTTGCCGACAAAGGAATCTGGGCAGGGATAATGTCGCTATCGTCAACCCCGTCGGGCCGCGGCTATACTTTTTGATTCAACTCCGAGAACCCGTCGATGCTTGCATGGGCTTGTCAATGATTCGAGCCGGTTAGTCGATGACTCAAGCCGGCGAGGTCTTCGGCCCCGACTCGCCTGATGTTTCACGCCCCACCCACCAAATTCTAGCTTTTCATGAGCACGCTTTTTGTTGCCATCGGTTCCATCGTCGGTTTTTTTGTCGCCTACTTCACCTACGGACGCTGGCTCTCCGAAAAGCTATTCCGCCTCACGGCGGACGAGCCGATGCCGAGCGAGACGATGCGTGACGACATCGACTACGTTCCCACCCGGCGTTCGATCGTGTTTGGACACCACTTCACTTCCATCGCCGGTACCGGGCCAATCGTTGGCCCCGCGGTTGCCGTGTTTTGGGGCTGGCTTCCGGCATTGCTGTGGGTGTTGTTCGGCTCGATCTTGATTGGCGGGGTACATGACTTGGCGGCGCTGGTGATCTCGGTTCGCAACCGTGGCCAGACCATCGGCGAAACGGCTGGACGATTGATCTCGCCGCGGGCCAAAGTCCTGTTTCTCGTTGTGCTCGCGCTCGCGCTATCGGTGGTGCTAGCCATCTTTGGTCTCGTGATTGCGAGCATCTTTGCGTTTTATCCCGAGTCGGTGCTGAGCGTTTGGGTAGCAATGCCGGTGGCGATCGCAATCGGATGGTGGGTTTACAAGTGCGGGGGCAACTTGCTTTGGCCGTGTGTGATCGGACTGGTGTTACTCTACCTATCGGTTTACATCGGGGCGTACTACCTGCCGATCGATTTGGCGTGGTGGTTGCCCGGCGGCGAAGAGAAGTTATGGACGCCCGTCGTCGTGTGGACTTTTTTGCTGCTCGCGTACGCCTATGCGGCGTCGGTGCTGCCGGTGTGGCTGTTGCTCCAGCCACGCGACTACATCAATAGCCAACAGCTCTTTGTCGCCCTGGTGTTATTGATCGTTGGTTTGGGGGTAGCGTCGTTAACGGGCCAGGCCGACCTTGTTGCCACTGCTCCCGCGATCGCGTCGCAAGTGCCCGCCGACGCGCCACCGATGTTGCCGTTTCTGTTCATTACCATCGCTTGCGGCGCGTGCAGTGGATTTCATTGTTTGGTCAGTTCGGGAACCACGAGCAAGCAAATTTCCAAAGCGACGGACGCGCTCGCGGTCGGTTACGGCGGCATGTTGATGGAAGGAATGTTGGCGGTGCTGGTGATTTTGGCGTGTTGCGCCGGCGTGGGAATGGGCCAAATCACGCGGACGGAGACTGCCAGCGGCGTGGCGTACGAACGCGGCACCGTAACCGGAAACGCTGCGTGGCAAGGATACTATCGCACGGGCGTTGACGGCGATACGCAAGGCGGATGGAAGAAACTCGCGCTACGCCAGCAGCTCGGCGCCTTCATTGACGGAGGAGCCAATTTCCTTTCCGCCATCGGAATTCCGCTTCGGATGGGCGTGGCCATCATGGCGGTGCTGGTGGCCTGTTTTGCGGCCACCACTCTCGATACGGCCACGCGGCTCCAGCGTTATGTGATTAGCGAGTTGGCGATGACCGCTAACCTGCCGGTCGTGGCAAACAAGTACGTTTCAACGGGTTTGGCCGTGGGTGTCGGGATGGCGATCGCGATCTTCGCGGGAGATACACCTGGTACCGGCGGCAAGGTTCTTTGGCCCCTGTTCGGGGCGACGAATCAATTGCTCGCCGGAATGGCATTGATGGTGGCGGTGTTTTATCTGTCCCGACGAAGTAAACCGCTGGCGATGTTGTCGATCCCAATGTTCATCATGTTGCTCATGCCAGCGTGGGCCATCGTCTACGATTTAACCCAGAACTGGATTCCGGGCAAGAACTACGCGTTGATCGTCTTTGGGGTCGGCATCCTTTGCCTTCAAGTATGGATGGTGATTGAGGCGTTACTGGTATGGAAGTCCGCTCGCGGCGTCCTGGAAACTCAGCTCGGTGCGACGAGCGAGACGTTAATCACCACTTAGCGACCGCACCTGCGGCTCGCGCCGGGTTGACCACCACACCATTCCGGCTCCCGCGATCGCGATGCCGGAGGCGACGACAATCCATTGCCACGGAAGGTGAGTTTGATCTTCCAAGTCGCTACCCAAGAACGAAAAATACTCGTGATAACGTCCCACCAGTTCGAGTAACCCATTGTGGGTCAAGTGCATCAGCATTCCCGGAATCACGCTGCCCGATCGGTAGGCGATCCATCCGAGCATCAGTCCCAGCAGGGTTGACGGGACGAATCGTTCGATCAGCAACGCGTTGCCGGTGAGCACATGAAAAAGTCCGAACACAACGGACGTAATAACGATTACTCGCATCGGTGAAAGCGACTTGGAAAGCGCGGAGAAGAGGAATCCCCGGAAACAAAGCTCTTCGATCACGGCCGGCGTGAGCGCGAGCGTCGCCACGAGTAACCATGGCGGTACTTGTTTCCAAGCCCCGAGAACTTTCATCGTTTGTTCGATCCTTTCTTGGCTGAGGCCACCAATCCCTGCGGCATCCGCAATCACGAACGCTTCGTGTGCGATCGCCCAAGCTCCAATCCCCATGAGAAAACATCCGATGAGCGTGGTTGGGGTGGGCATGCTCAGTCGAAAGGTCGTGCGATAGACGTGGCGTCCCAGCCACGCGGTGATCAAGGGAACGAACCCAAACGTCGCGATCAACGCCGCCGCATTGAGCAAAAGTTGCGATGAAACCGACAGAGATTCTCGGTGGCTTTGCAGCCACTGCATCAGTGAGTTCGATACCACGAAGTAAATCGGTACCAACAACGCCAACATCATCAAAGCCGCCGACATCGAGGGCACGGCGCTGGGCGATTCAGGACGTCGCAGCATCGATGCGAATGATTGTTCACTCGTTCGTAGAACCGCGTCACTACCGAATAATTTTGCGGCGATGGATAACGCGGCGGCTGCGTATGCGATCGTGCTCAAAACCGCCGCGACCGCGGAGGTCGGTGTCACCGTCCCAGCGAGCAAGTCTCGGGCGAGTAGAACGATATTGATGAGGGGTGCGATCGCCAGAGGACCCTTGAGTTCAACGCCTGGCATCAGCGACAGCATGCCTGGGGTCAACGAGAGTAGCATCACGGGAATCAAATACGTCTGGGCTTCCTTGAACGATTTCGCAAAGCTGGTCAGTGACAGCAACAGGGCGGAGAAAAAACCGCTGAACAACACCAGCAGCCCCAGGATCTGTAGCACCGTGAGCCAAGGAAACGAGGGCTGGCCGGTCAACATCGGTAGCAATTGGGCGAAATAGAGCGTCGAGAACATTGCCAGCAGGTTCGCGATCGCGGTTAAGAGCGCCACCGTGACCACGGCAATGTACTTGGCGAACAACACATAGCTGCGAGGAACCGGTGACGCCATCAACGCTTCCATGGTGCCTCGCTCACGTTCGCCCGCGGTGAGGTCGATGGCTGGATACACCGCGCCGGTGATCGTCATCAACACGAGGACCAACGGAATGACCGTGGCCAGCATTGGTGATGATTTGACTTCACCGACGCTTTCAACTTCGATCTTTACTCGCGGGGTGTAACCGGATTCGTTCGCCGCGAATGATTCTGCTTCGCGCAGTCGAAGCCATTCCAGTCGTTCGATCAAAATGCGTCGTGCCGCTTCGCTGGCGGCGTCACCCTCGTACGCGGTCAACCGAAATCGCTGGCGTTTATCGTCGTCACCTTCGCTGGGCAGCGTGATCTCGACGGCCAAATCAATTTGGTTCTCTTCGAGCGCTTGCCGCGGGGTCAGATCACCGGTACCCACGACTCGAAAATTCGCGATCGTACCACCACTGGCTTGGACCACTTCGTCGGGAGGTTGGCTGTTGGGGTCTTCGAGCAAATTCGTCAAATAGGCCGCTTCGCCCTCGCTGATCACCCCGATCGAATACCCTTGATCGGCAGGCCCGCCCGACGAAAGTAAAAAGCGATTGAGCGCCATGCTCAGCAGCGGGTACACGAGCAGTGGCATCATGACGAGCGTGATGATTGTCCGCCGGTCTCGAAGTGTTTCCTTCAACTCTTTTTGGCAGAGCCGAACGATGCGGCCGCGGAATTTTGCTGCTGGCATGTGGGTTAGCTTTGCATCAAGTCGACGAACATCTCGACCAAGTGCTCGCGCCCGGTCGACGCTTGCAAGTCCGCGAGTGTTCCTTGGTGTTTGAGCTCTCCGCGATGAAGTAGTCCGAATCGGTCGCAGAGTCGCTCAGCTTCATCGAGACGGTGCGTGCAGACGACGACCGCTTTGCCAACGCTTCGCAAGTGTTCGATGTATTGAAAAATGGTTTGCACGCCCACGACGTCGAGCCCCCGCGTCGGTTCGTCCAATAGCATGACCGGCGGATCGTGGATCAAACCTCGCACAAGCGTGACACGCTGTCGTTGGCCGGTGCTGAGTGAGCCTGCGCGGCGATCCAACAGGGGCTGGATCTGCAGCAGTTCGGCAAGTGACTCCGCTCGCTCGCTCGCCAATTTCGGAGGCACACCGTACAAATCGGCGAAGTACAACAACATCTCGCGGACCGTCAGCCAGGGATAGACTCCGTCGCTCGCGGACACGAAACCGAGTCGCGATTTGACCTCGATCGGATCGTCGGCCGTCCGCACGCCGTCGACTTCGGCGTAGCCCGAATCGGGTTCGAGAAGTCCCAGAATCATTCGGAGGGTAGTCGTTTTGCCGGCACCGTTGGGACCAAGCAGTCCAAAAACCTCTCCGGGAGCAATTTGGAATGACAGTCCGTTGACAGCGCAGACTTCACCACGTTCCAGCGGAAAGAGTTTGGTCAGCAAATGGGCGATGAGCATGAAGTCTGTTTCAAGAGGTCCTGGTCAGTCGTTCCAGCCGCACATAGTAGCGCTGGTAGCAACCACCGTCGCTGAACTTTTCACCCCGCGGGTCAGCGACCAAGACGGTTGCCCGACGAGTGATGCGGTTGACACGCCCGACCAGGATACCCGCATCAGCGGAAAAGCGAACGGTGTCACCGACGCGGATATCGAATCGTCGCGCCGCCCGCTCTCGCTGGGTAATCAGGTCGTGATGGTAGTCGGTATGACCAAAATAGCGGCGAGCGATGGACTGGAATCTCGGCTCCGAGCAATTGCCCGAGTTCCAAATCAACATCTCGATCAAGTGGGTGAACTCGTGCTCGGCGATTCGCTGCATCGCCTCGAGCCGATCGCGGCAGCGGCGTCCGGTGACCATCACCGGTCGATTGACGTCCTCGAACGTCTGGAACAGGAGCGTGGAGGACAGGACCAATTCGAACCTGCGGGGGCCGCGTCGATTCCCCCGGCTGTAGTGGGTAACAAGTTTGCCGGCGACCCTCGTCATTCGTGAGGATAAACCGAACGTCAGCCCCTCGGCCTCCACCACAGGCAGGACCTGGCCATCGAAAAAGTACTGATCGTACAGGCGAATCATTCGAGACACGTCTTCGGTCGCCACCCGCTCGAAATTTGGCCGATCGATCGTGCGGCTGAGCAGCAACGTTTCGCGGTGAATCGTCGCTTGTCGGCTTGCGATTTCGCTGGGCGAGAAGCTCTGCCGCTCAATCGCCAGCGCCAAACGGCTGAGCATCTCAGGGTCCCGCGGCCGGATACCGCGGCCCGTGACAGATGATTTCAATCCCACCGCTTGGATTACTCCCTTAAGGCTGATCGCTACTCGACACGTCCCAATCGACAATTTTGCCACATTCGACCGTCAACCCGCGGAACGTCCCCACGGCGTGAGGATTTCAGGGCTTTTTCAGCCCGAGAAGCGGCTGAAACCACCAATTTTGTTTGACGTAGGGGGGCACTTGCTGAGATAATACCGTGTCACTCGGGTGCATTGGGAGAAGGATGGCGGTTTAGGTCTCCCAATCTGGCGATTTGCGGATTCGAATCGGCACGCACCCCATGAGAGCTTCTCTTCACCCTCCATCACCGTCTCTGAAATATCTCGCATATGAACAATCACACTCAGACGTCGCCCCCGTCGCTACGATCGACAACTGCCGTTGTGGCGGCCGAAACGGCTCGGACGCGCCGCGTGTTGTTTGTTGGCTGGTTCGTCTTTCTGATGCTCGGCGTCGCCGCTATTCTCGCTTCGCGGGCCTCCGCCCAGGGACCCGCCGGTGCAAAACCACCGGCCGGAAAAGCGGGGGCGGCGGGCAACCCGGCCGTGGCGCCAGCGAAACCCAAACCCGCGCCCGCTCGCGTCAAGCCCGCCCCAGCGGCGGACAAAAAATATGATTCCCTGCCGATCAATCCGAATATGGAACAACCTGAGGCACTGCGTCGAATGCAGAGCGCGGTACGACGGTTGGTGACGGAGCGGGATCTGGCATCGTTTTCGGATTTGAAGGCCGCCCAGTACTACATCCAAACCTATGTCCCGGCCAAAATTACCCAACCGGATGCGACCGACCAGATCTCAGTTCTCGTAAGCGATCTGTTGCAGTCGTACGCTCGTGCGCAGCGGAGTGGGACCCCGGGGGCGACCGAATTTTTGAAAGGCCTGTACATCGGAATGAAGCCCGTCGCCGAAGGAAATTATCCACCTGCGGCGCGGATCAACGCAATATTGGTCCTCGGCAAGCTGGATTCACGTCCGGCCGGCGGCGACACTCCACCGGTACCATTGAAATACAGTTTCCCGGTTCTGTTGAAGATCTACCAAGACGTCAATAACTCGGACGGCGTTCGCGCCGCGGCACTCCAAGGACTCCAGCGCTCGGTGGTTTACGGATTCCCGCAACTGACCGAGGATGATCGGAAACCCCTTGTCGCCGAAATGAAGAAATTGCTGGACGAGGCGGCTCCCATGGGACGATCCCCTCGGGCACACGCGTTCATGCAACGTTATGCCGTCGATATTTTGGAAATGATTGCCCCGGCGAATGACACGACGTTGGCAACGAAGTTGGTTAGTTTGAGCACAAGTCCCGAACAACCCGAGTTGATCGCACTTTATTCCGCCTCACGTTTGGGCGCGATGAAGACTTTGCAAGGTCAAGTTCCGGAACCCAATGCGGTTCTGGAAAGCTGGTCTCGACGCGCATTGAAGGCGTTCGAAGACGAATTGGCCAGAATCAATGGATTGGATCGACGAGCGCCCGTTTCTGACCAGCCGCCCGATCCTGATGCTCAAATTCAAAAGAAGGCGACGCCGATGGCACGAGGGTCGATGGACGGCATGGAAAGCTACGAAGACCAGACGATGGGCAGCATGGAAGATTATGGAACGAGCATGGACATGGGTGACTATGGCATGGACGATTACGGCATGGGTGGAATGGGGATGGGATACGGGATGCCGGGGATGGCTCCGCCGGTCAATCCACAGCCGCCCGAAGTGATCATCTCACGTCGGAAACTCAATTCGGCCCTCGAGCAACTTCAGCGCGGCGTCACAGGCATGGGAACCACCGGCAAACCGAAGACTCCTGGTGGACTGATGACTGCGGCGGATGCAGACCAACTCGAAAAGATCACCGAATGGACGGATACCATTGCATCGGTGGTGGCCGCCATGAATGTCGATACGCTCGACGACCGCAAGAAGTACGTCGCCGAATTGGAAGCGCAAATCATTGTCCTCAAAGCGCTCGCTGGCGTAGTGGATGAGGACGCCGTGGAAGCGGCTCCCGACGCGACGATGCCGGTGCTCCCGATCTTTTCGGACTTCGGCGGCGCCAATCCTGACGCCGCAGTCGCAGCGCCGCCAATCAATTAGGATTGCCCGCGCCGATGAATCGGCCCTGGTGCCAATCGCAAAAACCTGCCTTCGCACATTCGCGAGGCAGGTTTTTTTCTTGAATCATTGCGCGGTGGTCAGCTACTGGCTTGCGATGGCAGCGTCGTTGGCAATCGTTTCCGCGAAGTCGTACGGATAGAACATTCGGGCAATCTGTTTAGCAAGCATGCTGAGATAAAGTTTTTGAAATCTCGACTCCGTCGTTTCCGTCGTGTACTGGCCCGCCGACGTGGGGTAGGTGAAGTCTTCGAAATCTTTCTTGTAGAGGACGTTGCCGGTTTTGGTATCGATGACGGTAATCATCACGTCAGCACGTCCGCGATAAAGAGTCGCACCGTCGCGTAGTTGCATGTTGGTCAGTTCGATCCCGACGACCTTGTCGGCCTTGACACCCTTCCCGATCGACAAGAAATCGACGCTGTCCCAGCCGTTGGTATCCCGCCACTGTTCGATTTGGTCTTCGCGAACCAGGGTCATGTCTTTGACTTCCTTGAGCAGGATCTCACCGACGCGTCGACTCAGCGTCCGCGCGGCAACATCGTCGCTGTACAGGCTGCTATCGGTCAGCGTGATGATCGCGACATGCGACTTCTTGAGCCCGTCGTAGTCGGCTGGCACTTTGTCGGCACCGACCGCATGGTAAAGGTTGGCGAAAACGCCCATGCAGCCACAGGCACTGGCAAATAGCACGCCCGCCATGGCAATCATGGACAACCGTGCGAGAAAAAACCGATGGGGGTGCGACGTCATCGCGACGAATCCTTTCGCGATCCAGGTACGAAAATCCTTGAACGCGTCCCCAATACGGAATTTTGCAGCACCATGGCTATGCTAATAATGCCAAATCTTTCGCCTCGGACGCCCGATCGCGACCACCTGCGCGCGTGCGTCATGGCTCGGTATAGTGTGAAACATGAAAATCGCAAAATTCAATGACCCCAAGGGCGGTCCGCGAGTCGGGATCGTCGACCACGAACGTCTTGTCCCGGTTCGGTTAACGAGTGAGCTTGCATCGCTTGCCGACATCATCTCGTCGGCCGACCCGATCACGGCTGCCGAGTCATTGGCGGCCGATCCGGCGATCGCGGCCGACGACGCGGTCGCTTGGTTAGCACCGATCGACCAACAAGAAATCTGGGCCGCCGGGGTGACTTACAAGCGAAGCCAGACGGCGCGGATGGAAGAGTCGGAAGCTGCGGCGTCCTGCTATGACCGCGTGTACAAGGCCGCTCGGCCGGAGTTGTTCTTCAAGGCCACGCCGCATCGAACCTGTGGCCACGGTCAACCACTTCGCATTCGCAAAGATGCCACGTGGAACGTGCCTGAACCCGAAGTCACGCTCGTGCTTTCTCGTTCGCTCAAGATAGTCGGGCTCACCGTGGGCAACGACATGAGCTCGCGCGACATCGAAGGTGAGAACCCGCTCTATCTGCCCCAGGCTAAGTGCTACAACGCTTCCGCCGGATTGGGCCCGTGGGTAAGACTCTATCGAGAATTGCCCCCACCGGCGGAGATCGGGATCGATCTCAAGATTCATCGTGGCGGGGAGATCGTCTTCGACCAGCAAACGTCGGCTGCCGAAATGGCTCGAACGTTCTCGGATCTCGTGTCGTGGCTGGGTCGTGACAACGATTTTCCCCAGGGCGCGTTCTTGATGACGGGTACCGGGATTATTCCTTCGAGCGACTTTACGCTTGCTCCCGGTGATGTGGTGAAGATCACCATCGACGGCGTTGGCACGTTGTCCAATCCGATCGTGCAAGGCTAGCTCAACCTCTCTGCTCTCTCTCTCAGGATTTCACTCATCATGTCGACACCCACTTCGACAGTGCGTCGCGTTTTCGTCTCTGGCAACTGGCAAGATTCCAAACACCGCGAAACGTTCCAGGCGACCAACCCCAACACCGCGGAGAAGTTATCGCCCACGTTTCCGATCAGCTCGTGGGACGATTGTGACGCTGCGCTCGACGCCGCCGCACAAGCAGCAGTCGAGCTTCGTCGCATACCTGTTGAACGAATCGCTGAGTTCCTCGAAAAATTTGCGGACGCGATCGAAGCGAACAGGGACGCACTCGTCGAATCCGCCTTCGCAGAAACTGGCCTTGCGAAAAGCCCGCGTTTGGCTGATGTGGAATTGCCGCGAACCAGCAATCAACTTCGAACTGCAGCGGCCGCCTGTCGCAGTGGCAACTGGGCCATGCCAACGATCGACACCAAGGCGGGCATCCGATCTTGCTTCGAATCACTCGGTCCCGTTTGCGTGTTCGGTCCCAACAATTTTCCCTTTGCCTTCAACAGTGCCTCCGGTGGTGACTTTGCCGCCGCGATCGCAGCGGGCAATCCTGTGATCGCCAAAGCGAATAGCTCTCATCCGGAAACGACACGACTACTCGCTGAACTAGCCGCAAAAGTGATCGATGAATTGAAGCTGCCCCCAGCAATGGTTCAATTGATTTACCGCACCAGTCACGCTGACGGTGAACGACTTGTTTCGGACCCACGCGTCGGCGCGACCGGTTACACGGGCAGTCGTTCCGCAGGTCTGATACTCAAGGCCGCCGCGGATGCAGCGGGCAAGCCGATCTATTTGGAACTCTCGAGCGTCAACCCCGTCGTCATCACCCCCGAGGCTCTCCAAGAACGAGCCGACAAGATTGTGGACGAGTTCATCACCAGCGTGCTGATGGGAGCGGGACAGTTTTGTACAAACCCCGGCATGGTCATGCTCGTCGAGTGCCCCGAGAGCGATCGATTCATTGCCGCCGTCAAGGAACGGTTCTCTGGTGCAAAGCCAGGAACGTTGTTGTCGCCTACCGTCGCCAAGAGTCTTTCCGCAAGCGTAAAAACGCTCGTCGATTTCGGTGCAGAATTGCTGTGTGGTGGTGGCGAAGTCGAGTCGGGTCGCTGTGCGTATGCCAATACTCTGCTTCGTGTGTCTGGAACCGAATTCCTCGGCAACCCCGAAGGATTCCAAACCGAAGCTTTCGGAAATGCTTCATTGATTGTCGTCGCCAAGAACATCGATGAACTCTGTAGCGTCATTCATCACCTCGAGGGCAATCTCACCGGATGCGTGTACTCCGCAACGACGAACGTCAATGACGAGCACTACTCCAAGATTGCATTTGAGCTTGCACCGAAAGTAGGTCGGATTCTCAATGACAAAATGCCGACGGGGGTCGCTGTGAGTGCCGCGATGAATCACGGCGGACCCTATCCCGCGACTGGACACCCTGGATTTACCGCCGTCGGCATCCCGGCTTCGATCATTCGCTTTGGCAAACTCACCAGCTACGACAACGTGCGTCCAACACGTCTTCCCAAGTTGCTTCAAGACACCAATCCGACCGGCGAGACTTGGCGAAGTATCGACGGGCAATGGACAACAGGTAACGCTGATTCGATGTAAGTACAATCAGCGTCGTTTGGGTGACGCGTATGAGCGATAGAGATACCCCGTCTCACATGCAAGTGTCTGAGGTGACGCAGCGATGAGTACCGGATTGCGATTAACCGCTAAAGAATATGGCCAGATGGTCGATCGCGGTGCGTTTGAACATCTACGCCAAAAAATCGAGTTAATCCGTGGGGAAGTACGTGCCATGAATCCAGCTGGCCCGATGCATGACGACCACCTTCTCTTTCTCACTAATTGGTCCGTCCGCACCACTTCCGATCAAAAGATTCTTGTAGCGGTCCAGTCGGGCTTGGGGCTGGACGAACTCGACAGCCGCCCAGAGCCCGATTTGAGCTGGGTTCATGCCGGTCGTTACCGCGACCATCACCCAACGGCCGCGGTTGTCCGTTTAATCATCGAAGTCGCTGACAGCTCGCTGAAGGCGGACCTGATTGAGAAGGCGGACCTGTATGCGGAAGCCCAAATTGTCGAGTACTGGGTCGTCGACATCCAAGGCAAGTGCGTGCACGTGTTTCGCAAGCCAACCAACGGGAAATACCTCGACCGTAGCGTCGCCAAGATCGGCGAGCAACTCTCGCCGCTGGAGCCCTGCGAGAGGCCACTCGATTTGGCTGAATTGTTCGGAAGCTAAACATTGTTGCAGCAATCGTTTCCACGAGCGATAATCGTGGCTATGGACATTCAACCACTATCTACCGAATTAACAGACGCTTTGCACAAGTCTGGTGGCGGGCCACTGGCAGTCATTGATCCGACAACGCAGCAACTCTATGTCGTCGTTGATCGCAACGTTCACGAGCGCGCCATGAGAGCGCTACGTGACCAGGAAACCATTGATTCAATTCAACGTGGAATTGATGGCCCGAGCCTAACACTCGAGGAGTCCCGGCGTTTAAACCTGCAAGCAATCAAAGCTTTCGCGACGCGTCAATGAAGTTTGAAGTGACTGTCCGTGAAGAGGCGCATGCCAATATCTTCCGGAATGCGGAGTGGTGGCTGGAGAACCATTCGCCGACGAAAGCGGAGCAGTGGCTCATTGAGGTCTATCGGCAAATAGGTGAGCTCACGACGATGCCTGAGCGACACGGTCTTGCTCCTGAGAGCGATAAATTCGCCTTTGATCTGCGTCAAAAATTCGTGGGACTGGGTTCTAAACCGTCCTATAAAGCGCTCTTCCGAATCGATGCCAACCGTGTCGAAGTGCTCACCTTTTTGGCTTCGGAACAAGATGCCTGGAACACGGATTCCTGACGCAGTCAGGATCCAACGAAAGCGATCAACAGTCCGTTCGAACCGCTGATCCGATCGGAATGCTCCGGTGTCGGTTGGCATCAACCGCGACGGGAGCGAGCAAAAAGGGCGAGAGTGGAATCACGATTGCGGATGCCATGAGTGCGGTTGTGGTTGTGAATGAAGGGGCTGGCCAGATCATCCACGCGGTAACTGCCGTTCCGATGACAAGCATACTCCATCCCAGGACGAATTGAAATTTTGCTTTGCGCGACACGAGCCGTGTTTCGGCCCATGAAATGATGAAGACGTCAACGCAAATCTTCAACGCCAGGGTGACGTAGATCAAGTTGTACGACCAGTGGAGCCAACTTGTCGTCACTTGCGTCACTTCCTCCCAATTCGTTTGCTTGAGAAACCAACCGAGCCCAACGATGAGCGGTGCTGCAACCGAGAGTGCTGTCACGATGCTCAACGAAATCACCAAGCGATGTCGACCATACATTTGCACGCTAACGAAACGCAGCAAAAGCCCCAGTGAAGCCACGAGGGTAACAAAGTGCGTGAACAGGATGATCCGAATGGGAGCGGAGACGGACAGTGCCGCTTGCGTGTTTGCCCACCATCGTTCGGCAGTCGCGAAATTGCTCTCCCAGACGAGACTGAGCAACAGTGACATCGACATCAGCAAGAATAGCCATAGAAAAGTGGTCGAAACGCTTCTTAACCGACTGTAGGCGATCACGCTCGAAGCGATTGGGCTGGCAATCAAGTAGCTGGGCAGCGAACTTCGATCGCCCGCGACCGTTGGTTCCACTTGCGTGACGGCGCAAAGGACACACATTGCCGAGGCGAACATCAGCCCGACGATTGCGGTCGCTCCATTGAGGGGCAAAATGCTTGCGGTGAACACTAAAACCGGAACGATGATCGCGGTCATTCCAAGCACACTCAGTTTTGCCCGGCGAGAATCATGCCAGGCGAGCGCAGAAGCGAGACTTTTGAAGTCCCTTGATCGCAAAGTGCGGTTGCTGCGCGTAACCGACAACGACTTCACCGATCGAGACTGTTGGAATGCGGAGACTCGTGCGAGTTTGACACTATAAATTGCGAAGGCGAGTGACGCGGCATAGCAAACCGGACTGGCGATCACGACCAACGGCATGAACTCAGGCGCCTCCATCGCAACGCCGATGCATCCGAACGCAGCGACGTAGGAGAAAGGCACAGCCACGAGAAAGGCGATGCCTCGTAACCAAATCCATCGCTGTGGTTTCCAAATCAACGAAATGACAAAGATCGCGCCCGACGACATCGCCATAATTTGCGACAAGATCGGCAGCCGCACTTCTTCCCAGAGTTGAACCGGTACAGCAATCATCAGCCATAAAACGGTTAGCCACGCAGTGACAAGAAGGGCAGGGATTACCGCGAGTTTCCAACTCGGTATCGGCAACCGTAAAAGCCACGTGTCGTAGCCGCTATGAGCATTGAGCATGCTGCCACCGTGGCTCATGCTGAACAGTCCGACCGGCAACATAAAACAACCAAACAAGCCGAACATCGTGCACTGTCCAAATATTCCAACAACGAGTTTGGGGAACTCTAATGCCCAAGCTGAACCTGTCAAAGCAAGCGAAACGGCGGTGACTGCGAAAATGATTTTGGCGATTCGTTCATATCGTGTCCAACCGTAACTAAACAGTGCCAACGTTTCATTCATCATGACACCACCTCTGGCACTCGAACCGTTGACGAGATTGGCACGTGCGGATCTGCGACACGCGCGGCGAACCAGCGTTCTAAGCTGATCGGCCGCATCTCTTGGATCGAGGCTCCCGGAAGCGAGTCGCGAATCGACTGGACGGATTCATGCACGCTTCGGTCAACGGCGACTGACCACTCTCGCCCGCGGTTCTGCCAGCCAAAAAAGCCGTTGAGCGATGGTGGGCTGGGTGCACCTGCGGCTAACTCGCAAACGATCTCGGTGTAGCGTTCGGCGAGCTCTTGCATCGGCAATGTTTCAACGATTCTGCCCTCACAGATAACGCCGACGGTGTCGCATACCCTCGACACTTCATCGAGCAAATGACTCGAGAACAACACCGTCCGACCTTCATCGCTCGCTGTTCGCACGACGGCTTCGAGGATGTCTTGGCGGGCGATGGGGTCAAGTCCATAACTGGGTTCGTCGAGAATCAATAGTTCCGGTCGATGCGCGATGGCGACAAGCAATCCAGCTCGCGCGCGACCACCCTTGGACATGTCCGCAAGTTTCATCGAACGCACGAGAGAGAACTTGTCGAGCAGCTCTTCGCAAAATGCATCGTCCCAATCGCTGTAGAGCCGACGCATGAAGTCAATTAACTGGCCGACCGTCATCCAACGTGGAAGCGCGTCTTCCTCCGCCACATACCCGATCCGAGCCAACAATGATTCCGGCGTCAATGTTGGGTCTTGGCCAAGCACGCGAACGGTACCCGACTGAGCTTTCAATCCGCCGATCAAATGGCGAATCAAAGTTGTTTTGCCGGCTCCGTTGAGCCCCACCAAACCGAAGACCGAACCGGTCGGGATCGTTAGGCTCACGTCGTGAAGTGCTTCGCTTCGTCGAAAAAGGCAACTCAGATGCTCGATTTCAATAGCTGGTGCTGGATGATTCATTTCGACTCCCCGTTGGATTTGGACTGGCTAGCATCGAGCTGAGAATTTCGCTCACTGAGCTGAGCGACCAGCTCGTCGAGCGACATGCCGAGCTGTTTGGCTTGGATGAGAACACGATCGACGTGCGGAGCGATCAGGCGGCGCCGCTGGGCGGCGCTGACTCGCTCCGAACCCGCGGCGACGAATGTCCCAACAGTGCGTCGTTTTTCGACCAAACCTTCCGTTTCCAGCTCGCGATAGGCTCGAGCAACCGTATTCGGATTGACACGGGCACTTTCGGCCAAGCCACGAATGGTGGGCAATTCGTCACCCACCGAAAGCTGGCCAGAAACGATTCGAAAACGAATTTGGTCGACGATTTGCTGGTAAATCGGCGGCCCATCGGTGGTGATATGAAGTAGCATCTTGTCGCCTTGTGTTAATTCAACAGTACAAGATGCGGGGTCGCGGGTCAAGCCGATTTTTTGGAGCGGGTTTTGCGCCGATCCTTTTGAGTGAACCGAAATCGACGCCGAGGTTTCTTCTTTTGCAAAGCTCTGCTAAAGTCAGGCTTCACGGCCCTGCAGAGCTCTCGGCTTTGCGAGTGGGCAAATGCTCCAGTCGCCAACCGACGAGAGAGCGCACCGGATGGGTGGCCGAGTGGTTTAAGGCTGCAGTCTTGAAAACTGCCGTACGGGTAACTGTACCGCGAGTTCGAATCTCGCCCCATCCGCTTCATTTGCGCGTGTGCCTACTCGGTTCGCCAATGATTGGGCCGCTTGGCAAATGGTGCTGAGATTACCCACTTTTATCTTCGTGTTGCGTCAGCCACCGATATATCGTAAACTCGCGATATTAAAGCGAGTTGTTTCCCGCGGGAATTTGTTTCGGACCGAGCCAGAGGAATCGAGTGAATCATGACGAGCCAGCCATTGAGGATTGTGATCATCGGGGGAGTTGCCGGTGGTGCGTCGGCGGCGGCGCGGGCGAGACGAGTCAACGCGCGGGCCAAGATAACGATCATTGAGCGGGGGCCATCGGTTTCGTTCGCCAACTGTGGGCTTCCCTACCACGTTGGTGGCGAGATCGCTTCGCGAGATTCACTGCTGGTTGCGACGCCGCAATTGTTTCGTGAACGCTTTGGGATTGAGGTGCGAACTGGAACCGAAGCTGTCGAGATCGACCGTGCCACCCAACAGGTGATGTTGCGACTCGCTGACGGCACGTTGGATACAATCGCCTATGATCGACTGATCTTGTCGCCTGGCTCCGAGCCGATCCGTCCGCCGTTCATGGACAGCAAACTCAAGAACGTATCCACGATGTGGACGTTGGCGGACTTGGATCGTGTCATCGGAGTCGTCAGCGCAGTACCATCACCTCGATGCGTCGTCATCGGCGGGGGATTTGTTGGGATTGAAGTCGCCGAGCAGTTGGCGCACCGCGGATTCTCATGCACGCTCATTGAACGTTCATCTCGAATTCTTCGCACTCTCGATGCGGAAATGACACGGCCACTCGTTTCGGTGTTGGAAGCGGGCGGAGTTCAAGTGAAGCTCAATACGAGCGTGTTAGGGATTACCAGCGAGCATGAGCTTGCGACAGCCGTGGAAACGGACCAGGGAACGTTTGAAGCCGACTTGGTCATCAGCGCGATCGGCGTCCGGCCTCAAGTCAAGCTTGCTCGTGAAGCCGGTCTTGAGCTAGGCCCCAGCGGCGGAGTCTGTGTTGATGGCTGGATGCGAACGAGTGACGAGAACATTTTTGCGGTCGGTGATTGTGTCGAGTATCCACACCTGGTGATCGGAAAGCCCGCACTGGTTCCGCTGGCGGGTCCCGCCAATCGCGCTGGTCGGATAGCCGGCACGGTGGCAGCCGGCGGCTGCTGTTCAGCCATGCGATCGGTGCTCGGTACGAGCGTGGTTCGCATTTTTCGGTCCACCGCGGCGAGCACGGGTTTGTCCGCAGCAATGTGTGCTCAGCATGGGATCGAACATCGAGCCGTTTACATTCAAGCCGCCAATCATGCGTCGTATTTTCCGGGCGCCGAGTCGCTCACGCTCAAGCTAGTCTACGCTCCGGATGGTAGGATCTTGGGTGCGCAAGGTGTGGGTGGCGAGGGAGTCGACAAACGCATCGATGTGATTGCCACGGCAATGAGTCTAGGTGGGAATGTGGAAGATCTCGCGGGACTCGATCTGGCCTACGCGCCTCCGTATGGAAGCGCCAAGGACCCAGTGCATATGGCTGCATTTGTTGCCTGCAATGACCTTGCGGGCACCCCCAGCATTATCGCTCCCGATGCTGATCTAAGTGACTTTCAAGTGGTCGACGTGCGGAGCGAGCGAGAGTTGGAGCAATTGCCTTTACCCGGAGCGATTCACATTCCCGTCGATACGGTGCTGCGAGACTATAGCGCCCTTGATCCGAGTCGCCCGACGGTAACGGTTTGCCATTCGGGAAAGCGGGCGCATGTGGCGGCGTCCATCTTGCAGTCGATGGGCTTCGCGGAAGTCTTCAACCTTACCGGCGGGATGGCAATCCGCAGCCAATTCGATCTGGCGATGACGCAAGCGGCACAATGAGTACTGGGTTAGAATATCGCTCCCGCTAACACGCCCCCGTTGGAGCCGATCGCTGATGAAGCCCGCTACGAAGTTCTGCGTTCTTGCCATCGTCATCTGTGAATTTTTTGGCATCGCCACGGCCACGGAGTCGTCGCCGAAGTTCGTGTCCATGTTCAACGGAAAAGATTTGGCCGGTTGGGTGCCGTGCAATATCGCTCCCGAAACCTTTTCGGTTCGCGATGGGTTGCTGGTGACCAATGGCAGCCCTGTTGGAACACTTCGCACGGAGAAGATGTATGAGAACTTCATCATGGAGTTCGATTGGCGGCACATGCAAAGCGGCGGCAATTCCGGTTTATTCATTTGGGCGGATGGGTTTCCGGCTACTGGCTCGTCGTTTTCACGGGGAATCGAAATACAGATTCTAGATTTAGGTTACGACGCCAAAGGAAAGAACGAATGGTATTCAACGCACGGCGATATATTTCCCGTTAACGGTGCCAAGCTGACCGTCGCAGGACGCATTTCGCCCAACGGCCAGCGAAGCTTTCCGATGGAGGAACGCACCAAAGCTTCACCGGAGTGGAACCATTACCGAGTCGTCGCAAATGACGGCGATATCTCGCTAAGCGTCAATGGCAAAGAAGTCACGATCGCCAAAGATGCGAGCCCACGCAAGGGATACTTGATGCTCGAATCCGAGGGCGCCGAGTGTCACTTCAAGAATTTGCGAATTGCCGAGCTTCCATCGACCGATGCGAGCGAATCGAAAACCGCTCGTGAAAGCGATGGATTCTTGCCACTTTTCAATGGAACCGACTTGCGCGGTTGGACGGTGCCCGAGGGCGACAACGGGCACTGGAAAGTCGTCAGCGAGTCGATCGATTACGATGCCCTGAGCGAGGCCCCAGGCGACAAGAACCTGTGGAGCGATCGTGAGTATAAGAATTACGAACTGCTGGTCGATTGGCGCATCAAAGAGACTCCGTACAACAATCCGAAAGTGTTCGACATTTTGCCCGACGGTAACGAGGCGGTCGACGAACTGGGCAAACCCAAACCGATGACGTTGTCCGATTCGGACTCGGGGATCTATTTGCGTGGCGATGGTAAGTACCAGGTCAACATCTGGTGCTGGCCGGTAGGCTCGGGCGAGATGTATGGAGTCCGCCGCGATGCGACGATGCCAGCCACCACTCGTGCTGGGGCGACACCCATTGTCAATGCGGATCACCCGGTGGGCCAGTGGAACCGGTTTGAGATTAGAGTGATAGACGACACGGTGAGCGTCAAGCTCAATGGCATTCAAGTGCTACCGGGCGTCAAGATACCTGGTCTGCCGGAATCCGGTCGCATCGCGCTCCAGCATCATGGAAGTAAAAAGAACGGACAATGGACGAGCCCACCCGCGTTGGTCCAGTTTCGCAACATCTTTATCCGCGAACTGCCGTAAACACGAATCCCGATGAACGACTGATGAGCAAGTTGAAAGCAGCGGTGATTGGCACCGGATTTATCGGTCCGGTGCACGTGGAAGGACTCGCCCGAGCCGGTGTGTCGGTCACTGGGATACTCGGTTCCTCTCCGGAGAAATCGCAAGCCGCGGCCGATCGATTGGGGCTACCGCAAGGGTATGCATCGCTTGATGAATTGCTCGCCGATGACGATGTCGATGTGGTGCATATCACCTCTCCCAATCAAGCCCATTTTGAGCAAGCGTGTCGATCGCTCGATGCCGGCAAGCACGTTCTATGCGAAAAGCCATTGGCGACGAACTCCCGGCAATCTGCTGAACTTGTCAATCTTGCTAAGCGGAAAAGACTCGCCGCTGGAGTGAACTACAACATACGCTACTACCCGCTTTGCTTGGAAGCGGCGGACCGAGTGCGGCGCGGTGATGTCGGAACGGTTTTTCACGTCACGGGCAACTATGCTCAAGACTGGCTGTTTCATCCCACGGATTTCAATTGGCGAGTTTCGGCGGAGCAGGGAGGGGAATTGCGAGCGGTTGCAGACATCGGTACTCACTGGCTGGATTTGGTCCAATACATCGCTAAGGACAACGTCACCAGCGTCTGCGCGGATCTTCAAACGGTATTTCAACAACGACAGCAAAGGATCGGTAGCACTGAGACGTTCTCAACGGCTTCGACTTCGTCGGCCGAATATCATTCCATCGATGTGACGACCGAAGATTTTGGAGCGATCCTGTTGCGTTTCGAAAGCGGCAGTCGAGGCGTCGTTTGGGTATCGCAAGTGACCGCTGGTCGAAAGAACTGCTTGCGATTTGAGATCGCCGGCAGCAATTCCGCGGTAGCGTGGTGCAGCGAACAGCCGAATGACTTGTGGATCGGTAATCGTGACGAAGCCAACCAATCATTGATTCGCGATCCGTCGCTGCTGAGCTCACTCGCTCGTCAAAGTTCAAGTTATCCCGGTGGTCATAACGAGGGATTTCCCGATACATTCAAGCAACTGTTTCGAGATTATTATGGCTCGATCGAGCGGGGCGACTTTTTCGATTCGCCTTCGTATCCGTCGTTCGCGGACGGACATCGCGAGATCGTGCTGTGTGAAGCGATTCTCGAAAGTCATCGACAACAACGATGGATTCATGTGGAGAACAAAGAATGATGCAACTCGGATTTGTCACAGCCATCCTGCCGGAATTGTCGTTCGAAGAAGTCCTCACCACCGCCGCGTCAATGAAATATGACTGCGTCGAAGTCATGTGTTGGCCTGTGGGCAAAGCGGACCGACGTTACGCCGGAGTTACGCACATCGACGTCACGGGACTCGATGAGAAACGAGCTCGCGACATCCGTCAATTGACCCAACGGCATGGGGTCGAGATCAGCGGATTGGGCTATTATCCCAATGCCCTGTCACCCAATGCAGACGATTCCGACACCGCGATAACTCATCTGCGTGAAGTGATTCGTGCGGCGGCAACGTTGGGGATAGGTCGCGTCAACACATTCATCGGACGCGATTGGACCAAGAGTGTCGACGATAACTGGCCAAAATTCTTGGACGTTTGGGGGCCGCTCGTCGAGTTTGCCGAGGAACACGAAATCAATGTCGGAATTGAAAACTGTCCGATGCTGTTCACCGCGGATGAATGGCCTGGTGGAAAGAATCTTGCGTCGAGCCCGGCCATTTGGCGGCGAATGTTCGACGCGATTCCGAGCAAACGATTCGGATTGAATTACGATCCGTCACACCCATGTTTCATGCAAATGGACTACGTCGCACCGATCCGTGAATTTATCGATCGAATTTTTCACGTGCACGCCAAAGACGTACGGGTCGACCGTCACCGGCTAAATGATTTGGGGATACTCGCGCACCCGAATCTGTGGCACACACCAAAATTGCCTGGTTTGGGCGAAGTCGACTGGGGCAGCTTCTTTTCCACGCTCGGTGACGTGAAATATCACGGCCCCGTTTGCGTGGAAGTCGAAGACCGCTACTACGAAGGCTCGCTCGAGACACGAAAATTGGCACTTCAGCAAAGTGCGACTTTCTTGCGCAATTACATCCCCAGGATCGACGAATGAAATACACCTACGAACAACTCGCCAAGATGATCGATCACTCGCTCCTTCATCCGACGATGACCGATGCGGATCTCGAAGCCGGTTGCAAAATAGCGGCCAAGTACGACGTCGCCTCGGTTTGCATCAAACCGTACGCCGTCAAACAAGCCGTCAAGTGGCTCAATGGTAGCGATGTCATCGTCGGTGCGGTCATCGGTTTTCCTCAAGGCAATAGTTGCACCGAAGTCAAACGCTTTGAGACCGAGCAGGCATGTCGCGATGGTGCGAAAGAGATCGACATGGTCGTTAACCTTGGCAAAGCCCTCAGCGGTGATTGGGACTATGTCGAGCAAGACATTCGCAGTGTTTGTGACGAAGCCCATTCGCATGATGCGAAAGTCAAGGTGATCTTCGAAAACGATTACTTGACCGCGGGTGGCGCTGGCCTCAGCAGTGATGATCTGAAACGAAAGCTATGCGAGATTTGCGAACGCGCCGGAGCCGATTGGGTCAAGACATCGTCGGGCTACGGTTTCGTGAAACAGCCCGACGGCAGCTACAATTACCAGGGCGCTACCGAGCACGATTTGGCATTAATGCGGGCCTCCTGCAGCGAGCGAGTGCAAGTCAAGGCAGCCGGCGGTGTGCGCGATCTCGACGGTTTGATTCGGGTCCGTGACCTCGGTGCCAGCCGCTGCGGCGCGACTGCGACCGCCGCGATGCTCGATGAGTATCGCCGCCGCGAAGCCGAGGGAATTACCGGCCCCGCCTCCGTCAAAATCGGGCAAGGCGGATATTGAGTTTTGGTCCATTGCCTTAGTCCAACCAATCGGGACGGAACGTGACATACGTTTCGCGTTGGTAGTCCGGTCGGGTGAGAATATTTTGAATCATGTTCTCGAGCTCGTCAGGATTCCATATCGATTCGCCGTCGAGGAAACCCTCCAGTGGATAGTAGGTGAATCGTACGAATGCGTAGTGCCATGCTGGCGTACCGGTAGGATCCAGTCGCCGCTGGATCATTAATAATGTTTCGGGATCGGTTCCGACAGCAAAGGAGAAGATCGCACCGCATTGGCCCGTATTGCCGTCGGCGTCAAAACGGTGCAAAGGCTGAGGCACCAACCGACATTGTTCGGTACGACCATCTTTCAACGTCAAGGTGACTTGGAACCGTCTCGCCAATTGGCGCAACTGCGTCGTTCGTTGCGCTGCGGTCGACCCGACAACAGGGTTATTGCCAAGGGAATGAAACTTCAACGCGTCCTTATTTGGCTGCCAAACCATCCGTCCGCGATGCTGGTTGGTCACAGGCTCGTTGCTCAGGGCCGCGAAGGCATGTTTGCGACGCGTCTGTCCGTCGTAGACGTACGTGAAACAGGTGCCAATGGCAACCGGCTTTTCATCGAGCGACCACAAGAACACGAGACCGTCTTCGCCCCGGCGTGCCGGATTTGACCAACTCAGCAGCGGCTGTTGGCGAAACTCACACGGCTTGCCGTCCACTCGCAGTTCGTACTCACTGGCTTGGGCGGTTAAGGCTTGCCGAGCTTCATCGGATGCAACGGCCTCGTCGCTCTCCGCCGCGATAATTTGTTGCGCAAAAGCAGGCAGACTCAACGCAAAGATCGTGAACGCAACAAGGGCGCGTAGTAACATGTTTCGGACTCGTTGATTAGGGAACCACTTCGGTCAATCCAGTGATGTACGGTGTTTTCTGCTGCGGCGAATCTCGGTCGAGTAACTCATCGACGTGCCACACCTCAGCACGATCGAGCTGGAGTTTGACTTCTCGCCAAGTAAATCTCACGGGTTGGTAGTGCCAGCCGACCTCGCCATCGCTGTTATCCGTCGCCTCGAGCCGCAACACTACTTCGGGGTCCGTGCCCTTGTCCCAAACGAACGCGAACAAGGCACCGTCGCGAGTGACCGTCGAATCGGGATAGCGGTAGAGCGGCTGGGGCAACAACCGCAATTGATTGTGTTGTCCGTCACTGGACATCTCCGCCGAAAACCGACGTGCGATCGCGCGCATGTGGGTCATCCGGAGACGCGCACTGGCGGCTACGGGTAGTGCATTGTCGACCGGACGCAGCTGCATTGCCGACACGTCCGGCTGCCAAACTTTGGGGGGCGTCCCTTCAATCGTCAGCGGTTCGATCGGCTTAGGCCGCAGTAAATGCATCTCGACAAATTGAACATCGAGGTTGTTGATCGGGATCACGCCGATCGTGCCGATGGCAGCCAATCGATGCTCGGCATCTTTCCATGCATAGACGCTGCCAAAGACGGTGCCTTCGGTAGCAAAGCGAAACAACGGCGGTTCCATCACTTCATACGCTTTGTCATCGTCCTGGGGCGTGATCGCCAGCGATCGAGCCTTGGTCGCGAATACTTCAAAAAGGTGCTGGGCCCGCGGATTGGATTCGACGTCATCGCTCGTCAAGACCGGCCCTGCATCGATCTCGCTCGTCTCTTGGCCGCGGACTGGCTGACCGCTGGGCGACAGGGTTCCGCCCAAGTATACCGCCGCAATGGCAATGCTTCGGATCGCCTTTTGCAAGTCGCATTTCATGATTCGTCGGTCGCTTGGGTCTTAGGTGACTGGAGCAAGATTTGACGCGATCGATATCCATCCAACGACTCGTTATCGATGACGGCGGGAAGCTTCGAAATGATCTGGCTGGCTTCATCGTTGTCGGGAGCTTCACTCTCGGACTCGTCATCGTCCGATTTTGGTTCAGGCAAATATCGCGATTGAACTTCGCTGCCGCGACCGTCGCCATTGTCATCCAGTTGGGCGTGCTCGGTTTGCAGTCGTTCCATTGACGTGAAGCGACCATGAATTTCGAGATTGACGGCGAGATACAAGTCCAACAGTGAAAGAACACCATCACCATCAACATCACGAACTGTTTCAGTTTCCCCGTCTCCGGCAAGCACATCGGCAAGAGCGTACGGCATCTCCGTTCCCGTGAATTCGAGGTCAGCCTCGGTCGCCGACACGATGCATCGAGTAGGGTTTGACAGTGGTTTGATCCAAAAGCCCGATACCGGCATCGTCAACCAAAAGACTTGTCGGTTTGAGGTGAGTGATTTCGTCCAACCGGCAAACTGCGTTTGATCAAAATCCGGTCCCTGCACATTGAATTGGCTGGACCCGTTGTACAGGTGCGAATGTCCCAACAGCACAATCCAGCACTCATCGTTCGAGTTTGCTTGAGCACCGAGCGATATCAGGGCCGCCTCCAGGGACTCGCGCGTGCACACGGAAACCGCCACCGGACTGCTCTCAGTCAAGCGACTTTGCATCGTCGGGTCACCGACCAAGACCGTCATCCGATCGGTCGCTATTCCAAGCGTGTTTTCAGCCGCCGCAAGGATCTTCCGACACGCGTCATCCAGCCGCTGGCGATGTCCGTCATCACCGGGAAGACCGCATGCCAATAGTAAATGGCGGTTGCCTTCAGGTACGGAGTCGATTGGCCCATCGGCGGTCGCCTCCGCCACAACAATCGTCAAACTGACCACGACACCAACGAAGCAATGGAGGGCGAGCGTTCGTGCGTTCATGTCATGGATTTTCATTCGAGTTGTTGCGGCGGCGGAAGTGGTCGATGGGGCGTGAAAACGAAGAAGGGTTGTTTCAAATAGGGCGACTGGCCGGCTTGCGTCGTTTCCAAAGCCATGTCCGCAGGCGCGGACCAGACATGGACTCCGCCTCGTTCCAGTTTCAGCTCGTGATAGTGCGACCTTGCTGCCGCAAAATAATACTTCGGTTCGCCCGCGGCATCAGCACGAGCTTCGAGCACCAAAAGCAATTCCGGGTCGGTGCCGATCGCGAATGAGAAAATCGCTCCATCGATCACACCAGCCTTGGCGGCCTGGTAGCGAACAAGTGGTTGAGGCAGCAATGTTAGTTTGGCCGGCTGTCGATTGGGAGAATGCAAGGTGCCACTGAACTGCCTCGCGATCGAACGCATTTGGAACAAACGACGCGAATCCGTCTCAGCGACCGATGGATCGTCGCCCAACTCGTTCCACTGCAGGCCGGGTTTGGTTGGACTCCACACGACTTGCGAATCCAACTTACCCGTGACCGGCGTGTCGGACAGCGAGATCGCTTCATGTCGACATTTCACTTCGCCCTTGTACTCGTAAGTAAATATCGACGCTAATACCGCAGGTCGTCCGTCGCGATCCCATACATACAACGCCCCTTGATCCTGCTGGCGTTCAGGGTTTCGCCAATACATTAGCGGTTGGGTCCGAAAGTTCAGTTTGGATCCATCGGCGACCAGTTCGTAGGAGCCAGCAACGCTTTGGAAATGTCGCTGCAATTGCTCGGCGGTGTACTTCGTTTGCGCGATTGCCACCGAAGGCAAGAACAAAACGAACGCAAAGGAGAGTAGACGCTTCACAATCAATCAGCCTGTGTTTCGAACTTTGGCAATGAATAATTCGCTGACAAAACGAGAGCCGATACTTGGTCTTTCGACACCGAATGAATCGGCAATTGTGAATCGAGCAATCTTACAACGCCTGTCCAATCCACGGACAACCATGCGCCGTCGGAGTCTGGAATGATCGCAGCCGTTCCGCACGCGACCGGAAGTGATCGCAAGACCTCCAGCGTCTCGGTCGAAAGGATATGAACGCTTCCGCCCGATCCACCCTCATGCCATCGACCCACTAGGATAGCAAGTGTCTGGCCATCATTCGAATAGCGGACTGAT
This sequence comes from Pirellulaceae bacterium, assembly GCA_041741195.1. Lineage (GTDB taxonomy): Bacteria > Planctomycetota > Planctomycetia > Pirellulales > Pirellulaceae > JBBSJZ01. The sequence continues at coordinate 116,541 of JBGSKM010000039.1, forward strand.
TGCACGGAGCCCAACGAGAACCCATTGTGTTGTGTCGACCACGTCGCAAGAACTTGACCGGACTGTATGTTCCAACGCATGACCGAACCAGTTTGATCTGCCGATACCAGCCCGCCACGGTGATGGAAAGCTAAACTGGTGATACCCGAGCGATGCCGCCCGATCAAAGAAACAGGCATTGAATCGGAAAAATCCCATAATCGCAGATTTCCAGACCGATCGCCGATGACGATGCGGTGGGTCAACGGGATCTCGACCAACGATGTCAATTCGTCATGGGTGAAATGGACCGGGTCGCGACCATCGACGTTCACCGAAATCCCATGACGGACATCCGCGAACAACTCGGCACCGGGCAACGCCAGCGAAAAATTTGCCCACTGGTTCCGCGGTGATCGATTCCAAAAACCGGTCGGTGACTCGGGAAGCACGGTCAGCGGATTGCCGAGGACGCCTGTCGATCGCATCACGTCGATCTCGGTATGAATTCTAGTTGTCGAACGGTGCAGGTCGCCCGCGATCGTTACGGGAATGGGGGTCCGTGGCTGGGAAATTGGATGCACCAGCCAAAGTACAAAGCATGCAGCTCCGGCAAACCACTTAGTCGGATGCGACGCGTCATCCATACCTCGGTGACGCATCAGCAATCGGATTCGTTCTTCGAGCGAATCCGTCGGCTGCATAGCACTTGCCAATCGCGGTGTCGCGACGCCGTTGTCACTGATGAAATCGACGACCCGCAAGAGCGCTTCGGCATATTTGCGTGGTGTGGATTCCAATCGACGTACCGCCCAGGCATCACAGCACGCTTCCTCATGTCGTTCCAATTGTCGTCGCGCCCAATGGACTCCGGGGAACCACCAATAAACCGCGGTGACCATCCATTCCAACCAGCGAACCCAATGGTCTCGGCGGCAATAGTGGGCGGTTTCGTGCGCGAGAAAGGCTTCACGTTCGTCATCGGAGAGGACTTGCCAAAGTTGATCGGGACACACAATCACCGGGCACCAACCGACACCAAACAGCATCGGCGATACTCGCACGGGGACCCTCAATACGTGCGGTACGCTGCGAACTCGGTCACCCCATTGCTGCGCGTCGCGGATCAAAAGACTCATCACGCTGGCTTCGGCGTCAACGTCGCGAACACCCTCTCGGCAAACCAATTGGCGAAACTTGAGGAACCTTACCAATCCCCGGGTGGCGATCAATAAAAAACCGATTGCCCAAACGACACCGAAGACAATCCAAATATCGATCATCTGGTTTGACCACGAACCCTGAGCGATAGCAGATGCGGACTGTAGCGAATCAGAGACGTTTAGCAGCGGTAAAACGATGATCGGCGGCGTCACAAGCTTGACAAAAAAAACGATCCAGAGCACGTGCGCCAGTGCAGCTCGACGACCCGAACGGCCGACGACCCAGGCGACTCCGCCGATCAACGAAGCTACCACGAGGTTACTGAGCACGAGTTGAATCGACAGCGTCACACTTACTCCATCTCGTCAAGCATCTCACGCAAATTCTGGCGCTGCCGCGCCGTAAACTTTTTCGATCGCACCAAGTGTGTTAGCAATGTCGACATCGTGCCGTCGCACAACTCGTCGGCGGTCGCCTGCAGTCGCTGGCTGATCAATTCATCCCGTGCGATCAATGCTCGGAACATGTGCGGCCAAGCCTCGCGATCGCGCGTAACGCAGCCCTTGCCCTCCAATCTCGAGAGTAGTTTTTGGACCGTCGCGATGTCGGACGATGTCGACGCCCCGTAAAGCGATTGGGACAGTGATTTTACCGCCAAGGAACCATGTTGCCACAATTGCTCGAGGATCGCCAATTCGGCCGCCGTCACATCCTTCGATGGTTTGACCATCAATGTTTACCTTTTTAATTCATCAGTTTTTGAAAAAAAATATATGCGTTACGCCAGTCCACTGGCCTTACGCCAAACCCATTCCGTGGTGAGCAGACCGACAAGACTCAGCCACAGCCACCACTGACTCCACGCCGGAGAAGCATCGCGATGCGGAGGGCCTAATGTTTCATTTCTCGACTTGAGCAAACGAGCGAGTGCTTTGGGATCGTCCAAGACCTCACCGCCCGAAACGGTTGCCAGCCGAGTAAGCAATTCGTGATTGGGTAGCGGGTTCTGCTGTTCAAAAGGATCGCTCAAAATCTGGATCGCCAGCGACGTGCTATCGACTTGAGTGCCATGATCGAACGCTGACGAGGATTCGGCGCCCTCATAGGCGGTCATTTCAATCCGCAAACCGCTATCACCCACACCGCCACTTTCGCTGAGCATCAAGTTCATCGAATAGCCGTCGCTGCCGGGAATGCTGCCCAGCAACAACTCCTCGCCCCAAGCCAATCTCGGACTGACTTCGCCACTGTCGCGGACGACGTTTTCGGGCCAAAGCAGTGGCGAGTACAAGGACATGTCGTCCAACGACGCCGGCTCGAACATCGCCCACACGCGATACTTGTTCGTCTTTCGAGCCCCTTCGTCATACGCTGTCGCAAGGATCGTCAGCGGCTCGCCGGGACGATAAAACCGCTTGTCCGATTCGGCAACGAGTCGTCGACGGCCGGTCGATGAACCTTCGGTGACCCAGTACACCATATTGCGCCAAAACTTCGCGGCGACTTGCTCCGGTTGCGACCCCCAATTCTCAGCCATCTCCGCGAGGGATTGGCCAGCAAGCGAAGCCGTCGAAAGCAACACCCGCCCACGTCCGGCGCGATGCGCCATCATCACCGGCGAACCATCGTCCTGTTTGGTTGCCAAGACGTCTGCCGTTGACTTCGCCACGAAGGTTGAACCGCTGGTCGCCAGCGGTGGTATCGCTGCAAGTAGTTGGTCGTTGAGTCGCTTTTCCAGTCGCAGTCGCCACACGGGATGTTCAGACTTCTTCACATCGATCGGAATCGGCAACGGATACGAACGCTGGACATTGTCGAGGTCAACCGGCAATAAAGGTGCGAGCGGTGAATCGTCCCAATCACTCGGCAACAATGCATCGCTGCCACAGACGATCAAACCGCCACCACGGCCTTCGATCCACTGCGACAACCACACGCATTGTTCCTCCTCAAGCACACTTGGTCCGACGTTGCTCAGCACGACACAGTCGTACGCGAACAACTCGGCACGAGATCGGGGAAAGCCGGTTGAGTCGTAGTCACCCGATGATGTCACCCCTCGCGGGCTGCTGCCGCCAGCAGTCAACAAGACTGTGCATTCGACGTCCTCATCCGCCTGCAAGGCCGATTGAACCGTCAATCCCGACGTTGCATTCGAACTCCGCGTGCTGCCGATCGATAGTAGTTGCGACAGGAAACCGGCATTCGTTGAGTTGAGGGTGTCGTTGGAAACGTACAACACACGTACCTTGGTACGATCAATCTCGACGCGAGTTTCCACACGATTATTTCGCTCGGTTAGCTCACCCTCGACCGGATCAACCACCACCACGAGATCCTCTGGCTGCTCGTTCACTCGAAACGTGAGCGAAGCCGACTGCGCGCCCCCCGAGAGCGTGATTGGGACGGACGCAAGCGTCGACGATTCGCCCGCGGTGATTTTGTTGCGGCTGATGATACGAACCGTCGTTCGCTGGCCGGTGAATCCGAAGCTTCGCAGAAACACTTGCAATTCGTTCTCGGTGTACTTGCGGACCCGGGGCGGAACCACCAAGGATACGACCGCGATGTCGCCGGCGCCCGTGGCTTGGCCAATCGGTACCACATGCAAAGGGACGTTGGCATCGCCGATGTATTGCGCCAATCGCTCCACCGATTCGGTAGCTCGAACGCGACCATCGGACAGCAGCACCACGCCAGCGGTCTGGCGCGAATTGATTTGTGGCAATAACTGGCGAAGGGCATCTCCGAGACGCGAATCCGACGCGTCCGGCGGTCCGATCGTGGCACTGCTATCGGTTTGGGTCGACATATTTGATCCGCCGTTGCCTGATGCCAGCGTGAGACTCGATTTGTTCGGCAAACTATCCTTGGCGGGCGGCACAAGCGGTTCCAGCCGGTGTCCAAAGCGAAATGATTGCACATCACTGGAATGCTCCACGCCCGCCGCGGCCTGGGCATCGTCAACAAACTTCAAACTCGCATCCCAACGGGTGATTTCTTGACCGAGTTGCATGCTCTGCGATCCATCGTACAAGTACAACATCGTCGGACGCATGACCGCTCCAGATTGCTCGTCGATGATGGTCGGACCAAGTAGGATCGCGGCAAGAATCAGGACCGAAGCGGCTCGAAGTAACCAAAATCCCACTCGCATGTTGACTTGCGACGGGCCCCAAAACAGCCGTAGCAATCCCCAAACCACCGCAACCACCATCGCAATGCCGAGAAAGCCGCGGGCGCTCCACGTTGGCAACCATGACAGAAAGGTTTCCGCAACGAACCAGCCGTTGCAACTGGACGAATACCAGTGACCGATCATGGTTTGACCTCATCAACGGTCCCCGCGTCGCCGGCCAGCGTGCGAAAGTACGCGTCAACCGCGGTGCGATATCGGACCGGTATCGGCGTATCACGATCGGTTGAAATCTCCAGCAAGATCATCTCTTGAATTCGCTCACGCAGTTCACGAACCACAATCAACGTGCGACCCGCTAACGATTGCATCTCTGTGGGGTCAAAGCGGTTTTCCCCGCCGTTGCTACCCGGCATCAAAAACATGCTATCCGACTCGCCCTCGGGCATCGATTCCAACAACTCCGCTAGTTCGCTAAAACCCTGTTGATCCAAATCTTCGCGCAACTTTCCAACTCCGACTTTCGCTTCCGGGGATGGTTCTTTGGAGGCTCCGCCACCACCGAGTTGCTGGGCCAACTGGCTAGCACGCTGTTCAAGATTTCGCAATTGCGCCAACCGTGGCGTGACGAGCGAACGATACAAGTCATCGAGTTGCTGGGACGCATCGGCATAATCGCGTGCGCGGTCCATCGCTTGCGGTCCCGCTCGATCGAGATCCACGTTTTCGTCGTTAACGATTGGTTGCACCGCCGTTCGCGAACTCGCCAACTGGTTTAGAAACTCGTTCTCTTCAATGAACTTTGCCAAGTGATCATTGACCTCACTGGTTTCGACGTCCCCAACGGCTACGGGCGCTTTCAATACTTCCTCGATCGTCTCACTACGTTCCCGCAAACGCTCACCGATTCGTTTTCTTGCTGAATCCGCTTCGGTCGACGATTCTGCTGGAGAATCCTCGCCGCTGGCGGCTTTCGAGTTTGCCGCGGACGACCGGAGCGATTCCGCTAGATCGTTTTCCAAATTTGCCAGCGATGAGGTCATGTCTCGAATTGCGGACACCCGTGATACCGCTTCAGTTGCCGAGATCGCATCGAGTTGCAGACCAAGCTCTCGCAGCTGATCGGCGGCCTCGCTGCTGCCGCGCGACACCACATCCATCCGTCCGTCTCGCGCCGCGCGTGCCAGGGAATCCAAATCAGCAGCGACTCGAATCATCCGCCGCGCCATCAGCGGCGACTCAGCCAGCCGGTCTGCTAACTGGTCTTGAATCGCTTGCAACCGATCAAGCAGGTCCACTTCGGATGCGTACAACTCGCTCTGCTGTTGCTCGAGCGTCGGTGAATCAGCGTCCCCAGCGGCTTTCGATTCTCCGTTTGCATCTTGGTCAGCATCCGTTTTGCTATCGGCGTTCGTGGGTGCCTCGCTCGGCGGTTCGTTCGCATTGACGTCTTGGTCGGTGGATGCTTCCGCTGGATCGCGAGCTTCTGTGACTCCGGTCTTGGAATCGCTCGGTTCGGTCGCCGTCGATGACTCGTTGTTACCACCAGTGGCGTTCTTGTTCATCGGGGACGCCATGCTCGCATTGCCCGACGCACCGCTGGATTGCTGCGTGATGTTGTTTTGCATATCACTTTGCAGTCGCCGAGCCAACGCGCCCATTTGCATTTGTTCACCAGCGAGCTTCTGTAGCGTGTCCGCGATCTGCTGTTCCGTTTCGGCTTTCTCGCGCCGGAGTTTTTGCCGCAATTGACGTGCGAACTGTTGCAGTTGGCGTTGTTGGGCTGGCGTGGCGTTTTTAATCAGGAAGATCTCAAGTGTTCGCCTCGCCTCGGCCAACGCACGTAACGCGTCCTCCTCCTGCACCAAAGACAGATCGAAACTGCCGGCGGCTAACGAATCGGCGGCTTGTAGCATGGCGGCTTCGGCTTGATTGAGCGCCTCGACATCATCGTTGCCTTGAGACACGAAGAACTCAGCCAGGAATCGCGTCAGCCCCGCAAGCTCGCTTTGGCTTTCAACCATTCGGTCGAGTGTCCCCAGTTGAGAAGCCAGGTCCGCGCTGGAACTTCGCGTCATCCGACGAGTTCGATTGATGAGAAATCTCTGGCGACGAATGATCTCGTCCAATTGAACCAGGACACGACGTCCGCCGCCGCCCACGTTTGGATCCAACTCGATTTCAGAAAAAAACTGCCGCAAAGGGCGAATGTCGATATAGCGAACATCGGTTTCGACGCGGTGTTGTCCGGAAGCACGATTGTCGACGGCGTAGGCGTAGTAGCTGATGTAATCTCGCTCGGACAATGCGAACGATTCCAAGGGTAGCACTTCCTCCAACTTCACCCGTGTCGCAGGAGGCGGGGTGGACCCGTCCGCAGTTTGACCGTCCGTTGGGACAATTGCCGACTCACTTGTCCAGTCCGTCAATACATAGTCGTCATCACCACCGATCTGGAACACGATCCCAGCTTCGGTAACGCCATAGTCGTCTGACACGTGCGCGACCATGGGCAACTCTGCCAACGAATGGACTCGAATCTCATCGCCGGGGTCCCTCCATGTGATTGACGGGGCCGCATCCTCGCGCACTCGTAGTCTGCCTTTGACCGGAGTCATGGGCGTCCCGTCGTCGCCGTGTCCTGAGAACTGCCAATGCAGCGAACGTTCGCTCGGTAAGTCAAAGGTCCATCGCGTCCGGTCATCGCCCACCGCAACCAGTTTCTGCTCAAGGTTGGTTGGTTTGACACCGGTCGCCAACATCGCTTGGCTCAGCGGATGATTGGTTTCGATGGTGATGTGCACCAGCGACTGCTCAAGAACCGTCACATCGGTCGTCGCGAAGGATCTTGTCGCCAATCGCGTGTAACTCGGTGGTTCGACCATGGCTTCGATCCGAGTGGCATCAATCAGCGGCTGCACATCAATCCGAAAGACACGCGTCGACCCCGCACTGGTCAGAAACTGGTACTCCACCGGTCGCACGGCACGTCCCAGCTCCATGGTGAACTTGGCGACGCGAGAGTTCTTGGCATCGACGTCCGATGGATCGACCGCAAACAGCTCTTGCTCGATCCAGTTCAATTCCTCATCGGGTTGTACCGCAGCAGTGTCAGTGACCTTCGCAGAACTGGCGGCCTCCGCATTCGTTGACTTATCGCTTGGTTTGTCGTGGGAACGCTCGCGGTGTCGCAAAACCACGTCACGATTGGTACGCCCGGCGAGCTCAAGTGTGACGACGACGGGCATTCCTTCGAGAATTTTTCTGTCGCCGGGATCGACGGTCAGGGTGGTGTAGGGAAGATCTCCACCAAGCGCGCGACGCATCGCGATACTCCAGTCTGTACTCAGCACAAAAAAGCCGACGGCGATCATGGATGCACATGCCAGGACCGCGGCGCAAACGGCAAGCATTCGCGACGGAACAAGCCGTGACGGTGCGAGCGTCTCCCAGCGCCCCAGCGTCTGGTGGCCGAGCGCCGCCAACATTTCGCTTGGGCCGCTGACTCGTCCATCGACAGTGTCCAAAACAGTGCGAATCCGTTGACCGAACTCGTTGAATGATCGCTCCAGCCGGTTGGCAAAGGTTCGCTGCCGCGTGCCTCGAATGACAAAAAGGACTCGCTGGGTCATCCAAACGGCGACGGCAGTGCCGCCAATGACAAGCCCAGATTTACGCCAGGTGATGGTCCATTCCCACACGTAGTCACATGCGGCTAGTAGGACCCAAATTGCAAGCAGCGCCGTCAGACCGCTGGCAAACGCGATCGCAAGGTTCACGACCAAGTAGCGACGACGGAGCGAATGAAACCGCTCAGCGACTTCGAAGGTGACCGGAGGTGCGCTATGAGTACTCATGATTGATTTCACGTGCGATTAAAACGGCCAACACGAAACAGTAAACGTTAACAAGGAATCTCAAGCCGACGTACGATTCGCCAATCCGAATTCGGCAACCAATAGCACTAGGACGGCGGCAGCCAACCAAGGCCAATACTCGTGTCGCTTTTCGCCATCGACACGCGTGCTGGTCACTTCACCAGCGCCATCAGCAAGCGTTAGCCCATATTGTTGTGCCATCACCGATGCGTCTGTCCGCGTCGGATCGGACTCGCGCGACGATCCATTGATGACAAACAACGCTTCACTACTCTGCTCGAAACCCGATTGATCGAAAATCAGCGACTGGACTGGTGGTGCATCGTCTCGATACGCAACCGGGCTGAGGGACGCAACTGCCTTGGGCGGTTGTTTCGTTGACACGATCCATTGTTTGGTATCACCGATATGTCGAAAACGGATCGGTCCCTCTCCGGTCAAGTTCAACAAGTCGCTCACCATTTGCTGGATGATCGGCAGGTACAATGGGCTCGTGGTCCAGTTGCCCCAACTCGCGTCCGCACTAGACATGAACCAAACGACGCGTCCCGCGCCGAGTGAATGCTCGGTCACCGCCGGATGCTCGTGATCAAACCACGCCAGCACTCGCGTCGAATCGGGAACCGTGACGGGCAACAACTTGTGAAACGCAAGCCGACTTAGGTCCCCGTGCTGTGGATCAGCGAACGGCGCCAGCATCGCTGTGTTGACACCAAGCGAAACGATCCGAAATGGAGTTACACCGCTGCGCTGCGGCAATTCAAACTCACCCGGAGCCAACCCCGTCTGGCTCCACCACTCCAGAGCGCTCGTAACACCGCTCCCCACGCTCGCGTTGATCGAGTTTCCGTCCACTCCGTCACCAGCGAAAGCGAGCAATCGGCCGCCTGCACTTACATACACTTCCAGTTGTTGCACCAGAGTCGCGGACTGCGACGCCGCATCCGCGACGATCGCTAACGGATACCGGGTGTGATCCAAGGCGATGGTCGCGTCGTCTTGCAGGTAGATCACGTCCGCACCGAATCGGCATCGCCGCTCCTTGTCTCCGTCATCGTCATCGTCCAAATCGACCGACGCGATGTCATTGTCGCTCTGCAACAGCGCCGCAGTAACGTAGTAGCTCTCGGCGCCGTAGCCATCGTCCGCGGATCCTGAGTCCAGCACGAGCACATCGATCGGCTGGGTAACCTCGAGGGCTGTCAATCGACGGTTATCCGACGCCAAATCATCGTCGACATCCAGGGTGACCGTCGCCTGCCAAACCCCGGACTCCAACTCGCCGAAATCCAACGTCACTTCCTCAGCTTGACCGCCAGGAACGTTGAGCGATTTTTTGAGCCGAATCGTACGTTTTCCATTTGTCATCAACGCCGACAACGGAACTTCCTCAAACGGCAATGTCCCAAAGTTGAACAAGGTTGCCGAGATCGTCACGGGTTCGCCGAGCTCAAGTCGCGTCGCCGAAGGTGATACACTGGTGATCGCCAAGTTATTCGCCGCGGGCCGCCCCACATCGACGATTCGCACTGGCACATCGCTTGGAAAACCGAGCGTGTTGTCGTCAAGTTGCTCGGATGCCAACCCGGCTTGCTGCAGATCGGTGACCATCACGACATCCGCAATCGCATCGGGAAACGCGTCGATTCGATCGCGAGCCCACGCCAAAGCCGCTAGGTAGTTCGTATCTCCGACGACGGCACGGGGTGCCGACGGTCGCCGAGTCGATTCGGGCATCGGTTCGACTTGGCGATCGAACCATGCCCACAAAATCTTGGCGTCTTCGCCAAGTTCCAGCACACTGTCCGCAGCGGCGCTGACCGCATCGTCAACCAGTCGACCGCTTTTTCCAGGCATGCCCATACTTGCGGAACGGTCAATAAGCACGACTCGAAGCCGGTCCCCGTCTCGCCGGGTGCGTTGGGGCAGGAAAGGTCTCGCGAAGAGCAGCGCCAGTAGCGTGATGAGAGCCATCCGCGTCGCCAACAACAACCAACGACGAATCTTTCGCTTCTGAGCTCCATCGCGAATGATTTCGCCGAGAAAACGCATCGTGCCTAACTCGATGCGACGAACCTGCCAACGATTCAACAGGTGCACGATCACCGGTATCGCTACCGCGGCGCACGCCATCAGGAAACCGGCTTGAATGAAGCTCATCGCTAGGTCGTTCGCCTCACTAAGTAATCCACCAATGCCGCCGAAGGCGGAGTGTCCGTGGTCACCTCTAACCGATCAACACCTTGATGACGACAAACGTCTTCCAGCTGCTCGCACCAATCATTGACCTTGCGCACGTACTCGCCGCGAATGCTTTCGACGTCAGTCGTGACATCGCCGTTGCCCTCCATATCCAAGACTCGAATTCGACCGCCTTGAACAAGGTGCCGCTCGCAGGGATCCAAAATGTGGAAAACGATGACTTCGTGTCCACGATGACGCAACTGCTGCAAACCACGCTCGATCCCGCTGACCTCATCAACAAGATCGCTAAAAATCACGACGATCCCACGATGCCGGGCAAGCGCCGCGGCCTGCTCCAGCGACTTGGCTAGCGCCGTTACCGGACGCTGCGGCGCGGCGGCCAACATTCGCACACAATCTTCCCAACGTCCGGGTTTAACCGATGGGTCCAAATAACTCGTCACTCCATCATCCATCAATCCCAACGCCACCGCGTCTCGCTGTTTCATCGCCAACGATGCCATTGCCGCAGCCATCGTGGCGGCGTACTCGTATTTGGTTAATGCCCCGTCCACTTTGCACTGCATCGACCGACTCGCATCCACAAATAGATACAAGTTCAAGTTCGTTTCAGCGTCGAACTCTTTGACGTAAAGCTTTCGCTGGCGGGCGAAAACTTTCCAATTCACATGACGAAGGTCATCACCGGGCCCATACCTGCGATGCGATGAGAACTCCACGCTGTAACCGATGAACGGGCTTCGATGCAGCCCCTGTAGAAAGCCTTCGACAACACCACGAGCGCGGAGCTCCAACGAACTGAGCCGAGCCAGTTCATCGGGCCGTAGCCACTTCGGAGTCGCAAGGTTATCGGTCGCAGTCATGGATTCTTAGGCCGGTATTCAAGTGGGAGTCGGATCGAGTAGAACCGTGAGTGTCTCGTTCGAGCAATGCATTTCGAACCCCATCGATAGCACCACGGCTAGCGCCATCGGGTCACGGTTTTGGCTCGGTGGTTGGTCGTTCCTCAGGACTCCTCCTTGACCGATTCCAACAACGAATCGATCACGTCGTCGGAATCGATGCTATCGGCTCGTCCATGAAAATTCAGGACCAGCCGATGTCGTAACACCGGGTGTGCGAGGGCTCGTACGTCTTCGAAGTCGACATGGTAGCGGCCTTCCAGTACGGCCCTCGCCTTGCCCGCTAAAATCAACGACTGCCCCGCTCGTGGACTGGCACCATAGGTGACGTACTTGCTGACCGCATCGACCCTGACGTGATTGCCACTGGAAGCTCGTACCGGTCGTGTCGCATTCACCAGCCGCGCGGCGTACATCACGACGTCATCAGAAACCGGAACGCTGCGAACGATGCCTTGCAACTTCAGTAGATCCGCCGATGACAAGACGGCTACCGGCGTCGCGGATTCGGTGCCCGTCGTTCCCCGAATGATCGCGGCCTCTTCAGCCACGGTGGGATACTGCACACGAATGTTGAACATGAACCGATCCACTTGAGCCTCCGGCAACGGATAGGTCCCCTCCATCTCGATCGGATTCTGGGTCGCGACGACAAAGAACGGGGGATCCAGTTGGTAGGTCGTGTTACCAATGCTAACCTCGCGTTCTTGCATCGCTTGTAGCAACGCCGCCTGGGTCTTGGGCGGCGTACGATTGATCTCGTCGGCCAACAAGAAGTTGGTAAAGATCGGCCCTGGCACGAATTTCAACCGGTGACCTCCGCCGCCTTCCATCTCTTCGATCACGTCGGTACCGGTGATGTCCGACGGCATCAGATCCGGTGTGAATTGAACTCGCTTGAATTTCAGATCGAGCGTTTGCGACAGGGTTCGTGCCATCAGCGTCTTTCCGAGACCGGGGACACCGTGCAGCAAGACGTGGCCTCGACACAACAATCCCAACAGCAGCAGATCCACGACGTCCTGCTGGCCCACAATGACTTTCCCGACCTCCTCTCGCAATTGGCGGCGAGCGTCGCGAAGCCGCTCGACATGCTCGAGCAGTTTTCCGTCGCTGTTCAATGTGTTGGTCAAAGTCGTACTCATGCTTCCTCTTTCATCGCGGCAGTGGCTTCGGACTCGTCAATTAGATCATCCTGATCGGTGTCCAATTCATGAAAAACGTTACGTGGCCCGAGAAACTCGTCCCAGGTTAAATCGCCATCACCGTTGCGGTCCATGCGTTGGAACCACATGGGGCCGCTGGGTGGCTTCAGCAGCGCCGCGGGTGTCTCCGCCGACGGTCGATCGACTCGTCCGAATAAACTGATTCCACCTCGCTGGATTTCGATGCGATAGGACTTGGTGAGCCGTGACGGATTGATCTCGGCCTCGGAACCGGCAACCGTCGTTAATTGTTTCTCGCACTCTCGTAATTCACGAATGGAAATACGACCGTCACCGTTGATGTCGAGCATTTGAAAGAAACCGTTGCCCGTGTCCAGCAAGGTGACTTGGCAAGTCGTCGATGCCGGTTCGGTATAGTCCCGAACATAGGACAACATTTCCTCGGCAAACACGCGCTCGTCTCCGTCGCGATCCATGGCATCAAACAAGTAACGCTCAAAACGCTGATGCTCGGCGATTTCCTGGCGATCGAGATAGCCGTTGGCGTCGACATCAATGGCATTGAATGCGGCGGAAGCGTTGGCGGTCGCTTCGGCCATTGGATCGCGATGCCGATAGCCTACATTCAGCGTTAACGCCCCTTGTTTAAGTCGCACCAGGTCAGCACGTGCAACGTCGATGTTGCTGCTTCGCAAATCGACGACGCGCATCGCCTCGGACGCCGGCTGATTCAAATCGATTTCCAATGCCAAATCGGGTTCGGCGGCTGAAATGCGTCCGAGCTCTTGCATGCTCAGCTTCGAATCACCATCGGTATCCAATCGCCCGAGTTGCTGGGGCGTCCACCCCAGTTCGCTGGCGGTCAGATGGGCATCGCGGTCGGTGTCATAACGACGCACCAGCCGAGCGGCGAGGATCGGTTCGTTCGCGTCGCGCAGCAATTCCGAGTGCACCGCGCCGGGTGGCTCTTGATCCAGCGGGCTGACGACAACTCCCTGCATCGATGTCGTTGTCTCGGTGAGAAACTCGTCGAACGTGATGCACTGGTCAAAGTCGCTGTCACGATCGGCGATCCGCGCGGGAGCCATTCGCATTTCGACGCGATCAATCAATCCAGATTCGTCACTGTCGAGCACACGAAACACGCTCAAGTCTTGGTCGGCAAGTGAATTGTTCTCGCGATAGGTGACGAGCTGGCCCGCCGCCCGATCGACTGCCAGCTCGATTTCACGCAGCGAATAAGGTTTCCGTTCGCGGAGCGAATCAAGAAATTTGTTTCCCTCGAAGCGTCGACCGCTGACAAACAAGGGATGCTTCGTCGTTTCGCTGCGACTCAACTGCCCGTCCTGGTCAGTGTCCAGTGCCGCGATCAAGGTGGCTACATAGTCCTTGCGGGTTTGCTGGAGCGGTATTCTGTTGTCGGTGAGGTGAACCCTCAAGTGCACAGGACCGTCGGGCAATAGCAACAACATGTCGTGCTGGCCGATCGTCCCTTGCGCCCCGGATTGGCCACGGTCCTCGCCAAGGCAATGAACGGCAAGGCTCACGGCAATCACGATAACTCGCGACATGATTCGCAGGTCGCTCATCCGAGGAGCTCCTTGATCGGATGGCCACCCTCGTCGACCAACGGAATCGGTCGGTCACCCATTTGGTTGCTCGCCGACGGGTCGATACCGATGCCCTTGAGAACGGTCGCAAACAGATCCGCGGCACTGACGGGACGGTCCTGGATGTCCATCGCATCGGGCGTTGTCGCACCGACCACCTGGCCACCCACAATCGAGCCTCCCGACAATGCGACGCTCCACGCATCCGGAAAGTGATCTCGCCCTCCATTGGCATTGATCTTGGGAGTTCGACCGAATTCACCCATCCACACCACCATCGTCGACTCGAGCAATCCGCGATCGCGTAAATCCGTGAGCAACATCGACCATGCGGGATCCAGGGTTTCGCACATCGTTTTGACCATGCGAAAGTTGTTCAAGTGCGAATCCCAGCTCGCCTCGCCACCGGCGTCCAAAGCGACTTCGACGAACGGCACACCTCGCTCGACCAGTCGCCGCGCAAGCAAGCATCCTTGACCGAATCGGCTGCGCCCGTAGGCATCACGCAACTCCGCCGGTTCCTCATCCAGATCGAACGCGCCTTCGCCGCGGGTTTGCACCATTCGCATCGCTTGATCGTAAACCGCGGCATGTTTCTCGGCCGAGACAGCATCTCTGGCGACGCCGCTTCGAATCATGTTGAGCAACTGCTGGCGTTGGTCCAATACTTCTCGTCCGCCGACCGGCTCCAAGTTTTCCACCGTCAAGTTTGCTCGCGCCGTCGGATCGTTACTCGCACCGGAAACCAACAACGGCGAGTACCGCGGCCCTAGAAATCCACTTCCCAAATTGCCCAGCCGGAACGGGGCAATGGAAACGAAACTCGGTAACGGCGATTGCTCCGGGTCCATTCGCTGGGCAACCATGCTGCCGAGCACCGGGTACTCAATCGCACCTCCCATCGGACGATACCCGGTTTGCATCAACTGGGTCGCGCGACCGTGATCGCCCTCGCGCGTCTTCATCGAACGGATCAATGCCACATCACGCATCTGTTTCGCCAACAGCGGCAAATTCTCGCTCAGTTCGATGCCTGGCACGGCCGTCGAAATCGCTTTCGTAGGGCCACCGTTACGATGCCCTGGTTTTGGGTCGAGCGTTTCGAGCTGGCTTGGCCCACCCGCCATCCACAACAAGATGCATGCTTTCGCAGGCCGCTTGCCTTGCGCCGCGTGCGCCAATCGCGGCAACCAACCGGAACAACTGATCCCGCCCAGCGAAGCCGCGGCGATCTGGAAGATGTCCCGGCGCGAGAAACGATCCCCACGTCGGTTCACTTCATTGAAATATCGGTTCATCGACATAGCACAAACTCCGGACTGTTTAAAAGCGTCCAAAGGATCTCACCGTACGCGCGATCCCGCGCCGGCTCAGTCGCCTTGGTGTCCAAGTATTCCGACAACGCAGCCTTCTCGTCGCTCGTCGGCTCGCGGGTCAACACCGCCAAGTACAACGTTTCGATCCGATCGCTGTGACCAAAAAACGGAGATTCGACGACGGCCCGAAGCAACCGACTGCGTTCCAAATCGATGGCCTCACTCGTCATCTTGCCATTCATCAACAACAGCGCTTGAGGTATCCCGGCTGCGTAGTCTTCTGGCGTCGCACCGGTTGTCTCGCTCAACCGGCTCACCAGTTGCAAGCGGTCGCCGGACCAACGTGACGACGACGGATCGATGCGGCTGACGGGTAACAACAAGGATTGCTCGAGCGAATCAAACACCTGCTCGGGGCTAATCACCTTTAAATTCCGCGCGAACCGCTCGCTCGCGTCTACGGCGCCCGTCGGATCCTTGGCATCAACGTCGCCGGCATCAATGTCGCCTGCCGCCGGTATGCTCTCCGCTTGGTACCACGACGACTTACAAATCGCTGCCACCAAAACATGCACATCGAAACCGATCTTCGAAAAACGTTGGCCGAACTCATCCAACCATTCACGTTCGCTCGGTGACGCTAGGTCTAAATTTTCGACGTCGGGATACAAACCCCGACCGACCAAGTGTTGCCAAAACCGATTGACAGCCGTCGCGGCAAAGTAAGGATTCTCTGGCGACGTCAGCCACTGTGCCAACCGCGATCGGAGTGCCGTGCCGTCTTGATTGAGTGCCTCGCCGGCCCACAGAAATTTGGCCGGATACGAGACACCCTCGTATTCGATCGACCCGGCCGACTTGGCCATCGTGGAAGCATTGGGATCATTGGTCGCTCGAGCCAGATCACTGTAGAAGGCCGCTAAACCCCAAAAGTCGGTCTGCTTCCAATCGACAAAGGGGTGATCATGACATTGGGCACATTCGATTCGCACACCCAGCGCCGCTCGCGACAGATGCCCCGCGTAGTTTTCCGGCAAGGCACCGACCAACACATAGTATCCGCCTGCGGACTCGACCGAAGTCGCTCGGGCCAATTGACGCATGATCTCATCGAAGGGCGTCCGGCTTGCAAATGCATCTCCCAGCCACGCTTCGAGCGACTCCGCAGAACCATTCACGACGGTCCCCGGCGGCAGTAAGACTCGCCGCCATTGACGCGAGAGCGTTTGAGCCGACAACCGCTTGTAGATGTCACCCCGTGGACCTTCGCCATACACCAACTGGTCGATCAAGACCTCACGACGATCGTCACCCAATTCTTGAAAATCACGTAACTCCGAGACGCTCGGCACTCGGCCGGTTACATCCAGATAGACACGACGCGCGAACGTCAAATCGTCGCATTTCCTGGGTGGTTTACCAAAAACATCTTGGCCTCGTTCGTCGATCCATCCGGCTAACTCGTTACCTCGCGAATCCGCCCACGCGTTGGGCGATAGGTAACTCAAGCTGATTGAAAAGAAGAGAAGGGCTCTCGCCAGCATTTGCATCATTCGCTCTCGTCATCATCGGATTGAACCGAATACCGAACGTCAAAGTGCAATGTAGACATTGTGTCTAATCCAGTCAAGCAAATTATTTCGAAAGGAATTTCTGCCTGCCCACGCTCAGGTTTCGACCTCCGGGCAAAACCTTCCGGTCCCGTTTACTGTACCAGACTCGCGCACCCGATCGCGGCCATCTCCTGATGCGGAGGGTCGCTAGGCGTCGGCCGCGCAACCTGGGTCAAGAAACCCAGGCATGCCGAACCGCTCCGCGAAATCATTGTCCTATGATGCGTTGCAACAACGACTTTGGCTGCTCCACCGGCGCATCGGGTGGAAACGCGAAGTTTTTGAAAGTTGCGGTCACCGGATGCGGGGACATTCGCCAGGGAACACTCCAGTACTCGACGCCATCAAGCTCCGCGGTGATCGCGTACGAAGTCATCGGTGCCAGCGCCACGCGCCAACCTGCTCCGGCGGCTGAATCGTCCGTTCTCGTCGAAGCTGACTTTGTCCCTTCCACATCCGAATCCTTCGGCGGCACCGCCTCGACGATCACCAACAACTCAGGATCGGTTCCATGCGAGTAAACAAAAAGTGCTCCGTCGATCGTTGCCTTGTCAGCGTACCGCACCAATGGAGTCGACATCATTCGCAACTCGTCTGCGTCCGCACCCTCGAAGTCGTCGGTGACGGAGAAGCGACGCACGATCTGACGCATTTGTGTCAGCCTCGCGGCCGCAGACTTGGCGGGCGATGCGGCTCCGGAAACGTTTTTGAACTCGATCCCCGCGGTGCTTGGTGACCAGACGACACGGCCGTCATACACGAACTTCATTGCTCCTCGTGAAGTCCCCTCGCCGGCCGACGTCAGCGACTGGAACTCGTGAATCCATAGATCATCGCTGCCGGGAGCGATAAAGAACTGGGCAACCACGACTGGTCGACCGCCATCAACTTGCCACACAAATAAACCCCCATCGACCACGCCGCTCACCGGGTTAGTGAACCGCAACACTGGATCGCGACCAAACGTGACGAGACGTTGACTGTCGATCGACACCGTGTAGGTAGCTCCCGTCGATTGCATGTACGCCAAACGCTGGTCGGGCGTGTCTTTGCTCGTCGCCGCCGGCACTTGGCAAAACCCCGTCGCGGATGCCAGAGACAACGCGATCGCGAACAACATAGTGAATCGAAATGGTTTCATCATCTCACCTCTTGATGCTGAGTCTCTCACATGCGTTACTTGACACGAGCAACGCCGAATGAGACACTTTGTCTATCTTGCGATTGGTGGTTTGACAAGTCAAAGGCGATGAAATCCATGCAGACTTCTTTTGCGGCGATAGTGGGACTGGCGTTGGCGGCATGGATCAGCCAGTCGTCGCTGAGCGGCCAAGAGCCACCGGAAGACCCGGCGAGCGCGCAGCGCGATGCCTGGAGTGCCTACTACCAAGCCCAATTGCCTCGGTACCACTTCACGCTCGAATCAAATCCGAACGAGCCATTGGAACTTCCCGACGCAAAACTGCGGTGGAGCAATCCCCTTCGTCCCGGTACCCATGGCGACCTGTTCGTTTGGTCATCCCGCGGTCGCGGCGTCTTGGTCGGATCGCTGTTTTCCTATCCCAGCGGAGGAGGCCGAAAGGTTGCCCACCAATTTCAATCATTAACTACCGAAACGATTCGATGCCAACACCAAGGCGGAATCGACTTCCTCATTCCCGGACCTGGACTCAGGTTTGAACCGATCCCCAACGCACCGCTTCCAGCCACCAGCCGAGTCTTTCGTCTGACACAAATGCGCACTCTCGCACGAGATTTCAATGCTTCGTGCTTGAACAAGGAGGTATTTCAACCACTGCGTGCGCTGGCCCAACCGATCTATCGCTTCGAAGGCACGGAAGTGAAAGACGATGGTGCGATCTTCGCATTCGTCATGGGGACCGACCCCGAGCTACTTCTAGTCATCTCGGCGATGACCACGGAGCGCGGTCCACGATGGCACTATGCCGCCGCTCGCTTCGCGGCGGACCCGTTGAAGTTGACCTTGAAAGATCACACGATCTGGGAATTCAGCGACACCGCAAATCACCCGGGATACGTCTATCGGCATGGCATCGATCTGCAGCCCAACATCCCGATCATTCAAGCCGACGTCGAATGACCGTCGCCCGACAGGAATGCAAAGTACGTTGCGTCATCGTCATCGCTTGATGACAAAGTATGGCGTATTGCGATTCTTGATCGCCCATTCGGTTTCCCAAATCAACGCATCGCGATGTCGAACTTCGGTGGGAACCATGCTCATCCGAGACAACGCATATCGCCATTTGGCTTCCCCTTGATCATTCATAACCGCTTCGATTTGCAACAGCACTTCGGGGTCGGTTCCCTGCACCATCGCAAAAATTGCACCGTCGACATAATCACTCGAGTGCGACGGTTCTGGATAACGATAGATGGGTGACGAGAGCATTCGAAGCGGGATTTCAGTTCGCTGGGGTGGAACAAGTTTGCCAGTGAACTCTCGTGATAAACTCCGCATTTGAAGCATCCGCGCCGCGCTGGACGTTGCCGGGTCAGAATCGGATTTGAGTGTTTGAAAGACAACGCCCGCTTGATTCGGCTCCCAAACAAGAACGCCGCTTTCCGTAGCCGTCAACGGTTCGGACGCCAATGATTGAAATTCGCAATCATAAACCACACTCCCGTCAAAGCCTGCTTCGCCAGTCGGGTATCCGCACATCGCGACCATCGGGCGACCGTGCAAGGTCCACAAAAACATGCCGCCGGCCGACGTACGACGCTCAGGATTTGACCAATTCAAAATCGGATCGGGCAACAGTTCGAACGTTTGGTCTTTCTGCGCGCCACCAAGAAACGCAAAGTTTGACGCGGCATCGAGAAATCGCGTGCGCATCGCGGCCACATCCGTATCGCTCGCAACCGCCTCGGCGACCGTGGCGTCGTCAGACTGCGCGAGGGCCTCGCTGACCAGCCCCTGGCAAGCCAGGGCTTGTGTCAGCAGCACCATCACGATCAACGGGCATGATAGGGCATCACACATGCGAATGACTCGCTTGAGCATGGCTCGAATTTCCACCGATCGAAACTGACAAGGCGTTGGCCACGACAGCAGACGCTTCGTCTATATTCGGCCAGTCAACGCGCAATGTCAAGTCGGATGGCGACACGCGGCCGCGACCTTCAAGGACGAGCGCTTGGACGGCTCTGACCGAGCAAAGTCAAAAGAACAACAAATTCATTCGAACGGGCTTGCCGGATTCGATGACGTACTCATAGGTTTGAGTATGACGTGTCGGGTGATAAGCGTTTGGACGAATGGCAGCCGGTGCATACGGGTCATCATTCGGTTTCGGGGCATCGAGCACTTCGCTCATCACGGTAATCCGAACCGGTAGATACTGGACGTCCTGGTCGCCATTTAAATTCAGATTGAACGATCCACTTGCGTCCGCATGCGTCACCCACGCGGGACGAAGTGATTGATCGTTGCTATCCGCCTCATTGATCCATGCGATGACAATGGCTCCGCGGTCCGGCCGGCGTTTGCCTTGTTGAATCACATCAACTCGACCCGAGATCACAAATCGCTCCTGCGCAGGCGACTCAAAGCTCTTGCTGCTGGTAACCTTTGTCGAGGGTTCCCAGTGCATGATGTAGTACTCGAGCCAGACGACTGGCGGTAGGGCGAACAGTACGGGAACAAGGATTCTTGCTGCCGACTTACGGAATTGCTTCCAAGTTCGTTTCGGCTTCTCCTTCGCTCGTTCGACGATCGGCTCACCAAAAACGTCGAGTGCCCGTTGGGACCGATTGCGTTCGATCGACCTCTTCGCTTCGTCAGAAAGTTTGATGAGCGTGAGGCGTTTGCCATCATCCTTGGCGACCTTCGTCAATCCAAACAGCATTTCCAACGCGAGATCATTCAGATCAGCCTCCGCGCAATCGATGGCCAAACCTCGCACGGACAGGTTCAACTTCTCTTGCAATAGCGTTCTAAGACGCTCGATGTCAGCGGCTGAGGCGGATATCTTCAATTGCAGCGCGACGGTCTTTAAGACATGCTCGTGCACGACCAACTCACTCATCACAACGGCAAGACGCAATCAAGTACCGGACGGTTTGGGCCCCCTCCTGGCCACCAGAATACTGCCACGGAAGCGAAAGTTTGGTGAACGTTTGCTAAATATTATGTGAGGCTTCACCGGGTTTTCGCTCTATTCTCCTTCGGACTTGGAAGTGAGCTCGCGAGCCCAGGCTGTCACGGCCTCCGGGCTAAATCCCTGAGGCCCGGGAGCACCCGGTGAAACTACCTTTCCATCGGTCCCCACGATCACCAAGCGAATCGGCCAACCGGAATACGCCATGTTCGTCTGGTTGTCGACTGAGTCCATCAACATCGGAAACGATAGGTCAAGCGTTCGTTCGCAGTACTGGGCATGAGACTTCCGCAAGCCAAACTCGTCCGTCTGCGTAAACTTCTCCAGAACTTCGTCGCCCTGCTCGTTCTTGACGAAGATCTCTGAATCCGGATGCGCCTCACGAATGTAGATCATCACGAAGTTCACGCGGTCCCCATGCTGCTGATAGAGTTTCTCAACGGATTGCACTTCGCGTCGAAATGGCGAACAGCTGATGCTTCCGAATACCAGGACGACAGGCTTGTCGCGACGCAATTCGGACAGTGAAACCGTCCCGGTGGCATCGACTCGTGGCAGAGTAAACTCAGGAGCGACATCACCGATCTTCAGCACTTCGGGATAACGCTCTTCCTTCGCCGCAGGTGCAACGACTTCACCCGGACGTCTGCCAAGCTGTTTGCCACGTTTCGTACCCACCTGAGTAGGGCGACTCTCACGAAACTCCGACTCTGAAAGTCGACCATCGTGATCCTTATCTAGCTTTGGCAGCATCGCTTTAGCACGCGGTGGCGCTTCGCCGGCGTCAATGAAGCCATCGCCATCGCGATCGGCCCGCTGGAACACCGAATCGGCAATGGACCGAGCGTCTGACCTCGGCTCGGTGGTCTGTGCAACACAGACGACCGCCGTCCACATCGCGATCACCAGAACGGAAACTCGAGTGGTCATCATTACTGCCTCGGACTGGATCCACGTGAACGCTGCGAGATTGACTCTCCTGAGCATAACGCAGATTTGAGACGAATAATCCCAAGCATGCGACAATCGGAGAGGCGTAATTCAGTTAGGGCTACCCAAATTTCTGAGCGTCGACACTGAGGAGTATTTTGCGTGTCGATGAAGCTGGGAGTGGTTTGAATCGACTGAGACACTGACTTGAGACGGAAGCGGCTAAGCTAATTCGGTGACCATCGATTGTCACCAGGGTTCCAACGGGACCGCCTCGGGATCAAGAAACCGGCGTCTACGGAGGAATTCAAGGTCCAGTTTCGTTTTCCCGTCGAGGGCGAGCTCGGACAGAGCCTCTCCCAAAGCAGAGGCAAACTTGAAGCCATGTCCAGATAGACCTGCCGCAAATACAACGGAATTGGATTTCGGATGTTGGTCCACGATAAAATGACGGTCTGGACTCATCGTTGACACACACACAACATGCTGTCTGGCTGGGAGCGTAAGCCCAGGCAGAAAAGTTTTGATGAAAGATTCGACTCTTTGTTGTTCCAAGTGGTCAATCTCCCAGCTAACGTTCGATGGATCAGCAACAGGTTCACCTTCACCGTACTCTACGACCATTACCCCGCGGCGATCTTCTGCGGGAGTACCGTAGTAAACACCCGCCGCTGTTTCGTAAAAAAAGGCTGGCACTCCCTTGATTGCGGAAAAACAAGATTCGCTTTGAGGTGGGAACCAATGTCGATGGTAACGTCGAACTTGAAACGTAACAGCAATGTCACCTAGTAGGGTTACCGCCCAGGGGCCAGGTGTGATGACCAGTCGATCTGCCTCGAATGTTTGCTCCGATGTCCCAACTTCGACTACACCGCCGTTGATTTTCCAATTCAGCACAGCACCGCCTATCACGAATTCAGCACCTAAACTATTCGCCGCGCGAACAAATCCACGTACACAGTTGCGAGGGTTTATATGTCCAGCTTCCATTTCTAGGAAGGCTTTATGATCTGGAGCGAGGTAGTAGTCAGGAAATAGCGTGCCAAACGCTTTCCGGTCGACGCGATTGAGACCGTCGGTACTCCCGTTGCTTGCCAGTTGCGTCGCCGTAATCAGCGGTCCGCCTTCCGGGCCCACGATCAATAAGCCCGACTTCGCGAAAAGCTTCTCCGCTAGCAGCTCTTCTAGTTCGTGCCAGATAATCATGGCGCGATCCAGCAAGGGCAAATACTGTGACTGATGATAACAGGTCCGCTGGACTACCCTCGCCATACCGTGCGAGCTACCGTGAGGATGCCCCGGCTGGAAACGATCAATCCCAATCACACGAGCGCCGCGTTTGGCCAAAAAGTACGCAGCGGCGCTGCCGACACCGCCAATTCCAATCACAATTACATCAGCTCGCTTATTCATGGGTCGATTTCTGGGTAATACGTTTTCAAGGCCATCGCTGGATCATCCATTGATTAAGAATCGTCTAAAAGTGGCCGCCGAACATGCGGCGCAACGCTTTCATGGCCGCCTCGGAAGTATCTGCGGCACTATCAAGACTATGCAATCTTTCATGCACCTCATTTGGGGATAAGCTGTGTGGACGGCCTTGCATTGCTCCATCACCAGTATTTCGCATTTTCGGGTTGTCGTCCAACGTCGTATCCTGATCTGGAATGACGTGAGTTGATTGGGAAGTCGCCTTAGCATCCATCGCCAGAATGGCAGCTTTTAAGTCGAACTCACGTCCTTGAGCAATTCCTTCCTCATGAACGGTGGCTGCCTGCAGCGCCACACTGACCTCATGCCTGTCTTCTGGCGCGAAGCGGGATCGGATGTCATGACCAATCGAAACAATCGGGTCTGCAGATTGATCGGCGCTGCAAAGAAATACCTGGAAATGAGCGTCTCCGATACGGACCATGTCGCCATGTCTCAGTAAGACTCGCTGGTGAGCAGGTATCCTAACGTGGTTGACATAAGTACCGGTTCGACTCTCAAGATCTTTTACCGTCACCGATCCGTGACGAAGAGCGAACTTGCAATGTAGGCGACTGACTCGCGAATCTTTAATTCGGACATTACAACTGTGAGCACGACCAACAACGAGCGAACGCTCAGAAACAGCTACCTCCATAAAATGATCTCGCACTTGAACCCGCAGGGTGGCGCGAGGTGGAGCGGAATCACTCATACATCGACCTAACGTCTTTCGATCAATCTGCGAGGTCCAAGATGGATTCCAATTAAAACCTGCGGAGAAGTAAATTAATCGTTCCAAAAAATGCAGTTGTTTTCGATTGGAATGAATGCTGAAGGATGGTAAGGGACAATACGAATTGCATATTCACAACGTGGTCGATCTGTAGTAATGACGCCACCGTACAAAAATCCATTCACGGCCCCAGGAAGTTCGAGGCACTTCTGCAAGTCTATCACAGAAGCAGGTTGATTCCGGTTGCCGTCGGCGTAAAGCTGGACACGTACGGCATCTATGGGAACATCGCCCAGCCAACACTCGACATTGACAATGGTAACCCCGGAATCTTCCGTGAAGCGAATTTGGCCGACTCGGATGTGGTTCCACTCCGCGCGAATTTGATTGGTCCAGGTACGAATTTCCTTAGCCAGTGTCGCGTCGTTCGCTGTCCTTTCTGCATAAGCGGTGGCCGCCGGTAGGTATGCTTGTTCGATGTACTCATGCAGCATTCGCGTCGCACTGAATTGAGGAGTCAGATTTGCCATACTTGCCTTGATGCGATTGATCCAGCGGTGCGGAACCCCGTCAGGATCGCGACCATAGAACTCGGGAATGACCTGAAATTCAAGCACATCAAAAAAGCTGGCAGCGTCGCGAGCGTTCAACTCATCGAGTGACCCTGTCTCTCGCGTACCAATGACCCATCCGGGCGACACTGAGTTGTTGCTGAATTCTCCTGTTTCGTCCCACCATCCATCGGCAACTGAAACGTTTAGACCTCCATTTGCAAGCACTTTCATGCCGCTCGTTCCACACGCCTCGTTTGGTCTCAGCGGTGTGTTCAACCAAACATCGACACCCGCCACCATGTGCTGGCCGAGAATCATATCGTAGTCCTCTAAGAACATCGCATGGCCGCGGAGTTCAGGATTACGAAAGAATAGATTTATTTGTCTGACGATCGCCTTTCCGAACTCATCCTCGGGATGTGCCTTTCCAGCGACAAGAAGTTGCACCGGACGCTTCTTGTCCAGCAACAATCGCTGCAGTCGCTCAGGATCGGACAACATCAAATTCGGTAACTATTCAGCCTGTTGAAATCGATCTTGGCTGAAACGGTGAAATTGGTTCTGTTGACGCGATCATGGATGAATCGCAGTCCACAGCCGTCGCCGACCCGTCAGTCGATACCAGTCTACTGGATAAGCTGCTCCATA
>JBGSKM010000040.1:0-4014 GCA_041741195.1 Pirellulaceae bacterium
TATGGAGCAGCTTATCCAGTAGACTGGTATCGACTGACGGGTCGGCGACGGCTGTGGACTGCGATTCATCCATGATCGCGTCAACAGAACCAATTTCACCGTTTCAGCCAAGATCGATTTCAACAGGCTGAATAGTTACCATAACAGAAACCCAAATAGACGATCTGTTCAACAAGCTATCCGAAAATGGCACTACAATGATGCCACTCGGCGGTTACGGCTTCAGTAAGAAGTTTGGCTGGTTACAGGATCGGTTCGGCGTCTCTTGGCAATTGAATCTTCCGAATAACTAGAAAAAGGCAGGTGTAGAGGACCGTGCCTCTAGGCGTTAATCACCGGGCCTACGGCAACTTGCAATACGACCTGTGGACTGACTCCACCGTTTCTATCTGTCGCTGTCACCTTGATCAGATAGAGTCCATTGCGGCTGTACGTGTGGCTCACTTTCAAGGATGTCGTCAACGAGTTTCTCGGCGGCGTGTACGTTATCACTTTCCCATCACCGTAGTCTACGGTGTAAGTGAACTTTTCTAGGGTATCGATGAACGATGGGTCAGTTGCGGATAAGTTGTAACGGAGCAATTGACCGGCGTTTGCAGAAGTTGGGCCAGCAATGGCAGCCAAGGGGGGCTTATTGCTGATATTGACAGTTGATGTTGCGATGCTCGACGCACCTGTCCCATCGGTGATTCGAACGCGGACAACCACTGATGCCGGTCCATCCAGCGAGCCTGCACTAAACGTCGGCGTCGCACCGATTTCATTGCCTTGCCCTGCTGGCGTCCCGGTCTCCCCGAAAACACCATCGCCATCAAGGTCCCAAGTGTAGCTTAGCGAGTCTGCTGGGTTAGTTCCTACGAAGCGAAATGAGGAAGTCTTATCTCCAAAGCTTCCAAGATCGGAAATTTGTCGAATCTGACCATTTTCGACCAATGTACGCTTCGTATCGCTAAAGTTCCTGTCGTCAAATAGTTCGACACTCATTCCCACCGGTAAACGCCAGCGAACGGAACTGGTTTTGTCTCCAAAACCGTCAAGTTTGTTGAGATCCGACATTTCATACAAAGCTCGGTCATGATACGGGACTTTGATACTGCGATCCTCAAAGTTCACATCATCAAACAATTCCACCCATGGACTATTTGCCGCGTGCCCAATTGCCTTCAGCTTGACCGTTCCGCCCTCTGTCGTTGAGTAGGACTCGCCGGCCGATACCGTTGGACGGAGATGTGGACTGTTTCGACGCACTCCATCTCGGCTACCAAGTTCTGCAATGCGAACATTGTCTACGACAAGGTCATAACGATACTCCCCATTCACCACTTTATAGGTGTCCACGTCTTTGTGTGGTGTCGAATAGATCAAGAGCTCACCCGACGGACTAACATAAGCACTACTTGCTGCTGCAAAGTTCCCGACCGTGCCTGCGCCGTCGTATCGTAAGGTGGCATGATAGGTATTGACAAAATCTAAGTGGAATCGGCCTTCGGAAGTAAAGCTAACTCTATAGAGATCCGCCAAATCGTCGCCTAGCAAGGGGTTGCTGAAGGCACCGCTGTGCCTCATTGCAATCATATAAAGCGGTGCATTCGGACTCGGTGCAGTACTCGAACTTTGCCTTATGAACGTCGAACTTTGATGTGCACCGGCGCCGGTGGGCCAATCGGTACCTGTCCAATCGACAATCCCGCGCGGACTAAAGAAGCTTTTGGAAGTAAGCGACAGGTCACTTGTTCTGAGATTATCGCTACTAGTTGCGTAGGTGACTATGCTTTTTCCACCATCTCCATTGATGTAAATAAAGTACCGACCGGACTGTTTGATGACTGCGACGTTGTCTGCGAGATGATCGAGTGGCAAAACTTGCATTGGTGTCGGCGAAAAGCGTTTTGATCCATCTACCCCGAGGTCAAACAAAACGAGTGCGCCTTGTCCCCCGGCCGCGCCGTTGGCTGAGCCGGTTGGGGAATCCATTGCGACGAACAATATGTTGTCGGCGATTGCCATCCCGCCTGGATGCACGTAGCCTCGCAGGGGGCGACCGTCGACAGTTACGCTGCCATCGAATCGAAAGCTTTTGATCCATCGATCTGATGTGGGCGGCAAGGCGTTACTAGTGTTCGTGCCGACTTGCTGAAGGTTCGAACCAAGACGCTCACCATCGCTATCGCGAGTTGGCATCGTAACAATATGCAGAAAGCCTCCCTGGTTTTCCTTCTGAGTCAAATAAAAGGCTGGTCTGCCATCACCAGGGTAACGAACGATGCCCTGGTAATGATCAGAGATGCTTGCATCAGGCGCGCTGTCTGAAAGCGTAAAAGCCAACGCATCGGCATGTGACTGCATCGAAGAGAATTGGCCGACCACGTCCGGTACACCCGGGAACGTGCCGGCCGTCATGACAATGCGTTGCTCAAGATTCTGGAAGCCAGCGCCAAGTTTACGCCGCGCTCGGCTACGATTGAACCAACGACTAACAGCCATAACAAGCTCTGCCGAGTTTTAGGTTACTGATAATTGCAACACTGGCAATCATCAGCTTCCCGTTCTCGGCTGTCAATCGTCATGGCTATGGATGGACCTGTCGTTGCAATACTGGACGATATGCCGCCATTTAAATTCGCAGTTTTAAGGCGAGTGTTGCGGTGTAGTCTGATCGTCGTGGTTAGCAGACCGCTCGCCTGGAGTCGTCGGCCTCGTATCGAGTTTCTGTTCGTCACAATCGCGGGTTTTGGCGTGAAGATCTCCAGCGACGATTCTTTGCTGGCTTACCGATCATCTTCGCAGGCTTCCTCCCCACGGTCTGTCACCTCGCCGCAGTTGCCCTCGCCTCGTACTTGCTTTCTCCAGAGCTACATTTGGTATACTGCCTCGTCGTGAAAGAAACCGGAACTAAGTACAGGGGACTTTCACCCCACAAGACAGGCCCATCGTTGGGCGTACTGCACCGAAGGACGCGAGCCGAGCGGTTCGGCAATGATGAGTCTTTCACGCGTCCTCGGTGATGTCCGGCGTTCTGCTCTTCATGAAATCGAAATGTTTGCGAGCATCAACGAATGACCTTTACTTGGCCGCAATCACGAATTCGACGCCTCCTCATCAGTATTTGCGGCGTGCTTGCTTTGTTATATATTTGCACCTGTGTGTATTTCTGGGGCACGCAAGTTCCCAAAATTCTCGCGCCACTTCCGAACAAACCGTCACATCCCGAGCGAATGGGTATGCCTTGCGAAGATGTGCGTATTCCGCTGCCCCCTGACGGCCAGCAAGTACGAGAACCGCTTTACGCGTTTTGGGTACCTGTAGAGAATCCGGAAGCTCCAATTTTCCTCTATTTGCATGGCCAAGATGCCACCCGAGGAAAGAACCTGGAGCACACCGAGACGTTTCATGAATGCGGGTATCATGTATTGGTTGTAGACTATCGAGGCTTTGCCGAGAGCTTCGGAAAAGAGTCACCTAGCGAAGCGAAAGTTTATGAAGATGCAGTGGCTTCTCTGGACTATCTTAAGCGGAACTTCCCGTCGAGCAAGATTTTCATCTATGGCCATTCGCTCGGTGGTGCAGTCGCGATTGAGTTGGCGACGAGAACTGAGGCCGCAGAGGCAGCGGGCCTGATCGTTGAGAGTTCGTTCACTTCCATTTCAGATATGTCCGCTTTGCGATACTGGGGATTCTTGCAATTGCTCCCGGTCAACCTTCTTTTGACGGAGCGTTTTGATTCGCTCAGTAAAATTGAATCCATAACTTGCCCCGTTCACTTTATTCATGGCAAAGAAGACTCGAAGGTCCCATGTAGAATGAGTCAGGAACTCTGCGAGAAGGCAGGAGAATTTTCGACGATTCATTTGGTCGATGGCGCCGACCATGAGGATTGGTAACTATTCAGCCTGTTGAAATCGATCTTGGCTGAAACGGTGAAATTGGTTCTGTTGACGCGATCATGGATGAATCGCAGTCCACAGCCGTCGCCGACCCGTCAGTCGATACCAGTCTACTGGATAAGCTGCTCCA
>JBGSKM010000041.1:0-12010 GCA_041741195.1 Pirellulaceae bacterium
TATGGAGCAGCTTATCCAGTAGACTGGTATCGACTGACGGGTCGGCGACGGCTGTGGACTGCGATTCATCCATGATCGCGTCAACAGAACCAATTTCACCGTTTCAGCCAAGATCGATTTCAACAGGCTGAATAGTTACCACATTACTTAACAACACTTTCAACCTCAAAATATTGCTCAACTAGTATGAACCGACTCAAAACGATGCATCGATCTAAACTGTTTCTTCTAGCTGCTTCGGTGGCTCTGGGCGGATGTTCCTCCGAAGAAGCTCCGTCCGGATTACCCTCACTCGTCCCGGTGACAATCAACGTTCAACAGGGTGGCGTGCCGCTGGAGGGCGCGAGCGTTCAATTGGTGATGGTGGATTCATCCAATCCCTGGGCAAGCGGCGGCTCGTCCGACGCCTCCGGGAACGTCAAAGTCATGACGCTCGGCAAATACGAGGGGGCTGCGGAAGGAAAATATAAGGTGATCGTCGCTAAGACGGTAACCGATAGCGCCGCCGCCGCCGCGAGCAACGATCCCGCCGCGTCCACCGAACACAAAATCTACGACTACGTGGACTTGCAGTACAAACTGGCGGAGAAAACACCCCTTGAAATCGAAGTGTCGGCCAGCGACGCGGGTACGCCCAAAGTCATTGATGTTGGCCCACCCATCAAAAAAGAAGCCCCCAAAATCTAATGCTCCGTCGCGCCGTGGTGTGTGGGCGAGCGTGTTGACCGATTTGAATTTTGGTATCCTAGCTCCGCGGGACTTGCAAGTGATGCGTTCAGAGCGTGGCGTCGACCGTTTGTCGGCGTACCTGAAACTGGCGAGTAAAAGTCGCCACCACTTTCGATTCCCGCGTTGTTTCCAGGTGGTTAATCTTCAAGCTCAACACCGCTCGCGCAGCCCCCACAGCATCCGGAGTTTCAAAACATGCGTGCTGGTATTTTCTCCGGTTTGGCAATGTGTTTGGCGGTGTTGTGCCCGTTCCTGATGGGACGGTTGTCGGCTCAAGAAAAGCCAGTCGGCATCGCCGCCGACTTTCCGGGCGATCAAAACATCGACCGTCATCCGAGCGTCATCTTCCGCGAAGACTTTGAACATGACTCGTTGGATGTGATGTCCGCGCGATGGGAGACCGTTCGTGACGTGGACGTGATGTCGTTGAGTCGAGAAGTGCCGCCGGCCAGCGCTGGAACGAAATCGTTGCTAATGTCGCAGGTCGCCGAGAAAGGCACGGGTGGTGATCTTTACCGGCGTCTGGGCGACGGGCACGAGCGAGTCTACGCCCGAATGTATGTGATGTTCGCGGACGACTGCGAACCGATTCACCATTTCGGAACTTGTATCGGTGGCAACAACCCGTCAACGGCTTGGCCAAGCGTCAAAGCGGGGCAACCCACTCTCGGCGACAAATCGTTCTGGGTCGGGATCGAGCCCTTCGGTGCCCAATGGCAATGGGACTATTACACGTATTGGTGCGAGATGCGCGGCAGCCCTCCGCGTGGTCAAACCTGGGGCAACTCGTTCATCCACAATCCATCGCTCGCTATTCGCCGTGGCGAGTGGGTGTGTGTCGAAGTCATGACGAAGATGAATGACGTTGGCGACACAAACGGTGAACTTGCCTTGTGGATCGACGGCCAACCGGTCAGCCACCTCGGCAAGGGATTCCCTCGAGGAAAATGGACGTTCGACAAGTTTGTCCCGAATGCGGAAGGTGAAGGGGTTCGATGGAATCACGCCAAGGGTGACCGCGACTATTTCACGACTGCCCCGGGGGGCGATCCCTTCGAGGGATTTCGTTTTCGCACCGTCAAAGAATTGAACGTCAACTTCGTCTGGCTCTACACCTACATCACCCAAGCAACACCCGGTCACACCAATCGCGTCTGGTTCGATGACCTAGTTGTCGCCACCGACTACATCGGCCCGATCGCAAAGATCGACTGATTTATCCTCGTGCGACTGCGCCACACTGGATGGTTGCTCAGGCACTCGGTCTGGTTTCGTGTTCATTCTTGTTTGATGTCGCGCAGCGGGGTCGTGGTGATGAGGATATCGTCGACGTACAATTCGGCCGATTTGTCACCGTAGGCATGTGCCGATATCCCGACTTCCAGATTGTTGTACAGCATCCCGGCGAACGGGAGTGTTGGCCCATGCTCGTCAACCACCAGCGTTTCGTCCTGCCATATTTGGACATGGCCGCGATCCGGATGTAGATACGCGTGCATCGTGACTTGGACCCATCGATCGATCGGAAACGACACGCGACTCTCGGCGGACTGTTGATACTTCGGTTTATCCAGCGCTTTGAGTTCGACGCCCAAGTATTCGCCTTCAAATAGCATCAGTCGAAGTCCAGGGGATTGTTTGACATGTCGTCCTTCGAGGTCGGCGAGCGTCATCGGGCGGGTTGCTCCATCAATGAGAAACCAAGCTTGGAACCAAACATCGTCATCTTGTTCGAAGCCGATCAGACTGGTGCCGATCGATGCCTTGGTGCAGATCATTCGTGACGTTTTCGCGGGACAAACGCAACGCAGAGACTGCTCGCCGGTATGCGAATGAAGCTGGGACGGAGCCACCGAGGCGTCCAGAAACGACGCGTGCTCCTTCAAAATTCGAGTCCTCAAAGCGACGTAGTCCGGCACCTCCGGAGTCTCGGGCGATTGCAATGTGAACTCAGTCCATTTTCTCTCTTCACCGATCAAGGACCGCAAACCGTCGACACCTTCGGCGACGCCCTCAAAGCTGTCTTCAAAGTGCTTTGACAGCGGATACCGTTGACCCGACTCCAAATCCACCACCATCCATCCCTCGCCGTCTCGGATGAACTGACGTGCCATTTCGTCAGGATCGAAAATCCGATCAACCCACGTCCATGTGCCTCGCTCATCAATCACGCGAAACACGTTTCCATCATCGGCAAGCTTGTAAGAGATCCCGTCCTGCATCGCGGTGCGGAGGACCCGACTGTCTGGATACGCGGAAATCTCTTCTGGTTTGTTCGCGACTGAAAACATCAGAATCGCCGCTGCAACGAGCATACCTGCGACGATTAATAACTTTGTCGGGGAAAAACCCAGACGATGCGAAAGCGTGTTCATGGTGCGTCGACCCCAAGTGGCATGGTTGCATATAGCGTTCTATCACCACCAGCGACTCACTTGTCGATTCGATAGAGAGCTTTGGCGGTGCGCAGAAGGATTGAGTTATCGACGACCGCAAGCGACGAGAGGGTTCGTTCGCCGAGGTCATTGCGTGCAAGCTCTTCGAACTCTCGACCGGTTCGCACGACGATTGTCACACCTTCTTCGCTGGTGAAGTACAGTTTATTGGCAGCCAGAAGAGGCGATGCTGAAAAATTGCCGCCGAGGCGCTTTCGATAAACCACTTCGCCCGTTTCGCCTTCGATGCACAAGGCGATCCCATCGTCGCTGACCGAGTAGACGAGTCCGTCATGAGCGATCATCGACGGCGTCTTGGGAATGCTTTTGTCGAGCGTCCACTGCACGTGGGTATCGGTCACGACGCCGCTACCGGTGGGACGAATCGCTAACAACTTGGCGTTGTCGAAACTGGTCGAGATGAACACGATGCCTTGGTCGTATACCGGTTTGGGCACAACGGAGTAGCCGTCATAGCGAACGTCCCAAATCGTTTTGCCGGTTTCGGGGTCGAGCGCCAGTACACAATCGCTGCCCGGCGCAATGACTTGCGTCACACCGTCGACTTCGATGACCGATGGAGTGCAAAACGAGAAAGTCTTCTTCGCGTTAACGGGTCGTGGCGTTTGCCAGACGACGGCGCCAGTGTCTGCGTCGAGCGCCACAACCTTGGGCTCTTGGTCACCATCGCAAGTAAAAATTAGGCGCCGACCGACCAGGACGGGAGTTCCACCGTTTCCGTGCGTGGGCTTGAAGTACAGATCGCGATTGATCCAGACCGTTTCGCCGTCAAGTTGGAGACACGCAGTGCCTTGGTAACCGAAGTGCACATAGATGCGATCGCCATCGATGATCGGCGTCGGACTCGCGTGGCTATTTTTACTGTGCACCCGCGGCGAACGATCCGCCGTTTGCTCCATGACGGGAACGTTCTTCAACAGTTGGCCGGTCGCGGCGTCGACGACTAGCAGTGCCAGAGTGAACTCGCGGGGTTCGGTCGATTCATCCGCCGTGGCGTCCTTGGCGATCGCGGTCGTTAAGTAAACGCGTCCATCGGCCACGACCGGACAGGACCAACCGTTCCCAGGCAGTTCGGTCCTCCAGGTGACGCCAGTGCCGCTCGACCAATCCACGGGCAACTCGGCCGCCGTGACACCATCACCGCGGGGGCCACGAAACGCGTTCCAAGAATCTTCGGCCGTCGATGTGACGCACTCGCCCCAAGCGGCAATGCAAACGCCGACGATCAACCATTTTTTCACAAACCAATTCATCGCTCGATGCCAATATTCTTGATGGGAGCAGTCTTAGGTCGATAGCTCAACATGCCATCGAATCAGTCAATCGACATTCTACGGACAACGATCATCAACGGGTGCGCATGCCGACAAAATTGAAGTAGTGCTATGGGCCTGCATTCACATTCACGCGTTTTATGGAAGTGTCAGTTTTCGGTTTCACGAGTGACTTCGGCATAGGTTTCTTCGCTTTCCCACATTCGAACTTTGAAAGCCGTCGCGCCCGTGTCGGCGAGGATTCTGGGACAGACGACTTCGAGCAAGTACTTGGCCATGTTCTCGGCAGTCGGGTTGTACGGCAGTTCGTAGATCCGGTGAGGATCACAACTGCGGACTGCGTCGAGTGCGTTTTGGTCCGCGTCCCAGAGAACAAACGCGTGGTCCCAGTGGTCGTCGAGCCAGCCCTTGCATTTCTCTTTGAGCAACTTGAAATCGAGAATCCGACCGACCGCGTCCTGTTCTTGGCCCGTCACGTAGATCTCGGCGATGTAGTTGTGTCCGTGCAGATTTTGGCACTTTCCCTCGTGGCCCACCAAGCGGTGGCCGGCGCAGAACGAAAAGCGACGCATGATGTTGATGGCCACGGGAGATCAATGTCCTTTGCGGGCGAGTGATTGCAGGTACGTTCGTTTTTTATACCAACGTCCATCCATGGGAAGCCGTCGATCATGGGAATGATACTGGGGCGACGACCCGGAACGAGTCGCTGGATCGGTAGCGTGGTTGCGTGATTGACGCTCGACGTGGCACACTGGAGACATCCTACACGACCCACTGGAATGACCCCATGACCACGATTCACCCCACCAGCGTTCTCGACTTCCCGATGTCGGCAGCCCTGCGATTTTTGCCTGAAGGGCCCTACGCGATCGGCGACGGCCGATTTTCCTGGGTCGCGATCCAACACGGGCCGGATTCCAAACACGGATCGCTCAACATTTTTGATATGAACACGGGCCAGAACCAGAGCTTTGATTTGCCAGGCCGGCCGGGGTTTGCATTTCCATGCCGCAGTGAGGGCAAGTTCGTTGTCGGATGTGAGCGCAGCGTTGGAATTTTTGATACGGCCAGTGGTGGCTTCGATGTGATTTGCCATCACGTGGATGCGGATGTCGAGAACACGATCATCAACGATGGGCTCGTCGTCGACGACAACCTTGTGTTTGGAACCAAGGATTTGGAATTCAATAACGAGAAAGCGGGTCTGTACTTGTACCGTTTGCGTGACAAACATCTCGTTCGGTTGCGCGACGACCAGATTTGCAGCAACGGCAAGGCGATTCGGTACCGCATGGATGGAACGATGTGGTTAGTCGACATCGATTCGCCAACACGCAAGATCGTCGAGTACCCGATCAATATTGACAGCGGCAAGCTGGGTGAACCCCAAGTGTTGGTCGATTTGACGAAGGACAGCGCGGTTCCGGACGGCGCGATCTTAACGCCCGAAGGCAAAGGCATCATCGTGTCAATGTACTTGCCCGAGTTCGCGGAGTCGGGCCAGACTCGTTTGTATGATTTGCAAACTGGCCAGCTCAAATGCGTCTGGGAAACGCAAGGCTCGCCTCAAAATACGTGCCCCGCGATCGTGCCGCATCAGGGCAAGTTAAAGCTCGTGATCACGACGGCGGTGGAGCACATGCCCGAAGAGAACCAGGCCAAATGTCCGACGGCCGGCAACCTCTTTGTCGCTGAGTTGCCGCTTCCCTTTGAGAGTGCCCAATTACCGCCAGTGTTCCCGGTTTAGGCAGCGATCACGAAGCACCATCGGCGATGACTTGGGCGACAAGCGTTTCGTCCACGTCGCTAACGAGTTCGACGTGACCGATCTTGGTGGGCAAGACGAAGCGAAGTTTGCCGTGTTCGACTTTCTTGTCCCGTCGCATCACGTCGATCATCGATGGGATATCGGCATCGTCATAGCTGATGGGCAATCCCGCGGCGGACAGCAGTGAGGTTTGGCGAGCAAGCAGGTCGTCGGTGACGCGGCCCAGCGCGAACGCGAGTTTGGCGGCCATTTGCATTCCAATCGCCACGGCCTCGCCATGCAGCCATGTTCCGTAACCCGCGGTCGCTTCGATCGCGTGGGCGAACGTGTGGCCATAGTTCAAGATCGCGCGTCGGCCGCTGGTTTCTCGTTCATCTTCGCCCACCACACGTGCCTTGCTCAGGCAGCTGCGCGC
Organism: Pirellulaceae bacterium; assembly: GCA_041741195.1. Classification (GTDB taxonomy): domain Bacteria; phylum Planctomycetota; class Planctomycetia; order Pirellulales; family Pirellulaceae; genus JBBSJZ01. The sequence continues at coordinate 6,646 of JBGSKM010000041.1, forward strand.
GATCGCTTCGCGCATTGCTGGTGGATCGCGCTGAACCAACGCCGGGATGTTGTCTTCGAGCCAATGAAAGAACTTGACGTCTTCGATGACGCCATACTTGATGACTTCGGCGAGGCCGCTGGCGTACTCGCGTTGGCCAAGCGTCGTGAGGGTTTGAGTGTCGGCAAGGACAAGCGACGGTTGCCAAAACGCGCCGACCATGTTCTTTGCACCGGCCAGATTGATACCTGTTTTGCCGCCGACACTGCTGTCGACCATCGACAACAACGTCGTCGGGATTTGCACGACCCGCAGTCCACGGGCGTAAGAAGCTGCGGCGAACCCAGCGAGATCACCGGTGACTCCACCGCCGACCGCGATCACGACACTACGCCGGTCGGTGCTCTGATCCAGCATCCAATCCCAGATTCGCGCCAGCTCGGCGATCGATTTGCTTGTTTCGCCAGATGGAATCTCGGTGGTCGAAACGCGAATGTCGCGGTTAGAAAGCGAGGTCGCCAGTGGCGCTGCGATTGAGGATGCCACTGCGGCATCCGCGAGAATGAGGGCGTGCGACAAATCGCCCACCGCTTGGATGATCTCGGTCGCGAACGATGCCACCGTGTCGGTGGACACGACGATTTGGTAGCCGCGATCTCCCAGGGCAACTGGAATGCGTTGGGTCGATGACGATGGAGTTGAATCAGTGGTTGGCATTGGCTGGCGTTGCGGTTCCAATCGTTCGTTCCTCGGATCGATGGCGTGTGCGACAGAAACTAGGGTTTGAGCGAGAGATGGTTGAAATGACAGAACGATCCAGTGGTTCGGAGCCGTCGGACCGCGTGGATCAAGCGAGCAAACCGGACGAAGTCGCGGGCAAACTCGATGATCATGCGGACAAATATAACGACCCGAGGGTGAAAGTTACCCGGCGGGGCGTTTGGATGGGAGTCGGCGTACTCGTGTTCGCCGTTGTAGCGACCGCGATCAGCGTCACGGCTCGGCGGACACAGTTGCAGCAAACGACCGATTATTTTGGGCCACAAACGATCTTGGCACTGCAACTGGGTGAGCGCATCCAGCTTGTACCGAAGGGTCAATCGAAGTTCGAGACCGTCGAGCTGACGGGAACGCCCGGACTCGGTCATCTTCGCCGGGCGCTGCTGGATGATCGCCACTACGATTGGGCGACGTCCGTCAATGAACCCGTCTCGGAGCTTTGCCAAACACCCCAAGCCGATTGCGTGCAGTTACTGATTACGGACCCCACGGCGCATCGCTTTGACGAGGTTCTCATCGACCTGGAGCTTTCCGGCGGCTGGGTGGGACTTGCGGGCGAGTCGAATCGCGTCCGAGTGACCGAGCGGGTGCAACCGGCGCTCAAGCATTTCCTCAATACGCTGTTGAACGTCAAACAGAAAAGTTACGACGATCGAGAATAAATCCGCTGGAGGGTGGTACGATTGCGGCCGCAAGGGTCCGGTTAGGAGGCGTGTACGTTGGTCGATTTCCCGCGTTCATGACAGTGGATACTGAAATGCACGAGAATCTGCGTTTAGAATAGGAGTTCCGCTCCGCGGGCCATTTCGATACTAGCTGCGCGGGTCTTTTCAAAATAGGGGCATTTTTCCGCCGACCAAGTGTTTGTAATGGCACGCGTTGGAACCAGCCAACCGCGGCTGGGGCGGGCGACCGCAGGCGGTGGAAGGTGGTCTCCGACGAGTGCCCCCACCTCGATTCGCTACTCTCCTCTTTTCCTCATGGCAATCTTCATTCATGGCGACAGTGACTGGTATGAACGACGTTGAATCTGTCGAGCTGCCCGCTGGTGCGATCGAATTGCCGGCGGAGGACGGTGACGGGCACGTGCCATCGACGGGGCGACGATTCTTGATTTTTAGTGCGGCGCCCGCTTGGCTGATCAGCACCTTGTTGCACGTGATGATTCTGCTGGTGCTTGGTTTGGTCACGCTTACCGACCCCCAGAAGATCGTGAATGTGCTTTCGGCGGTGACGACCGGCGATGAGGGTCCGGAGATCGAAGAGTTTACGATCGAAGAGATCGATCCGGGCGACATGGCGGAAATGACCGAGGAGTTTTCCGATCCCACGGTCGACGTGAGCGAGCCACTGGAGATCACGGAGACGTTTACTGTCGAGATGCCAATGGAGATCGCGTCGGTGCCGATGGATATGAGTGACTTGGCATCCGAGATGGCACCGTCGGCCGCGACACTGCAGACATTGGCATCGATTCAGATGCAACCGATGAGTAGTCGCAGTCCCGATATGAAGAAAAAATTGCTGCGCGATTATGGTGGCAACGCGAGTAGCGAAGCAGCAGTGACAGAGGCTCTCAAGTGGTTGTCACGCCATCAAATTTCAAGCGGTGAATACAACGGTGCGTTTACTTACGGGCACCATGTGGTTTGCAACGGAACATGCGATCATCCGGGCGACGAGAAATATTGGAAGTCGTTTAACGCCGCCACAGCGATGGGTGTGTTGCCGTTCTTGGGCGCGGGCCAAACGCACTACGACGGGCAATTCAAAGAAAACGTGCGAAGAGCATTGTTGTTCTTGATCAACCATGGCAAGAAAGGGACCCAGCGCGGGATGCCGGTGTTGGACATGCGCGATGGAGCGGGCAATATGTATTCGCATGGTTTGGCGGCGATCGCGCTGTGTGAAGCCTACGCGATGACGGAAGACCCGGCGCTAGCGGCGCCGGCGCAAGCGGCAGTGAATTTTATCGTCTATGCGCAGTGCCGTGATGGCGGGTGGCGCTATACGCCGCAACAAGCCGACGGAGGTGACACGTCGGTGGTCGGTTGGCAAGTCATGGCGCTCAAGAGTGGCTACATGGGCCACTTGGTGGTTCCCCAATCGAGCGTGCAAGGCGCGAGTTTGTTCTTGGACAAAGTCGAATCGAATGGCGGTTCGACCTACGGTTACATGGAACCGTCGAAGCCGTTCCGCGCCGCAACCAGCGCCGCGGGGTTGCTTTGCCGCATGTACCTGGGCTGGGACAAGACTCACCCAGGAATCCAAGCCGGGGTGCAAGAGCTGGTGAAAAAGGGCGTCGACAAAAAGAACATGTACTACAACTATTACGCCGCGCAGGTGCTGCGCCAAAACGGCGGCGGGGAGTGGGACAAGTTCAATGTCGAATTGCGTGATTGGTTGGTCTCGACGCAAAGTAAAGACAAGGGTGCCACGGGAAGTTGGCACTTTGCCGATGCTGCGGTTCACAGCGGGCCACAAGAGGGCGGGCGGTTGGCCAGCACCTCGCTCGCGACGATGATCCTTGAAGTCTACTACCGCCACATGCCGTTGTATTCGGACAGTGCGGCGGATGATGACTTTCCACTTTAAATGCCCTGGGATCTTTGGATGCTACCGTCGGGCGAGCGCGGGCTTCGCTGCCGCAGGTGAACTGAGCTCGCTTTGCATTGGGCTCACTTTGAACTGGGCCACCAGACTTAGCATCTCGTTTGCGAGTTGACGCAGACCCTCGCCGGCTTCGAGACTCTCTTTGGCGCCGGTTGCGGTATCGGACAGGATCGAATCGACTTCGGTGATGTTTTCGGTGATCTCGCGACTGGCCAGTGAGGTCTCGGCAATTTGCGTTGCCACTTGGCTGGCCATCGCGGCCGCTTCCGCCACATCGGCGGTGATGCCGCTTGTCGTGCGTGTCTGTTCGTCGACGGACGCAGCGATCAAACGGTTGAGGTCGTTGACGCGTCCGATGATTTCGTTGATCGAATCCATCGACGCGACTGCCGTGTGCGTTTGCCGCTGAACGTCACAGATCTGGTTGCGGATGTCTTCGGTCGCGATCGCCGTTTGTTTGGCAAGCTCTTTCACTTCCGAGGCGACGACGGCAAACCCCTTGCCGGACTCGCCAGCCCGTGCGGCTTCGATCGTCGCGTTGAGTGCGAGCAAGTTGGTCTGCTCAGCGATCTCCTGTATCACTTTCACGATCTCGCCAATTTTCTCGGTTGCGGTTCCCATCTCGCCGATTTGATGGTGACTTTGCTGGACAGCTTTGGCGGCCTCGTCGGCGACGTTCGCGCTTTCATCGGCGCTACCGGCGATTTGGGTAATCGTCGCCATCATTGCCGAAACGGAGCCGGATACCGATGCGAGTTTGGATGACATGCGAGCGGTGCTTTGCGCGACGTTCTCCATGTTGATTGACATTTCCTCTGCGGCACTACTGACCACCGTCGCTTGACACTTGCTCTGCGCGGCCCCGACGCTGACACCATCGGCGTTGCGCACCACCGAGTTGCTAGCAAGATTCAACGTCGACGCGCCGCCGGAGATTTGTTTGACGACGCACTCGATTCGACTGACGAATGTGTTGAACCAATGCGATAGTTCACCGAGGTCGTCGCGAGTATCTTCGCTGAGTCGACGTGTCAGGTCGCCGTCGCCGGTCGCGATGTTTTTGAGCGTTTCGATCGTTCGTCGAATCGGTGCGACCACCGAGCGGCTCACAACGATCGCCATGATCACGAGTGACGGGACCAGAATCAGCGCGGTGAGTCCAAATCCCGCGAACATGGAATGATTGGCACGGTCGTCCGCATGCTGCATCGATTGGACCACTTCGAAGGCACCGTGCAAATCACCGACCTTCAAGTTCTCCATTTTGTATCCGGTCGGGTCCATGCCGTGTGGATTGTTCCACAACTCTTGTGATGTCGACGGGTCTCCGTGACAAATCATGCATTCGCTCTCCAGTCGAATCGGACTGAAATAGCGGATCGCGTTCGCTTGATCATCAAACACGCTGTACTCGGTCAACGTGCCATCTTGCTGGAACGCTCGAAGCGCCTCGGACTCGATCGCGTCAGGTTCGTTGTCCGCATTGCGAGGATTGAATTTGGGCGTGCGAAACTTGTATCCGCCTTCTTTGGATTTCGCCATCATGGCTTCCCAAGCGGTCACGATCGGCACCGAGGCCAGCACTTTGTCGATGTCGCCTTGTTCCGCCCACTGGGCGACCAAGGCTTGATCAAAGAGCCCCTTCTTCCACTTTTTGGACATTTCGGTGCGAATGGATTCCGCCATCGCGACGACTCGGCGCGCTTGAGAAAGTGTGTCTTCCCTGGCGGCGGTTCGGACGTTCGATACGAACATCGTCATAAAGCCCGCGGACAGTATCAGCGTCTGGACGCCGACGATGGCGAGAACCTTGTTCCGAATCGACAGATGCTTCAATTGCCCCAACATTTAACCGTAACTATTCAGCCTGCTGTCTTGCTTTTGGGTGGGAGCGGCGGGAGAAGACCGGTTGTTGAGTATTCGGCAAGCGATGAAAGGATTGTATCCAATGGCTGGTGGCCTCGCACACGCAGGGTGCGAAGCACTGACATCA
>JBGSKM010000042.1:0-6833 GCA_041741195.1 Pirellulaceae bacterium
CTGTGCGTCGGCCATGGAAGCTCGGTCAGACGTTGCCTCCACGCCGAGTCGAGTGGTAACAATCGCTGCGAGACCGGTTCATAGAGCGACTTTGCCTGCGGGCGGTTGTGGAAAACGAAAACGGAAGTTGATTCGTGTTCGCGATGACCACCAAAGCACTCGATTTGAATCTGCCCCACCAGAGTCGCGATTCCGTTGACAGAACTTGGCACGGGAAACTGTCCCTGCAGAGGCAGGCCGGAATCTACGAGCTTCCCGTGCACGCGTTCCCCTACCGACCAGACCCTCAGCTCGCCATGGGCATCCGATAACTCGTTCACCGCAAATTCCGTGATCACATCGTTGAACTGACCGACTAGGCCATTGTCGGAACCAAATACGATGGCGGAAATGATCGTGGGCTTCACCGCGTGGAAAGCTTGTGGCAACGGAGTGACGCGACCATCTTTTTGAAAGCAAGCACTCAGCCCGAGTTCGACCGCTTGATAGTAGTCCTGCAAAGCGAGGACGGAACGTTCGTATTGTTCGACGCTAGAGGCGGCCATCGCTTTCATCGTGCGGACCACTGATTGTAGGTCGTCGGCGGTGCTGATCTTTCGCTTTAAGTCCGCCATGCTGTTACTCATGGCAATTCCTTAACAAGGGATTCGATCGCGCTGCGGGTCAACTCGATGATTTCCCGTCGGTCTTCGGGGCTGAACGTCTTCGCGGTTTCCAGTCGGTCGCAAGTGGCCGATGGCAAGGTGGCTGCGGCGTCCTTCACCGATTGTTCGGCTGCCGGCATGCGTTCGATCGGCAGATCGTCAAACAGTCCCTCGCTAAGCGCTAACAGAATGGCGATTTGCGAAGGAACCGACACCGGCGAGAATTCGGGCTGCTTGAGACATGACCGAATCCGCTGACCACGTGCGATGATCTTGCTGGTGCTGGCGTCTAGTCGAGCACCAAAGCGTGCGAACGTCTCGAGTTCTTGAAACTGAGCGTAGGCGAGTTTCAAGTCACCAGCGACCGAACGATAGGTCGCTCGTTGGGCTTTGCCACCGACGCGGGAAACCGATTTGCCAACGTCCACAGCTGGCAGGACACCTAGCGCGAACAGCGACGGCGACAAATAGATTTGCCCGTCCGTGATAGAAATCAAGTTCGTAGGGATGTACGCGGAAATATCCTGAGCCTCGGTTTCGATAATCGGCAGGGCGGTCAGCGATCCGCCTCCCAGGTCCTCTCGCAGGTGTGTGGCCCGTTCGAGCAATCGCGAGTGAATGTAAAAGATGTCGCCGGGAAAGGCTTCGCGGCCCGGTGGTCGACGCAACAACAGAGACAGTTCACGATAAGCGCGGGCATGTTGCGTCAAGTCATCGTAGACGATCAGCACGTCGCGGCCTTGCTCCATGAAGTACTCGGCAATGCTCGTCGCAGCGTATGGTGCGATGTAAGCCAACCCGGGTGGATCGTTTCCTTCACTGACCACGACGACGGTGAATTCCATCGCGCCGTATTCTTTCAGGACGGCGACGGCTTTGGCAACCGCGGAGGCTCGCTGGCCAATCGCACAGTAAACGCAGATAGTATTTTGGCCGCGTTGATTGATGATCGTGTCGAGTGCAATGGCGGTCTTTCCGGTCTGACGATCTCCCAGAATCAGTTCACGTTGGCCTCGCCCGATGGGAATCAGAGCGTCGATAACCTTGATTCCCGTTTGCAGCGGCACCGTTACCGGGTCGCGATCCATGATGGGTGGTGCGGGACGTTCAATCGGAAGCCGCTGGTTGCAACGGACGATGCCGTTGCCATCGAGCGGACGACCGGTTGGATCGATGACGCGTCCGAGCAAACCATCACCAACAGCCACATCCGTCACGCGTCCGCTACGTTGCACCTCGTCGCCAGCATGCAGCCGAGAGTAGTCGCCGAGCAGCACAATACCGATCTCGTCCTGATCTACGTTCGATGCGATTCCATAGACGTCCCCCGGAAAGCGGACCAATTCCTCGTAACCAACGTTCGGCAGCCCCGACACCTTCGCGATTCCCGTTGCGACACTGGTAATCGTTCCAGTCTCGCGGAGTGCAAGAGCTGGCGTGAAGGCTTCGCGGGTGTTTGCAATTTCCGTGAAGGTGTTGTCGTAGATGGTTTGCAGGGTGCTCATGATGGAATGTCTTGGACAAGAAAAATGGTTGGGCAAACAAACCAAGGTGAGTGGTCCGTGTTTGTGTCGCGTTTTGCGTTTCTGTGCAGCCCTTGTGATTTAAACGGCCCGAAGGGCCACCTGTTTACCTAGCCCAGGCCATCGGCCTGGGAACGAGGTATATTGATTTCGCCGCAGGGCCAAAGGCCCGGTCATTTGAATCGTCAATGGGATCCCACCATGCCTCAGTCCCTTGCACAGGTTTGGCTCCATCTTGTCTTTTCGACGAAAGACAGGCGACCGTTTCTTCAGTGTGAGACGTTCCGTGAAGAGACGTTTCGTATGCTCTCCTATCACGTTCAAGAATCGGGCTGTGTCAGTGCGTCGGTCGGCGGCCATGTCGACCATGTTCACCTGCTTGTTGCTTTGTCGCGAACGATAACGATCGCGAAGCTTGTCGAAAACATTAAGACCGAAACATCGAAGTGGGCGAAGAAAGCCGATGGCGGAAACTCGGTGTTTTCTTGGCAGTCCGGCTACGGTGTCTTCTCGGTCAGTCATTCCAAACGCGGAGATGTCGACACCTACATTCGAGGTCAGGCGAAACATCATGAAAGGCTCTCGTTTCAGGATGAGTTCCGAGCCATGTGTCAGCGACATGAAATCGAAATTGATGAACGTTATGTTTGGGATTGAGCCAAACGGTCGGGCCGTTGGCCCTAAGGATTTAGGTGGGAATGATTGACCCAGGCCGTTGGCCTGGGCTAGGCAAACGCCTGGCCCTTTGGGCCGTTTGTTCTTTGCTCCATCATCGGTTCGCCCTGTCATTTTTCTGCCTTGATCGCCACGTCATCCACATATTCCTGGGTCAGGCAAACGCCTGGCCCTTTGGGCCGTTTGTTCTTTGTTCCGTCATCGGTTCGCACTGTCATTATTTTGCCTTGGTCTCCACGTCATCCACATACCATTTCACGCTCCACGCCATTTTCTTGCCGTTGACCGTCAATTCAATGCCGCTGATGAGTTCCGGCTCGATCTCGTATTGAACCGGTACTTCTGCAGACATGGTATCGTTCAGCGCCTTTTGAATTTGCAGACGCTGTTCGGTTGGCAAATCAAATGCACTCCGTACTCGTATCGCTTGCTGGCCGTCATCCAATGCAGCGGCGAATTCTCTGTTGACTTCTCCATTGAGCGAACGCAGGCGACCGGTGAAAACGTCGCATATCTGCCCTTCCAAGTCCACCGACGCCAAGTCTCTGAGCGTTTTTCGCGTCAGGGCGAACACCTCCCGATGCGTTCGCTGCCTGATCTCCTCGCCCAAGTCATGTTGTTCGGTCTCCAAAGCCTCTCGTCGTTTGGCTGCGAGCAAATCGGCAGCTTTCGTGGCGTCATCCATGAGTCGCGCACGCTCGGCCGCTACCTCATCAGTCAATTGGTTCAGCAGTTCGGTGCGTTGTTGCTCGAACTCTTCGTTCTTGCGCTCGAATTCGTCGCGTTCTCGTTTTGCTTCTTCCCGCTTCGAATCCGCATCAGCCAGCTCCGCAGCGATCTTCTTTTCGCGCTGGTCAATGGCGTGCAGAATCGGTCCGTACAAGTATCGCTTCATCAGCCAGACAAGGATCAGGAAGTTGATGGCCTGCGCGACGACGGTAAACGAGTCGATTAGCATGAGCTAATTCCCTGTCGCTTGAGCAACGAAGTGATTCCAGAATGGATTGGCGAAAATGAGAATCATCGAGACGACAAAGCAGTAAATGGCTGTTGATTCGATCATCGCCAGGCCGACAAACAGGGTCCGTGTGATGGTGGAGGATGCATCGGGCTGTTGCGCCAACGCGTTCAACGCCGTTGCCACCGCTTTGCCTTCTGCAAACGCCGGAGCCAAGCACCCAAAACTCGTGGTAAGGCCCGCGATCACGATTGATCCCAAGGCGATGACGGTCATACTGTCCATGATGTTTCCTATGTGAGTTGTTGTTGGATTTTCGCTGGTTTCGGCTCGCGGATTCTTGTTGCCGCTGCGATATAGACGGCCGCCAAGATGCTAAAGATGTATGCTTGGACCATTCCGGTCAGCAGCCCGAGTGCTGTCATGACGATGGGGAACAACAGCGGAGTGATTGTCAGCAGGATAGCCATGATCATCGCACCACTCATCATGTTGCCGAATAGACGCACCGCGAGCGCTAGTGTTCGTGATGCTTCACTGATGATGTTGAACGGAAGCATGATCACAGTCGGTTGAATATAGGTGCGCAAGTATCCACCCAAACCTTGAGCTTGGATGCCAAACATCGGTACCGCAATGAAGACGCACAAGGCGAGTGCCAGCGTGGTCGATAGCGAGCCGGTGGGTGGTTCGTAGCCGGGAAGTACAGTGCCTAGCGTGGCCACAGCCACGAACAAAAATAGTGTGCCGAGAAAGCCGAGAAATCGGCGAGGTTGCTTGAGCCCGATATCGGCGATTTGTTTCTGGATTCCGACGATGATGATTTCGAGCAGATTCTGCCAGCGACTCCGCTGGTGATCGGTCGATAGCTTGCGCGTGATCAGCCTGGCACCCACTGCCATGAACAAGATGGTTGCCCACGTGAACACGATGGTCGCGTTTAATTGGAACCATCCGTACTGCCAGAAAATCAGTTCGTCGGGACTAAGTCGCATGGTGGGGCTCCTGGCTACTGGCCGAAGCTCGCATCGCGGGTCGAGTCAACCGAGTCACCAGCAAACGTGCCGCGATAAATCCGAACAAGCACGCCAGCAGCGGTTTGAGTTGTCCCGCACTGACAAAGTAAAACCCCGCCAGTGTAATGCTCATTCGCAATACCGCACTGCCGAGCATCCAACGTGCCGGGTAGGGTGTCACGACGCATTTGCGAACGGTCCACCAAAGTCCACCAAAGAACAGGCCTCCCAGCAACATACCCGCGACGCTGGCGAACACTAATGTCAAAACGTCATTCATCCGAATTCTCCTGTTCATCCCGCATTGCTTTGTCTTCCTTGGCGACCCATTGCCACGCACTCCAACATCCGACTAGCAGCCCCGTAATCAACAGCGCGAGTGTCCACGAGTGACTGGCGGGGTGATTACGATCCAACCACGCTCCGACGGCCGCGCCCAATAGCGTGGGAACTACCACCGACCAGCCGATCAATCCCATCATGCCCAGACCGAACCAGACACCTTGGTGCTCTGAACGCATGGCCCTCAGCTTCCGCTTTGCCTTGACGCCAACGTCCTGAGGAAAGCCGGATTGCCTGTCGGAGTTTTCACTCACCGTGCAACTCCGTGAAACGATGAACGATGTTTGATTCCAGCTTGTCCATCGTCCACCGGACGGACTGCTGCTGTTCATCCAATGCAATGAACTGGTCTTCAACGGCGGCTTGCAGCTCGGCCAGGTCCGTTCCAACGATGGCGTTGCGAACGGACACTCGCACTTCTAACCCAGTCTTTATCAACACCCCTTCGTCGATCGCCGTGTAGATCTGGCCTTCTTCTTCCGTTTCATAGATCAAGATCCCCGGTGTCAACGACATGACACAATCAAGCCGGTGGGGCAAAAGCCCGAACGATCCAACAGGCGACTCAGCTACGATTCGAGAAACCCCGGTCTTGTCCGCCAGGATGCGAAAGGGAAGCAGAATCTTAAGTCGCATGAGTTCCGGCGACATGCTAGCTCCCTGCGACTACGGTTTGTTGTGAAGTTGGCTTCACTTTGGATCTGGTCTTAGCTTTTTGCGTTGCTTCCTGGATTTTGCCGATCATGTACAGATCGCTTTCGTCAGCATCTTTAAATTCGTCGTTAAGGATTTGCTCACAGCCATCGAGCGCATCGTCCAACCCGACCAGCTTCCCTTTCAAACTCGTGAACTGCTCCGTGGTGAAAAAGGGCTGTGTCAAGAAGCGTTCCAGCCGCCGAGCACGACCGACGATTTTTTGATCCTTCGGCGAGAGTTGTTCCAAGCCAAGCATGGCGATAATGTCTTTCAAGTCCGAATACTGAGCCAGTGTGCGGCGGATCGCTTGAGCCAACTCGTAATGCCGCTGTCCAACCACACTCGGCGTTGCCATTTTGGAGCTCGATTGCAGCGGGTCGATCGCGGGGAAGAGCCCCTCGCTAGCGCGTTTGCGTGACAGCACGATCGAAGCCGACAGATGCGAAAACGTGTGCACGGCAGCTGGATCGGTGAAGTCGTCTGCGGGAACGTAAACGGCTTGAATCGACGTGATCGCACCGGTGTCGGTGTTGGCGATGCGTTCCTCGAGGCTGGCAAGCTCCGTACCCATGGTCGGTTGATAGCCGAGTCTCGACGGCATCTGCCCCATCAGTCCAGAGACTTCCATGCCGGCTTGGATAAAGCGGAAAATATTGTCGATCAACAACAACACGTCGCGATGTTCATCGTCGCGAAAGTACTCAGCCATCGTGAGTGCGACGTGCCCGACACGAAACCTCGCGCCGGGTGGCTCATTCATTTGGCCGAACACCATGGCCATGTCTTTCAGCACCCCGGCGGCTTTCATTTCGCGGTAGAGTTCCTCCCCTTCTCGACAACGCTCGCCAATCCCGCAGAAGATGCTAACCCCCTTTTGCTTGCCGACCATGTTGTTGATCAGCTCGGTGAGCAGAACCGTTTTGCCCACTCCGGCACCTCCGAACAGCCCTGCCTTCCCGCCGCGTTCGAGTGGCACAAG
>JBGSKM010000043.1:0-80181 GCA_041741195.1 Pirellulaceae bacterium
TGATGTCAGTGCTTCGCACCCTGCGTGTGCGAGGCCACCAGCCATTGGATACAATCCTTTCATCGCTTGCCGAATACTCAACAACCGGTCTTCTCCCGCCGCTCCCACCCAAAAGCAAGACAGCAGGCTGAATAGTTACGGCCGTTGTTTTCAGTGGCAACATCACAATAACGCTTTCCCAGAAGAACGGCGATTGGCGCGACAGGCCGTCTGGCAGTTTGGACCGGTTTCAGCCAAGCTTTGAGCGCATCGAGAGTCGTGTTTGATTTTTTCGAGAGACCAGGTCGTGAAATTTGCAGATCGTTTGTCCGCGGCGGTAAAGCGGACTCGAAGCGTCACTTGCGTAGGGTTGGATCCGCGGTTGGACCAATTGCCGCAAGCGATTCGCCAGAGTGTCTTATCGGCCAGCGACTTGCAAAGTACCGCCGACGCATTCGAAGTTTTCTGCTGCGGGGTCATCGATGTCGTCAAGGAACTTGTGCCGGTGGTGAAGCCGCAGGCGGCCTTCTTCGAACAATTGGGCCCTGCAGGGATGTTGGCGCTGGGGCGAGTGGTGCGGCATGCGTCGGCGGCTGGCTTGATCGTCATCATGGATGCCAAGCGAAATGACATTGGTTCGACGGCGACGGGTTACGCCCAGGCGTACTTGGGCGCGGGTCATCTCAGCCCTTGGGGCAGCGATTCTCTCACGGTCAGCCCGTATTTGGGTCGAGATAGTCTCGAGCCATTCGCCGATGTTTGCGATCAGCGCGAAGCGGGAATTTTTGTCTTGGTCAAAACCTCGAATCCTGGCGGCGGTTTGTTTCAGGATCGCGAAAGTGATGGAGAAACGGTCTACGCCGCGGTTGCTGGCTTGGTCGCTGAGTTGAATTTTGGGCGAATCGGGGAGTCGAATTACGGGCCGATCGGGGCGGTGGTTGGAGCCACGTACCCTGAGCAACTCGTTCAATTACGCTCATCGATGCCGCACAGTTGGATTTTGGTGCCGGGGTATGGAGCCCAGGGGGGAAGTGCGTCCGACGTCCAGGGAGCATTTGATGAGCGCGGTCTCGGGGGGATCGTCAATAGCTCGCGCAATATCATTTTTGCCCACCAGCGAGCTGAATTTCGCCAGTCCCACGGGGATGCCCGGTGGCAGCAGGCGGTGGAACAGGCCACACGGATGATGAACGACGAATTGAATGTTGTACGATAAGCGTTCCAGCGTCGTCAGTTAGGACTTTGCAAGAATGTCCTCGTCAGCTATCTTCCGCGGTTTGCACCAGACCCACAATCAATGCGATCGTAGATAGAGAGACGTCATGGGAAACAAGATGAAAACCCACAAGGGAATCAAGAAGCGATTCCGCTTGACGGCTTCGGGCAAGGCCAAGCACCGTCACGCTGGGACGAGCCACTTGGCAACCCGTTTGACCAATAAACGCCGTCGAAATCTGCGGGGAACCACGACGGTGGCAACCCAGGATGAGCGAAGCATTCAGGAATCTCTCAACGGCTACAGCAACTAAAGCGTGATGCCGCCGACCATATGGCGGCCAACAAATCTCAATTCGGCCAGTGCGAAACGCCGGTGACATTGGATCACTGGGGCCTGGGTCGGAAAGCCTCCTCAAAAGCACGCGGATGTCGTGCTAGGGAATCGGATCGATGCGTACTACCAAGGGTGCCGCCCGGCGCCAATCAAAGAAGCGATTATTCAAAGCGGCCAAGGGTTATCGTGGCGGTCGACGAAAGTTGATTCGCAGCGTCAAAGAAACGTTGTTGCGATCGGGTGCATTCGCGTTTCGCGATCGTCGTGCCAAGAAACGTGACTTCCGCCGATTGTGGATCATTCGAATCAATGCGGCCGTCCAGCAGCATGATTTGCGATACAGCCAGTTCATTTATGGTCTCAAGAAGGCCGGGATCGAGTTGGACCGCAAGACGCTTTCGGAAATGGCGATCCATGACGCTGCCGGCTTCAAGGACGTTTGCGACAAAGTCAAATCGGTGCTAGCCGCCTAATTTTCGCGGATGCATTGGAATGTCGATGAACGAATTTCTGGCGGCGCTGGACCAGTTGCAACAAGACGCGACCAGTGCCTTTGGCAACTGCGCGTCGCCTGAAAATCTCGAAGAAACCAGAGTTCGGTTTCTTGGTGCCAAGAGCGGCGTCCTCAAGGACGTTCAAAAGCAATTAGGCACCATCAGCAAGGAAGAAAAACCTGCGGCTGGCAAACGGCTCAACGAAGTCAAGCAATCCATCAGCCAAGCGTTTGAAGCCGCTCAAGCGAGAATCGGGGGCGACGACGAAGCCCAAGTCGATCCTCATTTTGATCCGACGTTGCCTGGGCGTCGACCGTGCCTGGGGCATACGCATCCGATCACCCAGACGATTTCGCATTTGATGGAGATTATGGGGCGGATGGGCTTCGAAGCAGCGGAGGGACCAGAGGTCGAGGATCCTTGGCATAATTTCGTGGCGCTGAATATCCCCGAGGATCACCCGGCGCGTGATCCGCTGGATAACTTCTATCTGGCGACGGCAAAGTCGACTTCGGGCGACAAAAGTTTGGGCAGGCAAAGCGAGTCGCTGGCCAAGCGAAACGTCGAGGGAACGCGGTTGCTAAGAAGTCAAACGAGCACCGTGCAGATACGGGTGATGGAGCAGCGCCAGCCACCGCTACGAGTCATTTCGCTGGGGCGCGTCTATCGTCCCGATGCACCCGATGCGACGCACTTTCCCATGTTTCATCAAATGGAAGGCTTGTACGTCGATAAGCACGTGACAATGGCTAACCTGAAAACGGTACTGCGGATCTTTGCAACCAATTACTTGGGCGGTGATGTCGAGATTCGTTTTCGTCCGTCATTCTTTCCGTTCACCGAACCGAGTGTCGAAGTCGATTTCTTTTGGAACGGTCATTGGATCGAATTCGGCGGTGCCGGCATGGTTGACCCCGCGGTATTCGAAGCGGTCGGGTATGACGCCGAGACATACACGGGGTTCGCGTTTGGCTTGGGCGTAGAGCGGCTGTGCATGCGGCGGCATGGCATCACGGATATACGCGACCTTTATAGTGGTGACATGCGAACGCTCAGCCAGTTTTGATTCGGCGCAACCGCGACGTTTGGAGTAGTGGCAGTGAGTCAAAGTCAATCAGACGAAACGCGGATCACGCAGCTAGAAATCCAGTTGGCTCATTTGCAGCGACATGTCGAGCAGTTGGACAGTGTCGTGACGGATTTGGGTCGCTTGGCGGATCGGCAATCTCGCACGATCACGACGCTGGAAACTCAGCTTCGGGATTTGCGTGACAAACCGCGTGACATCGCGGTTGACTTGGTCGATGAGAAGCCACCCCACTACTAGCGGCCCACGGTCAGCGGCACATCGCGTGCGACGTGCTGCGTTGGTAACGGTGCGGATCGACGGGCAACCGTTGCCAATGATTCGGCAAACCTGCGGTCGCCAGATCAACCGCCACAGAACCATGACGAACCGCGATTGGGTTCGAGATGTCTGAGTGGATTAACGTCGGTTGCGAATTCTAGGGGAATTATCACGCCCTCGACGTTCAACTTTGTATCAACTCGCCAATTCGAAGTATCGTGGTTCTTGAGCAACAGGGCATGACGCCTATACTGGTGGATAGGAACGCGGTGGTTCGAAGGCGTTGTCTGACGAACTGGCGTGTTTCACCGGTATTTGGCAAATTAGCCGTGTTCTTTCCGATCACCATCTCATCGAAAAGGAACTTTTCATGACGCAGTACGGAGCTTTTAGCGACGATTTCTACGTGAACATGAACCTCAGCACGGAGATGGAATTGCCGCACAGTCGTGAGTCGGTGCTGCACTTTTTCGAGCAGGTTCGTCGTCGTTATCCCACGATGCAAAATTTTCACGCGCGCGAGAAGCGTGAATATGTGCTCGAAGAGGAAAAGGAGTCGGGGGCCTACCGTTGGGTTTCGACAGAAGCCAAGCGAATCAATAGCGGCGTGGTCAATCCACAGACCTACGAAGAGGCGGCCAAGCAGCATCGCGAGGTGCTGGAGTTGATTCCGTTTGAGATGTCGGTGAGTCCGCTGGATTGTGAATCATTGAGCGTCATGTTTGGTTTCGACTTTACGTGTCGCGGAAATCAAAACGAAATCTTGGCTGAGGCGATCGGGATTCCGCCGGGGCTCGAAAAGTTCGCGCATCTGCCTTACGGCCAAATCTTGTCGGTCGAACCGGCGATTCAGTTCGCGTTGGATGATTCGTGCAAGACACAATGTCGTGTCAGCTTTGAAACACGCACGAATGCGTTTCAAGTCCGCGCGGATGAGTTTCCGGAAGATCAATTGAGTGTCTACTTGACGGTGCGTCGATACGATAGTCTCGGGCCAGAAGAAACCTATGCCGAGGAGTTCGATCGGTTGGCCGGGCTTTGTCGCGACCTGGTCGATGAATATCTCGTCAGCAGTGTCTTGCGTCCGTTGCAGAAAGCGATTTCGCTGCGGTGAAGCCGCGACCTGGTTTAACGACTCCGCTCCACACCCCGCCGGAGTTTCATTAGCGATGAAACTCCGGCCCAGAGTAACTTGCACATGGAAGCGATTCTAAAGGGACTGACCGACGCGCAGTGCGAAGCCGTCACTCACGTCGACGGGCCACTGCTGATTCTCGCAGGTCCCGGTAGCGGAAAAACGCGAGTGGTCACGCACCGAATCGCGTACATGCTTTCCCACGGTGTGCGTGCCCACAACATTGCGGCGCTGACGTTTACGAACAAAGCCGCCGACGAAATGCGGTTGCGAGTTCAGTTGCTGGCACCGAATCAACCCGTTTGGCTGGGAACGTTTCACCGGTATTGCGCCACACTTCTGCGACGTTATGCATCGATGGTTGGTTTGTCAGAAAACTATTCCATCTACGACATGTCGGACTCGAAACAGGCGATGAAGCGGGCGATCGAGGCCGCGGGCGTATCGACGACCCATGCGTCGCCCGAGCAAATTGCTGCCACCATCAGTCGCGCCAAGAATCGCCTGGTCACGCCGGAAATGATGCAAGGCCAAGCGATGAAGAGCAGCGAAGCGATCGCTGCGAGAGTGTATCCGGTTTACCAGCAACAATTGATTACGGCCAACGCCGTTGATTTTGACGATTTATTGTTGCACGTCGCGGTGCTGCTGCGCGAGTCGCCGGAGATTCGCGCCGAATTGGACGCCAAGTTCCAGTACATCTTGGTGGATGAGTATCAAGATACGAATTTGGCGCAGTACGCGATCGTCAGAGCGTTGTCGATCGATCATCCGAACTTGGCGGTGACCGGGGATCCCGATCAATCCATCTATGGATGGCGTGGCGCGGATCTCAACAACATCCTGGACTTTGAAAAGGACTACCCAGCGGTCAAGACGGTTCGGTTGGAACAGAATTATCGCAGCACCCCGAACATCTTGAGATGTGCCGATCAGTTGATCGGTAACAACCGGCGCCGCAAAAAGAAGGGGCTGTTCACGGACAACGACGAAGGGTCGCCCGTCGTACTGCAGATCTTTGAGGATGGCTACCAGGAGGCTGACGCGGTGGCTGACGAAATCGCTTCGGCCATCGTAACGGAGGGGCTTCGACCGAGAGATTTTGCGGTGCTCTGTCGCATGAATGCCTTGACGCGTTCGCTCGAGCATTCCCTACGCAGTCGCGGTCTGCCGTACCAGATCGTAAATGGGCTGGAATTCTATCAGCGGAAAGAGATCAAGGATTTGCTCGCCTATTTGCATTTGATCAACAACCCCAACCATGACGTCGCTCTCACGCGAGTCATCAATACGCCGACGCGAGGAATCGGGGCGACCACCATCGCCAAGTTGCGCTCATATGCCGATGCCAACCGAGTGCCGATGCTCGAAGCCGCCCGCAAGGCTGGTTTGATCGAATCTTTGTCCAAGCGTTCCGCGACGATGGTGGCGAAGTTTGTCGCCGTTTACGATCGGTTGTGTGTCAAGGCGACAGCGACACTCGAAGACTTGCTGCGGTATCTGATCGAAGAAATTCGCTATGAAGAGTTTTTGGCACGAACGGAAGTCGAAGGCCAGGACTCCAGCGCGATGGCCAACGTCGACGAGTTTCTTAATGCGGCGGTAGAGTTTGATCGCCAACACCCCGAAGACGGTTCGCTCGAAGCTTTCCTCGAGCAAGTGGCGCTGGTGTCTGATACCGACGCGTTCGAGGACAGCAACGATCGTGTGACGTTGATGACGCTGCACGCGGCCAAGGGTTTGGAGTTTCCCCGGGTATTCATTATCGCGGTGGAGGACGACTTGCTGCCGCACGTGAGATCCAAAGCGGATGAGAATCAATACGAGGAAGAGCGACGGTTGTTGTTTGTCGGCATCACTCGTGCGAAGCAATGGTTGCAATTGAGTTGTTGTAAGAGGCGGTCGTTTCGCGGTGACACCCGCCCCGTGATCGCGAGCCCCTTTTTGAATGAGCTTCCGTTGCATGAGATGAAGCGAATTGATCGCGAGCCGTCGCATGATTTCTTCGACGATGATCCCTATGCGGACGAAGGATTCGACACCGGATATCCGGATTCATGGGACCTGCCATGCGTGAACGAACCAGATTCGATGTCAGTGTCATCCGAAACACCGGCGACCGAGAATCTCGCTATGGTCGGTCGCCGTACCGGTGGCAAGAACAAAGTTTCTAAGTGGGATGATGACGACGTTTGCCAATTGCCGGATGCCGAGCGAGCGGCTCGGGCCAAGAAACAGCCATCAAGGCCCTCGTTTGCGACTGGAATCAAAACGGCAACCGATCTGTTGTCGTCCAACACCACGCCCCTGGGCGCGTACCGCGAGGGCGGACTAGTGCGTCATGACGAGTACGGCGAGGGCCGAATCATCACGGTGACGGGTCATGGCCCGAAACGGACGGCGACCGTACGTTTTGACGATGGAGATCACCAATTCCGTTTGGCCTACGCCCATCTTGAACTGGTCGAGTAGCCAAGGGTGAGTTACGCTTTGCCGCTGACGAAATAACCCCAGACTCTCTCTTTTGGCCAAGGCGATCACCGGTGGACGAGCCGATCATTTTTGAAAAAACCGATGCGTCCGTCGGTTTGATCATGGGCAGTCGCAATGATTGGGAGACGATGCGGCACGCGTCCGACCTGTTGACGGAGCTGGGGATTGTTCACGAGAAGCGTGTCGTTTCGGCTCATCGGACTCCGGCGCATATGTTCGCCTACGCTCGTCAGGCCGAGTCGAGAGGACTCAGGGTGATCATCGCCGCAGCGGGTGGCGCGGCGCACCTGCCCGGGATGGTGGCGTCGGAAACAAACCTACCGGTGATCGGTGTGCCGATTCAAAGTCGTGCGCTGCAAGGACTCGATTCGCTGCTGTCGATCGTCCAGATGCCCGCTGGAATCCCCGTGGCGACCATGGCGATTGGGACTTCCGGGGCAAAGAATGCGGCGATCTGTGCGGCGCGAATTCTAGCGCTTGCCGACTCCGCATTGAGGACGCGACTGAATGCTTTTGTCAATGCACAGAGTGCCGCGGTGCTCGAGTCGGCGGAGCTTTAGACGGAAACGCCGATGAGTAGCCAAGCCATGAATGAGACCGCTGGAAATCCAAACGACCATCAGGTTGTCTTGCCCGGAAGTACGATCGGCATGGTCGGGGGCGGACAATTGGGGCGGATGTTCGCGATCGCCGCGCTTCGAATGGGCTACGAAGTGGTGGTGCTATGTGATGATGAACGTGACCCCGCGGCGCAGGTTTGCGGACGTGTGGTAACGGGTCCACTTAGCGACATCGAAGTCGTCCAGCGCTTCGCGAAACAATGTGACGTGATCACGCTCGAGTTCGAGAACATTCCTGCGGCCACGATGGAGTGGTGCGCCATGTTCGCACCGGTGTACCCCGAAGCGAACGTGTTGGCGACCACCCAGGATCGACTGCGCGAGAAGTCGACCCTGCGCGATGCGGGTTTGTCCGTGACGCCATTTGCACCGGTGAGTGATTCGGATTCACTCATCCGCGCGGCAGCGGAACTCGGTTGGCCGCTGATCGTTAAAGCGGCCACGAGTGGCTACGACGGCAAGGGACAGTACCGCATCGAGTCGGAGTCGCAAGCGAGCGAAGTGCCCTGGAGTTCTGCGGATCGTTGGATCGCGGAACAATTGATCTCATTCGATTGCGAGATATCGGTGGTGGTGGCACAAGCGGTTAGCGGCCAACAAGCTTGTTTTCCAGTGTTTGAAAACGACCACCGACACCACATTCTTGATACGACGGTGTGTCCGGCAAGAATTTCATCGGAACTGGCGATGCGAGCGCAATCGATCGCCTGCGGCGCCGCACAAACACTCGGCGTGGTGGGTCTCTTGTGCGTTGAGATGTTTGTGAGTGGGGAGAGCGTGATGATCAACGAAGTCGCGCCACGACCTCACAACTCAGGACACTTGACGATCGAAGCCTGCCAAACATGCCAGTTTGAACAGCATGTGCGAGCGGTCTGCAACTTGCCGTTGGGCAGCACGCAAATGTTGTGTCGCGCCGCGGCGATGGCGAATCTGCTGGGTGATCTATGGCACGACGATGGCCAATCACCTCGATGGAACGATGCACTCGCCGTCGCGGGAACTCGCCTGCATTTGTACGGCAAGGCCGCTGCCAAACCCAAACGGAAAATGGGTCACCTCACGGCGACAGGGGATTCGATCGATCAAGTCCAACATGCGGTAGTTGAAGCACGCAAGCGACTTTGATTGGCGGAAAAAACCTACCCGACAAGGTCGCTTTCTTGGCCCCGATATCGATCCAAGAAAAATCGACCGGCAATGTACAACGCAATGGCCGAGCTAGTGCCGGAGACATCCGCGGCCCAGTCGTAAAGGTCTGTCGAACGGCCTGGGACGAAGCTTTGTGTCAATTCGTCAAGCGCTCCGTACAAAGCGCACACGAGCAGGATTCCGCCAAATCTCAGCCCGAGACGATCTCCGTTGGTGACGTAGCAGAGCAGAGTTGCCAGACCAAAGAATGCTCCAAAGTGTTTGACTTTGTCGCTCATTCCCGAGAGCATCTGCGGCACGGTCGGCATGTGCGTGCCGGTAAAAATCGCCATCCAATAGAGCGCGAGCAAAACGAACCCCAGTCGTAAGCCGAGGATTCGAACTTTGGTAACGGGTCTCATCGCAGTATCGTGGTTGAAGTACGCTGGATACGTTAGCAAGTTAGACTGGAAAACTTTCACGGGCGAGTCCAACGGTTCATCGTCTGGCGGTTAAGATACCCAGGACCCTTTCGAACTCATTCCCAAGGCTAATCGAATATGTCCAGCCTCAACAAAAATTCATCGCTTTTACTTCGATCGAGCAATTCACCGGTCGTCGGATGGATGGTCGCCGGGATCCTGGTTCTGCAATTCGGTATCGGCACCATCGGCGCCGATGAACCAACGAAACCGAACGCGAATTCCGCGTCGACTGTGAAACCGACGTGGAAGCCGCTTGTGGGTTCGTGGGAAAAAATTCGCTTTGGAGGCGATGGCGAAGTGCAAATTACCAAGGAGCTGATTTCGCTCGGTGTGGGTGAACCCTTGACCGGCGTTCGCTGGACCGGCGAAGTCGTCAAAGAGTACTACGAAATTGAGCTGGAAGCTCGTCGAACCAGCGGATTCGATTTTTTCTGTGCGTTGACCTTTCCAATCGGTGAAGAACACGCCAGCTTGGTTCTCGGCGGCTGGGGCGGCGGAGTCGTTGGACTGAGCAGCATCAACGGTATGGACGCTAGCGAAAACGAGACGACTCAATACAAACCACTGGAGAACAACCAGTGGTACAAAGTCCGTGTGCGTGTCACACCGAAAAAGGTCGAATGCTTTGTCGATGACAGTTCGATTGTGGACGTCGAGCGTGAAGATCGGTTGTTTAGCACCCGCTTTGAGATGGATTCATCGATGCCACTGGGTGTTGCCGCTTATCAGTGCACTTCGGAGATTCGCAATCCGAAGGTTCGCCGTTTGGGGGCCGGTTCGCCAGGTGAAGTGGCAATTGAATCTAACGATGCGAAGCCGGAAGTGTCCAAGTGAGTTTCGACTGGGGCGGCGATGAGCGGATCGATCATGATTCGCATTGGATGCGGCGCGCGCTTGAACTCGCCTACGAAGCGGTAACGGCGGATGAGGTGCCGGTGGGGGCGATCTTGGTGCGCGATGGCAAGGTGATTGGAGCAGCAAACAATCAGCGTGAAACTTTGAAAGATCCAACCGCTCATGCTGAAATGATCGCTATCACGCAAGCCGCATCTGCGCTGGACGATTGGCGGCTTGAACGCACGACGATGTATGTCACGTTGGAACCGTGCATCATGTGCGCCGGAGCGATCTTGCAGTCGCGTGTTCCCCGAGTCGTATTCGGTGCAAGCGATCCCAAGGCCGGAGCGGTTGCCAGCTTGTTTCGCTTGCTCGAGGATCCGCGACTGAATCATCGCTGCGAAGTCCTCGGCGGTGTACTGGCCGAGCCATGTGGACGCGTGCTGACCGAATTCTTTGCGTCGAAACGCGCCCTGGGGAAAAAATAGGTCGCACCCAAGGCCCCGGAAAACCTCGCCGTTTTGCGGTGTTGTTGCAGTCGGGTAGGCCCTTCAACATCCACTGGTAGCTTATAGCGGATATTCCGGCTGGTCGGATCCGGTCGTTTTTGGGGCTTTTGCCGTTTCTGGGGCTAAACAGGTTAAGCATTTGCACTTGACCTGGCCGATACTACCGGCACAACCCGAATTTTGAACACTTTCGACGAGGATTTCACCGCCTGCTGCGCTGGCGGGGTGACCTGGGACTGTGTTGATGATTCGAGTTGACCGTGCACTCCCGATTGGGTGTGCGGATAACGGGGGTGATGGATGGTGACGCTCGGTCACGATCCCACCGGAGCAATTCATCCAAGACGGTGGAACAAGCGATGTCGGTACGGAAGCTGACGGCAAGCCTATTCATGACGCTGGCGATGCTCGGCGTGGGCAACACGACGGTACAAGCACAGGAGTACTTCCCTGCTGCGGACCCGTTCGCATTCGATCCCGACTTCCGTTGGTTCGAACCAATCTACGATGCTGACCTGGCGGATATGAAGCCAAAGAAGCGGGCGAATAGCGGTTGGTTCGCGACCTACGATCGGCTGAACCTTTATACTTCTCGGCCTGAGTTGGACGATCCCAATGCATCCGACACGAAGCTCGATAGCGGCTGGGGGAATCGATACGAGATCGGGTACATGTTGCCCGGCGAGGACAACGGTTGGTTGTTCTCCACCACCAACCTCGATGTGAATGCCAATTTCATCATCGAGCAAGAGCGACTCAATCGCTACAACCTCCAGAACCTCGGTGACGGGGACGACCAACCGGTTGATCCGCGGTTTCCGGACGGACGATTTTCGCTTCCCGAGTCGGATCGCAATACGCCCGGATACTTTACCCGGTTGTACTTGATCCAAGACTCTGAGAACGTCCTCAACTATCGAAACTACGAGCTCAACAAGACGTGGCGAATGGAACCGTATCACTACGGCGGAATCCTTGAGCCCATGGTCGGTTTTCGATGGATGCGAATCACCGACTACAACATCAAACAGGACTACAGGTCCATCTTGGGACTCGATGAAGACATCTTCTTGGACTTCGGAGTTGCTGAAAAACTCACTACCGACAGCGTCATCACGTCCAACGAAGTGTTGACAGGGCAAGTCGGATTTCGCTACACCAAATTCGTTGACCGATTCACGTTCGCTTCGGATTTCCGAGTGTTTACCGGCGGTAGCCTCCAGTGCTCCAAGTCGCAGCAGACCGAAGACATCACCATCTATGATTTGACGGGTACAACCATCACGATCGGGGAACCTCCCGTTAATGTCCAGAAACGTGCGACGGAACCCCGTTACGTCCGCAACGAAGAATTCAGCATCGGATTTGATGTTCGCGGCGAAGTGAACTACCAGCTCACCAAGATGATTACCGTTCGCGGTGGTTTCCAAGTGATCGACGTTGCCACGGGACTATGGCGAGGCGGACCCGGGCCGGTCGGAAGCACGACATCGCTGGCGGGTGGCAGCCGAGACCAGGACCTCGTGATGGTCGGTGGCACCTTCGGTATCACGCTCAATCGCTAAGCGAACGAGCGTACTACCCGAAACGCCGGTGAGTCAAAATAAGAATGGCCGCTTGAGGAAGAAGTCTTCCGCAAGCGGCCACTTTCGTTGGCAATCCGAATGCAAAGAGCTTAGCTCTTGGTCGAAAGCAAACGTAATTCGTCAAGTTCGACGGACAAACGATGTCGAAGCGGACTTTCGGGTCGAAGCTCGACCTCGATCAACTCTTCCGCCTTTTCGAAACGCTCTTCATCACGTTGCGGATCGTTCATCAGTTTTCGGAACATCTGTTCCACGGTCGATTCTGTTAGCAAGAAATTCTCCTTCGGCAGAGCAAACGGACCATCCGATCGGCAACGGCAATTCCGATCAAAACAGTCCACAGTGGGCGAGTCAGGACATCGGTTGAAGCATAAGTTATTCTAAAGTCGCCAAACGCAATCGCAAGGGCTAAAGGGGTCAATGCGGCGAAGGCTTTCTCCCTCGCCTCACTTCAGGAGGGTGGTAACGTGATGTCCGTCACGTTACGCGGCGAGCGGGCAGCTGAGCGATGCAGGTGTGCGGTGACGCAGCGGCAAACTCCGCTTTAGGAGCCGATCCCTTCGCTATTCTTGGCGCCGGACTCTGCGGTGAAACCCAACTCGGCTAGCTGAAACGCAACTCGTTCGACGGTGTAGCGAATTTGCTCTTCCGTGTGCTCGCTGGTGATAAAGAAGCGAAGACGTGCTGCCGACTCATCCACCGCCGGGTAGAGGATCGGCTGGACGTTGATACCATCCGCTTTGAGCCGATTGGACAATCGTAGTGCCACCATCGAGTTTCCCGTGATGACGGGAACCACCGGCGTACCACCGCTGTCACCGGTATCGAGCCCAGCCTGTTGACACAGCGAAAGAAACAAATCACTGCGACTTCTCAATCGCGTGACGCGTTGCGGTTCGCGATCGAGGGTTCGGATGGCGGCAATGGCGGCAGCCACTTGTGCGGGAGGCATACCGACGCTGAACACGAACCCGGGCGCGGTGTACTTGAGCAACTCAACCAGCGCGTGGCTACCGGCAATGTATCCTCCGCAGGACGCCGCCGATTTGCTCAACGTTCCCATCCAAATGTCAACGCTACGAGCGTCCATCTCGAAATGCTCGGCGATGCCGTGCCCGGTCGCGCCCATCGTTCCAAAGCTGTGAGCCTCGTCGACCATCAACATCGCGCCGTGGCGATTCTTCACTTGGACAAACGCGGGGACATCCGCGTAGTCACCGTCCATGCTATAGACGCCTTCGATGATGATGAGCACGCGGCGAAATTGGCTGCGGATGCTCGCCAGCATTCGATCCAACGCCTCAAAATCATTGTGCGGGAACGGTCGACGTTTCGCACCGGATAACAGCGCCCCCTGAACGATGCTGTTATGCGACAACGAATCATGTAGTACCAAGTCGCCCGCACCGACCAAGTGGCCAATCGTGGTTTCATTGGTGGCATGTCCGCCCACCATCACGACGGACGCGTCGACTCCGACCCAGTCCGCGATCAAATGTTCCAATTCGCCATGGATCGGTTTCTCACCCGACACCAGTCGGCTCGCTGAAACGCTGGTGCCGTACCGGCGAACGGCTTCCGCGGCGGCATCACACACCGCCGGATGTCCGCTCAGGCCGAGATAGTTGTAGCTTGCAAAGCTGATCATCTCGCGACCACCGACGATCGTCGTATCGCGAACCGTGCCATCATGAACGGTGAAGTATGGATTGGGGACTCCCGTCATCAACATCTGCTGCATCGTCGCCTTCAAACGACGGTACTCGGCAAACTGCTCGATCGAGTTTTCTGGTTCGACCGGCTGTGACGTGACTGGATGGTTAGCGGACGAGCCATTCCGTTCGCTGACGGGTGTCATCGCGGCGTCACCACCGACACCACTGAGAAGTGCTTCGGCGCGGCTATCGCTTCCCGGTGGCAAGTAACGTTCGATGGCCGAAGCGATCTGACCAATGGTCTCGATCTCGTCGAGGACTTGCTCGGGGAATCGGCCACCAAAGGTCCGTTCCAAGTTGCGAGCGATCTCCAATCGCTCCAGGCTATCTAGTCCCAAATCGAGCACGATATTCGTGTCGAGAGTCAGCGACTGGGCTCGCTCGCCAGCGACTCGTCGGATGTGGTAGATGATTGCGTCGACGACATTCGTGCTCGCCACCGAAATCGATTTCGAACCTGCGGCAGCCTGCATCATCGTCGGTAACTGGTCAGCGTTTGACCGCGAACCCGAAGATTCCTCCCACCTTACCCACTTGGCAATCGTTTTGAGTTCGCCATCGCGAACCGCGTGTAAACAAGCGTGACGTTGGATCTTTCCGCTGCTCGTTTTGGGTACCGAACTATTTCGAATCAAGTAAACCGCGTCGGGAGGCAAGTCGTGTTCCTCCGTGACGGCGCGGCGAATCGCTTGCAGCTCACTGTCCCAATCCAAGTCTCGGCGGCGGATGGTTTCCGCGACAATGACGAGTTGCTCGCGGCCGTCGTAGTTCATCGCGAATGCCGCGACGCCGCCCGCTTGAACCACGTCACTGGCAAGTTCCACCGTCGCCTCGACGTCCTGCGGATATCGATTGACGCCGCGGACGATGATCATGTCTTTGATCCGTCCGGAAATGAACAACTGGCCCTCGTGAAAAAATCCGAGGTCGCCCGTACGCAGGTAGGGCCCATCGCCGTCCGCCGTCATCGCGACGAATGTTTTCTCGGTTTCCTCACGCTGCTGCCAATATCCCTGGCCGACCGACGGGCTTTGAACCCAGATTTCGCCGACAGCATCGGGACCCAACTTGGTGCGAGATTCAGCATCCACGATGACGACATTTTCATCGGGAAGCACTTGACCACAACCGACAAGCACTCGAGCATTGGAATGCTCACTGGGGCAATGAACTGCCTCGCGTCGATCCAGCGCAACACCATCAAACGACTCCAGGACCGGACGACCCGCTTTTGGGCCTCCCGTCACGATCAACGTCGTTTCGGCCATTCCGTAGCAAGGCAAGAATGATGATTTCTTGAACCCATAGGGGCTGAACCGTCGCGTGAACGCTTCGATCGTCGAACTGCGGATGGGCTCGGCACCGTTGAACGCGACAGTGAAGGTCGATAAATCGACTCCTTCAAGATCCGCGTCTTCGATCTTGTCGACGCAGAGCTGGTAGGCAAAGTTCGGTCCGCCGCTGACTTGAACTTTGTACTTGGAGACGGCTTGCAGCCAACGCGAAGGCCGCTGCAAAAAAGTCATCGGGCTCATCATCACATTGGGACAACCGATGAACATGGGAAGCAGCACGCCGCCCACGAGCCCCATGTCGTGGTAAGTCGGAAGCCATGTCATGCCAACCGTGTCCGGCGACAATTCGAACGCGTGAAGGATCAGCTCGGAGTTGGCAATCAAGTTCCCCTGGGTCAGCATGACACCTTTGGGCGAGCCGGTGCTTCCGGAAGTGTACTGAAGCACTCCGAGCGTATCCTTGGACAGCTTCGGCATGCGATATCGGCTTGCATCACGAGTCAAAGCGTCGTCGGTTCCAAGCATTTGAACACCGACAAGGTCCTCGTGCAGCGATTCGCCGCTGAGCTGGTCCACGACACTTTGCGTCGAGAGAGCCCATCGCACGTCAGCGTCGATCACGATGCTGCGTATTCGAGATGCCTTGCGGTTTCGTCGTGGCGGAAAGGCTGGGACCGCAATCACACCCGCCGCGTGGCAGGCAAAGAAACCGACCACAAAATCAAGACTCGGCGGGTAAATCAAAAGCACGCGATCGCCAGGGCGAATCCCGCAGCGACCCTGCAGGTAGCCCGCCAGCCCGCGAACCTCATCCCAAAGCTGGGCATACGTGAGCTTGGTCTCGTTCGTTTCCGAATCGGTGAAATAATACGCGACCTCATCGGACCGAACGTCGGCCCAATGTTGAAGCACCCCCACGAAGTGGTCTCGGGGTGGCATCGCGTGATTAAAAAACTGCTGCAAGTCCACGGACGTCATTCCCGCCTGCAATCTGAGTTCAAAACAGCCGCTGGACGCGGTACCTTCGGGTGGTACCAGCGTCTGCTGGCTTGAAAAGCCAACATCCTTGGCCAATCGGCAAAATGCCGCAGGATCGGTGACTAACCAACGTCAATCGACCGACACAAATGTTCCTGAAAACCGATCCATCATCCCACAACCGTGGCAATACCAATCGATGAACAAGAAACACCGCTGAATTAATTGTCGGAACTACATTTTTCTAGGCAGTGTTATCGACTGACTAGCAAAACGTACCCGAACCATTGTGGTCGAAACTCGCGCCCGACGCACGGCCAATGAGATTCAACGAACGAATGGACCGGTTGTAATGGTTCTCAGGTCTAATCAAACAAATCGGCAGCCGGAGGACAAGCGGTCGATATTACCTGAATTCGCGCCCTTGCCACCAACCGGGTAGACACGCCTGCTAGCCGAACGGGTGGTTTTTAATGCAATCGTTCGCCGAGTCGTCGGGCCAATTGCCGTAGCGTCGAGCTGGCGTCGTCTTCCTCCAAGCGTGCTTGTATCAAGAACGCGCCGCTGGCATCGTCCCAGGCGGCGTCGAGCGCCGCGTCAAACTCCGCCTGCGTGCGTACCAAGCGACCCTGAGCGGTCGAGCTACTTTCGCCCGCGTAAATCGCCGGTAATCCTGCATAGTTCCAGGGTTGGATCTCGTTGTAGCGCCATTCACCCTCGTGGAGATAACGTTCGGTTCCGTAACCGTGATTGTCGAGCAAAATGATGATCGGCGCGTGTGAGTCACGGATGAGCGAGCTGAGCTCTTGGCCGGTCATCTGGAACGCACCATCACCCACCAGCACCACGATGCGGTGGTCGGGGCGTGCGGTCGCCGCTCCGAGCGCCGCGGGAACACTGAATCCCATCGACGTATAATAGGCCGGACTCAGAAACTCGCCGTTGTCATGAATTGTCAACTCCGTCGCCGCGAACAACGAATCACCAACGTCCGCGATGACGATCGTCTCGGAATCCAATCGTCGATTCAAACGAGACATGATCCAGCTCGTTTTCAAGGCATCACCGGGATTGCCACCCGCATCCGGCACTTCTGGAAGCGGTCGTTGAAGCTCGATGGGAATCGCACGCTCGTGACGTAACGGTCCAAGTCCGCTGATACCGCACAGAAACTCTTTCAAGTCCACGTTATGAAAGTGATGATGCGAAACGCGAAGTTGTTCGCTTGTCGCGTAAACACATTTCAGCGGATCCAAGTTCGCGGTGTAGACGCCCAAGTTGATGTCGGTCAGAAACGTGCCCAGCAACAATAACAAGTCACTCGACTCAACGAATTCAGTCACGCGTTGATCGCCGAGTCCTCCTTCGTACAGCCCAATGTAAAGCGGGTGACGTTCTCCAATGACACTCTTGCCAAGCATCGTGGCTGCGATCGGTATGTTCGCGGCCTCAGCGATCGCGAGCAGTTCGGCTTGCAAACCGAAGCGATGGATTTCGACTCCGGCGACGATCACCGGTCGCTTGGATTCGTGCAAACGATCAATGGTCTCGCGAACCGCTTCGGCTGTCGCGCTCGGGTCGAACACGTGCGGTGTACCGCGATACGCATGAGTGACCGGTGGAACGACACTCACCATGTCGCGGGGCAATTCGATATAGACGGGCCTCTTGAAGCGAAAACAGACATCCAGCACGCGATCAATTTCCGCAAACGCGGTGAGCGGGTCGGTCAACTCCGCAGTCGCCAGCGTGAACTTTTCGAACACTTCGGCTTGAGTCCGAAAGTCGCGCACCATGTGATGCAACAACGCTCCACCCACTCGCTCTTTCACACCGGGGCTTCCCGAAATCACGACGACCGGTGACTTTTCGGCGAAAGCGCCCGCGATCGAGTTGCAAACGCTCAACCCGCCGACACAGTAGGTGATGCAAACGGCGCCCATTCCGCGAAGCCGCGCGTACGCATCGGCGGCGAAACCAGCGCAATCTTCGCGTGTGCAACCGACCACATTGATGGGACTCTGTTCCAACTCGCTGTAGAAACCAAGCACGTAGTCTCCGGGGATTCCGAACACGTCCTCGATCCCGTAATCCTGCAATCGTTGGATCAGATACTGGCCAATCGATTGGTCGGTCGCGGTGCCACTCCGCTGTCCCCGGCGGGAATCTACACCGCCCGCATTGCCAAATAAGCTCACCGCGTTTCACTCCTAGCGAGAACCGATCGTCCACAGCACATCGGTAGTTTAACGCTTTGAAGCGAGCTTGAACCGATGGGGCAAGAACGACGTCGCGGGCAAGTACCAACGGCGACTCGCGATGAACCCGCGGACGGTGACCCAATCATGAACTCAGCATCTACAGCTTGGGCACCGGACGTTTGGGTGCTTGCTGGAGCATTCGCTTTTGGTCGTCTTGGGGCGGAGGGGCGTTGTTGTTGTTTCCAGCAGCCATGGGTCTTGGGGGATTGAGGTCCGTGTATTCCTCTTTCCAAACCCAACCAAGCGGAACGTCCATTTCTTGTTTTGCCAGCAGCGCCCAAGGTGTTCCAGCGTGTTCACTCACGACGCCGGTCAACAACGTCTTGGCCGTCGCGGCCTCACGTTCCCACTTGCTGCCGACGGAGATCTCGTCGCTCGGCTCGAGGATCCAAGTGTTGTTCTTTGCCTCCTTGAATGCCATTCCCTGTTTGGCCCTCGCGAGCATCGCGTTGTAGGTCTCAGTTCGAACCTTTTGCGCCAAGACACGACCCATGGCGAGATCGTAACCAGCCCGCCAACGAGGGCTCTCCTCTTGCTCGCGCGCTTCCATTCCCGGCAAAAGAATTTCGGACATGCGCACCAACACGGGCTCGAGGACGGCGGCCGCTTGTTGAGCACGCGTGAGATCACCGACAAGCGATGCGTCGTCGACTTTAACAAAACGCGTTCGAGGTCGCGACAAGCCTTCCGCCGGCTTCATTTGCGCGGCCGTGACCAACGATTGTCGCAGCGGACTGGCTTTGACCTTCGTGACGTAATCTTGCGGCGAAAGGTAGTCCGGGCGATATCGCGCCATCGCATTGGGATCAAAGAAAAAGGCGAGGTCCGCGGCAAACGGATCGATCTCGCCCTGGTTCACTCGCCGGCTGACATTCCGATTCGGATGGACCGTGAAGTAGATACCACCGGTTTCGTAGCACATGCGGGTCAACGCGTACGGACCGAAGCCACTATCGATGACCGGTTCCTGTTTGAAATCACCCGTGAATCCGACTTGCACACGTTCGGGCAAGAACGTCTCCGGTCCCTGGTCAACCTCAGCCCATTGGGGCGATTGATCGTACTTTGGATCTGGGTCGACGTACTTCACGAGCGTGTGGTCTTGGCCAAAGGGTGCTGGCACACCGATCACGTAAACCGGGATGCCCCACTTACGACAAGCCCCAATCGCGGGTTCGAGTCGATCGGCGTCGTCGCCACGTTCGTCGGTTACGACCACAAACAAAACGTTGCGCCGGGGATCATTGCCACCGATGCGACGACGCAAATCCTTGTATTCATCGGCCGCGGACTGGACCGCCGTAAACACTCGCTCGGTGCCCGTCGTGTCGACTTCGATGCTCTCGACGATTGACTTGATCTCTTCGAGATCCTCCGTGGGATCTTCGGTGTAAAGTTTTACTTCGTTGCCAAATCCAATCACGCTGGTTAGCAGTGGGATCTCATTGCTGTTGCGACGAAAGACTTTGGCACCGCTACGCTGGATAATTCCGAGTTCGGAGTAAATGCGATCAAACCGCTCGCGAATTTCGGCTCGTTGGCGATGCAGCGAACCGCTCTGGTCGAATAACCACACTACGAGCGTCGGACGCTCTTCGAGACTTTTGATGATTTCGAAGGTGATCCGATCCACAGCCCCGGCAGCACCCAAGGTGCCTTCGCCGACTTTGCCCTTCTGGTTTTCTAAACGGTCCATCGGCGCGACAGCTTCGGAGAACATCTTGTTAACCATGATGTCGCCAAAGTCGGTCGATTCCATCTCGATCGGGTTGGGGATTTCAGCGATCTCGGCAAACGCTTCCGCCGACGCGGCCGCCATCTCGAATTGTGCCAAGCCGTTGGCGCCTACCGCCTCCTGAGGCACGTCGCTGTAGATCACTTCCTCGATCAGCTCGACGCGATCTTGTGTGTAATCGGGCGGTGTTGAAACGATCACCACGGCTTCGGGATCGATAGGATTGCGTAGCGGGACCAAGGCGAGCGCCAGAATCACAATCAAGTGAACGAGCATGCTGCCGATAAAGGCGGTTGTTTCCGAGCCAGTCCAAAATCCCTCGTCCTCCAGCTCCTCGTCGCTCCAAGCTGCAACGTCGCTGTCGGTGGCCAACGCTTCGGCGTCGGCTCCGTTCACAACGCCACCATCGGCGAACCGTGCGGCGGTGAAGCCATCAGTCTCGAACGGAGTCGCGGTCGTTGGGAGAACGGAAGCCATGCAGTCGACTATATTGAAAAGTAGTTGCTTCTGTCGATTGACCACTCCGGTAAGGGACCGGAATCGATCCCACCATTGTAACCCGAAATGCCAAAGATGCTCGCACCCGAGGGTCGAGTTCTGGAACGTGCTTTGACGTCAATTGTACCCAATTTCCTCCTGCCGCGGGGGATGCTAGACGCCGTGCGATGTCCTGACCACCGTCACCGGTACGACGTGACGCAAAATTGGGCGTGTTCAAACATCGACGGATTCCCTAAATTCACCCGCACCCCAGATTGGACTGGGATGTCGCTAATCCACATCGCGTGTGGAAGTGACCTCCCAATGATCCTCCCTCAATAAACTTCTAGGCGACTCGTTTTGAGCAACCGATTGATAGCGATCGGCGATATCCATGGTTGTCACGTCGCCCTGCAAACGTTAATTGACGCAATTCAGCCTGGCCCGTCAGACATCGTGGTGACGCTGGGTGATTACGTTGATCGCGGCCCCGATTCGCGTGCCGTGATCGATACGCTGATCGAGCTGGGCAAACGGACGCAACTCGTCGGGCTGCTGGGCAATCACGAAGAGATGATGCTCGCGGTCGTTCGTGGCGAGGAGTCGCATCACGGCTGGCTTCGTCACGGAGGCGTCGAGACACTCGAAAGCTACCAATTCGACGGGCAACTCGATTTTTTGCCCCCGGATCATCTGGAGTTCCTTGACGCACTGGGGGATTACTTTATCCACGACGAGTTCTTCTTCACCCATGCCGCCTACGATCCCACCCTGCCGCTGGAAAACCAGACGGTGGAAATGCTGCGCTGGTATTCTCTCGTCGAGGGAGTCCCGGGACCACACCGCAATGGAAAAACTGCGATCGTCGGTCACACGGCAAACCGCGAAGGCGAAATCATGGATCTCGGGTACCTCATTTGTCTGGATACCTATTGCTACGGTGGCGGCTGGTTAACCGCCATGGACGTGCGCAATCGCACGATTTGGCAAGCATCAGAAAATGGCGAACTGAGGTAACCGCCCGACCGGCACAGTCGTCAAATTTTACCGAGATTATTCAACCGGTACGACCGGTTTTGTCGAAGTGAGCACTAGGGGCTCCCGTAACCGGGATGCTTGACTGTTGGGAACCGATTCTCCGCCGTCCAAGCGTTCACCACGGGAGGCGCAGTCCACGTTCGCTCAAAATCGGTGGGTTTGATGTCCATTTTTCGTCTGCCAGTCTTGCTGTCACTTGTTTCCGCATTGAGTTTCCGACCATGCGGTGACGCTGTCCGGCTGGTTGTGCTAGCCGCGGTTGCCTTCGGGCTTACCGGTAGCGCCTCCGGGCAGGTTGTGCGAACTAAGAAGCCCGACCGCGGAGTCTATCGTCCACCGGTCATTGAGAACGGTGATTCGACTGAAGTCGAGAAAGACATCGCTCCAACGAGTGACGATTTCCAATTCGAGAACAAAGTCGGGCCCCAAGTGTCCGGAGTCGCGGAGATTGTCCGCGCTAACTCGCGGATGATTCTGGATGCCGGAGATCCCGTGGTTCGGGCGAGCGAGCCGATTCAGCGTGGTCCAGCGGACCAGCCGCGCGGTGGTCCGCTGTTCGAAGCTCGGCTTGATGAACTGGGACGCTATCACCAGGTGGATGTCGCCCCGACGGAGCCCGGTAGCCAAAGTGACGAATCGACGCTTCGACGAGTCAGCCACGACGAAGTGACATTGAAACGTCCGGGGAACCGAGTGATTCCGACGCGGCAAGTGCAGTGGACTGAACCTGAGACCGTTTGGGAAGGCGATGGCCGGGTTTATCATTCCGGAGAGTCGATCATGGATTCAGGCGGCGGATGCGGCTGTGAAACTTGCACCGGCGCAATCGGCTACGGGGGATGTGACGGCGCTGGGCTCGCTGGCTGCGGCGGCTGCAATTCCTGTTGTGGGACTTCCTGCGGAGACATTCGCAACGGCCGGATTTGCATGGATTGCGACCAGTGGTTTGGAAGCGTCGAACTGCTTCTCATGTTCCGCGACGGGATCCGTATGCCCACACTGGTGACCACGGGCGGTACCAGCGACGCGACGGCTGGTGAAATCGGTCAAGCCACCACCGACGTGTTGGTGGGCGACGCCAACGCATTTGACCGGATGACGGCGGGCGGGCGACTGACGCTCGGCACATGGTTGGACTCGTCGCATTGCCGAAGTCTCGTTTTCCGCGGCTGGTACGGCGGCCATCAATCGTTTGACTTCGGTGCCGAGAGTTCAGAACTTTCCACGATCGTGCGTCCGTTCTTGAATGTGACCGACGGCACGACGCCAGCTCAAGACAACAACTTAATTGCCTTTGCTGGTCGAAGTAACGGAAGCATCGCCGTGAATGCGGAGAGCGACGTGTATGGTGGCGACATTTCGGTGCGCCAGTTCTGGGGTGGTGGATTGGGGGCGACCATCGATGTGTTGTACGGTTACCAATACATGGGACTCAATGAGTCGCTATCGATTGGCACCAACTCGGTCGCCATCGCGGTGCCCAACACGCCCGTCGGAACAGTCCAATCTGTCACCGACTCTTTCGAAGCCGACAATCACTTCCATGGCGGCCAGATCGGTTTGGCGATGCGGTACCAAGAAAACTGCTGGACGTTTGACGGACTGATCAAAACTGGCTTCGGTTCGATCAGTCGCACCGCGGATTTACGCGGGCGAACCACCACGACCGTGGGTGCTGACGTCGACACCAGCGACGAGGGTTTCCTGGTTCAGAGTACGAATTCCGGTAAACGCCGCGACAACACGTTCGGGTGGGTGCCCGAGCTCGATTTGACCTTGGGTTGGCACCGATATCGTCGTTTCGATGTGACTGCGGGTTATCACGTGATTGCCATGACCGACGCCCTGCGAGTATTCGATACCGTCGATCCCGACTTGGCCGTGAATAGCGCTGTTAACCCGACCGGTCAACAACGTCCGGCCGCGTTGCTAAGCTATGACACGTTCTTTGTTCACGGCATCCACTTCGGATTGCAGTATCACTACTAAGAGTCCAAGGTCGTCGTACATTGACAGGCTCCGCCGATTCACCCGAGTCATCCGATCGTTTCGCGACCGCACCCATCTCACGCTTGGTGGGCTTTCGTGTCGAACCCGGCGACGGTCCCGTGGCAACGGTGAGCATCCACTGCACGCCGAGCCATCATAACCCGATGGGGCGAGTTCACGGTGGTTTGGTCGCTGCACTGGCCGACGCGGCGATGGGGATCGCGTTTGGTCGCACCCTCTTTGATGGCGAAGATTTCTCCACCATCGAAATGAAAGTCAACTTCATCCGTCCCGTCAGCGTGGGGCTGATCACCGCCAACGCTCGCGTCGTTGAGCGCGGCCTGCGGATTGGCTTTGTCGAATGCTCCATCGTGAACGAAAAGAACAAACTCGTGGCGACAAGCACTTGCACCTGCACCGTCGTTTCGAAGACCTAATCAATGCCGACCGCTGCTCGGCTACAGTTCTTTTAGACGCCTAATCGCTTCGCGGGCACGTTTCAGGAATTCATGCTTCGGTTCACCCGCTTCGAGAAAAATCGGCGGCCCGATCGTAATGCAACTTAGTAGCGGAACCGGTAGGAACTCGCCACGCGGCAAAATTCGATTGACGTTGTCAATGTAGACGGGCACCAATTCCAAGTCCGGGCGTTTTTTGCCGAGGTAGTACAAGCCGCTCTTGAAGTCACTCATCTCGTCACCGGCCGAGCGACCTCCCTCCGGAAATACGATCAACGAATAAACATCACCCATCTCATTGATCATGATATCGATGGGGCTCTTGTGCACTTTGATCTCTTTCCGATCGATCAAGAGTGCGTTGAACGATTTGGCAATGTGGGGCTTGAACCATCCTCCGGACCAGTAATCTTTGGCGGCGACCGGACGTGTGATGCGGCGCAATTCTCGCGGCAGCGCGGACCATAACACCACGGCATCGAGGTGGCTTGTGTGATTGGCAAAGTAAATGCGTTGGCACGTGTCCGGTTGGCAGTCGATCCATCGAACCGTGAAACCGCTAAAGAGCTTTGCAAGTAATACGATCGCGTGGCTGGTGAGCGTCATGCCGGAAGTTTACTTATCCGATTCCAAATTGACACTAGGCCCGACCGCGCCGCAAAGAACCTCGCCGCTACGAACCGAGTTGCTCGGGTGCCGTTGACATCCAACTTCCACGGGCCGGGCCCATGACTCGGGGAACCGTCGACGATTGACGTTGGACCTGCGCATCGTAAAGCGTCGTTGCCAACTGCTGGTATCCTTCGACCATGCTGTTCAGCGAGCCTGTGTTGAGAACGTGTGCTCTGCCGTTGCGGCCTAGCTGTTGGGCAAACGCTGGATCGGCGAGCAAGCGGGACACCGCGGCTGTCATCGCTTCCAAGTCTTCGCTCGGAACCAAGTACCCGGTTTGGCCATCAAGGATCGATTCGCCGATGGAGCCAACGTCGGTCGAAACCACAGGCACGCCGCAAGCGAGCGCTTCAAGGATCGAGACGGGCGAGGCTTCGTTGAGCGAACAAAGTGTAAAGCAATCGAGGGCCGCGACCAATCGCGGGGTGTCGCTTCGAGTCCCCAGCAGATGGAGCCTGTCGGAAATTCCCAGCTCGTTTGCTTTCGTTTCGATCATTCCCCGCTGCGGGCCATCGCCCACGATGACGAAGTGAGCCGACGGATGTTGATTGCCAACGGCCAGTGCAAGCCGAACAAACATGCCGTGGTTTTTCTCTTCGCGGAGCGCCGCGACGATGCCAACAAGCGGCGTCGACGTGGGAACACCGAGTTCATCGCGGACACTCTTGCGGGCAACCGCATCAGGTCGAAAGCGATCACAATCGATACCATTGCGAATGACAGCGACTTTCGACTGCGGAAATCGTTCAAACTCGGCAAGAAACTTGCCATGCGATTCGGCCACCGCAATGAATGCATCCGTGATGGGGGTTAGCAATCGATTCAGGCGACCGACACCGTCGGGCCAGCCGGTGGAATGCAGCGCCGACGCGATGACTGGAACACCGGCGAAGTGAGCGGCGAGACGGCCCCAAAACATCTTGTCGCCGGCGCCAACCGTGACCACGACATCCGTGCGCCGCTCAACCAACAGTCGTTTAAGCCGCCACAAAACGCTCAGGTCAAACTTGCCGCGGATCACGTGGCTGTGTACAGAAAACTCGCCGCGGAGTGACTCGCCAAGTGGGCCAGGTTCCTTCAAACAAATGACCTCGGGGATCATTACGGCAGGATCCATTTTTCGCATCAAATTGACGAGCAACGTCTCGGCGCCGCCGACGGGCATACTCGTGATCACGAACATGCAACGAAGCGGTCCACGACCACTCCGGGGAATCAAGGGGCTGCGAAAACATCGGCGACTAGACAGCATGATGGGTCTCGGGACACGTTAGGACGTGGCGTCAATGAGCTGGGGCGGGACGGAAGTCGCGGTGGGCGATCCCTCGAGGTCGTAGGTGATCGTCGGCTCGTGACGCAGTTTTCGTTGATCGAATGAAAGCCAGTTGACAAGTCGGGCGAATTCTGAGTCCCCGTGAACTCGGCGAATGTGAAAGTCATCGCGACCGACTAGGTTGTAAGCCCCAAAGGCGCTGCAAAACCCCAGCATGCCCGAATCATGCACCGCGCGAATCACAGCCGGTTGAAGTTGCTGGGGCAAACCAAACGGAAACGCAAAGTAGCGAACCGGACGTTGGACAAGACGTTCCAATTCGTCCTTCGCTTCGAAGATTTCTCTTCGAATCACATGTTCATCGTGCGGCTTGGAGAAGTCAAAATGCGAATAGGTATGCAAACCGATTTCGATACCCCCATCCGCCGCGGCGCGCAGCTCATCGACGCTGTTGACGGCCAAGGGGACACCGCGATCGACGTCGTGGGTGAACGGGATGTCGTCACGGACGTTTTCGACGGCTACGAAATACGTACAAGGGACGCGATGGCGAATTAGCAGCGGCAGTGCGTGTCGACAATTGTCCGCGTAACCGTCATCAAATGTGAATGTGACACTTGGTCGATAGGAATCTTTGTCGCGGACACGTCGCTGCAGCTCATCCAGCGCGATCAGATCAAAATTCGATCGGACGTAATCAAGATGGCGTTCAAATTCGGACACCGAAATCGTCCAGTCATTGGGCGATTCGTCCGCGACACGATGGTAGAACAACACTGTCATCGGAGCTTGCCCAAGTTGGGCCAGCACAGCGACTTTCCGGCGGCGCAGCGGACAAGCAATCTCCGCTTGTGCGCGGAGACCAACCATGAGGATCTGCTGGAGAAAATGCTGGAACAAGGCAGAGGTTGATTGAGAGTTTAGGACGCAATTACTTCCACTACTTTCAATTACAACCCAGCCCTGCGCGCGGCGAGATTTCTCAACACGCGAAACCTTAACGTCTGCTCGAACCGTATCGAAATTGACGCTTGTTCCGAATAACCGACTTTTTCGGAGTCGCTACTCGTATCACTCGTCGGCTTTCAACGTGAACGAACCGAAATGGATGCCGGTGGCTTCGTCATAGCCGAAGCTTCCCGCCGGAGCAAAATACTTCTCGAATTGTTCGAAAGGCGGCAACTCATTTTTCTTGAGCAATTCATAGAACTTGGCCGCGAACGGATTGTTTTCCGCAGCGTTTTTCATGAACGTCCGTGAGTCTTCGGAATCAGCCATTTGGTACATCATCCGCAGCAGATCCGCACCACGCATGTACGAGACCATGAACGGTTTCTCGCCGTCGAGTTTGCCTCCGAGTTCGCTCGAAACCAAGTCGTAGTCCGGCGTATCCTTCAATCCTTGCAAGGCACCGCTATCGGCGCGGATGGCCCGCTCAACGAACTCTCGGCTGTCGCCTAAGAGAATCCAATTTCCCAGAATCATCACGGTCGGTTCGGGGCGTCGAAGTTGAGCTGGGAAGTTGTTGCCTCCACCCTTGGTGGTATAGAACTTATTGACCCCGACGTTCTCCGGTTTCAAGTTCGGCGCGACTTTCTTGAGTAACCGATCCAGGTCTGCTTTCGCTTTCTCAGGATCGGTCAATTCGAACGCATGGATGCGAACTTGCGAGTTGAGCTTGGCGGGAGGTTGAATCCAGCTGGTCGACACATATCGTCCCGAAAGGTTGTCGAGCACATCCTTGCGGACATCGACGTCGAGTCGTTCTTTCACGGTGTCTTCGAATAGTTTCTTGGCAGTCCCCTCACCTTGGAAACGATCGATGATCTTGCTGAAGTTATCGAATGCGGTTTCGAAGTCCCAGTTCATGGTCACGTAAGTGGTGACATCCGAGGGCACGAATGATGGCGGCAACGTGTCGACCTTTTCGGGACGCAGGACACCGAATAGTCCGTCGCGAGGTGGATCGATCAAAACGTGCAAGTGCGAGATATCGTCAAAGTCTTCACCGCCACGAAACACGCTACCGCCCACACCACGAATTTTGCCGATTCCCAAATCTTCAAAAATAGGCCACACCAGCGCTGCAGTACCGCCTCGTTTGACCAGTCGTTCGACGAGATGGTATGGATCCGCATAAAACGTCATTTGCGGTCGCGTTTCTTCAGCACCCAAACAGCGACTCATGACTGCCGCAAAATCGACATTGTCCGCAAAAGTCGGCTCGCTCGTGCGAGCAAGCCAACGGTCCAGCGCCGCCGACGCGGTCCCATGGCCGATCCCCAGCACTAAACATTGGTCACGTTCGAAATACTCAATTTCTGGGCGACCCACACGTGGTGGCATCAACCGCACCAACGTCACCGGACCAATGTTCTGTTCACGACGCACATAGCCAGATTCGATCGGGCGTTGGAGCAGTCGATCGACGAGTTCTCGCAATTTGTCGATATTGTCGCCAGCGTCGATGATGAACATCCCAGCCATCGCCGTTTGTGCATCCCGTTTTTGTTGGATGCGCCGGCGAATGGCTTCGTCGGAGTCCTCATCTTCGTCGGATTCGGACGCTGTCCGATTCAGTTCCTCTTCGGTGACGATCCGGGGGAACGCTGCGGCCGCGACTTGGCCACTTGGGATCGCCAGCAACTCATCGAGGGTTACACCAAATTGCTGGCCCACATTGGAGAAAACATCCGCGAGCGTGCTGTACAAATCACTCGCCAAGGGGCGTAGTTTCGGATCTGCAAACATTCGACCGATCGAACTCTGCGCAAGGTCCTCGCGAATTTCGTTCGCATCGTCGAACCGCAAGTAAAGCAGTGTGTCGTGCGGCAACAAATGTGGCGCACCGGGCACTTGCTTGGTTGCATCCGATTTAGTGTCCTCGGCGGTCGCCGAGCGGTTTTGGGCGATTGCCAGGGTCGCACCCGATCCCATCCAAGCAGCCGCGACGACCATCAAGGTGACCCGAATCATTGTTTTCGATTGGTCGGTTAAAAAACTTGGCATGCGTTCCTCAGCACTAGAGTCGGTATGGGTCGCCATTTAATTCGTCACGTAACGGACTGGCTCAAGTTATACTGTTGAGGTCCGCTGCGTCCTATTCGTTCAGAAATCCAAGATCTTGTCCCCCGCTGGGAACAAAGTTGCGACTCCGGCGGTACTTTTTAGTCCCCACGGGGTTTCAACGATTCGCGCCCGATCACCTTTTTAGAAGCGAAGGTCTCCCATGAAGTCGCAATTTTTGGCTGCTGTTTTTTCGATGGCAGTCGCGTTGTCGTCCGCCTCTGTTTTTGGACAGTCACAAGGCGGCGGCAATGATGACAGCGGAAATACGGGCGGCGGTGGAGGGGCCACCAGCACTAGCGAGGGGGCGACGTCCGCCAATACACGTGGGTTCACTCAGTTGGAAAACACTGGTGTCGGCGCATCCGCGGCGACCGTTCGAGAACAAAACGCGGCTACCGGATTGACCACTGCCACAGGCGCGGCCGGTGGTGGTGGCGGGTTTGGCGGAGGCGGTGGACTTGGCGGTTTGGGATTGGGTGGACTCGGCTTTGGTGGCCTTGGTCAAGGCTTTGGTGGATCATCCGCATCGAGCGAACCTGCGGTGCGAACGCGGCTTCGTTCGGCGGTTTCCGTGCAGCCGCTGCAACCACGTGAAATTCAATCCGCCGCACAGGCGCGATTTTATCAAGCTCCCGTCGCACCCAAGTTTGGCGGTGTCCAGGTGAACATGCTGGGCGGCAATGCGGTCATCACCGGTTCCGTTCGAAGCGATAAAGATCGACGCATGAGCGAATTACTAATGCGTCTGGAGCCCGGCGTGCGAAACGTAACCAATCGCGTCACCGTATCGCCCTAGTCATCGTACCGAAGTCGTCGCGACACCACTCGTTGACGAACGGTTTTACTATGCGGACAGGTCGTCCGCTTCGAGGGCATTGATATCCACGTCAAGCAGGTCTGGAGAACTCGGCGTCGGTTCATCCTGCCGCACCCCTGGCTCGAGTTCATTCTCCCGCGCTGGTCGAACTTGTATTTTACCCGCTTGGATTTTTGTCACGGTGACTCTTGTGCCCCGATCGATTGCCACGCCGCTGCTAACGGCATCCAAACGGTAGTGATCGATTTGGACGAGTCCGGCCGGAAGTAAATCGGTTAGCGCGATGCCCTGTCGCTCGTGCAGATCGGATAAGGGACGACCATCGGGCAGCGTCCTCGCGGGTGCGGTGGACTCCGTGATTTGGCCAGGTCGACGATTCAAGATGCGTCGACCGATGGCTGTTTTGGGCCAGACGTGGATCATCGCCCAAAGCACTCCGGGCGTTGTCACAACGACAAGCGAGAACGTTGTCAGTCCGGCGCTGGCGCTGCTCATGAACGACGTCACGATAGCGATCACTGCGGCAATCGCGGCGGCCGCCCCAATGATCCCGGCGCTTGGCACAAAGAACTCAGCCATCAGCAACAAGTAAAACAAGCACAGAAACAAGATGGACGAAGTGGGAGGCATCAGCTTTCAATCGCTTCGACAACGATCCGATTTCCGTGAACTTCGCGGACCCGAATTGAGGCACCTGGATCGAGCGGCGTCCCATCGCTTACCACCGCCACGATGGTGTCGCCAAACCTTGCTTTTCCCGACGGTCGTAACACGGTCGTAGCCACGCCGACTTGGCCCGCCAAGTAGGAATAATCTGCCACGCGCTCTTGGCGATCGATGGTTTCAACATCCCCAGACTCCATCACCAATTGGTTCAATAGCGGCACGTGTGGCATGTACGAACGAATCATCACAAACCCGGCGGCCAGACCAATCAAGCTTCCCAGTGCCACCCAAATGCCGCGGGTCAACACTTCGATTTGATACGAGTTCTGGGGAATCACAAACGTCTGGCTCATCAATACGACGCCAAGCACGACCAATGCCAGCCCGCCGACGCCGAACACCCCAAACCCTGGAACCACAAAGATCTCGATCGCAATGAACACCAACCCCAACGCGACTGCGACCAATTCGAGCCATTCGGCGGTTCCGGCGAGAAACTTCATCCAGAAATAAAGTGCAAAGCAGAGCATCGAGATGAACCCAGGGACGCCAATGCCCGGAGCACCCGCTTCGGCGGACAACGTAAAAAAACCGATCATTAGCAGCACGAACATCAATCCGTTGCTGCGACCGATCCGTTCAACAAAGCGGACAATCGGTCGATCGACGACCTCAGGCGGCACACCCTCCAGTCCGGCTTTCGATGCCGCTTCGGCCAAGGAAGTGACCTCGGTCTCGGCCAACCCCAACGCGATCGCTTGGGACGGCGTCAGCCCTTGAGCAAGCTCAATCCGCTCGCCCCGCTCCCATCGCTCGCTGGCGGGATCCTCGACAACTTGCTCATCGCCGTCGGCCTGTTCGAGCTCCACTTCGGCAGGCGAGGCATATCGTAATCGTCCCGTTTTGCGATCGGTGTAGCGATAGACCTCGATGTCTGGATTTAATATGCCGCGCAGCAGCGCCACGGGACGCTTGGTAGCGACCGCGATTTGTTCGATCAACTCCCCGTGGCGTCGCAAGTCATCATGACTGACTACCTGGGACCCCGGACCCCCAATTTTTGAATCGGGCGACATCATGAGTGGTCGACACGCCAATGCGATGATCGCGGAATCCCCCCGCGCTTCGCGACTGATAAATCCCGCCGTCGTTTGCAGTGGCGGTTGGGGAAGGGCAAACGTCGCCGCCAAGGACATGCTCGTGTCAATGTTGCCACCGCTGGAATCGATATCGACGAGCCAAGTATTGACATCGCCGGACTCGAGCGACGCCGCGAGATTGCTTTGCCAGCGACGTGAGCGGTTTCGTGAGATGGCCCCGCTGATCTCAAGCAAGGCCCCGCGAGGTGCATCGAGGTCCGCCGCGGCGTCGCTGGCCACAAGCTCGGCGACGTCCAACAAATCCGCTGTCTCGTCGAGCGAGTCGACAACGCCGGCCACAACCCTGGCATCGCGAAGTCGCTGTGCACTCAATCGAAGCGTGGCACCGGGCTCTTTCCAAACTTCTTCGCGGAGTACTTGACCGCTACTCCGCAAGGTTTCGAGCTCGTCGCCCGACGCGAGCACCTGAGCTCCGTTGACGGTCGATACCATCGCCAGCTCGCCATCGCGATCGAGCATTACGTCAACCACGCTCGGTGGCACCAACCCACGACGACGTGCGATCGCCGAATACGTCAATTCAATGGTTTCGTCGATGTCGACGGAGGACCGCTGCACGCTTCCCAAAGAACCGTCACCGGACACCAGCAACTGTTCGGCGGCGAGTGCGATCAGTTGGCGATGACCGTCCAGCTCACCATCGATCCAAACCACGATTTTGAGCGTCCTCAGTTCCGGTTGGCCGAGTGCACGAGCAAGTTTGAGAGCATCCTCGAAGGCGGTGTTGCCGTCGCTCTCGCTCGCCTTCAGCCGCAGCAGCACGGTCGTTCGCTCGCCGGGTCGTGTCGCGTCGGCGAGTCGATTGAATCGGGCCAGCAAACGATCGGCGCTGGGACCTGGGTCACTCGAATTGCTCGTGGACGAATTGCTGGCGGACGTCAATTCGGCTGGG
Source organism: Pirellulaceae bacterium (assembly GCA_041741195.1). Classification (GTDB taxonomy): domain Bacteria; phylum Planctomycetota; class Planctomycetia; order Pirellulales; family Pirellulaceae; genus JBBSJZ01. The sequence goes on from JBGSKM010000043.1 coordinate 32,668, forward strand.
ACATCGATCCAGTATCCCGTCACACCCCGCACCGAATCCTGCGCGTCCGGCGGATTCGCTGATGGTTTGATGTTCTCCTGGGCGATCACATGCGCGACGCTCAAAGCGAGGACGGACGCAAGGAGACAGATCGTTACTATTGTCGCGAGTGATCGCAAACGCAGGAATTCGAACGACTTTGGCAATGTAAATAGGTCTAACACAACGCGGCAATCATCCGAGGCATGGACACACGAGCCTTACGCCGACAGTTTATCGGTCATCAAAGTGGCGCCCCGCGTATTATATGCCTAAGACTGCTGGCCGGCGTACTTCAATGAGCGGATGATGCGATCGCGAACCTCCGCCGCGTCCACCTGCATGGCCACTTCGAGGTTGAGGCTTCGATCGGGCCGCAGACGTCGATCAAAGACAGTCATTCCCAGGGTGAGTTCGCCTCGTGTTTCGACATCGCCAGCCATGTCTTGCCAAGTAAACAGTTCCGGTTCAGTCACCGCGGTGATCGCAGTGGGATCATAAAGCGGCACGATTTCTCGCCCCAGACGCTGGTGGGCGGCGCGGAACATGAACGGCACGATCTTGTGCAAAAGTGCACCCACCCGGGTAAAACGGTCCGGCAGCCTCTCGAATAAATCCAATCCAAAGGTCACATGGTCGGTAACGTCAAGCGGCACGAGGCTTTTCGTCGTGGCCGACGCGAACACTTCCTTGGCGGATGCCGCATCAAAGTGAAAATTGAACTCGGCGGCTGCCGTTACATTGCCCGGATGCGACACCGCGCCGCCACTGATCACGACCTTATTGATCAGCGGTAATGCCCCGGGATCACGCAGGCACACACGAGCCAGGTTCGTCAGCGGCCCCAAACACACCAAGGTGATCTCGTTGGGATACTTGCGCAGCAGCTCGGCGATCACTTTTTCGCTTGGAATTTGGTGCTGGCGATCGCTCGTTTGAAAATTACAGCCACCCAGCCCGTCGGGACCGTTCAAGAAACTATCATCAATGACGGGTGCCCCCCCCACAGAAGTCGCTTTGCCGATTCTCGGATAGCGAGCGGGGTCGAGTTGTTGGACGATGGACGTCACATTATTGGTCGACTGGGCGGCGTCCACGGTTCCAGCCGTCGCCGTGATCGCCAGTACTTCCAACCGCGGGTCAAACAATGCCATGGAAATCGCGATGGCATCGTCAATTCCTGGGTCACAGTCGATAATGATTTTTTTGGTCATGTCCGAAAGTTTAAGATCTCATGTCGCTCTTTGAAACCGCAATCGCTCAAGCCCAAAAGGGCCAAAATCTGGCCGCCGACCAAACGAGCGAATTGATCGATGCGATGTTAACCGGCGAGGCGGACGACGCTTCGGTGGGAAAACTACTTTTGGCCCTCCGCGACAAGGGAGAGTCTGTGGAAGAATTGGTGGGCGCCGCGCGAGCGATGCGCCGTCATATGACCACGATTCCTCATCGTCATTCGATCTTATTGGACACTTGCGGTACCGGCGGAAGCGGATCGGGGACGTTCAATATTTCTACCGCCGTCGCGATACTGGCGGCCGCCTGCGGTGTGTCGGTTGCCAAGCACGGGAACCGACGCGCCACGAGTCTCAGCGGCTCGGCCGATGTGCTCGAACAGCTCGGTGTGAAGATCGAATCGGATGTCGCTTCCGTTTCTCAGCGACTGGACCGAATCGGAATTTGTTTCTGTTTTGCTCCCAAGCTGCATCCGGCGATGCGACATGTTGCCGCAATCCGTCGCCAACTTGGTGTTCGGACGTTGTTCAATTACTTAGGACCGCTGTGCAACCCAGCCGGCGCAACCCACCAATTGTTGGGCACGAGCTCGCCCCCAGCCCATCAAAAAATTGCTGCCGCGATCGCTGAGCTGGGCACCCTGCGGTCGTTTGTCATCCACGCTGACGATGGCCAGGACGAAGTGTCTCTGGGGTCGCCAACGCGAGTCTTGGACGTCAGCCGTCAGCCGGTTGCCATTTCGACGTGCGCCGACGAAACCATCCGCGACGAGCCGGGATCTCTCCGCGTCAATTCGTTGACTTGGACCGCCAATTCGTTCGGACTTGCACCGGTCGCGCTCGAGTCCCTTTTTGCCGCAGACCCGCCGGCCAGTGCGGAAATCATCCGCCGAGTTTTCCGCGGCGAAGCGGGGCCTCATCGTGACGTGGTCTTGGCCGGGACCGCGGCCGCACTGATTCTAGTCGGGATTTCCGACGAATTACCCTCGGCTGTCGCGATCGCATCCGAGAAACTTGACCAGGGTGCTGCGATGTCCAAACTCGCGGAACTCCAGGCGGACTGATAGACACTGCGTCCTCGCTCTGCGAAATTGATGATCCCGTTTCTTATGTCGCCCCCATTGACTGCAAGTGATTGCCGGCGGCGCATCGAGTTCGTACTAATCTCAGAGAGTGACATCATGAATCCACTGCCGGTTTCAATGCCGCGTGTCGTGTTCGGAATGTTGGTTGCGTGGGCGGCCATCCTTTCATTCGGCTCGCGAACGTCCCACGCCCAATACGTGTATGGTCGCGTTGGTCAAACGACGCCTCCACAAACACTCGGCAGCGGTTTGGAACTGTTCGAATCGATTCCGCTGATCGACCAATTGTTCCGCATGCCCTCAAGTCCTGATGAGTTTATCGAGCTATCGTCGGACAAACGACGAGAAGACGAAAAGCGAGTTCAATCGCCAGCGAAGAAGGGGCAAGCGAAGAAAGAAAGTCAGAAGAAAGAGGATGACAAGAGTTCGGAGGATCGCAAAAAGGATCCCAGGTCGGACGGCAAGCTGGACAAGCAAGATTCTCGCGACGGCGAAGATGACAATGACAAGCAACGTCCCAGTTCGGATTCTAGTAAGTCAGACGAACAGAATTCTCGCGACGGCGACGATGGTAAACAGCGTCGCGATCATGGCGACGAACTGGAATTACGCGACGGCGAGCCAAGCAACCGCGAAGTCGATCCGTGGCACCAAGAGTTGCCTCGACCTCGACTCGATGGCCCACCACGCCTGTTTCGCGGAGAGATGTCACCTCGCGGAGAGATGGCTCCCCGCGGGGAGATGTCACCTCGCTTGGAGATGAATCCGCATGGAGAACCGCCGCGGGGACCGGCGCCACACATGGCTCCCGATCGCAAGATGCCCGACGGCGGACCGCATCCTCCGTGGATGAACGACCCGCGTGGCGGACGACCCGACGGTCCACCTCGAGAACACCCACACCATGACGGTACCGCGGGATTGCAGCCCGTGCTCGATCGACTCGAGGTGATGGCGCATCGAATCGCTAACGAACTCGAGCGGCAAGACGACGGTGAGAAACGCGAAAACGTTCGCCGCGAATTGTCGGAACTGGTCAAGCAACGGGTTGAACTCCAGCATCGTTTGCGTCAATTCGAACTCGAGATGCAAAAACTCGAGTGGGAACGGGCCTCGGCTGAATTGGAGCTGCGTGAAGAGTCGCTTGATTCAATCGTCGAGACCCAACTCGATCAATTGCTACACCATTGATCGGACGAACTTCAACGCCTTGGTAGGGGTCAATTGTTGTTGCCGAATCCGTTGACATTGTAGGAAACGTTGAACGGGATCACTCCGTAGATGCCTTCGGTAAACACTTGGCGAACCCAATTGTCAAACAGTTGGATGGGTTTGCTTGGCACGATGATGACATCGCCGTCGCGAACCCAGATTTCGTCGGCGGGTGTGGGACGGCGGCCATAGACCGCCCCCTGCAAGTCGAGCATCGTCGAGATCAATCGCCAATCTTCGGCGCGGCGGAAGATCACGACTTGGCGCATGTTGCCGCCGGGAAGATAACCTCCGGCGGCCGATATCGCGCCGAGCACTGTGGTTGGGCCTTGGATTTCGATCCTCGATGGCGTACCGACTTGACCCAATACGTGAACAAAGTGTGGAGCTTGCTGCTCTAGCACTGGCTCCACTTCGAGTCCCACGACGATTTCTGCGTAGCGGTAGTTGATTTCACGTTTCAGCTCACTCAGCGAAAAGCCTTGCACGCATAGTTCACCAATCCCGGGCAACCGAATCTTTCCGTCAGGCATGACGCGAATCAGAATCGCTTGCTGTTGCAGTCCACTGCGACCGCCAACCGCCGACCGTATATCCTCGGCAAGCGTGTTGGTACGCACGGGAGTGACATCAATCGCCGGTTCGTCGAGAAACTTCGCGTACTGTTTCTCCAGCGATACGCGAAGTTGTTCCACGGTTAGCCCCGCGGCTTGGACTTGGCCGATCATCCGAACGGTGACCGTGCCGTCAGGCTGGATTTCTAAACCGCTTTCCAAGGTTCCGCGTGAAAGGTCGTCATCGGCAAGCGATTCGATGAGTATCGTATCACCGGGTGTGAGTCGGTAGGCACCCACGTTCTGACGTCGCGTGATCAAATAAAACAACTGAATTTGGTCATTCGGACGCAATCGATATTCGCTCAAGTGCGCGAGTCGCGCCGGGCCCGCGTAACCGCCGGGACCGTAGCTATTAAATGGCATGGGGCGCATATCGCTCCAACGCGCTTCGGCGCCGCAATGACCTTGGCAATCCACACCCATCATGCAGCTTTGACACGGACCAAGGCATGGAAAGCCTCCGGCAACGTTGCGGCATCCGCAGTTTTCTTCATGCGAGACGTCGACCAAGTTCTGGTTGTGTCGGTGCGCGGAGGCGTCTCCCGGATCGACCGATGTTTGCGCCGATGCCATCGATAGGCCCATCCAGTACAGACACACCATAATCGGAAGACATCTGCCTACACTCGAATGCAAGCTCGCGCAAGTCTGAGAGGGTCTCGTCATTTCATGCCTCCGACTCGCTGCATTAGGCTGCGGAAGAAGGACGGCTTTGCTGAACTCGGAGGCTCGATCAAGGTTGCCCCTGGGGTCGGTGGCGATTGAATGGTCGCCTCGCTGGGTGTCGCCACACGAGTGCTTGCCAGCGAAAAACTCGGTTTCGCTTGCGGTGGAGTGGAAGATGGCTGGGCAATCGACGGTTGAGGTGTCGGCGTGATCGACCGGTCGGCATTCTGGAGCATGACGGGTTGGGAAACCGCTGCAAATTGTTCTGGCGTGAGTTGAATCACTTCAGGAATTCGTGGTGAGCTCGGCGACGGATTTCCGCTTGGTTGTTGCATCGCCAGTTGTCGTTCGCGCGCCTCGTCGATCTTTCCCGAACGCTGGAGGACTCCAACGAGAGTTCGCTGGGTGTCCACATCGGGTTGAATCGACAATGCGTGTTCCAGCGCCCACCGTGACTCGTCCAGTAAGCCCAGTTGTGCCAGATGTCGACCCAGCATACTGGCGAGCATGCCATTGCGTGGTTGGCCCTGCAGCGCCGCTCGTCGTAACGTCAGCGCGGTTTCATTGGGCAGCGTCTCCGATTGGTAACGCCCAAGTGAAATCGAACCGATCAGGTCCATTGCTTCGGCGGCATCGACGCTTTGGGATGCGATATGGCTTAGCCGAACGCGAGCCTCGTTCATGTAGCGATCGATCGCTTCGGTTGCCGTGACGTGGACTTCACCCGCAGGTTTTGCGTGGGTCGGCTTCAGCACCGCGGTTTGATGGCAGCGAATCAATCGCTCGATCGTCGCCGCATCCGCGGGAGTCGACTTGCCCGCAAAGTCGCGAGCTTCACGCATGGCCGTTTCGGCGATCTCTAGATTCTCGCTCGCAGTCACGCATCCGGTGGACGTGTCGACGGCTGCAGCTAGCTTGCGGAGCGCATTCCACGCCGACGCTTCGGCCGACGCGTAAGCCGACACGGTGTATTCATGATGTGCTCGGTCGAGCAGTCGCCGACCTTCGGAATACTGGGTCGATGGAGTTACCGATGGCAACCAGGGTTGGGGTAGTACTTGCATCGGTTCAAAGCGAGACGATTGCGCTGCCGGTGCCACCGTAACATATTGGGCGATGGGACCGTGGGGAACTTCGTCGCTCGACGGTTTTGGCTCAGGAAGCCGTTCGATGAGAGCTTCTTGAGGTTGTGAATGCGGCGTGTTGGTCGACGGTAAATGTGTCGGACCCGTCGGCAACCGTGACGGTCCTGACGGACCAGGCAGTCGGCTAGCGGCTGGGATCGTTTTCGCGATGTCCTTTGGAGGGGACTCCACGACCGGAGCAGCCAAATGGGCTTTGGCTGGCACCACGAACGGGTTGACTTGCTGCGAGAATGCGTTTCCTGAGACGGCCGCCACGAACGCTGTCGTACCTAGCACCGCGATCCATCGTTGGCGGTCGCCTGGCTTGCCTAGGAAACTCGCGGATGGTTGATCAATTCGTGTTGCCAAACCGACCACAGTAGCTTCCCTGCTTGAGCGAGTTTCGTACTCGTGACGACACCACGTTGGTTCGAAACGATCCGTCGCAAAAACGACGAAGCGAGAAACGATGACGCGTTTTACATCGGACGATCGCTACGACCGATCGAGAGCAAACACGGTCTTGTCGAGATGCGAATTCGGATCGACCGAACCATGCGATACAACCGTCAAACTTTAACGCTCGGTTGCTCCCGCCGAGTGAAACTAGGGCTCGGGAATCGCTTTCCTTGTGATCCGGCGAGACGATCACGCGGGGGATGGGCGGCCGTAAAAGAAACCCTGTCCAAATTCGAACCCAAGTTCTTGGCAGACCTCCGCTTCGGCCGCCGTTTCAATGCCTTCGGCGAGCGAGTGAATATCTAAGTCACGTACCATTTGGACGAGTGTTCGGAGCATTCGCAAGCGATCTTCGTCGGCGGTATCGATGCCGCGAATCAACGAGATGTCAAACTTAACGCAATCTGGCCGAGCCTCAATCAATTCGGCAAGTCTCGCTTGGCCAGAACCAAAATCATCGTACGCCAGCCCGATATTCAGATCGCGGAGACAGGCACAGATTTTTTGCATCATGACTGGTTGCGTCACCGCGGACTCGTGAATCTCTAACACCAGCAACGTGTTTCCCGTTAACTCACGTAGTCGTCGCAGCGAATCGATCAAGCCGATGGTATCGTCCAGTTCCTTCGGATGCGTGTTCACGAATAGCTTCAAATTGTCCGGCAAATCGCGGCCCACCCGGATACCTTCCCAGCGCAGCAAGCGGCTCAGTTCGACTTCGAGATTCAGCTGTTCGGCGGCTTGAAACATTGCCCCCACCGACTCCAATCCATAAACGCTTCCGCGACCGAGGACTTCTTGTCCGTAAAGTGAACGGTCGCAAATGTGCACGATCGGTTGGAAGTGCGGCTTGACGAGCCGCTGGCTCATCAGTCGATCGAATTGCACCAGAGCGAGAGCTTGGTCGCAAACATTTTCGGCGACCGTTCCAGCCGTGAAACCCATGGCGGACTGCCGTCGAACTCGAAATGGAGCCTCCGCAAAGTGGATGAGGTCTTCGTCATTGACAATCGCGGAACCTTCGAGCCGTGTTCCATTGATGAATGTACCGTTGGTGCTGCCCAAGTCTCGCAAGTGAAGTTTGCCATCCTCGATCCATAACGAGGCGTGATTCCCACTGACCGTGCGAAACTGCAATTTCATCGAGACGCCCGATTTGCGTCCGACCATGTACGGAGCTTCATCGATGGGAATGTGCTGGACGACTTCTCCAGGGCTGGTCGGACCACTCAAAAACCAAACATCCTCAACAAAGGAAGTGCTGCGGCGTAAGCGTTCGAGGGTTGCGTTGTCGAGCGAGGGCATGGCGGGCTGATCTTCGTCTTTTGCGAATCAACAGACTGGGAATAGGACCCCAATCGGGGTCACCATGCCAAAAGTAGGTTGTGAAATGTGCACGCGTATGAGGTTTTTGCGGTTTGCAAACCAATTGCAGGAAATCGTCATGTGCACGGAATTGCGAGCTAGCTTTGTGCGGTCGTCAAAGTCTCGCGGCGACCCACCGTTACTACAAACCTCACAAATCGCACGTTCGTTATGACTACGCTCACCAGCGATACGCACACCATCGAATCCGGAATGCTCGGCGGTCTGCTTACCGACGACACGTTCTGGCCGACCCAGCCGGGGAATCTGCACGAAACCGGATTGTCGGAATCGTTCATCGAAGGACTGTTGCTAAAAACACTGCTCGTCGGCGGAACGCTGAGCGGTCGCAATACGGCTGAACGAATCGGGTTACCATTCCGCGTCATCGAGCCAATGGTCGAAGCGCTTCGAACCCGCAAGTTGGTAGTGCACGTTCGTCCGGCTTCGTTCAACGACTACTATTATTCGCTGACCGAGGCAGGCCAGAAACGTGCACACGGCCATATGCAGCAATGCAGCTATGTCGGCGTCGCCCCCGTGCCACTGAGCGACTATATCTTGAGCGTGGAAGCCCAGGCGGCCGGACTCGAGCCGATCGATCGAGACGAATTACGTCAAGCGCTCTCGACAATTTCCTACCAAGACGAGTTGTTGGATTTGATCGGTCCCGCAGTCAATGCCAATGCGGGCATGTTTCTGTTTGGCCCTCCCGGTAACGGTAAAACGACCATCGCGCAATGTCTGACTCGGTGCCTGGGCCAAGAGATATGGATACCCAATGCGGTTTATGACGATGGCAATTTGATCAAGCTCCAAGACGACGCTTATCATCATCCCACGCCCATTCCCGAAGCCGATGGTCAACTGCTCAAGATCCAAGAATGGGATCGACGTTGGACGCGAATTCAACGACCGACCGTGATCGTGGGTGGCGAACTCGTGATGGACAACCTTGAAGTTCGTCATGACCCTCGATCGAATATCTGTGAAGCTCCGTTGCAAATGAAAAGCAATTGTGGTTGCTTGCTCATCGATGACTTTGGAAGACAGCGGATTGCCCCCGAGGCGCTACTCAATCGCTGGATCATCCCTTTGGAAAACCGCCGAGATTATCTCACTTTGCCGACGGGCAAAAAGATTCAAATTCCGTTTGAACAATTAATTTTGTTCTCAACGAACATTGAACCGTCCACGCTTGTCGACGAAGCCTTTTTGCGCCGCGTCCCGTACAAAGTGTTCGTCGATGATCCGTCGCCGGCTGAATTTCGAAAAATCATGCAAATGGTCAGCCGACAACTTGGGTTTGCCGATACACCCGCGGCGGCCGAACACTTGCTCGCTTTCTACCAGCGGACGGGGCGTCCGATTCGTCGTTGCCATCCGCGCGACGTGCTCAATCAAGTCGCCAACTTTTGCAAGTACCGCAAAATCCCGCCAACCATTCGGCCGGAATATCTCGACCAAGCCTGTCGCAGTTACTTTGGCCAAATTTAAGGAGTTACCCAGCCGACTGGGTCGTTCCCCGTTTTTACGCTCGACCGTTTTTTATTCCGACAGTGTCCAGTGATTCGATGACCACCACGAACGCAAGAAAAATTCAAGCAGGCTACGAACCGATTGCCGGGTACACGCTCGAGCAGATGATCGGTCGCGGCGGCTTTGGCGAGGTATGGCGTGCGGACGCGCCGGGTGGATTGAAAAAAGCAGTCAAGTTTGTCTTCGGTGCGACGGAACAGCACCGCGCCACTCGAGAGCTCCGATCTCTCGAGCGCATCAAGGGAGTGCACCATCCGTTCTTGTTGACGCTTGAGCGATTCGAAATCGTTGACGATCAATTGGTCATCATTACCGAATTGGCAGACGGTTCGCTCGAGGATGTATTCAATCGCCACCGTGAACGAGGCTCTTGCGGGATACCTCGAGCGGCAATGTTGGCTTACTTGCACGATGCCGCCGACGCCTTGGACTATCTGCATCAGAGCTATCAACTCCAACACTTGGACATCAAGCCGGGCAACCTGTTGCTTGTCGGCGGTCACGTCAAAGTGGCGGACTTCGGACTGTTGAAAGATCTTCGCGACGACGACTGCAGTGTGATCGGTGGACTGACGCCGATTTATGCGCCGCCGGAAGTGTTCGATGGGCGACCCAGTTTGCATAGCGATCAATATTCGCTCGCGGTGATGTATCAAGAACTGTTGACGGGGACCCGTCCGTTCAGCGGTCGAACCATTGCCCAGTTGGCGACCCAGCACGTCAACAGTTCGCCCGACCTCGAATCATTGCCTCCGAGCGATCGACCGGTGGTTGCGCGCGCCTTAGAGAAAAATCCTGAACGACGCTTCGCGAGTTGCAAGGCATTTGTCGAGGCGCTGCGGAGCCCGCGTGGGCGAACCTCGGTGACGGGCTTTGGCGACAGCGATATCGATAGCGATACGTTGGCACGAAATACGGCTGTCTCCAACGGTACCGCCGATGCGGTTGTTCAAGACCTACCCCAGCTCAAAACGGATCCAGCCAACTACTTGATCCGAGTCACGGGACACGCACTAGTCGTCGCGCTCGGAGGAATTGGCGCCGATTGTTTGCATAGCCTCCGCGGTCGAGTGAGCAAGCTTTACGCGGCGAGCCCGCTGGATTTGCACTCGATCATGATCGACACCGATGCCGAGTCGATATATGCGGCGTCGCTTTCAGAATCCTCCGGGGTCGTTCCTCCATGCCAAACCATTCATACGCCATTGCGAGCCGCGATGGAGTATCGAAGCGAGTCCGCGAGCCGATTGGCGAGTGTATCCAGACGCTGGATTTACAACATCCCGCGGAGCAAAACTACCGAAGGAATGCGTCCGTTGGGACGGTTAGCGCTCGTCGATCATGCGGAACAGATCGTCGAGACTCTGCGTCACTCGATTTCGCACTTGGCCGCCGTTTGCGGCGAACGCACACCACATATCTATGTCGTGGGTTCAATCTCCGGTGGAACCGCAAGCGGAATGTTTCTCGACGTGACTCATCTGCTGCGTCACTTGCTCGACGAAGCAGGACTCGAGCAGGCGACGGTGTTGCCGATCTTGTCGATGCAGTCGCTCCGTCCGGATTCCAATCGTCCACTGGGCATCCACGATTCCTGTGCCGCACTAGTCGAGATGCGTCACTTTATGCAGCCCGGTAATGGTTACCCAGGCGATGTGGGGGCCAAGCTTCCAAGTTTGCCCGCCGCACGGAGCCCACTCCGCGGTGCCTACGTGGTTGCGAGTGCTCCGCAGCAGTCGATCGCGACAACCGTGGAGACGATTGTCGACTACATTTGGGCCGATACGACTGGCGCCGGTGCGCTGCTGGCCGCGTCGCGACGAACCGATGGTGACGAACAAAGCACCGGTCTGAGTGTTGCTTCGCTGAGAAGTTTTGGTGTGGTTCGGTTGGGCGGTGTGCGCGCCTTGGAAGAAAACATGCTTGCCCCGGCGACCGTGCGAGCGTTGTTCTTGCGTTGGCTGGGACGGCCTGCGGAAGCCAAACAGATTGCCGTGCCGCTTGCCGAACGGTTGCTGCGCCGTTGCAACCTGGACAGCGAATCGGTTGGCGAGCTGAGCCGTCGTGCCTTTGGTGAGGATGCGATCGCGCGATGCGAATTCATCCGACGCGAGATCCAGCGACTACCGAGTGACCTTCGCGCGGATGCCGGCGCATTGCAATCGCATTTGCGAGCGATCGCCCAAAACTCGTTGGGTGAACATGGGGTCGACCCATTTGTCGCTTCGACCCTGATTTCTTTGCATCGCGAACTGTCGGTTCGACTGCAAGATCGGCGCGTCGATGTCATCTCGGCGATCGAAGCCGTTCGGCTGTTGATCGATCGTACGGAGCGTGACTCTGCTCGGCTGCATGAAAAAATGGAAGCAATCCAACCTGATGGGAATGTTCCGGAATCCATTCTCGAACGAGTCACCGTGGAGCATGCCGCCGAACGATTGACCGCGATCGCGAACGAGCTCCAAGGTCTACTTCAGAGATTCGAGGATCTCGCAACCTTGCTTGCCCAAGCCATTCAGCAACTTAACCAAGACGAGAATCTCAAGAGCAATCCCTGGGAACGCATGCCTGCTGAAATCGCAAGCCGGTTTGAGCAAACGCTCGGCCACCTGCATCAGCAAGTTGCGTCCGCCTATCTCATGCGCTACGTCGTTCACGATGCCATCGAGATGCAGCCGATGGAATTGCTTAAACTGGTGAGAGAGAAGGCGGTCAAGCTCGTCAAAACCACCATCGAATCCATTGCTCCGGCGATACCGTCTCTCGCGAGCTCGACGTCGACCGTCGATGCGACTCGGGTGCTCGCCGGCCAGACGCCCAACAATGCTGGACAGCCCAACTCGGTTGGCGAAGCCAGCACGACGATTGATCCCAATCGCCTCAAGCCCCAAAGCGGGATCGAAGCTTCGCTAGCTCTGGCACGCCCAGCACTACTCGCTTGCGGTGGTCGTCAACGTTTGATCCTTATCGTCGGTAACGATAGCGAACGGACGCAACTCGAGAGCGAGATACGAGCGGTACACAGTGGCGCGCTTACCGTGGCGGTGATCCCGGGAATGACACCCATGGTGATACACGAAGCCCAGCAAATTAAAATGGATGACGTCATCAGTCGGCTGACAATGATGGCCGCGGGCTCTCATCAAGTGACCCAGCGTCTTCATAGTCGCAATGACATCGAGTGGACCTAGGTGTCAGTGGACCCAGGAGTCGAGAGGATTCGACGTGGAGTGAAATTAAGCGTCGGAACTCTGGCAAGCGGAGGCGATCGAACATCCGCCGCAATTCCCGCCGCAACCTCCCCCGGAACTCGTTCCACAGCCTTCACCGCAACCTTCGCTCAGTAGTTTTGCGAGCGGTCCGGTTCTCACAATGGACTCGTATTCCGACGCGAGCAAGCGGACATACTCTTCCGTCTCGGAATCCACATTCCCAAGAAAGTGCAAAACGATGGACGACCCATCAAATAGGTGATCGATGTCCAGCAGTGTCGCGTCGCTTTGACGCTGCAGCAACCCTTGGCGACATTTCTCGATCGCACGACGTTTGTGTCGTTCCAGTCGTCCCAGTAGCCACTCGTCCTGGCGACCAATCAACCGCAGCACTTTCATCGGAGCGACACCCTCCTCGCGAATATAGGACTCCGTTGCGGGGGAAACGACCTCACCCAGCTCCACGCCACGAGCCGACCTCAAAACGACTCGCGAGCCCCGTGATAGTTCGAGTTCAGACTCCGCGATCTGAATTTCCGCGAGTGCACCGAGTCGGACAAAGAATTGGGGCATGTTTGAATTTCAGTTTCGGGTCTCTTGTCGATCTTGCACGAGGGCTTCACTATGGTACTCGCTGCGCGAGGAAAAAATCCAATGGCGGTCGGCCCGATCGATTTTTGGGCCCATTTCCGTTCGTCCTTGCCAAGCCGAACCTTCGCGTTAACGATTCATTTTACCCAGTGTTAGCCATGTCGATCGAATTAGAAACGCCGAGCACGGCACCCGGACAGGCCACTCAATCGAACTCGGTCGAGACTCGTTCCGTGGATTACTACAACCAGCTAGCGGATTCGGTTTTGGCGGGTCGACCACTAACGCGTCCCCAGGCGATGTCCCTTCTCGACGCGCCCAACTCCGACGTCCTCGCGATTCTGGCCGCAGGGTTCCGCATTCGCCAGCGTTATTTTGGCCGTACGGTTCAGCTCTATTTTTTGATGAATGCGAAAAGTGGACTTTGTCCAGAGGACTGTCACTACTGTAGCCAATCCAAAGTCTCTGAGGCACCCGTTCCCAAGTACAACATCCTGCAGCGTGATCGATTGATGGACGCCGCTGCGATCGCGGCCGAGCGTGGGGCCAAGACTTACTGTCTCGTGATTTCCGCTCGCGGTCCCAACGAACGTGAAATGAAAGCGGTTGAGGAAGTGGTTCCGGAAATCAAACGCAAACATGGACTCGACATTTGCGCTTGCCTTGGCTTGTTGACTCGCGAGCAAGCGGATCGGTTGAAGGCGTGCGGGGTGGACCGCGTCAATCACAATCTGAATACGAGCGAGACGCATTACGCCGATATCTGCACGACTCACACTTACGCTGACCGCGTGCAAACCCTGCGACATGTACGTGATGCCGGAATGGAAATGTGCAGCGGCGGGATCATCGGGATGGGCGAGAAACTCGACGACATTGTCGCCATGGCGTTCGACTTGCAAGAGCTTGGTGTGCATTCAATCCCCTTGAACTTCCTCAACGCGATCGACGGAACCCCGATGCAGGGCGTCAAGTCGCTTTCGCCACAAGATTGTCTGCGTGCGCTGGCGATGTTTCGCTTTGTCAATCCGACGCGTGAACTGCGGATATCCGGTGGTCGCGAGTTGCACCTGCGTTCGCTCCAACCACTGGGGCTCTACGTCGCCAATAGCCTTTTTGTCGGCGACTACCTGACCACCAAAGGCCAAGCTCCCGAAGCCGACTACGACATGATCCGCGACCTCGGTTTCGAAGTTACCACGTCCATGTCCCCAGGCACGAACCTTTGCGTTTAGCCTGGAACACCGCTGCGATGTTTTAAATGTTCTCCCGGATCGATGTTCATCCAAGGTTCGTCACCATGGTTTCGTTGCCTGCCCCTGTTTGTTTAGTGATGGGCATTGTTTTGGCGCTTCTGTGGGATCATCCGGCTGCGGCCGACACGATCGTCGAAGTCGTGGCTGAAGGTCTGCACGAGCCGTTCGGTACCGAGTTTGACCGCCGCGGTACGATGTATATCGTCGAGATGGCCGCAGGCAATCGGCTGTTGCGTGTCGATGACGATGAGACGCTGGTTCGCATTGCAGGCCAGCGAGAGGCGGGCTTTTCTGGGGATGGTGGCCCGGCCCTGCAAGCCCAATTCAATGGGCCGCATAACTTGGCGGTGCTTCCCGATGGCAACGTGCTGATCGCCGATACTTGGAACGGCTTGATTCGCAAATACGACGCTAAAAATGGCACCATTGATTCGCTGGCCGGCTTTCGTGTTTCCTTGGACCAAGCCCGCCGTTCGGGACCGTATTGCATCTCGCTCGACTTTGCCGGCGGCGCACTGTTCGTCGCTAACTTGAACCAAATTCATCGCATCGATTTGGAATCTGGAGTCGCCAAGGTCGTCGCGGGCAATGGAACGAGAGGCCGACCCAACGAAGCGGCGCTCGCCGTCCAAGCGAGTCTTTCCGACCCACGCGCCGTCGCAGTCGATCGTAAGGGCACGATGTATATTTTGGAACGAGGAGGCAACGCTTTGCGGATGGTCGATACGCAGGGACGAATTCGTACGGTGGTCAACGTTAGCGGCAAGCGCGGTGGCGACGGAGATGGTGGCCCCGCACTCGATGCGACCCTGAACGGACCCAAACATCTGTGCATCGACAAGAACGATCAAGTGATCATCGCCGATTCCGAAAATCATCTCATTCGTCGTTATGTTCCCGAGACGGGCATCATCGAACGCGTCGCCGGTACTGGCAAACAAGGGTCGGCGGGCATCGGCGGCGATCCGCGAGCATGCGAACTTTCGCGTCCCCATGGAGTCACCGTTCACCCGCTGACCGGCGAGCTGTACATCACGGACAGCTACAACGACCGCGTGCTCAAAATTGTCGAAACTCCGACCACGAGCGTCGGATCGCAATAGCGATTTCAAATACAGGCACGGCTCCGCAAGTTTCGCCGCTGGCGGTCTACTTGGCATCGAACGAGTTAGCATCGAACGAGTCGAAGGAGTCGCATCGACGCTTCGAAGGCAATGCGGAGATCGCTTGGGAACGCGTTTCGAGTCGATTCACGCTACGTTGTGAATTCTTGCCAGTCGTTGCTGGTGGAAGGGTTTGCAAAGGTGGAATGGGGGAGACGGATCGCGGTTCTGCGTTCTTTGGGTTAACCTTGGCGACGATAATTCCCCACCGTTTTCGACGACCCCAGTATCATGGCCACCGACATATCCAAGCTACGCAACATCGGCATCATCGCTCACATCGACGCTGGAAAGACGACGGTGACCGAACGAATGTTGTACCTCAGTGGCCAAAAACACCGCGTTGGACGCGTCGATCATGGTACCACCGACACCGACGACGATCCGGAAGAACAGGAACGCGGGATCACGATCTTTAGCGCGTGTGTGAAGTATCGCTGGCAAGAGTACAGCGTGAATTTGCTCGACACCCCAGGACACGTCGATTTCACGGCCGAGGTCGAGCGATGTTTAAGAGTCCTCGACGGTGCTGTCGTCGTTTTCTCGGCCCGTGAGGGCGTCGAGGCCCAGAGCGAGACGGTTTGGCGGCAAGCGGATCGTTACAGCGTTCCCCGAATCGTGTTCATTAACAAACTCGATCGCGAAGGTGCGAATTTTGAAGCCGTTTTCAACGACATCGGGCCTCGACTTGGCGGCCGTCCCGTGGCCGTCGAAATCCCCGTCGGTCTGGGGCCCACCCATACCAGCAATCCCTTTCGCGGCGTGATTGACTTGGTTGACATGAAATTGCTGGAATTCGATCCCGAGACCGAAGGCAAGCAAGTGAAGGAGACCGACATCCCCGAAGATTTAATCGATGAAGCCACGCTGTGGCGCGAACAGTTGTTGGAAGTCGTCTACGAGCTGAGCGATGAGGCGATGCAGTTGGCGATGGAGGAAAAACCGGTCCCGAGAGAGATGGTGGTTGCGGCCATTCGCAAAGGTTGCATCGAACGAGTGATCCAGCCCGTGTTCTGTGGATCGGCGCTACACGGTATCGGCGTCCAGCCGTTGATGACGGGCGTCGGCAACTACTTGCCGAGCCCGCTGGACCGTCCTGCCGTGGAAGGCTTCGAACCCGGAAAGCCCGACAAGATCGTTGCGCGAAAGCCAGATCCTAAGGAACCGTTTTGTGGTCTGGTGTTCAAAATTTTGCCCGCCAAAACAGGCGACAATTATTGGATCCGCGTGTACTCGGGCGAGCTGAAACAGAACTCTCGCGTTCAAGTCCCCAATCGTGACAAGAAAGAAAACATTGCTCAGCTTTGGCAAATTCACGCCTCCAAGAAAGAGCGAGACGGCCAAGTCGAATCCGTCAGCGCCGGCGATATCTGCTGTGTGATCGGGCCTCGCTTTGCCATTACCGGTGACACGGTTTGTGATACCAAAAACGTGATCGAGTTGCCCAGCATCAAGTTTGCCGACACCGTGCTCTCGATGGCAATCGAACCGGAGAGCACGGCGGATCGAAAGAAGCTCGAAGAAACCCTCGAAATGCTGCGCCGCCAAGATCCGACCTTCAAGGCGGTGGAAAACGCGGAGATCGGTCAAACGCTCATCAGCGGAATGGGCGAGTTGCACCTCGAGGTGATTCAGCACCGGCTGACTCGAGATTTCGGATTGAATGTCAAGTTCTACAAGCCGCGGGTGAATTACCGCGAAACGATTGGCAGCAATTCGGATGTGACGGGTCAGTGCAATCGCCAAATGGGCGCGACGCAAATGTTTGCCCGAGTCAAGTTGCGAGTTTCACCACTGGACGATGTGTCGGCCCCAGTGCTCGTGTTTGATCGGCTGCCACCGGAAACGACACTTTCACCCGGACCGCGGCAAGCCGTACTCGACGAGTTGCGCGCCCGTGCGGAAGGTGGCGGCATGATCGCTGGATTCCCGTTGTCGGGAGTCAAAATCGAGTTCTATGAGGCGGAAGCTCATGAAGAGGGAAGTGACGAAGTGGCGTTTCGAATCGCCGCCGGTGACGCGTTTGATCGTGGCCTCGAGGAAGCTGGACCCGTGTTGCTTGAACCGGTCATGAAAGTCGAAGTCACCACGCCCGAAGACTACATGGGCGAAATCGTCGGCGACTTGCAACAGCGCCGAGCGATCATCGCCGCCACCGAGACTCGCGGGATGATGACCGTCATCACGGCCCACGCGCCGCTCAAAGAACTCTTCGGGTACTCAAGTGCGGTACGCAGCCTGAGTCAAGGTCGAGCCGCCGGAAGCATGGAACCGCTCACGTATCAACCTGCTCCGAAGCAAGACGCCGACGCGTTCAAATATTGATCGCAACGGAACTGTTGACTGCAATGGAGCAGTAAAGAGCTCCGACGCGTTCCAGCCGATGTTCCACCGGACGCGGCGTGAAACACGGGAATGGTGTTGTTCGCGCCGGCAAGCGAACTGGTTTGGACATTTCTTGAGTCAAACTTGCCAGAAGAGGCAAAATCTCTTGACGTCCCCAGCGGGAATGTTTTACTCCCCAGACTTGTGATCCGAGTTCGCTGCACTGAATTTGGTCAATGGTCTGGAAAATCGAAGCCTGCATGCCTGCTTTCAAATATCCCCTCGCCGCAGCGGTCCTGATCGCCACCGGGCTCTGGTGCCCCTCGGGGGTGCTCGGCCAAGCTCATCGGATCCTCCAACCGCCATCGGTCGAAGCCAAATCGCCAAATTCCGGGAAACGGGCCTCGTCCGAATCCAAAGCCCGCGATATTGACGTTTTCGAATTGGGCGAAACCACGCCCCTGACCGTTGTCGAAGTTGAACAGGTCGACTACGAGTCGACGGGCGGCCCATCCCTCCCGCCGATTGCCACCAACTCCGCGGGCGTCGCCGTCGGCCAGGAATTCGTCGTTGGCGGCGGAGGAATTCCCACCGGCACTTATTTGGAAGACGGGCGTTGGGTCGAGGATGGTGCGGTCATCAACGATGAATCGATGGACTTGCTCGGTCCCCACGGTGACGGTTCAGCTTTTCCCGGTGCGACCACGTTCGGCGGTGCGATGGACGACTATGGCGCTTGGAACGATTCCGGGCTTCCGTATGCGGAGTCGTTCCCGCAGGAGCATCTACGGCCACGCGGTGCTCGAGTGAGCCCGCTTTGGGTGCGTGCGGATCTATTGGCTTGGTCACTCGACGGCACTCGCGTCCCGGCCCTACTTTCAACAAGTCCCGCGGGAACGGCCCGTGCCGACGCGGGTGTTCTCGGTGAGGCCGGAACCACGGTTCTGTTCGGTAATCAAACGCTGGGAGATGACTTTCACACCGGAGGCCGTGTCGAAGTGGGCGGTTGGCTCGCGTCGCGCAGTCTTGGTTGGCACCTCGCCTATTTTGGTCTCGATAGCGATAGCGACGACAATCGCTTCGACAGTAACGGGACATCGATTTTGGCTCGGCCCTATTTTAGTGTGGATCCGAACGCCATCGGCCCCAATGCGGACCTGTTGGCTTTTCCAGGCCAATTGGCAGGCAGTGCAAGCGTGTCGTCATCGACTCAATTGGACGGTGCGGAAGTTTTCTTTCACCGGATGCTGGCGAGTGACGGCCACCGACAACTGCAGCTCGTCGGCGGATTTCAAACCAACTCGCTCCAAGACGATTTGTCCATCACCGATTTTCGTCGCGTGCTCGTCGGCACCACGGGCTCGGTGGCCGGCACTACTCTGTCTCATAGAGATTTGTTTCAAACCGACAATCGATTCGCCGGCGCAGCGGTCGGAGTGCTTGCGAACATTCGTCGCCAGCGGCTGACGATTGACTTGGGAATGCAAATGGCATTGGGAAATAACCATTCGAAAGTTCGCATTGATGGTTCCACGACATCCAGCGTCCCTGTGACAGCGCTTGCGAGTGAAGTCGTGACGACGCGCGGCGGATTGTTGGCTCAACCGAGCAACATTGGTGAATACGAACTCGACGCCTTCACCATGGTGCCTCAATTGCACGCGGATCTCGGGTTCGATGTGTATCCGCATCTGCGTTTGATGCTCGGCTATCGATTCCTGTACTGGAGCCAAGTCGCTCGCGCGGGTGAGCAAATCGATACCAGTTTGAATTTGACTCAGTCGGGCACAACGGTTGTTGGCGGCGAATCTCGGCCCGGTTTTGACTACAGGCTGACGGATTTTTGGGCCCAGGGCGTCTCGCTCGGATTGGACTATCGATTCTAAGTTGACTCTCTCGGCGACGGTTCCTCGCTGCCGGACTGGAGCCAATGGCGGAACTCCTCTTCGGTGAGCACGCGGACGCCGAGCTTTTCTGCTTTCTCGAGTTTGCTGCCGGCTTTCTCGCCCGCGACGAGGTAATCGGTTTTCTTGCTGACGCTACCCGAGGCTCGACCGCCTTGCTGGTCGATGAGAGTTTCAATTTCATCGCGGCTGTAGTGCGTAAGCGATCCGGTCACCACGAATGTTTTACCGCTGAATAGTCCCTCGGTTTGCATCGAGTCTACCGACTCCGTCACTTTCACGCCGACGTTTTCCAAATCGTCGAGCAATCGAGTTCCGTAGTCGCTCGAGAGAAACTCATGCAAACTTGCAGCGATTCGATCACCGATTTCATGGATCGACGACAGCTCGTCCTTGGACGCCGTCCGCAATTGTGCGAGTGTCGGGTATTTTCGCGTGATCAATTGGGCGACGCGAGGGCCGATGTGCCGGATGGAAATGGACGCGAGCAATCGAGCGAGACCACGTTCGCGACTAGCTTCGATCCCTTGGATCAACGTTTGTGCGTTCTTGAGTCCGATTTGGACTTCGCCATACTGCCCCGCCTTGAGCTTGCGTGGCTTGACCCAGGTGAGATCGGCGATCGAATCGACCGTGAGTCTGTAAAGATCAGCATAGCTGGCAACAAGATTTCGCTGAAGCAAAACATCCACCATTTCTTCACCCAAGCCGTCGATGTCCATGCCCGTGCGACTACCAAAGTAGATCAAACGCTGTCGTAATTGGGCGCCGCAACTGGGGTTGGGGCAGCGGATGTATACACCCCCGTCGTCGCGTACCAGTTCCGTGTCGCATTCGGGGCAATGCGTCGGAAATTGAAACTGGGGCAAAACATGCTTTCGCAAGTGCTTCTCAACTCGCACCACTTTGGGAATGATTTTGCCGGCTTTCTCGACCACAACGATGTCACCCACACGAGCATCGAGCCGTTCGATTTCGTCAGCGTTGTGCAGCGACGCTCGCGAGACGGTCGTGTCCGCGATGTTGATGGGTGAGAGATGCGCAACGGGAGTGATCGTACCGGTCTTCCCGACTTGAACGCTAATGTCTTGCAGTGTGGTCGTTGCTTCGTAGCGTTCGAATTTGTACGCGATGACCCAGCGAGGACTTTTGCTACGCATCCCAAGCCGATCTCGTTGTCCAAAATCGTTCACCTTGAAGACGATGCCGTCCACTTCGAACGGCAAATCGGGCATTCGTTCTTCCAAGATCGCTACCGCGGTGAGCGCCTCGTCGGAATTCTTCAGCACTTGGACTTCAGGCGTGGCAAGAATGCCGAAGGACTCGATTTTTTCCAGAAATTCCTTGTGATTCGCCACCGAGAATCCATTGATCTCACCGATCCCGTGACAGAAAAAACGCAGTTTTCGCTGCGCTGCGATACTGGAATCGAGTAATCGAATGGTGCCGGCCGTAACGTTGCGAGTGTTCTTGTACGGTTCTTGGCCTGCGTCGGCCTGACGTTGATTGAGATCGGCGAGATCCGTGTTCGTCATGTACACTTCGCCGCGCACCTCGAGCACTTCGGGATAGTCACCGTTTAGTCGTAGCGGCAGGTCTCGGATCGTTCGCGCATTGTGCGTAATGTCATCGCCGACTTGTCCATTGCCCCGCGTGAGCGCTTCGACGAGGACTCCGCTTTCGTAGCGCATCGATGCGGCAACACCGTCGATCTTGTACTCCATCACCCACTCGATCTGCTCTCCATCGAGTAGTTTGTTGGTGCGTTCAAAGTACGACTGCAACTCGTCGCGACTGTAGGTGTTGTCGATCGACAGCATCGGCACGCGATGAGCGACTTGACGTAGATCGTCAATGGGAGCATCGCCCAATCGTTGGGTCGGCGAATCCGAGTGTTTTAGGTCTGGGTGTTCCTGCTCCAGTTCGGCTAACTGGCGGAGCAGACGATCGTATTCCAGATCACTGATTTCTGGGTTCGCTTCGACATAGTACAGCCGGTCATGATGACGAATCGTTTCCGAAAGTGTCTCGATGCGCCGCCGCGCCGCCTCGTCCTGGGCTTTCGAGTCGTTGCGTTGCGAGGATTGATGAGGCAGATGCTCAGGGTCATCACTAAAAAGGTCATTCATCGCAGGACACGCTTGAGCTGTGGATCACGGTTCAATCGGGTAAATGAGGTGAACTGGAATCGTATCGACTTGCCACGTTCATTGTCACTAACCTACCTCGGCTTTCTGGATCGCCACGGATACAATAGAAACTGAGTCGAAGGCGTCCATTGCATTTTCGTTTTCCGTCGTTTATCCACCCGAGGTTCTGTAGCGTGTTAGATTTGGCCGGTAAAGTAGTCGCGATCACGGGCGGTGGGACAGGCATCGGCGCAGGCATCGCCCGCGGGTTAGCCGAAGCGGGTTGCAAGGTGACAATCGGAGGCCGTCGGATCGAGCCTCTTGAATCGCTCGCGTCGTCTATCACCAGTCGTGAACCGATCCGGTCGCACGTCCTGGATGTTGCCGATTCGAAGAGCGTTGAAGCGTTTTTTGCTTTCGTCCGAGAACACCATGGGGACGTGGATATCCTCGTCAACAGTGCCGGCGTGAACATTCAAAATCGCACGATGGAATCGATGACGCCTGAGGATTGGGACCGTGTGATGAAAATCAACGCGTCCGGTGCCTACTATTGCATGCACCAGGTCTTGCCCGCGATGCGTTCCCGCCGCGACGGTTTGATTATCAACATCACTTCGGTGGCTGGCAAGCGCGCGATCTCGCTGGGCGGCGTCGTTTACTGTGCTAGTAAATTCGCTATGACGGCTCTTGGAACTGCGGTTTCCAATGAAGTTCGCAATGAAGGTGTGCGCGTTACCAATGTCTATCCCGGCGAGGTCAATACGCCGATTCTCGATAATCGTCCGGTCAAAGTGACGGAGGAACACAAGGCGTCGATCTTGCAGCCAGAAGACATCGCCTCGGTGATCGTGACCATCTGCCAACTTCCTCCGAGGGCTCATGTACCCGAGATTGTGATCAAGCCAACGAAACAAGAATGGGTGTGATGGGACGTTCGAAAAAGCCCAAGCTACCGCGACAAGCAACGAGTAGCGATGAGCCGGCCGGTGCGGCGCCGTC
Organism: Pirellulaceae bacterium; assembly: GCA_041741195.1. Lineage (GTDB taxonomy): Bacteria > Planctomycetota > Planctomycetia > Pirellulales > Pirellulaceae > JBBSJZ01. The sequence goes on from JBGSKM010000043.1 coordinate 55,570, forward strand.
TGACATCGATGTAGCGCTTGAAGATCCACAATTACTCAGCGACGAAAGCTTTTCGCTGGATGATCTTGGCGCGGCTTATGCGAATGCCCTTGCCGAACATGACCCAGAGTCTTATTCGGAAGTCGTCGGGGATGTGGATCCATCGGGCCAGACGGAAGCGGCCGACGGAGAAGTTGCAGCCGCATCGGAACTGAGTGACGCGGATGCCGAGAGTTACGTGACTCCCATGGGAATCATCGAAGCGGCGCTGTTCGTTGGAAACTCGGACAATCAACCGCTTAGCGAAATTCGCTTGGCTTCGTTGATGCGAGATGTGACTCCGGAGGAAGTCCTGGAGTTGATTGACCAGTTGAACCAGTCCTATCGCCAGCATCGCCAGGCGCTGCGCATCGTTCGAAACGAACACGGGTTCCGCATGACGATTTCCCCGGAAGTGGAGTCGGTCAAGCGTTCTTTTGACGGCAAGATTCGCGAAACTCGCCTCAACCAATCCTCGGTCGAAGTGTTGGCCCTGGTCGCCTACCAGCCGGGGATTACCGCGCAAAAAGTTCAAGACCAGCGTGGACGCGACAGTGCGTCCTTGCTCAATCAACTTGTTCGACGCCAACTTTTAGAAATGCGGCGCGAACGCACCGAAGAGAGCCCCAAGCCGGTGCCTCGATACTATCCAACCGAACGATTTCTTTACTTGTTCGGATTGGAAACACTTAGCGACTTGCCCCAGGTGGAAGAGTCGGCTCAGCCCTAAATCGGAATCGTTGTTGCTAGGTCGGCGGAAATCTCCGCACGTCAACGAAAACAGCCCGCACGAAATTTCGTGCGGGCTGTGAATGGTCGACTATTCTTGAGCTTCGCTTAGCGATTGTTGAATAGCTGGGCGATGCCGAAGGTGAAGAAGGACCCGACACCGAAGTTCAATAGTTCTTCTTCGCACTTGTATCGCAGGATGATGATATCGCCCGGTTGAATCAATTGTCGTTGACGCGGATCGTTGATGGCTCCGGCGATGTCAACTTCGATCGCAACTTGGCCATTGCATGGCGTCTTGCGAAGAATGTAAACCAATCCAGGTGGAACACCGCTTAGACTACTAGCTGCGCCAATTCCGCCGCCGCCGCCCCTATTGCCACCTAAGCTTCCGCCTGCAATCGCGATCGCTCCCAGCACGTCGAGATCGTAGTCACGCGGAAGCTTGTGCTCGCCGCCGGGTAACAAGCCGCCCGTGTAAAAGACTTCGGTCTCACGTGATTCGATATAAACAATGTCGCCATCCTCCAAAGTCACGTCGGCATCGGTCAGGTTCGGAATCACGCCGGGTTGAACTCGCAGAGGAATTCGGAGGATCGATGGGTCTTCGGGCAGCGGTGGTGGGCACGAGCAAGGATCAAGCATCGCCGCTTGTTGTTGGGCGTAGAACTGTTGCAAGAACTCCGCACGTTTGCGTTGGTCCGCCTTGCTGGCACGGAGCACTTTCACTTCGTTCTTGGCATTGAATCCAGGGAGTCCCCCGGTCTCGACAAGGGCGTGGAGGATATCGTTTTGATAGGCCTTCAGCTTTACAACCGAGCCACTTGCGCTTTTGTCATCGCCGCGGATAAAGCCACCACCATTGCCTCCTACACCCCCCTCGTCTTCCCGAACAACGATGACGTTGTAAGTTCGCTCCTGAATGAGCGTGACGATCGGACGAGCCTTTTCAGGACGCAAAATGTCCGCATCGATGTAGGCTTCGCGAATGGTGTCGCGAACTTGTTCGAGCGTGAGTCCCTCCACATCAAGCGGCTCGATCAACGGAAGCGCCAGTGTTCCATCGTCTTGAACGGCAATCGGATATCCGATCGACGGCGGCAAGGTGCTATCGCGGTCAGGGAAGTTGACCGGAGGCGGCTCGGGTGGCGCGTTGGGCGGATTGAATGGCAACACACCCTCGATGTACACACCTAGGATGTCGCCACCATCCAGCTGGTAATCTCGGGGCGGCTCGAGCGTTAACAAGGAGATATCGACGGGAACCAAGTTGTTCTTTGGCTCAGCGAGGAATTGCGGCGGCAAACGATTTGCCGGAACGCCATCGATCGGCTGGGTCAAAGCTGAGCAACCTGTCAGCGAGGTGACCGCGATGCCGGTCGCGAGTGTGGTAGCAGCGACGGAAAGTCCGCCACAGACGACCGACCTTAGCCGGCGAAATGCCCGTCGGCCGGTTGAAAATGTCCTTTTCATCCTTGAACTCTCTTGCTAAGGCCAAAACCGTTTTGCAGTAGTGCTGAGCGGAAATGCGTTGTTGAAAGTGGGTAAAAACTAGCTGGCAACGTTACCGCTGCCAGCGTCTTTAAAATTCGACGTCGACTACTTGAAGCTGAATGGTAATTCGTCGTTGTTCGTGTCACCGATCGTGGCGGAGGCTCCACTCGACGTATCAAAGACCGCGGACTGCGAGTCCGACGAGCCGACTTGATCGGATGTAGCGTTGACCGGCGCGATCGTCACTGCATCCGGCAGGGTTCGATTGCCTGTCGAGCCGCCGTTGGATGCGGATGCACCCGTCGCCGGCGTCGCTGGTTGTGCCGGTTGGTTCATCAGCACCTGCGGCCCGGTTTCGAGCATCACTGGCCCACCAGGCATCAAGCCTGGCATCGGCTCAGACATGTAGGGCGTGTGAAGCGTCTCGCCCGGCATCAATTCGATGGGAACTCCCATGGGCATGGGCATCCCCGTCGCCGATCCCGGCACGACCGTCTGCAAGCCAGCAGGACGGATCTGGCTCCAATGGCCGATCCCCTCGACTTCGGCGGCTTGGACGCCCATCGGGAATCCTTCAAACCAGGCATTCACGCCCGCTTGGCCATCCGAAGACTGGTACTTCCAACCCCAATATTCCTTCGGCGCGATTGCCGGACAGCAACCGGTACCACCGTTGGCAATATTGGCGTAACCAGCATAAAAACCGGCTTGGAATTCGTTGAGGTGACCGCGATTGCAGAACTTCTGCTTGCTGCAGTGCCATGCCTTGGCTGCCATCGCACGATTGCGATAGTCAACCATAAACTCATCGACACAATCGTGGCGCATCAATGCTTTACCAGCGTTGGTGCCAATGCTGCATCCGCCACTGGTGCTAAGCACCAGGGCGATACAGCCTAGCGTTGCCGAGCTGAGCACCGATCGCATCGCGAAACGGAGTCGACCGGCGCGACGCCCGGAGTCCTTCATGGACTGAAACAAATGGGTCTGGAGTGCGTCTAGCGCACTTAGCGAGCGAATCGCCATCTGGCCCCCCTTGGCAGCAACGGCATTCGGTGTTTGTCAATTTTGAGGGTGTTAAGGACCTTGACGGTTCTAGCACCTGCTCAAGCCTATTTATCGCCCCTCCACCCGTGCCGGATTAATCAAAACTGACGAAAAAGCCGTCTGCATCCCCTTTGCCGGACGTTCTAATCCTTTGGGTTGTGACGCCGAAGAGTCTGTATAGACGTCAACCAGTCATCAGGGCTGTTCCGAAGTGGCATTTTGTAGCGATGATCGCGATGGATTCCATGAAAGATTCAATCGCTTGCGAGGTTTACCCTAGCTTGCTCGAGGTTGCGTTTTAGAATGATCTTTCAGAACACGGACCAGTTTTATTGGGGAGAGCGGACCACCCGGCAAGGCTTCGCCATGTGTTCATTGTGGTGGTTCCAGGCGTTCTAAGGATGTCCTGGGTTAACCTGGGGGGCTTTGATCGCAATCGCAGGCAGGCCGCGATGACAGGCGAGTCGAAACGTGACGGATCAGGTATTGGATTGAAAGGCGAACGTTCCCGATGATTGGATTGATACTCAGTACTCTTGCGATCGCGTTTGTGGCGGCGCTCGTGCTGGTTCCGCTTGTCCGAACCGTGGCGCTGCGCGTTGGCATCGTTGACAAACCGGATCGTGAGCGGAAACTTCACCAGCAAGCGATCTCGCTGGGCGGCGGGGTCGGCGTTTTTGCTGCCCTGGTGATCGCGTTCATCGCGAGTCTGTATCTGGATCGCATGGACAGCGATTGGCAATTGGGTACGCTCGACAACCGTTGGTACACGCTTTTTGCCGCCGCGGGAGCGATCCTTCTCGTCGGATTGATCGATGACACGATCGAACTCCGCGGACGCCAAAAGCTGTTGCTGCAGTGTTTGATCGCTGCATCCCTGGTCGGTAGCGGTACGGTCATCACCGAAATCGGTCTGTTCGGCTACGACCTACATCTGGGGGTTTTGGCGTATCCGATCAGTGTGTTGTGGTTGCTCATTGCCATTAATGCTCTCAATCTCATTGATGGGGCTGACGGAATGGCCACGACCGCTGGGATCATCATCAGTGGCGGTCTAGGCTTTCTTGGACTGCAAATGGGGTCAATGTTGACCGCCACCGTCGGGTTCTCGCTCGCCGGCGCTTTGGCGGGATTTCTCGTCTTCAATCGCCCGCCCGCGACCATCTTTCTTGGTGACTCCGGCAGCATGATGATCGGCTTGTTCGTGGGTGTTCTAGCTGTTTGGACAAATCTCAAACACTCGACCGTGCTCGCTTCGGCACCGGTTGCCATTCTTGCGATTCCGCTATTCGATTCCACTGCGGCGATCATGCGTCGTTGGCTCACGGGCCGGAGCATGTATGAGACTGATCGCGCACATTTGCACCATCTATTGCAAGCTAAATTTGGTAATGTGGGGATGTTGTACGTCGTCGCTGGCTTGTGCTTGACCACGACGCTTCTCTCCGTGCTCTCGGTCACCTGGAACCAACCCTGGCTCTCAGCGATCGGAATGGCGGTCGTTTTCTCTCTGTTGGTGCTGACGCGGTCATTCGGATATGCCGAATGTCGCCTACTACTGAGTCGACTCAAGAACTTCACGCACTCTTTCATGTTGCTACCCCATCGCTGCGACACAGAAAAGCACCAGCGACGCATCCCGCTCCAAGGCGATGGTCGTTGGGAAACGATCTGGGAGCCATTGGTCGAATTCGCGAAAACTCATGAACTCGCCAAGCTGAAGATCGATCTAAATTTGGCGTGGCTCCACGAAGGCTATCACGCGTCATGGCAAAGTGTTCGGCAACCCGAAAAGGCATTCCAGCTTACCGTGCGATTGCCGTTGTTCGCATTTCGATCGAGCGACGGGAAATATGTGCCGATTGGGCGACTCGATCTGGTGGCGTCGGGAGTCGATCCTGCGATCTATCAACGAATCGCTGATCTTTCGGAAAAATTGGTTGATCTGGGGCCTCAAATCGAACTCATTGTGTCCGAGATTGAAATCAAGCATCCGCACCGAGCCGCGGTGCGAAGCGATAGCGAACTGGCTGGCTCGAAAGTCTCTCCGGCCCTCTCCATGACTGGCGTTTCTTCGTCCGTCAACACGATCGACGTCTTGGTCAATCCAGCCGACTAATCAACTTCAACATGTTAACGTTCGGTTTGGTCGACCCGAGAGCTAAGTAGCTTAGGTGCCGTTTACTAGCACGGGGACATTTCGAATGCTTTTGATGCGGGTATCCGAACGCTCATTGCCAGGCATCCGTTCGTCATCAAGACGGGTTTACGTGGCGACAGCGACGTGCAAGAAACTAGTGAACGACATTGGGTGTGTCACCCAAGCGGACGAAGTCCGCGCAGATCCAACCGCCTCGCAGCAATCTTAGCCCCGATGCCCATTCTTCCCAAAGAACCCGATTGCTTGCCCAGTGACTTGCTCGATCATCCCTCCAGCACAACGTTGCCTTGGTGGCTGCTCTACACAAAATCGCGTCAAGAAAAATTGTTGATGCGTCACTTGCGAGTGCTCAACTTGCCGCACTATGGTCCCATGATCATGCGCCGCAATCGTTCGCCCAATGGTCGAATCCGTACGATCTATTCCCCGCTGTTCGCGAACTATTTGTTTTTACGCGGCGACGAAGAAGCTCGGTATCAAGCGATTTGCACCGGGTGTGTCACCAAAGCGACCGAAATCACCGAGGTTGAGCGATTTGTCTCGGACCTCAGGCAGATTCGGGACCTGATCGAAATCGGGGCTCCGTTGACGGTGGAAAGTCGGATTGAACCGGGTGAGAATGTGCGGGTCAAATCAGGGTCCTTTGCCGGGTTCGAAGGAACCGTGATCCGTCGTGAAAACGAACGACGTCTACTCGTCGCAGTTCGGTTCATGGATCAAGGCGTCAGTGTCAAGTTGGAAGACTGTCAACTCGAGCCTCTCTAACATCTATCCACACTCAGTTTTCGGATTAACCATTCCTACGCTACTTTTTCTTAATCGACGCGACTGGGCAAGGACCGAAGCAACCGAGCTGTCGTTGACCGATCCATGTGAGCAGCTCGCGCACACAGACACCAAGCGGCGCTAGGACGTGAAAGTGCATCGATTTTTTCCGTCCCAGATCAACAAAGGTGTGTTCGTCGGTGCAATCGCCGCCTTGGAAGATGGAAGTGTCTCAGTTAGTCTTCAAACTTCATTGGGATGACTGTCACCAAGTGCAACCACGCACGCGTGGCCAAAGCTCGTTGTTGCGAGATTGCGTCGTCGGAAACCGACCTTGCGACGGTCGTTTAGCAAAACCAGTTGGGATTCATTTATCTCGACGCGCCTTGTTGCAGAAACCACCTCGGTCGTCGCAAAACTGTGGGATCGTCTTGAGCTCGGTGACACTCCGGGCATCTGAACTCACGAACTGGCGCTTTCGCGGTTTGTCCGCCAGGTCGTCTACGATCAATTCAAGTTACCAATCCATCAACCCGTCGCGGCTAACGAACTCCATTCGACCGCGACGCATACCGCTGAGCTACCCCGCACATGACAACCCCTCCTGAACAGAATTCGCCACCGACGACGGCACTGATCACGGGAATCACGGGCCAAGACGGTTCGTATTTGACGGAATTGTTACTGGCCAAAGGGTACATCGTCCACGGCATTGTGCGTCGCAGCAGCACGACTACCAGGTCGCGTTTGGATCAACACTTTGCGGACCCCGCCACATATGACAAACGGTTGTTTCTCCACTATGCAGATCTCGACGACACCACCACCATTCGTCGGATCTTGAACAAGGCCCTGCCCGACGAACTTTATCATCTCGCCGGCCAAAGCCACGTCGGTGCCAGTTTTGATATTCCGGAAACGACGTGTCAGTTCACGGCCATGGGAACCTTGAAACTGCTCGAGATCATTCGCGATTTGGCGAAGCGCCCCAAGTTTTTGCACATTAGCAGCAGCGAAATCTTCGGGCGTCCCGACCAGTATCCGCAAAATGAAAACACACCGATGCGGCCCGTGACTCCCTACGGAGTCGCAAAAGCATTCGCGACTCAAATGGTGACGCTGTACCGCGAGTCCTTCGATTTGTTTGCCTGCAACGCCATTTGCTACAACCATGAATCACCCCGACGCGGCGAATCCTTCGTGACGCGCAAGATCACGCGCGCGGCAGCGGCAATCTCGCTCGGAAATCAGCGTGCACTCAAACTTGGTTCGCTCGACGCGCGTCGCGATTGGGGCTATGCCCCGGAATACGTCGACGCAATGTGGCGAATGCTACAACAAGAATCGGCAAGCGATTTCGTCATCGCGACCGGAGTCCAATCGAGCGTCGAAGATTTCTTAGCCGCGTCGTTCGAGGCCGTGGGCCTTTGCTGGAAAGATCACGTCGTTCAAGACCCCAAGTACATGCGTCCGGCCGAAGTCTTGCGACTCGTCGGTGATCCCTCCAAAGCCGCAGATCGACTGGGTTGGCAAGCCAAGACATCGCTCTCGGAAATTGCCTCGCTCATGGTCCATGCCGATCTTCGATCGGTGGACACCCACTAAAAAATAGTATTTGCCTGTGCCGAGTCGAATTTTACTTCGAGAAACTTGCTATTGGGTCGCCGCGACATTGATGGCGATCATGCCAATTGCGCTGGCGATCGATTTCGGTGGTGTTTTGCGATGGAGCCAGTACATTGCCGCGATGACAATGGCGGGCATCGTCGGCTTCACATTCGTCGGCTATCTCGCGACCAAAGATAGGGGCCAACTCGCGCAACAGATCCTGTTGGTTCCTTTGCTATTGTGGGCAGGCTTTATTTGGTTCCAAACTCTGTCTTTGCCACCCACGTTGGTCGGCTGGCTGAGTCCCGCATCGGTTACCGCTTACACCGACTGGTTGCGACCCTACGTGGGCGATGCGGGTCTTCCGAGCCGATTCCCAATCTCCGTCAGCGTCGCCGACACTCGGCACGCGCTGGCGATGTTTTGCGTCATCATCGCCGCCGCATGGTCAGCGGCGGTCGTATTCAATTCGCGGATGCGGTTGGGCATGCTTTTAAGCGTGCTTGCCGTCGGTTCGGCGATCGTTTCCGCCATCGGGCTGTGGATCCGAATTTTCCCGACATTCGGCTTCTTCGGTTTCGAGGATAGCATGTCGGCGGGTTCGTTCGCGACGTTCATTAACCGGAACAATTCGGCGTTGTTTTTAAATCTTGGCCTCGCCGCTAGTCTCGGACTGCTCTCTTGGCGACTGACCGCGCTAACAGGCCAAGAGGTGGATGATCCCGAATTCGAATTCAACGATTTGTTTTCGCTGATCAACGATCGCGAATCCATGATCGGTATCCTATCCGCTGCGCTATGCGTGAGCGGACTTCTCGTCGGCGGATCGCGGGGAGGTGTGGTCGCCGCATTCATGGGCACTTTGCTCGCTTTCGGCTGGGTTCGCCAACGTCGCGGGCTGGTCAGCTTTCCCGTCATCGCGGTCATGATCGGTTTGAGCGTCGCCGTCTTGCTAGTTCCGACGGATTTGAGTCTCGAATCAATTCAGCGTATGAAGTTCTTGACCGCCGAAAGCGAATCGACGCTGCTCAATGACGGTCGTCTGTTGCATTGGCCCGATGGATTGCGAACCGCCGCAGCGCATTTACCCGCCGGATCCGGTTTGGCCACCTACGGCGACGCCGTGCTTCCGCACATGCAAACAAGCACCAGTAGCGGTTTTCATCATGCGGACAATTTGTGGATCGAGCTGTTAACCGAACAGGGTGTCTTCGGACTCATTTTCACGCTCTCGTTGCTCGCCTTGGTCATCCGTTCGCTGCATCGGATGGGAGATTCAGCGGATCCGATCGATCAAGGGTTACGTATCGCCGGATGGTATGCAATCGGTGCGCTGATAGCGTCCCAATCTTTTGACTTTGGATTGGTCATCCCGGCCAATACGTTCGCCCTTGCAATGTTGCTGCCCGCAATCGTCGCTCGGGATGTCGCCGCCGGTACCGCGGCCGTTGCCCTCGAGCACGTTCACAATACTCATGGCGAAAGCCTCAGCGAGCGTCGTGACCTCCGCGGTCTATTCCGTTCTCGTCGTCGTACGACAGCCCTCGTTGTCAGCAGCGTGCTGCCGCTACTGTCCATCCTGGTCGCGTTGCCTCGGCTGAAATCCGACGCCCATGTCGAAGTGTTCGAACGCACGCTCAAAGCCGAGATGAAGTGGATCCGAACCGATGACGAGGCGTTGAGGCAGTGGATCGGAGAGTTTTCATCGATTGCCGCCAGCGATCCTTCGCCTAACGTGTTCGAGTCACTTTGTGTTCTCGTCTACCACCGAGCACGTTTGTTGGATGTCGCCCAGCGAAATCCGCGAGAACCCGAAGAGGCGGTAAGATTGTATGAACAAACCGCCCCAATCGTCCGGCGTACCCAGTGGCTGCGTGATCGCAATCGACCCGGTGAAACTTCGCCATCCATCGATCACGCACCCTCGGTGAGCGCGTACACTCCGCCACCAGAAACGGCAAACGCGGCAGCTCTTTACCGACACGCGCTGGATTGTTCGACGCTCGCGATCCAGTGGAGTCCACTCGCCCAGACGCCGCATCCGTACCAAGTCTACTTGGATTTCGTCCATCAAGACATCGAACGAACCAAGGCGGCACTCCACCACATGACCGTCCTGTTCTCTCAAGAACCCAGAACGCTGCTTCAAATTGGTTCGCTGGCTGCCGATAGCAACGAACAAGCGCTGGCGATCGAACTCTGGCGAAATGCAGTCCAGGCGAGGCCTTCGTTGACGAGAGCCGTCCTGACGGAAGCGACCAGCCATGGTGTCAAAGAACTCCATTCCGTCATCCCCGCGTCAAGCGATGCGTATCGACTAGCTGCCGCTTATCTACTGACCAACATCCAAGGGGATACGCCAAGTGATGCGGAGGTGACAGCCGTGCCGCATAGCGAGCTTTTGGAAGAAAGTCTCAACGGACTCGCGTGCGGCACTTGCGAGACCCAGGACGAACGTGCAAGCTGCGAACAGCTTGCCGGAGACATCGAATATCGCCTCGGCCGCTTTGACGAAAGCTTTGCCAGCTACCAGGAGGCACTACGCTACAGCCCCATGAACGCGGAACTTCGTTTGAAGCTCATCAATCGATTGAAAGAACAAGGCCAGCGACGCGTCGCACTCGATGAAGCTCGCAAGGGCCGACGGCATTTGAAAGACGATCCGCGATTCACTCAAGCGATCGAAACCATGGCCGCGGAAGATCTCCGATCCATTGAGAATCCCGATCTTGAGTCGCCGAATTCCACGCCCCCAAATTCCGCTCTCACACCATCCGGCTCGTAGTATGAAAGGCATCATCCTCGCCGGCGGTGCCGGTTCTCGGTTGTACCCGCTGACGCGCGTGGCGTCCAAGCAATTGCAACCCGTGTACGACAAGCCGATGGTTTATTACCCGCTCACCACCTTGATCGAATGCGGGATCCGCGAGATTTGTTTGATCAGCACACCCCAAGACCTACCGAATTTTTGGAAACTATTCGGCGACGGTAGCGGGTTTGGTGTGTCCATTGATTACCGCGAACAAGCGGTTCCTAATGGAATCGCCCAAGCCTTTCGGATCGCCGAGTCCTTCATCGCCGGCGATCCCGTCTCGTTGATTCTTGGCGATAATGTCTTCACCGGTTGCGACGCGTTTATTCAGGCCTTTGACGACTTCGATGGTGGCGCAGTGGTGTTTGGCTACCATGTCAACGATCCGCATCGCTATGGAGTCGTCGAGTTCGATGACAGCGGCCGCGCCGTGTCGATCGAAGAAAAACCGGCACAACCCAAGAGCAATTATGCCGTTCCCGGGTTGTACATTTACGACAATGATGTGGTCGAGATCACCAAGAATTTGCAGCCCAGCGCGCGCGGTGAACTGGAAATCACCGATGTGAATGTGACCTATCTAAATCGCGGCACGTTGAAGGTGGTGCGATTGCCGCGCGGTGTTGCTTGGCTGGACGCTGGGACAAGTAGCAGTCTTCACGAAGCGAGCGCCTACGTCCAAGCCATCGAAAAGCGGCAAGGAATCAAAGTCGGCTGTCCCGAGGAAGCCGCACTGCGTCGCGGTCTGATCGATCTGGCTCGCTTGCAGCATATCGCGTCGACAATGCCGCATTGTGAGTACCGAGAGTATTTGGAAAACGTCGTCGAAGAAGCGCATCGATTGAAGTCACATGACTGAACGATATCTACTGCTCGGTGGAACCGGTTATGTCGGTACAGCGTTTCAAGCCGAATTGGCTCGTCGCCACGCGGATTTTCGCAACGTCACACGAACCAAGTGTGATTACACCGTGTTCGCTAAGTTACTTTCGCTGCTGCGAGAGCATCAGCCGACGTTCGTTATCAATTGTGCCGGCGCCACCGGAAAACCGAACGTCGATGCGTGCGAGTTCGCGAAGGCCGAAACGTTGCTCGGTAACGTCACACTGCCGCAAACGATCTCCCACGCCTGCGAGATTGCCGGAGTCGCTTGGGGGCAAGTCAGCAGCGGTTGCATTTATTCCGGTGCCATGCTACTCGACGAAACGACGATGGAAGCGAATGTCCAGCCGGATTTGATGCGACCCGATGTCCGGTCGCGATGGCTGGCCAATCGAGATCGATTGCGAGGATTCACGGAACAGGATCCTCCCAACTTTTCCTTCCGATCGCCACCGTGCAGTTTCTACAGCGGCACCAAGGCACTGGGCGAAGAAGTCCTTCGTGATGCGGTCGATGCATACATATGGAGGTTGAGAATTCCCTTCGATGGCATACATAATCCGCGAAACTATTTGAGCAAAATTTGCAACTACCCACGGGTCTACGACAATGCGAACTCGCTTTCGCATCGAGCTGACTTTGCCCGGGCGTGCATCGATTTGTGGGAACATCGCGCTCCATTTGGGATCTACAACGTCACCAATCCAGGCTGGGTCACCACGCTTGACGTTGCCGAAAAGCTACGCCGGGCGCTCGGTCGATCCCAAAGCTTTGAGTTTTTCGAGAGCGACGAAGAATTCTACCGGACTGCGGCCAAAGCCCCACGCAGCAATACGATTCTTGATGTTTCCAAGTTACTTGCCACCGGCGTCAAGCTTCGTCATCTCGACGAGGCGCTTGACGAAGCCATCGCTGAATTTGCAGCTGCAAAGTAGTTGGCTTTGCGATTTTCGCCAACAACACACACGGTATCCATTGCCCTATGAACCTTCTCGTTACCGGCGGCGCTGGCTTCATCGGATCGAATTTAATTCGGCACATCATCGCTTCGCCCGAAGTCACCAAACTGGTGAATCTCGATTGTCTTACCTACGCGGGGCACTTGGAAAGTATCGCCGATGTTCAAGATGATCCCAAGTACGTGTTCGAGAAAGTTGACCTGCGGGACAAATCTGCGACCCGGCACGTCGTGATGGATCACCGCGTCACTCATGTGATGCACCTGGCCGCCGAAAGCCACGTCGACCGCTCGATCACCGGCCCAGGCGACTTTATTCACACCAATGTCCTCGGAACTTTTCATGTGCTCGAGGCCTGCCGCGAAGCTTGGGCCGAAAAGGTGTCAGGCCTCGATGATGCGCATGTCGGCCATTCGGGCCTGACCCCTTTTCCGACGCCGCGGTTTCTGCACGTTTCCACCGACGAAGTCTACGGCTCCCTCGGTGACGAAGGCTACTTCACGGAAGCGACACCCTACGCACCCAATTCGCCGTATTCGGCGAGTAAAGCATCCAGTGATATGCTGGTTCGGGCCTATCATCACACTTATGGGTTACCAGTGGTCATCACGAACTGTAGCAATAACTACGGACCCTACCAGTTTCCGGAAAAACTGATTCCCGTGGTGATCGCAAGCGTCATCGCGCGGCGGCACATTCCGGTCTATGGCGACGGAATGAATGTTCGGGATTGGCTGTACGTGGAAGATCACGCGTCCGCCCTTTGGCACGTGCTGCGACACGGTGCCAACGGCCAGTGCTACAACGTTGGCGGCAACAATGAATGGCCGAACATTCGCATCGTTGAGGCCATCTGTGATCTAGTGGATGAGATGAAGCCTGAGCTTGGCGGCGAATCGCGGGAGTTGATTGCCTATGTCACCGATCGGCCTGGGCATGACCGTCGCTATGCCATCGACGCCACTAAACTTCGCACAGAACTCGGGTGGGGCCCTCGAGAAACTTTCGAAACCGGAATTCGCAAAACCGTGCGATGGTACCTCGACCATCAATCCTGGTGCCAGGCGGTGTTGCAAAGCGTGCCGTAGGCCGGATCAAGGAGCGTCAGCGACGCCGATCCGACGCAAGCATCGACGAGCGTTTTGGACTTCCGCTCGCAGCTCCCACCAAGTTCGACTGGATTCGAATCTCTCTACACCCGTCCGGCGATCGAGCTGGCAAAATCGCTAAAAGTGGAACTTGTCCGACCCTTACGGATAAATCAAACGCCGGTAACCTTGTAATCGCTTTCGGTAGTGGTCATGGTGTGGGGGCGATCTTGAAACGCGACCATTTTCTCTAGAAAATGGGTCATCTGAATCGGTTGGGTTCAGTCCGCAAACTAGATTTTTAAACTTGCGGCGAAAGCGCTGTCTCATTCTTCAGTCCTTATCTTTTTTGGGTGATAGGTGTCACCCACGTGGACGAAGTCCGCGCAGATCGCATTTTTCCTCGTCCTCCGATAACTCATTTCCATGCTCGCGATCATCGGCCTCGGCTATGTCGGGCTCCCCCTCGGCCTGCAGTTTGCCCGCAGTGGCGCGTCCGTGTTGGGATTGGACATCGACGCCGCCAAGGTCGATGCCGTCAACGCCGGAAGCTCGTACATTCACCACATCGCATCCGCCTCGATCGCTGATCAAGTGACCTCCAAGCGGCTGCAAGCGAGTACGGATTTCTCGCGAGTCGCCGAGTGTGATGCGGTCATCATCTGCGTCCCCAGCCCGCTGAACAAGAATCGCGAGCCGGACATTTCGTACATCCTTAAGACTGGTGAAGCCATCGCGCCGCACATCCGTCCGGGGACCTTGGTCGTCCTCGAGTCGACGACATATCCAGGAACGACCGATGAAGACCTGTGCCAAGTCCTCCAGACCGGTTCGGGGCTCCACGCCGGCACCGACTTTCACTTAGCCTTCTCGCCGGAACGTGAGGATCCCGGCAACCCGGATAGTAAGGTAGCCAAAATTCCCAAGGTTGTCGGCGGTTTGACGCCAACGTGCCTCGATAAAGCCGTCGCGCTTTACTCCCAGGCCGTCGAAAAGGTGGTTCCGGTGAGTAGCTGTCGAGCGGCTGAAGCGACAAAGTTGCTCGAGAACATTTTCCGCAGCGTCAATATCGCGCTGGTCAACGAGCTGAAGCTCGTGTATGGAGCCATGGGCATCGACGTGTGGGAGGTCATCGAAGCGGCGAAAACCAAGCCGTTCGGTTACATGCCGTTTTACCCTGGCCCGGGCTTGGGTGGTCACTGTATCCCGATCGATCCGTTTTACCTGACATGGAAAGCACGCGAGTACGGCCAAGCGACCCGGTTCATCGAGTTGGCGGGCGAGATCAATACGGCGATGCCCAAGCACGTCGTCAATCGACTCGCCGAAGCTCTCAATGCGCAAAAGAAACCGCTCAACGGCAGCAAAATATTGCTCGTTGGGCTCGCCTACAAAGCCAATGTGGATGACGATCGTGAATCGCCCACTTACGTGCTGATGGATCTGCTGGCCGCCGCGGGCGCCGAAGTCGCTTACTACGACCCGTATGTTCCGGTGATACGACCCACGCGCGAACACGCACACTGGGCCGGCATCAAGAGCATCTCGTGGAACCAAGCGGAGGTCGCCAGCTTCGATGCCACGCTGATATCGACCGCTCACGCCAACGTCGACTACGCTCAACTCGTCGACTGGTCCAAGCTCGTCATCGATACACGAAACGCCACTCGGTCCCGGCAGCCAAATCCCAAAATCGTGCTCGCCTAGCCCGTAGCCGGTAGGCCGGATCAAGGGGCGACAGTGACGCCGATCCGGCAAGCACGATCACACGCGGGTTCCTGCCGGATTTTCACAAAGCCTCAATCCGGCCTACGTAGGCCGGATCAAGGAGCGACAGCGACAGTGACGCCGATCCGGCGCCTGTGCTTCAACGGTCGCCATGTTCATCCTGACGCTGTCGAAAGTAACATCTACTCGCCCGGTTTCATCGCCAGCCTCGCGGTGACTGCCTTCTTTCTTTGGTTCGGCGTTCGCCAGTTTCGCAAGATGGAAAAGAGCTTCGCGGATCTAATTTGAAGGTTCCCAGTCATCCCTTCGTCAGCCAAAACGCTCCAACTTTCAGTGACGGCGGCTTATCGCCCGCCACCAAGCGGACAACGGCAGCGTGGCCCCCTTATTTGGTTGACAGCGGTGCAGTTGCCAATGATACTTTTGCGATTCTAGTCATTTTGCGCGGTTTGTAAGGGTATTGGCGATGGTATCAATTAGGCGAAACCGAGATCGAAGTTCGTACAGTCGCAATCGCAAGTCGATCCATCGTCGTCGCTCGCTTTTTGAAACGCTCGAGCAACGGCATCTGCTGGCGTTCAATTTCTTACCCGTCGACATCAACCTTGGCACCGGCGGCACCGCCAATTCGGACCCGCAAGGACTAACGGCTGGCCCCACCGGTATCTATTTCAGCGCACAAGATGGTCTCAATGCGACGCGGGATCTGTACTTCCACAATGGCAACACGGTTGCACCCGAGGACTCTCCGAACTTCGTCAAGATAGGAAATTCGGATGTCACCCCGACGCAAATCACGCGTGCGGGCGACAATATCTATTTCACAAACTCCGCCCAAAACGCCTTGTATCGTGTGACGGGAATCGGCGCGGCGACACAGATCACGACAACGGGTCTGAGTACGATTACGAATTTAACTGCGCTCAACTCTGTGCTGGCGTTCACGGCCAGTGATGGCACGTTAGGCTCGTTTCACGCGATCACGCCCGCCGCAACGGCGCCGACCGTCTCGGTTAGCGACGCTGCTTTCAGCAATCTCGTGGCGAAGACCAGCGGCGCCAATCAAGGCATCTACATGGCGCGGTCCGGCGTGAATGGGCTGTCCCTCGCCCGTTACAACGATGCGACAGGGCAAATTTCTGATGCGGATGGAGTTTTGAATCCCAGTGGCACCGTGCAACAACTCACAGTGGTCGGTGATCGGGTCTACTTCTCGACCGGTACGACGTCCCAAGCAGATGTTGACACTGTGTTTCCGAATACGGCCGCGGGTACTCTCTTTGCCTTCGATACCGCTGCGGCAGCACCTGGGTTGGGCTTATTAACCGGTAGTGCCTACTACCGCTTCGACGGTGCAACAAATATCAATCGCATCGTCGCCGCTGGATCGCATGTGTACTACGCGAACACGGGCAACCAATTGCGGAGCATTCCCAACAACGCAATCAGTGGCACCACCGGTGATCTACTTGCCACGCCCGGATTTAATACCGCCAACTCGCTGCTGACCGCAACCGGCACTCATGCGTTCTATGCCGCAAACAGTAATCTCAACGCCGTCAGTGGTACGACAGTCACTCCGGTCACCACGGGTGGCACCGTGGCGCCAACCCAGTTGTACGCGATCGGAAACACGTTGTACTTCCAGGGACTCGGCAGCAAGGGTGGCCCCGCGGTCAATCGTGAGCTTTGGACTTCCGATGGCACACTGGCCGGTACCAACCAAATCTTCGATTACACCAACCCCACGACCTTTGGCGCCGACTTTTCCGTCGCCAGCAATCCTGCAAACTTTGGTGCCTACAATTCGCTGCCGTTCATGGCGGCCGTCGGCCGAACACTCGACAACGATATTCCCACTCGAACCAATACCGGCAACGAGTTCTGGGTCCCGCAAAATGCGTTCTTGCAATTGACCTTCGACGCCAACGGTTTGTCAGTCGTGGACGTCAATGCGGGTACTGCGATCAGCGATACCATTACTGCGACCATGGGAACCAACTCGGTGGGTGCCTCGTCACTGTTGCTGACCGTCGCTAACGCAAACAATTCGTTCATCACTTACAACTCAAACGGGACCCCGCTATACCCGGCCGGCGTCGAGTTCACGAATCTTAATCGAACCGTGGCGATCCCGATAACGACCATCACTGGTTCGACCGTCACCATCAATCCGGCCACTGGCAACGACACCGTGAACATCTCCGGTGCGATACCGTTGGCAGTCAATGTCGTTGGTGGCGCTGGTAACGACACCATCACTGTTCCCGCCGCGTTGACCCTAGGGAATGGTGCCGAGACGGGGAATCTGATGTTTGAAGCTGAGACGATTAATCTTAATGCAAACGTCAATTCAGACGCTGGAACCAATGCTGGCACGATCACGTTCACTGGCTCTGTGATATTGGGCGCGAACGTGACCGTTGACAGCGACAACGCTGGGACCGACGGTGCGATTACCATGAGCACTGGAAATACCATCAATGGAGCGTTTGCACTGAACTTAAACTCCGGAAGTGCCAACACCGTCCTCAACAATTCCATCATTGGTGGTACGACCCCACTGACCACTTTGAACATCACGGGGGCTAACGTTACTGGCACTGGCAATATTGCGACGACCACCGGAGTCACCGTGACGAATTCAGGTCCAAGTTCCTTGGGAGGAGTTCTCAGCGGTACCAATTCCATGTTGACCAAATTCGGAGCAGGCACGCTCACTCTTCCTGGGACCAATACTTACACCGGAGCCACCACGATCAATACGGGCACGCTGTCTGTAACGGGACTCCTCTCCAACTTGACGGACGTGACGGTCGCTAGCGGCGCGACGTACGACGTCGCCAATAGCGATACCATCGACGGGCTAAGCGGGGCCGGCAGTGTCACTCTTGCAGCCAATACTTTGACAGTTGGCGGTAACAGTGAAGTAGCTCCGAACTTTAGCGGAGTCATCAGCGGCACCGGAAATTTGACGAAGATTGGAGGCGGTAATCAATCACTTTCTGGAGCAAACGCATACACGGGCGCTACGGCAATCAACGCTGGAACGCTAACGGTTTCCGGCTCCCTGTCCAATTTGACCGACGTCAGTGTAGCCGGTGGCGCAACGTATAATGTTGCTACCACTGATACGATTGATGGCTTGACGGGTTTGGGTAGCGTTTCCCTCGGTGCAAATACGCTCACCGTTGGTGGTAACGATGAAGCAGCACCAAGCTTCGGCGGCGTAATCAGCGGCAGTGGTGGTAATCTGACGAAGGTCGGCACCGGCAGACAAACGCTGAGCGGAGTCAACACCTACACTGGTTTGACATCGGTCAATGGCGGGACTTTAGTTAACAATGGAACCATCGCTGGTAATGTGACAGTTGCCTCAGGTACAACGCTCGCCGGAGGTATCACCTCGACGGCTGCGGTTATCTCAGGCGGCGTCACCGTCAATGCTGGTGGCAACCTAACTCCAGGTGACAATGGAACCGGGATCATCAACATCGGAGCTGGGCTCACCGTCGCGGGCTCACTAACGTCCGACGTCAATCCGCCAGCGATGACCCCTGGGACGCACTATGATCAACTTAATGTAACTGGAAGTGTCAACCTGAATGGCGCGAGTTTGAGTTTCAATGGAGCTGCCGGCGCAGTTGCAGGTACTCAGCTCGTTCGATTGATTAGCAACGACACGAATGGGGACCTTACCACGATCGCCGGAACGACACCGGCGGATGCGAGCCTGGTAAATATCAATGGAATTGAATACAGACTTTTCTACAACGGTGGAGATGGTAACGACACTTATCTCGTCGAGAACAGCACCCCTACAATCGTGTATGTAGACGATGATTGGTCTGTTTTAACCCCAGGGACTTTCATTACTGCCGGTGCAGCTAGTCCAGTCGCTCAAGACGCGGATCGGGGAACCGCAGGCACTCAAGATGCAATCGTGGGCATCAACGCTTTTGCCACGATCACTTCGGGATTAGCAGCGCTACGTCACCCCGGCTCGAATCCACCCTCGACTCCCGAATCCGGGACGGCGATCGTCAATGGTGGTGTGTATGACGAAGCAGTCAATCTGCTTGGAATCCGTGTACTGGAAGTTACAGGACCTGACGCCGCTCAATCGGTAACAATTCGTTCGCTCACCGGAGCAGCGACCTCTGACGTCATGATCGAAGGAACATCGACGTTGACCGTCGGCAACGTAGCCAACGCGAGTTCCACTTTCCCTGGTGATATTGCCGGTGCCACGGGTACGCTCGTGAAAGCTGGCACCGGAACGTTGACGTTGTCTGGCACGAATAACTATGGGCCGACAACCGTCAATGCTGGGACTCTCGAAATCACAGCAAGCACAACCTCAACAGCGACGACCGTTAATTCCGGTGGCACCGTTTCACTGACAGCCGGAACTTCGTTGTTCAACAGTGTCGTAACCGTTAATAACGGCGGCACTTTGAACCTCGCGAACGCTACCGCCAGCGTTACTGGCGCTACAGTGACCGTTAATAACGGTGGCTTAGTATCGAGTAGCGGAGGGTCGGTGAATGCTGCAGTGAGTGGTGTTGCTGGTTCCACCATTACAATCACCGGCGCGACGACTCTGGGCAACGGCGGAGCATCAGGCTTTGCTACCGCTGGAGTGCTCAATGTGAATAGTGCAACGTTAACCCTCAGCGATTCCAACGGCGTCGAACTTGGAACCGCAACGAACCTCACATCTGGAACCATCGCTTCTGCAAACGGCGTGACCCAGAACGCTGGCACACTGCAAGGTTCGGGAGCAGTGAATGGCGCGTTTACGGGCGGCGCAGGACTTGCGATCACAGCGACCGGGGCATTATCGATCGGTAACGCGGCGAGTGGCACTGGTTTCGTGACCGCCGGAACGCTCAACGTGGGCAGCAACTCGGTGACGCTACTTGATTCAGGTACAGCGGATCTAGGAGCCACGACCACGATCAATGGTGGAACGCTCGCTGCAGCCAACGGAATCACCATCGGTACCGGGGACACGTTATCGGGAGTGGGCACAATTGCGAATGCGTCGGGACCAGTGACGGGAGCAGGCACAGTCTCACCAGGCGTCGGCGGTGCTGCTAGTACCGGCATTCTGGTGGTCAATGGCGCGTTCACTCCGACCGGTAGTGTGGCAATGCAAGTCAATGGTGCCGCAACCACCGCCGGAACGAACTATGACCAGATACAAGTCAACGGGGCCGTGAATCTCAGTGGTGCGACACTGGCGCTCTCCGGCACTGCTGCCGGAGTCGGTGTCACTCAACTCGTCACCCTGATTCAAAACGATCTGGCCGATGCCACGACCGCCGGTACCAATCCCGCTCAGGGAGCGGTGGTCACGATCAACGGCGTGGAATTCAGAATCTTCTACAACGGTGGCGACGGAAACGACGTCGTACTTGTGGAGAACAGTACTCCGACGATCGTTTACGTCGACGATACTTTCGCGGGTACCAGTGACGGACAATTGATCGCCGATGCGGACCTGGGCACAACGGGTAATCAACCGGCAATCTACGACGTCAACGCCTTTAGCACGATCGCTGAAGCGATTGCTGCTGTTTCCAGCAGTGGAGCAGTGATCGTGAACTCGGGAACCTACAGCGAAGCGGTAAGTCTGACGGGCACACGTAGCATCCAAATCACGGGTCCCGACGTTGCCGGCACTGTGACGGTCAATTCGTTGGCGGGAGTTCTCGGTACAACGGTGGTGCTCGAAGGCAGCTCGGTGCTGACTGTTGCAGGCGTGACCGACACCACTTACGCCGGAGCGATCACCGGTACCGGCGGACTGACCAGGTCCGGTACCGGCAATCAAACACTTTCTGGTACCAACACCTACACGGGTGCAACAACCATTTCAGGCGGAACGCTGACGGTCAGCGGTTCACTGTCCAATTTGACCGACGTCAATGTCGCGGGCTTAGCGACTTATAGCGTCGCTGCCAGTGACACGATCGACGGCCTCACCGGCACCGGCACCGTCGCCCTGGGTGCCAATACGTTAACAGTCGGTGGGAATAACGAAGCGACACCAAGCTTCGGTGGTGCAATCACTGGGACTGGTGGATTGACCAAGATCGGCTCCGGTAACCAAACCCTCTCTGGTGCAAACACTTACACCGGAACCACGTTGGTTACGGGCACCCCTGGATTCCTGACCGTTTCCGGTTCGCTTTCGGACAGCACCATCGTCGTCCTCCTCGATAGCGCCACCTACCGTGCTTCCGCTAGCGACACGATCGGTGGTCTGGCCGGAAATAGCGCTGTCATCATTGATGCTGGCGTGACAGTTACGATTGGCGGCACAGGCGCCGAATTTGGTGGCATTATTAGTGGACTTGGAGGGCTGACAATCGCTGCTCCCGCCGGTAGCCAAGGACTTTCTGGTGCCAACACGTACACCGGGCCCACCAATGTGAACCAAGGAACTCTCGTACTCGAAGACGGCTCATTGACTTCCAACACTACGGTCGCTGCCGCAGGTGTACTCCGCGGTAGAGGCTCAATTACCGGCAATGTTACTAGCGCCGGCACAATTGTCGTGGCTGGTGCAGCTGGCTTCGAAGTCGGAATCCTCACCATCAACGGTACACTGACGTCGACCGGGAACATTAACCTTCAAGTAAACTCGCCAGGCACAACTGCTGGTACCCATTTCGATCAAATCATCGCTACTGGCGGTGTCAACCTAGCTGGCTCAACGCTCAACATCACTGGTGCCGCTGGGGCACCGATTGCGATTCCCGTCCAACTCATCACCAATGGTTCGGCCGGAGCAACCACCGCAGCCGCGACACCAGCTCAAGGCGCCGTGGTGACGATTCCTGGCCAAGGTAGCTTCTCGATCACCTACGCCGGTGGCAACGGCAACGATGTTGTCATTTCCAACACGACCCCGGTGATCAATACGAACGGTGGCGGTGCGGCCGCGAGCATTAATCTTGCCGAGAACGATACGGCCGTGACCGATGTCAATGTCACTGACCCCGAGGTGCCGCCCCAGGTGTTGACATTCTCGATCACTGGCGGTGCGGATAGCGATAAGTTTAGTATTGTCCCTAGCACAGGCGTCCTGAACTTTATCTCTGCTCCTAACTTCGAATCTCCTACCGACGCCGGAGCAAATAACACGTACGAAGTGGTTGTCCAAGTCACCGATAACAACGGCGGCACCGATTCGCAAACGATCACTGTGAACGTTACCGATGTCGACGAGTTCGATGTGACCGTTCCAGTCGACATTAACGTTGCCACCAATGAGGTTGTCGAGAACGCCGCCAACGGCACCGCGGTTGGCATCACGGCCTTCGCATCCGACGCCGACGCCACGAACAACACCGTCACTTACTCGCTCACCGAGACGGCCGGTGGGCGCTTCACGATCAATGCAACCAGCGGCATTGTCACCGTCGCCAATGGGATGCTGCTCGATCGCGAAGCCGCCGCTTCGCATGATATCACCGTCCAAGCCACCAGTTCGGACGGTTCGATCGCGGTAGCTGGATTTACGATCAACTTGATCGACGTCGACGAATTCGACGTCACCGTACCAACGGATATCAACCCAGCCGTCAATGAAGTGCTCGAGAATTCGCCGAACGGAACACTCGTCGGCATCACCGCGCTGGCCACCGATGCCGATGCGACCAACGACACGGTGACGTACTCGTTAATCGACACGGCCGGTGGGCGGTTCACGATCAACACCGATTCGGGCGTCGTCACCGTTGCCAATGGGACGCTACTTGATCGCGAAGCCGCCGCGTCACACAACATCACCGTCCAAGCCGCCAGCACCGACGGTTCGACGGCGACCGCGGTCTTTACGATTAATTTGATCGATGTCGACGAGTTCGATGTGACGGTTTCAGTCGACAATAATGGCGCCGCGAACGAAGTCCTTGAGAATGCCGCCAATGACACACTGGTCGGGATTACCGCGCTAGCCACCGACAACGACGCTACCGACAACACCGTCACCTACTCGTTAACCAACAACGCGGGCGGTCGATTCAAGATCGATGCCAACTCAGGTGTCGTCAGCGTTGCCAGCGCATCCCTACTCGATCGGGAAGCCGCCACGTCGCACGAAGTCACCGTCCAAGCGGCCAGCACCGATGGCTCAACATCGACAGTCAACTTCACCATCACCTTGATCGATGTCGATGAGTTCAACGTCACCACGCCAATCGATAGCAACGCCGCCGCGAACGAAGTCCTCGAGAACGCCGCGACCGACACCCCAGTCGGCATCACCGCGTTTTCAACCGATGGCGACGCCACCAACAACACCGTCACCTACACATTAACCAACGACGCCGGCGGTCGCTTCAAGATCGACTCTATCACCGGCGTCGTCAGCGTCGCCAATGGAACGCTCTTGGATCGTGAAGCCAATGCATCCCACAACATCACCGTCCAAGCCAGTTCGAACGGATCGACATCGATTGAGATCTTTGCCATCAACCTGCTCGATGTGGATGAGATTGCTCCTTTCACCACATCCTTCACTCGCAAGACACCTGCAACATCGCCGACAAATGCCGACACGCTGGTCTTCTTGGCAACATTCAGTGAAGACGTCACCGGAGTCGACGCAGCCGACTTCACCGTTACGGGAACCACTGGCACCATCAGTGTAACGCAGGTGACAGCCAGTACGTACGATGTCACCATCTCCGGAGGTGATCTTGCTGGTCTCGACGGCACAGTCGATTTGAACCTGGCACCTTCGCCAACCATACACGACCTCGCCTTGAACGAACTGTTTGCAACTCAACCAGCTACAGATGAGACGTACTTGGTTGACAACACACCTCCGGCCACCAGTTCCTTCACTCGAAAGACACCAACAACGTCACCAACCAGCGCTGATACGTTGGTATTCTTGGCAACGTTTACTGAAAACGTTACCGGCGTGGACGCCGCTGACTTTGCGGTGGTCGGTACCACCGGAAACATCAGCGTGACGCAAGTCACTGGCAGCACCTACGATGTCACGATTTCCGGCGGAGACCTAGTTGGGCTCAGTGGAACGGTTGCCCTCAATCTTGCTGCGTCGCCAACGGTCCTCGACCTCGCTGGCAATGCACTTGCGAATGTCGAACCGCCAATAGACGAAGTCTATTTGCATACTCCCGCTCGAACGGTCTTTGACATCATCGACGACTCACAATCGGCACCTGGTTACACGCAGGTGGGCGGTTGGGGCGCGAATTCGGGTACCAATGACTATCTGGGGAACTACCGATTCAACGGCGCGGGTGTTGGTAACGACAAGGCGATTTACACGTTCAA
>JBGSKM010000044.1:0-83244 GCA_041741195.1 Pirellulaceae bacterium
TATGGAGCAGCTTATCCAGTAGACTGGTATCGACTGACGGGTCGGCGACGGCTGTGGACTGCGATTCATCCATGATCGCGTCAACAGAACCAATTTCACCGTTTCAGCCAAGATCGATTTCAACAGGCTGAATAGTTACACCTGAAGAAACTCAACGTGACGCCTTGGTGGTGGAGGCGACGATCAACGGGGAACAAATTAAGGTGGATGTGAAGACAATGAATCAATCTGTGCACCGATTGATGTTTACGTGCCCCGAGAGCACTGTCGATCAGCTGCTTAGCAAACAGGGGGAACCCACGAGATCACTTCATGAGACATTGACGTGGAGAGTGGTTACTTCCAAAAACACGTACGCGGGCGAAATCGCAGTGGTCTTTCCCATTCGCCGCCCTCTCATTGATCAATAGCTTTTAACGAGGCCGATAGCTCAAATTCTCTGATCTGGGCCCTACGGGGATAGCTGTCCGAAAGAAGACCTTTTTCTCTAGCGAATTGATTCGTTGCATTACAAAATGACCCGGCAATCCCGTGGTCGCACTAAAAGTCGAGATTAGAGGTCAATCAATGAGTTCCCTAACACGCGTGTCGCTTTTGCTGGTGAGTTCATTGATGTCCTTTATTCGCGATCGGGGGCCGGTTCATGCACAGTCGGAAGCAGGCGAGTTGTTTAGGGCTTTTTCGAGTAACTGGGAAGCGATCGAAGACTTTGACGTGTGCATTAAGTCAGAAGAGTTTTGGCTCGATGTGGATGACCGATTGGACGAAAAAGTTGTCGTTTACCGGATGATTGGTGACTTCTCGACCAATCAATACTTGTTTGTCTTTCGCGGAAACAACGTGGTTGATGCCCCAGGTGTGGAGACTACGCATCATAAGGTTACCGGTGGTTTCTTCTATGATTTTGCAAAACGTCAGGCGGCAATGCGCCTATTTCCTGAGAAGGCGGAGCCAATTGCTATCACGAATCCAACAGAAATGCTAGCAAAGTCAAATTTTCCTGATCCGAGGCGAGTTGGAGGGTATGAAACGCCGAGAAATTTTGACCCAAAATTTCCGATCAAGGATCTTTATGATGCACAGTACCATGTTGGCAAAAGCCTTGATATGAGATTGATTAGAGACGGCGTAGCGAATTTTACAGTCGACGATCTAGTTGGCACTGGACCTCTCCGAATGAGACGTACATTTGAATTCGATTTAGAACGACTAGTGCCGCTTCAAATCTCGTACTCTTTCGAAACCGATGAGCGGAAACGAAAGGTGCGGACTGAGAGTTTGGAGTGGGTAGAGAAGGAAGGAATTCAGTTGCCGCTTCGTGTATCCGGTGAAGAAATGGTGTCACAGAAAAGCGGCGGGCGTTCGGTTATGTTGCCGAGGGAATACACGGTGTCCTTCCACTGGAATTACGTGAATCGCAGCGAACAGGTTGAAATCGATCGCAATATGCTTGTAGACGATGAGGTCGTTTTTAGGCTGATTAGAGAAGCCGAAGAGGCGTTCACGACGAATCGGGAATCAAAGAAATGAATTTCCGCGATTCGTGTTGCCAGCATCAATTAGTCCGGTGATGTGACTCCACGGTTCTTTCGGCTCTTAGATTGGCGATCTACTTGGTACGCGGTTGATCTTGAGGTGCTGATGGTGCGACGAGAATGAGGGCGACGAAGTGGGTTGCCCAGCCGTAGCCGGACATTTGCCGCTGATCGCTGTAGTTCTTTCCCAGGTCTGCAGCCGCTTGAGCAACGGCCGGTGGTGTGCCGACCATTTCTCCGGTTTCGTAACCTTTTAGGACGCACCGAATATTGCGAGGAATCTCCATTCCTTGCACACGGACTCTTCGAGGGTTCTCCAATCGCACGCCGTTGACCGTATCAACACGAAAACGCGCCGACCCATTTTTCTTTCCGATTGCATCATCGGGCATCATGCCTTCCACCGTGATCAATTGGCCGATGGCGTCCGTCAGCATCCCTGATGGCGGCCTTTCCATGCTCGCTTTGCTGTTCGGACGTATGAATTCTGGTGACTGCCCGGCGGCGATTTGAGCGATGAGAAGGACGATCGCAAAACCGCATCTAATCTTCATGACGATGGCCTGGTTAGTCGCTGTTGGAAATCAATCGACAAACATGCGATGATTGTACCATAGCGTGGCGAAATCCCATGCAGTCGACATAGCGATTGTGAACACATCACCCAACGTGCTCGAAGTGTTCCGAATCACGAAGCTGGATCGGCGCTTGCGTTGTCGCTAAACGTTCCGCCAGAACCGATTCCGCACAACGCGGAACGACGTCTTTGTCGGGCGAGTCATTGATGTGGAAAGTCACATCGCTCGCTGCGGCCTACGAAAAGAGAAACGTCCATTGATTGACGTTGCAAGGCTGCGAGGGGAACTAGATTTGAAAATTCAAATCGTGGTCGACCAGGCCGTTGTCGTTGCTTCCGCGGACACGCAGTTGTGGTTTTTCGAGCGTCACGGTGGTGTGGGGTGACACGGTGCGTGTGATCCACACCGACGACCCGATCACGCTGTCGTGTCCGACGACAGTGCGGCCACCGAGGATGGTTGCATTGGCGTAAACGACCACGCGGTCTTCGATCGTCGGATGACGTTTTTGGCCACGAATCAGTTCCCCATCGGCATCGGTGGGAAAACTGAGCGCCCCCAGCGTCACGCCTTGATACAGCTTGACGTGCTCGCCGATTTCGCACGTTTGTCCGATGACCACTCCGGTGCCGTGATCGATAAAGAAATGGTCGCCAATCGTTGCACCAGGGTGAATGTCGATCCCCGTTTGCTTGTGCGCCCATTCCGTCATCATTCGCGGAATGAATGGCACACTCAATTGGACCAACTCATGAGCGATCCGGTAAACCGTGATCGCCTCGAACCCGGGGTAGCAGAACACGATCTCGTCAGTCGTCTGGCAAGCGGGGTCGCCGTCGTAAGCGGCTTGCACATCGGTCGCCAACGTCTTGCGAAGCTTCGGGATGCGTTTGAGCAATTCGATCGCCATCGCTTGGCCCTTGGCTTCAAAGTCGATGTCGCTTTCACAATCCGTGTGATTGTGGCAAACGCGATCTTCGTGCCGGAGCGCTCGCGCGATTTGTGTGGTGAGCTGGTCGTGCAGGGCGTCGACCAAGCTGCCTACGTGGTAGCGAATGTTGCCCGCGTGCAAACCGGTTTT
Source organism: Pirellulaceae bacterium (assembly GCA_041741195.1). Taxonomy (GTDB): domain Bacteria; phylum Planctomycetota; class Planctomycetia; order Pirellulales; family Pirellulaceae; genus JBBSJZ01. Next base: position 3,195 of record JBGSKM010000044.1, read on the forward strand.
GCGCCGATAGCCCGGATACAAAATATCCTTCAAGTCCAACAGGATCTCGACGACCGCTGTGTAACTTGGCAAGGCGCAATGACCGAGATGATTGATCGAGTCGTCTGGCGTGTAGGTCGCGACGATTTGCTCGGTCAACTCAGGGAGCGATTCTTTGAGACGAACGTCGGATGCCACGGCAAATGCGTCCGCAGGGGTTGAAAGGAGTAGGGGATCGTAAAACCTCTGGACACAAACCCAGCCGCTCAAGTTCATCAAGCGGCTGGATCGTTCTTAGACGGTTCGCGTCGGAGTCTAGCGGCCAATCGTGGGCGGGTTGTCCAGCAGGAAGTCTCGGGGACCTCGCACCGTATAGTAAGGATAGCCGACCTGGGCACTTGGGGGACCAGGGGTAAACGGTTGGTTTTGCAACTGATGTGCCGCGCCGTGACCTAGGACGCCCGGTTGCAAATGCGAGCTGTAGTCGAGCCCTCCTTGCTGCCAGCCGAGGGGGCCTGCGACGCATCCGGTCCGGCAACCCGAGCAATTGCCACTGCTGCAGGCACCACCGGCGAACTTGCCGAGCAATCCGCGGCCTTGTCCACAGCTGTTGCAGTCGCCGGTGCTACACGTTCCCGTGTTGCATGATCCGGAGTTACATCCGCCTCGCATTTGATGTTGCATGCAACCGGTCGCTGCGGTGAGCAGTCCGGCCAACGATCCGATTAATAGCCAACGATTCATCGCCGAATCCTTCCGCGCGTTCTGTCTGGATAGTCAGACACCGTCACAGCGACCACCCCATGGGTGTCGAACAAGTGCCTTGGTTCACACAGCTATTTCTCGGCCCTTGCTGGTTCAAAGAACACAGAATCGCCACAACCGCGACAGACAGAACGAAATCACGACGGCAGCAAACACGCAAATTACCTAGCTTACCGACCATCGATACTTTGGCGGCCGCTCCGATCTTGCGACGTTCCGCCGTCGCTTGGTACCAGCACATCAGAGGTCCGCCGTGTCGGGCGAGTTCCAGTCGCTGGCAGAGTCGACGCAGTCCTAAAACTTGGGTTCTGAGATGAAACGATTTTCGCTGAATGTGACACGCCGACATTGGTTGGTCGGTCTTGTCCTGGGTACGATCGGTTGGAGTTCAACCAATTCCATCGCCCAGATTACTGAGCCGCGAAGCCTATCCGGGTCCGTGGATCCACTTGCGTCGCTGGAAGAACAGCTTGTTAACCGATTGCATGCGACGGCGGATGACCAGAAAGCGTATCTTCACTTTTTGGTGAACAAGGTCCGCGAAGGTAAGCTGGAAACGAAATTGGTGATCGCGGTCCAGCAGTACGCGATCAAGCGACATCAACAGTTGCCGTTTCTGTTCTTTGAACGGGCGATGAAAGTCGAAGCGGGAAAGCGAGGAGTGCCGCTGCCGGCAGTTCGCCAATTCGCGACGGTCTCGAACCAGCGAGCTTTTTAAATACGGGCGGCGACGTCGTCGATTCAAAACATTTTTTGAATCGCATCGCCCGCGAACCAGCGGGCTTTTTGAACACGCGTTGCAAATCGCGTGAAACAGTCACGTTTTACGCAGCGGCGTTGCGTACTGAATTGGGACGCCAATAAAGCCATGCCAGTGTGATGAGCGAAAGCACCAGCACGATGATGCTGACCCACTGGGAGATCGACAGCGATGTCCCAAATTGTCCCGCCTCGTCGACGCGAATGATCTCCATGATGAACCGCAGGATCGCGTAGCTGGCAAAGCCAAGGATCATGACCACGCCATCGCGAAACCGTCCGAACGGGATCGCGCACAGTGTCAAACACAACGCGAGTGACCCCAGGCTGCTGATCAATTGAGCGGGTTCGACGGCTCGGGCGCGCATCGGCAGCTCATCGGCACTCCAGCGGTAAATTTGACCATCGACGAGTGCCGCGGCCCCAGGACGTACATCTTCCACGGGTAGATCCTTGTCGATTTCCGAGCGATCCGGATACACCTCTTCGATCCGTTGCAGCGTCGAACCGGGTTTGATCCCCGAGCGTGACGCAACGCTGTCCGGTTCGACCGCATCGATTTGCTTTGTCACCGGATCGATCGTCATTCCCAACAAGTCACCGGAGCGAAGTTGGTCGACGTACACGGGGCTGTTTGGCGGAAAATACAAGGCGTAGGCGTTATCGTCGCAGCGGCCGCCGTAGCAGCATCCGTTCATCAAACAACCGATTCGTCCGAGAAACACGCCCATGAACATGCACGGCACGACGGCGTCGCCGAGTCGAAGCAGGGGCAGTTTATGCCAAGCCACGAACACGATGGTCGCCAAGAAACCGCCGATGAACGAGCCGTAGACGACGAGCCCTCCTTCGGTGAATGCGAGCATGTTGCGCAAGGTTTGGCCAATCGAATCGGCGATGAAGTTTTCGCGATATTGAATGACATAGAACAAGCGGGCGCCGATGATCCCACCGACAAAGGTCCACGGCGCGAGCGACAGAATCAAGTCGCGATCGATGCCCCGACCTTTGGCCCGGTACCATGCCAGCGCCACCGCCGAGGCAACTCCGCCCAATAACATCACTCCGTATCCGCGGATCGCCATTCCGACAGGTTCGCCGTCAATGTTTTTGAGTTCGACGATCGGGATCAGGAACGCGACAACGCCCGCGACGAGCGCCCACATCGGCGCGTCGGACGCCAAATTTGCTTTTCCGCCAACGAACAAGCGGATCGCAAACCCGATGGCGACGAGCATCAATACCCATCCGAAGCCAAAGACCGGCAAACCAGCGATCTCGTGGGGAATAAATAGCAGCGTTCGGAGCATGAGCGTGTTTCAAAGGTTTGGTCTGGACGTCAGTCAGTTACCTTTTCTACGGTCTCTAGGCCTGGAAAGTCTAGGTCGGACGCCCGAACTCGCCACTGCGACGCACTTTGCCGCCTCAAGCGATTCGCGGCGAATTGTTTGTCGTGGCCTGCTAGGGCCAAACTCGGAGGCTTGGAACTGACTCGTTATGAACCAGCTCATTCTGCTCGCTGTCGTCGGAATTTTCCTTGGCTGCCAACTCGTGCACGCTGAAACCAACCTTATCCCCCCCGCGGCGACTGAATTTCGTGTCACCACCAAAATTTTTGCGGGCAAGGACGAGCAGCCCTCTGCAGAACATTTGCTGATTTTCACCGACGGACTTGTGTACGATTTGCCCCAGGCCGGCGACAGCGTGGTGACGGTTTATGATCCGCGTCGATCTCGCGTGATCCTGATGGACCGCGCGACCCAGGTTCGGACCATGATATCGACCGACGAGTTGATCAAAATGACCGCTGAGCTGCGCACGCTCGCGGCGGACGAAAAATCCCAAACTCGTTTGGGTTTGAACGCCGAGATCCTTCCCATGGTGATCGATCCGAAATCGGGCGAGGCGGCGCCGGTCGAATTGAGCGACGCGGACCCCGCGATCGCCTCGGACGGTTTTATGACCAGTTACGGCGATGCCAGCTACGAAGTGCGAACTCAAACACCACGTCAACCAGCGGTCGCAACCGCGTACGGTCAATTCGCCGATTGGGCGCTGCGATTGAACGTCGCGCGACGCATGGGTTCGCCACCGTTCGCACGGATGAGTCTCAATGAATCGATCACCGCAGCAGGCTTGATTCCCAAAGAAACTCGGCTCACGATTCGTCGCGGCCTGCTGAGCGATCGCTATCGATCGACACATACATTGATCGAACGCATTAGCGAAGCGGACCGCAAGCAGATCAACGAAGTGGGTGGTATGCTGGTGCTGTATCAAGAAGTTTCCTGGGACCAGTTTCCTTGACGGTTCCAGCGTTGTTCCCGCGAGCGTGAAAGCGGACCGTACCTCATGTCTGAATCTCGTTCGCCCGACGATCGTTCACCAACACCCGACGCGTACCGGCCGCCCAGTGAATTGCCGCCGGAGGAAGCGCACGTTCAGGCCACGCTGGTGCTCGGCCAAGAGCCCGATCGCATTCCGCTACCGTATTTGGCGATCGGATTCGGTGCCTTGGCGTCCCTGTTGCAAGTCTTGTTGATCCAATGGGAGATCGCTGCCAACCAGTACCCCGTCCTCTCGTTCACCATCGCACCGGCCCTGTTGATCGCACTGAGTCTGCTGGGCATGTTTCTGACTCGCAACATCGTAGTGGCCCGAATCGGAAACCATCCGTTGTACGTGGCGACACTAGGTTTCATTGCACTGGGGCTGGGCATCGTATTAATGGTCCCCACGTGCGTGGGTGTCTTGATGGTGACTTCCATGCTGGGCAGCGATGATTCGTTCCTGAGTCAATTGGCGGGATGCTCGCTCATTTACATCCCACTCATGTTTGTCTTCGTCGCGACATTGCCCCAGTTCAAATCGCCACGCCGGCTGTGAAGACATCATCGATGACGGATTCTCCTTTACCAAAGAACGTGGTGCTCGGGTTGTGGCCGATCGCCGGCGTCACGACGATCGGCGTCACTCCGGCGGATGCTCGTGCGACGTTGCGAGCCGCGATCGATCACGGTATCCGTGCATTCGATACCGCGTACAGCTACGGATACGCCGGCGAGAGTGATCGCTATCTCGGCGAAGCGATTCGAACGATGCGGGATGAGTGTTATGTCATCGGTAAAGTCGGCCAGCGCTGGGATGCCAATCGCCGTCGCGTGATCGACGCGAGCCCAGGGACGCTCGTCGCCGACGCCGAAACTTCGCTGGCACGAATCGGAATCGACCGCTTCGATCTGTTGATGTTGCACAGCGTCGATGAGTCCGTGGAAATCGCCGAGTCGGCGCGTGCGATCCAGTCGCTGCGAAACCGCGGTTTGTGTTGCCACATCGGCGTGTGCAATGTCGACGTCACGTTGTGGAAAGCGTTCGCCAGTGAAGTGGGTTGTGACGCGATCCAGTGCCCACTCAATCTCGTCCAGCCGGACTCGCTCGAGTCATTGATTCCCAAGTGTCGGTCAGCATCGTGTGGTGTTTACGTTTATTGGACGTTGATGAAAGGTTTACTCGCAGGAAAAATCTCGCGCGATCATGTCTTCGCACCCGGCGACAGTCGGCCGGGGTATGAGATCTTTCAAGGCGAGCCGCGCCGGCGCACCCACGACTTGCTGGATCGACTCGCGCCGCTCGCTGCCTCCGCGGGGATCACGATGTCGGAACTGGCCATCGGTTGGGCGATCTCGCAGCCAGGCGTGACGGCTGCACTCGTCGGCGCTCGACGCCCCGAACAGATCGCGGAATTCGCCAACGCCCAGCCCCTCGACCCTGAACTACTCGACGCCATCGCCGTCGTTAACGAATCTCGTTAACCAACCATCGGTGCTAGGATCTTTACGCGAGCGCCCGAGAGCGAGGCTCCCGCCGAACGTTTGCTCGACTCAGCTACGTTCTCCGATCGGTAAATCTTGTTGGCTGGTAAATGTTACTTCTTCCCCGCTGGTCGGATGGACCAGCGATATTCGCATCGCGTGCAAGCACATTGGCGGATCGTCGCGTGTGAGCGTTTGCTGGGTCCCCAGTCGCTGGTGCGGTAGATACAGCGGGTCACCGACGATGGGAAATCCGAGTGCCCATAAGTGAACGCGAATTTGGTTCGTGCGACCGGTCGTCGGGATCGCCTTGACCAGCGTGGTTTGGTCTTCATGTCGCTGGAGAACTTCGAATAGCGTTTCCGATTTCAACCCATCCGGATGCACAATCCGCGCGCCTCGGGTATCACGAAAACTTCCCAGTTCGGCTGCGCTGCCGATGGGCAAATCACATCGGTGCCGCGACCAAGGACAATGACCGACGACGCTCGCGAGATACTCTTTTTTGACCGTGCGTCGCTCGAATTGCGGCTGGACCAACGCGGCGGCGAGCGCGGTGCGAGTGAAGACAACGACGCCGGAGGTGTTTGCGTCGAGGCGATGAGCGATTCGCAGCGTCTGGTCGGGATACTCGCTTTGAAGCAACTTTGACAGCGAGTGTCGGTTGTATCGCCCACTGGGATGTACAGGTAGCGGAGCCGGCTTGTCCACGACGAGTAACGATTCGTCTTCATGGATGACGCCCACGGTCGCACGAACCCAAGGTTCCGTGACGCCATGCATTCGATGCACGTATCGTTCACCGCCGGTGACGATGCGATCGCCGCTGGTCGCACTGGATTGGGTGGGCATGCGGTCGCCGCGACCAGGGTCCAGCACGATATCGCCGGCGGCCAGCCATTTCTCCCAATCTCTCAAAGGCGTGGGCGGATGGTGATCGCATAAGAATTCGATCAATCGCATACCGTGTTGCAATTGCCGAACGCGCATGACGCGATGATTCGTGTAAGGCTCGATGCCCGGCAGTGGGTCAAAAGTAAGGATTTTCACAGTTCTGTTGTCAATCAATCCTAGATCGCGACCGAACTTTTCGGCATTTTTCGCTGATTTTCGCGCGGGGTCGCTGATTCCGTCTAGTATCGATGGTATCTCAGTGGAACCAAGACTTTGGAAAGCTCCCCGGCCCCACAGCTCCGCTGGACCGCGCCAGTGTTCGAGCCGTCTCGGAACCATTGAAGCACTAATCGCTCGTGGAGACGATGGCCCCAGGCCCTTGGTCCGCCAAACCTAGTCCGATGCAACCAACGCACTCTTCCTTGAAACTCATCGCACCTTGGGATGACCCCGATCGATGGGATGCCTTCGTTCGCAATCATCCGTCGCGATCGGTGTTCCACCTATCCGCGATGTGCCGCGCCTACAACGAGTCCCGTCGCTTTGCCTCGCTGGCGGTCGCCGCCGTCGACACCGGCGGTGAAATCCAAGGCTTGATTGCACCGGTCCGAGTCGATGTATTTCCATCGATGGCAAAGAGTTTTACGTCGCGTGCAATCATGTTTGGCGAACCACTTTGCTATTCGACCGAAGCATCCACGGCAGCGATGCAAACGTTGCTTCGTCATCATGAGCGAAACGCGAAGCACGATGTACTGTTAACCGAAGTGCGCTCGGTGTCGACCGCGGTGGCGCAGTGCCCCATCCTGGCGGGCGCGGGATACAAGGCGAAACAGTTCTGTAATTTTGTCGTTGATCTCGAACTGGACGAGAACTCGCTATGGCGCCGGATCGGCAAGCAAATGCGAGGCAACATCGCTCGCTCGATTCGACGTGACGTACGGATTGAAACTGGCAATTCCATCGAACTGTGTGAACGGGCTCATCGCTTTATCAAGAAAAGTCTCCGCCGCTCCGTTGTCCCGTTCCCCGGTGTCGATCTGTTTCTCAATGTTCGAAAACACTTGAATGACGTCTTGCAAGTTCGTGTGGCAACACACCAAGGTCAAGACGTCGCGGGCTCCGTGAGCCTCGGTTGGGATGATCGATTCTATGCATGGTATGGAGGGACTCAACGTTTCAAGAGCATCCATCCTTTCGCATGCATCGTTTGGGATGAAATCAAAGCGGCACGCGAGCAAGGGTATCGGTACTACGATTTTGGCGGCGCCGGTGATCCACAACAGCCTTATGGACCGCGAGAATTCAAGTCGCGATTCCACGGCAACCGAGTCGAATACGGACGCTGTGTGCGCGTGTACTCGCCGCGGATTCTCGCCTTGGCCGAGCGTGGATATCGGTCGTTCAAGCATCTCACCGGTGCGATCTAGACACCGTGTATTTCAATAGTTTCGCGTTCCTGGTCTTCTTCGCGTGTTTCTTCACGCTGTATTGGTCACTACGCGGGACCCCGCGCCTCGTGCTGTGTCTTGCCGCAAGCTATTTCTTCTATGGTTGGTGGGACTATCGCTTCCTCAGCCTCATCGTCGTCTCCACAATCGTCGACTACCTCGTTGGATTGGCGTTAGCCGCGAACCAGTCGCCAGGCGTGCGGCGCGTCTTGGTCGCTTCAAGCGTCGTGACCAATCTTGGCATCCTGGCCACATTCAAGTATTGGGACTTTTTTGCGGAGAGTTTGCAGTCGGCGCTGGCGTCCGTGGGACTGTCTGCGGATTGGCCAACACTGAACCTTATCCTTCCCGCGGGGATTTCTTTTTACACATTCCAAACGCTTAGCTACTCGATCGACGTCTATTGCGGGATTTTGGTACCCGAGCGAAATTTGCTTCGTTTCGCGACGTTCGTTAGCTTCTTTCCGCAACTTGTTGCCGGTCCGATCGTTCGCGCGACGGAGTTCTTGCCTCAATTGCAATCCGATCGGACGTTTCGTTGGAAGGAATTCGAAGGAGGATTTCGCAGGGTGTTGCAGGGATTCTTCAAAAAATTGGTGATCGCGGATTCGATCGCGATGGTTGCCGATCCCTTGTTTCGTGATCCGGAATCGTTCACGGCTGTGAACACGATCATTCTCGTGGTCCTCGACGCATTCCAGGTGTACGGAGACTTCAGCGGCTATTCGGACATTGCCATCGGGCTATCACGAATGCTTGGATTTCGGTTGCCCGAGAACTTTTGCGTTCCCTACTTGGCGACTTCACCGGCTGACTTTTGGCATCGGTGGCACATCACGCTCTCGACCTGGCTGCGCGACTACTTGTACATACCGCTCGGTGGCAGCCGCCGCGGGCATTGGCTCACCTACCGCAATCTGTCGATCACCATGTTGCTTGGTGGACTTTGGCATGGCGCCAGCTGGAATTTTGTGATCTGGGGAGCAATCCATGCGGTGCTGCTGGTACTGCATCGCGCGTGGGTGACGATCACTGGACCGGAGCAGCAGCCCGAGGTGCCGATCATGATTTTGCCACCACGACCGGAATCCACGGATGTGAATGCTTGGTGGGCAGCAATCACCGTTCGCCTGGCAAAATCCGCCATTCTGTTCGCCGTCGTGTGTTTAGCGTGGGTGTTTTTTCGCAGTCCGACGTTGGGAATGGCCATTCAAATCATCTCGCAAATGGTACCGCTCGACGGTTTCAACCTGTCGCTCCAAAATCGCATTCCCCTCATCAAGGCCTGCGGGTTGGTGTCGATCCTGGTGTTGGCCGAGTGCATTTCGCAGCTCACGACACTGGATCGAATCGTTCACCAATCGCCCCTCATCCGAAGCGTCTATTTGGCATCCATTGTTTGGATGATCGCGTTGTTCGGCACGTTCACTGGCACCCCATTCATCTATTTCCAGTTCTAGAGAGCGTGACATGCTGGATTCACTGATCCGTCGATGGCTGTGGACGTCCGATTCGGATGACGGCGTTTGCATGGACGCGATCGAACTGTCTTCGTCGCGATCAAGATTCGTGTGGATCGGGTGTACGGTGCTCGCATTCTTCGTGTTCGTGTGGATTGGCGACCGCGCGGCGGCTCGCATGATGAATCGACTCGTGATGTCGACACATTTTCGATATGCAGAGATCTACAAGGGCGAACTGCCTGCCGGGCTTGTCATCCTCGGCAACTCGCGAGCGCTGCATATGTTCCATCCGCCCGCGATCCAAGAGGTGACGCAGATGGAGGTCGCGAACATCGGATTCAATGCGTTGCCCACGGTGTTGATGCCAGCGATCTGGTGCGATTATCTCGAGCATCAACCGTCGCCAAAGAAGTTGATTTTCGAAGTCACTTGCATTGGTCGCCAGGACGAACCCGGATCCATCGCCCGCTTCACGACATTCATGCCGCAATCCACTGGTTTGAGTCAGGCGATTCGCCACTTCAGCCATCGCGAATATGTCGCATCACAAGTTTCGCATTTGTATGCATTGAACAGTGAGTTGACGTGGCGCAGTTTGATGTTTGCGCGTCGAAGTGATCGCGATTGGATCATGACCGAAACGGCAAGCGATGAACGTATCGAACGAGTGCTGGAACTGGGAACCGAACCACTGATTCGGTCTCCCGCCAACGTCGATGCGGCGATGCAAGTACTCAGAATTGCCGACGAACATCAGATCGATGTGGTGCTGGTCGTCGCACCGTATCATCCGATGTATCGCAAGTCGCTCGTGGAATTGCCGGAGTGGATCGACTGGCTCCAAGCCCAACTGGGACGCCCCGTTCTCGATTATTCCGCCGAAATGACTGATAAACCGGCGTTCGCCGATCATCTTCATCTAAATCCACCGGGCGCGCGGCAACTTGCGGAGATGCTTCACCAAGACGGATTGTTTTAGTCCAAATAAATGAACTCGCTGGAGTTCAGCACCGCGACGCATACGACACGTAAATTCTCGCGCAGCGTCGATGTTGGATCATTCAAAACTTGTCGTACTGTCTCCGCTTCCTCCGTACTGGGTGATCGCGCAAACACGGTACGAAACAGACTTTGAACGAGCTCATCGTGGGTCAGGCCTCGCTTTAACAGACGATTGCACAGACCATCGGCGGCGTCGATCGTAAGTTCGCTGTTAAGCATCTGGAGCGATTGGATGGCCGTCGTCGATCGATTGCGCCGGGCGCAGGAAGCGCCGGCGTCGGGCCGATCGAATACGTCGAAGATGGGGTATCGCAGGTTCCGACGAGCGAAGACGTAAACGCTGCGCCTGGCGTGGTCAGCCTCTCGCGGACTCGTTTTCCATTGGCCGGGAAGCAACGTTTCGACCAGCTCTGGCGGCAACGGCGGCCTCACGCTCGGGCCCCCGTAGTCTTGGTTCAACTGACCGCTGATGGCGAGCAGCGAATCACGAATCACTTCGCCTTCCAGCCGTCGCCTCGGAAACGACTCGCTTCGCTGGGCCATTTGGTAGGTCGACGACGTGACAATGGTGCGGTGCATTCCTTTGAGACTCCATCCGCCGAGTCGCAAGTCGCTGGCCAACCAATCCAGCAACTCCGGATGCGTGGGTCCGCCCGCGATCACCCCAAAGTCGCTCGGGTTTTCGCAGAGTGGTTCACCAAAATGGAATTGCCACACGCGATTCGCGATCACCCTCGCGGTAAGCGGGTTCGCATCGTCGAACAACCAATCGCTCAAGGCCAAACGTGGGTCGACTTGGTCAAAAGATTCCAGCGATCCCGAAAGGTCTGCGATCCGTGGGGGACGTGGTTCGACCGCGGGACCTGGGTTGGAAAGTTCGCCTCGGTAGTACATGTACGGCGAGATGGATTTTTTCTGGGCCGTGAGCGTGAGCACTGGTTTGGATCGCGCCATCGCCGGCACCGACGATTCAAACACACCTCGCAAGCGAAAGAAATCCGCTTGGCTGAGTGGGTCGTATTTGTGATCGTGGCATTGGCAACAATGCATTTGCAAACCGAGCAAGACCGAACCGACCGTCGACGTTAACTCGTTCATTTTGTCGTGTCGACGCAGATCTTGTTCATTGATGTCGGGCATGTCAGGCCCGGCCAAACAAAACATCGTCGCGATCGAGTCTCGTGGATCGGTGGCAAGGTCGCCGGCGAGTTGCGATCGAACGAATTGATCGTAAGGCAGGTCTTGGTTGAGCGCATCAATCACCCATTGGCGATACTCCCAAGCGTTCTCGCGGACAAGGTCATGCTCAAAACCGTCCGTCTCCGCAAACCGTGCGAGGTCCAACCAGTGCTGGGCCCAGCGTTCTCCGTAGGCCGGGTCGGCAAGCATCGAATCGACGAGGCGTTCATAGGCATCGTCGCGAGTGTCACGTTCAAACGCCAACACCTCGTCCGGCGTCGGCGGCAATCCCAACAGGTCAAACTTCAATCGTCGGATCAATACGCCGCGAGAGGCCAGCGTCGGTGGCGAGTCGTGAGACTCCTCCCACGGGGCGAGCACAAAATGGTCGATCGCTTGACGAGGCCAATCCGCGAATGTGACCGATGGCAATTCGGGACGTACGATTGGCTGAAACGACCAATGATCGCGATCATACCGATCGATCGGCAATTCGATCACGCTTGATTCCGTATGTTCGACGGTCGCTTCGACGGCAACTGAGGGTACCGCGAACGTAACGACGGCCAGAAGGAGGATCAATCGCGTCATGCAAGAATCTCCGGGACGATTTCAACGTCCGACGTGGGCCCAATGAGTCGTTCGTCGAGCCCGTTGTGGTAGTACGATAGCGCCTCGTGATCGATCCCGAGCAGATGCAACAGCGTCGCGTGAAAATTCCGAATGTGAACGGGGTTCTCGGCGGCTCGCAAGCCGATGGCATCGGTCGACCCGAAACTCATGCCGCCCTTGATTCCGCCACCCGCCAGCCAAACGCTGTATCCCCAAGGATTGTGATCACGACCAGTTCCCGATTCGCTCATGGGCATGCGTCCAAATTCGCCGCCCCAAATCACGAGCGTGTCGTCCCACAGGCCACGTTGTTTCAAATCGGCTAACAGCGCCGCGACGGGGCGATCCGTGGCGCGGCAAAGCTTGGTGTGATTGCCGAGCACATCATTGTGTGCGTCCCAGCCATTGGTGTCGCCGGAGTAGACTTGGACGAACCGTACACCGCGTTCGATCATTCGCCGGGCCAACAAACATCGCCCGCCGTAGTCGCGCGTGTCGTCTTGGTCGAGTCCGTACATTCTCAGCGTCGATTCGGACTCCTGCGAGATGTCCACGAGATCGGGTGCCGAAGCCTGCATGCGAAACGCCAACTCGTAGGCTTGGATTCGTGCGCCCAACTCATCATCGTTCTCGCGGATCGCGGCGTGGTGACGATTGAGCGTATGGGTCAACTCCAGCGCGCGACGTTGTTGCTGCATCGAGAAACCTTGCGGGGGTTGCAGATGCAAAATCGGTCGCTCGCCTCCGCGCATTGTCACGCCCTGGTAGGTCGCTGGAAGAAACCCATTACCCCATGCCGGCGGCCCGCCCTTGAGTCCGCCCGCAGGATCCGGCAACACGACAAAGGCCGGCAAGTTTTCGTTCTCGGTGCCTAAACCATACGCGACCCAACTACCGACGCTCGGTCGCCCCATCAAAATGCTGCCCGTGTTCATCTGGTACACAGACTGGGGATGATTGACGCTGTCACCGTGCAGGCTTCGGATGACACACAAGTCGTCGGCATGCCGCGAAATCTCCGGCAAAAAATCGCTGATTTCTAGTCCAGAATCGCCGCGCGCTCGGAACGGCTTCATCGGTCCCAGCAACGGGTTTTGAGCGACATTGCGTCGAGTCTTGAACATCCCAAAACTCGGCGGCACCGGCTTTCCCGCGAGCCGCTGAAGATCGGGTTTGGAATCAAACAAATCGACGTGGCTGGGACCGCCGTGCATGAACAACCAAATCACTCGCTTGACTCGAGCCTGATTCGGATTCAACCAAGAAGGCAGCGGTTCTGGGCCAGTCGTCGCGAGGGCACGCTGCGACATGGCTGCCATCGCAATCGCACCGAAACCGGCGCCCGCGTTTTGCAAAAATTCGCGCCGCGACCGAATGCAATCGGCGGTCAATGAATCGCGACCGGCAAGAGTGGACGGATCAAACATCGCTGAAGGCTGGCATGGAGGCGAGTACCGAAAAGGGCGAATCGTCTCATCATAGTGAATCCGCCTCCCCCGCGCTTGTCAAAACTCAAAAAGAGTCCCGGCAAGCGACCGCCACCGCGGCAAACTGGCCCGTGTGCAAAACGACACCAAGGGTCGGTACCGGTGACTACATTCGCCGGGCTGCGACGGCATCACGAAGGTCTTCCAGCACCGCGACCGTCACTTCCCATCCGATGCACGCATCGGTAACGCTTTGGCCGAAAACGAGTTGGCCTGGGCCGAGATCCTGACGACCTTCGACCAAGTTGCTTTCAACCATCACGCCCATGATTCGTTTGTCACCGCCACTGACTTGCGAACAAATGTCGCGGCACACATAGCGTTGACGCGAATGCTTTTTGCGACTGTTCGCGTGGCTGGTATCGATCATAATTCGCGCCGCCAGATTTGCTTTTTGAAGCAGCTCCGACGCCGCATCAATGCTGGCCGCGTCGTAGTTGATGTGGGTGCCGCCGCGCATGATCAAATGGCAATCACGGTTTCCGGTCGTTGTAAAAATCGCGGACGTTCCCTCCTTGGTCACCGACAAGAAATGATGCGGGTTTTGGGCCGAGCAAATCGCATCGACCGCGATTTGCACATTGCCGCTCGTTCCGTTTTTAAATCCGACCGGACACGACAGCCCCGATGCGAGTTCACGGTGCCCCTGGCTCTCCGTCGTGCGAGCACCGATCGCGCCCCAACCAACCAAGTCTGCGATGTACTGGGGACTGATCAAGTCCAAAAACTCGGTACCAGTCGGCAACCCCATCGCATTGATGTCACGCAACAATCCTCGCGCCGTGTGAAGTCCGCGATTGATTTCGAAGCTGTCGTCCAGGCCCGGGTCGTTGATCAATCCCTTCCAGCCGACGGTCGTCCGCGGCTTCTCGAAATAGACTCGCATCACGATGAGCAATTCCGAAGCGTGCTTTTTCTGCTCCGCCGACAACAATTGGGCGTACTCCATCGCCGCTTTGGGGTCATGGATGGAACAGGGTCCGACGATCACGACCAGGCGGTCGTCCTTCTCGTGCAAGATTTGTTGAATGCCACGCCGGGCGTCGGCAACGGTGCTCGCCACCGCCGGCAGCACCGGAATTTCGGCCATCAATTGACGAGGGGGAACGAGCGTTTTCACGGCGCTGATTCGTAAATCGTCGGTGGCTGGCGTGGTGGAATTCTCGGTCATGAAGTTGCCCGACTGGCTGCGAATGGTGACGGTTGGGGTGCAAATCAACTGGTGATGCGTCGACTATCGTCGAAGAATGTAGAAGATCAATCGCGAATCGCGAAGAGGCGTCAGATTCACTAGCCTTGGACTGGCTAATTTGCGTGATTTCGTCGCGACCTCCGAGTCAGTGTTCACGCAGCGCCGAAAATCCCCACGCGTTGACGCAACTCCGATACGTTCCTGGGGGGCGGCGTTCAAGTAACCGGGAATCAAGTCGCTGAACCGATCGAGCGACTGCAGAAAGCTGGTTCTGTCACAGCCCGACGCGCCGATGATTGCCGTGATGCTGGATCGTACCGCGTCCAGCGATATGTCACATGGAGGAACACGGTGGACAGGATTTGAATGCCGTGAAAACCTACCGAAGACTTTGCTCAGTTCTTCATCCTGTCGATCCTGCAAATCCATGTTCAACTTCTTCGCTGTGATCGCGTGGGGGTAACATGGATGAACATGATGGACAGGATTTGAGTGCCGTGAAAACCTGACGAACACTTCGCACGGTTCTTCATCCTGTCGATCCTGCAAATCCATGTTCAACGTTTTTGCAGTGATGGCGTGAGTGAACATGGATGAACACGATGGACAGGATTTGAGTGCCGTGAAAACCTACCGAAGGCTTCGCCCAGTTCTTCATCCTGTCGATCTTGCAAATCCATGTTCAACCTCTTACCAAGCCGTCGGTCAATATCGTTACGTTTTGTGACGTGTGAATCGCTTGAATTCGAGTTTTGGGTTACCGAAGTTGATTAGCAGGCCGACGTTGATGCCTGTTGCCTTCAGATAGTTGATAACTTGAGCTTGATGCTCAGGTGCGATTGCCTTCACCGCTTTCAGTTCCATAATGACACACCCTTCCACCAGTAGGTCTGCGAAGAATTCGCCAACCGTTTGCCCGCGAAAGTGAACGCGAATAGGTTGCTGGCACTGTGTCCCAAGCCCTTTTTCCCTCAAAGCGATGTCCATCGCTCGTTCATAAACCGATTCGAGGAATCCTGCTCCGAGTTCATTGATGACTTCGAATGCGCACCCAATGATCTGCTCGGTGATGTCTCCGTACTGGAGATCCGAGGGGCTGGCGACCTGTGGATCCATGTTTTGCCTCGACAGAGCTTGTGGCCTGTAGTGCCGGATCGCTCATTGACCCGAGCGCTAGGATTTTACAAAGCCCGGTTTGGTCTCGCTCAGAATTTCAAGGATCGCGGTGCGAATTTCGGCGTCCAAGTGGTTGTAGTCGGGCGATCGGTTGCTGCCATCGAGCACGCGCTGGAGCTGGGTGATGACTTCGACCCGCAGCGATTCCGGCATATTGTCAAAACTTGACGAGTACACAAGAAAGCTGCAGGGATACTTCATCAATCGTGACTGCAAATCGAATTGACGAAGCGACCGACCAGTGCCATCCGCCGGTCCTCGATTGGAAAACATCGTGGTGAATCCGCTGTGGCCAATGATCTCATTGTCGAGTACTGCTTCGCCGCAAAACAACATCGCATCGACGACAGATTTGGCTTGTTGAGCAACCACGACGTCGAACTCGCGTTGCGAGCCCTCTGTCTGGGTAACATTACTCATGTCGTAAAGCCATCGTCGGACCGCAAAACTTGCGCGCGTGAACGTGTTGTGCATTTGTGTCTGGTGCTCGAGCACCATCAGCGCGACGATGTCACTGTGCGGTGTCAACCAATCTTGTGCGTCGAACTCGTCGCGTAGGTTGGCAAGATTGAAGCTGTGCGTGGAGTCGAGTGCGTCGCCGCGAAGTACCGCGTTGCCCATGTGCTTGATGCCGCCGTGGTCGCCGGTCACGTACCAGCCACCGAATCGATGCCCCAGCGGCGTCGTGTGGTCGGTTACGAACGACTCGGTTTGAACGTTGATCGAACCGTCATACTTCGGGAAGACACTGCGGACGGTATGTCCGGGTATCCCCTGCGTCAACGTCGAAAGATGACACGCCAAGCAGTCATACGTCGCGCGATCAATGTCGACGTTGCGCGGCGAAGTTTCGATCGTGTAGAAGACGGCGCCGAGTCTTGGATCACTCGTCGAAACCTCCATCAACGAACTGCCTCGAACCCAACCGATATATATGTCATCGTTGAAGTAGATTGCCCGTGGGTTACGACGCGAGATATGCTGGACCTGCAGACTCGTTTTCGAGAACACCAGCACTTGGGATTCGACCGGCACATCGAGCTCACTTAGCAGCGACTTCAGGTACCCGTGATCACGCTCGTAGCGGAGTACGGTTTCGCCGGATTCGATCCGAGCGATCAGTCGGCTGACTGGGTTATCATCCGCCGTTTCACTGTACAAAATCGGCGGCGCCTCGATGTCCAGCGACTGCGCCGCGACGACAGGGATTATCCAAGGCTGCAACCAAACGAGCACCACGCCAACGCGAATGTCGACCATCAAACGCTCTCCCCCCCCAAGTCACGAACGAACTGCATCGCAGCCTAAATCGGGGATTTATTCACGTCAATGTGCACGTTTTGTCGCACACGGTCGCAATGTTGCGTATTCCAGTGCGGGAGCGCGATTACTTGCCAGCCAGAACTTTTTCGAGCACGGACAGCATTTTGGGCCAATCCGCAAGAATATCGGCGGAATGATCAGTGCGATCGGCGTGCAGATTATGCTGCAGCGTGAGTCGACAGCCCGACTTTTCCGGAGCAAATTTGACGACCACGTAGTCGCTTTCCGTCGAGTGTTCTTCGACCGCCCAGGTGAACACGAGCTGGTTGGGCCGATCGACGATAAAGTACTCGCCGACGTACTCAATGATTTGCTCATTGCGTTCGACGGAGAACAAAAACGAGCCGCCGACCTGGGGTTCGTTTCGGATCGTCAACACGGTTTCTTCGCGGACTCGGGCGCCAAACATCCACTGGCGGATCGAATCCGGTTCGATCCAAGCATCAAAGACACGCAGTGGCGATGCGCTAAAGTAATGCTCGAGATGGACTTGAGATTGAGTATCGTCTGACACGTGGTGTCCCCTGGTGCACGAAATCCGACCGTATCAACCGCGCCGTCGGTTTCGCTGTAGTTTATCAGAATCAACAAGGCAGGAAACGTGACCTGCGAGGCTCAGGCGGTTCAATTGAGCGACTTTTCGTCTCCATCCATACCGCATTTGCCGCACCATTTTCGTCCGGTCGACCAGATCAATTCGACCACGTTGACTCAGATTATGGGCGATTCCCGCTCAACTTTGCGATTTATGCGGTCTGGGTCAACACGGTTTCGAGAAATCTTTGACGCGTTTTGATTTGACGCAATTTTGGGACTGCAAGAAGCAATCGTGCATCGGCTATCCTGCTTGGCGGGCGATTCTTTGGAAACAAACCAATACCCGCACACACTGTCCACTACGAACTCGGCGAGCCGGATGTCGATTCACACATAGGAGCCGAGATGCTTGCAGATTCCGAGGTTATTTTACCTCCATCGATCAATCAGACTGAGCCACGTCATGATCGGGCTGGGCTACGTGTCGATCTGGCTGAGCCACGTGGATCCGCTGAGCGTGACTTGTCGGAGTTCGATTTGACCACAAGCGATCGCGATCGCCCGCTGCGTCCCACGACAGCTTCGATTCGTTGGGACTATGCGATTTTCTTTACGACGCTGCATTTGCTAGCACTTTTGGCGGTACTGCCGTATTTCTTCTCGTGGACCGGCGTTGCCGCCTTTGTGATCGGAACCATTGTGTTCGGTCAGATGGCGATCCCGATTGGTTACCATCGCATGCTTTCCCACCGCAGCTTTCGCGCCCCCAAGTGGTTCGAGCGGACGCTGGTGACGTTGGCGATGTGCAGTGCGCAGGAAACACCGGCCCACTGGGTCGCATGGCATCGGATGCATCACTCGCACAGCGATCACAAAGACGATCCGCATTCACCACGATTGGGTGTCCTGTGGGCCCACGTCAGTTGGCTGATGTACGAGAGCCGAACGCGATTGGCAACGTTTTCGATGTACGAAAAATACGCCCGCGATATCCTTTCGGACCCCTACTACCGCTGGATCGAGCGATTGCCGATCCCGGCCGGGATCTTCTTTCTTGCGCACGCCGCCGTGATCGCGGTCGTGGCAAACATCGCTTGCGTCGCCTGGCTGGGCAATAACGCCGAAGCGTATCAACTTGCGGCGAGCGTGTTTGTGTGGGGAGTCATCGTTCGCACCGTATGGGTGTGGCACATCACATGGTCGGTGAACTCGATCACGCACGTCTTCGGCTATCGTAACTACGAAACCAAGGATGATAGCCGCAACAATTGGTTCGTCACCCTACTGACTGCTGGTGAGGGATGGCACAACAACCACCACGCCGATCCCGCGAGTGCATCGGTGCAGCATCGTTGGTGGGAGATCGACATCAACTATTACGTGATTCGATTGTTCGGTGTGTTGGGTCTTGCCACTCACATCATCCGCCCACGGATTGAGCGCAGCGCCAAGCGATAGCCGCGCGCGAGACGATCACTCCGCAAGACACGTTGGGTACTGCATTGCTGATTCTGGTCCGGGTTAGCAACACAGCTTCACGGGATCGATTAAACTGTGCGCCAGCCAGTTTTAACCCGCCCTACCTGGAGAGTCCCACCTTGAAGCCAGCCAGTGATCCCATTCGCGCGACGACTAGTCCAGCGAACACCGCCTCGTCGCGACGTGCGTTTATCAAGTCCAGTACTGCCGTGACGGCGGGAATCGCAGCAAGCTCCATGGTTGTTCCAGCGGTTCACGGCCAAGAGTCGGCGCCGGACTCGAATCTGCGACCTTTACGAATCGGGCTCGTCGGTGCGGGCGGTCGTGGTGCCGGCGCGACGGATGATTCATTGAGCATCAACGAGGGCATCCAGCTCGTCGCGATCGCCGATATGGAAGCCAAGACAGCCGCATCGGTTCGCGACGCGATGTCCAAGCGGCACCCGGGCAAAGTTGATGTCGCTGACGCGAATTTATTCAGTGGCTTGGATGGCTACAAACGGATCTTGGACGATCCGAGCATCGACATTGTCTTGATGACAACGCCTCCGGGTTTTCGACCTCGGTATGTTCGCGATGCGGTTGATGCTGGCAAGCACGTGTTTGCCGAAAAGCCATCCTGCGTTGATCCCGTCGGTTACCAGATCTGTGTCCAGACGCATCAAAAGGCGGAGGCGAACGGAACAGCGATCGTTACGGGGACCCAGTACCGTCGCCAAACAAGTTTTATCGAATCGATCAAGCGGATTCACGACGGAGCGATCGGAGACATCGTCGCAGCGACCACTCGCTACTGTTCCAATGGGATTTGGTACCGCCCACGTCGCGATGAGATGAGTGACGCGGAATACCAAGTCCACAACTGGATGCATTTCGTTTGGTTGTCAGGCGATCAAATCGCGGAACAAGCCGTGCATAACATCGACGCCATGAATTGGTTGATGGGTGGACCGCCGGAGTCCGCCTATGGTGGCGGTGGTCGTTTCACGCGGCCCGACGACAGCGAGATGTGGGACAGCATGCATATCGATTACATGTATCCTGGCGAGCGATTGTTGTCATTCAAGTGTCAACAGATTCCTGGAAGCGAATCGAGCAACGGCAGCATCGTGTACGGCACGGAAGGCTCAGCAACGATCGGCTCGTTCTCGAATCCCTGTGAGATTCGCGACAAGACCGGGAACGTCGTGTTCACGATCAAGGGTGACATCAGCGCCGCGTACAAACAGGAGCACAAGGATCTTGTCGACTCCATCCGCGCTGATAAGCCAATCGTCGAGTTCATTCAAACGGCACAGAGCTCGTTGACCGCAGTGATGGGGCGCCTGGCTGCCTACACGGGCAAAAAAGTCACTTGGGATTTCGTCACGAAAGAATCGAAACTCGATCTCTTCCCCGAAGAGCTCACACAATCGAGCGAGCTGCCCGAACCATCGTACGCGATCCCCGGTAAAACCAAGTTGGTGTAATCCAAGGGCAAGCCCAGCACAGTAAGTGGGGTTCCAACCGAAAGCGTAAAGGATCTTGTGAAAGATCCTTCCATACGTCGAGATGGCCAACACGCACGACTCTGCCGCGGAGGCAGATCGTGCCATGTTGGAACCGATAGTTGCCCGGTGCACCCTCGGTCACAGAAATCAGGGCGGCCCGATCTCAAAATCGTCCCCCAGTCGAATCGCTTCGAGCAACTGGTCCGCAATCACGCGGCGAGCCTCGCATTACCGACTGGACTATCTGCGGGTTTCTTTAGCACCGCCCAAACCATCTGCCCGCCAATCACGCCAATGAGCGCGAATGGAAAAGTGTAGTAAGCCTCCGACCATTCGCTTCATTCGCGGGCACAACGATTGGCGGTTCACAACATCATGGCGACGCTCCGGCACAAACTGCCAGCCGGAGCGTCACCGAACCGGCAGGACTATCAGCGGTTTCTTCAGTACTGCTCAAAACAATCGCCCGCCAATCACGCCAATGAGCGCGAATGGAAAAGTGTAGTAAGCCTCCGACCATTCGCGTCGATTCGCGTCATTCGCGGGCACAACGATTGGCGGTTCACAACATCATGGCGACGCTCCGGCACAAACTGCCAGCCCGAGCGTCACAGAACCAGCAGAACTATCAGCGGTTTCTTCAGTACTGCTCAAAACAATCGCCCACCAATCACGCCAATGAGCGCGAATGGAAAAGTGTAGTAAGCCACCGGCCATTCGCGTCGATTCGCGTCGATTCGCGTCGATTCGCGTCATTCGCGGGCACAACGATTGGCGGTTCACAACATCATGGCGACGCTCCGGCACAAACTGCCAGCCCGAGCGTCACAGGACCAGCAGGACTATCAGCGGTTTCTTCAGTACTGCTCAAAACAATCGCCCGCCAATCACGCCAATGAGCGCGAATTGAAAAGTAAAGAAAGCGTCCGGCCATTCGCGTCGATTCGCGTCATTCGCGGGCACAACGATTGACTGGTGGGCATCGTTGAGTTGCTCGATGTACTCACGTATTCGGCCACCACTTCCGAAAATCTGCTTCCGGACTCAAGCGGATCTTGCATCGTTTTGGTAAGGGGACTTTGGAAAGTTCCACTACGCCAAGCTAAGACGCTTTCACGCGTTAGTTGGTCGGCTTTCGCCAAACCGGGCGAGCGTTCTTGGTGATCTCGGCGTCGATTTCCTGCATTCGTTGCTTGAATTTCGCTACCATCTCCGGCTCCTCGTCGATCCGATTCTCTTGCTCACCGATGTCCGAGCCAAGATTGAACAAAAACTTTTGTGGCGCACGAGCGGCCTGTTTGGCGTTGTTCGCTTTCTTTGCCGGTGACTTTTCGAGGTATTTCCAATCACCGATCCGAATGCCATCGAGTTCCCCTTGTGAAGAATAGTAAACGAGCTCCGTTCGTGGGGATGTGTCGGTGGTCAGTGCGGATGTGATGTCATAGCCATCAATCGTGTTTCCGCCGACGAGCGGGGCTCCGGCCAGCGATGCGATTGTCGGCAACAGGTCCAGAGTGGACGTGAATGCGTCGGTGCTGGTTCCCCCAGGGATTCGTCCTGGTCCCCACATCACACAGGGAACACGTTGGCCGCCTTCGAACGTGGTGCCCTTGCCATCGCGCAGCGGGAATGCGCTGCCGCCGTGATTCTTGAATTGCAACCACGGACCATTGTCGCTCGTGTAGATGATGTAAGTCGAATCGGACAACCCGAGCCGGCGCACCGTATCGGCCAGCCGCCCCACTTCGGCGTCAATATGTTCAATCACGCACTTGTACGCGTTCGCCGGATCTGGATCGTACGCATCGTCGGGAACGTACAACGGAATGTGGGGCATCGAGTGTGGCAAGTACAGAAAGAATGGCTGATCTTGGTTCGATGTGATGAACTCGATCGCCTTGTCGGTGTACCGCCGCGTGATTGTTCGTTGGTCGACCGGCAACTCGACGAGTTCTTCGTTTTGATAGAGCGGCGTATTCCACTGGGTGAGTGCCGATTCCTGGTTGGTCCAAAGCTCGTTTGACGGTAGCTTTGGCTTGCCTTGGTTATCGGGATAGTTCATGTCGTTCGAATAAGGGATGCCGTAATACGAGTCGAATCCATTCGCCTGCGGCAGCGTCTCGGGATGATGACCGAGATGCCATTTGCCCACACACGCGGTCGCATAGCCCTGCGATTTTAAGTGATCCGCGATGGTGTATTCCTCGGGATGCAGTCCGTAGTCGCTTTGCGGAAACAAGACGTGGCGGTGCATTCCGACACGCTTGGGGTAGCTGCCGGTGAGCAGCGCCGTGCGTGATGGCGAGCATACCGAACATGCCGTGTAGAAACTTGTGAAGCGACGTCCCTCTGCGGCCAAACGATCGATGTTCGGAGTGCGAATCGTTTTGGACCCGAAACACCCCAGATCGTTGTACCCTTGGTCATCGGCGAAAATGACGATGAAGTTTGGGTGTTCCGCGGCATCGCAGTCTCGCGTCCCCAGCCCCACCGCTCCGGCGCAACATAGCAACAAGACCACGATCCACGTTGGTCGATCGTACTTGCGAGCGGCGTGCACAAAAAACCGGTCAATGCACCAGGCGGTTGGCGGGGTCATTCTCTTCATTTCTGGATCATCATTCTGGGTTACAACGGTGGGGTTGGGTCTAGTGTAACGACCAGCGGCCGCGGAAGCACGAATGTGCTGGCCGCCGGAGCAGCGATGTGATCGGGTACAGGAATTGCTTTCTGAAAACCGGGCAATTTTCTGAGGACCAGAAACCTAAATACTGCGCAGTTCATGAGCACCCTAGCTTCTCCAGTGACGTCCGATGCCCAAGTAACGGTCACTGCCGCCGCCGCTGCGGCCCTCGACTTTGACGGCTTTCTCACCACACTTCAAATGTTGATCCGCGAGCCGGCGGTCGTGGGGACGGAGGATTCTTTTTTTCGGACCATCCGGCGTGAACTGGAGGAGGTCGGCGTCACCGTTCGCTATTTTCATGGAGTATTGGTAGCCCAGGGGGGCGATCCGACGAGCTTGATTGTTTCGGCACATATTGATCGTCACGGTTTGCTTTGCACCGGTCCCAATGAATTCCAATATGCCGCGTTTATCACCGGGAACCGCAGCGACCAAACCGGTGATTCGGTATCCGAGCAAATGATGGGTTCGATCGCGGATCGGTTTCGAGGTCAACGAGTTCAAGCTCATTTGCCTTACACGGGCACCTATCAGGGACAGGGGTCGATCACGCGTTCCTACGTTTGCCCCCATCGCCACAATCTGATTTTCGAACTCGATGGTCTCGAATTTCTACAGCCCGGCACACCGATTTCGTTTCTTGATCGATTGCGAATTCACGACGGTCATTTGTCCGCCCAACTGGATAACGTGCTCAGCGTCGCGATGTTGATTCACTTGTTCCGACATGGTTTCCAAGGGACCGCGCTATTCACCGCGCAAGAGGAAGCCGGTCGAAGTTGGCGGTATGCTCTCTCTTGGTTTCAAAGCCAACAATTGCTGACCGATCGTTTGCTTGTCATCGACACCAGTCCCTACCCCACGCGCGAGTCGGCGGAAGAGCAAGACGTGGTGCTGCGACGCAAAGATGCCAATGGCGCCTTTGCCATCACACTGACCAACGAATTGGCCTCTCGGTGCCACGATTTTGGGATCCGATACAGTTTTAAGGACGAGTATGTCGAAGCGGTCAATGCGACACGCAGCAAACCCTTATCGCTGGGTCGTACCGAACTCGGCCGACTCGTTGCGGCAACCGGTGGCAGCATCAACGGGACCACGCTTCAGATTCCCACCACGGGATATCACACCACCAATGAGACGACGTCCATCCAATCGGTGCTGGCAACGCTACGATTGCTGATGAGTTTCATCAATCGCGGAACGGCTGGCTGACTTTGCTCTGGCCCCCCGCTCGTCGTATGATAGACGAGTTCCTTGGCCGACGATCCGGCGGAGCACTGGTGTGCCGAAGACTGATTTGAATCAATCGGTCGGTCCATCTTGATCATCCCACCGCGTTGGTAGCTTTGTTTATGTCTGATGGCTCTGATGAAGATCCAGGAAGAAACACCCGGGGATACGATTCCCTTGCCTACTTGGCGGCGATCGTCGACTCCTCCGACGACGCAATCATCAGCATGACTCTCGATGGCATCATCACCAGTTGGAATGCGGGTGCAACGAAAACCTATGGCTATTCCGCTGCCGAAGCCATGGGCAAACCGATGACGATCTTGATCCCGCCCGATCGTCTCAACGAAGAGGGCGAGATACTCGCCAAGATCTCGCGAGGAGAAAACGTTAAGCATTTCCACACGCTACGAGTGTGCAAAGATCGGCGATTAATCAGCGTTTCGTCGACGATTTCGCCGGTGAGTGACAGTACTGGAATGGTCATTGGGGCGTCCAAGATCTCTCGAGACATCAGCGACCAAATGCGCCTGCAACGTCAACTGGCTCAAAGTGAAGCGGAGTTTCGTGGCATCTTTGAACAGGCTGCTGTCGGCGTGGCTCACGTAACGCTCGACGGTAAGTTCAAACTTGTCAATCAGCGTTATGCTGACATTCTGGAAATGTCACGAGAACAGCTTCAATCGTGTTCCTTTCAAGAAATCACTCACCCTGATGACTTGGACATTGATGTTGATCTCGCTCGTCAACTCGTCGAAGGCACGATTTCCACCTACACGCTGGAAAAGCGGTATCTGAACACTCGCAAGAAAGCGGTGTGGGTCAACCTCACTGGGTCCATCGTTCGTGACAATACTGGCGAGCCGGTGCATTTTGTCGCCATTGTTGAGGACATTGATGAACGCAAAGAGATGGAGGAAAAGCTCCGTGAGAGCGAGTTGCGATTTCGGACGATGGCGAACTCGATTCCCCAGTTAGCCTGGATCGCTAGCGCCGATGGTTCGGTCAACTGGTACAACGATCGTTGGTACGAGTACACCGGTACCACGTTTGATTCCATGCAAGGCTGGGGATGGCGCGACGTTTTTCACCCGAGTGAGTTTCCCCGAGTTGTCGCCGAATGGGAGGCGGCGGTCGCGGCCGGCAAACCGTTGGCGACAGAAACATCCATCCGCGGAGCCGATGGTGTCTTTCGTACGTTTCTGACGCGAGTCGAACCCGTCATTGACTCCGACGGAAAAGCGTACCAGTGGTTCGGCACGAATACAGACGTCGACGCGCTCAAACGAGCGGAAGACAAAATTCGCGCGATGAACGTGGAGCTGGAAGAACGCGTCGCCCAGCGAACGTTGCAATTGGAAGCCGCCAACGTGCAATTGCAACAAAGCCGTGCCGAGATCAACAGCATCTTTGAATCGCTTCCGGGGCTCTACTTGGTGCTGACCCCGGACTTGACGATTGTCTCGGTAAGTGACGCGTATCTCGAAGCGACACTGACGACGCGCGAGGGAATCGTCGGGCGAAACTTGTTTGATGTGTTTCCGGACAACCCCGACGATATCGACGCTGATGGCGAAACGAACTTGCTCGCTTCACTCAATCGAGTTCGACAAAACTTGATTCCCGACATCATGGCGATCCAAAAGTACGATGTACGCCGACCCGATGGAACTTTCGAAGAACGGTATTGGAGTCCGATCAATTCGCCCGTGTTCGGAGCCGACCGGCGTATCAAGTACATCGTGCATCGTGTCGAAGAGGTTACCGAGTTTGTGCTTCAAAAATCCAAGTCCCTCGATGCGAGCAACGATCTTACCGGCCGTCTTCAACAAATGGAGGCGGAGGTCTTTCATAGTGCCCAACAGTTGCAAGCGACCAACCAGCGTTTGGAAGCGGCGAATCGGGAACTGGAAGCCTTCAGCTACTCCGTCTCGCACGACCTTCGCGCGCCGCTGCGTGGGGTCGACGGTTACGTCCGAATGATCAAAGAGGACTTCGCAGACCGGCTCGACGAAGAAGGAAATCGTATGCTCGACGTGGTGAGCAACGAAGCGAGGCGAATGGGACGATTGATCGATGACTTGTTGACGTTCTCACGACTCAGCCGCCAGCCGCTGCAACGAAGCTCGATCGATATGACGCAGCTCGCTCAATCCGTCTACGACTCAGTGACCGTCGACGTTACCGCCCAGCCGCGGTTGTGTCTGCATGCCATGCCGACCGTGAGTGGCGACATCGCCATGCTGCGACAGGTGTACGTAAATCTTCTAGGTAACGCGGTCAAATTCAGTAGTCATGAGACTGAACCAACGATCGAAGTCGGATGCACAACACGCGGTGGAAATACCGTCTACTATGTCAGAGACAACGGCGTCGGTTTCGACGAAAAATACAGCAATAAGCTTTTCGCCGTTTTTCAGCGACTGCACAGTGAGGAAGAGTTCCAAGGGACGGGAGTCGGGCTGGCGCTCGTCCAGCGGATCGTACATCGGCACGCGGGTAAAGTCTGGGCGGAAAGCAAGCTCGGCGAGGGTGCGACGTTCTACTTCACGATTCCGGACTAATCATTCATGAACAAACCGATCGATGTTGAGATCCTTCTTGTCGAAGATAACGCCCGCGATGCGGAAATGACGTTGCGAACACTTCGCAAAGGCAACTTGGCGAATAAAGTCGTCCATGTGCGTGACGGCCAACAGGCGGTGGATTGGTTGTTTTGTGAAGGCGAGTTTGAGGATCGCGATCCGGGACTGCGCCCCAAATTTGTGCTGCTCGATCTGAAAATGCCAAAGCTCGATGGACTCGATGTGCTTCGCATCATGCGCGGCGACGAGCGAACTCGACGAATCCCGGTCGTCGTGATGACGTCGTCGAACGAACAACGTGATATCGTCGACAGTTACGACTTAGGTGTGAACAGCTACATCGTCAAACCGGTTGAGTTTGAGAGTTTCTCCAGCGCGGTGTTGCAACTCGGGCAATTCTGGCTGCTAGTCAACCAAGTTCCCGAGTATTAAGGAACGAGGGATCACCCACTGACGTCGTGGGTCTTGTTAAAGATCCCAGCACCCGAGGACCTTTGACAAGATCCATTACACGGACTTCACTGTTTGAAAACGCGTAGCCAAAGGAGCCATTCCATGATGGAATCAATTCGCGTGCTCATTGTCGAGGACAACGACATCGATGCCGAGTTGTTGATACGCGAATTGCGTCGAGCGGGCTTTACGCCAGATTGGAAACGCGTCGAGACGGCGGCGGATTTCGTGTTGGCGCTCGAGTTATCGCCACAACTCATTCTCAGCGACTTTTCGATGCCGAAGTTTGACGGGCTACAGGCGCTCGCCTTACTGCAAGCGAGCGGACGCGACATCCCATTCATTCTCGTTTCCGGCACCGTGGGTGAAGAACTCGCGGTCGAATCAATGCGCCGTGGCGTGACGGATTATTTACTCAAAGACCGGCTTGGGCGACTCGGATCCGCCGTCCAACGGGCTCTGGACGAATCGCGATTGCGACGCGAGCGAGGCGATATTGAAGATCGGCTCAGCGCGTCTCAAGCCATGTTGCGAATCCAAGATCGTGCGATTCAAGTTCTGGGACAAGGCATCGTCATCTCCGATGCGTCGCTTTTTGATTGCCCGATCATTTTTGTAAACCGTGGGTTCGAGTCGATCACCGGGTACACCGCGGCGGAAACGATCGGTCGCGGCCTTCGATTTCTTCAGGACAGGCGATGCAAAGATTCCGCCACCACGGTCGTGGATGATGCCATTCGCGAGGAATCATCAAGCGAGTCCGAGTTCTTGAGCTACCGGAAAGATGGCACGGCATTTTGGAACAAGCTGACCGTCGTTCCGATCCGCGACGAAACCGACAAAGTGACTCACTTCGTCGCCGTGCAAACGGACATCACTTCGCGGCGAGATACCGAAGAACAACTGCGACAATCGCAAAAGATGGAAGCCGTCGGACAATTGGCGGGTGGCGTCGCGCACGATTTCAACAACATGTTAACCGTCATCGATGGCTATACGAGCATGTTGCTAGACGGGCTCGAGACGACTGACAAAACGTGGGTGTACTTGCAAGAAATCAAGATGGCCAGCGCGCTCGCCGCGGGATTGACGCGCCAGCTCCTGTCGTTCAGCCGTCGACAAGTTCGCAAACCAGAGACACTCGAGTTCAATGATGTCATCGTCGAGACGGCGACGCTCCTCAAGCGGCTGATCGGTGCGAACATCGAGCTCGAAATGTCGCTCGCACCCGAAGTGAAATGTGTCTGTGTCGATCGCGGTCAAATCTCTCAACTTTTGCTGAACTTGGCAATCAATTCCCGTGACGCGATGGGCGGACGCGGCCGACTTTCGATTTGTACCGAGAACGTGATTCTTGATGAGCCAAAGATCGGAACCGGGTTTCGGTTGGAGCCGGGTGAATACGTGCTGCTGAGCGTTTCGGACAACGGCTGCGGAATGGCGCCGAACATGATCGAGCGAATCTTTGAACCATTCTTTACGACCAAGCCGTTGGGACGGGGCACCGGGCTTGGACTGGCAACGGTCTACGGGATTGTCAACCAGAGCGAGGGTTGTATCGAAGTATTGAGCGAAGTGGGTGTCGGCACCACGTTCCTTGTCCACTTTCCCATTTCGACGTTACCGTCCACGTCGCCCGCGAAATCAGGCGAGGCGAACGCGGCGGTCAACGGTTCGGAACTGATCCTACTTGTCGAAGACGACTCGGCGCTGCGTGACATGATCAGCACCGTTCTAACGGGTCATGGATACGAAGTCATCACGGCGAAAGATGGTTACGAGGCAATCGACATTTTTTCTAAGTATGTCGACACCGTTCGATTGGTGATCACCGACATGGTGATGCCGGGGCTGAGCGGTGAAGAACTCGCGACTCGCGTGAGCGCGTTGAAGCCCGATATCCGCATTGTCCTGATGTCTGGCTACGTTGCAGATCATGAACTACGGGACCGCATTTTGCGCCGGGATGTCGATTTTTTGCAGAAGCCGTTTTCGATGAGAGATCTGGCAATCAAGATTCGGCAATCGCTCGATGTCAATTCGAGCAATGACGAAAGCGTCATGCGAGAATCTCGCGAATAACGTGTCCCTCTACGTTGGTCAACCGACGTTGGACTCCATTGTGTTCGAACGTAAGTTGTTCGTGATCAAGCCCAAGCAAATGCAGGATCGTGGCGTTGAGATCATAAAGCGGGTGGATGTCTTGCACGGCTCGGCGTCCAAGTTCGTCGGTGACGCCGTGGCTGGTTCCACGTTTGACACCAGCACCAGCTAGCCAGCACGTGAATCCATCCGGATTGTGATCGCGTCCCAACGCCCCTTTTTGGAACATGGGCATTCGTCCGAACTCAGTGCACCAAACGATCAGGGTATCTTCAAGCATTCCGCGAGATTTCATGTCGCGAATGAGTGCCGCAGCAGGTTGATCGAGGATTGCCGCGTGCTTGTCGTATTGCTCTTTGAGCTTGCTGTGTCCGTCCCAGTTCAATTCGCCACCGCTCGCATAGGCACCATTGAACAACGTCACAAAGCGCACGCCCTGTTCGATCAACCGCCTTGCGAGAATACAGTTGCGGGCGAAAGCGGCCTTGTGCGGATTCGACTCATCATCGGCCCCGTAGTCGCGAAGCGTGTGCGCAGACTCGCTGCTAAGATCACTGATCTCGGGGACACTCAACTGCATGCGCGCAGCCAATTCGTAGCTTGCGATCCGAGCGGCGAATCGACCTTCGCCTTGATGCGATTGCAAGTGGCGTTCATTCAATTGTTGCAACAGCCGCATCGCGTCACGATCCGTCGCCGATGCCACTTCGGCCGGCGGAGTCAAATGGCGAATTGGATTCTTGGTGCTAAACGGAGTCCCTTGAAACTCGGCAGGCAGAAAACCTGCACCCCAATTATTCACGCTCGCTTGCGGAACACCTCGGGGATCCGGGATTGCGACGAAGGCCGGTAGATTCTGGTTCTCGCTTCCCAGCGCATAGCTGACCCAGCCACCGATGCTGGGAAATCCATCTTCGACAAACCCGGTCGAGAGAAAGTTTTCGGCCGGCCCGTGAGTATTCGACTTGCTCGTTAGCGAATGCACGAACGCAAACTCGTCGGTCAATTCAGCCAAATGCGGGATCATGTCCGAAACCATTTTCCCCGTTTGGCCGCGGGGACGAAACTTATACTGGGGTCGTGCGAGTTCACCGGCGGGGCCTTGGAACGTCACGGCGGGCCCACCGACGAGCGGCTTGCCATCCTGTTTAATGAGCTCCGGCTTGTAGTCCCATGTCTCGAGTTGGCTGACCGCGCCAGCGCAAAAAATCACCAACACATTACGCGCCCGAGGCGCAAAGTGCGTGGGCCGCGCGGCGTAGGGTTGTGATGGATCGATCAGCGGTGATGCAGCCGAGGCGTGGTCATGAGCGAGCAGACTTCCCAAGGCGATCGAGCCGATGCCCGTCGTCGTGTCACCGAGAAAGCGGCGTCGATTGATTGAAAAATCCGACACGGGTGAGGGCACCTTCATGGTAGGAATAAGAACTCATTCGAGTTGAACAGGACACGACAAAGCGTCGGCAATCCATGTTGGCGAACGACCGGCAATACCCACTCAGTCTCATCGGCACTGGGACGTCGTCCGAGCGCCAAACGAAACGCGGTATCGACTTGCTCCGCCGCATCATCGCTCGTCAGCGACTTGACGGTCATTGCGAACGCGTCGGATTGTTCGATCGTAAAGCGGCTGTTGAAAAGATTCAGTGCTTGGATCGGTGTGGTCGATTGCAATCGACGCGGCATGCTTTGGCCAGCGTCGGGACAATCGAAGGCTCCGAAGACGGATTCTCGCTCCATCCGAATCTTGTGCGAGTAAATCATCCTTCGCAGCCCATCACCGGTGAACGACTCCACCGGCGGAAACCCGCTGAGTCCTCCATGCGATTGGAAAAGATTAAAGCCGGGGCCACCGGTCGTGAGATTCAATCGGCCGCTGACCGCCAGCATCGTGTCGCGAATCGACTCGGCTTCCAACCGCCGCGTCGGATAACGCCACAATAATCTCGTCTCACCATCGATCGCCACCGCGTCGGCTCGCAACTCGCTGGATTGGCGATACGTTTTTGACAACACGATCAATCGATGCAAGTGCTTGCTCGACCAACCGCTGCGAATGAATTCAGCCGCGAGCCAATCGAGCAACTCCGGATGGCTGGGTCTCGCACCGCTGCGACCAAAATCACTCGGCGTCGCGACGATCCCGATACCGAAATGACCCTGCCAGATTCGATTCACGGCAACGCGTGGCGTCAACGGATTCCCAGGATCCGCGATCCACTGGGCCAGCGCAACACGACGCGACTGTTCCGGCGAATCCGATTCGAGTGTTGTATCACCGAGTGCCGCGGGAACCGCCGGCGGTACAAGATCCAGTGGCTGTTCCGGATCACCACGTGATAGCACGTACGTCATCTCCGGCGATGTAAACTTGCCAGCAAAAACCATCGGCAATTGCTCGAGCCGCTTGATGCTTTTCTCGATCCTCGTTTGCTGTGCCAATAAGCCATCGTCTGCATTAAGAGAAGTCCATTGGTCGAGCCGATCAAGTTCGATCCCCGCCAAGTGTTGAAAGTTATCCGGCTCCGATGCGGCTTCGAGTGTGATCACGGTGGCGAGTCGATCCTCGAACTTGCCCTCTCGATCACGTCCCCAAACGACGCGATTGATCGTCATCGGCTCAGCCAATTCGATCATCACCCAGCCGCGGCCTTTCTCGTCCGACATCCAACTGTGGCTGTTTCCGTACTTTCCGTCGTTGAGATGCTCCAGACGATGCGGCGCGGAGATTCGACTTCCCGAAGCTGTGACAGTCGCACCCTCGCTCGCAAGGGCGACGTTTCGCGGCGTCGGTTCGTCCGTGAAAATTTCGAGTTCATCGATACAGGGCTCAATCAACCCCAGCGACGGATGATGATTGGCATCGTGAATCGTCAAGCGAACCCATTTCGCCTGTACGGGGGCGAACGTCTCTTCGTTAAGCCGAGCATTGGTCGCCCGAAGCCCCAGTGAGTTGCGAAGCTCATCCACTTGGCCGCGAACCCGCTTCAATTGCGATCTCGCCGACTCCAGTTCCAATTTTTTCTGCGACGATATCTCGTTGGTGATGGGGCGTTCCCCATATTGCACGCCGGCAAAGAACGCTTGCAGCGCGTAATAGTCACGTTGGCTGATCGCGTCGAACTTGTGGTCGTGGCATCGGGCGCATCCGATGCTCAATCCCAAGAACGCTTCGCTGGTATTGATGATGATTTCGGCGAGCGAGTCTTGTCGAGCCAATCGAATGGACTCGTCGTCCTTGCCGATTTGGCCTGGCAACAGCGCGGCCGCGGTGACGAGAAACCCCGTCGCCGCGTTCGTTGCGTAAGCATCACCGGCGAGTTGTTCGCGCACGAATTGGTCGTACGACAAGTCGCGATTGATCGCGTCGATCACGTAGTCGCGGTACGGCCAAGCGTTCGGGCGGGGCGTATTGACTTCGAATCCGTCGGTGTCAGCGTAACGAACGACATCCAACCAATGCTGCGCCCACCGCTCGCCATAACGCGGCGACTGTAGCAATCGATCCACCACTCGCTGGTAAGCGTCCGGCGATTGGTCTCTCTGGAAAGAATCGATCGCATCCGGTGAAGGCGGCAAGCCGATCAAATCGAAATGGACGCGTCGCAACCAAGTGCCGCGGTCCGCGGGCGGTGACATTTGCAAGCCACTTGCCGCCAAGCGTTCATCGATAAAATCATCGATCGAACGACTCGCTTGCGGGGCGAGCGGCTTGAACGACCAATGATCGGTTCGGTCTTGGAGCTTGGCATGATCAACCCCGTCGGGCCAAACGGCTCCCTCGCGAATCCAACGGGTCAACACATCGACTTCGGCGACGGACAATGCATGGTTGCCTGGTGGCATTCGCATCTCGGGATCGTCGCTGGTGACAAGTTCAATGATCGGACTCGCATCGGCGTCGCCTTCGACCACGGCTGGGCCATAGCCGTCACCGCCCTTGAAGGCTTCGGATTTGATATCCAACCGAAGACCGCTTTTCTGTTTCGACTCGCCGTGACACCCGACGCAGTGCTGGGCAAAGATCGGTTGCACTTCGCCGACAAAGTCAACTGCCGCGACAGAGGTTGGCAAGGACGCACAAATGACCATCGCGATGACGGCGCAGGCCGCTATTCGCCATGAATCCGTAGTGCAAAACGGAATGTGATCGTAACTCGACATGACTTAAGCCAAAACCTCTTTGACGACGTCTCCGTGAACGTTCGTCAGCCGACGATTGATGCCGTTGTGATAGAACGTTAACTCAGTGTGATCGATACCGAACAAGTGCAATACGGTGGCGTGAAAATCATGCCATGGAATCGGTCTCTCGGCAGCCTTCCATCCGATCTCATCGGTGCTACCCACCGAGATCCCCGACTTGAGCCCCGCGCCGGCCATCCAGCAACTGAATCCGTACCGATTGTGATCTCGGCCCGGGCCTACTTGATCGGCTTCGGACTGTGCGAACGGAGTGCGTCCGAATTCGGTGGTGAATAACAATAATGTGTCTTGAAGCATCCCGCGTTGTTTGAGATCGCGTAGTAGTGCGGCGACGGGTTTGTCGATTCGTTCAGCTTCGATGGTATGGTTTTCCTTGACGTTCTCGTGCGCATCCCAGCTCGCCCGGGGATTGCCCGCGACCGGTCCGCCAGAGAAAAGTTGCACGAATCGAACGCCTTGTTCAAGCAATCGTCGACCGAGTAGACAACGACGTCCCATGTCGGCGGTATTAGGCTCATGAATTCCGTAATCGTTTTGGGTGGCGGCCGTCTCACTCGCGAAATCCGCAACCGTGGGAATCGATGTTTGCATCTTGGCGGCAAGCTCGTAGCTTTTCAATCGAGCAACGATGTCAGCATCATGCGGATGCACGGCCGCCTGCGCACGATTGATTTGATCGATGAAGTCTCGTGTCGCTGCATCGGTATGAGGAGCGATTGCATACGCCGGGTAAAGATCACGCACGGCTTGTTCCCCACCGCGAATCACGACACCCTGGTGGTTCGAAGGCAAGAATGAACTGCTCCACGTCGACGCGCCGGTGTTTGGCGCACCGCGTTCGTCGTTGAGCACCACATACGCGGGTAACGATTCGTTTTCCAATCCCATGCCATAGGAAATCCAACTTCCCATCGAGGGAAACCCATTGAATTCGAAGCCGCTATTCGAAAGAAATAGCGCGGGAGTGTGATTGGCTGACTTGGATTGCATGGAACGCAGCAGCGTCAAATCATCCGCCAGCTCCGCGATGTGCGGGAACATGTCGGAGATCATCAAACCACTTTCGCCGCGAGGTTTGAATTTCCAGTCCGATTGCCGCAACTGTCCCATCTTGCCAAAGAACAAATCGACTTGCTCATCCGTTTGGAGATTCTTGCCATGCATTCGCTCCAGCTCGGGTTTGTAGTCGAACGAATCCACGTGGCTGAGGCCACCGACCAGACAAACATGGATCGCTCGTTTTGCCTTGGCGGTGAGCATTGATTGGCGTGCGACCTCGGCGGCGGACTCGCGTGCCAACAGCGACGCCAGCGCGGTGGCGCCGAGTCCTCGGAGTCCCCAATCGAATAACTCGCGCCGATGAACGGGTTGAGAGTGATGCATTACCAAGTACCTTTTGGGTTGGAGCCAATCAATCGATCGCGACGAATTCGTTGATGTTGAATAGCCCGCGACACAACGCGGCTAATCCATGATCCCTCACCAATTTCAACGATAGCTCGCGTTCGTCGTCGCTGGGTGACCGTCCGATGGCCAATTGCCACGCACGATCAACTTGCGTTTCCGCGTCGTCCCCATTTTCGCGGACCAATCGATCGGCAAAGTGATTGGACATCGTCAACACGAACGAATTGTTGAGCAAACTAAGTGCTTGAAGCGGCGTCGTGGTCACCGTTCGACGTGGCGACGTCGACGCCGGATCGGGGCAATCGAACGTATCCAGCAATGCACTTCGACCACCCCGGGGACTGAATCGATACACGGTACGCCGCCACACATCGTGGCCGTCCACGTCCGCGTGTTCGTAGTACGTAGTGCCCTTGTTCTCCGTGACCGAGACGTCCTTGAAGCTCGCTCCGCCGACTTGATCGTTGAGTTTACCACTGCAAACCAACATCGCATCGCGGACGGATTCCGCTTCCAGTCGTCGTGAAGGGCCATGCCAAAGCAATCGATTAGTCGCATCCACGGACATCGCTTTTTCGCGATCCGTCTCGGAAATGTCGCGAGCAGATTGGCGATAGGCACTCGACGTCACAATCATGCGATGAAGTGGCTTGAGCCGATAGCCATCCGCACGAAACTGCCCCACGAGATAGTCGAGCAACTCAGGGTGCGAGGGTCGGCCGCCGTTGAAACCAAAATCATTGGGCGTGTCCACAATGCCCGTACCAAAGTGATAGTGCCAAATGCGATTGACGATCACGCGAGCGAACAGCGGGTTCATCGGGTCCGTGATCCACATCGCCAATTTTTTGCGACGCTCGCTGTCCGCCGCATCAGCCGACAATTGGAAATCTCCACCGCCATCAGGTCCGAAAACACTGGCAATAGCACCTGGGGTGACGACGTCGCCAACAGTGTCGGGATCGCCACGAAGCAGCACGTGCGTTGTCGTCGCCTTGCCCGGCTTCAACGTGTAAACGCGGCGAGTCGTGCTTGCCACGTGTTTATCTCGAGTCCGAGTCAAATCCGCGATCTTGCTCGTTAGCGATTCACGGTGCTGGCGCTGCTCGGGCGTTAGCGAATCCTCCATCCGAGACTGCGTCACCACGCCGGCGGTGCGCGCCGCGAGTTCACCAATTTCGTCGGCCGTCAGGGCAGAATCGTAGAACGAGGCCTGCAGGATTCGCCCTCGCAAAAACCGATTGCCGCCCGCGGGCTTGTGGCGAAGCCCAAAAAGGATTTGCGACGTCTCGCCAGGAAACAAGTGGATGGGCGATTTGCGGATGGGACGTCCGTAAACTTCTCCGTTACGATACGCGGTGATCATCCCATCGGCCGCATAGACCCAGACCAAATGCACGGGTGTTTCGGTCGCCAAAGTCTCGTCCGTCCCAGCAAACGACGCCGTTCTCACAAAACTTTCGCTTCCTGCCAACCAACGCTTGGGTTCTTGTTCGGCGTAGACGATCGCATCGAACGCGTCTCCGGTTTGTGACTGCAGCGACATCACGGCACCACCGGATTGATCGCCATCGCTCAATTGCGCGAACACCTCCAGCGATTTCGCCGCGACGTCGATCGCGAGTGGACCGGTTTCGACGTAGCTTTCACCATCGAGCACCAATGCTCCGTCTTCGATCCTCGCGTTGCCAACCGCCGCTGCATGCAACGATCCGCGACTGTCGCCAAAGTCCTTGTCAAAGTCCCATTGTGCGACGGGATCGGGTGTTTTCGTGCCGGAGGCTGTGGAGTTTTCGTGCTGGCTCGCGAGTTCGTATTGCGCGATGACGCGATCGCGAATCGTTTGTTGCATCTTCTGCAATTCAGACTGGGTCGAGGCGATTTGTTGATTCAACTCTTGCAGTCGCAATGAATCCGAATCGTTGGTCACGGTGAGCTCGCCAAAATCGAGACCCGAGATCGACGACGCGAGTTTATAGTATTCGACTTGGGTGATCGGATCGAACTTATGGTCGTGGCACCGCGCACAATGGACGGTCAGTCCCAGGAAGGTTTGCCCGATGGTTGCCAGCACGTCCTCGATCTCGTCCTGGCGCGCTAGCTCACGCATCCGTTTGCTTCCACCGACGACCGTGTTGTGGACTCCGGCGACCCAAAAGCCTGTCGCGGTCGCGCCCTCGATCCCACCCACCATTTGATCACCGATCAATTGCATGCGCACGAACTCGTCATACGGCATGTCGTTGTTGATCGAATCAATCAACCAATCTCGATAAGACCACGCGTTTTCTCGCGGAAAATTACGTTCGAATCCATCGCTTTCACCAAAGCGAACGACGTCCATCCAGTGCCTCGCCCAACGCTCGCCATAGTGTTTCGACGCGAGCAATTCGTCGACGATCGCTTGGTAAGCCGACTCCGACGGATCGGCGGCAAATGTGGCGATAACTTCCGGTGAAGGCGGCAACCCGACCAAATCGAAATACAATCGTCTGACCAGCGATCGCGGGTCCGCGGCCGGTGCTGGTGCCAGCCCACGTTCGTGCAACCGCCGTTGGATGAACGCGTCGATCGCGTTGTTGCCCCACGACGCTGATTCAATCGCCGGAGGCACAACGCTAGCCACGGGTTGCAACGACCACCAATCTCGACCTGCACGAGTATCCGTCGTAATGGCAAAGCGATCGATCGGCGACGTGCCCCATTGTGCGCCTTCATCGATCCAGCGGCGGATGGTTGACTTGTCACTCTCGCTAAGCGGATGCTTTGGCGGCATCTCATCCGTCGCAATCCGTTGCCACAGCGAGCTATCCGATGAGGCTCCGGCGACAATCACGCTATCCGACGACTCGCGCTGGTGAAGGAAAAAATCATCCACCAGCGACAGATCACCCTCGGGCTCGTTGCCCGAATGACACTCCAGACAATGGGAAGCCAGGATCGGGGCGACCTCGCGATCAAATTCGACTCCACCTGCGAAACACGGTTCCACGAGACAAGCGGCACATCCCGTGGTGACGATGAGACTGAGTAAGTACGCCCACCATGGTCGAATCGATCGCGGCGTCGGTTCACGATCGGCCGTCGACTTTCGCGGAGTGATCACCGTGACCGTCGGTGTAAGGCGTGGGTTGTTCACAGGTGGGACGCCGTAGGATTCGCGGACGTGTGTGGGGCCCTCCATTGTATTCGATTCTCAGCCGCGACGTGCAATCAATCGACGTCGAAGGGGAGGTGTGTTGGTGTGCAGGCTTTAGCCGCCCGGTATCGCATGTGAAGAATTCGGCTGAAGCCTGCACACCAACGGATCTACTCGGGGGCTCCGAGTTCGGGCGGGACGCGTTGCAGTTTGCCATCGCGGTCGATGATGGCCAGCGTGACATCGGCTTCGACAAGAACCGTCGTCTCCCGCCGGATGACGTAGTGGTGCACAATCTTTGCCGCAGTCACCTGGGCTATCGTGGTCTCGA
The DNA here is from genome assembly GCA_041741195.1 of Pirellulaceae bacterium. Classification (GTDB taxonomy): domain Bacteria; phylum Planctomycetota; class Planctomycetia; order Pirellulales; family Pirellulaceae; genus JBBSJZ01. The sequence goes on from JBGSKM010000044.1 coordinate 41,938, forward strand.
CCACAATCATATCGTCATAACGAGCCGGTTGACGGTATCGAACGTCGGCGCGGACCACCACCACGAACTGGCCCGCTTCTTCCATCGATCGGTAGCGGCCACCGCTTGAACGCAGCAATTCTGTCCGCCCCATTTCCATGTAGGTCAGATAGTTGGAATGGTGCACCAACCCCATCGGGTCGCACTCGCAATAGCGGACGCGAATTTCGAGCATGTTCACTCTAGCTTGATGCGTGTTCAATAAACGGCGACACAAGGTTTCCATCCGCATCAAATCGCAACGGTTCCGGATCACCGAGAATCCCAAAATCTTCGCGGTGCGCCGCCGAGGCCCAATAGCCTTCGCTGCAAACCACTTCGCCCAATCGCAACGTATCGGGAATCCACATCCACTTGACGGTGTCGAGTCGCGGCCGAGCTACTTGCGTCATCGCTGCCGCGAGCACTTCGCGGTCGGTTTCGAAGTGGATGGGAATTGCCGCCGCCGTCACATGTCCGCTTGTCAAACAATTCACGCGTGTAACTTCCACATCCATGTCGCGAACTACTTGAGCACGACAATACTCGGCGATGCCGATGCCGGTCGCATTGCCGGCCGTTTGAGGGCTCAATCCACGCACGTAGATTTGGCGAATCTTGGGGTACTCCTTCGGTGCCGCCGCGTTGTCGTTCGACTTGCGACCGACCACATTGGTATCCATCCCGGTCCCGCTGATTTCCTTGCCGATACGATCGATGATCAGCAGATCGGCATGATCGAAAGGCAAATGCGGCATCCAAGTTCGCGCGATCTTCAGCAACTCCGGTTCGCGCGTCAAGAAATCCTCTGGAGCCACGGCTTCGATCATCGCCGTGTGTTCATACGCGTCTTCGACGATCGCCAATCCGAGTGTGATGGGCATTCGTTTCAGCACCATGGGAACGACGATCGGTGCGATTCGGTCAAGGCGATAATCGTACGATTGAAACGCTTGATGGTAAGCAACGGCGCCACGATGTTTGCCAAGTCCCACCAGCAACATCTTGACCAAGCCGCTTTCGTAATCGCCCACCAGTCGCGTGTGTGGTTTGATCCGGTTGATCAAGATGACGTGATCCGCCTCGCTGGACGCGTGGTCAAAGTGAATCGGAACACCGTCGGCGGTAGCGCTAAGCTCGATCGTTTGCATCGTCGAAACAATCGGACACTGCATCGAGCCCTCGTCGATGCCGAATGAAGCCAGCAGCTTCGTTTGGCCATCGGCGGTAGCACCGCCGTGACTGCCCATCGCAGGAACGATGAACGGCAAGCCGCCGATCGCGCTGACGAATCGTACCACGGCGCGGACGATGCGTGGCAAGTTCGCAATGCCACGGCTTCCCACAGCGATCGCCACGCGTTGTCCGTGACGAATGCTGGTGTGCAGCGACGCGAACTCCAGCGACTCGTTGACCTCGTTCTCGATCGCTTCGATACGATGTGACGCAAAATGCTGACGCACGCGAAACACTTTCGGAAGCTCCGTCGCCCCGTTTAGTGCGAGCGAATCACCATCGGGTAAATCCGTGACCACAGCTATCGAACCTCCAGGGGATTGAGTCGAACGCCCGGACGTGCCGCCCGAAACCGGTCGAGACCCGCGCCAGTGACTTTGGTTCGCTGGACGTCGATCGTTTTTAGTTCTTGGCGAGAACTCGCGACATCGACGACTTCGTCACCGACAAGGCTACCCGTCAACCAAAGCGTTTCCAGTGAATCCATCTTAGCGATCGCGTTTGCCAGCGAATCATCCACCGGTGTCGAACTCAAATCGAGTTCTTCCAACTTAGTCGCATCGGACAGGAACGAAGCCGTGGCGGCCGCGTCGATGGCCGTCGCTTCGAGACTGAGCTTTTTCAGTGAGCTCGGTTCACTGCACAATCGCTTGACATCAGTCACGCTTAAGCCTTTGACCCGCGAAAGATCGAGCCAGCTCAGCAGGGCGGATGGTTGGATGTGGGCAAGACCTTCGGCGGTAACTTCACAACCGGCAAGACACAACTTTCTCAGTGGCGGGACACGCGAATTGACTCGCAAGTGTTCGTCGTCGATCGATAGGAAGGCTCGCAATCGTTGTTGTTCTTGTTCTGCCGCGATATCCACTTGAGAGTCTACCAGCGTCACGCCGGAATTGATTCGATAGAGTTCGGCAAGGCGATTGAAAATCCATTGCCTCGTTTGCGGTTGCTGGCCATCGAGCAAGCGATGCGTTTGAGCAATCGCGTGCGCATACCACCGAGCCAAATCGCTGCGACGTTGCACCGCGATTCGTCCTTCCGCTCGCAACTCAGCGACTGGCAATGACTCGCCACTGACGAACGTACGGTATCGGGCGTACTGCAATCGTTCGCTATCCCAACCGCCGACGGTCGCGATTGTTTCGCGAATCGCCAATGATTCCATGTATCCGGCGATGCCTTCGACGAGCCAAAAGTCACTGTTTTCACCAGGCGATTTGGCACGCAAGCTCGAGAAAGTGACTTCACGAAACAATTGGTGCGTCAACTCATGAAACCGTGTCGCAGCCGCGTCGGTTACTTTCTCCGCCGTGATGCTTCCGTACAAGAACGTCGTGTGCAATTTGTCGCTGTAGTACCCCGTCGATTGAGCAATGCCGGGTTCGTCACGAATCAGTGCGGATTGGTACTCTTCGGCACTCGCAAAAATCACGATCTTCATTCGACCGCGAGACGACTTGAGCGGCGCTAACTTGCTCGCCCGGTCCGTCACACTTTCACCGCTGTCCATAATCGAGAATGATCGATCCACGGACAAGCTGCCTTCCCAGAACGGATAGAACATCTGTGTCCAAGCCCAGTAAAACCGCTCGGCGTCCCTGGCCACCAGGCGTGTGAACGCTTCATCGGCGCGACTGGTGATTTGGAAATGCGTTGTATCGAGTGAGTGGTAAATTCCAACCGGCCACGTCGGATGATTCACGGGCGCTCGAGTTCGCCGGATTGGCGCCTTGGAAGCGTCGGACTGTGTCAAACCCAGATACGCTCGGACGGCTTGATCGTCGGGCGATTTGTAGTGTGCAGCCCACAACCGGACGTAGTTAGCCCACGACGCATTGACGCTGGTCGCCAATCCCATGTTCGGAGCTTGTCCATACTCCGACGGCGGCACGTTCGACGGGGGCGTGTGGGGCTCCAGCGGAAAGAACAGCACACTGCGGTCATGGGCAACCGCAGCGACGGAACAAGTGATTGCTAGTAAAGCGACGAAAAGAACCCGGACCACATCGACTCACTGGGTTTATGAACCGCAATCATTACGATCAAATCCACACGATCGGACATTGCCGATCATTGTATCGCCACTCATTTTAACCGGTGGCCGGCGTCAGTGCGTTGTCGAGGCTTGTGCGCACGCATGGTGGGTGAAGCCTCGTCGTGGACGATCGCGGTCTTGCGGTCGGTGTCGATCGGCGATGATGAATTCGCGTGCTTGTTGTTTTGATCCAGCGATTGAATGTACTGGCCCGAATGATCCGAGTCCGGTTGATCGTGGTGCGCGGCCGCGACACGGGGCTTGAAAAATCGACCCAAGGGACCAGCCAACAAGGCTGGCAATAGCACCAAGTCGCCCACCAGCGCCGCGGCCAACAACACGAGCATCAGTGTTCCGAATCGCTGTGTCGGCGTGAACGTCGATAGCGCGAATACGAACAAACCCAATCCACCGACGATGGTCGTTTGCGTCATCGCGGGGCCGACGCGTCGATACGTTTCGATCACGGCGTCGACTCGCGACATGCCAGCGTCCAAGTTATGCCGAAACCACGATAGAAAGTGAATCGTATCGTCAACAGCGACACCCATCGCGACCGACGCAGTCATCATGGTGCCGATATCGATCAAGAAGTTGCCCGGGTACATAGAATGCAAATGGCCAAGGGCGCCAAAGACGAACAAGATCGGGAACAAGTTCGGAATCATGGAAATCGCGCCAGCGGCCAGGCCGTTACCGAGATTCCCGGCCGAAAACCACGATCCAGGAAACCGCCCTGGATTGAGCAGGACCATCATCACAATCATGATCAGCACGAAGGCTGAGCCGATCGATTCGACAAGGCTCGTTAGCAACGTCCTTTGCGCCTTGTAGACCACCGGAATCACGCCGGTGTAAACGACTTGAATTCCATCGGCACCGGCGACATCGGGGATCTTGTCGCCCACGAGCGTCGGAGTGGTCACACGATCCGCCGCGTCTCGAGCGTCAACCACCAGTTTAAAATTCTTTAAATCCGCATCGGAGACCTCGGCATCGCCGACTAACACCAAGGCGCTAGTGATCTCCGCCAATTTTTCCCAATTCGCGTCACCCACTTTCACTTGCGAATCGGCCGCGCTGGGATCAACCCACAGCGGAGTCTTGATCTTGGATCCGGCAAGTAATTCCGCAAGCGTGGCCAAGTAGGTCGAACGGGTATCGATGAGCTCATTGACCGGAAGCTCCGACGACGGCGGCGCCACGAGCGTCAGCTCATCGATGGCGACCGGACGTTTGCTGCCCAGCACCACGACAAGATCCTTGCCAGACAACTTTCCACTCTTGCCCGCTTCCTTGCCCGCGAGTGCCTCCAGAAGTTCGCTCTGGGTTTCGTGTGCGCGAAGCACTGGCTCGACGGCGCGTCGTAGCGTCGAGATGAACCGCCCATAATCGACGTCCGATAGTGCGGCGACACGCAAGCTGATGCGCCATAGTTCGGCGTCGGCATAGGGTCCACGTTTTTCAATTCGCAAATAGTCGCTGCCTCGCAGCTCATCACGGCTAGTCAACAATTCGCGATTGAACTTCGATCGCACTAGCGAATAGCTGTTGTCAGGTTGCGGCAGCGGCGGCAGAAACGTGTCGGCACTCATCGCTTGACCGACAATATCTAGCCCCGGTTCGCCGAGTAATCGATGAACGACACGGCGGATGCGAGCGACCGTTTCTACTCGCTCCAAAATCGTCATCGCATCCACAGCCGCTGGCGAAGTCGAGCTATCCGGTGGAGTTACGCCATCGCTGGGGACCGAGCCAACAACACTCGTCCGCTGAGCTTCGGCCTGGAGTTTGGTTGGCATGCGAACGATCAATTCCATCGGCACCAGCTTGCCAAAGTTGTCTTCCAGCCAAGCGTAGTCCTTGATGATCCGCGCGTTCGGATCGAACAGCTTCAATAGCTGGACCGACGTTTTCATCTTGAACATGCCGACCGAGACGACGGCCAACACCACCATGCAAACGATCGTAACGGCCGCGTGATGGCCCGTGATCCAGCGACCCACGGATGCCCATGCTTCCGAGAGCGCCGATTCGGCGGCGACTTCACTGTTGCCACTTGACGATTTACCACTGGCGGGTTTCGCGACTTCGATATCGGGAGCGAACGTCTGCAGTGCCGCTGGCAAGTATGAAAACAGGATCGCGAGTGTCGCAATCACACCGATGGCCGAGAAGATGCCAAAGTTGCTGATCGGTGCCAAGTTGCTGATGCCCAGCGACGCCAAACCGATGGCCGTGGTCGCCGACGCGAGGAAACAGGGAAGCGCCGCATGCTGCAGTGCTCGACCGGCGGCACCTCGCTTGCCCCGACTACGAACTTCGTCACGATAATAATTGATGACGTGGATCGCGCCGCTGAGCCCGAGTACATAGACCAGCGACGGCATGCTCATCAAGATCGCGTCGACGTGTCCGCCGAACCAATACACCAGCGACATGCTGAGCATCGCCGAGCTTCCGCCGACGATGAACACCATGATCGTGATCTTGACGCTCCAAAAACAGAGGTACGAAAGCACGATACCCACCAAGACGCTGTATCCGACCAAGCGAACCAGCGTGACCGTGCCTTCTTCATCGATCGCAATGTTGTCAACCGGCGGACCGCCGATGTGCAATTGAGGTCGCGTCGATACGAACGACGTGCTGAGTCGATCCAGTGGCGGTGGAGCCATCGACGGAGCCGGCGGCGGTTCGATTCCGCATTCATCGGCAAGCTCGAGCAAGCGACCACGGGGTCCGCCGAGCACGCCGCGGCCGATCGCGAATGCCAAGTTGTCTTTTGCTAAATCCGTCAACGTCACAAGGACTGCGGTTAATCGTGGTGGCGGATCGACTTTGGCGGTGTCGAACACTCGGTACCAAACATCGGTTTGTTCATCGATCGGAGCCGTCGCCAGTTTTTCGATCGAACCGTCAAACTGGGTCTCTGCCGCCTCGGCGACGACGCGATTCGCGATGGCGACGAAGTCTTCGGGCAGCGCTTGACGGTCTTCCGCCGGCACCGCATCAACGAAACTTTCGCCGCGCCAATCGAACTCGTGCGGAACCGCTGGTGCGAACAATGTCCCCGTCAAACGCTGCATCGCCAACCGCTGAGCAACTTCGCCGCGACGACTCGCATCGGTTAAATCGATCGGCCACAACGGACCACCCTCGGCGGCCAATTGATCCACCACCGTGTCACCGGTTTGGATCGAATGGAACAATGGGGCGCAAATCAACGACGGGTCATTGTAAAAACGATTGACGCGTTGGTCGCCGTTCGCATCGGGCTCGCCACCGGATCCAAACGCCGTCACGAGCTGGCCTTTGATCTCGTAGGCACCGAGCATCCGCTTGATTTTGCGCACTAGCGCGAGTGGCGCGCTGACGCCTTCTTCCCAGCGATACAGCCGTCCGTCGGGTGTGATGTAGTACTGCGTTCCGCTGGCACTCGTCAGCCACTTTTCTTTGAGCCCGGCATAGTCGTAACTCAGATCGCTGGCCAACAGCAACTGGTGCTCGCGTCCAACATCCTTGGCCTTCAAATACTCCGCAGCCAACTCCGTCGGCCAGTCTGCGGCGGGGTCATACGTATCCGACTCGTGACGTAATTTCTGCGTCAGCAGTTTCAAGCGTTGGTCGCCGGAGGTGCACCCAGGCCAGGTCGCGAGCACAAAACTTTCGCCGGCAAAGTGACCAGCGAACCAATTCAGCTCGGCGGTTTCCGGAAAATCGCTCGGTAACCAGTCTTTGACGTCGTTTTCTTTCTTGTCCAGACTCAGCCGCGCACCCCGAAACGCCGACGGCAGCAGAAAGAAAAACGCGAGCAAAATGAGCATCGCGTAACTCGCCCGCAGCGGGCTTCGTCGCTCTAGCAGGGGTTCTGTCATTCGTCAGCTCGCTCGGATAGAGCGATTATGTGGAAACAGTGTGGTACGGCAAGTTCGAGATGATACCTAGTCAGGCAACACACTACCGCCCACGTCGTTGCGGGTCTACTTCAATCATGGTTGCCCGACGCAGCTTCGGTACCAAGATTGCTCCGAAAATGTGGGCTTGTGTCGATTCCGGGGAGATGACAGGCGAGACCGACGAGCCTATCCTCGAGAATCACCAGGTCTGGCGGGGGGAAACACCCTCGATCACCATCCATCCTCGAATCATCCTCGAAATCGGGTCTAGCGACATGTCCAAAGCCCTCGAATCTCTCACGAAAACCGGCACGAAGCTCTATCTCGATTCGGTCGACCCAATCGAAGTGGACAAAAACCTCGCCTGGGGTGCCGTCGGCGCGACCAGCAACCCGGCAATTATCTCTGGGATCGTCGCCGCGGGTGGTTTCGATGAACGCATCGAAAAATTGCTCGACAAAGGTTTCGATGACGAGGGAATCGCTTGGGAGTTAACCGACACGCTGGTGAAGGATGCTCAAAAGAAATTCGAATCGGTCCATCGCGAAACATCTGGCAACGCGGGCTGGGTCAGCTTCGAACTCGATCCGTTGCTGGAAGATCCCGACAATTCGCTGTCCGACGCCGAACGATCGAAAAACTACGTCGAGCTCGGCAAAAAATGGAGCCAAGGTCACACCAACCGGATGATCAAAGTTCCGGCGACTCCGGGAGGCCTGGGGGCGCTCGAAGAACTCGCGGCCGCCGGCGTCACACTCAACGTGACCTTGATCTTCACCATGGACCAATACGTCCAAGCTCGCGATGCGGTTTGGCGTGGCGCACAAAAGCTATCGGATCGCTCTAACTTCAAGAGCGTTTACAGCATCTTTATCTCGCGCATCGATGTGTACACCAAAGACCACGTCAAATCGTTGTCAAGCGACGCCCAGGGCCAAGTCGGATTGCTGAACGCGAAACGTGTTTGGCTAGCGAACCAAGAATTTTGGAGCGGCAAGGGACTACCGCTGGAGCAAGAATTGATCTTCGCCAGCACGGGAACCAAGGACCCGTCTCAGAAGCCGTGGAGATACGTCGAGGCGCTGGCGGGGAGCGACATCCAAACCAATCCGCCGGAAACCAACGCCGCGATCGCCGACAGCGACATGCAGTTCAAACGCACCGTCGAAGTAATGCCGCCGCAAGCGATCCAGGACGAGATTGATTCCAAGGTCGACGTCAAACACATGCATCAAATTCTGATGAGCGAAGGCGGAGACAAGTTCAGCAAACCCCAGAAAGCATTGTTGAAGTTGATTGGCGAAAAGCGAAAACAGCTCGCCACGTCCTAGTGCCGCGAGAACAAATCAGAGTTGCGGGAAACAACCACAACCTGACGCGCCAGCGATAGATTGTCCGAAATGCACGCGATCCGAATTGCCGGATCGGCGTCGCTGACGCATCCTTGATGCCGGGCTACATTTAACGGCAGCCTACGTTTGCGAGCTGCTCGCGAATGGTGCGTCGGGGCGATGTGGTTAGCGCGGGGCTTCCATCGTAACGGCGCGTTGGTTGCCGATCGCCCGCGCGACCATCCAACAGAACAGTGCCCACACAAGGCCCGCGGTCCAGCCGGCGAGCACATCGGTCGGATAGTGCACTCCCATGTAGATGCGACTGAGACCGATTAAGCCGGTTAGCAGGATGGCGATCATCAGGACGTAGAACCGTAGCCAGAATTTTTTGAGCACCGGCGCGACGATGGCGCCGAGTGTCAAATAAACAATGGCGGACATCATCGAATGCCCACTAGGAAAACTGCTCGTGTAGACTTCCGCCAAGTGCGGCACAAAGTCGGGACGCGGTCGGGCAAAGAATTGCTTCAATAGCAAACTCAGCGTGATTCCGCTCGATGTCGACACAACCAGCACGATCATCGATCGATACGCGCCCAAGATCGCCAGGAAACCGGCCGAGACGACAATGCACATCGTCAGCACGGCGACACCGCCAAGTCCCGTGAGATCTCGACCGACTTCGGCGAGCCATCGGGGACCGATGGGAATCGATGCGTCGTCGGCGGTGCGAAGTTGACGAATCGCCCAGCGATCGAATGCCCCGGTGCTGCCTTCGAGCACTTCGTCGGTCAGCTCCACAAATCCCCATATCCCTGTCACCACCACGAGAATCGCAAGCAACATGATCGGTTCACGACCGCGAATGTATCGAATGACGGTTGAGGCAAAATCACGCAGATGGTGATGCATTCGTGATTGGATCAGAGCCCGCATACCATCCTGCCTCCTCGCGCATTTGATTGAAGTTCGCTCTGCGTTCCATCGCGTCCCGATAGCTTGCGGTAGCGGTGACAAACGAAAAGCGACCGCTTTGCAATCCGCGTACCGATCGTAACTTGTCGATGAGCATTAAATCGATGAGCATCTAGTAGCAAAGCAAGCATTTCGCCCGCATCGTCGAATTACGCAGGTCGAACGAGCTGCGAAATCTCGACCGTGAGCGCCTGGATCGGTTCTCGGCACTGAATCCACGTTTCAATGGCCACTTGCCGATCACCCTCGCGCGCGGCCGTGATGAACCGTTGCAGTGTGTCAACGGGAAAACCGGTTTCAAATGTACTGAGCATGCCCTTCAAGCTATGACCGGCATCCGCCGCTTGCTGAAGTCTTCGATCGACATTCTCCGGATCGACTTCACTCACCGCTTGGTCCAATTCCGCAATCACCTCCACCGAGTCTTCACTGACGATCTCGGCCATCGTCACCAGTAACTCCGCATCCCCATCGATACGTTTGAGTGCATCAGCGAACCGTCGTTGTTGCATTTCCGTCAGCGAATAGGTCATGAGCAAGCGTCGTAATGTAGGGCAGCCAAAAACGGGAAGGGCGAATCTTAGCGATCAGGTCTGGCTAAGTGAACAGCGCTCAACGGCAACGAGCAGCGGGTCGCGCGACTGCCAGTGCATCGCGTCACGGAAAATCTCTGGCACGCCAAATGCTTTCTCTCTCGTTTCGCTGTCGATTGCCGGTCGCGGCCAATGAACACCACGGCGATTGAATACTATTCCCCACAAGGATCTCGAATCATGTCGAGCAAGAAGAAAACGACCGATCCGCAAACGCGTGAAGAACTCCGTAACGAAGACCCGATTACTGGCGAAGCGGGCTCGCACCCCGTTGGTACTGGTGTCGGCGCAGCACTCGGCGGTGCCGCCACCGGCGCTGTCGCTGGTGCAGTTGGCGGGCCAATCGGTACCGTGGCGGGTGCAGTGATCGGTGGTGTTGCCGGCGGATTGGCTGGTAAAGCGGTCGCGGAAAATTACGATCCGACGGTCGAAACAACATATTGGCGAGATAACCATCATTATCGACCTTACTACAACGACAACTACTCGTTCGAACACTACGAACCAGCCTATCGCGCGGGGTGGGAGTCCTATGACGCCGATGTCAACGCGGATTGGACTGAACGCGAAGCGATCGCACGTGAGCGTTGGGAGAACGAGGGCGGTGCCGAACACATGACTTGGGAAGAAGCACGCTTGGCTTCCGCCGACGCCTATGATCGCGTCCGTACGCCACAACCAAAAAAGCATCCGCGATAATCAACCATTCCGCGGTGTAGGTTTCCAGCCTCAATTCAACTGTTGAAAAGGTTGGATGTTCGCCCGCCGCGTTTGGTAATTTCTTTTGCACCTGGTTGCAACACGGCCCTGGAGTGGGAGTGTTATACTCGCGTGGGTGTTTTTGGAAGAACGACTTCCGAGGCACCTGCTCGATTGCTCACTTCACACTTTTCCAGGGCACGGCGACTATGGGCGACGCAACGTCGATGGGCGATATGACGGATGACAAAGTCGACCCGCAGTTGCGGGAAGGCTTGCGCGAGTTTCGCGATGACTTCCGTCGGCTTCGCGAAGAAGTCTCCAAAGTCATCGTGGGGCAACGCGAGATTGTCGATGGCGTGTTGATTGCCATGATCGCTGGTGGCCACGTGTTGCTTGAAGGCGTGCCTGGGCTCGGCAAGACGATGCTGGTGCGGACGCTTGCCGATGTTCTCGATGCACATTTCTCTCGCATCCAATTTACGCCAGATCTGATGCCCGCCGACTTGATCGGCACCAATGTCCTGTTCGAATCCGAATCGGGGGCGAAGGAGTTTCGATTTCAAAAGGGGCCGTTGTTCGCCAACATCGTGCTCGCCGACGAAATCAATCGCGCGACTCCCAAGACGCAATCGGCACTCCTGGAAGCAATGCAAGAGCATAGCGTTACCGTCGGAGGAACCACGCACCGGCTCGAGGGAGTCTTTTTTGTTCTCGCGACTCAAAACCCGTTGGAGATGGAGGGAACGTATCCGCTGCCGGAAGCTCAGCTTGATCGCTTCTTATTCAAATTGCTGGTGCCTTATCCGTCGATTGCGGACATGGAATCGATACTCGAGCGTACGACCGACGTGCGCACTCCCCAAGCCAACAAGCTGGTTCACCCTCAGCGATTGATGGAGATGAGTCGACTGAGTCGGCAAGTGCAAATTGCGGATACGGTTCGACGGTATGCGATCGAGTTGGTGATGCGAACGCATCCAGACCAAGACCTTGCGACGCCGATGGTGCGCCAATTTGTGCGGTACGGTAGCAGCCCACGAGGCGCGCAGGGCTTGATTCTTGCTGCCAAGATCCATGCGGTGCTGGACGATCGCGTTCATGTGGCGACCGATGACATTCGCGCCGTCGCCAAACATGCATTACGGCATCGAATCATGTTGAACTTCGAGGGCCAGGCGGAGGGTGTCCGCTCGGACCAGATCATCGACGACCTGCTGGAAACCGCTGCGAAACTACAAACCGTTTAAGGATCCGTGATCATGTTTGATTCGGAGTTTCTCAAGCGGTTGGAGTACCTTTCGCTGCTATCCAAACGCGTCTTCAAAGGCCAATTGCTTGCCCAGCGTCGGACCAAGCAAACCGGTGGCGGCGTCGAGTTTGCGGACCATCGAGAATACATCCACGGCGACGATCTTCGGTATCTCGATTGGAATGTCTACGCACGGCACGGCGATCTGCTACTCAAGCGGTTTCAAGAGGAAGAGGACCTGCACGTCTACATTCTGCTTGATTGCAGCCGCAGTATGAATTCGCGGTTGACGGAACCGAACCTGGCGATTGACAAATTTACCTTCGCCAGGCAAATCACCGCCGCTTTGGCGTACATCGCACTGGCCGATTTGGACCGCGTCTCGATCGTCGGCTATGACGATCGGATCCGCGCCACACTGCCCTTGATGCGTGGCAAAGACAACGTACTTTCGTTATTGCGATTTCTCGAAAAGCTCACGACGTCGCCGCAAGAATCAAACGTCAGTACCAACCTTGTGGGAGTCGCGAGCGATTTTTCGCGGCGTGCACCCCGAAGTGGTCTCGTGCTGATTGTTAGCGACCTGTTCGACCAGAGTGGATTTCGGGCCGGGATCGATGTGCTGCGTCATCGTCGGTTTGAACCGCATGTCATCCAGTTGCATACGCCAGCCGAAGCGCACCCGAATCTTTTGGGCGATGTCGAACTCAACGACGTCGAATCAAACTCGACTCGGAAAGTCACGATCACGGAGCGAAAACTCAAGCAATACGAAGAGTTGTTTTCGACGTTTTTGCGAGAGATTGAAACGTACTGTCGCACTTACGGTCTGAGTTACACACGCGCCACGACCGACGTCCCGTTTGATGACGTATTGCTCAAGATGATGCGAGTCGCGGGGGCGGTCAGCTAATGAATCTGGTGTCGCCCATTCACTGGTGGTGGTTGTTACTCGCGCTACCCATCATCCTGTTTTATATTCTGCGAACACGGTTGCGGAAACAGCCTGTTGCCACACTGTTGTTCTGGGTCAAACTATTTGACGAGAAGCGGCAACGTTCGCTTTGGAATCGATTGCGGCATTGGGCGAGTCTGTTGTTACAGCTTGCCTTTCTAGGGCTTGTTGTCACCGCGCTGGTGGATCCGCTTTGGAGCGGCCAGCGCGAGAATGCTCGCCAGGTCGTGATTGTGCTTGATAATTCGGCCAGCATGCAGACGACCACCACCGACGGAACGACTCGCTTCGAAGCCGCCTGCGAATCGGCCATGGAAATTCTTTCCGGTTTGCGGGACGGTGATGAAATTGCCCTCATGACGGCGGGATCGACCGAGCGAGTCGTGGTGGGGATGACGGATTTCGCACCGGCGATTCGCGACGCGATTCGAGAAATTGACGTGACCGACGGACCCACACGGGTCCGCGAGGCGATCGATACCGCGCGTCGACTGACTCGTTCCCCCGATCGTCGTGAGATTGTCGTGATCAGCGATTTTTGTTTCGACGCCCCCGAATTACTCGACCCGTCAAAAGATCTTCGCTTGGTCGCCATTGGCCAGTCGGTCGAAAACGCGGCAATCACCTCGCTCGCGGTGCGACGGTCGCTCGTCGATCCGATCGGATATTCCGCCTTGGTGGTAGTCAAAAACTTTGGCGAGTCCAATGTCGAATGTCGGTTGACGTTCCAGCTTGACGGGGCCCTCGTCGATGTGATACCGATCCAAATTCCGGCGGGCGGGACCGTTCAAAAAACGATCGTCAAAGCGTCCGCGGATGGGGGAATCCTGAGTGCGCAGATTCGTCACGATGATGGATTGGCGATCGATAACCAGGCACTCGCGGTGTTGCCCCGTCGACCTCCCATCGAAGTCGTGTTGGTAACCGACGAGCCAAGCGTGTACCTCGAGAGCGTTCTAAAGGCGATCCCTTTGGTGGATCTGAGCACCACAAGTGAAGTGCCAGAGGCTGCACCGGAGAATGGGTTCGTGGTACTGCATCGCGTCGCACCGGCGACATTGCCGACCGGTCGAGTCTTGGCGATTGATCCCCAAAGCGACAGCCAGTGGTGGAAACTCGGCGACGAAATCACCCAAGCGATCGTGGCGAAACAGGATCCGGAGTCACCGCTTCTGCCGCACGTCCAATTGTTGAACGTGAGCTTGCCGGGTGCTCGCGCCTTGGACGTGGATTCGAATGCGACGCCACTGCTGACGGACGCGAGCGGGGCGACCTTGATGGCGTCGGTCGTGCGGGGCGAAGATCGTGTGGTGGTCCTGGCGACGAATCTCGATGACGGCGATTTGCCACTGCGAATCGCGTTTCCCGTGTTGATGACCAACGCCGTCAATTGGTTTCTTCATCGCACCGGCGAATTGCAAAGAGCGCTGGGGACGGGCGAGTTGGCGGAAATATCCAGCGCCGGTTACGCCCGCGACCAGTCGTCGCAAAACAACGAGTCGTCGCAAAGCAACGAGTGGGCGTGGATGGATGCTGCCGACAACATCGCACCAGCGACACGCGGCGTGAATGGGTTGTTGGTGGGTCCGGCGGACCATGTCGGAATCATGCACTTCGGGCCTCGCAAGCAACTTCAAAGACTTGCCGATGATGCTGGCGATGGCGACCGCGGAGCCATCGATACTTCGGAACTCGAGCGTGTAGCGGTGAATTTGGCAAGCGCGAGCGAAAGCGATTTAAGGCCACGAGTGGAGATCGCATCGTCCGATCCAGCGTTTGCCGGAAGCGGGCGTCGATCGATTTGGTTTTATCTGACGCTCGTTGCACTCGGGCTGATCGTGGGTGAATGGTTTCTGTACCAACGGAGGATCGTCGGATGATCAGCGCGATCCAATGGGAATGGACGAAACCGGAAATGCTCGGATGGTTGGTGCTGGCGATACCGCTGTTAGTCTGGTTTCATTTTCGCAGCCTCAGCGATTTTCCTCTGGTGCAACGATGGGTTAGTTTGGCGCTCCGCGCCGCGATCGTGTTGCTGCTGGCCGTCGCCTTATCAGGGCTCGTATTGCTCGTCACCACCTCTCGCCGAATGATGGTCGTGGCGATCGATACCAGCGAGAGTATCGACGAGGCGGCAAAGCTCAAGGCGACGGAACTTGTAAATGCGCTCAAGGCCAAAACGGACTCGCTCGAGGACGTAGAGCTTCGTTTTTTGACGTTTGACCGCGAACCCGGTGTCTCATTCGATCATTGGCCGCAAGTGAACCCGCCGGCCGACTCGGTCAACAACCACGCGGGCGATTCGAACGTTGACGAAACAAGCGTCGACGAAAATGTTGCCGATGCAAATGTCGCCAGCACGATTGAGGCCGATGAGACTGTCGCCGACGAAGAAGTCACGGTTGCGAAAGTTGACAGCGAAACACCACCCGAGCGATTGGGTACTGATATCGCTGCGGCAATTCGCACGGCGGTCGCATCGATTCCGCCGAGTTATGTCCCCAGCGTCGTCATTGTCAGCGATGGTAACTCGACGACGGACGACGCAGTCGCGGCCGCGGCGGCTGGGGGAGTTCCTATTTCGACGATGCCGCTGCCCCAACGAAGCACTCCGGAGGTGCAACTCGCCCAGCTCGCCGCCCCGGCGCAAGTGCGACAGGGCGAACCGTTCTATATCGAAGTTGTCGTGAACTCCAACCGAGACGCCAGCGGATATGTCGATCTGTATCGTGGCGATATCAAGATCGGCGATGACAATCAGAAGCCGATTGACGTCAAGGCGGGGGAGACAAAGTTTCGAATTCGCCAAAGCATCGTGGGCCAACGACAGGTGACTTTTGCGGCCCGCCTGCGTGGCTTTGGCCAGTCCGACACCTTGCTAGACAATAACGAAGCGATGGCGATCGTGGCGGCGTCGGGACGTCCCCGAGTGTTGCTGGTGGATCCGGATGTTGACCAAACCGATTCGCTTCGCTGGGCTCTCGATGAACAAAAGATTGATGTCGAAGTGCGACCTCCGGCGGGCGTTCCTCGCGATTTGGCGGAGCTGCAAGGTTACGAGTGTTTGATCTTGTCCAATGTACCCGCGACCGACATGACCATGCGGCAAATGGATATCGTTCGAACCTATGTGCAGGATCTCGGCGGCGGGCTGGTGATGCTCGGCGGCGACCAATCATTCGGCTTGGGTGGTTACTATCGCACGCAACTGGAAGAGATCTTGCCGGTGCGCAGCAACTTTGAAAAGGAACGTGAAAAGCCGAGTCTCGCGATGGTGCTGGTGATCGACAAGAGTGGCTCGATGGGCGGCGAGAAAATCGAACTCGCCAAAGATGCCGCGCGTGCCGCTGTCGAATTACTCGGACCGCGCGACAACATCGGTGTGATCGCGTTTGATGGGCAAAGCTATTGGGTTAGCGAGCTGCGATCGGCATCCGACAAGGGTTACGTGATGGATCAAATCAGCACCATCGAAGCGAGCGGGGGCACGACGATGTATCCGGCGATGGACGATGCTTACCAGGCACTCGCATCCGCGTCAGCAAAACTCAAGCACTGCATCATTTTGACGGATGGTGTCTCATCGCCCGGCGACTTTGAGGGAATCGCGAGCGAGATGGCGGCGAGCCGAATGACGGTGTCGACGGTCGCGATGGGCGCCGGTGCCAGTGAAGAATTGTTGCAAGACATCGCGAGACTAGGCGGCGGACGATACTATTTTTGCGACGATCCTCAATCGGTGCCCCAAGTGTTCGCCAAGGAAACAGTCGAAGCGAGCAAATCGGCAATCAATGAGTTGCCGTTCATGCCGCAATTGGTGCGACCGACTCAGGTACTCGAAGGCATCGACCTAGAGCTTGCTCCGCTGCTACTTGGCTACGTCGTGACACGCCCCAAGCCGACCAGTGAGTTTATCTTGGCCAGCGAGAACGGCGATCCGTTGCTGGTCTGGTGGCGTTACGGCTTGGGGATGACCGTCGCATTCACCAGCGACGCGAAAGCCCGTTGGGGCGCGGAGTGGTTGGCTTGGCCCGACTTTGGACCGTTTTGGGCCCAGATCATCCGGCACGCGATGCGAAAGAATGATTCACGCGGCGTCTTTGTGGAAGTCAGTAGCGACGATGCAACGACGACGGTCATGCTTGATGCCGTCGACCCACAAGGCAACTTTCTTAACGAGCAACCCACGTCGCTCACCGTGATCGATCCAAAACTGAAAACGAGTAAGTTGACGATGTCGCAAATCGCACCCGGCCGGTACGAAGCGACGTTCACGACTGCCGAGCGGGGTTCGTATCAACTGGATTTGGCCCAGTCGCGCGGGGCCGCCGACGCCGTTCGACAGGCCCGCGGATTGGTCATCGGGTATCCCGAAGAGCTGCGGATGTTACCTACCAACGAAGCCCAATTGCGCGAGATCGCGGAGGTGAGCGGCGGCCGATTCACGGACTCGGTCGAGACGCTTGTCCAGTCCGATGAACGGACAGCCCGACGCGGAGTGCCGCTTTGGCCCTATTTATTGATGGCGGCGCTCATACTTTTCGTCATCGACGTGGGGATCAGAAGAATCGAAATCCCGTCCATTTTCTGACTCCCCCCGGGCGGTCCGGAGCCCCTATACTGATGCGTATCGATTGTTCGCTCCCCGACTAACAGGTGTCGATGATGACTAGTGTGCATGCGATTCTCGCGACCGTCCGCCGCCGTCTGGTCCTGCGAACCATGGTAAACACAGCCACGTTCGGTGGTGCCATCGGTTGTTTTGTGGCCGTCGTGCTTGCTTTGGTCAGTGCCGCAATCGCACCGATTGCATGGGGATGGCTGCTGGGCGTCATCGTCGCCGGCATCGGTTTGGGCGCATTGGTCGGGATGCTTGCGCCCGTGAGTTTGTCGCGAGCGGCAGGTGTCGTGGACCACTACTACGCGCTGAAAGACCGCGCGATCACGGCGCTCCAGTTCACCGACGATCCCGATCGAATCCGCCAATTGCAGGTCGCCGATGCACTGCGTCATCTGCAACAAGTGCGTGCGAACGATTGTGTTCCGATCCAACCTAATCGCGCCATGATCAACTCCGCCCTCGCGATGGCATGTCTCTCGTTCGGTATCGTGATGTTCGCAAGCTACCAGAGCGATGACGTCGTGGCCGCTCAACCAGTCTCACTCGCGGCCGAACAAGCGCTAACGCTGCGTCAAACGATGCTCGAAGAAATCGAACAACTAACCACCGCGGATGTCGAGCAACCGGAGCTTGATGAGTTGGTGGATAAGCTTGACGAGCTGATCGAAGAACTCGCGGAGAAATCGATCGACGAAGCGGACATGATGGCGACGTTGTCCGAAATGGAACAGGCGATCGCGGAAGCTCGCGATGCGATGAAGCTTGAGAATACGGATGCACAAATGAAGGGCCTAGCCGAAGCACTCACGCCATCGGAAATGATGAAGCAAGCTGCCGCGGCAATGGAAGCGGGCGAGTACGACAAGGCGAGCGAAAAACTCGAAGCGATCGATCCCAGTGAAGTGACGGACAAGGAACGACGTGCAGTCGCGGATAACTTGAAAAAGTTTCTCGCCAAACTGTCGCCCGGCGAGAAAGGCCAACTCTCCGCCGCAGCTACCGAATTGCAAGAAGGCCTGGAGAAACAGAACGATGCACAGTGCAAAAGCGGCATGTGCAAAATTGCCGGACTCTGCAAGAAACAAGGCAATTGCAAAAAGATCGGTGAATGCATGTCGTGTCAACTGAATCGCTTGAGTCAGTGCAAGAGCCAGTGCAGCGGACAATGCAACAAGCCCGGAAGCTCGGTGGCCAAGAGTGACAGCCCGTCCAAGAGTTGGGGTACTGGCGCATCGGGATCGCCCAATGGTGGCGAAGCGACCAAGCTTGATTCGAATCGTCGCGAAGAGCATTTGACAGGGGCTCAAGGTGATGGTCCGAGCGAATCAGAAGTCATCGAAGCTCCCGAGGGTGAGCAAGACGCCGCGCGCAAGTTTGCACAGCGATATGCAAAGTTTCGCAGCCAAGCGGAAGCGGTGTTGGATACTGAACCGCTGCCGCTAGGGCACCGAGAAACCGTCCGTCAATATTTCGAGAGCATCCGCCCGGACGGTAACGAGCCCGACGTTCGCTAACACGGCAGCCATCCCCTGAATGTCCCTGCCGGATTTCCTCGTAGGCCGGATCCAGGAGCGACAGCGACGCCGATCCGGCAACCGTTGCCCGAATGTCCCTGCCGGATTTTCGCAGAGCCTCAATCCGGCCTACAACGAGGCCGGATTTCTTCGTGGGTCGGACCAAGGAGCGTCAGCGACGCCGATCCGGCAACTGTTACCTGGACGCGCGTGCCGGATTTTCGCAGAGCCTCAATCCGGCCTACAACGAGACCGGATTTGCTCGTAGGCCGGATCAAGGAGCGTCAGCGACGCCGATCCGGCAGGAGATACCTGGATGTCCCTGCCGGATTTTCGCAGAGCCTCAATCCGGCCTACGATGTAGACCGAATTTGCTCGTAGGCCGGATCAAGGAGCGTCAGCGACGCCGATCCGGCAGGTGTTACCTGGACGCGCGTGCCGGATTTTCGCATAGCCTCAATCCGGCCTACGTTTGCAAATCCTACGTCATCGCAGACAGCAATTCGTCGACTTCGACCGTGGCGAACGTGGTCGCGTAATCGGACATCGCGTACGGAATGACAAGATGGTTCTCGTGAACGATCGCGCCACAGGTATAGACGACATTCGGAACGTAGCCTTCTCGTTCAATTTCGTTCGGGGTGATCAACGGCTCTTGTAACCTTGAAATGATTCTCGACGGATCGTCCAAGTCCAGCAGCATCGCTCCGATGCAATATTTTCGCATCGGCCCGACCCCGTGCGTCAGAACCAACCAGCCGGCTTTCGTTTCGATCGGTGAGCCACAGTTCCCCATTTGAACAAATTCCCAGGGATTGGTCGGTTTGACAATGATTGCTTTGGTGTACCAAAAGTACAGCAAGTCCGAGTGCATCAGGAACAAGTGCTCTCCGTCCTGTCGACCGAGCATCACGTATTTGCCATTGATCTTTCGAGGAAACAGGGCCATTCCTTTGTTCGAAATGGCGGGCCCGTTAAGCGTGTGCATTTTAAATTGCAGGAAATCGGGCGTCTCCAGTAATTGTGGCAACACCATTCTTCCATCGTAGGCGCTATAGGTCGCATAGAAAGTGCGACGACCGTCGTCCTCGCGAAAGTGGACGAACCTTGCATCCTCGATACCGTTTGTCTCTGTCGGGCCGAAAGGGAAAATCACGCGTTCGGACAGTTGATGATCGGGGCTATATCGAATTTCATAGTTCGACTTTGCCAGCATCAACACTTGCTCCACCAGCGGCGCCAGCTCAGCGTGTCTCGCGCGATTCTCTTGCAGCGACGTCTTCAATCGATTTTCGAGCTGCTCGAGCGTGAAGTCGTGATCGAGCGATGAGAGAACTTCGTAGATGAACGGCGTCCCCAAACCGAGTTCGGTCAACTTGCGTCGAATGAGATCATTTTCGTAGCGAGAATCAGGGACAAAGTGTGGCGTGGTCACGAACCGAACCGGTTCATCGACGTTGATCTTCATGTCCTTGGTGATGGTTCCCGATCGAAAAACGATCGATGAGATGTGACCTTCGCCGACCGCCCTGAGACTCATCGCAAAACGTCGCGATCCCTTAGCGAGATTGGTTTGGTCAGGATGCCACACAAGCGATGGGTTGAACAGCGCCGCAGACTCAAGCGCGTATTCTTGAGTGAAATAGGCTCCCAACAAAAGGCGGCGATTTTTGCTCAAGGGAGCATCGGTGAGCAAGTGATGACGAATCTTGAGGAAGCGGCGCTCAAAGAATTCCGTTGGTTTTTGATGCCGTCCATGGAATTCCTTGAGTACTTGATCCAGTAGCGAGTCGACCTCAGTTTCGGCCAGCGTTGATACACGGGCAATGACTCGCAAGATTCGGTCGTCGGTGGGCGGCTGGAACGGCCGCAAAACAACTCGTTGTTTGTTCGGTGAAAGAACGATGCCGGTTCGCTTGATGAGCATAGGGTCCGCAGAAAGGAAAGGAATCGAGCCGTGGGCGCCCGTGGGGTTTGTCACTGACTCAGTGACGCGAGTTGCTGCATTTCCGCAAGCGAGAGTAAAAAAGCCAATGTCGATTCGGCACCTTGGTTCTCATTGACCTGGTTCGCCATCAGCCCGTCGTAACAACCGCCAGTGGATGTGTCGTACAGTGGCATGCCCAGGTCGTTGCGCCCGAGGAACCAATCGAAAGCGAGATGAGCTTGTTCGCACCAGGCGGTATCATGCGTGGCCGCATAGGCCTCAATCGACGCTGAAATCATCGAGTGTGCCTCAATCGCCTGCTGGTCAAAAATCGCCGTAACTCCGTTCTCGCGGCTGAATCCATTGGAACCGATCGGTCGAAAACGACCTTCTGGCGAGAGTTGTTTTTCGCACAACCAACGCAAAGATTTCAGCCCGATCTCGGTCGCTCGAGGGTCGTCGGCCCAGCGACCGCGTGCAATCAGCGCCTGGGACAATTTGGCGTTGTTGTACGACGCGATGTTTTCGAACCATGGCCAATCGGCGGTGGCCGTGAACTCATACATGTCCACCAGTTTCTTGGCCAATCGTTCGCTCATCAGGCTGGCAACACGATCACCGTTGTAACGACGCAGGTACTCGTGGATGCCGAGGATTCCCAGTGCCCAAGTTCGCGGCGATGTGGTGTTCTCGCAGGCTGGCAATGCGCGGTGGAATAGTTCTCGAGCCCACGAGGCGAGCCCCGCGCGACGCGAGCGGCCGACGCATGTGCCCAACGCCCACAAGGCTCGGCCTTGAGAATCATCGCTACCGTCCGCTTCGAGCCAGCGACGATCAAAACTCATGAAGTTCCGAAAGCGGCCGGTGTCACGGTTAAACGCCACATTCAAAAACGCGGCGTATCGCGAGGCGAGAGTATAAACCTCGGGTGAGTCTTTCCCAAGTTCTTCGACCAAGACCGTTAGGATTAGTGCACGCGCGTTGTCGTCGGTGCAATAGCCATGTCCGTGATCGGGAATCGAGTAGATCGCGTGTTGAACAATGCCCGTGGAGTCGCTCATGTGTTGGAGGTGCCCCAAGTGCATTTGCGGTAACGCAAGCGGTTGCTCGTCGAGCGTTCGCACGGCGAGCGGTTTTAGCTTGGAACTTTGTTCTTCGCGAGCCCGTTGGAACGATCGCACGTAGAGCTGCGAGACGTGGTCCCAGGTCATATTGCGGCCGAGCAAATACGCTTGTTCGCGCATCGCCAAACGTCGTGGGTTGTCCTCGAGCAAACCAATGACTTCATCGGCAATCGCTTTTGAATTCGCAAACGGAACCAGCACTCCGCGCCCATCGGCCAACAATTCTTCGGCGTGCCAGTACGGCGTCGAAATCACGGCTTGACCGCAACCGAATGCGTACGCCAAAGTCCCCGAGACAGCCTGCTGCACGTTCAAATACGGCGTGATGTAGAGGTCCGCAGCCCCAATGAACTCCGTCAATTCGTCGATTTCGACGAATCGGTTGTAGAAGCTCACGTGCTTGGTGATTCGAAGGTCTTTGGCCATCCGCTCTAAACCGATTCGATATCGCTCGCCTTGTTCACGCATCAAGCTCGGGTGCGTCGCGCCGAGCACCAGATAAATGAAATCTGGAAAGCGTCGAATGATTTCCGGAATCGCCTGCAGCACGTGCTCAATGCCCTTGCCGGGCGAAAGCAGGCCGAAGGTGAGTGCGACCGGTCGTCCTTCGACATCGAATTGCTCTTTCAGACTCGCTTGATCAATATCCGGTCGATCGGGAATCCCGTGCACAATCAGATCCACTTGTTCGCTGGCCACCGAATAGGTGTTCAGCAGAGTTTGGCGACACCGCTCCGTCATCACCACCAACCGACTCGAAAGCCGAATCAATTGCATCATCACGGCACGTTGAGTCTGGCTCGGGTCCGATAGAACCGTGTGCAGCGTCGTGACGACGGGCATCCTTAGATCGCGTAGCAATGCCAACACGTGGCTGCCACAGGGACCTCCGAATATTCCAAACTCGTGCTGCAGAGAGACGATTCCGACGTTGCTGAAGTTTAGAAAGTCGGCGGCCGCACGGTAGTTGTCGAGCTCTTGTTCGACGACTTGGAACTGGACTTCCTTTTCGTAGTCGTATCCCCCGGCGATATCATCCATCGGTACGACGATGCACACCGCACCGGACGCTTTGGCGATCCCGGCACGCAAGTCATGTGTAAACGTTGCGATGCCGCATTTACGAGGCAGATAGTTGCCGATGAAAGCGATCTTTTTGTGATCTTTGTGGGTCATCGTGGTGATCCGTTCGTGAGAATCATGGAGTCGAGAATCTCCCGCTTGGAGAACTCGGCGGTCGCGATGCAGGTATCGGCAGCTCCATAAAACACCTCCAAGGTGTCGCCGTGATCGAGCATCGCTGTCGGGAAGACAACATTGGGGACAAACCCGCTCGTTTCAAAACTTGCGGTTGGCTTCATGATGGGCGCGGTCGATCTTGCGACCACGCGAGACGGATCATTCAGGTCGAGCAGCAAGGCGCCCGCCGTGTACTGGCCGACTCCCCCGACAACTCGCGTGCGTTCACTGCCGTGATACAGCAACAACCATCCTTGATCGACGCGAATCGGAGGGGGACCGCTACCGATGCGATCACCTTCCCAGGATTCATGTCCGCTCACGAGTGGCTGGTGTCGTCCCCAATAAATCATGTCGAGTGAACGAGCGAGCCAGATACTGGGCGGACTGAAATGTGAATTCGGATTGGGGCGATGGAGTGCCACGTAATCACCATCGATTCGCTTCGGAAACAGGACGACGTCTTTGTTTTCACTAGCAAAGATGATGCCGTGACGTTGGAACGTTTTCATGTCCAGTGTCGACATCAGCCCCGTGCATGCGCCAAGTTTCGATACGGCGACGTACGTGATCCAGTACGTGTCGTCGATGAGTGTGATCCGCGGATCTTCGATACCGTATTCCTCGAACTCGCCTGCGGGAAGAATGAACGACTTCGCCTTCCACGGGCCGTCGGAATCTGCAGAACGGCTGAGTACTTGCAAGTGCGAAACTGACGTCAACCGTAGATCGCCAGAGTTCTTGACCACAACCACGCGCGAGTCATTCAATTGCAAGTCGACGTCGTTGAACCAGTCGACGGTTGCCGTGCCATCGCCTTGCCAGCGAGGGAGTGAGGTTTGTCCTGGACGTTTTTCTGCAGATCGCTCGGCGACTCGCGCCAACATCACCACATCGTCGCCCACTCGCGTGACTGCTGGATTCAATACACCGATCACCTCCCATCCGACTTGCGAGGATGTGATATCGGCCGGTCGCATCAGTAACGATTCTCGCAATCGCATGGTCATTCGTGGGCTTCCCGAAAGTTAGAGAAAAAGCATTGGCGACAACTGGGGTCACCAGGGGGGAAGGATCCAGGAACGACTTGCTTTGATCGCGACTCAATCCGACGGAGGCTTGCGCGTCAGTCCGCGGACTGAACTTTTGAAGTGTTCTTGCGAGATTGCACCGACATAGCGGTAGACGGGCAACGGTGCGGAGCGATCGAGACTGTAGAGAACGATACTTGTCAATTTCCCGTTTTTCGCCGGATACGTGCGTCGGGTCGCATCGCCATGAATTTGCAGCAACGCGTCGTCCGACACGAACCAAACAACATCGCATGGCAATCTCTTGGTGGACGAATGGTACGACTGCCAATGTCCATCAAAGGGGCCATCGATGAACTGGACTCGTGAAAGCTTTCCGCTCGCCGCCTTGCCGCGGCCCGGTTCGCTATTCGAGTGCGTCAACGGCCATTTAGCCTTCACGTCCTTCCATATCATGGGATTCTCGAAAGGTCTGCGTCGGCAACACACGCTTGCACACGATACGTATCCAGATTCACATCACGAACGAGCTGATGAGTTGCATCGATGTGCTCATGCTGCTGCTCAAAGGCACTGAGGACTGATTGCACCGTCGCCGCCTTGAGATCCGATTGTCGGGGTGAGGTCGCATCGAGCACCAACAACGTCAGTCCGTCATCGATGAGTTCGTTCTGGTGATGCAAGAAGCCTTTGACCAGCGGGTATGGCGTCAACCCGAGTTCGCTTTCACGGACGAATTCGTCGTAGAAGCTTTTGTCCGAAAAGCTGTAGATCGCCGTCACCACGGCAAAGTCCGGGTGGGAAGTGATCGGTGGTCCGATGGCTTCCAGTCCGCGCCGGAGTACATATCGTGGCACCTTCAAACAATCCAACATCGTCGCCTCCTTGGCGAATGAGAATGTGCCGGAAAGAGCCGGCACAACGAGTTTTCGGCGTCGCCAACGACACTCCGATTACCCCGAGCTCACGCGTCGGACGCAAAAACAGTCGCACCGAAGCACGACGATTGGACCGTCCAAGTACGCGATCAAAGAATCTTACGCAGGCGAAAAGATCGACGCGTCTGCGCAACGATCTGGCTGCCGCACGATCTGGCTTGCAGAAACGCCGCCGTCGCGTCGGTCAAGCCAACACCGCATATTATCGCGGTTTCGGCTTAGCACAAGTCCAAACGCGCATTGAGCCTCCCGCTGGCTACGCGCCGACTCGCGGTGCTGCCCCACGAATCTCCGCCGTCGCGCCGTCCTCGAACTTCTTAAAGTTCTGATTGAACAAATCCGCCAACCTTCGTCTGACGCCAAAGTCAATGGATCGTCGCTCTTCGTTCGAACCATTCGTCCTCAATCCAAAACTGCGCATATCCGACCGCACTCGGATCCCTGGTAAGGTCTTTTTCCTGTCCACCGCGATACCCTATTTAGCCAACGAGCATTTTTCCTAGCTTGCTCACGGCAAATACAAGTCCAGCGATCAAAGCCGCTGTGATTGCCAATATCACAATCAATGTGATGATAGATTTTAGCCCACCTGGTTCTTCAGGCTCTGGCTCTCTCTTGGGGTAGATCAGATGCATGGCATCATCGCCACTGTAGCGAACTCGTATTTTTTCGGAAGCCGTCTCTCCGACTGTATCACCGTCATTGATAACGGGGCCGTTTTCCAGCAAATATTCCGCCAAGCTACTAATTCGAAGAAACATTTCGTCAGGTGTTTCGGGAGACAGCATGCAAACGATTTCACGCAAGCCAAACGCGTCCATACCGCGTGTCATCCCGGATGAATCGACCAAATTATCGCTCGTTGAATTGACGCCCGGAGTCACGCGGTAACTGATCCACAACGTGTGTGGAACCGCTCCTTCCTCTAACGTCTCGCAGATTTCATTAAAGCTCTTTTTCGAGACGGGATGCGCATGACGCCCCCAAAGCACACCCATGGAGCTTGGATTAGAGCGCAAGATGGCGTCAACGACACGGGTGACCATCATCGCTTTGTCGACGTCATTGCGGTTTTTCGCGACCGCCGTGACCACCAGGTGAGACTGGTGCAGTGGAATTTCACTGTTTGCATCCACCCAAAGTGGAGTCCAAGTATCACTGTTCTCTGTGATCGCCTTGGCAGGCATAGCGCCGACGATAACGCATTCGTCGTCGGCAAACTCGATCGTTGTCGTCACACTTTCGCTGGCTTCGATGTCGATGATTGGATTACCGGGCCAACGATCCGTGAACGATTTTCGAAACCGTTCAGAATCAAATTCTGGCGTTTCTCGCAACAATACAAAGCACACCATCACCATGGCCAGTTTCCATATTACAAACAGCTTAGAACTTCGATCGCCGGATTGTACGTGAGCTGTTAGCCAAGTGTCAGTAGATGAAGCGATTCCTAAGATCGACGGTGCCAACTTCCCAACGACCGCCCTGTTCGAAGTCGGTGAGCCGACGGCGCTAGCCGCGGGCCCTGAAACTACCCGTCATGGTGCGCTAAGACCCGAGGTTAGCGACTACGGTCGCACTCATCACGGTTCCCATCTCAGGCCGACCCTCCCGCGAATCGCGAGAGGGTGAATACAATGCTTGTTTACTTAATCAGCCGTTTCGGCTTAGCACAAAACCAAACGCGCATTGAGTCTCCCGGTGGCGCTACGCGCCGACTCGCGGTGCTGCCCCACGAATCTCCGCCGTCGCGCCGTCCTCGAACTTCTTAAAGTTCTGGTTGAACAAATCCGCCAACCTTCGGGCGCTCATGTCATACGCTTCACCGTCGGGCCAGGCATCGCGCGGCCACATCACGTTCGGGGGAACATCATCGCAGTGCGTGGGTACTTGGAATCCGAACACGGGATCGGTTTGCGTTGGTACGTGCGCGAGCGTTCCATCATGAATCGAATCGATAAGTTTGCGAGTGATCTTTAAACTCATGCGTTTGCCGATCCCGTAGCCGCCGCCCGACCATCCGGTGTTGACGAGCCAAACGTGGCTTCCATGTTCGCGAATTCGATCGGCGAGCAATTGAGCGTATTTGGCGGGGTGCCACACCAGGAACGCAGCCCCGAAACAGGCGCTGAACGTCGCCTGGGGTTCGGTGACATTCATCTCGGTGCCCGCAACCTTGGCGGTGTACCCGCTGATGAAGTGATACATGGCCTGTTCAGCAGTCAATTTGGCGACCGGCGGCAAGACACCGAACGCGTCACACGTCAGAAAAATGATATTGTTCGGATGACCGCTGACGCAGGGAATTTTTGCGTTGTTGATAAAATCGATTGGGTACGCAACGCGCGTGTTTTCGGTAATCGATGCGTCGTCATAATTAACCTCGTGGGTCGTCTCGTCAAAGACGACGTTTTCGAGCACCGCGCCGTAGCGAATCGCGTTGAAGATATCGGGTTCATTTTCGGCGCTCAAATGAATTGCTTTGGCGTAGCAACCGCCTTCGATATTGAAAATCCCGTCGTCGGACCAGCAATGTTCGTCGTCGCCGATCAGTTGCCGATGCGGATCTGCGGACAGTGTCGTTTTGCCGGTTCCCGAAAGGCCAAAGAACAGCGACACACTGCGAGGGTCGGTCGCACTCTCGTTCGCGCTGCAATGCATACTGAGCACGTTTTGTTTCGGCATCAAGTAATTCATCACGGTGAAGACGCCCTTTTTCATCTCGCCGGCGTACTGGGTCCCCAGGATCACCATTTCGCCAAGTTCGAACGACAAATCGATGCTCGTCCGACTTGTCATTTGGGACGTATACGGATTGGCGGGAAACGATCCCGCGTTGAGGATGACAAGGTTCGGTTCGCTGAACTCCGCCAATTGTTCTTTGGTGGGGCGAATGAGCATGTTGTGCATGAACAACGCGTGATACGCACTCTCGGCGATCACGCGAATCCGAAGCTGGTATTTTGGGTCCCAGCCCGCGTATCCGTCAAAGACAAAGATTCGCGGTCGTGTATTGAGATAGTCGACGGCACGTTGGCGATTGATCAAAAACGATCGCTCGGTCAGCCGGATGTTGACGTCACCCCACCAAATATCGGGGCTACTGACCGGGTCCTCGACGATCCGCTTGTCCTTGGGGCTGCGACCGGTCTTGTCGCCACTACGCGTCGCCAGGGCCCCCGACTCGGCGATCGCCGCGTGCGAGTCGGCGATCGCGTACTCGTACAAGCGGGCGGGAGTCGCATTGTGGATCACATCGTCGACATGGATCCCGTACATCGACAAATCGATCGGGTTGACACTCATCGTGGCTCGCTCCTGGCGGCTGGCTCGTACAAACTTCACTTGACGGAACGTCAGTCCACATTTTTAGCGAGTCACCGCCCCAAGCCGTAGGACGGGGACCCCGTTCCTGGGGCGTCTGCGACACGCTGTCAACTGGTGACATGTGTGCCATCTTGGCGCGCTTGCCGGTTGAACCCCACGGTGTCCACACGCGTAGCGGTGTTGAGTAGTGGGGTTCAGTGGGGCTATATTCCCGCTTGAATCTTGATTACGGCGCCCATTTATACTCACGGTTTCGACAGATCACCTCCATGACAACACCCTCTGCGACCCGCCGCCCGATGATCGAAGCGGTCGGATTGAGCAAGTTTTATGGCCCGTTTGCTGCCGCCCGAGACGTCACGTTCTCCGTGGGTGAAGGCGAATTAGTAGCGTTTCTCGGTCCCAACGGGGCTGGCAAGAGCACCACGATGAAGATGCTCACCGGTTACATCGCGCCCAGCGAAGGATTCGCTCGCATCGCTGGGCACAACATGATGGAAGACCGGATTGAGGGCAGCCGCCATTTGGGATACTTGCCCGAGAACGGCCCGCTCTATCCCGAAATGACACCGCTGGCGATGCTGGATTTCTTTGCCGAAGCCCGCGGAATGACCAAAGCCAAGAAAAAAGATCGCATCGAAGCCGTCGTCGATATCTGCGACCTGTCGACGGTGATGTACAAACCGATCAGCAAGTTGTCCAAAGGCTTTAAACAGCGTGTGGGCATGTCCCAGGCGCTACTGCACGAGCCCGATGTATTGATCATGGACGAACCGACGGCCGGTTTGGACCCGAACCAGATTCGCGGCGTTCGAAAAACATTGAAGCGTCTCAGTGAATCGAAAACGATTTTGCTGAGCACGCACATTCTGCAAGAAGTCGAAGCGATGGCCAATCGTGTCGTGTTGATCAATGAAGGTCGATTGGTTTACGACGGCAGCGTCGATGGGCTACGTGAGCGAGGCAACAATGATCTCGACGAAGCATTCCACACATTGACACACGGCGCGACGATTTAGGTCTGGTCCGCTTCTGGATCGCGTGAATCAAGACATTCCTATCACACTCGAAGTTGACGTTACGGCAATATGGTTCTCAATAACGTTTTCTGGGCGATGGCGTCCTTGTTGGCCTACGATGGCATCCTGATTCTGGCACTGGTGGCGATCGTCGCACTGCTTGCCGGTACGAAACAGGCCGCGTTTGCGGTGATGAAGCGAAACTTTGTCGGATACTTTAGCAATCCGACGGGGTACGTCTTTCTATGCATTTTCGTGTTCCTCACGTCGCTGGCCGCGTTCTGGCCATACGAGTTTTTCAACCAAAACCTCGCGACACTGGATCAATTGAATTTCTGGTATCCGCTGATCATGTTGGTGTTCATCCCAGCGATCACGATGAGCATTTGGGCGGAAGAAAAACGCCAGGGCACCGACGAGTTGCTGCTCACCTTGCCGGCCGACGACTTTGATATCGTGATCGGCAAGTACATGGCGGCGTCCACTATTTTCACCGCCTCGCTCGTGTTCAGCCAACTGAGCACGTTCACGACGCTGGCGGTGTTGACGCAAGGCGAAGTCGACACGGGACTGATTTTCACGACGTATTTGGGGTATTGGTTCATCGGCTTGACGATGATTGCGATCGGCATGATCGCTTCGTTCTTGACGGGCAACTTGACCGTCGGATTCATTCTCGGTGCGCTGTTCAATGCCCCCTTGGCGTTCGCGTCGCTGGCGGATTCGGTCAGCCCGACTCAAAAAGTTGCGAGTTATTTGGCTGCCGCCGGAATCGCTCGCCCCTTCGACGACTTTGGTCGCGGATTGATTAGTACTTCCTCCATCGTCTATTTCGTATTCGTCGCATCGGTGGCACTTTACGTTTGCATGGTGCTGATCGGACGTCGTCACTGGACCGGTGGCAAAGACGGGAACACGATGGCGTGGCATTATTTGGCACGTACCGCGGCGCTGGTCGCCATCACTTGCGGATCCGTGATCGTCGTTCGCAACTGGGACTTTATCCGATTCGACGCGACCGAGAACAAAGTCAGCTCGTTGGCTAGCGGCACTCGCAACATGATCGCGAACTTGGAAGCCGATCGACCGATCGTGATTGACGCCTTTATCAGCAGCGATGTGCCGGAATTGTACGCCCGCACACGTTACGAGCTGATTAACTTGCTGAAAGAGTTCCGCAGCGAAGCGGCAAAGAACAATCGGACGATCGAAGTCAACTTGTACGACAACATCGAATTGTTCAGCGAAGACGCGGCGCTGGCTGCGGAGCGTTTCGGCATCGAACCCGTGACACGCATGGTTCGCGAAAAAGGCTCCTTTCAACAGAAACAATTGATCATGGGCGCCGCCTTCCGCAGTGGTTTGGAAAAGGTGACGGTGCCCGCGTTCGAGTATGGAATCCCTGTCGAGTACGAGTTGGTGAGATCGATCAACACCGTCGCTCGAGGCGCTCGCAAACGCGTCGGGATTGTTGCTACCGACGCCCAATTGATGGGCGGAATGTCGATGCAAGGCATGCAAATGCAACGTATCGATAAACATCCCCTCGTCGATGAATTGGCGAAACAGTACGACGTGGAAGCGGTGGATTTGAATTCGCCGGTGTCCGCGGACATGTATGACGCGCTCATTGCGGTTCAGCCCTCGTCGCTCGCACCGCCGATGTTCGATCGATTGATCGATGCGATCAACAGTGGCGTCCCGGTAGCGATCTTTGAGGACCCGCTGCCGTTCGCAGCCTCGTACATCACGCCGACCGGTGAACCGAAACAGTCGCCCGGCGGCATGTTCGGCGGTGGTGCACCGTCACCCAAGGGCGACGTGCGAAAGCTATGGGATTCGCTGGGGTTGGAATCTCCAGGTCGTCCAGGGATGCAAGGGATGTATTCGCCTGACTTGATTTGGCAACAATACAATCCGTATCCAAACTTGGACATGAGCGTCAACGAATTGTGGGTGTTCATCGACGAAGAAGCACCGGGTGTCCAGGAGGGTCAAGCACTCAGCAACGACAGCATCATCACGTCGGGGCTGCGCGAAGTGTTGACGCTCTACACCGGCGCGATTCGCAGCAAGGCCGACACGCAACTCAAGCACACGCCACTACTTCGCGCCGGTGAAGTCAGCGGTTTGATCAGCTTTGATAAAGTGCGACAAACGATGTCCGGTCAAACTTCGGTGTCGCGCCAGATCGATGCGATTTCGCCGGGCCAAGTCGTGGCGATGACGATCGAAGGTGACGCCAAGCCAGCCGCGAAACCGCAGGAAGGTGAGGCTGCCGGAGGGACTGATCCGGCCGCGGAAACAAAAGGCATCAAGGCTGTCTACGTGGCGGACAGCGATATCATGTTGCCCGTGTTCCTTCAACTCCGAGCCGAACCGGATCAAGCGACGGACATGCGTTTCCAATTCCAAAACGTCACGTTCTTGCTGAACACCGTCGATTGGCTGACCGGAGAAACTGAGTTCATTGATGTGCGTAAGCACGAGCCGAACTTTGCCAGCTTGAAAATGATCGATGCGGTGAAGGAAGAGGCGAGCTCTCAAGTTCGCAAGCAAATGAAAGTGTTCGAGGATGAAAAGGACGCCGCGGTTCGCGAAGCGGAAGAGAAGATGGCGCTGGAGATGAAGTCGCTCCAAGAGGACGTCGCAAAGCTCCAAAAGGAAAGTGCCGACGGTCGAGTGTCTCAAGCGGCACTGCAAGAAAAAGTGATGCAGTTCCAAATCAAGCAGGAAGGTTTGCAGCGTTTGGTGGATGTCAAAAAGCAATCGACCGAACGGGAACTCGAACGCAATACCCGCGAGATCCAACGGCAAGCGGACCAACAGGTGACGACGATTCAAAACCAGGTGAAAGCATTTGCGGTCGCATTGCCGTGCATTCCACCGCTGATCATCGGTGTGGTGGTCTTCGCCTCGCGACGGCTACGCGAGCGCGAAAACATTAGCAAGAGCCGATTGAAGTAATAACAACTCGAACGATTCACGATTCAAAGATAGAGAGTGCTACGGTGAACGAAGGTACTAAAACAGGCGCCTTTTGGGCGATCGCAGTCGTGATGCTGGCCATCGCATCGTTTGTGGCTTGGCCGGTACAGACCAAGAATGAACGCAACGTCGACGTCGGCCGGCCGATGTTCGAAGAATTCAAAGACCCGCTGGCGGCGGCGAGTTTGAAGGTCGTGACGTTCGATGAGCTTCAGGGCCAACTCGATACGTTCGAAGTCCGCAAAGACCGAAATTCGGGCTTGTGGACAATTCCGTCGCGCAATGGTTACCCGGCGGACGCCGTCGAGCACATGCGCGATGCCGCGAACTCACTCGTCGGATTGAAGATTCTGGATATTCAAACCGAGAATGCCGAGGATCACGATGACCTCGGCGTTGTCGAGCCAAAACTTGAGGATCTGGAAGTCGGCGACGAGGGCGTGGGGCGTTTGGTCACGTTCAAAGACGATGCGCAAAAGACGCTGGCATCGCTCATCATCGGTAAACCCGTTCCGAACGAAGAGGGCAAGATTTACGTCCGCAAACCGGGCCAAGACCCCGTGTACGTGGTCAAGTTTGATGACGCGCCACTTGGCACGCGATTCCAAGATTGGATCGAAGACGACTTGCTGAAGTTAAGTAGCATCGATATCGAGCAACTCGAAATCAAAGACTACAGCGCCGCGGTTAACATGAACATGCAAGTATCGTTGACGCGCAATTACACCGCGACCGTTTCGATGGACGGATCGCAGTGGAAGCTCGGCGAGATGCTGGAGTACGATGCGAAAAACCCGCTGGCCGATCCGACCAAGGTGAATGTCCAACCGGACGCGACACTCAATGCGACCAAACTCAATGAGATGAAAAACGCGCTGGACGATCTAAAGATCGTCAACGTGTTGCGAAAGCCTGAAGGTATGAGCGCGAATTTGCGAGCGAACAAGGATTTGCTTTCGGACGAAGAGGCCATTCGATCGCTCGTCGCACGTGGTTTTATCCCGGCGTCAGGTGGCTCGCAGGATGAGATTGAAATCTTGTCGGCCAACGGAGAATTGTCGGTCGGCTTGAAAGACGGCGTCCAATATGTGCTGCGATTCGGGAACGCCTCGGGGTTGTCCGACGAAGAGAACGAAGATTCTGCTGACGGTGAAGAAGAAAAATCGCCGTCACCCAGTGGCGTGAATCGTTACTTGCTCGTCACCGCTCGCGTCGACGAATCGCATTTCCCACCCCCAGACCTGAAGCCGGTGCCGCAGTCATTGGAAGAACTCGAAGCCATGGAAGCCGCAGCGGCGGCGCCGGAGACGGCGACCGACGCGCCTGCGGCAACGGACCCAGCGGCGTCAGCTGAGAACGCGGAAATGCCAGCCGAGACGGCGGACGCACAACCCGCTGTGGATGCGAGCAAGCCTACTGACACGACGACTCCGGCCGAAGACGCACCCTCCGACGGTGCCGCGGCAGAGAAGATGAACGAGAATCCGACCACCGAAGCACCGGCCGCGGATGAATCACCCAGCACAGAAGAGCCGAAAACGGAACAGCCGAGTTCCAGCGAGCCTGTGACGGAAGAAACGACCGACGCTGCTGAGTCGACCGACGAGCCGGCGGCGGATGTGCCATCGGATGCCGAGCCGACCAGCGATGATTCTGCGCGATCCAGTGATATCAACGGTGTGAGGTTAGTGGTTGCGCAAGACGACGGTGACGAGCCCACGCTCGATGCCCCCGCTCAATCGACGGAGTCTGCGACGACTGAGTCTGCAACGCCTGAAGCTTCGACGCCGGAGGCTGCGGCCGACAAGCCCGCGGCAACGGAAGAGCTTTCCGAAGACGAGAAGCTGGAACGACTTGAGGCTGAGCAGGAGAAGATCACCAAGGAGAATCAACGCAAGATTGACGAGCGCAAGGACCAGATCGCGGCGGCCGAACGACGGGTGCGTGAACTCAACGCGAGGTTTGCCGATTGGTATTACGTCATCGCCGAAGACACTTATCGTAAGCTGCGAATCAGCCGCGACGAGTTGTTTAGTAAGGACACTAGCCAGAGTTCCGAAGACAGTGCATCGCCCGCGATGCCGGACTTCGGATTCCCCGGCGGTTTCCCAGGACAGCAATAAAGAATTGGCCAGCATCCTCCGCCGAACGTAGTCCAGATTTCCTCGTAGGCCGGATCAAGGAGCGACAGCGACGCCGATCCGGCAGGTGTTACCCGCGAGTCCTCGCCGGATTTTCGCCGAGCCTCAATCCGGCCTACGAGCATTGGTCGGATTTCTACGTAGGCCGGATCAAGGAGCGACAGCGACGCCGATCCGGCAGCGCTAGTTGCGAGTACCTGCCGGATTTTCGCCGAGCCTCAATCCGGCCTACGTGGTGCGTGTTTGATCTGGCCGGCACTTATTGCGGGCCTTGATTTCCGGCGAACATTGCGGCCATTGCGCTGATTTGTTGCAGCGCGACATCGAATTCTTGCTGCGTCGACGCTTGCAGCAATGGATCCAGCATTCCCGTGGCCATCGTGACCGCGGTCGCCATCATCGCATTGGCTTGTTTGGTCGCTTCGGCATTCTCAGCTTCCCTCGCCTGAAGCTTCTCGAATTCGGCATCCATGATCCCTTTGAAATTGCCGGCTGCTTCGGCCCACTTGGTCGCAAGCTCATTGGGCAACCAACGTCCGTCGACTTTGGTCAATTGCAACTGTTCAAGATCACCGCCAGGTTTCGTCATTGTGATTGTGCCGTGGGTGGCATCCTCATCCACGACGGTGATTTGCGATGTGAATTGTTCAACCGTTCCAGGCGGCAATTGTTCGAGCAGGACACGCAGATGGCCACCGAGACTCGAACCGCGTTGATCGACAAACTCGGTCACCGTCATCGTCTTAAGTTGATCTTGAGCGCGCGTCAATTGCGTGAATTCATAAATCACTCCCACGACCGGATCGTAGATCTGTTGCACCATCGGCTGGACCGGTGGCGGCAACTGGGCCAACATCTGCGACCCGAGCACAAAATCTTTCTTGGTTATAAGGACCTGGACAGCCTTCGTGAGCATCGCGACGACCGCGTCATTGCTCGGCGACTCGAGTGATGCGAGCTTGGAACGATAGTCTGGGCTATCGAGCACTTCGCGCATTTCGTCGGGAAACGCATACCAGAACACCTCGGGATGGCCCGTCAAGACTTGTTCTCGAATGAAATCGACGGTTTCCTGGAGCGACGCATCAGTGGGGAACGCCGGCAACGGAGGCACCTCTGGTGCAACGGGTGGCTCAAAACCCAAGGATTGATTCGCGGCGGCGCTGGCGACGACCGCGCCGGCGTCGCTCGCTGCCGCGGGTCTCGGCATCGCCGCCGGTTTCGATGCATTGGATTTGGCAGCATCATAAAGCCGTTTGGCGCGGTCGCGACTCTCGCTGCTCAAGCGTTCGATGGGAACTTTAACCGTCGATCCATCAGGCTTTCGAAGGACGATGTTTTTTCCTTCGACTCCGACATAGTCCGCCTCGATCTTGTACTGACCGCTGGCATCACTCCAAAAATCGGCTGACGCGGTACACGTGAAAGCCACGATCCCCACGCAAGCGACGACAAGTACAAACGAATTTAGACGCAGCGAGAACATAAAATTGATCTCCAATGAATGGGGTGTGAAAACACCAGATTAAGCCATTCTCGAAGCCGGATCTATGTTTGGCCGGTATTATTTGATGGCGGTTGGGTCGATAGGTTACCGCATCGACTAGAAACCGTTCCCAGTCATCACGCCAACAGATCGCTGATGACGTCGCCATGAACGTCCGTCAGACGTCGTTCGAAACCATTGTGGTAAAAAGTGAGCCGGCGGTGATCCAGCCCGAGCAGGTGTAAAATCGTGGCATGAAAGTCATACACAGTCGCCACATTCTCGACCGCTTTGTAACCGAATTCATCGGTCGCACCGTAGGTAAACGGCGCCTTAACTCCGGCTCCCATCATCCATGCGGTAAAGCCTGCGGGATTGTGATCGCGTCCGCTCGCGCCTTTTTGAAACGTCGGCATGCGTCCGAATTCGGTCATCCAAACGACCAACGTATCTTCTAACAATCCACGTCGTTTCATGTCTTTCAACAAAGCCGCACAAGGTTGATCCAGCACCGGTCCATGTTTGCTGTATTGTTCCACGAGTTGTTTGTGGCCGTCCCAATTGCTAACCCCTTCGCCTCCGGTCTGGTAGGCACCATTGAACAATTGGACAAAACGGACGCCCTGCTCGATCAATCGTCGGGCGAGAATGCAATTTTTTGCAAACTGGGCCTTCAGCGGGTTGGAGGAATCATCGGCGCCGTACTCACGCAAGACACTGCGAGATTCACTCGTTAGATCAGTCACCTGCGGAACACTCAATTGCATTCTCGCCGATAGTTGATAGCTCGCGATCCGGGCTTCCAATTCGCTGTCGCCGGCAAATCGCTGCAGATGCCGATGATTCATTCGCTCCAAAAACGCACGTGTGGCTCGATCGGTGTCGGGGCTCGTGCCCGCTGGGATCTCTAAGTTTCCGAGTGGTTTCGTGGCACCGAGCTCAGTCCCCTGGTAAGCCGCCGGTAGAAAGCCCGGCCCCCAGTTGTTGACGCTCGATTGCGGTGTGCCACGCGGATCGGCGATGGCGACGTAGGCGGGCAAGTTTTGGTTTTCCGTTCCAAGCGCCCACGTCGTCCACGCTCCCATGCTGGGGAACCCATCGAGCGTATAGCCCGTTGACATAAAATTCTCGCCGGGACCGTGTGTATTGGTTTTGCCGGTGAGCGAGTGGATGAAGCACATGTCATCGGCAAGCTCGGCCATTTGCGGAACCAGATCGGAGATCATTTTTCCCGACTCGCCCCGCGGCCGAAACCGCCACGGACTTTTGGTCAGCATCCCCTGTTCGCCCTGGAATGTCACAAGACTTTCACCGCCCGGCATCGGTTGGCCATGTCGTTTCGCCAATTCCGGCTTGTAATCGAACGTATCGATTTGGCTGCAAGCGCCAGCGCAAAAAATCACGAGCACATTTTTCGCCGCGGCCGGATGATGCGGCGATCGCGCCGCAAACGGACGCGACGGATCGATCATTGGGCGAATGGGGCCGGTGTCCGCCAAAGCGCGATCTTGGTCCAGCAAACTCGCCAGCGCAATGCCGCTCAATCCCGTCGCTGTTCGCCCTAGAAAATTGCGTCGATCGAAAAGCGGGTTCATCTAAGCACTTCCAATAGCCTACGGGATAAAAACGAACTCGTTCGCATTCAGTAGCGCGCGAGTGAACTGGACCATCCCTTCTTCGCGAATCAACGTCTGGCAGTCCGCAGATTCATCGTCCGTCGGTGATCGTTGGAAACACAATTGCCAAGCCAGCTCAATACGCTCCGGTACGGTCGCGGACTGCTTTGTCAACCGTTCCGCAAACAACTCCGCCTGTTGCATGATGAAGTGACTATTCAACAAGTTCAACGCCTGGGTCGGCGTCGTCGAACGACTTCGCTTGGACACCACCATACTCGCATCTGGACAATCGAACGCTCCGAACACTTGCTCGCGTTCTTGACGCACCTTGGTCATATAAATCATGCGTCGCCAATCTTGGGGACCGAACGTTTCTTTCGCGTGATAGTGGCGAACGTTTTCCAGCTCCACGTAAAAAGGGCTGAAACCTGGACCGCCCGCCTTGTGGATATCGAGAACACCAGCGACGGACAATACCGAATCACGAATTGCTTCTGCGTCGAGTCGTCGTGGTGGGTATCGCCACAGCAAACGGGACGTCGCATCCACACGCAGCGCCGCCGGATCAGGTCGACTCGATTGACACCATGTTTCGGATCGTAGAATCAACCGATGAATATGCTTGAGCGACCAATCGTTATCCATTAATTCGCTGGCCAACCAATCGAGCAGCTCGGGGTGGCTGGGCGGGGTTCCGTTGCGTCCAAGGTCGCTGGAGGTATCGACGATCCCCGTTCCGAAATGGAATTGCCAAAGCCGATTGACGATGACTCTTGCCGTCAGCGGGTTTTCGCGGCTGGCGATCCAATTTGCCAGAGCGATCCGTCGCGACTGCTGTGTCGCATCCGCATCCAAGTTCAAATCGCCCAGCGCCTCGATTGTTCCCGGGCCGACCAGTTCTCGCTTTGCATCGGGTTCGCCTCGATACAAACGGTGAGTCGGCCCCGGTTGAGAGAAGACGCCTGCGTAGACGACCGTTGATTGTTGCAGCGTCTTGCGCTGCGTTCGCAGTGAGCGAAGTCGATTCAACAAATACTGAGCTCGAATTGCGTCGTTGCCATCGAGTTTCGACAAGAGGATTGAGTCGAGATCGTCATCACCGTCGACTTGCCGATCCGCCGATGAGCTGACGAGTTCCCATTGCCCAGCGGATGTGGCTGATTCGATCCGGTATTGAATCGCCAGTCGGTCGGAGTATTCGCCGTTTCGATCACGACTCCAAACGATCCGGTCGATTTCCATCACTTCGGGCAACTCAATTTGAACCCACCCGCCCTCACGCGAACTTGCGATCCAGCTATGGTCGTTCCCGTGCTTGCCGTCATTAATCTGCGATAATCGATGTTTCGGATGAACAAAGTCGCCCGAGGAAGTTGCGATCGCTCCACGATTTGCCAGAGCCACGTTGCGACCGGAGGAAAAGATCTCCAATTCGTCGATACAGCCTTCGCCACCCGAGGTCGCTTCGATCGTCAGACGTACAAAACGTGCGGCGCGACGGGTAAAGTTCTCTTCGTTGTACTTGCTGTTGACCGGAGGCCGAATACTGGGGTCTCGGTATGGCTGCAGTTGGTGCTCCAGCGCCGCGATCTCGGCATCCATCGCTTCGAGTTGCCCGATCGTTTCGGCCGTCGGCGGGAGTTCACGATCACCATGATGGACACCAGCGAACACGGCCTGCATCGCGTAATAGTCACGTTGGGTGATCGGATCAAACTTGTGGTTGTGACAACGGGCGCACCCGGTGGTGAGACCGAGCATCGCGGTGCCGGTGGCATTGATCATGTCGTCCAATTCGTTCATTCGCTGCGACGCAAGCAATGTGGGGTCTGGACTTTTTACCTGATCGACTGGGCCAGCCACCAAGAACGACGTGGCGACGTCGGCACCCCAGGCATCACCGGCCAGTTGATCGCGAAGGAATTGGTCGTAGGGCAGGTCCACGTTGAGCGAGTGGATCACCCAGTCGCGGTACGGCCATGCGGTGGGTCGCTCGCGATTCATTTCGTAACCATGGGTTTCGCCGAATCGCACCAGATCTAACCAGTACGTCGCCCAGCGTTCTCCGTAGTGAGAGCTGGCGAGCACATGATCGACGAGACGCGTCCAAGCATCTTCGCGGTCATCGCTGAGAAACGCGTCGACTTGGGCGGGCGTCGGGGGAAGTCCGAGCATCACCAAATACAATCGACGAATCAACGTTTGCCGGTCGGCTCGCGCGGCAGTCTGCAATCCATGATTGGCGAGCTTCGCGTGAATCGACGCATCGATCCCACCGACACGTGGCCGTGAAACGTGTTGAAATGCCCAGTGAGAAAGGTCGGCGGAGGCGGTCGGTGGGCCGTAACTTGGGGGCGTAATTGCCCCCGCCAATATCCAGTCCTGGATCAATTGAATCTCGTGATCCGACAAGGCTTCGCCGGGTGGCATCTCCGCTCCAGGCTCCTGATGGCGGACAAGTCTCACCAAGTAGCTATCGTCGGGACGTCCTGGCATCACGGCTGGCTCGCCCGAATTGCCTCCCGCCAACATGTTCGCTAGTCGGTCCAAGCGAAATTGACTCTCCTGGGTCTCCGGTCCGTGACACTCGATGCAATGAGTTCGCAGAATCGGTTCGATATCCGCGGTAAAGTCGATCGCGAAAAGACGCGTCGACAAACTGAACACGGCGAGAGTTGCGATAAGGGAACTTCTACACATCAAGGGGACACGTGTTAATCGCGGGACTTCAAAAAACTCGAACTCCAGTCTACTGGATGAAGTGACGAACCGCAGAGCTCGTTGGTCAACGTTTGGCACCTAAGCGGGGACGATGAAGTTGCCAACAAGGTGACGTGAATTGGCAACATGAGTTCTGGTTGCAGAGTTATTTCCCCTTCAAAGGAGTGGCTATTGTCAAATCAATTTGCCGATTTAATCCCTTGTGAGATTGATAGACGTCATTGATGATAGTGCATTGCGCGCTTTGCTATTAAAGTTCGCGCCCCGCCATTCACACCAACCCCCCGGAGATTTAGTTCCTTGTCCAGACTATTTTTTCAAAGTTTCGTTTTGCTCGGCCTTTTCGCCACGATCGTCGGTTGCTCGGGGCGAGAGACAACCGTCGTCGTGGACGAACGTTCGGAAGCCGAACAACAAGCTGCCTATGACGACTACGACAAACAAATGGCCGAAGAAGCCGCGAATTACAAATAACGTAACTATTCAGCCTGTTGAAATCGATCTTGGCTGAAACGGTGAAATTGGTTCTGTTGACGCGATCATGGATGAATCGCAGTCCACAGCCGTCGCCGACCCGTCAGTCGATACCAGTCTACTGGATAAGCTGCTCCAT
>JBGSKM010000045.1:0-43449 GCA_041741195.1 Pirellulaceae bacterium
TATGGAGCAGCTTATCCAGTAGACTGGTATCGACTGACGGGTCGGCGACGGCTGTGGACTGCGATTCATCCATGATCGCGTCAACAGAACCAATTTCACCGTTTCAGCCAAGATCGATTTCAACAGGCTGAATAGTTACAATATTGACAGCGAACTGCTGGGACTTGATGCTTTTTCCCTTGATGAATTGTCGCGGATCGGGAGTTCGCTCACACAAATTGTTGCTCTTGGCGATATCGACGGCGACGGAAACTTGGATCTCGCTCGATCGAGCATCGTTAACTTCATTTCATTTGAGCCCGATGCCCGGTCACTAGATGTTTTCCTCGGCGATGGAAATGGTGGATTCGAGTACCAAGCGTCACTCACGAGTCACGATTCCAACTTTCCTGACGACCTTTTGATTTTTGATGTAGATGATGATGGCCGAAGCGAGATATTCGGTAGCTCTCTTGGCGATAGTGGATTGAACTTCCTGTCCGCATTTGCCATTTCGAATTCGCTTCAACAATTACCTCTCCCACTCTCAAGCCTCGAGTGGGGTATTGGGAGCTCTACAGCGGTGGACGTTGATTTCGATCATGACATCGACATCATACGATTGGTCAGTTTTATCGACAGCGTCTCAGTAACAGGTTTTTATGATGTTCAATTGCTTGAGAATGACGGGCTTGGTAATTTTGTCGAGCGGTATTTGGCAACGGGCTTGTCAATTGACTACGTCAGCTCGCATCTGAGAGTTGCAGATATTGATAGCGATGGCTCGCAAGAAGTGTTTATCTTTAGTTTCTTTGATAGCGTCCCGGATCTTGTACTTCCGGTACATTCAATTTTCAGCAATTCTTTGGCGTTCAATGTTAAAACGTTGCCGCTCACCGTCGTTCCTATCACAACTCAGCCGTTCGGTGATCAACTTTTGCCGTTGCGTCCGGTCGCTCGTGAATTCACTTTGAGGGATGCAATTCTGGACGCGAATCGAGACGCGGGACTTGATGACATTCGATTGGCTCCGGGTGAGTACGTTTTTGACGAAAGTGACTTTACAGCGAGCGTTAGTTCTCAAGCCGCAGTCCGCTTGACGCCCATCTCGTTTAATTCACTTGGCTTTCAGTTTGATATCGAGTTTTTGGAGTTGGGCGACGGTGTTGTCATCACAGGTGTCAGTGCGCCGGAGTTTGGCGGAGCTGTTTCTATTAACCCTCAAGGCAGTCTGACGTATTCTTCAAGTGGTCCACTTTATGCCAGGTCCGCCGATACGTTTCTCGTTACACTGACTGGAAACACTGGGTTAAGCTCGACCG
The DNA here is from genome assembly GCA_041741195.1 of Pirellulaceae bacterium. Taxonomy (GTDB): domain Bacteria; phylum Planctomycetota; class Planctomycetia; order Pirellulales; family Pirellulaceae; genus JBBSJZ01. The sequence continues at coordinate 1,302 of JBGSKM010000045.1, forward strand.
TCGACGTTGCCTTGTCATTCTCTAGCGACCAAGTGATCTTTGATGATATTGAGATTGTAGGCACTGGAGCCGACACGACAACGATTACTCGCACCGTCCCTCTTCGCGTGTTCGAGATCGCCTCAAGCACGAACGCGACACTCTCGGGCGTTACGATTTTGGGCGGAACTTCAGACGTTGGCGGGGGCATACTTAATCGAGGTAACGCACTGTTGGAAGCAGTTCACATCACGCAAAACCAAGCAACCCAACTGGGAGGCGGCTTGACAAACTTGGGCACCGCGATTCTCGATCGTTCGACGGTCTCCAACAATTCTTCACGAAGTGACGGTGGTGGGATCTTCAATCAGGGTGTGCTGGAGATCAAGTCGTCAACAGTTTCTTTGAACTCAGCCCAGGTTGGTGCTGGGATTGGCCACAGCCAGCCTTCGGATGCACCAGGTGTTTCGGCTTCTATCATCCAGTCGACGATTACTGGGAATCAAGCTGTGTTTCGCGGTGGCGGACTGATTGGCGCCGAAGCATCTCCAGAGAATCCAAGTTCGCCGCAACCGACGATTGATATTCGCAACTCCATTGTCGCTGGAAACAGTGCTGGTCAAGAAGGCATCAATGTCGAAGGAACGGTTACCGCGGACGCCAATAGCCTGATAGGCTTGGGGGACGACCCATTATTGCAGCCCAATCCTCAATTGGGGCCGCTTCAAAACAATGGCGGTCCGATGCCAACGCATCGTCCGCTCGCCGGAAGCCCCGTCATTGACGCTGGCGAGATCGCGAATGCGCCAGACGTCGATCAGCGGGGCGCGATTCGTGTTCTTGATGGCGACGCGGATGGAACGATCGCAATTGATGTGGGGGCTGTCGAATTCAGCGACTTTACGATCACGAGCACGATCGATAGCGCTGATGTGGATTTGACTGATGATCTGGGGATCGATGGTGATGGCAACGCAACGCTTCGGGCTGCGATCCAGCAAGCCAACTCGAGCGCTGGCGCGGATACGATCACACTTCCGTCGGGCGTTTTTGTCCTCACGATCGGTGGACACGGCGAAGACAACACGCTCAGCGGCGACTTGGACGTCACCGATGAACTGACGATTGTCGGGCAAGGCCAAGGTGTCACAATCATTGATGCCAGCCAGATCGATCGAGTGTTCGATGTGCTTCCCGGAGCAAAGCTCACGCTGCGCGACCTCACTATTCGGGGAGGCGAAACGACGACCTCTGGTTCGAGCAATGACGTTGGCGGTGGAGTGCGCACCGCCGGTGAATTGGTGCTGCAACGCGTGGAGCTGCGCGAGAACCAAGCCGAAGACGGTGGCGGGGCGATTGCGATTCTTCCCGATGCAGTCGCCGTGATCCGAAACTCGACGCTCACCGACAACTCGATCACGGGATCGACTCTGGATGCTGGCGGCGGCGCGATTCGAAACGAAGGACAATTGACCATCGAATCGTCGACGCTGTCCGATAACACGTCGGCGACTCGCGCAGGTGCGGTACTGAATCTAGGCACGGCCAATGTTACTGGGTCAACTATCCATTCGAACGTCGCTGCAAACGGTGGCGGTTGGCTTCAGGCCGCCGGACGCGCAACCATCAACACCTCCACGTTCTCGACGAACATCGCAAATGTCGGTGACGGCGGTGGCGTCCTGCTGGTCTCGGGCGTCATGACACTGCGCTCCACAACGATTGCGGATAACCAAGCCGCATCGCGAGGCGGTGGTATTCATCGATCCGCCGGAACGCTGCGACTTGGGACCACCTTGATCGGCCGGAACACCGCCACCCAAGGCACCGACTTATCGGGAACCGCCGAGTCGCTCGGAGCGAATCTGGTGGGTGACGCCGGTGCGGTGGCCGGGATTGTCGACGGCGTGAACGGCGATATCGTCGGGATTTCGCTAACACAACTCGGGCTTGGCCCACTGCAAGATAACGGTGGGCCGACGCTAACACACGCGATTCAAATCGGCAGTCTGGCGATCGACACCGGCGGCACCCTGGGCCTTGGAAGCAGGGACCAGCGCGGCGGTATTCGAGATCGCGGCAACTTGGACATCGGTGCGTATGAGTTGCTCGCCGATACGATTTTTGTTCGCACAACCTTCGATCGCGCGAGCGACATTAACGACGCGTGCGCCAGCGGAGCGTGCTCGCTTCGTGAGTCGGTGAGGGTTGCGAACCAGAATCCCATGCCAGTCACTATTGTGCTTGAACCAGGCACCTACGAGCTTTCCATCCCGGACGCTCAGGCGGGTGACGATGAGAACGAGGCGACGACCGGGGACTTGGATCTGCTGGCACCCATGCGAATAGTGGGCAGTAGTGCTGAGGATACCGTCATCGATGCGAACGGGGTTTCTCGCGTCATCCATAACATTGCATTCGATGCGGAAATTTCGGATGTTTCGATTACTGGCGGCGATACAAGCAGCATCACGGCCGTTTTCAATTCGCGACGTGCCGATGGCGGTGGCATTTTGAACGAAGGCGTTTTGACGCTTCAACGGACAACTGTCATCGGCAATCGATCCTCTGAGAACGGTGGCGGTATCGCGACCTTCAGCGATCTCATTTCGCGTGACTCGTCCGTCCTCGCGAACTCAGCCGCGTTCAATGGCGGCGGAATCTATGTCGACGGTACGTTTGTAGAGATCGAGAACTCGTCCATTCTACGCAACGTTGCAAGTATTGACGGCGGCGGGATGTATCAAGTCGACGGGCAGACCACAGTGAACCGCAGCACCCTTGCATTCAACGTCGGAACCGTTGGCGGCGGCGTGTTCGGGTTGTCACCCGACATTCAATTTACCAATGTCACGCTTTCGTCGAACCGCTCAACCAATTCGATCGGCGGTGCCTCCTCCGATGGGGGTTTTTTGAATTTCAACAGCTCAACGATCTACGGAAACTTGGCGCCGAGTATTGGCGGGTTAGATGCAAGTCGACCTGAAGCATTGACGCTAGGTAACAGCATCGTGGCGGGAAACATCGCGACCGGAATCACTGACGGCGTCGGCATCTTTGTCTCCGAAGGCTTTAACCTGTTTGGCGATAAAGGCAACACCCAGTTTCCCTCCGCCCAAGGATTTGACACCAGCGATCTGGTGGGAACGACCCAGTCATCGATTGATCCGATCGTTGGTGTCCTCGTTGAATTGACAGACAATCGCGGATCGACGATGACGCACGCGTTGTCCCCCGGAAGTCCAGCCATTGATGCGGGAAGTACCAACGAAGTAGTTGACCAGCGTGGATTGCCGCGGCGATTCGATGGCGACGGCAACGGAACCGGCGTGTCGGATATCGGCGCATTCGAATTGATTATCGACAACACACCGCCTGTCTTGGCGTTGGGGAACTTTGGCCGTTTCGTTAGCCCTGGTAGCTCGGTGCACGAAATCGAAGTGGTGTACCGCGACAATACTCGAGTTAACTTGCTCTCGATTGACGACAACGACCTAGTTCTTGTGACGCCGATCGTCAGCCCGCTTACTGGACGCAATGTTGAGCTTCCTGTTCGCGTCGTGGATGTTTTTGATGATGTCCTGAGCGGCGACGTTCGCGTGACCTACGAAGTCGTCGCGCCGGGCGGGTCTTGGGATACGAGCGACGAGGGAACGTATGCTTTAATGCCCGGTCGTGACCAAGTACTGGATGTCAACGGTAACGCCGTCGTGTCGAACGCGACGACGTTTGAGATCGCGATTTCGGGGATTCAGTTCCCAAGCGTTGACGCGGTAAGTCTCTCTCCAGTTTCGGAACCGTTGCGACCAGACGGCGTAGTCAACATCGATATCACCAGCGCCGAGTTCTTTAGCTTTGATGTCAACCGGTCCGTCGAGTTTTACGTCGATGTCGACGGCGACCGCTTAGTCAATCCACGTGTCGATCGACTGCTGGCCCAGTTGCCTTTCGGCGAGGCGTCGCCACCTTCGCTAACCCTGAATCTGGTTGATCTCGACTTGTCAACATCGCGGGCACGCAACCTCACGATACTCGCCGCCGCTCGTGGTACAAACACGAGTACTGGTGCGGTGGATATCCTCGGTGTACCAGCATTCGCTTCGTTGAGCGTTATTGAATTGGACGGACCAACGGCGACGCTCAACGCACAAGACCTCGTGTCGTCGACGAATGACGATGTGTATGAATTTTCTGTGACGTTTCGCGATGCTACATCCGTCGCTGCAGCGTCCCTTGGTGACGGCGACATTCGTGTCGATGGACCTAACGGGTTTTCCGCGCTAGCAACGCTCGTGGGTCTGGATGCGGATGGCGATGCTCCGCGGCGGATCGCGACGTATCGTATCACGCCTCCAGGCGGCACACTCTCGCTGGACGACAATGGCTTCTATGACGTGACGCTGCTCGGCGGAGAAGTTAACGATGTGAACGGCATTGACTCACCCGAGCGTCGTATCGGAGGCTTTACGTTCGAGTTTGTGATTCCCGTGAACGTGTCGGGAACCATCCGTGGCAATGTCTTCGATGACGCCGACGGTAACGGCGTGCGGGCGACCGACGAAGACCAGCTCGATAGGCAACGAGCGTACCTGGATTTGAATCACGACGGACGATTCCAAACTAATGAGCCTCACGGATTCTCCGACGCTAGCGGTGACTATCAAATCACGTACGACCAAATTCCCAGTGGCCGCTACGCCGTCTTGATCGAATCCGAGCGGAACGTCACCTTCCCGTCCGTCACCGATTTCTCAACGCTTCGGCTGATTCAGTCCGATCAACGACTCGGTCTCACCCTTGCGACTGGCCGACTTGACCAGAACGATTCCGAAGACCTCATCATTGCGAACTACAATGCCGGCGTCGTGATGATCCGTGCAAATGATGGGGCTGGCGGATTCAGTACCATCGGCCAAGAACTCGCGGTTCCGGCCGGACCCATTTTCGTGGCCTCGATCGACTTAGACGGCGAGCCTGGTGATGACGTCATCGTGCTCAGCCAACTGTCCGATAGCCTCTCGGTGTTCCTCAACGATGGCACGGGCCAATTCACCAATCGCCTTGATTTTCCACTTGAAAAGATCGGCAGCAACGCGCCAGCGCCAACGTCGATCGTCAGCGGTGATATCGATGGCGACGGCGACCTGGACCTCATGATTGCCTATCGAGATTCCGTGGTGCAAGTCATGCTCAATCAAGGCATCACTCTCGCCGCAGCGATTGCCGGACAGCCGCTGTTTCGTGATCCACTGTCGCTGGTCGTCAGCCAAAATGCGTTAATCTCGTCGCTAGCGCTCGACGACTTTGACGGGGACTCGCACCTCGATCTCGCTGTCGCGTTCTCGTCACCAGCGAAAGTTCAAATTCACTTTGGAACTGGCGTAAACAATCCTGTCACAGCCTCCGATTTGTTCGCTACGCCGACGGAGTTCGAACTGAGCATGATCCCGACATCGCTCGTCACAGGCGACTTCAAAGGCGATGAGAATCCAGACCTAGCGATTGTCACCACCTCGAGCGATCGTTCGCGAACCGGAAGTGTATTGGTGCTTCGCAACGAAGGCGGTCGAACCTTCGTCGTGGACTCGCAAGTCATCGACTCCAACGCCTCGCTCGCTTCGATCGTGGCCGCCGACCTGGACGGAGATCGACGACTCGAACTCATCACCGCAGCGACCGCGACCAGAAATGTTTCGGTGTTTTCCAGAGCCCAATCCAATAACTTCACGGCGGAGAACAGTATTCCGATCGCGCAGGTGCCCGTCACCTTCCAAAACACCGTCGCGGCCAGCGATATTGATTCGGATAGCCGAATCGATTTACTCGTATCCGACACGAATGGGCTGTCGATTCTTCACAATGCGAAAGGCGGTCACGTCGTCAACTTGCTTGATAACTTGACGCTCACCGGACTCGATTTTGGGACCCAGCTTGCCTTGTCATTGGAATTGGTTTTGGAGGGCGAGTCCGAGACGGTGCGTTTGTCGGAGTTGACGCCAGCGGAGCTTGCCGTGCTCACGCGAGTGGATATTCGCGGAACCGGCAATAATTCGATCGTGCTTGACGCAGCCCGGATTGCGAGTCTCACGCCAAACCAAACCTTGTTCGTCATTTCCGATTCCGACGACGATATCCAGTTCGGCGAAGGATGGACGTACGCCGGTACCAGCGTCATCGAAGGTCAACGCGAACGAAGTTTCACCAACGCGGGTGCAACCGTTCGTTTAGTCGGGCCGCTCGATTGGACCAACCCGCTCATCACTGGCGACGTCAATGGTAGCGGCAACGTCACCGCGAGTGACGCACTCGACGTTATTCGCGCATTGGACCAAACCGAACTACGCGATTCCAATGGCACCCTCGTCGACTCAGCTACCGTATCCCAAACGTTATTCCGATTTCTCGACACTAATCAAGATGGCCGGGTCACAGCATCGGATGCGCTCCTGGTGATCAACATCCTTGTCCTGCAGAGCTTGCAACAACCCGCCCTGCAGGAGTCTGGTGAGGCAGAATCACTTGCTCGCGAGTCCGCAATCCTGATGCCTACCAGCGTCGCTACCGAGAAACCCGCGATCGCTAGCGATTCGAAAATCGTTGTTGCCGTACGCGATGTACGCATCGTCCCCCGTCCGTACCTAGCAAGTGTCAATCGCTCCGAGTCAAAACCGGGAGAAATCAACACGGTCGTTGACCCAGCCTCTGAAAATGAGTCGGAAACTGACACCGTGTTGACAAGCGTATGGAACTGGATCGAGTCGTAAACCTGTCGCGCGGCGAGCATGTTTCTATCTCGCGACGTCATGGAACCGGTGGAATGCGAGCCAATCGATGCCACGAAAGCCGTGTGTCACACGCTCGCTATTCGATCCAATCCCAAGTTGATTCTAATATGCGATCGAGCGAGGCAGCTTCGGGCTCCGTGGGTTCATCTTGTGTGGGGATCATCACTTGAACGCCTCGCTGGAGCGTATGCCCAGTCATATCAGTCGATACCGAGATCGTTACTGCCGTCGAAGCAAGTGCGGGAACGTCCATGTTCCGCGAATCACGCTCGGCGGTCACCTTACCACGAGCTTCAGAGAACGGGATCAACTCACCCCCCACCGGCTGAGTTTCCAGAAGTAGTAGATTGATTACGAAGAGTGCGTCACCGGCTGTCGCCCGACCATCTTCGTTCACATCGACGAATCGGAACAATTCTGCGGAAATAGTAGCCGGGTCAACCAGAAATCCCTGCGGGTTCCGGAGCTCGGGCTGGTCCAATGATCGCAGGATATCCAGCGCGTCGCCCGCCGTGACATTTCCGTTTCCATCGACATCGCCTCGCTTGTCGGGATTTGTCCACGTCATCGGTCCGACGACGCGAACGCTAGCGCCACCACTTCGAAACACTCGCTCAAATTGTCCGTCGACGACGGTCGCCGAAGCGAAAGTCCAGCCCGCACCAAACGAGATATCGTCCCCGGCATCCGCAATCACCAGCAGCGACGCACCAGGGGTTAGCTGAGCGATACGTCCCGCATCCAGAACGAGTCTGTTATTCCCTGTGCCTCGGATGTCGATGATCTTGACCGTCAATAGCTCGGTTTCGTCATGCATCGTCATGTCGACGGTTTCGTCGCTACCTTCTAAGACGATCGATTCGACGACGCGATTGGCGAGCGTGAGCACGTTACTATCGACGTTGCGATTGCCGGCGGCGTCGATGACACGTTCTTCAGGCAACGAGATCGTGACGTCGCCTTCGATGATCGCCCTCAGTGTTGCGGTGTACTCGTTGCCGCTTCCGGTCAGACCCGACAGTACCGCGTTTCCGACTTGGAAGTCGTTTGCCGTTAGCCCGGTGATCGCTTCGGTGAACGAAACGCTAATTTCGAACTGGCCACGGATGCTTGACGTTGCTCCCGAGATCGTTGGTACGGGTCGCGAGCGATCGAATCGACGCGTGATCACGTTGGAGGATTCACTCGAGTTACCTGCGGTATCGACCGCTGCTCCGGCAGGAATCGAGACGGTGACGAGACCATCGACGGTTGCTGAGATCGTGGCTGTGTACCTGCCAGTGGCTAATTCGACCGGCGTGAACTCACCGATGCTGGCCCCACTGACCACGACGTCGCTGGCATCGAAGTTCGTGACCGCTTTTCCGAAGTTGATACTGAGGTCGAACGAGTCGCTTGTAATGACCGAGGCCGACGTGGAGTCGATGTCGGGCACGAGCGCTGCGGTATCGACGACCAGTGAAATCGTATTCGAAACAGCGTTCGCGTTTCCGGCGACATCGGTTACTGAATCGGCAGCGAATGAGATCTCCACGGGACCACTGGTGGCTGTGATCGTGAAGACGTACCGTTGGTCGCTGAGTATGATCGGCTCGCTCGCGGTGCCACCGGAGACAACGAGACTACTGCGCCGCGGCTCTGTGACGGCTTCGGCGAAGTCGACGTTTACATCGAATACGGATCGATTTGTTCGCGGAGGCTGGTTCGTCGACAACATGGGCGTTGGCGGAGTGCGGTCAACCGTTCGGATAAGAGCTTGGGAGGCCTCGGTGAAGTTACCAGCAGTATCGCGCGCCGCAGCGCCGACGACTTGGACCGAGACCAAGCCATCTTCGGTCGGTGTTACCACGACCGAGAACTTGCCAGTGGCTGCATCAATAGTCACTAAGTTCAACGCCGTACCGTTCAGCACCGTCAGGTCAGAAAGAGTGAATCCAGACACCGCTTCGCCAAAATCAACCGCCACCGAGATGACGGTGGCGGACGAGATGGCTGGCGTCGGAGTCGCCGAGAGTGATGCTGTCGCGGCTATAGTATCGACCACCACCGAAACCGGTGTAGCAGCCAGACTCATGTTGCCTGCTAGATCGCTGACAGCACCAGCCGGCATCGAAATCGTCGCTGTCCCGTCTGCCGCGACGGCCGTGACCAAGTAGCGGCCGACCCCGACGCTTCTCAGGTTGCTCAGCGTGACGCCGCTGGCGACGAGGTCACCCAGTACGAAAGTTGATGGATCAATCGCTGCATCAAAGTCGATCTCAGTATCGAACGTCGTCACGTTCGTGCTACCGCTAAACGGGAATGTGATCACGGGCGAGGGTGCGACGCGATCGATAACGCGAATGAGTGTGTTGGATACCACGTTGTCACTGCCCGCCAAGTTCTCCACGACACCGAGCGGTACAAACACCGAGATCGTGCCGTCGCCGCTGGCTGTCACGTCGAACGTGTATCGACCGCCTGACAAGTCGGCTTCGACGAAGTTCGATATTGTCCCAGTCAACACCGAGTTGCCTTGCGCAGAAGTGCCCAACACAGTGACCTTGGCGGGGGTGAAACCCACGACTTGCTGTCCAAACACTACCGTTACTGGGAACGTCAACGTATTCAACTGTGGGGATGTTGTCGGCGACAACACCGGGACAAGCGATGAAGAGTCCACCGTCACGTTCAAGCGGTTTGCAACAGTGTTTGAATTTCCTGCGTTGTCCGTTACCCGTCCCGCCGCGAAGTCGACTGTGACGCTACCGCTGGCACCGCTGAGCGTGATCGCGTATCGACCATCGGCTAACTTCACCGGTGCACTCGCCGTCGCACCAACAACGACAAAGTCCGCAACGACCGGATCAGCCACCAGCGTTTCACTGAACGTGGCCACGACTTCGAACGTGCTCGCGTTAGTCAGCTCAGGCACATTCGTCGTCAGTACCACGCTCGGCCGCGACGTGTCGATTGTTCGCGTCAGCAATTGCGAGGCTCGACTCAGATTACCTGCCTTGTCGACGCCAGCACCCGCCGGAACCAACACACTGACAGCTCCGTCGTTCACTCGATTCAAGACGAACGAGTAGGTTCCCGCCGTCGCATTGACGGTCGCGAAGCCGCTCACGGTCGCATTGAGTACTAACAGATCACTGGCATTAAAACCGGTGACTTCCTTGCCGAAGTCGAGTGAAACCGGGATCGTCACGGCGTTGCTCATCACAGGCGTCGAGACAGCCGTGAGCATTGGCGTCGGTACTGCGGTGTCAACGACTAATGACAGTGAAGTCGCCGCGGTGTTCGCATTGCCAGCCGTATCGGTTGACTTGTTGGCTGCGACATTGAAAGTCACGTTTCCACCGTTTGGTGGTGTCGTTGCTGTCGCCGTATACCGACGGGGAGTGACTTGTGCGAAATTCGAAAGTGTGGCTCCCGTCACGGCGATGTCCGTCACATCGAAACCGAAAACATTCTCGTCAAAATCAACGCTTAAGACGAACGTGGTCATGTTGGACAATGCCGCAGCCGTCGCGTTCATTGTGGGTTGAGGGGGCTTGCGATCGACGGTCCACTGCAACACATTCGAAGCGTCGTTGGCGTTGCCGGCCGCATCGCTAGCGACGCCCGCGTTTAAAGATACGGTCACGAGACCATCATTGATCGCCGAGACCGTGAACGAAAACGTGCCCGTCGCGGGGTTACCGGGTGTGAAGTTGGACACCGTCGCATTGGCGACCGAGATGTCTGTCTGCGTGAACCCGGTGACGGGCTTTCCGAATGAAACCGTCAGAGTCTGAGACGGAATGTTGACGAACGATGCGATCGCTGGCGACAACACCGCCACCAGTGCGGACGAATCAACCGTGATGGTAATGGTATTCGATGCCGTGTTGAGATTGCCAGCGTCGTCAGACACTTTGTCAGCATCAATCCGAATCGATATGGGCACTGGTGCACCACCGACCGACGGGTTCGCGGTGACGGGCAAGCGGTAATGACCGTTCGCCAAGAGCACCGGCGTTGCGATCGTTCCTCCCGAAATCGTGACATGGCTCGCTAAGATCACCGTCACGTGCTCGGCGAATTCAGCGATCACGTCGAACGATGTTTGATTGGTCGTTACTGCTTGGTCTGTGCTCAGCTGGACTGTCGGTCGACCACGATCGACTGTGACAACAAAGGGAACTGCCGCCAGTGTTTCATTGCCAGCCGCGTCGGTCGCTGCTCCGCCCGGCACCAACACCGTCAACGTCCCACTACCACTGGTCGTGATCGTTGCTGTGTACTTGCCTGGCGCGCTGACGTCCGGCACCAATGTCGATATCGTTCCGCCGACCACGGCAAGATCGCTGGCGGTGAATCCGGTCACCGCTTCACCGAACGCGATCGACATCACAAAGCTGACCGCATTCGTCGGGCTCGTCACTCCGGCAGCGGCCAGCACCGGACGGGCCGGAGTCGAATCAATCGTCCGCGTCACATTGACGGCCGCAAGATTCGCGTTGTCGCTCAAATCGTTCGCAACATTCGCAGCGATCCCAAGCGTGACGCTCCCGTCGGTTCCGGTGTGCTTGAACGTGAACTTCCCACCGCCATCGTCAACGAAGGCACTGTTCGTTCCCGAGGTCGCCATCACGTCGCTGAGCGTAAACCCGGTGATTGGTTCGCCAAAGTCAACCTGGACATCGAACGTCGTCGCGTTGGTCAGCGAGTTGATACCCGGCGTCGTGATCACGGGTGTCGGAGGAGTCGTATCTGGAACACGGTTCACGACGATCGTAAACGTTTGAGCCGGTGACAAGTCATTACCACCGTTAGCGCGGCCGCCACTATCGCGAACCCGCACGCTGACGACGGCCGTTCCACTGCGATCGAACACTGGGGCGAAGGTCAGCAAACCCACGTTAGTGATGTCGGGAAGCACGGCAAAGATCTCCGGCCTATCCACTGTGACGATATAATCCGAGACAGTTTGCGCTGTTTCATCGCTTCCACCACCGGGCAAGAAAGAGCTCACAAAGTTGTTTACCGTTTGCGGGCCGCCGTCTTGCACGACCGTTTGGTTCGGGTTCGTCATCAAGGTGAACAACGGCGGATCATTCACGGGCGTCACAGTCACCGTCAAGGAGCGATATGTTGTGATGGAAGGTGCCGAATCATCGCTTGAATCCGTGATCATCAGCATCAGAACGGCGTGTCCATTCGCATCACCGACTGGCGTGAAATTCAAAGTAGCACTGGTGAGGTCACCGGTGTGGTTTACTTCCACGTCGGCAATCACGGAAGGATGAAGACTTTCCACGGCAAACTGCAATGCTGCTCCAACTGGATTCGCCTTTACCAATCCTTCAATTTGGAGCGACTGCTGACCAGAACCTTCCAGCAGTAGACCCAGTACCGGAAGAGAAAACGATGCCGAGTCATCGGGAGTTGTTCCGATGCTGGGATCATCTACCGAAATAGTGACTTGCAAAAGCGGATTGATTGCTGCGGCAAGGTTGGCCCCTGCCTTTAGGTAGAGGGCACCATTTTCGATCTCAAACAAATCGGCATCGTCACCACTGAGGCTCAAAATCGCCTCACCCAAAGCATCGTCGTCCACACGCACCAACGCCACTTCCGTTCGGGTCGCCAAAACGACGTGATCCATGATCCCCATCAACCGTGGGTTCAGTGTTACCGTGGGTGGCTCATTGACATCGACGACCTGAATTACAAACGCCGACTCCAGGACCACACCGTTGACATCCGTCGCGCGAATCCGGACGGAGTATTGGTGATTCGCTTCGTAGTCGATCGCAGTACCGCTTTTGATCTGCAAATTGCGTCCATCGAATTCAAATTGATGGTTGTTGCTGTCCCCTTCGCCGGCAACCAAAGCAAAGGTATGGTTGGTTCGATCTACGCCATCGACATCTGCGACCGCCAGCGTTCCGATAAAGTTGGGCGAGTTCTCTTCAACCGAACGATTGCTCAAGGCGATCTGCAAGAACGCCGAGGCGAACCCAAAATTAACACCGAGTTGCTCTTGCGATGAAGCGACTCTTACGAAGTGCGGCGCTACGGCCAACTGGTTTCCCAACAAAACGACTTGATTCGTATCAGCTTTGACAATCGCCAAGCTAGGCCCCTGGCTGCGCTGAGGGCCTTGAGATCCACCGGGAATGGCGCTGGTCACAGAGTACGCAAGTACGGTTTCAAATTCTCCCACTCCGATGATTTGCTGCGGCTCGAAAGAACCTCTCTCATTTCTTAAGATCAGCGCACCATTGGATTGAGGCTTGATCGTGCTGACGGCCAGATCCAAATTACCATCTCGGTCGAAATCCCCAGTGGCAAGCGACGTGGCTCCGGCGGAAAAATCCGATGCGGAGGCCGTGAAATCACCATCGGATTGCTGACTGAAAAATGTCACGCCACCGTTCAAATCGCCAGCCGCCAAATCATCTGTTTGGTTGCCGTCGAAGTCGCCGGCGGTGATTGAGAGCAGCCGACCGGCATTGAACGTCTGCTCAAGAGTGAAAACGCCAGACTCATTCGAATAAATGGAAATAGTGCCTTCAGTAGCACCGACCCCAAGATCCGCGATCGCCAAGTCGAGGGATGAACCAGCATTGAATCGTCCTGCGGCCAGCGAAATAGGATACCCACCCACGCTGAGATTTGTTTTCGTAAAACCTTGTTCGCCGCCCCGCAGAATCGCGACGCTGCCGGTAGTCCCAGGCCTGCCGCCGGTCAGGGCCACGAACAGATCCAGACGTTCGTCGTTATCAAAATTAGTGGCAACTATGTCGATGGGACCATCGCCCACTTCGATGTTTTGGGATGCAGCAACTGAAAAACCGCCATCGCGATTCTCCAAAATCGTGATGTGGCTAGAAAAGCGGTTGGCGACGGCAAGATCGACTCGGCTGTCACCACTAAAGTTGCCGCTGACGATACTAAAAGGGCCGCTACCAGTTGGGATATCCAACCGAGGCAAGAACCCAACACCACCGTCGCTTAGAAAAATGGAAATGGTCCCGGTCTCTTCATTTGCTACCGCCAAGTCCAGCATGTCATCATCATTGAGGTATGCCAGCGCAACCGATTGCGGGGATCCACCTGTACCGTGATTCTCAGTGACGGATAGTTCGCTTCGAACAGGCCATGTTTGCACCCCGGAAACAGGGCCCATCAGTACCACGTCGTATAGCCCCGGTCCTAGCCCCGCGAATCGATAACCATTCTCGTCCGTGGTCTCGATGGGCTCATTGTCATTTTGCATTCCATTGCGATCGAAGTCGATAAAAACATCCAAACCAACGATGGACGGCTCGTTGGCATCTTGTATTCGGTTAAAGTTTAGATCTTCAAACACGATCCCCGAGATCGCACCATCTTGGCCAGCGCCTCCGCCGATCTGTGTGAGCTGGTTTCCAAAGTCGACCTGCTCACGTGCGACGCCCGCGACCACTTCGAACTCGTGGCGTCCCAGGGAATGAATACGGACATCATCGATCAACCAGCCCGCTCCGCGTGACGTTGCGACCAGTTCCCCGTTGGAGTCGTAGAGAGTGACGACGGCGTCATGATCGGCTGCAACGTATTGAAGTTGGATTTCCGCCGGACCTGTTTCAAAAGCGGTGAACCGAAAAACATCCACATCGTCGCCTGAATCAAGCGTCAATTCGGACAGCTGGCGAAAACCGAGTTCACCCAGATTCGCCGCCGTAGCGAAATCATCATTGTCTTCAAATCGGTCGATCGCGATTCCCGGCGAATCGATTCGTAAATCGTAATTTGGATTCGCATTTCCAGAGAACCCAAGAATCTCGATGAAGTACGTTTGCCCAGCGGTCGCATTCAGGTTGATCCGCTCGATGTCCGTTTCGGACACGGATGAAGCAATTAGCCCACCACCCTGGTCATACAATCGTAGATCGACGTCTCCGAGCGAATGATCGAATAGTATGTGAATTTCCGTATCACCGGACTGTGTAACTGTGAATTCAAACCAGTCGACATCCGCTGGCTCGATTGACAGTCCGGACTCCAGTATGTCGATCACCGTTCCCAGCGAAGTCGCTTCGGCCAAAGTATTGTTGTTTTCGAAGCGGTCGGCGGAGATTCCGGCGGCATCGATCACTAAGTCGTAAGCAGGGTGTGTGGCACCTCGAAACCCTCGCACCTCAAGGTAATAGATTTCGCCCTGATTGACTGCTGCGGCGACGTTTTCGTTATCAGTTACCGACAGCGACGCGGAAACAATTTCTTGATCGCTGTTATAAAGGTAAAGATCCAAGTCACCAAATGAAGTGTCGAAATCAATTTCCGCTCGCAGAACTCCCGATGACGCGGGAATGAATTGATAGAAGTCAGGACTACTCGTCGACGGTGTCAGCGGATGGATCGATAGGTTTCGTTCGCTTAAGACATCGATGGTGCCAAAGTCGGTTGCTTCCGCAAACGAATCGTTTGTCTCAAATCGGTCTGGCGGTGCGCCGCTAGCGTTGATGCGCAGATCGTAGCCGGCGACCGGCTGACCATTAAGTGACTCGATCTTGACAAAATAATTCTCCTCGGCCGTCAGATCGGCAACGATCGTTTCCGTACGCAACTCGTGAGCCACCGATCGAACTTCGAAAGCGACCTGAATCTTATTGCCAGCGAATCGTGATACATCCAATCGCGTCGATTCAAAACCATCGTGATTTGCCAATCCTCCGTCACGCATGCTATCGGTGAGGAGAAACTCTTCTGAACCCTGGATCACGATGATATTGGCGATTTCTTGCTCGCCGATTTCGAGTCGATCATTGAACTCCAGGACGATCGTTCCGCTCAGGAAAGTTAGGTCTATCGTTGGTGTGACAAGCCGATCATTAACATTAGCGAGATATTTTCTTCCGTCGGCAGTGTCGATACCGAAGTGATAAACGTGTGGCGCCGAATGCTGGGAATCCCCGGAACCTATATCCACCAATCGCCAGTCTGGACCCGCGTTGAAGCCATCTGAACTCGGCGTTGAACCATCGGCATGCGTGAAATCCGCACTCAGCGAATCGAAGGCAAGGGGAGCCGTTCGCAACCACCCGATCTGCAATTCTTGTTCGACCGTGTACTGGCCCGGCGGCACGTTGGCAAATGCGAAGCTTCCGTTTGCGTCTGTGAGCGTTACCGGTTCGGTATCTTCGTCGTGTTGACCGTCCGCATTTAGGTCTAGGAAGAGCTTCCAGTTGGGGACACCTGCTTCCCCGCTGTTTTTGACGCCACGACCGTCCAAGTCATTGTAAACTTGGCCACGGATTTCTCCCGTATCGGCATGATTCCCAAAGTCCAAACCTTCTATTTCTTGGCCGATGCCGACCATCACACGGTGAGCCAGATCGGGCGATTGTGGAAAGGTCTGTTCCCAAAGCCGTGGAATCTGTTGTCGGACAATGTACTGCCTGGGCATCAATCGATGGAAAGCGTAGCGCCCATTTTCATCCGTGGTGGCGGTCGGCTCCAGATCGTTGTGCTGACCATCATCGTTTAGATCGAGGTAAACGATCCAGTTGGACAGACCACTCTCGGCACCGTTGCGTAGGCCGTCGGCATCGCGATCATTGAAAACGATTCCACTGACGCGACCAAAGTATCGCTCAACCGCACCAACGTCCGCGGCGATGGTTCCGTCGCGGTTGCCGTCGTGTGGTCTCTCGATCCCACGTTGATCGGGCGTTTGCAGGCCAGGGGTCCCGCGGTCGATCGCATTGCTTCCCGGCAGCGGAAGATGGGTCCAGGTAGGACCGCCGTTATCTTGCAACGGTCCCAAACCGGCGGCGACACCGACTTGGTCTTCTGCATGAAGTTGAACATTGCCACCAGAGGCAACATGTTCTGCCTCCAGGATGTTGTTTCCATTGGAAATCAGTCGACCGCCGAGTGGGTTTCCAAAAAGATCGGTGAGGTGGCTACCCACCGTGACATCATCGCGACGCGACGTGGAGATGTTTCTACCAAAGTTATCAGCGAAGATGGAATTGGCGGCATAGGTATCAGGACCCGCGACATACAGGCCGCCGCCAGATCGGTCGGCAATATTGTCAGTGATGGTGCTGTTGACGATCGTCATTTCCGCATCAGCGCCGAAGCTAATAAAAGGAAAGACGACAATCGCAGAATTATAGATTCCGCCGCCATCACCTGTTCGATAGAACAAAAAGAGTGAAGGAATCTCAACTGGATCAAATTCTGCTGAGGCTCGGTTGCCTGAGACTGTACTGTTCTCGATCCTCGCCACACCCCAATTCCCGATTCCTCCAGCGTTGCCGGCCAAGTTGTCCGATACGGTGGAGTCAGTGATCAATAAATCACCACTATTGACCAGTCCGCCGCCTTCGAAAGTTGATAGATTATTCCGGATGGTTGACTGGTCGATCACCAGCCGCGCGCCTCCCTCGCCGGGATTGCCGTTGCGAATACCACCTCCGCCGGCGTACTCGTCACTCTTGGCTACGTTTTCAGCGATCGTGCTTTGCGTGATCGTCACCGTCACCGTGTCCCGTGCGGCAATGTCAATGCCCCCGCCAACGCCAGCATTGTTTGACAAAAATTCACTGCGCAGGATGGTTACGTCATCACCGACGTACAAACCACCACCAGCCGTGTACTGGTCGGTATCCAACAAGCCGACTTGTTCCAAGGTGACCGCCGAATTTCGCGAAATCGTCGAGTCAGTGATACTCAATTTGCCCCCGGCGTCGTTGAAGATGCCACCGCCAGCCGTCGCGGAATTGTCGCTGATAATGCTTCCTTCAATCCTTGCGATCGTATCGATCTGGCCTTGCGAACCAATGTAGATTCCACCACCGTATGCATAAGAATTCTTTCCGGAAACGCTGACCTGAAGCGTGTAGAGATCGCCAGTTGCAGGCGCGTTTCCCGAAATTCCGTTGGTCGCTCCACTAGAATTGAACTTACCAACGGCGATCACATACACGCCTGGAGCATCAAAGGTGTAGTCGATGAATGAATCCAAATCGCTGGTACTACCGAGGCCGCCTGAACTGGCACTCGAATCGTCATTGCTAACCAAGAATTCGCCAGACTGGCGAAATAGAAAGATCTCGGTATCGAAGCTACCCTCACCCCCGCTGGCAAAATCAATATCGAATATACCGCGGTCTCCCGCCTGATCGATGGTGAACTTGTAGTAATCAAAGGTGCCGTCGCCACTTCCTTGGATGGTCACGTGCGGGATCGACTCAGCAGTGGGGCCAACATCGGTGTCCGCTGCCAAACTCCATTTGCTGTTGTCGAGATCTTGAGCGGTTGCTATGGAATTTTTGGGTTCTTGTTCTGCGACCGAACTGTCCACCAATACCGTGTTGCTTCGAACCTCACTATCGATCAACGTCAAAGTGCTTAACGTGTCGATCCCGCCACCTGAGCCACTACCACCGGCACCGGCATTGTTCCCAACGATTAGAGAATCATTGATTTGCAATTCGCCGTCAAAGTTTTGTATGCCTCCGCCGAATCGATTGGCCGAGTTCTCGCTGACGACTACTTCGGACAACGTCGCTTGGCCGAAGTCTATCTGGATACCGCCACCGGTGAGCCGAGCATAATTGTCGTGAATCTCACTGCGGACAATCGTCAAAGTGCCTCCTTGGTTCTGGATGCCACCGCCAAAGTTGGCGACATTTTCCGACACGATGCTGTCTCGCAAAATCAGATCCCCGCCTGAGTTGCGGATGCCGCCTCCAGTGTTTCCACCATCGCCGCCGATAATTCGCACGCCTTCCAGTACCAACGTTGACCCCGCGTGCACCTCAAAGACACGATCAATCCCAGCGGCATCGATGGTCGTCTTGTCGCTCCCTTGTCCGATGATAGTCAGGGAACCCGAGGAATCTCTCACGTCCAAGTCGCCACTGGCCGCGAAGTTCTCGAATGTTCCCTCGATGGTTAAACGATATACACCCTCGTCGAGCAAAATGGTGTTATTGCCGGAGGTTTGGTTGGCTGTGCGGATCGCGCCACGAAGCGAATCGGACACCAATGTGTCCGCCGTGTCCGTCACAATGAGCGTACCCACAGCGGGAACAGAGATCGAGAAAGGTTCAGGTGCCAATAAAAGCGGTGCGGCCGGGCTCAAAAAGTTCGGTCGCGCCGGATTGCCTGCGGTGTCCTGCATCGCATCGGGCCCCAGAAAGAATTGATACTCGCCGTTGTCTGCAACGTCCCAAACTCCACCGGGGGCAGCGATGGTGTAGGTGATTGCGACCACTTTGCCCGCGGCATCAACCGTGAAATTAAACCCGGAAGCTTGAAGCGGCTGATCCGAAGATCCTGCACGACGCATTTCAATGTCGTTGATGCCAATCGTTGCGGTGTTGACGGCGAACTCATCCGTGACCGAGACAGTGACGTCTAGTTCCGTCAGCCCGCGCATGCCGATCGGCGTCACCGCTTGAAGCGCGACACGAGGGGCGATGGTGTCCACTTGCAAGGCATGCAACAGATCAAGCCGGCCAGCGGTGGCGACATAGCCATTGAGCGAAGGATCTGGCCTGGTCCCTTCAAGAATGGCGGCCCGGATCTCGGTAGCACTGGCATGCGGCGCATTAGCCCACGCCAACATTGCTGCTGCGGTGACTTGCGGGGCGGCAAAACTGGTTCCACTACGTGTACCGTATCCGCCACCCAACTGAGTGCTATAAATGTTCAAGCCCGGCGCGGCCAAATCGACCGCAGAAACGCCATAGTTAAAATAAGGCACCAACTTGCCCTGCTGGTCGGTAGCCGTGACGCTGATGAGATTCTCCAAGTCGAAACTGGCAGGATAAGCGGCTAGCCCAGGTTCATCGTTATTGTTTGGTTGGCGAAAGATGTTTCCATTTCCCGCAGAGGCGACGACTAAAATGTCTAATACGCCGCTCTCTTGGAAGGCCTGATACAACGCGTCGCTGGCACCTTCCAAACTGACCCAACTGTTGTTGATCACCCGAACATCAACACCCTGTTCTCGCCGCATCATGTTGATGTAGTTGGCAGCCAAGATCGCGTCGGTTACCTGGCCCGAGTTGTTTTTATCTAAAAACTTCAAGACCATCATTGGTGAATTCCAGACGATGCCCGTGCCGCCGATAGCATTATTCCCGGTTGCTGAGATCACACCCGCCACGTGCGTGCCGTGCCCGCTTTCGTCTTGCGGCAAGGGACCGTCGTGAACAAAGTCCCAGCCAAATAGATCGTCCACGAAGTCGTTGCCATCATTGTCCAGGCCGTCAAGCCATCGAGCGTCAGCCAGCAAGTCTTCGGCGTCGATGAAGCCATTGGAATTGTGATCAACGACCCACGAAGCGTTTTTCGACTGATTCAAGTCAAAGAAAGAAATGAAGCCGTTTTGGTCAATGTCGATCAATTCTACGTCTGCGGGGATCTCTGCCTGGTTGATCCAGGTATTGCCTGCAAGATCCGGGTGTGTGAAATCGATCCCCGAATCCAAAACCGCGACCACGGTGCTGTCGTTTCCGGTGGTGATAGTCCAGGCTTCGGGGGCTGCAATGTCGTATCCCGACGGATTGTGAAGGTGCCACTGAAGTGGATAGGCGGGGTCGTTAGGAACGTTCTCCACAGCGTGAACCTGTGAGTCCTGTTCGTGATACTCAACGTATAAGTTGTTGGATAACAATTCGTCGACTGCAGCGGCATCGCCAGATGACGTGACCTGAACAAGTCCGCGTGTCCCTAAACCTCGAATGACCCGAAGAGACGGTTGGTCGAGCCGCAGGTTTTTGTTAAGTAACGATTCGATGTGCGATACGCGCGTCGTGTCCGTCATCGCGGCATCGGCAACACGCACAATCCAGGACGCGCCGCTGTCTTCTGCTTGACGACCAGATTCAAGTATTTCAAACCAAT
The DNA here is from genome assembly GCA_041741195.1 of Pirellulaceae bacterium. GTDB lineage: Bacteria > Planctomycetota > Planctomycetia > Pirellulales > Pirellulaceae > JBBSJZ01. The sequence goes on from JBGSKM010000045.1 coordinate 21,944, forward strand.
TCGCCGTCGGTGCGAGTGGCTCGGTCACTAAAGAAGAAGTCTTCACCGACACATTGCTTTGGCGAGAGAAATCAACTTCTTCTTGTTCTTGCGTGCCTCCATGTGACGCACTTCGAATGTCTTCGTCGATTTCGACTAACCTGTTGTCTTGGCCAGTGATTAGCTGGTTCTGATGAAAGGAGGCAACGGCGGTGTTCGTCGACAGGCTGGATTCGATGTCGAACTGGGTGACGCCTTGTCCGCGTACGAGCATCAAGCCATCAATGCCCAGGCCGGCGATGACGGTGAAGTTGTTGTAGCCACTGTCGAGTAGCGCATCGGCAGTGGCGAGACGGCGGACGTGCTGGGCGGCTTCTGCAGTGAGTTGCACAATCCATTCGCCAGTGGCGAGTGGGCGTGGGCCGGCGACCTGGGGAGCTAGGATCGGGTCGACAGTAGCGAGTGATTCCACGGCGATGCGGGGGACGTCGCTGAAGGACTCGAACCATGTGATCGGGGCGTTGGTTGGTGCAAAGCCTACAGGCGATTCGGTTGGGATGGGCTGCTCGTACGCGGCTGAAGCCTGGACACCGGCGTCGAGATCGCCCGCGAGCAAATGGCGTGGTTCGAGTAATTCGTAACGCAGCTTTGTGCGGGCGTCGCGATGGCTGTTTGAATCGCTGCGACGAACGTGGCTGCGGTGACGGATGCTTAACTGTCTACGACAATGGACCATTTTAGTTTCTACTCCCAGAGGCTGCAGATCATTCCCTGCCGCAGAAGGGCATCAGGAGTATATGCATTTTTTGGCCACTGTAGATCAGGCAATTGCTTGCAAATCGTTCGGTTTTTGAAAAATGAACCTTGAATTGAGTAGGTTGGGCGTTGACGTTACCTGTCGAAAATGCCCAGTCGTCGGCTACTGTTATTTGTAGACTATGTGTGGTCGATCCAATTCCACACGATTGCAAGCGTAGCGTCAAAATCGCCGATCTCGTCGGCTGTCGTCGGCAATGAATCGTCCGCGCTGTCGGCGACCACTGGCGTTAACTGCCTACCTACAGAACTGCTGCTTTCGAATGCTACTGTTTTAGTCGGCACTGAAACTACTGCGACCACATCGACGTTTTGTTCGTCCACGTCTGTCTGATCGACTGAGTGGGTCAAAAACAACGCTGACGGTACTGGGAGCGATTCACTTTCGGCGGACGCGTTTCGCGGTTGTGCGACGAGGATGTTGATGACGAACAATGCGTCCGCGGCAGTACATGCTCCGTCTTCGTTGGCATCCAGAAACCGAAACAAGGCACTACTAATGGTTGTGGCATCGACGAGTTTTCCATCGGGCGTAAACAACTCGGTTTGATTGAGCGCCACAATCACTTCCAATGCATCCGCTGCAGTCACGCTGCCGCTACCGTTGACATCGCCAGCAATGTTTGGGTTGGTCCAATCCAGCGGACCAATCACACGCACTGTTGCGGCACCGTTCGTAAAGACACGTTGCAACCTGCCGTCCACTGCCTCGACCGAATCGAATTGCCAACCATCACCGAAGTCAATCAAATCGCCTTGGTCCGCGATAACGAGTAGTGTGCGGTTTGGCGTCAGCGATTCGATCTTGGCAGCATCGAGCACAAGCGTGTTGCGACCGGTACCGCGGATGTCGATTGTTGTGACCGTCGAGAGCAACGCGTCAGGTTGCGTAGCCATGTCAACCGTTTCGTTTCCACCGCTCAAAACGATTGATGTTGGAGTCTGAGTTCCCGTGTGGGTGAGGGACACAACATTGCTGTTGACGTTTGCATTACCGGCCAAGTCAGCAACGCTTTGCTCGGGTAACACAAGCGAGAATTGGCCATCAGCGATCGCCGATAGAATAACTGTGTAGTTGGCACCACTACCGGACAATTGTGACACCGTCGCGTTTGTTGTCTGGAAATCGCTCATCGCCAACCCTGTCACCGACTCATTAAACGAGACGGCAATACTGAAGCTTCCCGGCGATGTTGTAGGTGAACTGAGAAGTGTTGGAGTTGGACGATTTCGATCCAAGTTGCGTGACAATGTGTTGGAAGCCGCGTTTGGGTTTCCCGACTGGTCGGTGACGGCGTTTGCAGGTACCAGGACAACCACATTGCCTTCGTTTGCCGCAGTAACAGTCAATAAAAAAAGGCCCGACCCGGCGTCGACTGTGCGAAGGTTGGATACCGAGCCATTGATCACTGTTACATCGTTTAGCTCAAAGCCTGTCACTTGCTTCCCAAATGCCACGTTCACGTCAAACGTGTCGGTGTTCAGCACGTTCGGGCTTGTTGATGATATGGCGGGTACAAGAGCTGAAGTGTCGACAGTGAGTGCGAGCGTATTGGACGCAGTGCTTGCGTTCCCAGCAGCGTCGAGCACGGCGCCCGCCGCCACACTCATGGATACTGGACCGTTTGTGGCGGAGATTGTAAACGAGTATCGTCCGCCGCTCAGTAGTACAGGCTCAGCGGCAGTTCCACCGGTGATTGTCAAGTCCGATGCGGTGAGGCCAGTAACAACTTCGCCGAAGTCAACAAACACATCAAAATTGGTTCTGTTGGTACGAGCTGGCTGGTCCGTCGTGAGTAGGGCCGATGGTGCCAAGCGATCTACGGATCGGGTCAGCGGTGTTGCTGCGGTGTTTGGATTTCCCGCAACGTCGGTCGCAATTCCACTAGGCAACAAGACGGTTAGGGAACCATCGCTTGTTGGAGTAATCGTAACGTTAAAGCTGCCAGTTGCGGAGTTGACCGTGGTCAAGTTTGATGCCGTTCCCCCGATCACGGTGATGTCTGTGAGAGCAAAACCGACAACGGGTTCGTCAAAATTGACTGCCACATCAAGGTTTGATGCGTTAGTTGGGTTCGCAGCCGTTGACGTCACTGAGAGACTTGGTGCGACCAAATCAATCGTGCGCTGGAGTAAGTTGCTCACCAAGTTCTGATTACCAGATAAATCAGTCGCCACATTCGCCGGTATCGAGATCGTCACTGGGCCGTCAGTACTGGCAACTCTGAGCGTAAATCTACCATTACCGTTATCAATCAGATTCGATTTCAAACCAGTCGACAACGTCACGTCATCGATGTTGAATCCAGTGACGACTTCGCCAAAGTCTACGTTCACATCAAACGTCGGTTGGTTCGTGACCGCCGGGACGTTCGCAGACAGTTGTGGTAATGGGCTCGACGTATCGGGAACGGGCGTCACGGTGATCGTAAACGATTGCACGGTCGAAAGGTCGTTGCCACCGTTGACACGACCACCGTCATCGCGAGCTTGCACGCTCACAGTTGCGAGCCCAGTGCGATCGATTGCAGGAGTAAACGTTAGCGTACCGGTGTTACTGATATCTGGCAGCACTGCAAAGATTCCTGGTACGTCAACGGTGACGATGTAATCCGATATCATTTGCGAGGCTTCGTCTGGACCACCTCCAGGCAAGAAGGAAGCCACAAAGTTATTGACCGTTTGCGGGCCAGCTGTAAGTACTACACTGCGGTTCGGGTTTGGTACGAGCGTCAACGAAGGCGGATCATTCACGGGCAACACGTTGATAACAAACGTTTTCGTCGTCGTATCCACGCCACCATTAGCGCGACCGCCACTGTCCTTCAGCGTCACCGTCACCGGCACGCTACCAGACTTATTCGGATTGGGCGTAAACGTCAGTGTCCCGGCCGCATCAATCGATGGTGGAGTGGTAAAGAACGACGGATCGGTAGCGGTCACGACTAACGGCTCTCGCATCTGCGAATTCTCGTCCACCCCGCCACCATTGCCCGCTCCAGTGACGAAGTTTGGAACGGTCGTCACGCCATCAGTCTGTTTCACCGCAGCCTCGGTCAGCAGATTGAACACCGGCGGATCATTCGCCGCCAAAACGGTCACGGCAAACGAACGTTCGAAAATTCCATCGTCGGAAGTATCGAACGTCGCATCGGCTCCAGCATCGACTGCTCGTACCGTGATGCCAGTCGTTCCGTTTGCGTCCTTCAAAGGTGTGTAGTGAACAATCGCCCGATTCGTTCCATCGACTATGGTCACTGTCGCACTCGCAATCAGTGCTGTGTTGGAACTTGTTGCGGAAAACTGTAGCGGTGGACCAGTCTCACGACCTTTCGTGATGTTCTGGAGCGCGACTGTCTGCTCCAAAGCGTCTTCGACATTGGGTATAGGCAATGCCTCAAACGTGAACGATGGCGGCAGGATCGCTGGTCGGATGAGGAAGTCCACATCGCTGGCGATGTCAGTGCGAGCGCCACTGACAGCCGCACGCCGTGAACCTTGGACGAGCGTGTTCTTTAATACAAACAGTGTGTCCGTGTTTTGTGGCACTGCGATAACATCGATCGTGCCCGTGCCATTGGGGCCTGACTTGTCCCGATCGAGATTTGCTAGGACGAAGGGTGCACGTTCTGCGAATGAAAATTGGCCGACTCCGATCGATTCTTGCGGTTCGAAACGAACGTTTCCTGTCGCCGCGTCGACACCAATGTTACGGAAGATGGCGATCTCACGTCGTTGCAATTTTGTTGCCAAAATGTCGTCATCGCCGTCGTTGTCGATATCGGCGACTGCAATATCGACTGCGCCCTGGGTTGTGCCGAGTGTGGCCAACTGGACCCTTAGAGTTCCATTCGGCTCATTCAGCAAGACAGATATCGATTGGCTTTGGAGGTTCACCACCGCTAAGTCAGGATGATCGTCGCCGTCGAAGTCGCCAACAGCCGAATCAACAGCGCCAGCCTGAACCGTGTAGGAACTCGGACTAAGGACCAACCCTCCGTTGCCATCGCCGACCAAGACCGTCACTCGGCCCGCGGTAACGTCTGTTAGGCTGGTGACCGAATGCGTCACGGCTATGTCTAGGTTTCCATCTCTGGTGAAATCTGCGGCAGTAAGCGAGGCCGCATTGAAGCCGCCTGTATTGATTGGAGCATTAGCCGTAAACATCCCTGAGCCATTATTGGTCAGAATCCGAACTGTGTTGTCCCCTTTATTCAACACCACTAAGTCCGTTGCTGCATCGCCAGCGAATTGACCGGCAACGATATCCAGCGGCTCGTCGCCCGTCTCTATCAGTTGCTCATCGGAAAATCCAAACTCACCCTGTTCGGGATCGAAACCCTCGACATCAAAGTTTCGCAGTACCAGTACGTTCCGCGAGAAGTTGCCTGTGATGGCGACATCGATTCCAGCGATCCCATCGAAGTCCCCCGTCACGATGGAAGTGGGCTGAAGGAAACGTTGCTGAGCACCAACGCGACGTGAGACTAAATCACTCAAGTTCACATCAAGCTTTTGTGGCAGAAATCCTCCGCTTCCATCATTGAGGCGAATGCTCAGCGTGTTCGTTTCGGCCAGCAACACAGCCACGTCTGGGAACGCATCGTCGTTGAACAAGCCAGTGACCACGGCTTGCGGGTTCCCCTCGCGTTTCTCAATGTCTTGCAGAGGAAACTTCTCTAACTCAAACGAACTACCAACAGGCGATGTCTGCTCCAAAGTTTCGTCCAAGAGAAGTCGAAGCGGCGTAATTGTGGCCGGAAGACCTGTGAATTCATAAACACCATTTACGTCAGTAACCGCTTGTGGATCATTGAAATCGCGCACTCCGAATACACCTGCGTCCATGTAAACAACACGGTTCGCGGCGGGAGCATCGCCCTCATCAATGACGCCATTGCCATTGGAATCGATCATTACCCGTCCACGGATCGTCGAATCCGAAGACTGACCCGTCGTGGTGATCGTCCGGAAACCAAAATCGATCCCATTCAAATTCCCACCTGCAGGCAAGAACACAGTAAACCCAGGTTGATCTTCTCGCTCAGGAACAACCTGTTCGAAACCATTTGGCGCCGCGACCACAATGACTTGGTTACGAAACGCTGGGACATCTTCAAGGTGGTATCGACCTTCTGTGTCAGTAAACGTTCTCGGCTCATCGGAATCCAATAAACCATTTCCATTTGTATCAAGGTAGACTAGGTGGTTGGAAAGAACCTCCTCCCCGAAATCATATACACCGTTGAGGACAGCAGTATCCAAGAATACATGCCCTTCGAGCTGACCGTCGTCTGGGACTAAACCGAAACTCAAGCTCGTGTCGCTGTCAGCTGAGTCGAACTCTACTACCTGCGCAGCGACAATTGGCGAGATTGTGTTCGGAAGAGCCAATAACTCGCTCGAGTTGTCTGTAAGGTTGTAAAAGGTAATGAAACGCGCATCTCCTGAAATTGAAACTTCCGCGTTCTCGCTATACGGAGCTATGAATTGAAGGAGAAGTAATGAACGATCAAAAGCAAAGAACCCCCCATCCGGTTGTCCCGGATCAAGGTTACTTGCTCGAGACGCAAATACAATGGTCCTTCCGTCACTGCTTATAGGAACCGCAACAGGTTCGATGTCAGAATTCGGTTCCTCACCAAAACTCGAAATTCCTATACGACTTAGTGTTCCTACCTGCCGGTCATAAACATATGCATTTGTGGCAAGGTTGTTGATACCGGCAGTAAGATTGTCGGCTCGCGAAAGAAAAGTAACGAACCGGCCATCGGCACCTACAAACGGAGCGAAGCTGGAAGAGTTTCCTTCCTCTCCCAAGTCGTTAATGCTGACTCTTGCAATACTAAACGTGCCCAAGTCGAAGACGAAAACATCGCTAGCATCGTTGTTGTCTTCAGGTACAAGATTAGAGGCCTCAGACGCAAACGCAATCAATCGTCCGTCCGAACTCACGCTAGGTGCAGAATTCTGACCGTTGGACGCATCGCCAATACTCGATACAGAAATCGCTTGAACGGACTGAGTTTCCTGATCAAATACAAAGATGTCAGAGACTCCGTTGACGTCTCCTGGTATCAAGTTGGTCGCCTGCGATGCAAATGCGACAAATCTTCCATCACTTGAAATCGACGGGGAAAAGCTATGACTGTTCGGATCAATACCAGAATTACTTATCGAAACCCTGTTCGTTGTTCTTGTTTTCCGATCGTAAACAAAAATATCTTCAGACTCATTGACGTCAGCAACCTGCGTTAAGTTGGTTGCAAAAGACGAAAAGACAATAAATCTTCCGTCTGCGGTAATTTTTGCATCTCTGCTCGGTCCGTTCGCTCCAATACCATCGATACCCGCGGAAACAAGAATAGTTTCTCGTTTTTGCCGATCATAGACAAACACATCGCGTACGTTGCCATTAAAATCATTTGAAACAAGATTTGATGCCTCCGATGAATACGCAATAAATCGAGCATTTGCGGTTATTGAAGGAGTTTGACTTAGGCCATTAGGCAAACCACCGTCTATTGTTGAATCAATGCTTTCTCGCAAAGGAAATGATGAACGCCAGCCAGGTCTTGGGTTTGCGTAAATATAGTGAGAAGCGGGAAAATCTAGTTTGAGGTTAAAAAGTCCTTCCTCCGAAAAAGTTGTTGTCTTAGGATCGTCGTCAGTAGTGACTGTACGAACCTCGTCCTCATCCGGCAGGCCATTAGATATAACGTCCGCGAAGATGTGCTCGCCTGTAAGAAACTCCTCATTTCCTTCCTGAATACCATTGCGATTTCGGTCCAGAAACGCCCTGCCAGCGGCAACAGACTTTAGTACCTCGACAGCGCCGATATCCGGAGCCAGCCCTCCTTGAAGAGAACGATCTCTACTGTTCCCGTTTTGATCAAAAAGTACACCATCTGAAGCCGCGTTATCAATTGCCAAGCTGGTGGGTAACGGTTGATGTGTTTTTGTGCCGCCACCGTTATTGTCAAGTTGCCCGATATGCCTGCGAGCACCGGGTGAAAAAATGTCGCCTGCTTGAGCAGGCAGCAGCGACGTATCCGCGATAAGGTTGTTACCTCGGGATACTGCAATATCAAGTTCCGACGATAAGAACGAAAGCTCGTTCGCGAAGATTGAGTTGCTGACTTCAGCCCACCCCTTAATCACTGTACCGAAAGCGAAGCCACGATTGTCAACGACCGTTGTGTGATTTATTAGAATCGGCCTGATGCTTGAATTATGCACTGCGTAGCCATCGCCTTCAACGCCAGTTGCTACGTTCCCGCTCAGGGTTGAGTTCTCAATCAGCAAGTTGTCGCTAAGTTGCGTACCATCGATTAGCCCAAGACCAACTTCATCGCTAATGTAAATTGCACCACCATTCCCTGCCGAATTAGCTGATAGTGTGCTTTCCCATAAGTGAAGAATAGCATTGTCTTGCAAAGAAACTCCACCACCTGACAAATTTGCAGTATTCTGTTCAATAGTCGTTCTGGTAATTGTTATTTCTGCTGTTTTTTGACCAGAGATAGCTCCACCCAGAGCGTCAGCGACACTATTTGCGATAAGTGAGTCTGTTATTCTAAGCTGCCCAGAAGTATTAATGGACCCACCATTCGCCGTTGTCCTTCCCCCACTAAGTGTTACTCTGTCGAGACTCAGAAATGCAGATTCCGCGACGACGAAAATGCGAGTGGTACCGTTGCCGAGTATCTGAGAACTCTCTTTGGAATCACCTATTATTGAAACGAAACTGTCGATGTCGATATGATTCTGGCTTATTTGGTAATTCTGGTCTTTGAGCGTAAGGATGACAACCGACCAATTAGCCAAGCGGTTTGCTTCATCGATAGCAGCACGTATAGTGCAAAAACCTGATGCCGTCAGACAGATTCCGTCGCCGATCAAATTATCTGATTCGTCTTGCGCACTATCGACATGGAATGTTATACCGTCTTCTATTTGGATAAAAAATTCTCCGATTATCCCGGTCCCAATCGCACTACCGGTTTCTGATTTAATGCTGCCGGTCTTTGTCGAGATAGCATATCCACCGTAGTCAGCTGCGTCCCACGAGCCACCCGTTGCGTCGATGACGTAGGTTGCTCGAACTTTTCTTCCTTCGTCAAGAATTATTTGTGTCTGCAGTGTGGCGTTAAACTCATCTTTTGGTCCCCAAGTCCTGGTAACCACAAGCTCATCGCTATCAACTGTAGAGATGTCAATCCCGCTACGATGGGAGTATTCAACCGTAAACTCAGCGGTCGTTCCGCCAGCGGTCGTGATGTTTTCTGCGGTGACCAGTCGCGCTGAGGGAGCAAAGACCTCGGCGAAGATTGCCCCGCTGGCATCCAATCGACCTCCTGTCGCCACAAAATTATCCAAAGCAGTGACTTCAGCTGCGCTCGTGATGATCGCAGCACGGACTTCTCCAACGGTAGCGGCCGGGAGGGCTGACCAGATCAACGCCGCTGCGCCGCTGACATGTGGCGTCGACATGCTGGTACCGTTTCGGCTACCGAAGCCGCCCCCTCGTTCCGTACTGAGGATTCCAACACCTGGGGCCGCAATGTCGACTGAGTTCATGCCGAAGTTCGAGAACGGGGCCAAACGATCATCGAGCGTACTCGCCGCAACAGTGATGATATTCGGCGAGATGTAACTGGCTGGATAAAACGGAGTTCGATCGTTGTTGACCCCTTGTCCTAAGAAGTTGCCATTGCCAGATGCAGCGACAAACAGAATGCCTGCGGTGCCGCTTTCCGTGATCGCCGACTCCAGCGCGGCTTCTTCACCGCCCGGCTGTCCCCAACTGTTGTTAAGCACGCGGACATTGGCACCGGAAACGACACGCCCATCATCGCCGACGCGGTATCGCTCTCGCATGTTCTTGGCGTAGTTGACGGCTCGAATGGCCGATCCCGTGTCTCCTTGATTGCTATTATCAAGAATGCGCAGTGGCATTAGCGACGTTTGCCAATTGATTCCCGTTACGCCAATTCCATTGCCGCCGATCGCTCCAATTGTCCCTGCGACGTGCGTTCCATGACCTTGTCCATCGTTCGGGTTGTTTCGAACACCGTCACGGAAGTTGACGCCGAAGAAGTCATCGACTTCGCCGTTGCCGTCGGTGTCGCGGCCATCGGCCCAAAGTGGCGAGGCTAGGATGTCCAGTGCGTCGATGTAACCGTTGCCATTGAGATCAAGATCCTCGACGAACTCGGCATTCAAACCATTCATGAATCCCGCTACCGTCAACTCGAACGGAGCGGTAGTTGATCGCGTGGCGTGATTGAGATCATAGAAGGTGATCAAGCCGTCATCGTCGATGTCATGCAGTAGTAGCGTGCCTTCCGCGTCATAGAAACGATCAGGAATTTCGCCTTGATTGAACCAAACATTGAGATAGATGTCGCGATGATCCAGGTCCAGTCCGGTATCGAGTACGCCCACGACGGTATTCAAATCGCCAATTGTCTCTTCCCAAGCACTTGGCAATCCGATCAGCTCTAAGCTCGCCATGCGTCCAATCGCAAAATCCGTATCGTTGGGGGTGATGTCTTCTCCACGAATCAGCTGGTTCAAGCTGGAACGTTCAACTTTCCCATTGTTTGCTAAGCTCGCTTCGATTTCCGCTCGAGTGGCACCCTGACCACGTACGAGGAGCAGCCCCTCACTGCCTAGTCCTGAGATGAGCTTGAACTCGACCGTTGTTGTCGCATTGCGAATAAGTTCTTCTGCATCGCCAATGCGGACGACATCCTCGATAGCGGCTTCATTGAGCTGCACAATCCACTCGCCGACCGCGAGTTCTTGGGGGCCAGCAACGTCGGCTGGAAGCGGTCGGTCGACCGTGGCGAGTGACTCCAGTGCAACTCGCGACACATTGTCGAACCGCTCGAACCACGTGATTGGAGCGTTGGCTTGCGAGATTGGCTGGAGAGTAGATGGGTTGTCGAGAAGCAGGTCGCCCGCGAGCAAGTGACGCGACTCAAGAAGCTCGAAACGTAGCTTAATGCGAGCATCGCGATGCTCGTTCGTTCGACTGCGTAGGGTGTGGTTGCCGCGGACAAAAGCAGGTTGCTTGCGCGAGTGATTCATGCTGTTGCCCTAGCGATGCACTGGTAATGGAGCACCCTTCGCCAGAAGGGTACCGGGCAGTATATAGGCGTATGTTTTGGTCTGCCATTTGAGAGCCGGGACCACACCAAAAATTCATTTTGTAGGCAAGTGGGAGTCGCCTTTTGCGATACGTCGAAGCAATTTCTCCCCTTCGAACCTGGGATCGCTTCCGTTTGTCAGCTTGAAATCGAGCTGAGGGCGGGTTGTCTGGGGGGGGCACAGCGGCGGGACGAGGGTATGTTGAATAGCTTCCGTTTTTCTAATATCTGACGAGCCCATCGAGATGCCCGGTTCCGAAATGATCGCCGCCCGGATTGCTGCTCAGGCGATGACACTGCGCGGAGAAGCCCGCGATTCTTACCTGCGGAAGCACAGCGATGAGGACCCCGAGTTCGAGTCGCGGGTGCGATCGATGATCGAAGCGTTGGAGATCGAGGATCGGCGGCAAGCCGGGTATCTCGCCACCATCGATCCGCTTACTTCGATTGCCTCGACCAGCAACGAGGGGCCTGAGACGGACGGCGGCAATGACGATGGATCAATGGACTTGTTGGGGACATTATTCTCGTTGGATGCGGAACCGTCGGGCGAGTACGTGACGTGCGACGAGCCGGCGAGCTTTGCCACCAAGCACGTTTCCCCGGAATTTGTGCAGACGCTGCCACCCGACGGCATTCTGGCGCCAAGCTCGAATTCCATGGTGGCGACCGATGAGGCGTCGCCGCATGAATGGGACGCGACGATGTCGCCGGAGTCGCAGGCCGAAGTCAACGATCTTTGCCAGCGGTTTCGCGACGCGTGGGCCTCGGGAAAGGAACCTCGATTGGTGGACTACTTGCCCAGCGAAGGCAGCAAAAGTGATCGCGATTACATCGTTTTCCAATTGGTGCTAATCGATGTCGAGCAGCGGCAAGTGAATCATCGACCGCTGTCCGAACAAGCGTACCTGGAGAACGCACCCGACTTTCGCGATGCAATCCAATCAGCGCTCACGCGGCGTTCTTCGGCTCGAAGCGCGCCCGTTGCAGCCGCAAGACCCACCGTGGTTCGTGGCGGATCGGCGACCGTCGGCAAGCAATCGACCACTGCGCCCACCAAGATGTCGCAAGGCAGTGCGCTACGATATCAACCATTGAAGATGCACGCCAAAGGCGGGCTCGGTGCGGTCTATCGTGCGAAGGACACCGAGCTAAGCCGGATCGTGGCGTTGAAAACAATTTTGCCGTCTCACAGCGACAACTCGAACAGTCGCTCGCGGTTCGTGTTCGAAGCGGAGGTGACGGGTTCGCTTGAACATCCGGGGATCGTGCCGGTTTATGGGTTGGGCAAAACCGGTAACGGCCAGCCCTACTATGCCATGCGGTTCATTCGTGGTGAAAGCTTTGGCGACGCGATCGCGAAGTTTCATCAGTCGCACGGCCAAACCGACTCCAGTCCTCAGCGTGGCCCGGTCCCAGGAATCGACGCTGAGAGTACGAAGAAGGGCTCACGCAAGCGAGACAGCGCCAAGCGGAATGTAATCGACCTAGCAACGACTGGTGGGACTGAGAAAGACACGCCGTTGATCGTGTCCAAAACCGATGCCAAAGCACCCGCTCGTGAGCGCCCCGGCGACACTGAGCCGAACCGCCATCTCGACTTTTACGGTCGGGAGTTTCGGCAACTGTTGCGGCGACTGATCGACACCTGCAACGCGATGCAATATGCGCACGAGCGCGGCGTGCTGCATCGCGACTTGAAGCCAGACAACGTGATGCTGGGCCAGTACGGCGAAACACTGGTGGTCGATTGGGGCTTGGCCAAGCTGATGTCGACGGCATCGACGCGAGCGGTGATCGAACCTAAGCCGACGGAACCGATCACGGTGACCGACAGCGGGCTGCGCACGACGATCGGGCAAGCGATTGGCACCCCGATGTACATGAGCAGCGAGCAAGCGTTGGGGCTGCACGACGAACTAACGCCAGCGTCGGACGTCTACAGTCTTGGTGGGATGCTATTCCATCTAGTGTCGGGAACGCATCCGATCGAAGGCCGGAACGCTCGCGACATTATTATCAATGTTCGCCAGGGCAAGACCAAGAACCTGCTCACGACGCTGCCATCGGCCCCCAAGCCATTGGCGTCGATATGCCACAAAGCGATGGCTAAGGAACCGGCCGATCGCTACGCGAGCGCGACGGCGCTGGCCGATGACATTGATCGCTGGCTCAGCGACGAACCGGTGCTCGCTCATGCGGATCACGAATCGACCGCGGAGAAAGCGGGGCGTTTGATTCGTCGCTATCGAGGCTGGACGGTGTCCGCAGCGGTGGCGCTGGTCTCGATCGCGATCGTGTCGATCATCGCCGCGTTATTGATTAGTCGAGCGAAACAGAACGAAGAAATCGCGAAGCTACGTGCGACCCAGTTCAAGGGCGAGGCTGTCCAGCGCTATCACGATTCGCGCGAAGCGATCGATACATGGTTGGTCCAAAGCAACGACGCACTGCAATTCTTTCCGGGAACCCTCGCGGTCCGCCAGCGGTTGTTGAGCGTTGCGGCAGAAGATTACGCCAGATTGTCGGCGACGCAAAGCGAAGATCCGGACCTGGAACTCGAGCGAGGTCGAACGATCATTCGGCTTGGCGATTTAAGTCAATTGCAAGAGGACATGACGGCTGCTAAGTCGCACTACGCCAATGCCATCGAGTTGCTGGAACGTACCGCCCAGTCAATGCGTACGAGCGATGCGACAATCGCCCACATCGGCCAACTCTATGTGGCTGAAGCCGCCAATGCAAAGTCTCGACTTGCAATCGCGCTCGCCAACGAGAATCAAATATCCGATGCCCGCCGGTACTACGAGGAAGCGACCGCTTCGCTGCAGTCCTTGCTGCCGAAGTCATCGGACCCGCTGGTTCGACGATATCTTGCGACCACCATGGTCAACCATGGCGAGCTCGATGCGTCCCAAAACGAATTTGCCGAGGCGCGTCGACGTTTCGAAATCGCATTGCAAATTTTCGCTGAGCTAGATCAAGCCGCTGTACCGAACGACATCGTCTTCGCCGCCCGAACCCGAGAACTGCTCGGACGCTTGCTGAGACAGTCCGGCGACTACGAAACAGCAATGACGCAGCTACATGCGGCCGTCGCGGGACTGGAGCCGTTGGTCGCGGCGAACCCCGATCATCCGGAGTACCTCGATGCGCTCGCATCGGCGTTCATTTCGATGGCGACACTCCAGCGATCGCGGGGACAAACGCACGGCGAAGGCGAATCGCTCCGCCAAGCCGTGGAACACTACCGAGCTCTCGTGCGGGCTTTACCGGATGTGCCCCAGTACAGTGAGAATCTGTCGGCGACATTGACCGACTTGGGATTGCTGCTGCTGGACGAAGATCGCTGTCGTGACGCCAAACCGCTGCTGATCGAGGCTGGCGAACGGATCAATGATTTGACGCGGCGCTATGGCAACCCGCCATACTACCAGAGCCAATTGGCGTTCAGCCAAGACGCGTTGGGGCAAGTGCTTTGGAATCTGGGTGACAATGAGTTGGCGCAGCAGTTACTCGTGCGTTCCATGCAGCTCTACAGTCAACTGAACGAGCAACATCCCGAGATCGCGGACTACGTCGAACGGCTCGCCATCGTGCAAAGCCACTTGGCAAGGACCGCCAGCGGTGCGGATGCCGACGATGGCTTTCGCTCGGCTGCCCAAACGCTGACGAAACTAGTCGATGAGTTTCCGGAAGTTCCGTCGTACTCGTCGGCGCTTGGGCACTTGCACTATCAACACGCCATGAAACTCGCTGGAGAAGACAGGGACTCGGCCGAAGCGGCGTTTGTGCGCGCTCGTGAAACGTGGATAGGGATCGACGAGGTACGTGATGCCGCGACCAGCGAGCGACTCGCATGGCTACTGGCAACTTGTCCGAACGCTGCTGTGCAGGACGCGCAAGCCGCAGTCAACCTCGCAAGAGAAGCATTGAAGTCGTCGCCTGAAGACCCTCGGTTTCGATCGACACTCGCAATCGCGCTGGCGATCGGCGGCCAAGTCGCTGAGGCCACGTCGGCTCTGGGCGGTTTCGAAGAGGTGAGCGGAAAACTGGATGCGAGGCAACTGCTCGCCGGTGCGCTGATCGCTTCGAAATCGAACGATCGTGCGAAGGCTGATGAACTGGTTTCTCTTGCCCGCGCGCGGATGGAGGAGCAAGCACCGCATTCCCAAGATCTGCAGCGATTGTTGGATCTCGCGACCGAGTGACTCGCCCAGGGTGCCGATCCCGCGGACTTTCCAGGCAATCTGCGGGGTCTGTAGCGTGCACGGGTGTAAATATATAGCGGTAGTGCCGTTTGTCCCGAAAATTCAGGTGAGTGTGAACCCACCTACCGAATGAACGTGAACTATGCGCCTGACACTCCGGACCGCCCTGCATGTTGGCGGAATCGTCTTATGCCTTGCCGGTGCGGTGAGTGCCGACGGTCCAGTGGATCTTGTTCCGACCGCCTACATCGGTGACGAGTTGCCGGGCGAAGTCGTCCGACGGACCGAGCCAAATGCTTGCGACGCGGAATCAGGGCTCGAGTTCAATGTCAACGACACCGGCGCGACGGAGTCCGCGGACGCCGTTTCAAATGCCGACTCGCAGGCGATTTGGTATCGCATTTTTGATACGGAAACGTCGATCGATACCGACCACTTTCGTCGTGAAACTTCGCCCCTGCGACAGACCACGATGTTACAGCCGACGCCGTTCGTCGAACCGCGTGTCGCATTGGCTCCACAGGCAACGCCACCACCTTCGAGCACCTTGTTGACGTCACGAGTGTTCGACGACACCACGCTGCAACGTAGTATCCTTGGCGAAGCGCGTTCGCAAATCGATTCCTTGTCGGTCGACTATGTCCGAGGCAGCGAAGCGGGGCCATCGGTGTCCACCGACGTCGGTAGTTTGCTGCGCAAATCTCCGGCGGCGCTGAGCGTCGAGGTGCAACGTCGATCGCCGATCGTCAACGACACGCGTATCCGCAGCAGCCGCATCGGTGCGCTCGCCGCTTCGGGGTCGCACTGGGTTCCAGCACGAGCGGATCTTGATACGGCACTCTCCAAGATCGACTCTAGAAACGTCGAAGACGTTCTCATTATTCCAGGTCCCTACAGCAGTCTGTATGGTCCCGGCTTTCACTTCGTCGATTTCGAATTGTTGAAGTCGCCACGGAGCGAATCGGGATCGCAGTGGAACGGTCGCACGAGTTTTGACCACAACAGTAATGGCAACCAATGGCTCGGACAGCAAGGCGTCTGGGGCGGTGGCGAGAACTGGGGTCTGCGTGCGAACTACGCGCATCGCACTGGGGACAATTATCGCACGGGAGCTGGCAACAAAGTCGCCTCCGGATACGAGTCGAGGGAATTCACGCTGTCGTTCGGGCATGATTTAGGTGACAGTCGCTCGATCGAGTTGTCGTTACTGCGTCTGGATCAAACCGATGTGCAGTTTCCTGGATACGTGTTCGACATCGACTACTTAGTGACTGACGCCTACGAGATCACCTACGTCGACGAGAACGCGACTCTTTCCGATCGCAACGAAACCGAGATTTGGTACAATCGCACGGTCTTCGCAGGCAATGCACAAAACCGAAGCAAGCGAGAGTTGTTTCCGTTGCTGGACCGAATCAGCTACGTGGGTACGACCGACGTCGATTCGTTATCGACGGGATACCGCCGCGCATCATCCTGGGGAGAAGAGAACGATTACCAATTAACACTTGGACACGACCTGCGATACGTCAAGCAAGAGTTGAACGAGATCGCCAGCGCGACCACGCTCGGATTGCCGATCCCCGTGATTAATCGCAACTCACCAATCCCTCGCTCCTTTTCAGTGAATCCGGGAGTGTTTGCTGAATACCAGGAACAGTTGTTCGACCAATACACCGTGCGGACTGGGGGTCGAGTCGACTACGTGCAAACAGACATCGTGGATAATCCAGCAAAGCTTGACGCCATTGGGCTGGATGTGACTCCCGCCACCTACGAAGAAATCGTCGGAACCGACCAACAGCAAACCGATCGCGTCCTGTGGAGCATCTACGCGTCGCTCGATCGACAGTACAGCGATTCGCTCATCGGAACCGCAGCCGTCGGTTTCGCCCAGCGTCCGCCGAACTTGACGGAATTGTATGCCGCTCAACCATTCCTATTGCTATTGCAAAACGGTCTGAACAACGTCACGGGCGATCCGACGCTCGAGCAAGAGAAGATGGTCCAAGCGGATCTATCGCTTGACTACTCGGACGACCTGACGAAAGCTGGATTCCGCTGCTTCCATAGTTGGGCGATGGACTACATCACTCTCGAAAACACCAATGTCGTTCGTGGTCCGCCCAATGGCGACATACAACAGGTCAGTCTGCGTTACGTGAACACGGACTTGGCAACGTTCATCGGTGGCGAAGCGTTCGCCGAGCTGTTTCCAAAATCGGCACTTTCGCCGTTTATAACGCTTCGTGGCGTTGATGGTCGCGATCGATCCCGAAGCGGCAATTTCGCGACCACCAACGGTGACGCTTTCAACCCGTCACAAAAAGTCGCTGGACGGTCACGCGGGTTCTTCAGTAGCATTCTGGGTGCTGACTCAGAACCGCTGCCGGGTATTTCGCCATTTGAAATCAAGGCCGGTGTGAGGCTGCGAGATGTGGGCCGCCGACCGGAGTGGAACCTCGAACTGTCGTCTCGCATTGTCGATAACCAAGACCGCGTTGCCACCAGCCTGCTCGAAAATACGACGCCTGGGTTCACGACCTACGATCTGCGGGGTACCTACACGCCGAACTATGCGCCAGGTTTGACATTCGTGGGCGGCATTGAGAACTTCACTGACAAGGCTTATCGCGAGCATCTCGATTTTCGCTCTCCCAGTGGCATCCGAGTGCTTCAACCAGGCATCAACGTTTACGTTGGCGCTGATTGGACTTACTAGATCTTAACCAAGCGAACGCATAGCAGGTTACCCGCAGCGAATGGTGACCACCGTCGCTCCGCAGGCACTTAGCTTGTTCAACGGTCAGCAGACCCAGGACCAGGCCAAGTATTTTGCCGCAAGGTTGCGACGAGAAGCTGGCGATGATCCAGTGCAACAGGTAAACCTCGCCTGGCGAATTGCCTTATGCCGTCCGCCTACGGAGATCGAACGTACGCAGATGCAATCATTCCTTCGTGATGTCTCTCTGGAGCAACTCTGCCGCGTGGTTCTCAATCTCAACGAGTTCGTTTATCCGGAATAGCCATGAACCGATCGACACGAGAACGAACATCTGGAGGTAAATTCCCCGCTGGCCCGACGCGACGTGATTTCCTAGAGCAGGCTGGCGGCGGGTTCGCGGGCTGGCGCTGGCACACTTGCTGGCATCGGAGGACGCTACTGCGGCGGTCTCGTTGCTACAGCCACATTTCCCGGCGAAGGCGAAGCACTGTGTCTTTCTATTCATGAACGGTGGGCCATCCCAGGTCGATACGTTTGATCCTAAACCCGCGCTCGCAAGGCTCCACGGAAAATCCTACACCGGTGATACCAAGGTGGGATCCAATGGACGGCCCGTCGGCAATTTGATGAAGTCGCCGTTCGAGTTCAAACAGCATGGCGAAAGTGGATTGGAAATCAGCAGTTTGTTCCCGCACGTGTCACGACACGCCGATGACCTGTGCGTGATTCGCTCGATGCATTGCCCGTAAGTTTTCCCGTCCGCTCCAGCCACGAACCGGTCTGATGCCGTTGATTGTGGCGGAAGCGCTGGCAACGGCGGTCTCTCGCCCTCGGGGCGCCCTGGAAGTTGTTCGTGCATACTTTCCGCGACCCCGTCGTTCGAATCCCCGTTGCGAGTGTTCATTCAACCTAATGCGGGGGTGCTCGTCAAATGGACTGCAGGGGGATTGAGCTTCGTTTTCTTAGATCGCGGTGCATGAACATTTACCACACTCTCCGTTTTCCAGTGACGATTGTGCCAAACCGGTTACAGAGTGACTTGTCCGGGCCGATTAGACGGATGGGGCATTTGCAGCGTGGCGCCAATGATGTCATTGCCAGCGTGGGTGGAGAGAACGAGTCTGAGGGCAGCCAACCGGTTCAACACCTTCGCTTTTTTGGATTCGCCCTGTTCTTTCGGGGAACTGCAGAAACAATGCGAGAGCAGGGGCGGGCTGCGCGGGTCCTTGGTGCCCCTCGGGTTTTGACGCGTCCGCCTCTGCATTAATAGATTCAGGCCTGGCGGTTGCACCACGCTCGGAATTTCCAATCCCGTGTGGTCCGGCGTCTGACCGATCACCACGGCTGCAGTCCCGTTCGCTAAACTTTGGCGGCGAGGGCGGATTGCTTTTCAGGTGGCTCATTTGCCCCATGGCTCCCTGGTCGCGCCGCCCTCGCGTTGTTCAACGGTCCGGCTCACTGCTGATTCAAAATGCTATCAGTCGCCAGCGTCCAAATCTTATCCGCTGACGATTTTAATCGTTCATCCAGCGTGGCATCCGGGCCGATACCGAACAATGAACAACGTCGACAGTTCACACGGAGCCGCGGCAGCGCCGGGTGTCTCTGTCGACACCTTATTGTTCATTCGCGAGCGTCAGCGTCATGGTGGCTCAAGCTATTCGCGAGTCTTGATCGACGTTGGATTTTTACCACCGTGCGAATCCAACGTCGATCATCTCGCTTTCAAACTCGCTGGCTTTGCTCAGCATGCCATGAACGTTCCTCGTTCAATCTGACGAACTCGAAGCGGCAACCACTTAACGACACCGCAATTGAATCTCGGCATCCGTGGTCATCATTGCTCGTGTCGGTCGTTGGGGTGGCGCCGTCGATACCCGGTGTGCTCGTCGGGCGAGTTGCCGGCTAGCGAGGCGTCACGCGAACACTAGCGAGCCGCGTTTTAAGCTCTTCGAGCGTCTAGCCGGGCTTGTCGGCCAATACTCTGCGGAAGTAATTCACGACGTCCCTGGGACAGCTAAATGCGAGCCGGTCGATTCAACTACGTCGACATCACCGATCGCTACGCAACGACCTACTTCTACTTGCCCTTTGGCGGGTCGTACCTCACCACAATCCGCCCGCCACTCGCCTTCGCCAACGCCGCGACCGCTCCCAGCGATGCCGGATCGTGCCCGTTCAACACGTTCGACACCGCCCCGGCAGGCATCCCGCCAGCACGCTCGCCGATCTCGGCATACGTCCCGGTGAGATTGGGACGGATCTTGTCGTCGAGAATTGCCCGCAGGTCGATCCCCAGTTCAAGCAGGTCGATTCTTTGACCCTGTGACCGTGGTTTCGCTTTCTTTTTTGCCATCGCATCGCCTCCATACAGAAAGAGCCCCGGCACTCAGTGACCACCGGGGCGAGTGAGTGTGAAATTTAGCGGCTCGTCAGTTCGCGGCGGCTCTTGTTGGTCGATTCGACGGTTTCGACGCTGGCGATACCGAACCAAATCGCCTTCGATTCGGGGGACCAGACTTTGACGGCGACCGGGCCGCTGAAATCACACTCAGCCAACTCTTGTTCGATCGTCGTGCGAACAGTGACGGACGAAAAGCAGTTGAATTTGCCAATTGCACCAGTCGGCACGCCGAACGAAAGCACTGGCTTGCCGGGACCGGGGTGGGCAGTCAATTCAACGCCGTTTCGATAGAAGTAGGCTCGTGGGCGTGGTCGGTTTGCGGTCGTCATCTTTCTCATCCCGTTTGAGTGTGCTTACCATCAACACACGCATCATATCTACACAGATTAATTCTGCCAACAGATCATTTCTGCATTTTGTTGACTAGATGAATGATCAAAACGGGCCCGTCTCTTCATCGTCTGCGTCCGGCTCAGTCGCGATCGCATACGCGGCCCGCAGTCGACCGGCGGTGTCATCAATGTCGCCCGGCGGACGAATCAAACAGCCGATGAGCGAGTGCCCGTCGTGGGTCTCGCTCGTGCTCTCGGTCGCGAGCACCGTGCCGAACTGACCGGCGACGGCTTCGATGATCATCGCGGACGCCTCGTCGCGTGAGTCGAGGACAATCACAACCCGTGCCGGTTGGATCGCGGCAACGTGCCATGCGATGGGCGTCGGGGTGCTCGCGTGAAGTGCGAGAAGGCAGCGGAGTAGGTCGCCGTCGGTCATGGATTTCTCATCAAAAACTCACGCGCCATACCCGCGAACGAGCATGGAACGTGCGCACTGATGTAAACCATCAACTTGAAGCAATATAGCCGGATCAATCAAGAGTCGCGAGAAACTGCTGAATCATCGCCGTCGCTTCGGCGGCTAGATCACCAATCGAATCTTCACCGGCAATCGCAGCTTCCAGTAAATCTGAGACACGTTTCGACACGGCGATACGCTGAGTGATCGGGAGGTCAAAAAGATCCGTTAGCTCAGCTTCACCGTCACGCGTTCTTGATTGTACGCAGATCGCGGAATTGCCATCTGGAGATAAGCATTGAAAATGGACCCAGGGCGGCGCTGAAAATTGACCCACAGGGGTCGGGGTTGGGTCCTAAATCTCAGTCTTGGGCGAGGAAGATTTCGCCGTTGGTGGGGACTGCTTCACTTTCATCGACTCCCGG
>JBGSKM010000046.1:0-41518 GCA_041741195.1 Pirellulaceae bacterium
ACGCTTGTGAAGATGGCTTGGTGACATAGACCCACCGACGGCAAGGAGGCCACTCAGATGCGTGATTCCAACTATGGATGGTTTCAACACAACTTCAGTTTCTTGCGGCGGCAGTTTCTACAAGATGGAGATTTGCCCTTCACCGAAGTACTTTCGGAGGACAGTGTTATTGAGGCGCTCACGACGATCGAAGTTGCCTGGAAAGACCGGATCTACTCACCATTGGTCACGTTGTGGGTCTTTCTAGGCCAGGTTCTCAGTGCCGATCACTCTTGTCGAGCAGCTGTTGCTCGCCTGATAGCACATCGGGTTTCGCGGGGACAAGGTCCGTGTTCTGCGGAGACGAGTGCCTATTGTCAGGCGAGAAAACGTTTGCCAGAAGCATTCTTTTCAAGCATCGTTCGCAATACCGGACGAGCGCTCGACGATGAAGTGAAAACGGAATGGCTCTGGAAGCAACGCCGCGTTTACATGTACGACGGGGCGATGGTTGCACTGCCAGATACCCCAGAGAACCAAAGCGACTATCCGCAGCCGAAGACGCAAAAGCCAGGCATTGGGTATCCCGTTGTCCGCGTCGTCGCCGTGTTTTCGCTTGCCTGTGGTGCGGTGATTGACGCTGGATTCAGCCGGTACGCTGGCAAGGGACAAAGCGAACTCGCTTTACTACGAGGACTCATGAATGGGTTTCGCCCTGGTGACGTTCTGCTTGCCGACCGTTTGATGTGCTCGTGGAGAGAAATGGCCATGCTCAAGGCGCGCGGCGTTCACATCGTTACCCGTTTGTCTGCTGTCCGAAAGGCTGACTTTCGTCGTGGCAAACGAGTTCGAAAAGACAATCACGTCGTCGATTGGCCGAAGCCGCAACTACGCTCGGTCGTATCGTCCGATGAATCGCTGCCGGATTCATTGACTGTTCGCGAGGTACGCATTCGCCTTGATCGACCAGGATTTCGCAGCAAGACGATTGTTGTGGTTACAACGCTGCTCGACGAAGAAATCACTGCCAGTGATCTCGCTGACTTGTACCGCGCTCGTTGGAACAATGAAGTTGATCTCAGGACATTGAAACAGACGATGCAGATGGATGTGTTGCGATGCAAAACACCTGAACTGACCCGTAAAGAAATCTGGACTCATCTACTGGCTTACAACCTAATCCACACCATGATGGCGCAAGCAGCAAATCGCCACAAATGTCAGCCGCGGTCGATCAACTTCAAAGGGACGGTTCAAGTTCTTCAAGCGTTCCAGACGCGTATTGAGGCGAGTGCCCAAAGAAGCTTGCATGCTCGAACGATTTTGTACGAACAAATACTCGAGGCCATCGCGACACATCGAGTTGCAGACCGTCCCGACCGCGTCGAACCACGGTTACACAAACGGAGGCCCAAACATTACGGATATCTGACTAAGCCGAGAGTTGAATACAAAACCCATTACGCCCAAACAAGTTAGCGATAACTACGTGCCATTCGCGGCCGACTTCGGGGTCACAATGATCCACTTCAGCGACGCAAGGATCAATCGGAATGCTGATCGATTCTGAGGCAACAGACCTACACGTCGATTGACGTTTGCAAGGACGCAGCCAACTTCTCTGCTGAAATGCCCCGCATGTCGTTTAATCGCGAGATGGTAGCAAACTTAGAACCCGAAAAAACGGCGTTTTCATGTTGGCCGGAAGTCACCCAGAAACACTACCCCCCAAGCAACCGCGGCACATTGAGACCGAGCGGTCACCGAACAAGGCCCGGTCAATTTAGGCACCGTCTCCGCACCTGATTCCAATCGGGGGCAGTCGACGAGGATGAAACGACCGTTGGCGGTGTCGCCTGCGGTGTTATCCCTGCCGATACAGGGGAATACAGAGCTACATTAGCTGAAGACCGCACATCGAAAACGCTGGTGCTGATCAATCTGAAGGAACTGAAAGGCACCCCCGAAAGGATTTGAACCTCTGTTTCTGGACGGAAAAGTCCAGCGTCCTGGGCCACTAGACGACGGGGGCGATGGTGGGACTTGGTCTTACGTGAGTTCACAGTCACTGGCGAGTTTACTTCGTCCGGTGTCGCTTGGTGGACACCGCAAGCAAAACCGCCGGTGCTTTGCGGGCAACCGGCGGCGGAGAAATTGAATCTCGCTAAGAAAGAGAACTGCTAGACGCCCTCGTTCGCCTTCTTGACCACTTTGTCGATCAAGCCGTATTCGCGGGCTTCCTCGGCGCCCATGAAACGATCGCGATCGGTATCCTCTTCAATCTTATCGATCGAGTGGCCGGTATGTTCGATCATGATCTCGTTCATCCGGCGTTTGATGCGGCGAAGTTCTTCGACGTGAATTTCGACTTCACGAGCGGTGCCTTGCATGCCGGCGAGCGGTTGGTGGATCATGATCCGCGCGTTGGGCAGTGCGAATCGCTTGCCCTTGGCACCCGCCGTCAACAGCACGGCGCCCATCGACGCGGCTTGGCCGATGCAATAGGTGGCCACATCACAGGAAACGAATTGCATCGTGTCGTAAATCGCCATCCCCGCGGTGATGCTGCCACCGGGGCTGTTGATGTACATGTGGATGTCCGCCTTGGGGTCATCCGACTGCAGGAACAACATTTGGGCGACGAGGGAGTTAGAAATTTCGTCGTTGACTTGGGTTCCAAGGAAGATAATTCGGTCTTTGAGCAAACGACTGTAGATGTCGTATACGCGTTCCTCGCGTCCGCTCTTTTCAACGACGTAGGGAATCATTGGCATAATAAAATCTTTAACGTTGGTGGCTGGTAGATGAGTGAGTTATGACTTGTCGGCGTCGTCGTCGGGGTTGTCGTTGGGCGGCTTCACAAGCAAGTCGTCCACAAGTCCGTAAGCCTTGGCTTCTTCGGCACCAAGAAAGAAGTCGCGGTCGGTGTCCTTGGCGATTTTTTCCACCGATTGGCCGCTGTGCTTGCTGATGATGTGATTGAGCACATCTCGGTAACGGAACATTTCCGCCGCCTGGATTTCGATGTCGCTGACTTGGCCCCCGACGCCTCCCATCGGCTGGTGCATCATCACGCGGCTATTGGGCAAACAAAAACGCTTTCCCTTGGTCCCACCGACGAGCAACACCGCGGCTCCGCTGCACGCTTCACCGACACAGTACGTCGCGACGGGGCATGACAGCATTTGCATCGTGTCGTAAATCGCCAGCGTCGCGGTCACACTGCCGCCGGGCGAATTGATGTAAAAGTGGACGTCTTTGCGACGATTTTCGCTCTGCAAGTAGAGCAACTTCATCACGACATCATTGGCGTTGGCGTAATGAATCTCGCCCTGCAGAAACACAATGCGGTTTTCCAGTAGCAAATCGCCGAGCGTCAATTGACGCTGGCGTTGGTAGCTCTGGTACGAGTGGCTGTTTGAAATCTCGTGAGAGAGCGGGAAATTCATGCTCAAACTTTCGAACGTGGGCGTGTATGAATCGAGACGTAAGTGTTCGCGATTGACGCGAGCGTGACAAGCGGGGAGCACCGGCGGGCGAAAGCACGTCGCCTCAGGAACGAAAAAACCTTGGCCAATCACGGGGACTGTCCAAGGTTTGAACACCACTTCGCCCAGTCGACAAAACCGGGGGAGGGGCGATCGTTTATTGGGGTGACCGTTCGCTGACGTAGACTTTCATGCTATGGCAGGGCATGTCGACCATTCGGGTGCTCGGCGGCATCGGCCCATCGAGATCGGGGAACACGTCATTGCCACCGGTTCCCGCAGTGTCCACGAACAGATTCCACTTCAGTCCGCGGCCGATTTCCGGCATGTGAAACGCTCGGTTTTGGCCAGTGCTGTTGAACATCATCAACACGTCGCGTCCGAGACCTTCGGGGTCATTGGCTTTTGCCGGGGCACCGATGTAGGCGATCATCGCTAATTCGCCCTGGCCCCAGTCCAATGGTTTGCCCGAGATTCCGTACCAGGAAACGTCGGGAATCGTACGCCCGTCGACGGGCTGGCCGGTCAAGAACGATTGGCGCCGGACCGTGGGTTGTTCGCGACGGAATTGGATCAGCGACTGAACGAAACGCAACAGGTCTTTGTTTCGTTCGACGTTTTTCCAATCGAACCAACTGACGTCATTGTCTTGGCAATAGGCGTTGTTGTTGCCCTTTTGAGTTCGCTTGACCTCATCGCCGCTGACGAGCATCGGCACACCCTGGCTCAACATCAACGTCGTCAACATGTTGCGAATTTGTCGATCCCGAATTGTGACGATGCCTTTTTTGCGAGTCGGGCCTTCGGCACCGTAATTGTCGCTGATGTTGTGATTGTCACCATCGCAATTGTTCTCGCCGTTGGCTTCGTTGTGTTTGTCTTTGTAGCTGACCAAATCGTTCATCGTAAAACCGTCGTGGCTCGTGATGAGATTGATGCTGCAAAACGGTGCTCGTCCGGCGTGCTGGTAAAGGTCGCTGCTACCGGCCAAACGGGTCGCCAAGGCACCTAGGGTGCCACCATCGCCGCGCCAAAATCCGCGCACGTCGTCGCGATAGCGGCCATTCCACTCGGCCCATCGGCCGCTGCCGAACGAGCCGACTTGGTACGCTCCCGCGGCATCCCAGGCTTCGGCAATGATCTTGGTATCGGCCAGCATCGGGTCTTCGGCGATCAGCTCCACCATCGGCGGATTGGGCACCAAGTTTCCCTTGCGATCGCGACTCAAAATACTCGCCAAATCGAAGCGGAACCCGTCGACGTGGTAGTTGTGAACCCAGTGACGTAGACAGTGAAAAATCATCTCGCGGACAACCGGGTGATTGCCGTTGATTGTGTTTCCGCAGCCGCTGTAGTTCGTGTAGTGCTGGCCCTCGCTGAGGATGTAGTAGACTTGGTTTTCGAGACCTTTAAAGGACAACGTGGGACCGCGTTCGTTGCCTTCACAGGTGTGGTTGAACACCACATCCAAGATAACTTCGATGCCGGCGGCATGCAGTGCCTTGACCATCTCTTTGAATTCGCGGACCTGGGCCCCCGGGGTGCTGTCGTGAGCGTAACCACGGTGCGGTGAAAAGAATGCTAGCGGATCGTACCCCCAGTAATTCGGTCGACTGGGCTTGTTGCCGTAGATGTCTTTGATCGGGAACTCGTGGATGGGCATCAGCTCGACGGCGGTGATTCCCAGCGATTGTAGGTACGGAATCTTCTCGATCACGCCCAAGTATCCGCCGCTCGCTTTGACTTTGGCGCTGCGTCCTTTGGTGAATCCACGAACGTGCATTTCGTAGATGACTGACTCACTCATCTCGCGGCGAATGTGTCGATCACCTTCCCAATCGAATGCGTCATCGACGACAACGCATTTGGGCGGCCGGATAACGCCGTCATCGCTCTTTTGGAACGTTCCCGCGAGCGCATGGGCATAGGGATCGATTAGCCGTGCCGACGAATCGAATCGCTGGCCTTTGGCCGGATCCCAGGGTCCGCTTGCTTGGAAGTGATAGAGTTGGCCGGGCGAGATTCCAGGAACGTGCAGGCTCCAAACGTCGCCCCAGCGGTCGGTATCGCGGTCGAAATCGATGATCTCCGCGGGTTCGCGATCATTGACCTTGTTGTAGAGGAGCAACTGCATCGCAGTCGCGGAGCGGCTGAAGACAGAAAACTGGACGCCGGTGTCATGGACATTGACGCCAAAGGGCGCTTGATAAGCAAACTGCAAATCCGGGCACGGCTGTCGCATAAGCATGTTGCGGGTTTCTCCTGAATATGAGCTCGTTCACGGCGCGGTGAATGACACCAGTGAACGTTTAGGCGGTCGTAGCATTGCGAGTCGGATGATTGAAAACACGTCCAATCGTTCTGATTCTCGTCTAGGCAACACTACCACCAGCTATGCAACCGGCGCCGATCACCCGTCGAATGCGGACCGACAATCGATCAATCCGCAAACGACCAAGCACAAGACGCCGGTTGGCGATTCCATAACGAAGAAACCTTCCTATCGGGTAAGCAAAACTGGTTCGGTTGTAGCAACTTCAGGGGGTCCATCGACGGATCAACAAATTCCGTACCAGTAGTTCTTCACTGAACGTCCATTCCGCAAGTCGTCGCGTCCGCTCACGTCGACCCGCCCCGCCACCGAAGTTTCAATCGTGTGCGCGGGTGATCCGTCGGTTTTCCCTGGCCCCAGCATAGCTTTTTTTGAAGATCGGAAACGACGGTCGCGCGTAGAGACTGGACCGGCAACCTCAGCCGCGCGGGACGGAACTTTCGACGCCCCAGCGCCAAGTAGGAGGGTCGGTCGCGGACGAGTGCGGTGCCGACTATCGCAAAACTTTGGTTCGGGGCATGATAGTCCGCGTTATTGCCGATGCCTTAAGGCGGCACGTGCGGAGTTCGTTTTCACTTCGGAGTTTCTCCGGGATTTTTCGATGGCTGCGACCTACAAAGATGCTGGAGTCGATCTGGATATCTATGCGGAATCGATGAGCCGATTGCCGCGGTTGATGCATCGAACGTTCAGTCCCCGGGTGATGCCCAGTGATGGTGGATTCGCGGGACTATTCCGTCTTGATTTCGATGGCAAGCTGTTCGCGAGAAATTACCGCGAACCCATCTTGGTCAGCGGTACCGACGGGGTGGGCACCAAGTTAAAAATCGCTCAGCAAACTGGGCGTCACTCCACCGTCGGAATCGACTTGGTGGCAATGTGTGTGAACGATCTGTTGTGCACCGGGGCCGAACCGCTGTTCTTTCTCGATTACGTCGCGATGGGACGTGATGACCCGGCCCGATTGGAGCAAATCGTCAGCGGAATCAGTGACGGATGCGTGGCTGCGGACATGTCGCTCTTGGGCGGCGAGACCGCGATCATGCCGGATATGTACGCCACCGACGACTATGACTTGGCCGGCTTTGCCGTCGGTGTCGTGGAGCGTCGCAAGCTGATCGATGGCAAGCTGATCGGCGAGGGCGATGTGGTATTGGGACTCGCCGCCAGCGGACTTCACAGCAACGGCTTCAGCTTGGTTCGCAAAGTCATTCGTGACGCGGGACTCGGATGGGACGACAAACCCGAGCAATTGGGCGGCGAAACACTCGCCGATGCGTGCCTGAGACCGACCCAGATTTACACGCGCGCGGTTCGCGCGATCCAGTCCAAGTACCGTGTCAAGCAAGTCCTGCATGGACTGGCGCACATCACCGGTGGCGGGATCGAAGAGAACCTCGATCGCATCCTGCCAAAGAATGTCGACGCTGAGATTGACGCCAATGGCTGGGGATTGCCACCGATTTTCCAGTGGCTGCAAGAAACCGGCGATATCGAAACTTCGGAGATGCGTCGCGTGTTCAATATGGGGATTGGCATGACCGCGGTTGTCAGCGAGTTCTACGCCCCGAGTATCATTGCCGAGGTCGAGCGTTTGGGGATTACGTGCCAGCCCATTGGCCGAATAATCTCCGGAACCGGTCGGGTTTGCTACGCGTAGATGTATCGCAGCGGGTGTGACTGGCGATCCGTTTTCATCACCTCGGATCTATCCTCCGCGATACGGTAGATCATTGGGCTTCCGCGATGCGGTTGACCCACGGGGATGTGCGGATGGGGTAAGTTGGGTCAAGAAACGCAGTTGCCCCGTTTTTCATGCTTTCCTACCATTCCCACACGCGTTCGCTCAATACGCACCAAATTTCTTTTCGCACAAGGACTTGCTATGCATCGCCGCTCGAACCCGTTTGGACTTCTGCTGGGCGGGTGCCTGGCGGTATCCGCGGCATTTTGGCTGGGATCGACGACCGCTTGCGCTCAAGAGGCTATCGCACCGGCTCAACCAAATGCGGCGCCGTCCGCTACGGACTCGGTGGTCGCTCGCGTGATCGCGAACTTGATGCCGAAAAATCATATTTCCGGCAAAGGCCTCAACGACGACATCAGCGAGCGAGCTCTCAATCTATTCATTGAGACGCTGGACCCGTTGAAACTTTATTTCTACCAAAGTGATATCGACGAATTCGCCAATTACAGCACGCAAATCGATGACATGGTGCGAGCCGGTGATCTGTCGCTGGCGTACACGATCTTTCGTCGGTTCACCCAGCGGGTGGACGAGCAGGTCGCGACTGCACAGGAATTGCTGAACGGACCGTTCGACTTCCAAGCGGATGAATCAATCGTTGTCGATCCCAAGATGACCCAGTACGCACGCACGCCCGATGAGGCGCGCGATCGTTGGCGCCGACAGATCAAGTTCGCACTTCTGGATCTCAAGGACGAAGGAAAAGACGGCCAAGAAGCAATCGATCAACTGCGCCGCCGCTACACGCGCTACGGCCAGCGTTGGAAAAAGACCAAGAGTGACGATCTACTCGAGCTTTATCTCACCAGCGTCACGATGTCGTATGACCCGCATTCGACGTACATGTCGCCCAGCACGTTGGATGATTTCCAAATTCAAATGCGGCTCAATCTCGATGGGATCGGCGCCGCGCTTCGAGAAAAAGACGGCAACACGGTCGTCTCGAATGTCATCCCCGGCGGTGCCGCGTCCAAGCACGGATTGCTCAAACCGGATGACGTGATTGTCACGGTCGGCCAAGGCGAATCCGGCGAAATGGTCGATATCGTCGAAATGCCGCTTGGTGACGTGGTGAAACTAATTCGCGGACGTGCCGGCAGCGTTGTCCGGCTGGGCGTGAAGCCGGGCGGAGTCGGAAACGTCGAGACCTACAAAATCGTTCGTGCCCGCGTTGAACTCGAAGAATCGGCCGCACGCGGTCAAATCATCGAGCATGTGCTGCCAAACTCGGATGTAAAGCTAAAAATCGGTTACATCAACCTTCCTAGCTTTTATCTCGATATGGAGTCGGCCAAGGAAAACAAAACGGACTTTCGCAGCAGCACGCGTGACGTCCAGCGAATTCTCAGCGACTTTCGCAACCAAAGCGTCGACGGCGTTGTTCTCGATCTGAGCAAAAACGGTGGCGGCTCGCTGACGGAAGCAATCTCGTTGACCGGGTTGTTCATCGATCGAGGTCCCGTCGTCCAAGTCAAAAACAGCGACGGGTCGGTCGAGAAGTACAAAGACGATGAGGCCGGAACCGCTTGGGACGGCCCGTTGGTGGTGATGACGAGCAAATTCAGCGCGAGTGCAAGCGAGATTTTCGCGGGCGCGATCCGGGATTATCACCGGGGAATCATCGTCGGTGATCCGGCGACTCACGGCAAAGGCACCGTGCAAACCTTGATGGATCTCGGCCAGCAATTGTTCCACAACAATCGGCAAAACTTCGGGGCCCTCAAGGTCACATTGCAACAGTTTTACTTGCCCGATGGCGAAAGCACGCAGCGCGAGGGTGTTCCGGCAGACATCATTTTGCCAAGCATCACGAGCAAGATGGACGTGGCCGAAAGCGACTTGAAGTACGCCTTGGAGCACGACCGTGTGCCGCAAGCCTCGCACTCGATCTACAACATGACTCCACCCGACCTGCTCGCCCGGCTTCGCACCAGCTCGGCCGGCCGAGTTGAGAAGGACGAGGAGTTCGTGGATCTGCTTCGCCGAATTGAGCTTTATGTGACGCAGAAGGAGCAGAACTCGATCTCCCTCGCGGAAGACGAATTCATGAAGCGACGCAAGGAACTCGATGCGGATAAGGAAGAAGAAAAGAAGGCGCTCGAGGCGGAGATGAATACCGAGATCATCTATCGCGACACGTTCTACAATCGCGAAGTGGTGAATATCGCTCACGAGTATATCGATGGCCTACGCCAGCAGAATCTCGCCAAGGCGAACTGAGCCTGTCTAGCGAATTCGAAGAATCAATGAGAAAGCCGCAGATGATGTCTGCGGCTTTTTTTATTGGGCGACTGGCACGATGTTTTGTACCGAGAGCGTGAGGCTCGCGCCGAACGTTTGCTCGACTCAGCAGGAGCTTCGTCCTGGGATGGTGAAAAGTGAACCGACGGCGCTAGCCGCGAGCCCTGAAACTACCCGTCATGGATCGCTAAGGCCCGAGGCTAGCGCCTACGGCTCACACTCACCAAGGTTTTCACCATCCCAGCTTCGTCCTCCCATTGTTCGTATGTGAGGGTAACTTTTTATCTGCCGCTCGCCTTGGACAATCGCGAGATTGGAGCAGGCCGAGACGATTGATCGAGCGTCCGCTTACGCGACGCGATGCAGTCGTGTCTCGGTGGCGAGGTCGCGGTACAAATGCTCGCGGGTCGGTGGCATGATCGAAGCTTCTTTCTTGGCGTGCTTTTCGGTCAACACTTGAAACAAGCGAGCTCCACCATTTTTGAACGCGAGCGAGCAGCCGACCAAATAAAGCAGCCACACACGGTACTTTTCTTCGCCGACGTAGCCGATCGCTTCTTCGCGTCGCTCGTACAACCGCTGGCTCCACAGCTTGCAGGTTTGCATGTAGTGATTGCGCCAACCCTCGACGTCGTGAACTTCAAATCCGTTGGACTCCATTTGTTGGACGATGTCGCCGAGATGGTCCAATTCGCCACCGGGGAAGATGTACTTGTTGAGTAATCGCCTTTCCGCATTCAGTTTGCGGAACTCTTTCATGGTCGGCTTTCCGGGCCGCGTGATGCCTTGCATCAGAAACAGCCCATGTTTGGTCAGCAATGAGTTGACGCGTCGCATGTAGCCGGAAAGATTATCGATGCCGACGTGCTCATACATCCCGATCGAAGCGACTTTGTCGAATTCACCTTCGAAGTTTTTGTAGTCACAAATCTCGACGGCGACTCGGCTTTCCAATCCCAGACGACGAACCTTTTCGCGTGTGTAGGACAACTGGTTTTCGGCCAGGGTGATCCCGTGGGCTCGGACACCGTAGTGTTGGGCTGCGTGACAAAGCAAACTGCCCCAACCGAACCCGATGTCCAGAAATCGGTCGCCGGGTTGAAGTTGCAGTTTCTTACAGATCATGTCGAGCTTGTCGAACTGGGCCTGCTCCAGCGAGTTGTCCCAGTCCTTGAAGTATCCGCACGTGTAGACCATCTGTTCATCGAGAAACAACTCGTAGAACTCGTTGCTCACGTCGTAGTGGAATTGGATGAAATCGTGGTTTTCCGTGGGTTTACGATGCAGCCCCGTCACGTCGCCACGGTACTCGTGATCCACGACCGAAGTGCTTGCTGGCTCGAACAGGAACGGCATCAGCGACCGAAAGATCACGGACTTGCCGATCTTTTTGGATCGCATGCGAGAGTCGCGGACGTGGAGAGCCTCCATGAACGTGTGCAGATCCGCACCATGAAAATCCAAGTGTCCGCAGGCGTAATGTTGCAGCAGATTCTCGGGGGTCGGACGGCGTACCAGCGATCCAATGACACCCGGACCGCTGATGGAAAGGAACAAATCGGGGTCAACATTGGTTCCCAGTGGCACGAGGCTGCCGTCCCAAAGTCGAACGGAAACGCGGCTATCAAGTTGAATCGCCAGTTGCTCGACCAGGGTTCTCGCGGCCGCGAGTTGCCGCTCGTAACGTTTTGCTCGTCCAAACATGGTTGCTTTCCAATCCATTGGTCCGCCCGGCTCGTCAGGACCATCGTCCGGCGGGTTCGTTTTTCGGTAGGTGCCTGGAGCGAGGTGGTTCACGCTGCGCGAGAGGCTATTGATCGTCCGTTTCGTACATAGTGCAATACACCCGTTGCGGTCAACGCCGGCCGTGAAGGTTCTAATGATGGAGCGACCGATCGATGAGTGCCCCCGCCAACGGATCGATGCACGAAACGGTGATACGAGTGACGTACCACGAGACCGATGGCCAGCGGCGGGTCCACCACGCCAATTATCTCAACTATTTCGAACGTGGCCGAGTGGAAATGCTTCGTGCGGCGGGCGTCAGCTATCGAGAATTCGAAAACGGCGGGCTGATGTTGGTCGTGACGGAGATGAACGTCCGCTATTTCGGAGCCGCGGAGTTCGACGACCTTCTGGTGCTTCAAACGACCGTCACCGAAATTCGGAAAGTTCGAATTCGTCACCGATACGACTTGCGACGAGGGAGCGAATTGATCGTCCAGGGCGAGTCGACCATCGCCTGTATCAACTCCGACGGGAAGCCGACGTCATTGCCAAGGTCCTGGCGAAGCTAGCGTGAGAATGACGCCAGGCGCACCTTTGCACACTGGCTCGAAACGATTTTCCTCCCGATTCACTTGGTTCTGGCGGTCCGAGGCCGTATAATAGCTTTCCCACCACAAACGCTTTTTGAGGCAGTTGCACCGCCAATAGGTACGTGCGGCCGCAGAGCGTCCCACCCTCGACATGCGCTGGCGAAAGCCGTTGCATGCTTCCCGTCCGTGCGATTTCGAGTTGTTCCTACTTCCATTGGGAAACCGCGGAATCGCAGCCTAGCTCCGAGTTGCAAGCACGTGAAGCCATTCCCAACTTGGTCGAATCAACGATTCGCTTTCGTGACATTCACCGTCATCGTGATCACGCTGCTGCCTTTGGCCGCGGGCGCTTTGGCGGATGATGCGAGTGCGAATCCAGCGTCCAACGATTCCGCGTCTAAGGATTCCGTGTCAGAAGTGTGGGCGAAAGATGGTTGGCCGCTCTTGAAAGAGTTCTGCATCGATTGTCACAACGCCGATCTGGCGGAAGCGGAATTGGATCTCAGCGGTTTTGAACACTTTGGGGCGATGAGTGACGGTGGCGGCAATAGCATGAACCGCGTGTTGGAGATGGTGCGTTTTGGCGCGATGCCGCCGGAGGATGCGAACGTACCGTCGGACCAGCAGCGCAAGCAGTTGGTTTCGGCAATCGATCGCGCCTTGTTCGCCGCTTCCTGTGATCTTCGTCCGCGTCCGGGCAAGGTGACCGCTCGTCGTCTCAATCGCAGTGAATACAACCATTCGATTCGCGACTTGTTCGGACTCGACTTGCATCCTGCGGATGCGTTTCCATCGGACGAGGTTGGCGGCGGCTTTGACAACAATGGGGATGTGCTGTCGCTTTCGCCAATGCTCGTTGAAAAATATTTGGCGGCTGCCGAGTCCGTTTCCCAACAAGTGCTACTCGACCCGAATTCGTTCCCGCGAATCGATGAAGATCGCTCGGGAGACCGATTGGTGGTGGTTGGCGACAGCAAGGTCGGCAGCTTCTTTGGCCGATTTCTTGCGCCCGCGTCATTCGCTTGGGCCGAATTTGAGCTGCCCTCCGACGGCGAGTATGAAATCGAAGTCCGCGCCGGTGCCACCTTAGAACCTCGCAAGAAAGACGACGATCGCGAGCGGGATCAGGACAAGCAGCAGGACAAGAACGATAGCGACAAAGATCGCGGTAGTGACGACAAACTCGCCGCGGGAGTTTTTGACGACAGCGGTCGCTTGCTGGGGATATGTCATTTTGGCTACTTCGGCGGCGGTGGCAGCTCGGAGCGAGACGAGTTGAAGGTTTCACTCCAAGGTGGCAAGCAGCGTTTGATCGTTTTGCCGTTGTTGAAGAATGAATCGCTCTCGATCGGCGACGTCAATTTTCCGGACATGGACCAGTTGGACGCGCGGCGAGTGGCGGTCCAGCGAAAGCAGCTTGGCAAAGGACTCAAACCCGATGGAAAGTTCGACGAAGAAGCTTTTCCGTTCATGGTCAATCGCATTAGTGTCGAAGGCCCGAGCCAAGCGCCGGCGGATTGGTTGCCACCGAAACAAAAGGAGTTGGTCAAACGGACACCCAAGCGAAAGGGCAGCAAGTATGTGGACATCGACGAGGCGGCTACCGCCTGTTTGCAACCGCTGATGCGTCGAGCGTTCCGAGGCCCCGTTGCGACGGAGGAAGTTGTGCCCTACGCCAAGCTTGTCTCCGAAGCGATGAAGCGGGATGAGTCGTATTATCGCGGCTTGCAAATTGCGATTTCTGCGGTCCTTGTATCGCCGCGATTCTTGTTCCGGATTGAAACTCCCGGCATGGCTGAGGAGGCGACGGACGCTGACCAAGACGTCGCGCTGACCCAGCATCAACTTGCCACTCGTTTGTCGTATTTCCTTTGGAGCAGTACTCCCGATGACGCATTGTTGGACCTAGCGGACAAGGGCCAGTTGCGAGACCAGACGCTTGCGAACCAGGTCGAACGCATGCTTGCCGATTCGAAAAGCGAGTCCCTGGCGACCGAGTTCGCGTCGCAGTGGTTCGGGCTCCGAAATCTCGACGGTTTTGAACCCGATGCGGATAAGTTCGAGGGCGTCGATGCGGCATTGCTGGAGCTGATGAAACAAGAGACTCAGCGATTGTTCATGGAGATCGTGCGAAAGAATCGCCCCGTGGACGAGTTGATTTCGGCGGACTACACGTTCGTGAACGAGCGTCTTGCTAAGCACTACGAACTTGCCGATGTACGCGGCGATGAATTTCGTCGCGTGTCGCTCGCCGACGTCCCGCGACGTGGCGTGCTGTCCCACTCGAGCGTGCTCACGTTGACCAGCAACCCGACGCGAACGTCTCCGGTCAAACGTGGCAAGTGGATCCTCGAAAACATCCTTGGGACTCCGCCCCCCGAACCGCCGCCGGGTGTGCCTGAATTGGAGGCAACCGCGACGGCGTCTGCGAACGCGACCTTGCGAGAGCAGATGGAGTTGCACCGGGAAAATGCATCCTGTGCTTCCTGTCACCGCGTCATGGACGATCTGGGGTTCGGCTTGGAAGAGTTTGATGCGGTGGGACGATACCGACGAACCGACGGGGACCAGCCCATCGACGCGAGCGGCGAACTGCCGGGCGGCCGTAATTTCAATGGGGCTGCCGAGCTATGTCGCGTCCTCGCATCCAGCGAACGTGAGTCGTTCGTGCGAACCGCAACCGCGCGGTTGATGACATTCGCGTTGGGCCGCGAGCTTTCGCCGACGGATCGATGCACCGTCGATGAGATTACCGAACGAGCGAGTGCCAGCGGCGGGAGATTTCGAGACGTGGTGCTCGAAATTGTCGGAAGCCGCCAATTTCAATTCTACCAGTGGAACGGAAACGATTCCTAAGACCTTCTCACCCGAGAACCTCACGATGAAAGATACGAACGATTCCAAACGGTTAAGTCGTCGAACACTATTGCGGGGCACCGGTTTTGCGATGGGGGCAATGGGCTTGCCGCTGTTGGACGCGATGACGCCATTCGCACGCAGCGCGTTTGCGGCCGCCGAACCGGCCAAGACGCCCCAACGCATGGCATGCATCTTCTTTCCCAACGGCGCGATCATGCCCGATTGGAAGCCGACGGGAAGCGAACGCGACTGGAAGCTTTCTAAGACGCTTGCGCCCTTGGAACCACTCAAGCACAAGCTCAACGTCATCACGAATTTGGCTCATGAAAACGGTCGGGCCAATGGCGATGGCGCGGGCGATCACGCGCGATGCGGTTCGACGTTTCTGACAGCCGCTCGGCCTACAAAAACCAGCAGCAACATTCGCCTGGGGATCTCCGTCGACCAAGTTGCCGCCACTCGGCTCGCCGGTTCGACTCGCTTGCCCTCGATCGAATTGGGCCTTGTCGGTAGCCGCAATGCCGGTAGTTGTGATTCCGGATACAGTTGCGCTTATTCGTCAAACATCTCTTGGCGCAATGAGACCCAACCGATGCCCAAGGAAACATCACCGCGAATGGCGTTTGAGCGCATGTTTGGTTTGGCCGACACGGCCGAGCGACGCAAACGCGATTCGATTCGTCGCAGTATCTTGGACGTCGTGTCGGCGGATGCCGCCCAATTGATGAAGACCGTCGGACGCACGGATCGACGCAAACTTGACGAGTACTTTACCAGTGTTCGTGAGATCGAAAAACGAATCGACCGAACGGAGCAAGAAGATCGCGCCGCCTTGCCGGATATCGACATTCCGCTCGGACGCGTCGATGCATTCCGCGAGCACGTTCGGTTGATGTACGACTTGATGGTGCTCGGTTTCCAAACGGACACGACACGCGTCGCGACGTTCATGGTCGATAACGCTGGCGGTGGTCGCGCTTATTCGGAGATCGGTGTCAAAGAAGGCCATCACCAACTCAGCCACCACCGAAATCAAGAAGACCAAGTCAGCAAGTTGAAGAAGATCGACCATTACCTCGTGGAGCAGTTTGCTTACTTTTTGCAAAAGCTTGATGAGACCCAGGAGGCCGGCGGCAGCTTGTTGGATCACTCGATGGTGCTTTACGGTAGCGGCATTAGCGACGGCAATCGCCACAGCCACGGTGACCTGCCGATCGTTTTGGCAGGTGGCGCGAATGGCCAATACGAAACCGGTCGTTTGATCGACTGCAAAGAAGAACGCCCCATGGGCAACTTGTTCCTTTCGATGCTCGATTGCATGGGCACGCCCGCGGAATCGATCGGCGACAGCAGCGGTCGGCTCAAGGAACTTGGCGTTTGATCACGTTAAGGGCTAATTGACGATCAACGCTCAAGCGTGTTAGTTACTTGCTGCGGCTCGCGACGTCGGATTCTTGGTGACGAACCAGCCTTCGGGCGGATCGGGCAGGGCAAAGGACTGATGGTACCGTCGCTGGTTCAGCTCGATCCACACGAGTGTTTCTTCGTGCAGTTTGCTGGATCGTCGCTGGATCACTTGACGAATCAAGTCTTTCGCCTGTGAAAAATCTTGCGCGGCGACGGCTGCGACCGCCAAATTGTGGAGTGCCGCGATTTGACTGGGATGCTCGTCATAGACTTGTTGCCAGATCGCTTGGGCTTCGCCCCAGCGGCCTGCTCGCGCCAGCATGTTGGCTCGCCGGACTTGAGCGCTTCCGGGCTTCAAATAGGGAATCGCCAATTGCACACTGTCCCGATCGATCGACGGGGTGAGTAATTCGTAGCTCGACCTCGCCGCCGCAGTGGCGAGCATCGTCGCTTCGTCTTCCATGAATGCCAAGTCGGGATACTTTTCCAGGGCTTCATCGAGTTTCACTACCACCGGTTGGCCGCCCAGGTGCTTTGCCGCCAATCCTAGCTGAGCCGGATCGAGCGACATCAATCGCCACGAGACCGTGAGCCGTTCGGGGGCATGGGGTGATCGATGTCGATTTTCCAGGATTTCGCCGCGAAGAATGTAATCGTATCCTTCGCTCCGGGCGACTGATGCGAGTGCCACGTCGTTGGCGCCTTCACCAGAGAACGACGCCAGTTGTATTGCTGATTTCGACTGCAGTTGGTTTGCATCCACCAAAAAGACGCTGCGACCGGCATCCGAAGGGGCCGATGCCAGCATTTTCTCGTGGATCTTTTTGGCCATGACTGGGTCGCCAGCAATCGTGTCAATCGCGACTCGCTTTGCCACGGTCGAATGGATCTTGGGTGGGGTCCAGACGTGAATGGGGGCGCTCATGCGGCAACCCAGGGCGAGCGTCAACCAGATCCCGGTGAGAACCGATTGAGCGGCAATGGCTGTGAAACGCGAGCGACAACACATACGCGGATTATCAAGCTGGACTTGGTGCGACCGAGCGCGAACCCTCGGAGGTCCGGAGCAACCCTCGTGGAGGACACAATGTCTGTACGGACTATCAATATCTGTACGGACAAGCTGGGCAGAACGTCAACATCGAACACCCTGGGACCATCGACGTGGATTCCCTAGAATTCTCTCGCTCCCTCGCACTGATCCTCGCTTTGAAGTTTTCTTCGGACACGCTATGCCTCGATACAACCCGGCTGACATTGAACCACGCTGGCAAGCCTACTGGGCCGAGCACCACTGTTTTGCCGCTCCCACGCGTCCCGGTGCCAAGAAGCGATATGTGCTGGACATGTTCCCCTACCCCAGCGGTGATGGCTTGCACGTGGGGCACCCCGAAGGATACACAGCCACCGACATTGTTTCACGCTTTGCGAGAATGCGCGGCGAGAGCGTGTTGCACCCGATGGGGTTCGATGCCTTCGGTTTGCCGGCGGAGGAGCACGCGATCAGCACCGGCGAGCACCCACGGATCCAGACCCAGAGAAACATCGACAACTTTACCCGCCAATTGAAAATGCTCGGGTTCAGCTACGATTGGGATCGGGTGCTGGCGACGACCGACGAAGACTACTTTCGATGGACCCAGTGGATCTTTTTGGTGATCTATGACACCTGGTTCGACATCGAGACGCAGAAAGGTCGTCCGATCGCTGAGCTTCCGATCCCTGGCCAGATCCAAGCTCAAGGCGACCGCGCGGTCGAACTCTATCGCGATTCGCATCGATTGGCCTACCAAGACGATGCGCTCGTGAATTGGTGCCCCAAGCTCGGCACCGTGTTGGCCAACGAAGAAGTTCAAGACGGCAAGAGTGAACGCGGCGGGCATCCGGTCCAGCGAATTCCGTTGCGACAATGGATGCTGCGAATCACCTCGTATGCCGAACGATTGCTCGACGGTCTCGATGAACTGGCGTGGCCCACCGGCATCAAGAAGTTGCAAGAGGATTGGATCGGTCGGAGCACTGGGGCGGAAGTCGATTTTTACATCGCCGACGCGCAGAACATCGCCGCGTGGAAATCGTCGCGTGCCCAAAGCGGACTTCCGGACGTTGCCGGAGCCGAAGTTCTACGTGTGTACACGACGCGGCCCGATACGTTGTTCGGCGCCACGTACATGGTGATCTCACCCGAGCATCCGCTCGTCGCTCAGCTCACGACGCCGACTCAGGAGTCGGCGGTCAATGAGTATTGTGAAAAGGCATCGTTCAAGAGCGACCGCGAACGCACCGATGGCGAACGAGCCAAGACCGGTGTGTTCACGGGATCGGTGGCCATCAATCCTGTGACCGAGTTGCCAATTCCTGTTTGGGTTGCCGATTACGTGTTAGCTGGCTATGGCACCGGTGCGATCATGGCCGTTCCGGCGCATGACGAACGTGACTTCGAGTTTGCGGTTGCTTACCAGTTGCCCATCATCCCCGTGGTCGATCCGCCGAGTGATCATCCAAAGCGTGATGCGATTCTTGCCGGCAAAGTCTGTTTTGCAGCCGAGGGCGTCGCGATCAATAGCGGCCAATTCAACGGTAAAATGACGGACGAAGTAAAATCCGTCATCACCGACGACTTGGCAAAGCGAGGAATTGCGCGCCAAGCGGTCAATTACAAACTGCGTGATTGGTTGTTCAGCCGGCAACGGTTCTGGGGCGAGCCGTTCCCGATTCTGCACGAAGTCAATGAACACAACCAACCGACGGGACTCAAACGTGGAGTTCCGATGGACCAATTGCCTGTCACGCTCCCCGTGCTGGAAGATTTCAAGCCTCATGGTCGCCCCGAGCCGCCGCTGGCCAAGGCCGACGACGATTGGTTGTACGTCAACCTCGATGGAAAACGGTATCGTCGCGAAACCAATACGATGCCACAGTGGGCCGGTTCGTGTTGGTACTACTTGCGCTACATCGATCCCAAAAACCACGACAAGCTTGTTGACCCCGAGCTGGAAAAAGCTTGGATGCCAGTGGATCTCTACGTCGGTGGAGCCGAGCACGCCGTATTGCACCTGCTGTATTCACGATTTTGGCACAAAGTGCTTTTCGATCGGGGACATGTGAGCACGCCGGAACCATTTGGCCGTCTGGTCAACCAAGGGATGATTCTCGGTGAGATCGAATTTAGTGGCTACGTGGACGCCTCGGGGAAATCTCTCTCGACAACCCAGGTGCGTCGGGATTCCGAAGGCAAGCGGATCGGTCCCGATGGCGCCGAAGTGACCTCGGCGGTGATAGCGCCGCAAGATGTGGTGAAGAGCGGGGATGGCTTTGTTTTGGCAAGCGACGATTCGATTCGAGTGGATAGTCGTGCGTTCAAAATGAGCAAAAGCCGTGGCAACGTCGTCAATCCTGATGCCGTGGTCCGTGATTACGGTGCCGATTCCTTACGTCTGTACGAGATGTTCATGGGACCGCTTGAAGCGACGAAACCATGGAACATGGATGGCGTCGGTGGCGTTCGCAATTTCCTCGATCGGGCTTGGCGGATGATCGTCGACGACCGTGAAGACGAACTCGTACTGAGCGATGCGCTGACCGACGACGAGTGTGACGAGGAAGCATCGCGAATTCTGCATCAAACCATTCGCAAAGTGACCGACGATACCGAGTCGATGAACTTCAATACTGCGATCGCCAAGATGATGGAGTTCGTGAACTATTTCACGCGAGCGGAGAAACGACCAAGATCGGCGATGAAGACGTTTCTGATTTTGTTGTCGCCCTACGCACCGCATTTGTGCGAAGAGTTGTGGTCGGCACTCGGTTGCCCGCCAAGTATTTCATCGCAACCTTGGCCCGCCTGGGACGAGGCGGCGATCGCTGAAAGCAGCATCGAGATCCCCGTTCAAGTCAACGGCAAAGTCAAAACGCGGATCACGGTCCCCGCCGGTTTGGATCAGCCAGCGCTGGCAGCAGCGGCGCTGGCCGATGAGAAAGTCCAAGCAGCCTTGGGTGACAAGCAGATCGTGAAGCAAGTCATCGTCCCAGGCCGCTTGGTGAACTTTGTGGTGAAGGGCTAGTCACCCAAGCTGGTGTAACGGCATCGATTGCCGATTACTTTTCGAATACGCGAACGCCAAGTGATTTGAGCTTTTCGAATTGCTCGGCTTTCACTTTATCGTCGAGCGGATTGTCGCCGAGGTAGACTTCCAGATAAGGGGCAAAACGCCGCTCACCGCTAGCGTCCTTCTCGCACATCTGGACCAACGTTGACAGATCGCTTACTTGGTTCTTGGACATGATTAACATGTCCAATTGCGTAAGTCCCGAGATTGGCTCTAGCGATGAGATTTCGTTGCGAGCAATATCCAGAGTGGTTAACCAGCCAAGCTTCGAAACAGCACCCAGTTCTTTGATGCCATTGCCGGAAATGTCGAGCGACCAAATCTTGGAAAGATTCGAGATCGGTTCCAATGAGCCGATGTTGTTGTCGGCGAGGTACAGCGAGCGGAGGTTGCTCATTTTTTTGAGGGCATCCAAGTTCTCGACCTGATTGCGGCTGAGATCAAGTAATTGCATCGCCACCAGATCTTCCAGGGGCTTGATGTCTTTCAATTGGTTCCCGGCAAGATTGACGCTTTGCAATCGATTGAGCTTCGCTATCGGGCTAAGGTCGGTGATCTCATTGTCCTCCAAGTCGATCAACATCAACGCCTTGCAATGCTCCAGTCCAGCCAAGGACTTAATCCCTCGGCCACGTCCGACCACGCGTGAAATGTTGGCGACGTCTTCCGCCGTGATGACTTCCTCGTTGTAACGTTTCTCAAACACTTCCGCGCGAACCGCTGCGGCCAGAGCCGCGTCCGTGAAGATCGGCTTGGGCGGCTCTTTGGGCTCGGCCTTGGCCTCCATCTTCGCATCCGGTTTAGCGGCATCAGCCTTCGCCTTTGCCTTTGCCTTCTTCTTTTTGGCGTTTGGCTTCTTAGCTTCCGGCTTCTTATCGTCGGCCTTCGCGGGCTCCACTTTGGCTTTCACTTCAGCCGACTCGGCTTTGACATCGGCCTTGGCATCTTGGGCCGCGGCGGCCGGTGGGGTGCTCGGTGAATCGCCAGCCTTGGGCGCTTCGTCGTCGGCACGCAAACTCGTCGAAGTCCAACAAGCGACGCATACGAGGACAAAAATCAATTGGTACGGAGCGGTGAGTAATCGTGGGTAGATCATCGGACACGAGCTATCGGTGGGAGTAGGAGGGGAAAGCCAACTCGACTATTTTACTCGCTTTTGACAGCGTCGGCAGGTTTCTCAAATCGACTTGGTCGGCTCGACTTGACGCGGCACGTTCCTCGCCCGCGTTACCAAACATTCAGCAAATCCATCAGGCAGCTCGGCGACGAATTCTTGGGCGAGACTTTCCGACTCGAACCAACTAAAGACGCTGGGGCCCCAACTGCTTTGCCCCACCCCCACGGCACCTCGCGAGCACAACTCGTTCACGAGCCAGGTGATCTCGCTTCCGTTGTAGGGACCACCCTGGACCGCTTCGAATAACAGGCCACTGGCATGATTGAACCGTTGAACAGCATCCGCAAAGCCGCCGAAGTCGCAAGCGTTGACCGCTGGTAGCAGCTCATTCTGGGCAATCGCGACGAGCCGCTGACACGACTCCCGGGGTGCGGAGCTCGTCTGCACGAAGTTCTCTTGCTCGCAGTCACCGCTCACCGTGGCAACGTCCGAGCAAGGACGGAATAACACCACTCGCCAGTCGACGGGCACCTCAAGCCTTGCGTGGATCGGATTGAGCCGACGCTGGATGGCGCTCGCTTGGTCGCTCGAGTTTTCAAAAATCAAACCGCCGCGAAAGTAACCGTGAATACCGACCGCAGAGCGATGTCCGCGACCCGCGATGTCTCTCGCTAGCCGCTCGGGGCTGTAGCATTGCGAGTAACTTGCTGCGACGGATTCGGCAACCGCCATCGATAACTGTGTTCCGCTTCCCAAGCCGAAATGCGCCTCCGGACGAGCTTTGACAGTCACTCGAACAGCGGGAAGAGTTTGCATTCCCACGCTTGCCGCGAACCGCTGGGCAATTTGGACCACTCGAGATACCGTGTCCTCATGAATTCCCGATTCGACATGACAGTCAAACCGTGTCGATGGCTCGGCAACCACCATCGTCTCGGGCGAATCAATCATGACGCCCAACCCGCCAAAGGGTGCGACGGGACGAAGTAGTCCGAAGTGCAAACGCGATCCTGTCGTCACGCTCACCGCGCGACGTGCATGCGTTTCGGTCGATTCACCTGGAAAGTCGCTCATCAATGGTCTTTTTCAGCATTTCAAAAGCGATATGTTCGTTGGTCCCACCGGTTTTGTCGATGAGCGGTTGCAGACGCGCCAATTCCGCGTCAATCGTATCGGCTGAAATCAAGTGGGTCCGCGTCGCCAGTATCGCTGCTTCGATGACCGCATGCTTGGCTCGATTGAAACCGAAGAAAGGCCTCACGGTCGCAGACTCAATCACGCGGCAACGGAGTGTCGCGCGCGGCGAGTCGATGGTCACCTCGCTGGCCTCGACTGCAAAATACCGGTGACAGTCATTCAGTCTCCAAAACCGAGCATCCGAAAGGAATAGGCCCAGCCCGAATGTCTCCACACGGTTCACCGCAGCCCGTGCGATCAACAACGCGTCGTCGGTCACGTGGACGACGGCGCATCGGGTATCCAACAGATTGCGATGAGTCGTCGATCCTTCGAAGGGACGCAAGATAAACACCGTCTCAATGTCATCGATGATCTCGGGCCCCATGGGGGCCACATTGATGCGACCATCGAGGCTGACCGTCGTGACGATCGATTCGAGGATCACAGGCACGACGGCGAATCCGATCGAGTATCGTCCACCCGGTGCGGTGAGTGAGCGAGGCGGACGAAGTTATCAACCACCTGTTGCCCCTCGGGAGTCAGCACCGACTCGGGATGGAATTGGACACCGAAAATGGGACGCTCGCGATGCTGGACGGCCATGATCATCTCGCCGTCACCATACGCTGTGGCCACCAACGAATCCGGCAGCGTCTGGGACTGGATAGC
Source organism: Pirellulaceae bacterium (assembly GCA_041741195.1). GTDB lineage: Bacteria > Planctomycetota > Planctomycetia > Pirellulales > Pirellulaceae > JBBSJZ01. Next base: position 23,449 of record JBGSKM010000046.1, read on the forward strand.
GAGTGAATGATATCGCCCGACCATCATCGGCGAGGGACATCCCTCGAACAACCCACAGCGCGCGTGAGTGATGGGGCTGGCCATTCCGTGCATTGGCTCACATGCGGTCACGCAACCGCCAAAGGCGACGCCGATCGCTTGATGGCCCAAGCAAACTCCCAACAACGGAATCGTCGTCGGAACCTGGCGGACGACCTCAATCGAGCAACCGGCTTCCTCAGGACGTTTGGGGCCGGGCGAAATCACAATCCCTTGAGGATTCATCGCGATGCACCCCGCCGCGTCGATATCATCACTGCGAATGACGATCGTTTCGCAACCGGCGAGTCGAAAGTACCTCGCCAAATTGTGAACGAAGGAGTCGTAGTTATCCAGCAGGAGAATCATCGACGCGGTTTTGCAAACTTGATTTTTTCGATCAGCTTGACGACCTGATCTCCGTCCTTGTAACCGCTCACGCTTGTGATCGCCTCGATCACGTATTCGTAACGGAGGTTGTAATCCGTATCGATCTCCAATTCAGGTCCCGAGTCACCTTCGATCGGCGCGGCGCTACCCACAAGCGTGATCACATTGTTCTGCAATTGAACAAAGTCGGTTCCGAGGTTGATATCGTTGAGCGACATATCCACGAGCTTACCAGTGTCATTGGCACGCAAACGCAACTTGAGTGGCAAGTCGGTCGGGTCAATGGTGTTGGTCGACGAACTAGCCAGCGGCATTTTGACGCTAAAATCGCCTTCCATCTCGACGATCTTGAAGGTCATCACGAAAAAGATAAGCAGCAGGAAAACGATATCAATCATGCTGGTCATATCCAGCGAATTCTTGGTCGCGTCCTCTTTATTGCGGATTTTCATGAACGATCTTCCTTGACTCGCAAAGCAAAGTTGACGAGTTGCTGTTCTTGAGCGACGCGGATGACTTCTTGCACGTCACCGGCGGCAGTGTCCTTGTGCGCACGGATGATGACATTCGCGTCGCTGACCGATTTCTTTTCCGCCTTGATAACCACCAGCTCGCGTTGCAGGCCGATACTCAGCGTTTCCGCCGTGTAGCTGTCGCCGCCAAGCACGACTTCGCCGTCCTTTCGAATGTGCAACACGATCGGAAATTCGATCGGAGCCTCCGGTGGCTTGACGAGCACACTCGACGGCAAAACGACTCGATCGTCGGCTTCCGTTTGAGAGAAATTGATTAGCACCATGAAGAACGCGATCAACTGGAACACCATGTCGATCATCGGTGTCATGTCGCCTTCGGCCATATCGCTCTTGGGGCGTTTGACTCTCATTTACTTCTTCGCTCCGGGCTGCACGTCCTCAAAGCGACTCATCAGATTCTCGCTCGTCACGCCCACTTCAAGAAGCAATCGTGCGACACGGTTGCGCAAAATGTTGTACGCCGCGATCGCTGGGATCGCGACGGCCAAACCGACAAGTGTTGTGAACAACGCAGTGGAAATGCCACCTGCCAAATCCGAAGGTTTGGGTGTCGCTCCGCCGGTGGCGATTACCTGGAACGACGCAATCATACCTTGCACTGTGCCGAATAGACCGATCATTGGTGAAAGATTGCCGATCAATGCCATGTAGCTCAATCGGTGCTCGAGCTTCATGCTCTCCTCCTCACCGACTTCCTGCATCCCTTCGATCGCCTTGTTGTAACCTTTTTGCAATTTCGAAAGCCCCGCCGAAAGGACTTGGCCGAGCACCGACTCGTCGCTGCGGGCGAGATCGTAAGCTCCTTGGAAATCCTTCTCGTTCAGCTTGGCGTCGAATCCATCCACGAGCTCTTGGGGGCAGAGCGTATCGCGTCGCGCCGCCAGGACATTCATCACAAAGAGCGAAACGAGAGTTACCGAAAGCAGCAAGAACACAATCACGTAGGGCCAGCCGAGCGATTGGATGGTCCAGCTCAACAAGTTCTGTTTCGGCTGGGCTGGAGTCGCTGCGCCGGCGTTATTGGGCGCCGGTGCGTCTCCCATGACGCCACCGTTGTCGGCGGCTGGTTCAGCGACGACTTCCGCCGCCGGGTCAGCGCCAAACTCCGCCGCATCGTCTTGGGCACGCGCAACGGAACTAAGTCCGAGGTTGGTGACGAGCGCCAAGGCGGCACATATCAATGCGGCAACATAACGACGACGCAGCGAACCGTACCCACGGGAACACTGAGACAAAGTGAAGACGTCGGACATTAACGGAGCTCTCCGCGGTTGATGAGTTGGTTTGTGAAAGTTTTACAGTGGGAAGAGCAGACCGACGTGGCCAGCTTTGCATATTTGTATTGATGGATTTCTGAACAGCATACTCGATCGATGAGCCATGCGAATCTCGACTGTGCTACGACGTCACCGACAAAGGATTCGCCGACGCGCCGCGAACTGAATTCTTGCGGGGCACGCTATGGTGCATTTAGCCTCCCAGCCCGGGGTAGCGCTGCTGCAACTCTTGCTTTGCCTCCGCCGCTCGCTCCGGTTTGCCGACTTTGGGCCACAGTTGGACGAGTTTTGCGAGGGCTTGGGCATGGGTCGACGGCTGGGAAGAGAACATCAAGTGCGTGTGCAGATAAGCCATGATCGCACCTTCGACATCCCCCGCCGCCTCATAATTTGCACCCTGGGCATTGTAGATCTTTGCGGCCAATTCCACGTCCGTCTGGTTCAGATCCGCGATCAAGGTCTTCACGAGTTCAATGCCTTCACTGGCTTTGCCGCTACGGGCCATCGCTACCGCCTTCCCGGCCTTGGCGAGCCTCTGCAGCCGAGCGGCCTCGACGGACTGGACGCTCACGCCAGCGACTTTATCAAAGTCTGCCATCGCCGCTGCCAAGTCACCTTTTTCCAAGTGTGTCACACCCGTCAAATAAACGGACTGGATCTTGGTTTCGACGGAGGGAGCTGTTCGTAAAGATTCGTAATACTTACTTGCGTTATCGAAACTCTTCATCGCGAGTGCAAGATCTCCGAGTAACCGCGCGGCACTATAATAATGCCACGAGTCTGGGTTCTTAATGACAAAGTCCAAGGCCGCCTTGGCCGCAGCTCCCTTGTCGCCCTTGCCGGCGAGTGCAAGCTCGCCCATGGAGAGGGCCTGCAGATAGGCAACATCCGCTTTGACGATGTCTCGCTTGAGCGAGGAAAGGTCGATCGACTGCAACAGCGGCAACGCTTGATCGTATTGGCCATCGAGTGCGAATTCTCGCGCGTTGGTCAACGGCGTCGGGTCGCCTTCGAAGAGAATTTTTTTTACCTGGTCCGCCGGAAAATCTTGCGTGCTGCCGCCGGTCTTAACCGACACACTTTTGCGATTGGCGACCGTGATCTCGCCACTCACCGCCGAGTTGCTCGCGTTGGTGTAAACGCGATCGATGGCCAAAGTCGGGCCCGTGCCGGCCACCCATATTGTCGCCAGAAAGGCCACACGTCCAACCCGTGGCACCAGGTGTCGGTGATAAGCACGCGAAATGCAATCGAGCATCGAAGTGACCATCGAAGAGTGAGTGTGTCGGTGTTGAACTGAAAAACGTGTGGGTTGATTGTTTGCGCGGCGATCGCGTGTGAGCTGTCTAATCATGGCTGGGGTAATCCGTCCGCTTGCAATCCCAAACGCTTCTGAATTTCTTTGAGCAACGCGTCGAATTTCTGGCGCTGTTGCGGGCCGCCCATTTCTGGGTAGAGCGCGGCGACTTGCGTGATATCCGAGATCGCTTTCTCCATCTCGGGATTGCTCTTTTTGGCGTTGCCCATCATGAAGCGGCAAAATGCCACGTGATAACGGGCATCGAAAAACACTTCGGAGAATTTCGGGTCCCGACTTGCCAGAATGCTGATTTGCCCCCAGCCCCAAATTGTGTTCGCCTTCTTGGGATCATTCGCGTTCGGTCGAGCTCCCATCAATGCCGACTTGTAAGCTGCCGCCGCGTATTCCGGCTTCGTCACCGCCGCCCATTGCTCATACGCCAACGCCGCTTCGACTTGGGCATCCAGCATCGACGATTTCTTGAGCAAGATGTTTTCGAGGGTCTTGATCGATTCGCTGTACCGACCCAGCAGTCGATAGCCTCGGCCAAGTTGAAATTCGACATTCAGTGGCAAATCTCTCGATTCCTTTTTGAGGTTTTCGAAGGTGGTCACCGCTGACTCGATCAACTCTTTCGCTTGGCCCACCGCGACTTTATCGCCTGCGGCCATCGACGACTCTCCCATTTGCAATAGCGTCTGGCCAACCCACTGCAACGTCGCGGGGTCATTGGATGTCTGGGCGATCCGTGCGAGGAAAACTCGAAAAGCGTCAATCAGTTTTGATTTGCGATCCGGAGGTGATTTGTCGAGTTGAGCTCGAATGTCGGTCGCCATATTCATATAGATCGACGTTAGCCTTTTTTGGCTATCGTCACCGCTGATGCTGCCGCGTAAGTTGTCCATCGCTTTAGTCGCGCGATCCAACAATTGCTGAGGATCACCGCCATCGCTTGTCATCCGACCGACCACCGCCTGCAGTTCCGTTGCGTACAAGTCACTCTTGAAACCATCCGTTGGGGCGCCTTGTGTTTCAATCAACTTGGCGGGACCGTAGATTTCGTGGTCGAGAGTTCGGATCGCTCCCTCGTAGTCGTCTTGCCGCGTATAAACTTTTGTCAAAACGAGCGCCGCGGTCAACGCTTCGGGATCGACCAATTTGCCTTCGATCCCGTCGAGTCCTGACTTCAGCATTTCGCTGGCGTCTTGCAACAGCTTGTCGGATTCGAGGAGCAATTCCTGAGAATCTTCCGCCGTGCCCTGACGTCGCAATTGAATGGATTTGTTCCACAGCAATTGGCCCATCAACCGCTGGAACATTGCTCGCTCTTTGCCTGTCGGCATCTTTTCGAGAAGTGCCTTCGCCTCATCCCAGCGATCTTTGCTGAGTGCGAGTTTGATCATCACACCCTGGGCCGCCGCAGCCTCGGGATTATCCGGCCAAGTCTTGCTCAAGTAGTCGCCAAGGTCTCGCAGTTGCCCCACCAACCCTTCGTTGTCCTCGGATCCCGCTTCGGCAATCAACAACTGCAATGAACCCAGGCTAATCAATCCTCCGCGGAGGCCCATTTCATTGCCGGGCGATTTGAGGGACAGGTACGATCCGACGACTGCCGAATCTCGATATCGTTTTTGCAGGTAAAACAAATAGGTCAAAATGAAGCGAGCCTGGTTGATCGAGTCCGCATCGCTTTCAGGGGTCACCATCGACAGACCGCGTCTGAGAATGATGGTCGCGATCGTTCTCGTTTCCTCCAACTCCTTGCGGACACTTTCCACGTTTTCGGGCGCCACGTCCTTTTGCTTTTCAAGATCGCTTAGCGATTGTTGGAGTGCTTCGCTTGCCTTGTAGTACTCGCGTCCCGCGGCAAGCGATTCGTCAAAGTTCTTGGGATCGTCCGCCGCCGGCAACTCGACCTGCGTGTCTTTGGAGATCCCAATCTCGGCGAGAAGTGCTTCCGCTTGTGCGGTGTGTGTCCCCGGGACTTTACCCGCGGCAATCAACAATTGCCGGCTTTCCGTCTCCGCGCGTTTGACGTCGACGGCTTTCTGGTTGTCTTTGTCCGCGACACGAGCAAGATAGGCGCGCGCTAAATCGACGCGAAGCTGTTGGACGGACTGCGATCGTTTTTCGTCAGGTCGGGCGTTATCGAGCATTGGCTGTCCCCGCTCGATCGATTGATTGATTTTTGGTGGGGCATCGGTGAGGTAAAGTTGAATCAGCCCACTGGTCGCTTGAAACTTTGCATCGCGAAGCGGATCCGCGTCGGCTTGCTCAAGCATCCGAATGTAACTGTCCAGCGCCTCGTCGCGTTTGCCCAATTCTTGAAGCACTTGGCCGCGATACAGCATCGCGATCGCACCTTGGACATAACCGTCGTATTTTTCGCTCAGATCGGTAAAGCTCGTCAGCGCCTCTTCGAGAAGCTTCTTGCCGTCCTTGGCTGGCTCATCAAAGGCTTTCGCGGCCAGTCGTCGACTTTCGCCAGCGTTGAGCTGGGCCTGCAAGTATTCGCCGCGATACGAATCCCGCAGCGCCACTTTTTCGGGCTCCTTGGCCGCGTCGATCTTTTGACCCTGCATCTGCTCCAGTTTCGTTTTTAGATCTTCGACGATTCCGTCAAAGGTCTTGGATGCCGCCAAGTAGGACTCGCGCGCTTTGGTGCGTTTTATCTCGTCCACTTTTCCGCTCATCAACTGGGCGGCTCGCACGAGTTGCAATTTCCCAAGTTGCAACTGCGCCTCGGACCGGCGTGGATGCGAGGGACGCTCGAGGAATTCGGCAAGTTGTTTTTCTGCCGCTAGGAAACTCTCGTCGCGAGCGGAGTCACTTCGTGCGCTCACGGCCGAATCGATATAGGTTTGGGCCTTTTCAAGCGAGACGGCTTCGCGAAGCGACGCATCGACGCCCGGGTACTGGTCCAACCGGTCGAGATACAGAATTGCGAAGTCGTAATAGCCGGCCGCACGCAGACGCTTGAGAAAGTCTTCCGCCGGTTCACCGGCGACGGCGACGGTATCGGCCAGTACCATGACCAGGAACCAGTGGATGACCAGCAGCATCCGGCGACCTTGCCGCACACGTTTGCCTCTTGACGAACCCAGATCCGTCCCGCGGGATTCGAACCAGACGCTACGCCGGGGCAGTTGGAAACCTGCTGTCATGAACTTGATCGATGAAATGAGCGAGAAAAGAGCGGAAAATGGTTGTAACAACAAACACACCCACCTTGATTCTAGCCTAAAGCGACCAAATCGGTCCTTCAAGCTGTTAGCTTCGCGTCCTACGATTGGTATATGCGAATTCCTTCTGACTTTAACGATGACAACCTTTATCGGCGTGGTATCGACCCGGATCTTTCCCTCGGTGCCGGTCAATCTCGACGACGCCGGCCCGCCAATCGCGATCGCAGCACCACGACTCGTCGTTTGTTGCGATTGGTCGTCGGTCTCGTGGTGGTCATGTTTCTCATGCGACATGCCTCGCGTCCGGAGATCTATCACCCGTTCTTCGCGGAACCGATGCAAAAGGTTCCAAACATTGACTCACCAAACCCAACAACTGACGCCAGTGGGGGAGCGACACCCGGCCCAGCGACTCCCGTGTCGATGGATGCCGAGCAGGCTGTTCTCAACTCCCAAGAACGCCCGTCATCAATTTTGTACCCAGCCGATTCACCGCAATTTGGCGAGGCAATTCGCATCGCCCACGCATTTTCCGAAGACGATCAACGAGTGGTGCTAGCGGCGAAATCATCGAACGACTCACCCGCAGAGATCTCGAGTCTGGTTCGAACTACCCTTGATGCTCTCGACGGGGCCTCGGATCCCGCGGAGCTTGACAAGTCTCGCTGGAGCCAATTTGCGGACGACCTCACCGCGCAAAGCGACGATGCCGCGACGCGTCGCCTGTTCGCAACGCTTCAACATGCCTGTCTTCGTGCGGCAATGGATCGAGTGATCGATGGCAGTGTTTGGCGTGGCAAGGACCTTGACGCGTTCTACGGCGCGTTGATCCATCGCGAGATCATTGAATCGTTGACTCGTGTGAAGACCGGTGTCATTCCGCTACTGCAACAACCCGACGTCTATCGTGGACGGGCGGTGACCCTGGTCGGTCAAGTCGTTCGCGGCGAGCAATTCGTGGCGGCCGCGAACACATTTGGAGTTGGGCCCTACTGGCAACTGTGGCTGCATCCGACCGATGGAAGCCAGCGACCCGTGGTTGCGATCGTTCGTTCGTTGCCACCATCGTTGCAGTCTCGACTGACAAGTGAGAACGACGAAGAGATGATCCCGCTGGCCGACGCCCCGCATGTCCAGATCGATGGGCTGTATCTCAAACGACTCGCCTATCGTTCGGGTGAAGGTGCTGCGATCGCGCCAGCGATTGTCGGTTTCATCGCCGCGGCCTCGGGAGGTCCGTCCGACCGATCGGAGATCTCGCCCGCCGCAACCACGACATCTGACGCTTCGGGCGATGGAGCAACATGGATCACGCTCGCAATCACCGCGCTAGTCGGAGTTGGCGGGGCCGTGCTGTTGATGCTGCGAGTCAACTACACGACAAAGAAACTGCGAGCTCTTCGTCGCCAAAAACGCAACTCGGAATTGTCTTGGCTTTCCGACAAGGAAGATTGAGCACACGATCATGTGGACCAAGTACATTGCCCTGCTACGAATACCCTCGCCGTCTGCCATGGTCTTGTTGCATCTGACGCTGTTGACCGGCATGATGCCAATCGGCGGGATCGCGAAAGCCGATTCGGCGATGGCCTTATTGAGCGGTTTTGACGAAACTCGGCTGGAAGGAATCATTGATGGCGGCGACCACTCACCCAATGTGAGTGAGTTGGCAAAACTGCTGTACCGCCTCGACCAACTCGATGCTTCGACTCTCGACACATACGCGGAACGCGCCAATCCGCTGCCAAGCACTGATCTAGGCGATGTGGTCTCGATCAGCGGGACCGTGGGCGACGTCCGGAGGCTGCGATTGTCCGAAGATCTTGCCGAGGTGCTCGAACGGGAACATTTCTTTCGCGTCGAAATCCACAGCTCCACGGCCGCCGACTCCAAGCCGCCAACCAGCCTGTACGTATCGAACGTACCGGCACGTCTAGCGGCCGGCGACTCGGTGTCGGCCACGGGGGTCGTGGTGGAGTTCCAGGATGTCGCTGGCTCGCGGATCCCCGCTGCCTTGGCAGTGTCTCAAGTGCGCTGGGTACCCGCGAACATCGCAAACGTCGGACACCAATTGCTGGCGGCCGAGGGCGTCAACATCGCGGAAGTGTTGTCGCTGGTCGAGCGAGATCGCCAACCGTTGCAGGCCGCAGACAACGATGTTTTTTATCCCATGATCGCTGCGGCTTCCCGCGTCGCCATCGCGACATCGCCTCCCGCCCATCCCCTGCGACCGGAAGAGTTGTTGCAACAGCCCGCAAAGTGGATCGGCGATTGGATTCACTTGGATGCCGAGACGGTGCGAGTCACGCGGGTCGAGGTGGCCAATGAGCAGCGCCGACGGGAAATCCAGAACGATGCGTATTTTCAAATCGATGCCATCGGCGAACTTGGCAACGTCGTCATCGACCTCCAGCGCCCCGAGGGCGAACCGGTGCGATTCGAAAATCGCTTTCCGTTGTCGATCGTGATCAAAGAATTGCCGCCGTTTCTCGACCAAGCCATCCGAGACACCGACGGAGATCGCCGGGGCGTCGCCTTGGTCACTCGCCGAATCGCGGTTGACGGTTTTTTTTATCGGTTGTGGAGCTACAAGAACGACCGCATGAATCGCGAAGGCTCCGGCGATCAGATCGGCCCCCTGATCATTGCCGCCCGCGTGATCAATTTAGAAATCCCCGGCAAGGACCCCATCGGTGTCTCCAAGATCGGGTACATTGCCGCCGCGGGAGTCCTTTTTGCCATCGTTTTGACTTGGATTTGGAGTCGTAGTAACCGACGCGCCGATTCAAACGCCCATGCTGCGAAAGATAGCCGACCGGTGGAGGATATGTCATGGCTCGATGACCACGTCGATCCTTAGGGCCACTTGACCGTCCAGCAACGCGCGAGAGGATATCGACTTCTCAAAACTCCCCCCTTCAACGAACATTCAACTCGAGAAAAGAAGAATCATGCGCCGAGCCAAAATTTCTATCATCGGAGCCGGTAATGTTGGGGCGACATGTGCGCACTGGTGTGCTGCTGCGGAACTCGGCGACATCGTGCTGTTGGACATTCCCCAGGCCGAGGACATGCCTCGCGGCAAGGCGTTGGACTTGATGCAGGCTTCGCCAATTTTTGGCTTCGATAGTAACGTCATTGGAACGACAAGTTACTCCGACACCGCGGGCAGCGATGTCATTGTGATCACTGCGGGAATCCCACGAAAACCGGGAATGAGCCGCGACGATTTGTTGAGCACCAATGCTCGCATCGTAACGAATGTCGCTGAGCAAATACGAGACACCAGCCCCGATGCGGTGGTGATCGTCGTCAGCAATCCGCTTGACGCGATGGTCCAACAAGTTTGGAAAGTTACGGGATTCGCCCCGTCCAAGGTGTGCGGTCAAGCCGGTGTGCTCGATACCGCTCGCTACCGAACGTTTTTGGCGATGGAGCTAGGTGTGAGTGTCGAGGACGTCAGCGCACTGCTCATGGGCGGCCATGGTGACACGATGGTTCCGATCCCAAGTTGCACGAGCATCGGTGGTATCCCGGTGACCCAGCTCATCGATCCGGCTCGGCTGGACGAAATCGTTGATCGAACGCGAAAGGGAGGAGCCGAAATCGTTGCTTTACTGAAAACCGGCAGTGCTTATTACGCTCCGGCCGCGGCCTGTGCCCAGATGGTCGAAGCCGTCGTGAAGGACAAAAAGCGATTGATTCCTGTTGCCGCGTATTGTGATAAGGAATACGGCGTGGGTGGCTACTACGTCGGCGTTCCCGTGATCATGGGTACCAATGGAGTCGAAAAAGTCGTCGAGCTGAAACTGACCGAGAGTGAAACTCAGGCATTCAAGAACAGCGTCGATGCGGTGAAACAACTCGTCACGACCATGGACGGACTGCTCGCCGGTTAGACCGGGTTAACCGCAGACCCCAATTGCTAGCTTGCAAGCGAATGATTTGGTTCAGCGTTGACACCAACCGAATCACCGGCTTACTTTCTCCAGTGCTGGTTTCCCGATCGGGGGCCAGCGATTTCGCCGTTCGGACGACTGACGTTTTCCTCTTTCGTTAATGATGGTTGACCATGAATCGCTTGTCTTGCTCGATGTCATGGAACGAGTCCCTTTCGGTAAACGCGGCGTCGATCGATCAGGGTTCATCGCGTCAACACGCCGGCGATTCTCGTGTTCACTCACCCAAGTCATTTTTCCTGCCGTTGCATTACGAAGCCCGTTACCAGTACCCATTATTGGTTTGGCTTCACAGCGATGGTTTCAACGAAAATCAAATCAACCAAGTCATTCCGCATATAAGCCTTCGCAACTTTTTGGCCGTCGGGGTTCGCGGCAGCCGAGCGATGGATGCGGCGGGACATCGGTACGAGTGGTCCGATAGCGCCGCAGGTATTGGAACCGCGCACGACGCGGTGATTCATGCGGTCGACGAAGCCGCGGAGCGGTTTTCTGTTCACCCCGAACGAATTGTGTTGGCTGGCTACCGGAGTGGCGGAGCGATGGCGCTGAGGATCGCACTTCGCCAACCAAGGAAATTCGCGGGCGTAATCTCGCTCGGCGGATGGCTTCCGCAGCGGGGACCGACACTCGCCAATTTGGACGAATTGAGGAAACGTCGATTGCCTATGTTGTGGCAATGGGCTACCGGCGGCGACCACTACCGCGACGAAAATCTCAAACGCGACATTCGCTCGGCCATGATGTTTGGCTCATGCGTGGATGTTCGACAATACGTCGACGATGATGAAATGACCAACGTGTGTCTCGCCGATGTGAACCAGTGGATGATGCGCCGAGTTGTCGCAGGTGACACGGCGAGCGAAATGAGCCCGTGGGAGTCGACTCCCACAAGTTTCTCGTCGAATTGATCCCGCGTGATTGCTCGCGCGTGGGAGAACGGTTTCTTAGGTCATCAACCCGCAAGTACTTGGCCGTTGCACAATCGCAACCGATGCCTGAGCCTATCGACGCGTCTTCCTGCTACACTATCAGCGGCCGAAACGCGATCGCTAACTTGCGCGTGGCGTGGTGGCCAACCGTGGAACGAGTGACAAACCGACAGTGAGCAACTATGAGTGGCGTTTCTTCAAGCGGCAAGAAAATCTTAGTAGTCGATGACGATTTCGAAATCATCGAATCGATTCGGTATGCGCTCGAAGGTGCTGGTCACGAAGTGGTGATTGCCCGCGACGGAAATCAGGGACTCGCATTGGCGGAGCGTGAGCTGCCGGATTTGATGATCCTCGACATGATGATGCCCAAACGAAGCGGGTTTCTCGTGCTCGAAAAACTTCGTCGTGTGCGAGAGGAACCATTGCCGGTCATCATGATCACTGGCAACGAGGGGAGCCGCCACAAGGCCTATGCCGAACTGCTCGGCGTTGCCGATTACATCCGCAAACCCTTCGCGATGGACCGCCTGCTCGGTGCAGTGGATAAACTTCTCAATCCATGAGCCACTCGCGAACACTGTTGCTCGCGGGCTTGGCCGGAGCCACCGCGGTTGGCATCGGAGCCTTCGGGGGTCACGGGCTGGATGATTATCTTGCTGGCACTGGTTGGGACGTTGAAACGATTGCCCGTCGAACCGAGCAATTTGAAACGGGTGTTCGGTACCATCTGGCTCACAGCGTCGCCCTGATCGCGATCGCTGGACTTGAACGGACAGTTTTTGCCTATTCGCGGTTGCTCGCAGCGGCGTCGTGGCTTGTTGCCGGCGGGATCTTGCTATTCAGCGGCAGCCTCTACGTCTTGGTTTTGACGGGCCAAACATGGCTTGGAATGATCACGCCGCTGGGCGGATTGAGCTGGATCGCGGCTTGGTCTCTCCTCGCACTCTTGGGATGGAAAAACCCAAGATCCTCGTCCGAGCCCACCTCGCCAATGCGTTAGAGATCGCATAACGTAGTCGTCGTACCGAGTCACCCTTTCTCCTCTGGAATCCGCGTTGCTTGCCGATGACTCAAGCTACTCCAGAACTCGTGCCACCCGCATCATGGCGGCATCGACATTTACTCGATCTTGAAAGTTTAACCGCCGACGAAATCACTTGTATCTTGGATGTGGCACAGCGACTCAAAGATGAAACACAAGGATGCCGGCGGAAACTCAACCTTCTCGCTGGTAAGACCTGTGCGAATCTCTTCTTTGAGAACAGCACACGAACGCGGAATAGTTTTTCACTCGCCGCGAAACGACTTGGTGCGGACACGGTCGAATTTTCCAGTAGCGGTAGCAGCGTCGCGAAAGGCGAAACCTTCGTCGACACCGCCAAGACCATCGAAGCGATGGGTGTCGATTGGGTCGTAACGCGCCACAGTACACCCGGCACGCCGCACCTACTCTCGCGAGAATTGGGATGTTGCGTTCTTAACGCGGGTGACGGCCCGCATGAACATCCGACACAAGGGCTGTTGGATATCCTGACGATTCGCCAACACCGTGGTAGCCTCAAAGGGCTGACGGTCGCGTTGGTAGGTGACATCGCCCACAGCCGAACAGCGAGAAGCAATATTTGGGGGCTGCACAAACTTGGGGCACACGTGATCGTCTGCGGACCGCCGACGCTCGTGGGATTACGATGGCAGGAACTCGGTTTCGAAGTCGCCTACAATTTGGATGCGATCCTGCCGCGTTGCGATGTCCTTAATTTGCTGCGGGTGCAATTTGAACGTCAAGCCGCTCGCCCTTTCCCGAGCGTTCACGAGTATGCGGCGCTTTACGCAATGAATGGTGCTCGCATGAAGCGAAGCAAGCCAGACATCTTGATCATGGCCCCTGGACCCATCAATCGAGGCGTTGAGATCACGCCGGAAGTTGCCGACGGTCCCCATTCCGTCATTCTCGAACAGGTCACCAATGGCATCGCGGTGCGCATGGCGGCGCTTTGGCTACTCGCGTCGGCGGACGAACGAAGCCGTCGACCCAACGACACTCTCACGGCGGTGAACTGACTCGATGACTTCACTTCTGATCGAGAACGGTCGACTGATTGATCCTAGCCAGTCGCTAGACCGAGTCGCACGATTATTGGTTGTCAACGGTTTGATCAGCGCGATTGATCCGTCCGATGGCGATCTACCGTCCGGATGTATTTGCATTGACGCGCAAGACCGAATTGTCGCTCCAGGACTAGTGGATTTGGGAGCCGAATTGAGAGAGCCCGGGCGTGAAGAGGACGAAACAATACAAACGGGAAGCGATGCGGCACTGGTAGGCGGCTATACGTCGATCTTGTGTTGTGCAAACACCGATCCCGTGATCGATTCGTACGGCGCCGTGGAATTTGTGCGTCAAAAGGCAGCTCGCGCTGCTGGCGTCCGCGTCCATGTGATCGGGTGCCTCAGCAAGGGACGACTCGGCGAGCAAATGGCGGAACTTGGACTGCTCGCCGAAGCGGGCGCGGTCGCGTTTAGCGATTCACCCAAATCCATGCCCAACGATGCGCTGCTCAAGCGAGCCCTTGAATATTGTCGCATGTTCAACCTGCCGATCTTCGACCGTCCCGAAGTGCCAAGCTTGGCGGACGGCGGTGTGATGCACGATGGCCGAGTTTCGTTGATCTTGGGATTGAAGGGACTTCCCACCGAGGCGGAGGACTTGGCAGTCGCTCGGGATGTAAGACTTGCCGAAGCGACAACGGGGCGATTGCACGTAGGGCCCGTTAGCACGATGGGTGCCGTTGACTTGATCGGTCGCGTCAAATCCCGAGGAATCGCGGTGACGGCATCGGTATGCCCACATAACTTGGCACTCACCGATGAGGAGCTCCGCTCTTACGATGCCATGTACAAGGTTCATCCGCCGCTACGAAGCATTCGTCACGTCGAAACGCTACGTGAAGCCGTTGCCAACGGTATCATCGATGCGATTCAGTCCGGACATATGCCGCGCAGCCAAGAAAAGAAGATGAACGATCTCGACTTGTCGCCGTTCGGCGCCGCGACGCTGGAGACTTCACTCTCGACCGTGGCGACCTATATGGTGGTTCCCGGACTCATGAACTGGTCCCAAGTGATCGATCGCATGTCGACCGCGCCCGCTCGAATCGCCGGAATCTCGGGTGGGACTTTGGCGATCGGCGCCGCCGCCGATATCGCCATCATTGACCCGATGGCGAGATGGACGGTCGATGCGTCGCAATTTCGGTCGATTTGCACCACCAGCCCTCTCCACGGACGTGAAATGGTGGCCCGAGTGACTCACACGATCGTGGCCGGCCAAATCGCTTTCGCTCGATAAAAATCGACGATTCGGCATGCCGCGTTATCGTCAATTGCCGTGAGTGTGGCTTGACGGCACACGGTTTGCGACGGAGTCCAGCTCCGCTGGCGGCCGCGTCGGTCGTTGAGCGAGTGAGCTAACTCCCCGCAGTACGAGCCTCTCTTTATGTCGACGACCGCACCGATGTCAGCCTCGCCGCCGATGCCTTCTTACGTTACATCAAAAGACAGAGTTGATCTCCAGCAGGACTCATTCACTCGCGAAGTGATCACCGGGCTGAGCCAGCCAAGCAAATCCATCGCTTGCAAATTTCTCTACGATCGACGGGGCTCGCTGCTTTTTGACCAGATATGCGACCTGCCCGAATACTATCCAACTCGCACCGAGCTGGGCATCATGCGACATCACGCCCAGGAGATGTCGACGTGCATCGGTTCCCACGCTGTCCTCCTGGAACTGGGAAGCGGCAGCAGTCTCAAGACACGATTGCTACTTGATCAATTGCATCATCCGCTCGCGTATCTTCCCGTCGATATCTCTCGAACGCACTTAATGGCATCTGCCGAGAAGCTCCAACGCGAGTATCCGTCACTTGCCGTTCACCCGATCGTGGCCGACTTTACCAAGCCAATCTCCCTGCCCGATCAATATGTGAACCGTCCGTTGTCCATTTACTTCCCGGGATCAACGATCGGCAATTTGCTGCCGCACGAAGCTTCTTCGCTGCTTGCCAACTGTCAACGCTTGGGTGGATGTCGCGGCAAGTTGCTAATCGGCTTTGACCTTCAAAAGGACGTCGGATTGCTCGAGCGAGCTTACAACGATTCGCGAGGGGTGACCGCCGAATTCAACCTCAATCTGCTTCATCGAATCAATCGCGAATCGGAGGCGAACTTTCGTGTGCATCGGTTCCGGCACGTCGCCCAGTTCAACGCCCAAGCCAACCGCATTGAGATTTCCATCGAGAGTCGTTGCGATCAATCCGTACAGATTTCCGGCCACGAGATTCGTTTCGAATCTGGCGAGCGGATCCACACTGAATACTCGCACAAATACACAGTTCCCGGTTTTTGCCAGATGGCATTGGATGCCGGATTGCGCATGCAAAAGGTGTGGGTTGATGAACAAAGTCTCTTTGCAGTGATGCTGTTGAACACCCACGAAAACGAAGGAGATCATTCGTGAACTCGAACTTCCTCGTGGATGAGTCCCAGCAAGATGAGTCCAAACGGGACGTCAAGGACGACCACTCCGAGCGATGCGAAAGTCTGCTGGAGCGGTTCCTCCGGATTCGAGAACGGAGTGAACGAATCGCTGCGCCGCTTTCTGCCGAGGATTGTGCCATGCAAACCATGCCCGACGTCAGCCCGACGCGGTGGCACTTGGCACACACCACTTGGTTCTTCGAAACATTTTTGCTAAAGGAACAAAGCGAGTTCAATCCATTCAATTCGGCGTTTGAATCACTCTTCAACTCTTACTACAACGCGCTGGGTCGCCCGTTCCCTCGAGATCGACGTGGCCAGATCTCCCGTCCGAATTTGGACGAAACCATGCATTATCGGGGCCACGTGGACCATGCAATCGTGTCGCTACTTCGAAGCGGCCGCATGAACGCGGACCAACTGCGGGTGCTGGAACTTGGGCTGCATCATGAACAACAACACCAAGAGTTGATGCTAACGGACATCAAACATGTACTTTTTTCTAATCCGCTTTTACCGGCTTACCAAGGATCCCAAGACTTGGCCGTCGGATCGGCGCAGCCGCGGCTAGAGTGGGCGGAGATCAACGAATCGATTACGTTGATCGGACATCACGGCAGTGGGTTTGCGTACGACAACGAACTACCACGCCATCGATCACTCGTTCATCCTCATCGCATTGCATCACGACCCACGACGGTTGCCGAATACTTAGAATTTGTGAGCGTCGGCGGCTACCAACAGCCCCAACACTGGCTATCGCTGGGCTGGGATTTTATCCAACGCTTTGACATCCAATCACCACTGTATTGGATGCGTCATGATGACCAATGGCAACTTTTTACGTTGTCGGGTCTGCGTCCCTTGCGTCTGGAAGATCCCGTATGTCATGTCAGCTATTTCGAAGCCGACGCATTTGCTCGCTGGTCTGGAAAAAGACTGCCGACGGAGTTTGAGTGGGAGCACTCCGCAGGATGCAACCCTGCTGGTCAAAACTTTGTCGACGCGTTCCTGGGATCGGATCGTGGAATTCACCCTCGGCCGCCGTCCAATGGTGAATTCCTTGGCAACGTTTGGGAATGGACGTCAAGCCATTATTCACCCTACCCCGGGTATCGAGCGGCTGACGGAGCCATCGGCGAATACAACGGAAAGTTCATGTGCAACCAATTCGTGCTACGTGGCGGATCCTGCGCAACATCGGCGGATCATATTCGCCGGACTTACCGAAATTTCTTCCCGCCGGAAACGCGTTGGCAATTCAGCGGCATCCGGCTAGCCGAGTCAAAATAGCGACCCACGAATCAGTCTTCGCCAAACCACTTGATGATCAACTCGAGAAATTGTCGAACGTGGTCATCGGTCAGTCGGTAATAGGTGTAGCGACCTTGGCGATGACTTTTGACCAATCCCAGCCGCTGCATTAACCGGAGATGTTCGCTCGCCTGGTGATTTTGGATTTCGCTGTCCAGTGCCAAATCACCCACGGTCCGCACTCCCAAACTCAGCCGTAGTAACATTCGAAGTCGGATTGGGTGGGCCAAAACTCGCAGGGTTTCTGCCGCAGGCTCGAACAAAGTGCTGATACCCTGGTCCGTAGGACTTGCTTCTAAATCGCCTCCGGCTTGCGTCATATCGCTAAGTTCCGACATGTCGATATCCCGATTGCGTGCTTCCCTTGCGGGTTGTTTCGGCTCCGCAGAACCGAAGAAAGCATTGACCGCGACTGTCCGAATAGGTGGATATACAAACACGGTGGTCCGGTTGCGGCAGGGATTTAACTCGCAAACGGAATTGTAACTATTCAGCCTGCTGTCTTGCTTTTGGGTGGGAGCGGCGGGAGAAGACCGGTTGTTGAGTATTCGGCAAGCGATGAAAGGATTGTATCCAATGGCTGGTGGCCTCGCACACGCAGGGTGCGAAGCACTGACATC
>JBGSKM010000047.1:0-86446 GCA_041741195.1 Pirellulaceae bacterium
TGATGTCAGTGCTTCGCACCCTGCGTGTGCGAGGCCACCAGCCATTGGATACAATCCTTTCATCGCTTGCCGAATACTCAACAACCGGTCTTCTCCCGCCGCTCCCACCCAAAAGCAAGACAGCAGGCTGAATAGTTACAGTAATTACAACGTCCCATCGCGGGCAAACCGTCTCCCGGATCACTTGGGCAGCGAAGTGTGGTGATCTGCGTCATCCAGGGACGATACAGATAACCGATCGATGTTTGCTCAGGTGCAGGCCCCATCGCTGGCCACGCGGGACTACGCGGAGTGCCGGGATTGGAGACTTGATAGGTCGAAGTGTTGCTGATCTCTTCCCACAACGCCTGTTGTTCGATGAAGGGTGTCATGGCAACAAAACAGCTCAGCATCATCAGCGAGTTGGTGCTGGATGACCAAGTCTGCATGCCTTGCGTTGCGTCAGCTAGTCCTGTTCCGTGCTTGGGAACCATATCGAACGCGGAGTGGTAATTGTGCATGGCTAAACCAAGTTGCTTCATATTGTTCGAGCACGACATGCGGCGAGCTGCTTCACGCGCCGACTGTACGGCGGGCAAAAGTAACCCTACCAAGACGCCAATGATGGCGATGACAACCAATAGCTCCACCAGCGTGAACGCGGCGCGATGATGACGTCGACACGGAACGGTGAGTTTCATTTTTTCCCCTTTGACCTATACCCAGGCTAGAAGTGTTTTTCCAAACCAATGCCCCGACGGGAGCTGGTCCAGGGTCATTGCAAGAACGAAACCAAATGCCGTATTTGGCGGTTCAAAACGCCACGAGTGCCCCCCGCGGGAAAACTCGTTATGGTGCGTGGCGACGCCATACGGTGATGGATCGGGGAAAACGGCAACATGCCGCGATTTTGGAAAAAATGTGATTTTTCCCGTTTGCGCTAACGACGTCTGGAGTTCGCCATCGCGTGCTAGTGACACATGCCTACGACTTAAGCGGCAACGTTCACACGGTTGCCAACATCGCCTTCAAGTTAGGCACCTGTTGTTCATCAGCGCTATCTAGCGAGCACGGATAGCTTCTCAATAGCTCGATCCAAAACGGGACGCAACAATTCCGGCACCACGCTTTCACCATCGGCATCGCTGGTACTCCGAAGCGACCGCAGTGCATGAAGCGAGCGCGCGTCGTCTGCCTGGTCCTCTCCTAACAACTCGATGGCTGTCGTCCAAAAGGTTGTTTCTAACGCCAAGTATTGTCGCAGATCGATGGCTTGAGGGACCACTTCGGAACCGCCACCCATTCCACCTATTCCAAAGCTCTGGCGATTGGTTTCTAAGGATTCATCCGTGAAATCACCTGCAACGATCCTTTCAATGCGTTTGCGCACTCGATCACGCAGTGCGTCGGCCGCCCCCTCCACCCACTGGGCAAGTTTTTTTACCAGGGTGCTTCTGTCGAGTCCGTTCGTATATAAGAACGTTCGTGGATTCACGACGATTTCGGCAAGCAGCTCTGGCGTCACATCAAGTCGGTTTCGTTGATTCAGTTCGAGAGCTGCGACGATGATATTCCCATTCACGACCCACTTGTGCCGTTGATCCTGCCCACTCGGATTCTCGGCAATCACGTCTTTGATTCGGTTGAGTTCCTGTTGGACAGATGTCTCGAACCAGGAGGGCATGTCGACCTGACCCTCGGCAACCGACAATAACTGCACCGCGGAATCGAACAG
Organism: Pirellulaceae bacterium; assembly: GCA_041741195.1. Taxonomy (GTDB): domain Bacteria; phylum Planctomycetota; class Planctomycetia; order Pirellulales; family Pirellulaceae; genus JBBSJZ01. The sequence continues at coordinate 1,715 of JBGSKM010000047.1, forward strand.
CGAGCGATTCATGACCTGAGTTTCCGTCCTCGCTGAGGGAGTCGCCACTGCGTCACCGATCGCATCGAGTAATTCATGCAGACGGACAAATGCTTCGGACGAATCTCGCTTTAGAAATTCCCTAGCGTCGGCAGCACGTTGTGGATCAGCAACATCGCCCACCACACCATCGAGGTAGTCTTGCAGCATCCAGGTGGCCGCCATGCGAGACTTTTCGTTTCCTTCTCTCAACGTCTCAGCAATGATGTCCAAACCCGGTTCTGGGAAATAGGTTGGGAAATGATTTCGCATGGCGTCCATGTACTTGGACGATTGAGTGTCAACACCAATGATCATCCCGCCAAACTGCCGAGCCAATTGCATCGTTGCCTGAGCCGCTTCAAGTCGCTGGGGCGTGCTGCGAGACAGAATCTCGACGGCTTGGATTGCCGACGACAACGTCTCGGCGTCTTGCTCGCGACCCAGAATATCGAACCAGTAGGGGAACGGGTGCCCTTGATAGGTTCGTGACGCCAAACTCGTCGGCGATGACGCCGCTCGCTTATCGCCAAACGAGTCGCTGAGCACGGGGACGCCATCGCCAATCGCAATCTCGCGTCGAATCCATTTTTCAATCTTTCCGTTCTCATCGGCGTCTAATCCCCAGTGTGCGAATTTGCCGCCGTCGATTATGAGTGCTTGATCGTAAACTCCGTTCCCATCACGATCGATGTCGCGGTAGACCTCGATGCCATCATTAAAATAGCTCCAGAGGTCAATCTTACGATCGGCATTGGTGTCGACGAACAACCGGAGCGTTTCTCCATTGCCATCGAGCACTTCATAACCAATGTACTGCGGTGTTTTGACGACTTGAATCGTGGTTTGATCGAGGTCATCTTCGATGCGGGATACAGCGATATCCGGGCGGTAGTACGGCCGGTAGCCGATTGCCTTCTTGAGCGTGGCTGCGGATGGTTTGGTCTTGAGTTCTAGCTCGCTGATCTCCATCGCCTTCGGATTGGGCTGTTCAACGGTAACGCTTGCCACCTTGCCACTTTCAATCACCACGCGGTCCTTTTCCAATCGCACACCGCCATCGGCACCTTGTATCTCAACCGTGTACGTGCCTTGACGCAAACTCAGCCGATTGTCGCTGCCCTTGACGACTTGTAGTTGCTCGACCATCTCACCGCCTTGCTTGACCACCACCACGGCGTCATCCGATTCTGACTCGATGACCAACTCACCCCGCTCGGTTTGCAGTTTCAAGATGACCCCAGCAATGACAAGAAACCCGGCGGCAAATCCCGCCATCAGCCAACGGGGCCAATTGCGGCGGGGTGGCGTCGGAGGAGTTTGCGGCAGCAAGCCCCAATGCGTCGCACTGGGATGATCGGTTTCGGGCTCTTGCGACGCCCGATGGACCAAGCGGCTGAGATTGGATCCGGAAGACCATCGAGACATCGCTTCGGCAACTTCGCCCGTCGTCGGACGGTCGACGGGATTCCGCGAGAGCATGCGATCCACCATTGCGGACAATTCGGGCGAAACGTCGGGAATGAATTGCGTCAACGCGGTGGGCGCTTGATGCGTGATCGCCAGCACTTGGGAGGCGAGCCCACAGCAATTCTGGTGCGGTACACGGCCGGCGATCATCCGGTACAACGACGCACCAAGTGAGTAAACATCCGACGCTGGGTCGACATGCCGGCTGTCCAGAAGTTGTTCGGGTGACATGAACGGAATGGTGCCCATCAAATGTCCTGCGGTGGTGAGCCGATCGTGCACTGCGAGCGGATCGTCGCCAGCGAGGACTAGCCCTAGATCCAATAGCTTTACGTCGCCGCCGCGTGTCACCATGATGTTCGATGGTTTGATATCGCGATGCACCAACCCTCGCGAGTGGACATACGCGAGACCCGCGGCGGCGTCTCCGATGATTCGGCAGGCATCGGCAGAATCGAGCTTCCGATGCTGCCCGACGAGTTTGCCGCAATCGAGTCCATCAAGGAATTCCATCACCAAGTAATGCCATCCGTCTTCGTGCCCGGCATCCGTCGCTCGCACGATGTTGGGATGTTCCAGCGCCGCGATCGTCGTCATTTCACGATCAAATCGTTCGAGCCACCCAGCATCGGAAACTCGAGCTCGCGGCAAGAACTTGATCGCACAGGGCCGCTTCAGCCGATCGTGCTGGGCTAAGTACACCATGCCCATGCCGCCGACGCCGATGGCACGAAGGATCGTGTAAGGTCCGAGTTGGCGTTTTTCGTTGAGCGACGATTCCGCTACCGCGGGAGGCGCCGAACCGCCAAGCAGTCGCAACATCGCAACTTGGCAAGCAGACTCGATCGCTGCGGGTTCACCGCCGGCCAGCACGAGCTGGCGATCGCCGGGTGTGCTCGAGGAACGCGATTCGAGCTCATGGATTTTGGACTGGCAAGTTTCACAACTGTCCAAATGCTCGATGGCGGAATTAAACGATTGCGATGAAAGGTTTCCGGCCGCAAGCAATTGGAGATCGTCGGTGGACAAGCAGTGGCGAGCGGTTGCGATCATCGTGGCATTCCAAAGCGTCGTGTATAAGAGACTGTCATATCAACACAACGCAGCGATTGGACACTTGCGGGTGAAAATTTTGGAAAACTTATTTCGTTCGTTACCGGCAACCGCGAGTGGCGAAGTGATGGAGACGTTGGTGAATTGCGACCATGTGCGAATTGAGCGAATCGTCTCGCACGGACATGCCAGTCCCGAGGGTTTCTGGTACGATCAAGACGAGCACGAATGGGTCGTGGTGATTCAAGGCGAGGCGGTACTGCGTTTCGAAGACACGACGGAGCCCATGCGATTACGCCCCGGCGACTACGTCAACATCCTTTCGCATCGTCGACACCGAGTCGAATGGACATCGAGCGATGATCCGACGATCTGGCTAGCCGTGTTTTATTGCTGAGGTTGCTCCCTAGAATCCATCCAGTTCGCAGCGCAAACGCTGAAGCACCCGCGACTTGGCCTTGTACACAGCCCAGGGCGATACTCCCATTTCTTCGGCAACGTCGCTGGCCGCACGTCCCACGATGGCGGTGTCCCAAAACATTCGCCACGACCGAGCGTCGAACGACGTTCGCAGAAGTTCGAGTGCTTGCGACCTCGCTAAAGTCACATCGTCGTCAAAGGAACTGGGCGGATCATCTTGATCGACCAAGTTGTCACTAGCGGCATCCATCAATCGCGCCGCTTCGCTGCCATCAATGATTTTGACCGCGGCTTGGCGTCTCTGTCGATCACGTAACTTGTTGCGAGCGATCGTCCACAACCAGCCACGAAACGTCGAGTTTGCAACCGTCACGTCAAATCGTGGCAGGGCTCCCATCACGGCGAGAAACGTTTCCTGCATCACATCCGCGGCGTCAGCGGGCTGGATGCCGCAACCACGAATCCAGCGATAGACAATCGGGCCATACACTTGTACTAGCATCGCCCAACCATCACCACTTCCCGCCTGGGCTCGCAATAAAAGAGACACATGGGTCGAGGGTTCATCACGCGCCGGCGAGTGATTCAGCGAAGTCATTCGTGCCGTCCAAACGAGTGAAGAGGCTTTGGCCGATTGATATAACTCGACGAGCGTGGTTCAGTTATAATCCAACGCATGACCCCTGAGCAAATCACCGACCTGGTTCGAGAACAAGGCCCGTACGTCTTCGATAGGATGTTTGGTGCAATGGAGAAAGTACGTGAGCGACTGGATCGGGCGTGCCGGGCACTCGGCGAAGCGAACGTGCCCTACGCGGTGATCGGTGGAAATGCTGTCGCGGCATGGGTCGCCACTCGAGATGAAGGCGCGATCCGTAATACGCAGGACGTCGATATTTTGCTTCGACCCGAAGACGCAGAGCGTGCCACCGAGGCGCTGGCGAAGTACGGCTTCCGACGCGAAAAAGTCTTCGATGTCACGATGTTTATCGATGGGCCAGACGGAAAACCTAGCCAAGCCGTTCACGTCATCTGGGCCAACCAACGTGTCAAAGCCGAGTACGTGTCACCCGCGCCTGATCCGGACAAGTCGCACGACATCAACGGGAAACGCATTGTCGATTTGTTCGAACTGGTGCGAATGAAATTGCTCGGCAACCGACGCAAGGATCAAGTTCACGTGCTAGACATGATCGGTGTCGGTCTTATCGATTCGACTTGGCCAGCCAGGTACGAGTCACCGATCAGCGAGCGATTGCAAGCACTGCTCGACGATCCCGATGGCTGAGACTACGGTTGATCGCTTGCAACGTACTCAGCTAGCCGCATGAGATTTTCGCTAAAGGTTTGGCTTGAAATGTACTCTTGGCCGGGTTTGAACTTGGCTTGACCGACAAGTCGGTTACCGTCATAGCGGTCGATCCAACGTCCCTGGTCGTCCAACTCCGCGAGGATCGACTTTGCTTGCGATGTGAGCGAGTCGTTGTCCACACTTTCGGTCAACGGCTTGCGTGCTCGTACAATCGCGTATTGGCGATCGATTTCGGCGAGTCGATTGGGCGTCTTCCAACCGTAGTGGTCGGGCAAGTTCGAATCGTCATAGGTCAGTTCGTACTTGTCACCACGACGCGACATGTACAGCGGGCGGTTGCTTCGCAGCTCGTAATACCTCGCCAATTGACCATCGGCCAGCAAGGACTGCTTGAGCCAAGCGACGGCTCGTGGAATCGGTTGGAGAAACTTGGGATCGTCGAGTGACCGTGATATCAGCATCAAGGTGTCAATCACTTCCTGGGTTTCGTCTCCGCTCACCGCGGGCGGCTCAAACTTGCGTGCCCAAATCGGTTTCATTTCGTAGCTGTATTGTTGAGCCCAGCCGGGCTGCGGATCGGGCATCTGAGCTAAAATTAGAAAATCACCAAGCCGACGCAGCGAGTCCAAGTACCGGTCATCTTCGTAGACCCTTGCCGCGTCAATGAGAACGCCAGCCACATATCCGGTCACGTTGTCATTGAGTGTGTACATATCCCAATAGTTTTTGACGCGGCCTTCGGTTCGCCAATCCACATCCGGATACGACGCTCGCAGAATCGGCTGCGGCTTCACAGGCCCCGTCCACACCTGTGGGAAACCGCCATTGGGGTACTGTGCTGAGAGCAATGCATCGAGTCCCGTGATTGCAGCTTCATGAATGGCCACGTCGCGAAATCCGAGAGCCTGGTCGACATGAATCAAAAACTGGAGTGCCGACTGAGTTTGGCCGTCATCGAGTGATGAATTGTTTTTCCCTCGCCCTTGGCCATTGCGATACTCAGCAACGTGCTTGCTACGCGGATTAAAGTCAACGGAATTGGTCCAACCGCCGGATTTCAGTTGCCCGTACACGAGGGCGTTCGCTGCTTCGGTCGCCGCGTCGAGAAAGTACGGATCACCCGTTGCTTTGTAAGCTTTCAGGTAGGCCATACCCACGGTCGGAGTTCCTGGAGGCTGGACCCAAATTTGATCCTTCGTCGCCTCGCCTTCACCCCATCGCTCATTCAAGTCGACCGAGTAGTGATAGACATACCCACCATGCGATGAAACCTCGCCTCGATAAAATTCGGCCGCTGTTTGCATCGCCGCAATGACTTCGCTTCGCGTCGGCCGTTGTGCCGAGCCGGTGGAAGAACCCACAACCACCATCGCAATGACAAGTAAGGCACGCATGGCAATCACCTCCTACCAATGTGAATTGACTCGGGAAAAACAAATTTTTACCAATTCGGCATGAAGCAGGCAAAGAAGGCCCTCTCCGGCCCTGAGAGGCCGACTCTCCCACAGGAGAGTAACATGATGTTGTAACGAATTTGTTCGTCGCAACAGCTTACCGCTACGCCCAAGCTTGACGATTCTCCATCGCCTGCCTATGCGTCGGGCTCGTAGGCAAGGTTGGGAGCGAGCCAGCGTTCGACTTCGGCAAGCGGCCATCCTTTGCGTCGTGCATACGACTCGGTTTGATCTTTCGTGATCCGATCGACAGTAAAATAACGAGACTCGGGATGGGCAAAGTACAGCCCGCTCACACTCGCACCGGGCATCATTGCATAGCTCGACGTCAATTCGACCGAAGTGTTGGCCGTCGCATCGAGCAGCTCGAAGAGCGTGGTTTTTTCGGTATGATCGGGACACGCGGGATAGCCCGCGGCTGGTCGAATGCCTCGATACTTTTCGGCAATCAACTCGTCCTTGGACAGCCCTTCGCCGGTACCAAAGCCCCAGTCGCAGCGAACTTGTTCGTGCAGAAACTCCGCCAGCGCTTCGGCGAGGCGATCGGCGACCGCTTGAACGATGATCGCGCTCTCGTCGTCCAGTTGCTCTTTGAATTGTTTTGCCAGCGTCTCAGCACCGATACCGGAGGTGACGACAAACCCACCGATGTAATCTTGACGACCGCTATCCACCGGAGCGATGTAGTCAGCAAGGCATCGATAGTCTTTCTGGCCCTGGCGTTCCCATTGCTGGCGCAAGAAATGGAAACGCGTCAATTCTGCATTTCGATGATCGTCCTTGTAGAGGATCACATCGTCGCCGTCGGACGCCGCCGGCCAAAAGCCGTAAACGGCTTTGGCTCGAATCAACTTGCCGGCGATGATTCGATCCAGCATGTCATTGGCCTTGTCGAACACCTCCTTGGCGATTTCGCCGACGACCGGATCTTGGAAAATCTTGGGGTACTTGCCCTTGAGTTCCCACGTCATGAAGTAGGGTGACCAATCGATATAGTCTCGAATCTTGTCGAGTGGTACGTCGCTCAAAACACGAGTTCCGAGGAACGACGGTCGATCGATTCGCACGCTGGACCAATCGGTTTGGAACTTGTGCTCGCACGCGGTATCGTAAGGTGTCAGCTTTTGATTGCGAGCTTGGAAATTTGCCGCGAGTTCGGACTGCACCGCCGTATTCACAGCAACGAACGCCGCACGCGTTTCATCATTGAGTAACTTTTCGACCACCCCAACACTGCGGCTCGCATCGAGCACGTGAATGACGGGCGCATCATACGCGGGTGCGATTCGAACGGCGGTGTGTTTTGCACTCGTGGTCGCACCACCGACGAGCAGCGGTAACTTCATGCCTCGGCGTTTCATCTCGCGGGCGACGTGCGCCATCTCATCGAGGCTCGGTGTGATCAGCCCACTGAGCCCAATCATATCGACGTTCTGTTTCTCGGCCTCGTCAAGGATCTTTTCGGCGCTGACCATCACCCCGAGATCGATGACTTCGTAGTTGTTGCATTGCAGCACCACGCCAACGATGTTTTTGCCGATATCGTGGACGTCGCCCTTGACCGTCGCGATCAGGAACTTACCACGAGCGGAAACCGTGCCGTCACCGCCAGCCTTCTTTTCCTCTTCCATGAACGGTTCGAGGTAGGCGACGGCCTTCTTCATCACCCGTGCGCTCTTGACGACTTGGGGCAAAAACATTTTTCCTTGACCAAAGAGATCCCCGACGACGGACATACCGTCCATCAGCGGCCCTTCGATGACTTGCAGACATCGGTCGTACTGTTGGCGAGCTTCCTCCGCGTCCTCGACGATGAACTTATCGATACCTCTGACGAGCGAATGCTTCAACCTTTCGGCAACGCTTCCTTCTCGCCAGGCAAGGTCCTCGCTCGATTTCTTGCCACCGCTGCCCTTGACTGATTCAGCAAATTCGAGCATTCGATCGGTCGCATCGGGGCGGCGATTGAGAAGCACGTCCTCGCAATGTTCGAGCAGATCCTTGGGGATCTGTTCGTAGACCTCGAGCTGCCCGGCGTTAACAATCCCCATGTCGAGCCCCGCGCGAACCGCGTGGTACAGAAATGCGGAATGCATCGCCTCGCGAACGCGATCGTTACCACGAAAGCTAAAGCTAATGTTGCTCACGCCCCCGCTGGTCTTGACGCCAGGGCATTCCTGCTTGATGCGGCGAACGGCGTTGATGAAATCGACGGCGTAGTTGTTGTGCTCTTCGATTCCCGTTGCGACCGTCAGGATGTTGGGATCAAAGATGATGTCTTCGGCGGGGAAATCGAGTTCTTCGGTGAGCAACTTGTAAGCACGCTTGCAAATGCGAACCTTGTTGTCTTCGTCGGCTGCTTGACCGTCTTCGTCAAAGGCCATCACCACGGCCGCGGCGCCGTAACGACGAACGAGTCGCGCGCGGCGGAGAAACTCTTCTTCGCCATCTTTGAGCGAAATTGAATTAACGATCGCTTTGCCTTGGACATTGCACAGCCCCGCTTCGAGCACTTCCCATTTACTACTGTCGATCATCACCGGCACCGAAGCGGCGACGTCATCTCCAGAGATCAAACGCAGGAAACGCGTCATTGCCTCGACACCATCGAGCAACGCATCATCAAAATTGATGTCGATGATGGTGGCGCCGTTGTTGACTTGCTCGCGAGCGACGTCGACGGCTTCTTCGTATTTTTCGTCTCGGATCAGTCGAGCAAAGGCACGGCTACCGGTAACGTTGGTACGCTCGCCCACCATGGTGAACGGGATCTCCGGTCGCATCACCATCGGCAATTGGCCGGACAGGCGAGTGTAAACCGGACCGTGAGTTTCCTGCTTCGGCTTGAGGCCTTTGACACGTTCGGCCATCGCACGGATGTGATCCGGAGTCGTTCCACAACACCCGCCGAGAATATTGAGCCAGCCGTTGTCGGCGTATTCGCCGACTTTCTCTGCCATCGCTTTGGGGCCAAGATCGAATTGGCCCATCTCATTGGGCAACCCGGCATTGGGATGGCAACTGATCGGAATCTCCGCCACGTGCGAGAGCTCTTCGATGTGCGGCCGCATGATGTCAGGACCGAGTGCGCAATTCATTCCGACGCTTAACAGCGGAAAGTGATTGATTGCCGTCCAGAACGCTTCGACGCTTTGGGCACTGACGAAGGTGCGTCCGCCATCGGCAAACGTTCCACTAGCCATCACAGGAACTCGGCGTCCTCCGGCGTCAAAGAACTCGGAGATGGCGAACAGACACGCCTTGAGGTTCAACGTATCAATCGCTGTTTCCGGCAACAGGATATCGACACCGGCGTTGACTAGCGCCGCGACCTGGGCGCGATAGCTGTCGACCATCTCGTGAAACGTCGTGTCGCGGTGCGCCGGATCGTCCTTGGTACTGATCGCCAATTGGCGGGTCGTTGGGCCGATGGAACCGGCCACAAAGCGAGGCTTGTCGGGTGTCCGCTCGGTCCACTCGTCCGCAGCCTTGCGAGCACACCGCACGGCGGCGAAGTTGATTTCCTCGACGAGCTCCAATGGCAAATCGAACTCGATCATGCCTACCGGCGATGCACCAAAGGAATTTGTTTCCACGATATCGCTGCCCGCTTCATAGTAAGCAGCATGAATCGCGGTGATCTTGTCGGGATGCGTCAGACAAAGGATGTCCGAGAAATTCTTGAGATCTTTATGGTGGCTAGCAAACCGCTCCGCTCGAACCGCGGCTTCATCGAGCTCAAGACGCTGGATCATGGTGCCCATCGCACCATCAAGCATCAGGATTCGTTCGCGAATGAGTTCGGAAATCTGCGATTCGGTGCTGCTGGAACGAAGCATGGCGGTCTATAGCAAAATATTCGGTGGTGAAATCGGAAGCTGCCTATCTTCCCTAGAGGGAGCCGTATCGACAAGACGCAACAACACTTTTAGCGACATTCGACCTTGCCTGACCCGTTCAGTTTAGCTATTCCGCAAAGAACTAAAGATCGGACCAATCGTTACCGATGAAGACCGATGAGCCGCTGAGTTGGTTCACGCCCGCATTGTGGGTTGTCGCAATTAAAAAGCGTTCCCTCTCGACCAGGATGAAACCATGACCGCACCGCCCCCTCGGCATCGCAGTCAAAACGCTGAAAGTGCACCGCTTCGTGAGGCTGGATCCAGTCGCGCTCCCCATCTCCGATCACTTCCGCCCACTTTATTCAAGCTGCGAAATCTCAACTCGCCGCCCCCTACGCCGAAGGTGATTCCGAGCCCGGAGGCGACGACTTCGTCGCAACTCACGGTTTCTGCGTTGGCGACGAATTCAACCAAACAAGAATCGCAACCCCACACCGCGGTGGAACCGCCGAGACCGGTAGAAGCACTGCGAGTGGATTCTGGGGAGGCCAACACCGAACCGGTGCCGCGGCGTGGGATCATCTCGCGCCTGTCCAACCAATCGGTCGTATTATTCATTGTGCTCGCCATCGCCATCACGGGCATCATCGTCGGCAATCGAGGCAGCCACACGGATCAAACGACCGCGGACGCATCCCAGCAATCCGACGATGCCTCGCTAGCGAATGCTGCTGGTGAAGCAAATCCTCAAGTCCCCAGCATGGACGCGGTTGTGGCAGGAGCGATAGCACCTCAAGCCGCCACCGAGAACGCCGAACCGCTGGTCCCGGACACCACTGGTGTCGGGCAGTCCGCTGCGTCGGGACATACACAGCCGACCACAAGTTTGGCGAGCGCTTCCTTGTCGTCTTCGTCGCCATCGATCACCCAGCCGGATTCGAACAGTGAGCTAGGGACACCGTTAATCGCATCCGACGCCGCGCTTTCTGGTAACTCGACGACCACCGACGTAGGCACGGCATCACTTGGCACACCGAAGCAGGCGTTGGCGAATCCTGCTGCCGACCTGGCCTCAGCCGACCAAGCAGCACCAAGTCATGGCAACAACATCACGAGTGCTGACTCGACCAGCTCAATCACCCATCGCTTGCAGACGCAAACACCAACCGGGATCGACGATTGGAGCCGCTATCTGCCTAGCGTGCAGCCATCAACCGTCGACGCTGGAACCGTGGCCGCTGTCAGCCAAACGCCCGAGAGTCCGATCACCAGCTACCAACAATACTTGGACGGGATGCCCAACCTTGGCCAGACAACGGCTCCGGTCGGCTACACCGCTGATCCGACCCAGTACAACGGCGCAAGCACCTTGAACACTCAATCGCCGCTGCCTTCGTCAATCTCTCCCTCGCTACAACGCTAAATATCAACATGAGTTCCATCGACCAGGCGTTCGTCAAAGCCTACGCGAGGCGTCAACTCTCTAGCCATCGAACCACCTCGGATTCGACGTCTCATGCGTTGAACGATGATGGTTTAGTTGTCGATCGAAGCGTTGCCGATTCCGCGTCCGTGTGGATCGACCAGGGCAACGACGTCTTGTCGCGTGTCGATCCTGCCCACACGCCGAATCGGCAACCTGCGACTTCCAATGTCGTGGCCCCATCCTCATCGATTGTTGCGAAAAAGCAGTCGGCAAGCCCCGATGCCAAATCGATCCCCGATGCCAAATCAGCTTCGGTGGACAAGTCGCCAAAGCCAACGGATCATTCGCCAATCGCCACGATCCATCACGTTCACACGGCTTACGCGATTGCCGAAGGCGACTCGTCGTGGATCGATGCTATTACGAGCAAAAACATAGCAACCCCCATCGCAACGACGCTCGAGGTTGTCTCCAAAGTCACTTCCGACGAGTCGACCAATTCGATCGCTTCGGCACCAAGTGCACCCAACAACCGCGTGAACGCTGGCTCGGCAAGGGAAACACACACGCTTGATCATCCATCGATCGATATTCGCATCGAGGCACCTGGACGGATCGACCCGGTAGCGCACTCGATCGACGCGCCTCACGCTCGACTATTGCCACTGGATCAGGATCGTACGGAATCGCGTCTCGATTCGCTCGCGTCGACGTCGGTAAAAACCACTTCCCAGCGGCAGCCATCCGTCGAAACTCCGGCGCCCCAGGTGACGCACGAATTTCATGCCAAATGGGAAATCGACGCGTTGGACGTTCCGTCGGTGGTGGCGGACCTTTTCTTTGACGGAGAATTGTTTCAGCAGGTCGCACAACAACTTGCCGAAGCCGCCGACACGGGACTGCGACGCGTCCTGGTCACCAGCGTCCACGATGGCGAAGGTCGATCGACGGTGGCCATCGGGTTGGCGATCGCTGCGGCAGCATCGGGCAAGCGAGTCGCTCTCATCGATGCCGACACAACGTCACCAACACTCGTGGACGATCTGCGTTTGGATTTGGAGTTTGGTTGGATCGAAGCGATTCGCGGTCGACTTCCACTGGAAGAGATTTGCGTCCATGCGACCCAAGACGGTGTCACGCTCGTTCCGCTGCTGGCGCCGCATGGCGCCACGGCCGCCACCGCGCGAGAGACACGCGAGCTGATCGAAAAACTCGACCAGTGTTTTGACTTGCTTATTGTCGACGGTGGTTCAAGTCAATGCCCGGCAACGGCGGGCACACTTTCGCAATACGATAGCGCCATGATCGTGTTCAACAAGACGCGAACGGCAACCGCCGACATCAACGAATATTCGTACCAACTCCGATCCAGCGGCGTCAGCGGCGTCGGCGTGGTCGAAAACTTTGTCAGTTAGATCGACCAAGGAACAACATGTACGAAAATCACTGGCAACTCACCACGCGACCGTTCGTCAACTGGTTTAAATCCGAGTTCTACTATCCGTCGCAAGTGCACCAAACCGCCGGATTGAAACTTCGGTACGCCATCGAAAGTCGCCAAGCCGCGGTAGCACTTTGTGGCGAAAGCGGGATGGGGAAATCGACCCTTGTTCAAAACTTGATGTCGCAGTTGCCCGAAGATTTTAATCCCATCACTCGCATCGTTTTTCCGCAACTCGCCGGCGACCAACTGATCGGATACGTCGTCGACAAGCTAACCGGAACGCTCGGCGACGCGATCGAACCGATACGTCTAACACTCGCTCGACTGGAGACGTTTCTCGAATCCAATTTAGAACGCGGTCATCACGCGTTGATCGTGATTGACGAATCTCATTTGCTGGACACATCGGAACAGTGGGAAACGCTGCGACTGTTGCTTAATTTTGGCGGCCAAAACGCGACGGCCGAAGCGGCGCTCACCATGGTATTCGTGGGCCATCCCACGCTGCTCAGCTTGATCGAACGCAACCGATCGCTCGACGAACGTATCGCTGCCAAATGCATGCTGCATCGTTTCTCGCCCGAAGAGACGGCGATGTATCTGCAGCATCGGCTCCGAGTCGCTGGACGAGATGCCGATGAGATTTTCACACCCGAAGCGGTCGAAGCGATCCATCACCGTTCCGCTGGAATCCCACGCCGAATCAATCGACTCGCGGATCTTGCGCTGATGGTTGGATTCGCCGAAGAGCTACAACAAGTCGGTGTCGAGCACATCGAAGGCGTCCACGCCGAATTGGTGACCACTAGCTAACGAGTTTTCTTAGATACTCGTGCGATTGGTTAATTTGATACGTCACCTCGGCGGTTGTCGGCATGATAGGAACGCCGCGGGGCGTTGGATGCATCATGACTTCGACCAGCCCGTCGTACCGAATTTCTCGAAGCGAACGAATCATCGGTCGAAAGTCGAGTGGGCCTAACCCGGGCATCTGCAACAATTCGTCCTCGCGTTGCATCTTCTCGCGAAATCCTTTGCCATACTGCCACGCGTAAAAGAACCCAAGCCGTCCGCCGATCTCTCGGACGAGATCACCGAGCAGCGACGCTTCTTGAGGTAGGTGAGCCGGCGCAAGAGCGAAACGCACGGTGTCGTTTGGCAACGCATCGACGAGATATCGAATCGCATCGATACTATCGATCATGCTGCCGGAATGGTTCTCGATCAGCAACGTGACTCCGTGCTGGGCAGCGACCTCGAGGTGCGGCTTGAGCTTTTCAATGAACTCCGCAATGGCTTGACGAAGTGCTGGGCCGGTCAATTCGCGAGGCCCCTTGGCGGTCGTCACCAACATGGGGCAGCTGATCGACTGGGCGAACTCGATCTCTTGCCGGAGCTCAAAAATACTGAATCGATAAGCCGATATCACATCGACTCTTGTCTTGTGCTTGGCCAGCAACTCTTGGAATCGATCGATTCCCATTTCGTCCACCTGCTCGCGCTGGTTTCCATGAACCTTGGGCCAAAGGTCCACCGACTGGGCGCCACATTTCTTGAGCTCGCCCAGAACTTCGTCGATCCCCACGTACCCATACATGCACGACGCGACTGTCAACCGGAGCTGGAACTCTTGTTTGGAATCGGATGTACCCTGAGCCATCGTCATGGGGGCGATCGCGGTGGAGGCAATCGCGGTGGCGCCGCCAATCAGGGCGTCACGTCGAGACATGTTAGCGTCCAACATCGTTAACCTTTCGTCGGCCCTTTTGTTTAAGGGCAAATGTGTCAGGGGCCCATGTGCAAAATTCGAGACTCGATGGGTCCCCATCCCGAACCCAGTCCTGGTGCAATTCCGATGGCATGATGAACCGCAGCGATGGCAAAGTCCACTGCCAACCGGACACGATCATCGATTTGTTTGGGATCCATCAAAGCCAACTTGGCGGTGATCGTCGCCGACAACGAGCAACCGGCGCCGTGGGTCTGGTTGGTCGCGTGATCGGAAACGCTCATGGTTACCACCTTCGTTTCATCGACAAACACATGCATCCGCATGCCGTCGACGACCCCAGCTTTGATCAGCACATACTCGGGACCCATCGCTTGCAAATCCTGCGCTGCCTGCACCAGCGTCTCCACATCGTCAAGCTGACGCCCCAACAGTTTCTCGGCCTCGAGCTTGTTTGGGGTAATCAAGGTCGCGATCGGAAAAAGTTCCTTGCGATAAGCTTCCACCGCGGAATCGTCCGCCAATAAGTGGCCGTGCTTACTGACCAGCACCGGATCGACGACGACATCGCCCGTGTAATGTTTCAAATGAGCGGCGATCGATCGGATAACTTCCGCGGTCCCGAGCGCCCCTGTCTTTAGCGACAGTGGCCGAATGTCCGAGAGCACCGCTTCGAGCTGGTCAACGATCAACGCGGTTGGCAACACCTCCATGCGGCCAACGCCTTGAGTGTTTTGCATCGTGACTAGGGTGATCACGGACATCCCATAGACACCGTTCTGCTGAAACGCTTTGAGGTCGGCTTGCAAGCCGGCGCCTCCCGACGGATCCGATCCGGCAATGGTGAGTGCGGTGGCACCGGGAGTGAGGGTAATTCGTCGGCTCTTCGCTTGACCGCCGATCGGTCTTGGACGTTTCTTCATGAAAAGATGGAACCATCGGTGGAAAGTTGGAATGCGTCGGCGACCGCCGCATTGGTGACACATCCGGCGTGTATGTTCAGGGCCAGCCGCAACGGATCGAGCTCCCGCAGCGCAGTAATATCGGTACTCGCCAACTTCACTACCCAAGGTAGGGTCGCATTGCACAAGGCGTGAGTGCTGGTTCGCCCCACTGCGCCGGGCATGTTGGCGACGCAGTAATGTACGACTTCGTCAACGACATAAGTCGGATGGCTATGGGTGGTTGGTCGAGTCGTCTCGAAGCATCCACCTTGGTCCACGGCCACGTCGATGATGACACTACCAGGCTTCATTCGCCTCAGATCTTCAGCTCGAACCAATTTGGGCGCCTTTGCCCCCGGGATCAACACCGAACCGATGACCAAATCGGCGCGTTCAAGCTGTTCCAAAATGTTATGGCGATCACTGTAGATGCAATCGACGTTGGGTGGCATCACGTCGTCAAGATAGCGTAACCGATCAAGGTTCGTGTCCAGAATCGCCACATCCGCTCGAAACCCCGCGGCAATCCGAGCGGCGTTCGCGCCAACCACGCCGCCGCCGAGGATGGTGATGTGGGCGGGTGCCACTCCGGGGACACCGCCTAGCAAAATACCGCGTCCCATTTGCGGCTTTTCCAAATATTTGGCACCTTCTTGGATACTCATGCGTCCGGCGACCTCGCTCATCGGTGTCAACAGCGGCAGCGTCCCTTTCGCGTCGCGAAGCGTTTCATACGCAAAGCAACTAGCGCCACTTTGGATCATTGCCGTTGTTAATTCCAAGCTCGCCGCGAAATGAAAGTAGGTGAATAACATTTGCCCAGAACGAATCAGTGGATACTCGTTGACCTGGGGTTCTTTGACTTTCACGACGAGGTCAGCGTGACCGAACACGTCGGCACCGGTTGACACCAACTCCGCCCCGGCTCGTAGGTAATCGTGATCCGCGAATCCCGAGCCGAGTCCCGCTCCAGCTTCGATGACGACTCGGTGGCCACGATTGACGAGCTCTTCCACGCCAACGGGAAGCATCGCGACTCGGTACTCGTCCGTCTTGATTTCCGTGGGTACGCCAATGATCATCGTTTTTGATTCCCCTGGGTTTGCTGCTCAGCACTGATCGTTCTGATGCCCCGATCGTTGTAATGAATCGTATCATGCTCGCGGCTCGGTGTGTTTCCGATCCTGACGCTTGTATTTCGCGAGCCGACACTTCACGCTATAGGCGACTCGCGATTCATCGAACGCATCACTTACCACACGACACCGATGACGAATCACACCCACCCACTTGCCTCACTGGACGACTGGGAAGACGACTTGCTGCGCCGCTATCCGGCGGCTGACACAACGGGCGCCCCACCGAGTAAGACTTTCCGTGATTACGCGGCCAATACGCGAGAATGCGTCAAGAGATTCTACGAGCTCAACCATCGCTACCAAACGATGGCGTTTGTCCAAGCGAAGCGAGACGAATACTTGACGCTCGATCGATCTCGAATGAGCATCTGGCAAGCGATGCAGTATCTCAACACACTGGTCGACGATAGCGATCCCGATATCGACTTGCCACAAATCGAACACCTACTTCAAACGGCCGAAGCGATTCGAGCCGCCGGTCGCCCGCGTTGGTACATCCTCACGGGACTCGTGCACGACCTGGGCAAAATCTTGTGTCTTTGGGACGAACCCCAATGGGCCGTTGTTGGCGATACCTTTCCCGTCGGCTGCCGCTTTTCCGACAAAATTGTCTTTCACGAAGCGTTCGCCGAGAATCCCGATTCGCTTCATCCCGACTACAGCAGCGAGCTGGGAATCTATTCCGAACGCTGTGGGCTCGATCGCGTCCTGATGTCATGGGGACACGACGAATACTTGTACCACGTTGTCAAGAATTACTTGCCCGAACCGGCACGCTACATGATCCGATATCACTCGTGCTATCCGATTCATCGCGAGGGTGAATATCGATATTTGATGAACGACCACGACATCGAAATGTTCCAATGGGTCGACGACTTCAACCAGTATGACTTGTACACGAAGCGAGACGAACGAATGGACGTCGAAGGACTCCGTCCATTTTATGAGCAATTGATCAGCGAGTACTTTCCGCCAGAACTCGCGTGGTAGGACAGTGTGGGTCGACAATTCGAATTCTGTGATTCGCCTTCATGAGTGGATGATTGCTATGTGGCTGCGACGTGTTGGGATGGGATGGTGTTTGCTAATTTCCATTTGTCACAATGCCTCTTTAGCGGACGAAACGCGTGTGCTGGATATCCTGGTGTTTGCTGGTCAATCCAACGCGGTCGGCTTCGATGCGAAAGCGAGCGAGTTGCCGGCGGATGCGATTGATGAAACCATCCGCTTCCGTTATCGCGTTGGTGACCCGCCGCCTGATGCCCACGACGTCGTCTCGGAGCCCGACCAGTGGGCGAGTTTGTCGCCACAGCCTCGGGGCGAACCAGGACCCAAATCTGAACCGCGCCAGTACGGCAACTTCGCAAACGAAGAAGGCGGATTTGGTCCCGAAGTCTCCTTTGCGCGGCGCATCGCACACTTCGAACTCGCGTCAAAGAACTCGTGCTCGCTCGCAGTTGTCAAAGCGTGTTTCAGCGGGACAAGCTTGGCCGACGACTGGGATCCCGCGGGCGAAGGTGATCGTGGAGCGTGTTACCGAGCGCTCGTTGGCGAAGTTCAAATCGCTCGTCAGCTTGCCAAAGCCGAAGGATATTCTGTCAACCTCCGGTGTTTTGTCTGGGTGCAAGGCGAATCGGATGCGAATGCCAATGACGCTCCGAAGTACGCCCAACGGATGAAGGAAATGGTGCAGTCTCTCCGTCGTGACATCGATGCCCCGCGACTTCCGGTACTTGTTGGCGTTAACGTTCACTTTCACGAAGATCGCAACCAGTTCATGCCCGTGATCATTTCCCAACAACGGAAATTGAGCCAACAAGTAGAGCAATGTCGCTATGTCGATACAGGAGGAGCCAGCATCGCCAACTCAGTCCACTTCGACGGTCGCGGAACACTCGAAGTCGGAAATCGATTCGCATCGGCATTGTTGTCCATCGAGAATCCAGAAGTCGCGTCGGGCCCGTGGAAACGTCATGTCGTGTATGAGGGCGCATCATGCTTGACGGCCGTCGCGGGTGACTTCACGGGCGACGCGATCCCGGACATCGTTTGCAACGCCGGTCGCAAGACATGGTTGCTGGTCGCTCCGAACTGGACACCGCATCCATTGACCAACTCCGATGAAGCTTGGATTCACAGCGAATGCATGGACGTGGATGGTGATGGTGACTTGGACGTGATCGGCACACCCTACAACCCCGGACGTATCGTGTGGTTAGAGTGTCCCGACCGTCCGCTGGAGGAACGCTGGACGGAGCGACTGGTGGACGATCAAGTTCACGGCGTTCACGGGTTGCTCGTTGCAAACATCGACAACACGGGTCTCAAAGACCTACTGGCCACCAGCGCGCAGCCAATTCCACCCGCCGCAAAATCGCTTGTTTGGTATCGCATCCCGCCGAATGTGCGATCGGCCGAACGTTGGGACCGGTTCGTGTTCGCCAACGGTGATGCTCCTGGCTTGACCCATTACCTGGGCGCCGGCGACATTGATGGCGACGGGTTGCCCGATGCCGCGTCAGCAGCCAAGGGCGATGACACGCCCGAGGGCGTAAATGGACAATGGTTTGCCTGGTGGAAAGCCGGCGACAATACTCAGCCGTGGCAAAAGGAATTGGTGGCGGACCAACAGCCCGGTGCCACCAACATTCATCCGGCCGACGTCAATCTAGATGGAAAAATCGATTTGGTAGCCTCGCGCGGCCACGGCGTCGGCGTCGTTTGGTTTGAACGTGATCCCGTCACAGCGACGTGGACCGAGCACACGATTGATGCGAAGATTCGTGAACCACATTGCTTGGCGGTGGTGGACATCGATCGTGATGGCGATATCGACGTGGCGACCGTCGCCTACGGAAGCGAACGAGCGGTGTGGTACGAGAACGACGGTGCCGGAGACTTTACCACGAGAACGATCGGCGAGAACCAGCAAGCATACGACCTGCGAGTTTTCGATATGGACGTCGATGGCGACTTGGATTTGGTGGTCGCCGGTCGAGCCAGCAACAACGTCGTGTGGTATGAGAATCCGCTTTGAGCCAACCGACGGGGAATGTGCAAGCGATCAGTCGGCGCCGCGTCGCTTGGGACGATACCCGGTGCTCTTGCGGTCGCGACGCTGTTTTTGGCTGCCTTTCTTCTGGTCGCCGGATGTCGCAGTTGATTCGCCGGTCGCATCGGTTCCAGGAATCGTGTGCACATAGTCACCACGAAAACGCTTGTTTGCGTCCTGACGCCGCTGGGCCACGGCCTCCTTGGGTGGACGCGAGGGAATCAACCCGTCGCAACCGTCACTGATCAAGTCCGTTCGTCCGACGCTACGAAGCGCCTCGCGGACTTCGAAGTAATTCTCCGGCTTGAAGAACTGCATCAGCGCCCGCTGCAGCTTGCGTTCTTTCATCGCTTTGGCAATGTAAACGGGTTGCTTTGTGAACGGGTCCATCTCCGTGTAGTACATCGTCGTGGCGACATCCAGCGGCGCGGGAATGAAGTCTTGCACCGCGTCGGGTTTGTAGCCGTTTCGTTTCAGAAACAGTGCCAGTTCGATCATCGCCTTGACGTCGCTACCGGGGTGCGACGCGATGAAGTACGGCACGATGAATTGCTTCTTGCCGACTCGCTCGGATTCTTGATTGAAGACTTCGGTAAAATGTTCGAAGTCATTGTTTTTGGGCTTGCGCATCTTGTTGAGCGTGCCCGCATCCACGTGCTCGGGTGCGACCTTCAATTTGCCACCGACGTGGTGGGCGGTGAGTTCTCTGAGGTACTCAGGCGAGGTGCGTGCCAAGTCCATGCGAATGCCGCTCGCGACAAGGACCTTTTTCACGCCGGGCAGATTTCGAGCTTCCCGCATTAGTTGGATGACGGGTGTGTGGTCGACGCCGAGCAGTTTGCAGATCTTGGGATGCACACAGGATTGACGGCGGCAAACCGCTTCGACCTCCGGCTTGGTGCACTGCATTTGGTACATATTCGCGGTCGGCCCGCCGATGTCACTGACCACACCCGTGAACGATTTGTCCTCGGTCATCTTCGTGATCTCTTTCAGCACCGATTCTTTGCTGCGAGATTGAATGATGCGCCCCTGGTGCGCGGTGATGCTACAAAATGTGCAACCGCCAAAGCAGCCACGCATGATGGTGACCGAGTTCTTGATCATTTCGAAGGCCGGAATCGCCTCCTTGTAGCTCGGGTGCGGTCGACGTGTGTACGGCAACCCATAGATGGCGTCCATCGCGGCTTCGGAGATCGGCATCTGGGGCACATTGCACACGACCGTTTGGGTGCCGTGCCGCTGCATGATCCGACGAGCGTTGTGCGGATTGGTCTCGTTGTGAATGATGCGAGTCGCTTCGGCAAACGCCACCTTGTCACGGGTAACGTCTTCGTAGCTTGGGATCTCCAGTGCATCTTCGGGCACCGATTCTGACGCGCCCAACAAATACGCCGCACCCCGCATATCGCGCAAGTCTTTCACGCTCTCGCCGGCTTCGAGTCGGCGAGCAATCTCGACGATCGCGTTCTCCCCCATCCCAAAAGCGACAAGGTCTGCTTTGCTATCCATCAAGATGCTGCGTCGGACCTTGTCGCTCCAATAGTCATAGTGCGCCAATCTCCGCAGCGAGGCCTCGACCCCGCCCGCGATCACGGGCACGCCCTTGAACGCTTCTCGCGCCCGTTGGCAATACGCGAGCGTCGCACGATCCGGGCGCAATCCGATCCGTCCGCCAGGCGAGTACGCATCATCGTTGCGAACTTTCTTGTTCGCGGTGTAGTGATTGATCATCGAGTCCATGTTGCCGGCGCTGACGCCGAAAAACAGACGCGGCCGTCCGAACTCTTTCCACGCTTCGCAATTGCGCCAATCCGGCTGGCTGACAATACCGATCCGGTACCCGGCGGCCTCAAGTGTGCGGCCGAGAATCGCCATCGCGAAACTGGGGTGATCGATGTAGGCATCACCGGTGACAAATACGACATCCAACTCGTCCCAACCACGTTTTCGAGCTTCGGACATGCTCATCGGCAGCGGAGCCGCAGCGACGGGTCCGGTCGGGGTGCGTCCACTTGCCGTCAAATTCGACAGATAGTCGCGCGACATGGCCGGGGCCAATTTTTCGGCTGCGTCCACTGCAGGTTGGTTGATGACGGGTAGCTGCATCGAACTGATTGCTGATATCGGAGAAAACAATGCGGAACAGAGTGATCGCCCTGCATTGTAGAGAGAAACAAAGTCTCCGATAGCGATAAAATCGGGCGACATCGCATCGTGACGCAAACGTTTCAGCCACGTTTGCGTCAAATTCGAATTCGAACCATGCAATCGAGTTAGGCGCCGGCTACGGCAAAAGCTCTGGATTCCCAAAGACGGTTTGTGTGTCGCCTTGCTCGGTCATCCACTGATCCAGCGACGATCGCAATGTCGCCAAGGTGTCCGCAAACTCCGGATTCTCTGCCAAATTCGTCTGCTCCAAAGGGTCCGCGGCAATGTCGTAGAGCTCTTCGGCCGGACGCTCACTGTAGGCTTTGACGATGGCGGCAGCACCGGCATCGTTCATCGCTTTTGTCACCCAACTCGGCCAGTAGATATCCTCTCTCTTGGTCACTTTGGTGACATGCGACGCGAACTTGAATTCAGGGTGTAAATTTCGAATGTACTTGAACTGGGCGGTGCGAACGCTTCGCATGGGGTAAACGTTGAAGTCTCCATCACCACTATGCACCGTGTAGATCGCATCACGGTGCGTTTCGGTTTTACCCAAGAGCACTGGCAAAATGGAACGTCCGTCGATGGATTCGTCGACCGTGCCACCGGCCGCTTCGACGATGGTGGGAAGCAAATCGACCCACGACACCATGGCGTCCGTACGAACGCCCGCGGCGATGTGCCCCGGCCAAGCGACTACCAGAGGCGTCCGAATTCCTTCGTCGTACAAAGTCCACTTGCCAAAGGGCCATTGCGCCCCGTGGTCACTGGTGTGAATGAACAACGTGTCCTCACCAAGGATGTCGCGCGAAAGGTCGTAGACCTCGCCCAGCTCACGATCCATCGTGCGAACGGCTTCTAGATACTTGGCGCGGGCCTTGCGCGTTGCGGGAGTATCGATATGATTGACGGGGATGGTGACATCGTTTACCGAATACGCTTCCGCCTTGGGCCAGGGCACATGTGGCCAATTCGTGCCCACGAACAAACACAACGGTTTGTCGCTCGAGCGGGCTTGCAACCACTCGCAAGCCTTGGAGACCGCAATGTCCTCGTGGTACTTAAAATGCTTCGCCAGATCGAATCCATACTCGGGTGTTTGGACGTAGTGTCCGACTTTGCCAAACGAGATGACTTCGTAACCCAACTCTTGTAGGTATGCGGGCAACTTCTTGATTTCAGCCTTCGGCCGCGAGTGATTCGCCTCTGCACCATTTCGCGCCGGCATCATTCCGGTGAGCAGCGCGGCGCGACTGGGAGCGCACGATGGCGAGGCGACAAAGGCACGATCGAACGTCATGCCCGCCGCAGCGAGCCGCTCCATGTTCGGCGTCGACACTTCGCTGGACCCGTACAAGGAACTGTCGCCGATGGTATGGTCGTCCGATAGAAAGACGACAATGTGAGGCGGTGACGCGAGGACCGTTGACGCCACCAAGGTGATCAGCAAGGCGTTGATTCGAAGCAGCAACACTGACAAATTCATATCAAACTCTTGTATCCAATGGGAACGAAAACACTTCAACTTGGCATTCGATGCGGTGCACCAGCGATCGGGCGAGGCACTTTCGCAAAATCCCCAGGTCGCACCGACTTGATTACCAGTGCATCACAAAGCCACCGTCGACATTGATCGTTTGACCGGTGACCTGGCTGGCGCGATCCGATGACAAGAAAACGATCATGGAAGCGATATCCTCGCATGACTGCCATCTCCCCAGTGGTACAACCGTCTTGATCTTGTTCGTCGCCCATTCATCGTAACCGAGTTTGTCGTTCTCGGGCGCGGAATCGAACCATGCTTGCCAAACGGATTTGTTTAAGGTCGTTTGGACCATGCCAGGGCAAACGGTGTTAACGCGAACACCATGACACGCAAGATCTTTTGCCATGCACTGGGCAAAATTGATGTTCGCTGCCTTACTCGCGCTGTACGGCGGGTCCGTTTGCGAACCGATTTGGCCCGCGACCGACGCCAGGAAAACGAATGTGCCTTGTGATCTTTCGACAAAGTACGGCGTCACCACATGAGCCACGTTCACGGCCCCCATAATGTTCACTTCCAACGTTCGTAACCAGTCGGTTGGCTGAAGGTTCGTGAACGGGAACCCGAACTTGCCTGAGCCGGTCGCCGCACAGTGCACGACATGCTGGACGGTGCGACCGGCCGCAATGAAATTTGCAAAACTCTGGCGGCACTGGTCGAAATTAACGATGTCGACGACGCACGCTTCGATGCGGACATCGAATTCCCTCGCCAACTCATCGCAAACGGAATTCACCTCCGGGGACTTGTCCCACAGCAATAGTGAACATCCTTCCGCGGCAAACGCTCGCGCGGTTGCCAACCCGATGCCGCTGGCCGCTCCGGTAACCAAAGCGGTCCGGCCGCTGATTCCTAAGTCCATGAC
Organism: Pirellulaceae bacterium; assembly: GCA_041741195.1. Classification (GTDB taxonomy): domain Bacteria; phylum Planctomycetota; class Planctomycetia; order Pirellulales; family Pirellulaceae; genus JBBSJZ01. The sequence goes on from JBGSKM010000047.1 coordinate 25,586, forward strand.
TCGAGTCCATCCATTCTTAATTTGCGATCGTTCATGCAGATGATTCGATGGGGCGAGCTTCTTTGGACAGTCGGTCAATCATCATGGTCAGGCGATCGCGGAGGACGGTGAGCAAGGGGTCCTCCACACCGCGGGGTGCTTTCGCTGTAGGGACTTGGATGGCTTCGTCGACTTCGACAACAGCGTGCAGTGGCGCGTCACTGTTCGCTTTGCCCTGAATTGTTTCTTGAATCCGCTGAATCGTTTCCACGATCCGCGTATCGGTGATCTCGCCCGGCGTGAGATAACAATTCGGATGCGAGGACAGGTCTTGCGCCAGGTCGGCTGCGCGCACGTCGGCTTCACATTTGTGTCGATGTGCGGGGTCACCTGGGTTCGCAAAGAAGCTGATTGCGGCGCAGGAGCGGATGACGCATACTCGATCGCGAATCGTCGCATCGGGTTCGCACGCGAGGTCATTTCGCGTTTCGCACTGGGTCAACAGTTCCTCGATCAATGCGTCTCGCCTCTCGGGCAACGGCCCATGCTTGGACGTCCCCGTCCATTCGATCTCTTTGAGTGCGAGCAATCCTTCGGAAAGCCGCCAAAGCCGTTGAACGAGCGACATGCTGCGATGCTTGGTTGGTCCCCAAGAAAGCCGGTCCTCGAGCGCGTCCAATTGGGCATCGGCCCAAGGTCGAATGTCGCCGGCGCAAAGATACTTGATGGCGACGGGGTGAATCACGACTTGGCCACCCTGATGCTTTTCGCGACGACGTGCGGCGGTACGTGCGATGAACGTGACGCCTTCTAGCAACGGCTTCAAGACATCGTTAGTACGATTCGTGGTGCCTTCGGGAAACAGAATCAATGGCCGCTCGGCAGCACAGAGAATTTCGATCGCGGTTTCAAGTGATTGACGATCGGAACCTTCACGATAGAGGCTGAATCCGCCCATCTTGCGGATGGCGAAACCATCGAAGCCGCCTTTGTTGAAAAGGTGCCACGATGCCATGGCATAGACGTGCGTGCGCGTTTCTCGCGCGAGCCAACCGAGCACGAGTGGGTCAGCGTATCGGCAATGATTCGGGGCTAGCAGAATCCCATCGCCGCGGGAGAGTGATTCTCGCAATCGATCCGAGTGCCGACACTCATGTGAAACGATGCCCTCCTTTTTTCGGAGATACATGTCAACGATTCGGAATGATTGGATGAACGACGGCCAGCCGTTTCCCCGATGCGGCGGCACAAATTGATAGGGCCGATCAAAAACGACGGTCATCCGTAAAGATCCCTCAGTGTTACGATGTCAATTTGGCTAAAGCAAAGCCAATCGCGATCGCAACAATAAACAGCGCCGTGAGCAGGGCGCCAATGAGCAGCGGATCCAAACGCTGGCTGGGTTCGTTGGAACGAGTCGGACGAGCGTTCTTCGCGATCCGGCTCATGCTGGCATCGTCGCCCCCATGGACGCCCGATGACTCATCCAACTCGCCCGGTCCCGGGATATTGATCCCTGAAAGGGCAGGGTACCGTCCACTGGAAAGGCCACCTTCACCGACCGTTTCAACGCCCGTCTTTCCGACCGCTGACCGACGACCGGCACGGTATCCCGATTCGACTTCCAAATCAATGAAGCTACCACTGACTGAATCGCCGGACTTCGGCTGTTTCGGTCCGGCAACAAGCCGTCCGCTATCACTGGCACTGATCTCGCTACTTTGTCCGAGGGTGGAACGGCTGCCGGCGAGCGTATCGTCGTTCTTGTTGGCAACCGTGTCATTTTGGATGGACGAACTGGAACGATCGTCACTCGAAGTGGAATCGTCACCAATGGAGATCGAGGACGACCCAGTCCCGATCTCGTTGGGCAATGTTGATCCGACGGCCGCCTTCACTCGCTCGGCTTGAGGTGCCGTCGCGATGAACCGCTGCAACACTTCGGCAACGTCCTTGGCGGATTGATAACGATAGGCAGGATCCTTCTGCATCATCTTGACACAGATTCCCGCCAGCTCCCCCGGACAGTCCAATCGCACGGTGCGAATTTCTTTGGGCATCTCGGTTTGGTGCTTGGCGATTCGCTGGGCCAGTGAACCGTCGCTAAACGGTGGTTTGCCGGTCAACAAATAATAGAGGGTGCAACCCAGGCCATAGATATCGGCTCGATGATCGACCGTGTGACTATTGAGCGCCTGTTCGGGAGCAAGGTAATCGGCGGTGCCCAGTACATTCTCATTGTTCGCCACCGTCAGCGATTCATCATCGCCAGCCGTGACGAGAGCCAGCCCCATATCCAACAATCGCACGCGGCCTTCGCAGTCCAATAGCAGGTTCGCCGGCTTCACGTCGCGGTGAATCACGCCTTTGGAGTGAGCGTGTTCAAGACCTCGTGCGGCCTGGGCAATCAAATCCGCGGCCACGGAGAATTCGAGCGGCCCATCGCGTTTAACGAGCACTTGCAAGTCCACGCCATCGACGTACTCCATGACGATAAAGTGCACATCGTCGATGTTGTCGATATCGTAAGCGAGGACGATGTTCGGATGATTGAGCGATGCGATCGCTTTGGCTTCCAGCTGGAACCTCGCCAAGTACGACGCGTCCTTCACACGCGTCTTTGGCAGCACCTTGATGGCCCGCTTGTCATGCATCCGCGTATGTTCGGCAATATAAACGCTGCTCATGCCGCCGGTGGCGATGTGTCCGAGCAGTTTGTACTTGCCGAGAAAGAATCCTTTGTACTTACTGGCGAGCAGTTTTTCCGTGTGCCACTCGGTAAGCAATCCCGCACGTTTGAAGGCGGCCGCGAGTCGTTTCGGACTTTCCGGCAACGAGCCGCCACATTTTTGTCGGATCTTATCCACCAGCCGCTGCTGTGCGGCTGGATCAACCAGACCGCTTTTGGCGACCATTTCGAGGAAACGTTCCGAGGTGAGCTGCGACATGGGCTGCCGACCGTGACCCCATGGAGAGAAGTAAAAGGTTTTGAGAAGATAACACGTTGCCCGCCACGCGTTAACACGAACACCGTACTAAATCGTAACTAAATTTTCCGCCGACGCTAATTTCCGTGCCGATTAATACGCTTCCCTTGAAACCGCCCGGCACACCGGTATTGTCCTGCTGCCTCGGAATCATGGCCAAGTTTTGGCTGGCCGGATCCACGAAAACTCGGCTCGGCCGTGAAATCGGAATGGCTCGGGCGGCTGAGATACACCGCGAATTCTTCGGTTTCTTAACGCGACGACTCGGTGAATTATCGAACACACGTTCGGCATCATCTTCGGCTGCACATTCAATGCCGGACGGTTTTTCAAGCAGTCACGGGAGCATCCTGTCTCGCACGGGGGCGATCCGACTGGAGGTTGTGTTTAGTCCCGCAGATCGCGAAGCCGAATTTCGTGGGGCCCTGGAGCCCCAGGCGGCGGACTGGAACTTTCAAGCTCAAACCGGCGGCGATCTGGGAAATCGCATGCGATCGTGGTTTCACCATGCGCTCCGAACGAGCCAAGTCGGTATTCTGATCGGTTGTGATTGCCCGCTGATATCGGCAGCCGACATCACCCAGTGCCTTGAAAAGCTCCGCGAAGTGGACGTCGTCCTTGGACCTGCGGTGGACGGGGGATATTACTTGATCGGCATCGCCGGCCCCTCGCGCCCCCAGCATGAGGCGTTATTCTCCGAGATCCCTTGGAGCACCGAAGCGGTTCTCGCCACGACCCTCGCTCGCGTCGCAGCGTCGGGAATGTCCGCCGCGCTCATGGAACCTCGGCGCGACGTCGACGAGCTCCCCGATTTGCGAGTACTTTTGGATCATCTGGCTCACTCCGAAAACGACCAAGAACTCGAACTGGCTGCCCGCGTGAACACGATTCTTTCTTCGCCTCCATCCAGCCCTGAGTTCACGGATCGATCATGAGCGCCAATTCATCTTCAAGCGTGATACTTATCGGCGGCGGAGTCATCGGGCTTAGCATCGCTTGGGAATTAGCGAGACGAGGTCACCGGGTCACGATCGTGGATCGTGGTCCTCTCGCGCGGGCAACCTCCTGGGCGGCCAGCGGGATTCTGCCGCCGGCAAATCTCGCGACGGCCACCGATTCGATCGATCAACTCCGCGGACTGAGCCATTCCATGTTTCCAAGGTGGCACCAAGCGCTGCTGGAGATTACGGGGATCGATTCGGGGCTGCGCCGTTGCGGCGGTTGGTATCTCGCCGACTCGCCCGGGGAGCGTGCCGCGATGATCGGCATGACGAGCTTCTGGGAAGATCTATCGATCCAGTGCGAACCTGTTACGTCCCGTGAACTCGCAATGCGTGAACCGGTGCTTCGCGATTGGGTCATGCCATTGGCAAGCGGGGCATCGAACGGCGGGGCAGCGGGTCGCGAGGTTGCCGCTTGGTGGCTTCCCGACGAATACCAAATTCGCTGTCCGCGATACCTGCAAGCACTCGTCGCCGCGTGCCGAATCGCTGGCGTCGAAGTGATCGAGAACGTTCCCGTGCTAGACATCCGCAGTAGCGACGGAGTTGTCCAGGTGCTGTTACCCTCGACCTCGCTGTCCGCTGACTTGGCGGTGCTCACCAGTGGCGTTTGGTCGGGCCAAGTTTCATCCTCGCTGAATCTACAAACGAGCTTGGTTCCGATCCGCGGCCAAATACTGCTTTTGAAAACGCCCACCCAGCCGATTCGATCCGTCATCAACGTCGGCAATCGCTACCTGGTTCCCCGCGAAGACGGATACACGCTCGTGGGGTCCAATGAAGAAGAAGTCGGCTTTCAAGGTGGTACCACGTTGGAGGTGCTCGAATCATTGAAGCAATTTGCCTTCGGTTTGTGTCCGCACCTCCAAACTGCCGTCGTCGCTAAATCCTGGTCGGGGCTGCGTCCGATGACCTTTGATGGATTTCCGATGATCGGTCGCGTGCCTGGGACCGCCAACGTGTATGTCGCCGCAGGACACTATCGCAGCGGCATTCATTTGTCGTGCGGTACCGCCGAGGTGGTTGCCAACCTCATCGAAGAACGCGACAACGTCGTCGCGCTCGATGCATTCCGCGTCGGCAAACAGCAACAGTCGCTCAACCGTTACCTTTCCGCGTGAATCAATCGCCCGATATGCCTGAACATTCGCCTGATCAAGAATTCAACGATGATGATGCTCTCACACTCGACCCGCCCGGTCGCATCGTCGTGATCGGTGCCGGTCCGATTGGGTTGGAGTGTGCGTTGTATGCTCGATTCCTTGGCTACGACGCGTGGGTAATCGAAGCGGACAAGATCGGCGGTTCGCTCCATGACATCATTGACCAACCGCTGCCGATGATGCCCGATCGTTGCCTGTCGACATTGGGTCTGGGCGCGATCGACGCCCAGCGAGAAGTGGCATCGCCGCGCACGTTGCCGCTGACGGTCCAAGAGTGGATCGACGAAGGTTTGGCACAGATCGCCGCGTCCGACTTGCTGGCCGATCGAGTGCTGGTTCCCGTCCGCTGTCTCGCGATCGACTTGGTTCCGGTTGAACCCGATGACGAAAGCGAGGAAGTCGGTGACGAGGCCAGCGACGAGGACGAATTCGATGGCGAGATACCGCCTGATTTTCTGTTGACGCTGCAGAGCGAAACGGGCGAATCGTCGACCATGCGTGCGGAGTGCGTGATACTCGCGACTGGCCCGCAACACCAAATCGGCTTGAGCTTCCCCGACGACACTCCCTACTTTTTCCGCTTGGGTCACGACTTCGACGGAAACCTTGAATCCGACTTGAAGCGAGGTTGGCGCGAGATTGTCGCCGTTTTCGCATCGCTAATGGGCCGTCCCGATTTGGATCTGTATCGGCCGCGCCGAATCTAGCGTTGCGCCGGTTGTAGGGTTTGAGTGGTTGGTATCGATTGCGCGAGTCGTCGGAGACGCGGATTTCGATTGTTTCTTTTTCGCCACACCCGTCGTTGTCGCTCAACGTGTCCTAGCTTTGTGAGGCAAGAGATACGTTTAGCCAACCGGGAACCCGCCAATGATCAAGCTCACACGACTCGACGGGGAGGCGTTCATTTTGAACGCTGACCTGATTCGCTACGTCGAGAATCGACCCGACACGTTCATCACGTTGACCACGGGCGAGCGAATTGTCGTCACCGAATCGATGGACGACGTAGTCGATCGTTGCGTTTGTTACCAGCAAAAAAAGCACTACTGCCCGATGCCGACATCGTCCACTTTCAACTCAATTTGAACCGCAGAGTAGTCGTAGAATCATGGACATTGCAAGCGTTGTTGGTTTGATCCTTGCCATCGGGTTGATCATCGGGTCGATGTTGATGGGTAGCGCGCCGATCACTGCGTACTGGGACGTGCCATCGGTGATGGTCGTTCTAGGAGGTTCATTGGCCGCAGCATTGATCTGCTTCCCTCTGGGTAGCATGCTCAAGAGTCCCAAAATTGCATTGAAAGTGATTCTTAACAAGAGCTTTGATCGACTGAGTCTAATCAAGTCGATTGTCGCTTTGGCGGAAACGGCTCGTCGCGATGGCTTGCTGGCACTCGAGGCCAAGGTGGCGGAGATCGAAAACCCGCTGGTAAAGACAGGTATTCAAATGGCAGTCGACGGCAGCACACCCGAGATTGTCGAAGAGGTCCTCCGCACCGAAGTTGCCGCCATCGCCGCTCGCCATCGCGAGGGAAAATCGATCATGGATCAACTTGCTCGTTTCGCGCCCGCATATGGAATGATCGGGACATTGATGGGTTTGATCATGATGCTTGCGGATATGAGCGACCCGTCGGGTATTGGTGCGGGGATGGCCGTCGCACTGATCACGACCCTTTACGGCGCGATCGCTGCCAACGTGTTGTTCTCGCCGTTTGCCGAAAAGCTCGGTTTGATGAGCAAGGGCGAAATGATGACCTACGAAATTGCGATTCGCGGCGTTATGGCGATCCAGTCAGGTGAGAGCCCGCGCGCGATCGAACAGAAACTGAGAACGTTCCTACCTCCGTCACAACGTAACGCCGAGTAAACGCACCATGGGTGAAGAAGATCCGCCAATCGCTATACCTGAGTGGGTTGTGACCTTCGGTGACATGATGAGTTTGCTATTAACGTTTTTCATCATGTTGGTTTCGCTCAGCGAAATTAAACAGGAAGAAACGTATCAGGCGCTCGTCGATTCAATGCAACAACAGTTCGGCTACACCAAATCGATGGAAAGCATGACGCCGGGTGACTCCAAACCACGCTCGAGCGCTTACGCGGTGCTTGCAACCACGGGCCGCGCAAAGAAAAAAGATACGGCCAAGGGCGGTGTTCCCGAGAAGGCTCCGGTCGGTGAAGAACCCATGGTCCGAATCATCCGACCGGGGCAAACCACCGCCGTGGGCAGCGTCGTATTCTTTGACATTTCCTCGGATACCCTCGATTCCGAAGCCATCAACGTGCTCAATCAAACCGTCGATCAACTGCAAGGCAAACCACAGAAAATTGAGATCCGCGGCCACACATCGGCTGAATTCGCGGCTCGTACGGCGGGAACTGATGAAGCCACCATGCTGGGATTTCGACGTGCCGCGGCAGTGCAACGCTATCTCATCGACAAAGCCAAAATTGACGCGAATCGATTTCGGATTTCATCGGCCGGCGAGGCGGAGCCCATGCAACGAAATGGTGGACGCGCTGGGCTTTCCAAGAACTCGCGCGTCGAAGTGTTCCTACTCGATGAAACCGTTGAAGACCACGCGGGAGCGGCGGATCAGCCACCCGCCGAAACGAACTCCAAACTTGACCCAGCCTCGGAGACCCTGTAATGCCTGCCGAAGACACCACGAATCCCGCGGCCGAAAACGACAAGCCCGCGGCACCCAAGTCCGGCAAGATGCTGATCATCGCCTTTGTTGGCGTGGTCGTGCTCGTCGAAACGGCAATGTTCTTTTTCCTCGTTCCCAGTGCCGAGGATGTCAGCGCGCTGGCCGAAGCACGGTTGATCAAATCGATTCAACAAGGCGAGGAAGAAGCCGAAAAACAGACACTCGATGAAAACATTCCCGAAGAATTCGAGATGGGGATGTTCGGTGAGACATTCAGCCCGATTGATAGCGATCGCTCATTTCGTGTCGAAATCCGTCTGTACGGACTCGTTCGCAAAAAAGACTCCGACCGGCTAAAGAAGGAATTCGAAGTCAAGCAGGGTCGATTGCGTCACGCCATTCGGATGAAAATTCGAAACAGCGAACTCGCGGAACTCCAAGACAACCAATTGGGCTTGCTGGAGCGGCGTATTTTGACGACATGTAATCACTTGTTGGATGAAGACTTGCTGCTCGGTATCGGTTTCAACGATTATCAATTGATCGAAGAGTAAACCGAGCCTGCCAGGTCAGCGTGTGCGTGAAACCGGACGTTTCACGCGACACGCGATCCTCACGACAGTGAACCTAAGGAAGGGTGGTGCAAGATGGCAGATCCGAAGACCGATGATTCGTCAGCGGGCGCCAAGGAGAATCTGAACGCCGACGACATCGAAAAACTTTTCGAACAAGCGTCTCAATCGCTCGACGAGGCCGCTGGCGAAACCTCCGCGGCCAAGTCCGGCGAGCCCAAGCCGTTCCCGCTGGGTGATTTGACCCCCGACGATTCTGTCTCCACTCGCCACCCGATGGACCTGATCGGCGAAGTCGAATTGGATCTCCGCATCGAACTGGGTCGCACGCAAATGCGATTGGAAGATGTGCTGCAGTTACGCAGCGGCAGCGTGGTCGCGCTGGACAAGCTGGCCGGTGACCCGGTCGACATCTTCGTCAACGGACGGTTGATCGCGCGAGGCGAGGTGCTCGTGATGAACGACAATTTCTGTATTCGTGTCACGGAACTGGTCGGCGTTTGATTCATCGTGACCGAGCTCAAATCAAGGATGTGCATCGTGTTCGTTCCCCGCAGTTGCATGGTTGTTGTCGCGGCGATGTGCCTAAGTCCCGGCGCGCTGGCTCAAACCGGTGGTGACTCGGCATGGACGACTCAGCCACCATCGTCCCTCCCAACCCCCGATCGGCAACCGGTCAATGTTCGGCCATCGTTTCCCTCGCTAACACCGCGAATCAGCCACAGCGACGATGGCACCGCGAGAGCGGAAAAGGTCGCCACGCACGCCCTATCGGCCCCATCGGTCACAGTCGCCAGCAGCCTTGCCGTCGTCCTTGGTCTTTTCGCCGGCATGATCTGGCTTACGCGTCGGTTTGGAGGTGGTGCGAGTTCGAACCGTGCTCTGCCCAAGGAGGCATTGGAGGTGCTCGGTACCGCCACGCTGCAACCTCGCTTGACGGTTTCACTCGTCCGTGTGGGAAGCCGCGTCGTCGTCCTTGGTCATTCGGCTCAGGGGGTCCATACGATTACGGAGATTACGGACTTGGATGAAGCCAACCGGTTGATAGCTACCTGTCGCGGCGAGTCGACGGTCGGCTTTGCCAATGAACTCAAAGCGATCGAACGTGAGCCTTTCCGCCCCGGTTTTGTCGAACCGGCAAGTGATAGCGAACCACGACGTCGGCTTTTTGCGTCGGCGTAGATCCAAGCGAGTTGACGCGGCACTCGGATTGCGGTTGTTTGGCAGAGTGCCAACATTCGTCGCCTACCGAGTTACAACCATGGCCCCCCGCTCGCTCGATGCCAAACTCGCGATTCTTGCCGACGCCGCCAAGTATGATGCGTCGTGTGCAAGCAGTGGATCGCGACGCGAAAGCAAAGGCGGACTCGGTAGCACCGAGGGAATGGGCATCTGTCACAGCTACACGCCCGATGGTCGGTGCGTATCGTTGCTCAAGATCCTGCTTACGAACTACTGTGTGTTCGATTGCCAGTACTGTGTCAATCGCATCAGCAGTGATACGCCGCGGGCTCGATTGACGGTCGATGAAGTCGTGAAATTGACGATGGACTTCTACCGCCGCAATTACATCGAGGGACTCTTCCTTTCGTCGGGGATCATCCAGTCGTCGGATTACACGATGGCCCAGCTCACCGCCGTCGCCAAGACGCTGCGCGAGCGTGAGAGCTTCCGAGGCTATATCCATTTAAAAACGATCCCCGGTGCCGCTGACGAACTTGTTCACGAAGCTGGACTGTACGCCGATCGATTGAGCGTCAACATCGAATTGCCGACCGAGAGCGATTTGGTGCAATTGGCTCCTGAAAAAAAGCGGCCAGAAATCGAGCACTCGATGTCGACGATCAAACTGGCGCGAGACGATTCAGTGCAAGAACGCAAGCGAGGATTCAAGGCACCCAAATTCGCTCCTGCGGGTCAAAGCACCCAGATGATCATCGGGGCAACGCCCACGAGCGACCGTGAAATCCTGGCCACGAGTTCGATGCTGTATGAAACGCATTCGCTTCGCCGCGTCTACTACAGCGCGTTTAGTCCGATTCCGGATGCAGATAGCCGGCTTCCGCTTCAACATCCGCCTCTGGTGCGTGAACACCGACTTTACCAAGCCGATTGGTTGATTCGCTTCTACGGTTTTGATGCCACCGAATTGACGACCGACGACGCGAACAACTTGTCATTGAACATCGATCCCAAACTCGCCTGGGCGCTGCGGCATCGTGAACTGTTCCCCCTGGATATCAACACGGCTCCACGAGAAATGCTGCTTCGCATTCCCGGTGTCGGTGGCAAAAGCGTTCAAAAGATCCTGACAACTCGCCGGTATACTTCGATTCGCGATGAAGATTTAAAACTGCTGGGAGTGGTCTACAAACGGGCACGACCTTTCGTCGTCACCGCGGATCGTAACTCGGGTCCACTTTCCATCGACTCACCAGGGCTAGCCTCTCAACTGGAAACTCGGCCTCGACAATTGCCCTTATTTTAGGGCGATTGTGACTGTCCCTAATTCGGTGCTCAGCATTCCAGTCGAAACGTTTGAACAATGGCGAGTCGCCGCGAGGCGGCTGGTTGCAGCGGGCGTCTCGCCCGAGCAAGTTCGCTGGGTGGATTGGCGTGCTCGTCAGAGCGATGGCCAACAAGATTTGTTTGCTGCGCGGGCCCAGCACACCGATGCGCTGCCGAGCGCGGACGACACGTTGCCGAGTGCGGACATGGCTAATTCACCTGCTAGCAATCCGGTGGAAGTGCTTCGATCGTTTGTCGAGCTGGCGACGACCGTGGCGCATCATCGTTCACCGCTGCGATGGGAACTGTTGTACCAACTGCTTTGGCGGATCACCCACGACGAAAAGAACCTGTTGCAAATCGCTTCGGATCGCGATTTGCACCAGGCTAAACAAATGGAAAAGGCAATTCGGCGCGACATTCACAAGATGCACGCCTTTGTTCGCTTTCGAAAAACGATCGACGCTGACGGAGATCGGTACGTCGCTTGGCATCGGCCAGATCATTACATCGTGCCGTTGGCTGCGCCATTTTTCGCCCGTCGTTTCGATGTGATGCGCTGGGCGATTTTGACACCGGACGAATCGGTGGCTTGGGATGGCCAACAACTCGTTTACTCGCCCGGTGTGCCCCGAGGCGAGGCCCCCAGCGGGGACGAACTCGAAACACTTTGGAAAACATACTACGCGAATATTTTCAACCCGGCGCGGATCAAACTCAAGGCGATGAAGGCCGAGATGCCTCAAAAGCATTGGCCCACCATGCCGGAAACCGAGCTCATTAGCACACTCGTCCGCGACGCACCCCGGAGGGTCGATGAGATGATCAAACGAAGTCAAAATGTTATGACGACGAGTGCGTATATGCCCGACACGTCCAATCCGACGCTCGATCAATTACGCTCGGCCGCGCATACCTGCAAAGGTTGTGAACTTTATCGAGATGCGACGCAGACGGTTTTTGGTCGAGGTCCGGCGAGTGCCAAGCTTGTGTTTGTGGGTGAGCAACCCGGCGATAAGGAGGATATCGCCGGCGAACCCTTTGTCGGTCCCGCCGGCCAATTGTTTCGCGATGCGCTCGACGAAGTGGGACTGGACCCGAACGAGGTGTACATGACCAATGCCGTCAAACACTTTAAATTCAAGCTAAGTGGAGCGCGGCGTTTGCATGTGAAGCCGAGTTCCCGAGAAATTTCGGCGTGCAAACCATGGCTCGAAAGTGAGCTCGGTATTATCCGGCCCCAGACGCTCGTGTGTCTTGGTGCCACTGCGGCCAGTGCGATTCTGGGCCCTCAATTTCGCATCACCAAGGGCCGGGGCATCGTCCATGAAACTGTCTATGCTAAGTGGACGCTGGCGACGTACCATCCATCGGCGCTGCTGAGAACGCCCGACGCCGACACGCGTCAACGAATGCGAGAGTCATTTGTCAGCGATCTCGGTCTGGCAGTGAACCGATTGAGAAATCTTCCAACGAATGAACAATGAGCCTACAACAAATCAGTGCGGTCGACCCAGTTTGCGGAATGTCGGTCAATCCAAGTCATTCGCTGCGGAGCGAGTATGAGGGGAAACCCTACTTTTTTTGTTGCCAGGCGTGTCGCAGCAAATTCGAAAGTGACCCCGGCGGTGTGCTCGCCCGCCGCGCCAATCGAGACCACGCCACGGATCGTACCGATCAAGGGGACTCGAGCTGTTGCCACGGCACGAGAAGCAAGGCCACCAGTCTCCTCGGTCAATCTGAGTTTGATGAGAATGCGACTTACACCTGTCCGATGCATCCGGAGATTGAACAGGTCGGACCCGGCGATTGCCCGATCTGTGGCATGGATCTGGAACCTAAGGTGATGCGTGTCTCAGACACCGGTGAGGATCCTCAGTACGCTGACATGAAACGGCGACTCTGGGTTGGAGTGGCACTGTCGATTCCGTTGATGTTGTTCGCCATGGGTCCGATGATCGGCTTGCGAGTCGACCATTGGCTCAGCCACACGGCAATCGGATGGGCGCAATTCCTGCTCGCGACGCCCGTGGTGTTTTGGTGCGGTTGGCCGTTGCTGGTTCGTGGCGCAAAATCTTTTCGGTCGATGAATTTGAATATGTTCTCGTTGATCATGGTGGGATCGCTTGCGGCATATTTTTTCAGTTTGGTCGTCGTACTGGTACCTGGTGTTGTCCCGCGTGCGTTCTTTGAGAAGGGAATGCCACCGCTCTATTTCGAAGCGGCCGCTGTCATCATCACCCTGGTGTTGCTGGGACAAGTTTTGGAACTTCGCGCTCGTCAAAAAACCGGCGGTGCGATTCGAGAATTGATGCGTCTGGCGCCGGAAACGGCTCACCGCATCTCCGGCGACGCAGAAACAACGGTACCGCTGGATTCGGTTCAAAAGGGTGATCGCTTGCGCGTACGCCCGGGAGAAAAGATCCCCGTGGATGGACGTGTTATCAGCGGTTCCAGCAGCGTTGATGAGTCGATGCTCACCGGCGAACCAATTCCTGTCCATAAGCAAGCGGGCGACGAACTCACCGGCGGAACGCTCAATCAATCCGGCGCGATGGTGATGGAAGCCGTCGGCGTGGGCGGAGAAATGGTACTCAACCGAATCGTCAAAATGGTAGCGGATGCGCAGCGTAGTCGGGCACCGATCCAAAAGTTGGCCGATGCGGTCGCTCGATACTTTGTGCCGGTCGTCATTCTTTGCTCGGTGGCCGCGTTCGTTGGCTGGGCATGGTTCGGTCCCGAGCCACGTTTGGCTCACGCGTTTGTCGCGTCGGTCGCCGTGCTCATTATCGCGTGTCCGTGTGCGTTGGGGTTGGCGACACCGATGTCGGTGATGGTCGGCGTGGGACGTGGCGCAGAGGAAGGTGTCTTGATCAAGAACGCCGAAGTGCTTGAAAGGATGCAGAACGTTGACATCATCATCGTTGACAAAACGGGAACGCTCACCCAGGGACGGCCGGAAGTGACGGCCATCGAGACGTTCGGTGATTGGAACACCGATCAAGTCTTGGCAGTGACAGCAGCTATTGAAAGTCAAAGCGAACATCCGCTGGCCGGAGCCATCGTTCGCCGCGCCAAGTCGGGCGACGTCGCGATCGCCGAGGCGACCAATTTCGAAAGTATCACGGGCGGGGGCGTGAACGCATCCGTCGACGGGCGCGAGGTGTTGATTGGTAGTGGTGACCTGCTCAACGATCGTGGCGTTGACGGTATTCAACCGGGTCGTGCCAAAGCCAAGTCCTACCAGCGTGAGGGTGGCACGGTGGTCTTTGTGGCGATCGATCACCAACTCGCCTCGATCATTGCGATCACCGATCCGATCAAACCGAGTACGCCGGCGGCGCTTCGAACGCTGCACGATCTCGGACTCAAGGTCGTGATGCTCACCGGCGATGCCGAGGCGACGGCGCAAGCTGTCGCCGCGCAGCTAGGGATCGATGAGTACCACGCGGGGGTCTCGCCAGAAAAGAAGCATGACTTTGTTCGACAATTAAAAAGCCAAGGTCACGTTGTTGCCATGTGCGGTGATGGGATCAACGATGCCCCGGCACTTGCGGCTGCTGATGTCGGCATCGCGATGGGCACAGGCTCTGGTGTCGCGATCGAATCGGCGGGCGTGGCACTCGTGGGCGGAGACCTGCGCGGTGTTGCCGCGGCATGCAAATTGAGCCGAAAAACGATGAGCAACATTCGTCAAAACTTGTTCTTTGCGTTCGCCTACAACGTACTAGGGATTCCGATTGCCGCTGGCCTGCTGTATCCGTTTTTTGGTGTGCTACTGAGCCCCATGATCGCGGCCGCGGCGATGAGTTTCAGTAGCGTGTCAGTGATTGGCAACGCGCTTCGGTTGCGATCAATCAAACTGACGTGATGATCAAGTTCACGTGATGATGTGACGTGTCAACCGAACAGTTTCGCTTGATGAGGCTTCGCCGAGGCCGGTCGATCAATCGTCCATTGACGAAGCAGGGCCCCGGCCATCGCTGCACCGCTAAGAAATGCGCCTTCCACGCGTGGGCCCGCGCACCAGTCGCCGCACGCGCCCAATCCGGCGGCCGCATCCCACAAGTAGTCTTCGTCGAGCACGTTGCCGGGGATCGCGTATTTCCAGCGATGTGCTTGACATAGGCCTCGGTGACGAGCCGGTCGACCGAAAATCGCTTCGAGCGTCGCCACCAACCGACTCTGAACCTCCTCCGGCGATGCCTCCAGGTGCCGAGTCGACCACGCGGTGGTCGCATGCAGTATCCAGATGGTCTTGGACTGGCCTCGGCCTGGTTTGGAACTATCACGTGCAATCCACGACAACGGGCCATCGTTGATGAACGCGCCATCCAGTGGCATATCGTCCCAGTCGTCCGTTTCCAACATCACCGCCCAACACGGTTGCATTTCAACCGAGTTGATTTGGCTGGCCAGCGTCGTGTGTCCTTGGAACAAATGGTGAGATTGCGGCGCCGGACAGTTGCTAATGACGACTTGGCTCGAGTGCAGGACGTGACCATGGACGTCGAGAATGTCCCACGTGCCGTCGGAGCGGTTCCGCAGCGACGCGGCCTCGGACTCAAACGCAATGTCCAAGTCCTTTGCCACATGGTTGGCTATTTCTCGCATCCCGCCGACACCCGCATACCTCGGGACGCTACGTTTCTCGCTTTTAATCGATCCATCTTGATCGAGTTCGACGATGCGTCCCAACCATGGCTCGACGATGCCATCATGAATCCAGCTTTGAACGTACTTGGAAAACCGGTTGTCGCGTGTGGTGAAGTATTGGGCGCCGTGGTCGATCATTTGTCCGGCGGGCGTACGCCGGGTGGCCATCCGACCGCCGACACCGGACGACTTTTCGAGCAACCGCACGCGAACTCCGTGATCATGCAGCGTTCGTGCGGCCATCAAGCCCGCCAAACCGGCACCGATGATGGTGACATCGGGAATCACCTCGGCGATGGTCCGATCGACGATCGTGCGATAGCGAACCCTATCGATGCGGCGAGAATGTTCTTCGGTAGAACGTGGTCGGACAGTACCGACGATCTCTTGCTCGGGAAAAAAAGGCCGATCGAACTGTCCCAAGCACCAGAGGATGCCGCTGTAACTGTTCGGATCACGCCCGTCCAGTGCGTAGCGGTGGTTCAAATCGATCAACAGATGCAGCGCTCGCTCGGGCGTCTCGGTCCAAGGGATCAATGCTTTCCCCCAGGTCATGCGAAGGTTGTTGTGCAACTCGCCGTAACGCAGCAAGCTTTGCTGGCACGCGTTCCAAAACGCGTCGTGCGTTTGTCC
The DNA here is from genome assembly GCA_041741195.1 of Pirellulaceae bacterium. GTDB lineage: Bacteria > Planctomycetota > Planctomycetia > Pirellulales > Pirellulaceae > JBBSJZ01. The sequence goes on from JBGSKM010000047.1 coordinate 41,739, forward strand.
GCGAGCCAATGTCTCCCAACTGTAGCGAAACTGCCGAGCGTCCCCTTGGTGCTGGCGAAGCGTCGCGAGTGCCCACGATGGGATGGCTTCCAGCGAATCCACAAGCTCGCGCCGGTGATAACAAAAGTGAAACGACAATTCTCGCCAAACCAGCAACTCGTCAAGAAACTTGTCTGCGTCTTGCTCGCGAGCTTCGCGTGCGATTCGAAAGCTGCTGACCATGCCATAGTGCAAATACGCACTCAGACGACTAACACCGTCGTGCACATGGGCTTCGTTGCGACGATCCGCATACTGGGCAAGCCCCGTCTCTCGAAATCGGTTCCAACGAGAGTACCCGGCGCGAGAACCACCGGGCGTATCGGCAACGGGGCCGACTGAATGGTCAATTCGGCACTCCGCAATGAGCCTGGCGAGTGAAACATCCTGCAAATCGAGCGGTTCGAACGGCAATTGCGTTGTCTTTTTAGTCGGTCGATACATCGGACAATCGACGGTTTGTTCGATGTAGTCTTCCGATACTTTTTTTGCGAACAGTTCCTTGGTTGCTTCGCGAAACTCGAACGCTCGCGTATGGCAAATCGGCACCAGCGAGGGTGTCACGATGCAAGACGTATCGACGCTCATGATGGGTGTGGTCGTCAGCGTGCAAAGCCGCTCCAACCAACCGAGTATCGGTTGAACTGGCATTTCTTCGGTAACGACGATCGCCGCGTCGCGAACGAGATCACGAAGATGGGGCCCCCGGTGCCCGTTGCGTTGAAGATGAAAGTAGTAAGCGATGCCGCGACCGAGCATCTCACGCTGGACGTCTCGCGCCCCCTGGAGGATAAACGCGTGATGCCGATCCGATGCGTAGGAGTAATCTTCGGACAACGCGTGATAAACCAACAGCGGCAAGTCGTTTTGGCGTGCGAAACAAATCGCGACGTCGAGCGCCGGGTTTTCATGGGCGCGGACACAGTGATGCATCCAATAGAGAACGTAACCGCGTGTCGGCTGGGTACGTTTCGCGGAGCCAAGATCGACCACGACACGAACGCGCTGCCGCAATGGTTCGGGTAGTGATCGATCCAAGGTAACCTCCAGGTGCGTGGGAATTTCCGAAGTACCTTAGCGTTTTGGCAACTTTGGTGCGATCGTGTCCAGCAATCATCGGGACATCGCGGATTCGGCTAAACTTTCGGTTCCCCCAATCGCATGTCCCCCCATGAAGGCGAATCGCATGACTCTTGCAAGACTGAGCAGTATGTTTCTTATTTTCTTCGGTGTTTTGGCGCTGCATGCGGAGGAAACGGGCCAGAGTCTCGTCAAGGATTCCTGCAAGATGAACAGCGAGATTCTGGGAGGCGAACGTCACTATGCCGTCTACCTGCCACCGGGTTACATGACATCCTCGCGCAGCTATCCAGTCCTGTACTTGCTCCACGGAGGCGGCGACGACCAAACGGGCTGGATTCAATTTGGCGAAGTCCAGCACTATGCCGACCAAGCGATCGCCGACGGCACGGCCACCGCGATGGTGATCGTGATGCCAGACGCTAACACGGGCAGGCGAGGTTATTTCAACGACATTCGAGGCGACTGGAACTACGAAGACTTTTTCTTTCAAGAGTTTATGCCGCACGTTGAAGCCGAGTATCGCGTGAAGACCGACAAACGGTACCGTGCCGTCGCCGGGCTTTCGATGGGCGGTGGTGGGTCGTTCATGTATGCGCTTCATCATCCCGAATTGTTCTCGTCGGCTTGTCCGCTGAGTGCCAGCACCGGGGCACTGAGCCTGGACGAAGCGAAGAAGCGATACAACGAACCCCGACGTGAGACACCGGAAGTCAAGTTGGACCCCTTGTCGGATGAACAGATCGAAAAGCATTTGTCGACCCACAGTGCGTTGAAGCTGGTGGAGACGCTACCGGTCGATCAGATCAGCAGCGTTCGTTGGTACATCGACTGTGGCGACGACGACTTTCTCTACGAAGGAAACTCCTTGATCCATGTCGCTCTTCGCAAACGCAACATTCCACACGAGTATCGCGTTCGTGACGGTGGACACCAATGGAGCTACTGGCGTTCGGCATTGCCCGACGTGCTAAGCTTTGTCTCGGAATCTTTCCATCAAAACTAAGCAACCTCGGACCACGGAACAACATTCGTCATCGCGATTGGACCGACTTCGCTGCGATACCACGGGCAACCGGAAGACAATAGCATTGCCATCCCAGGAATGCCTTATGTCAGCGGCGATTCGGTTTCTCGCTATCATTGGTTCGTTTCCCGCGATCAATGGTTCTTACGAGCGATTGTCGTTGCAGTGGGGATCAGCGGAGTCATCGTCGGAATGCTGCACCGGTGGCGACAGCGCGAATAGTTATGCCCCGAACTTTGCGTTGCAAACGACGTCCGTGAAACTCGATTTGATTTGTCACTGGATGGAACACCCAAGATCACTCTTTCCGTGACCACCAGGGTTGTCTTATTCTTCGCGGATCTCGCGGTCGTATTTCGTCCATGGAAGGACAGTCACTTGAGTCGGATTCTGGGAATTTTGCTAGTTTGTCTTGCTGGATTCGGTACGCCGATGTCCGTCGCGACTGCGCAGCAAAACGCCTTGTCCGCCTTGCTCGCGGGCGATTCTTCGCTGGGTGACAGCACATCAAGCGAGAAGGCCGCCGGTGCCAACGCTCCGTCGCTCGTCCAGCGACCCGCGTTTCGCTTGCCATCGAATTCGCTGGACTTCGTCGCGGGAGGCCCGGAGAAGTGGACGAGCCCCGAGGGACTCTCCAGTAGCCTGCAGGTGATGCTGCTGCTGACCGTGCTGAGTCTCGCTCCGGCGGTATTGCTGATGACGACGTGCTACGTGCGCATCATCATCGTGCTGGGATTGCTGCGCCAGGCCATCGGATTGCAATCGTTGCCACCAAGCCAAGTGATGACCAGCATCTCGCTTTTCATGACCCTGTTTGTGATGACGCCGGTTTGGACGCGAGTCTACGATGATGCGATCGAGCCGTATACAAATCCCGAAGTCGAGATGTCGCTCGAGGATGCATACGCGGCGGGCTCGATTCCGATTCGAGAATTCATGTCGCGCCAGATCGATGTCGCCGGAAACGTCGACGACGTCTTTCTTTTTTATGACTACATGGACACCGACGAACCCCTGCCGTCGACCTATGAAGACGTTCCCATTCGCGTCCTGTTGCCGGCCTTTATTCTGAGCGAACTCAAGACCGCCTTTTTGATGGGTTTCCAGATCTACTTGCCGTTTCTGATCATCGACTTGGTGGTTGCCAGCGTCACGATTTCGATGGGCATGATGATGTTGCCGCCAGCGGTGATTTCCTTGCCCTTTAAATTATTGCTGTTCGTTCTCGTCGATGGATGGAGATTGGTCGTCCAGATGTTGATGAACAGCTTTGGCACGCTTGCGGGATCGTAGTTGGAAGGGAAGCTAACTTTGACTGGCGACGCAATCAAACAACGGGAACTACTTTGATCGATTCTGCAACCGCAATGGATCTTTGCCGCACGACAATGATCGCTGCCGTGGTGCTAGCCGCACCCCTGTTGCTGGCCGGAATGGCAACGGGATTGTTGGTGGGGTTGTTGCAAGCGTTAACTCAAATCCAAGACCAGACGGTCGCCTTTGTCCCCAAGTTGCTCGCGATGGCGGCGGTCATGGTGGCGTGTTTGCCATGGTTAATGTCGCGAATGGTGGAATTCACTCGCACGGTTTTTGAGAACGCCGGGTCTCCGTAATGCAACCGATTGCCCAGTGGTTGATCGATAACCTCGTTCTCGCCATTCTCGTCCTCACACGACTGAGTCTGCTACTTTCGGCGATCCCGGCCATCGGATCGGGAGCGCCCAAGCGAGTCTTGGTGTTTTTGGCGGTAACGATGACTGCACTGTTGTTGCCAACCGTCGCTGCACAACACGACCCGACGACGTTACCGCAACTGGACAACTTGCCTGACTTGGCGATCGCGATCGCTCGCGAAGGGATGATCGGGTTGCTCATCGGATCGACCATCCAGCTCATCATCACGGGTCTTCAACTCGGCGGCGAACTGATCACCAGCACCGGCGGAATGCAACTGGGCGACGCCGTCGATCCGACCACCCGCAGCAGCATGCCGGCTCTGGCCAAGTTCGTCGGCTTGCTGGTCAGCGCCGTGATGCTTTCCGCGGGAGGCCACCGCATATTGTTGGGCGTCCTCGTGGACAGTTACGTCGCGCTTCCTCCGGGCAACGTCTCGTTTCACGCACCGATGTTGGACCTCGTGGTGGAACAGCTCACCGCAGGCCTTACCGCGGGAATCCGGGTCTCCGGTCCCGTCGTCGCCGCACTTCTACTCAGCAATCTCGTCACGGGACTGGTCAGCCGGACGTTGCCCCAAATCAACGTGCTGGCGATCGGCTTGAGCATCAATGCGCTGGCGCTGTTGGTCGTCTCGGCAATCACGCTTGGTTCCGCTGGCTTGGTGTTTCAAGACGAGTTGGCGAGTGCGGCGACAAAACTGGCGGAGCTTTGGTAGTGAGAAATCATGTCCGATAGTGGTGGTGACAAGAAACACTTTGCCACCGAGCGGCGCCGCCAAAAGGCCCGCGAGGAAGGCCAGATCGTCCGCAGCCAGGACCTCAGCAGCGCCGCGTTGTTGCTGGCGGCACTAGCGACGCTGCAGATGCTAGGTGGCTCAGCGGTTCAAACGCTTGCCCAAACGATGACCGAATCGCTGTCGACCTATACGCTGATGGGTACCGACACCGGATCGGCCACAAACGAACTCTTGCGAACGGGAGCGCGGCTTGGCGTCGCGACCGTACCGATCCTGGTCACGATGATGGTCGCGGCGATCATGGTCAACGTGACTCAAACGGGCATCATCCTCGTGCCGGCACGATTGATGCCGAAACTCAGTCACATCAGCCCACTTTCGGGCGCCAAACGGATTCTCTCATTGCAGGGAGTCGCGCGACTGGGCTTTGGGCTTTTCAAGTTGGGGATCATCGGCAGCGTTGCCTACATGTCGCTGATGAAGTACCGCGATCCGGTGCTCAGCATGTCGTCGATGGCCGTTCCGCAAATCGCCAAGATTCTGTTCGAATGTTTGCTTGGCACCGGATTGTGGATCGGCGGCGCGTTGTTCGTTCTGGCGCTACTTGAATACGGTTTTCAAAAGTGGAAGCACGAACAAGACATGATGATGACCGATCAGGAGATTCGCGATGAGATGAAGGAATCCGAAAGTGATCCCCAAATCAAGTCCCGTCGTCGCCAAGTACAGCGGGCGATGATGATGCAACGCATGAACAGCGAAGTACCCAAGGCGGATGTCGTCGTCACCAATCCGACTGAACTAGCGATCGCAATCCAGTACGACCCAGAAACGATGCCGGCACCGATTGTCTTGGCCAAAGGAGCCGGCGTACTCGCCCAGCGAATTCGCCGGCTGGCGCTGGAGAATGGTATCCCCGTGGTCGAGCGTAAACCACTGGCGCAAATTCTCTACAAGACCGTCGACGTCGGTTCCACGATCCCGACCGACCAATACACGGCGGTGGCCGAAGTGCTTCGCTATGTGTATCAGCTCCAAGGCAAGAAGATCCCGACAGCTGCATAGCTCGCCAGAGACCGGTAAGCCCGCCAGTGTCCGGTGATGCGTTTCGAACTTGATGCTCGCGATCTTGAACGCATGTATCATGCAAATTCACCCGCACCCGGTGGTTTCAATCCGATTGGAAACGCGGCGTCGTGTAGAATGCTCGTCCGACCCAAATCCCCTTGAAACCCGAATGAACGCGTTCGTTAGGTGAAGATGATGCAAAAAATATTGGCTGGTTTGGCTTCGATGGTCCTTTGTTTGGCGGCGGACATCGATCGTCCGTGCGTGGCGCAAGCGCAGCCTGATTCGCCGCGACCCAATGTGCTGTTCATCGCAGTCGATGACTTGAACCACTGGGTTGGCTACATGGGCCGCAACCCTCAAACCCAAACCCCCAATCTCGATCGACTGGCCGCTCGAGGTTTGGCGTTCCATCAAGCACACTGCGCCGTGCCGGCGTGCAACCCCGCGAGGGCAGCGCTGATGACGGGGCTGCGTCCATGGGATACTGCGTGCTACTTCAATTCGGATCCATGGAAGGATCACATTCCCGAAGGTCTTGGGATGAGCAAACAGTTTCTTGACGCCGGGTACCACGTCGCTGGTTCTGGCAAGATCTATCACAGCGATTCGTATTACGAGTCGGAATGGTCCGAATACATGCCCAAGGGAAATCTATCCGCGACTGGCAAAGGGGTCGCCAAAGACGAAGGGTTTCATGAACCGTTAGCACACGACCTCCAAGACGATGATATCTCGGACTACCACATCGTCGATTGGTGTGTCGACCAGATGAATCGCTCGCACGACAAGCCACTGTTTCTGGCTTGCGGACTTCACAAGCCGCATTTGCCCTTTGCGGTACCACGCAAGTACTACGACATGTTTCCACTGGAGACGATCGAGTTGCCGCCGTACCGCGAAGACGACTTGAATGACTTGTCGCCCGCGGGCATCAAGATGGCGAATCCCAACGGTGACCATGCCAAGTTTTTGAAGTCAGGTCGTTGGAAGGACGCGATCCAGTCGTACTTGGCCACCGTCGCGTATCTGGACATGAACATCGGTCGTTTGCTCGACGGACTCGACAAGAGTCCCATTGCCAAAAACACCATCGTCGTGCTTTGGGGCGACCACGGATGGAGCTTTGGTGAAAAACAACACTGGCGCAAATTCGCGTTGTGGGAAGAAGAGACGCGGGCGCCGCTGATTTGGGTTGCACCTGGTGTGACTCAACCGGGGACGCGTTGCGAAACGCCTGTCGATTTCATGACCATCTATCCCACGCTCTGTGAGCTAGCGGGGATTGAGATTCCCAAACATGTCCAAGGTGAGAGCGTGGTCGCCATGCTGCGACAACCGACTCAAGCGAAGGGCGGTATCGCAATCACCACTCATGGCTATCGAAACCATGCCGTGCGCAGCGACCAATGGCGTTACATTCGGTACGACGATGGGAGCGAAGAACTTTATAACCACCAGACCGATCCCTACGAATGGACCAACGTGGCCAGCGTCGCCGCGAACGCCGGCGTAATCGCCCAGCACCGCGAATTACTGCCGACGGACGACAAAAAACCACTCAAATCGAACAAGAATGTCTCGGCAAACAAGAATGGTAAGAACCAATCGGCCAAGAAACGCGTCAAGTCAAACTGAGGCAAGCGATTGAGAAAGATTGGCGGGACAGTTGACTCCGACAAGCGTTTCTGCCTACCATGTCTTCCATGAACGCCAGCGCATTGCTCCTGACGAACCTTCTACTTCGACGCCAATCCGGCGGGTGATGAGGGTATGTCAGGATCGCGGTGAGCGGTCGAAACCAAAAACGACATTCAAACCCGAGTCGCCCAGCGACTCGGGTTTTTTTGTATCCATTTCTCTACCTGTTAGTATTTGTCACCCGAGGTTTGTGATGTCGAGTCAAGTGACTGACCCTGCGAGAACGATTCGAATTTTCGATACCACGCTGCGCGACGGCGAACAATCGCCCGGAGCGAGCATGAATCATGCGGAAAAACTCGAAGTCGCCCAGGCCCTCTGTGACCTTGGCGTGGACATCATCGAAGCTGGCTTCCCGATCGCATCGCCGGGCGACTTCGAATCGGTACGCCAGATCGCCCAGGTTGTGCGCGGCGCAACCATTTGTGGACTGGCACGATGCGCGGAGAAGGACATTGATCGCGCCTGGGAAGCACTCAAGCAAGCGGCGCAGCCACGAATTCACGTGTTCTTGGCGACCAGCGCGATCCATCGCGAATTCAACTTGCGGATGACGACCGACGAGATCGTCGAGCGAGCCGTGATCGGAGTCAAACGTGCCGCAGGTTACTGTGACGATGTCGAATTCTCGCCCGAAGACGCCTGTCGAACCGAACACGACTTTCTTTGCCGCGTCGTCGAAGCCGCCATCGATGCGGGGGCGACAACGATCAACATTCCGGACACGGTGGGATATGCGACACCGAGCGAAGTCTTTGATCGGATTCGCATGCTGCGTGAGCGAGTTCCCAACATCGACCGTGCGGTGATCAGCACGCATTGTCATGATGATTTGGGGATGGCCGTCGCCAACAGTTTAGCGGCCGTTGCCGCCGGCGCCGGCCAAATCGAGTGCACGATCAATGGCATCGGTGAGCGTGCGGGCAATGCGGCGCTCGAAGAGGTCGTGATGGCGATGCGAACGCGAGCCGATTTCTATCACTGCAGCACTCGCATCGATACGAAACGCTTGGTACCGACGAGCCGATTGATCAGCCAAATCACGGGACTGAGCGTCCAGCGCAACAAGGCGATCGTTGGCCGTAACGCGTTCGCGCATGAATCGGGAATTCACCAGGACGGAATGCTGAAAGAGCGAAGCACCTACGAGATCATGTCGCCCGAAGATGTCGGCGTGTCGAAGACGGACTTGGTGCTGGGAAAACACAGCGGACGTGCGGCGCTGGCCGATCGCGCCAAGAGTCTCGGTTACACGCTCAGCGGTGAGCAATTGCAAGCGGTGTTCGACCAGTTCAAAATCTTGGCGGACAAGAAGAAAGAGATCTACGATGGTGACATCGTGGCGCTCGTCCAGCAGCAAATTAGCGGTAGCGTCGCCCAAGAATGGACGCTCGTCGACTATGAAGTCACGAGCAGCAAATCGCGGACGCCGACCGTTTCACTGACGCTTCGACACGGCGATGAATCGCACAGCGAACGAGTCGAACAAGGCGACGGCCCCATTGATGCTGCCTTTTGGGCGGTCGAAAAGATCACAGGCATCGAACTCGTTTGCAAAGACTTTCGCGTTCGCAGCGCCACGCTGGGACGCGACGCGATCGGCGAAGTCAACTTGGAGGTCGAACATCAAGGCCGCAGCTATCGGGGCGTCGGTGTCAGCACCGATAGCGTCGAGAGCACCATCCTAGCGATGCTCAACGCGATCAACCGCATCGTCGCGGAAAAGCACTAAGGCCTGGGGTCCTCCTCCGACTCCGGCTGGGACTTGTCGTCAAGTTCCAAGTCGCCAAGCGTGGATAGCCACTCGTCCTCATCATCGACCGCGCGGGTCGTTACCGAATCGTCATCGGCATCATTCGATGCCGGCGCGTTGTCATCGTCAACGGGAAACACCAACTCGCCCGTTGCCGGATTGGAACTCATCTGCAGCGACTCTTCGTCCGGCGAAAATGATTCTTCGCCGCGAAGCATCCGGATTTGGGGTACTTCGGATTCGCGTGGCTCATGGTCATCGCTGGACATCTCGTCCGGTGCTCCAGAATCCGTGTCGTCGCCCCATAGATCGCCAACATCCAGCGGCTCGCTTTCGATTTCGCGTTCCAATTTTTCGGCGTCCAGGCCGATGAGCTCAGCGGCATAGTCGCGGAGCTCGACGTCATCGACGGGCAATGAGCGAATCTCATCGTCGTTGGGAACAGCATCCAAATCGAACGGCTCGGGCGATTCCACCAAATCCGGTAAGTCACTTAGCTCGGGCAATTCTGGCCCGTTCGTCGGTTCGGCTCGCTCGGGAACATCGTCCGGCGCATCCAATGGCCAGAGGTTTTCGTCATTTCCCGATTCCACGCCACCGGCATCAATCGTTTCAAAGTTTGACGCGGGCTGCGCACCGATGTCGCCTCGATCCCCGTCACCCGCGTCATCACCAGAATCCTTTCCAGCCAAATCAAGATCGAGTGTTTCGCCCAAGTCATCCCACGCGACGGGTTCACCGGTCCCCGATTTTTCGATCCCGGTGGCATCATCAAAGTAAGAGGCGTCGCTGGGCAACGTTTCGTCGTTGATCGACTCTTCGATTGTTTCAATGCTGGAGGGGAACTCGTTGGAGCTTTGCCAAGATGCGGCTTCCGATTCATTTTCATTCAGTGTCGGTTCATCGAACCCCGAGCCGGAATCATGATCATGTTCGACAACCGTTTCGAAGGCTCCCGATTCATCGATCGTCCGGTCGAGTTCGAACGCGTCCTCGTCCAGTGCCGGGTCATCCCAATCTTCGATCGCCCGCGCCGGTGGCTGCATCGACGAATCGCCCAAGGTCGCATTTTCGTCAAAGCCGGTGGAGGCGATTTCATCAACGTCATCCGCCAGCTCCACTTCCTGCACGTCATCATTCACCAGTGGATCGCTCGCGGCAACCGCGGCTAAACCGGCAGCGGCAACGCCCGCGGCATCGACAATGGTGCTCGTCGAATGATCCGGTGTATCACTCGAATCGCGGCTTTCGGCACCATGAATTTTGGAAGTGTCCGGTCGGGGAAAGATCTCGTCGACGTTATCTCGGAGAATCTTTCGCCCCAGATCGATTGCCCGCTCCTCGCTCCATCCGTTTCGACGCACGAACTGGTCGGTGAGCAATTCGGCGAGGATACGACGGTACATGTCGAATTTAGGCCAGATGAATTCCAACTTGTATGCATCGCTGTAGTAGGCGATTTGTTTTGTCTGGGGAACAGCCTCCAACCGAACGGCCGCGTCTCGGGCGATGAACGATGGCGTATTGCTGTACCACCAATGGCCGTTGGTGATCACGTTTGGAAAGATCCAGGCGTAACTGACAAGTTCCTGGTTGGTGACACTCGCCAGAACCGAGATGGGAAATTTGACGCCAGGAAACGCATTGAACAACTCGCGATACTGGATCAGCGACACGCGACTGTCGTAGAGGTCTTGGCCTTGATAGACCCCGTCGGCATAGACGCCCCGATTGACGCCGATCATCAAGTCAAAGGGCAAGCCAAAGTCATCACAAAGTTCCGCGAGCGTCCAGAATACTCGTCGAGAAAGCGCATCGCGATTGGCGACGTCCGCTTGGTCGGTACGTCGGAGCACGTCGTCCAGCGCCGATGCAGCTCGACCGTCACTAACTCGGCCGGGTGTGAAGCTTGGCGGAAGCGAAATTGCACACGCCCGTGCGCCACGCGAAATGAAATGTTCAAACCGACTTCTCAACGCATTGCGAAGACTCGCCAACGAACCGTCCAACGAAATCCCAGTCGATTCCTCGAGTCGTTGCTGGACCGATCGCTTGTGGAGGTGAAAAACCAACTCATCGGTACGAAGACAGGGAATGTAGACGTCGGTGTCAAAGCCAACCAATTTGTCATCAAAATAGTTGGTCAGGAACACCGCCTCGACGTTGCTTTGCGCGAGCACCGAATGCGACCAATCAGCCGCCTGCATCCGAGTTTCCGCGGCATCGTAAAGATCTTCCCAATTCGTAGCAGTGATCCGGTCGTCCGTGAACCCAAAAAACGTGCGACACAATTCGATCAGCCAACGATACTGGGCGGTGTTTTCGATCGCTGGCAAACCCGCCACCAGTCGCGACACGAGTTCCTTGGGGTGAAGCTCTCGCTGCTCGATGTGTGCCTTGGGCATTCCCGACGAATGGGCGAGTTCGGTGTAGTAGTGATAACCCAGCAAATCCGCCAGTGTGTGCGAAGCGGGGTCGAGCGGGTTGATGTGAGAATGCGGATCAACCAATCGAATGTCGGCCAATGCTTGGTAGATCGATTCGCTAACGTGGGATGGCATGGCCCAGAAGTCGGTTGGGGGGATTTTCGAATGACAACAAAGGTACGCACAGGATACTCCGCTGGTGGCAAGTCGACACGGATTCGATGTGCGAAAAAGTGACGCATTTTCTTGGCTTGAGCGGGTCTGCATCGCGGGCGGTCCCCCGCCCAAGCAGGCCCGGGTGGCTAAACGTCCTGCGGGTTATTCGGCCGCCTGATAACAAGTTCACTCGAATGCGACATAAAATGGTTGCTTTCCCGAGCCCCATCATCGTTAGAATGGGACTCCCGCGGCAAAAATCGCGGCCGACCACATCGGCCATCTTGCTGGCAAGCGTGATGCCGGCAAACGTGGATCGCGTTCTCGAACGACCCATCCGGAGTTGGCTATTTCAATGGAACGTTTTCTCGAGTTTCGATCGATCGACGCTACCGGTGTGGATGGACCGTCCGATCCAGCGTCGCTAGCCGAGACACCGCGACACGAGCCGCAAGCGGCAATCACCGGGGTTCCATCGGTGGCAAGCTCATCGACCGACCTAGAGTCAGTGACAAACCCACACGCTTTCGATCGATACCGTGCCGATGCGTCGCACGGCGATCGTCAACCGCATACAGGCACCACCGTTCCCGTCGCCAAAACAGGCCCGACGAAAGGGCCTTCGCGAGCGAAGTTACGAAAACGCAACGAAGCGATTTCACAGAGTTTGATGTTGCTGGTAACGATGAGTCTCATGTTGTTGGCGGCAAGATTCGCGGTCCCCCAAATTGTCGAGGAAATCCGCTACGCCTGGCATCGCGGTGAATTGCGTGCCCAGTATGAATCGGGGACCGACGGATTGCGTAATGTCTCGCTCGATGCGCTCAGCGATGCGTACCAGATGGTGACGGACGTGGTCGGGCCCAGCGTGGTTCACATTGACGTTCAGCGGCCTGTCTCGCGTGGCGAGATGGAAGTGGCTCGCATGCTTTCGTCCGATCCATTGCCGACATCGGACCAGGGCAGTGGCGTCGTGGTCGATGAGGCCGGTTATATTCTGACCAATCGCCATGTCATTGCGGACGGGGACAGTATCACGGTCACGTTGAGCGATGGCCGCCGGGCGCCGGCGACGGTGGTCGGCATGGACGTTCCGACGGACTTGGCCTTATTGAAGGTGAACTCCAATCGGCTCTTTCCGATTGTGTGGGGCGACAGCGACCGCGCTCGCGTCGGATCGCCGGTGTGGGCTATCGGAAGCCCCTTTGGTCTGGACCGCACCGTGACATTTGGCATCCTCAGCGGCAAACATCGCATGGTCCGAGCAAGCACGCGATATCAAGATTTCATGCAAAGCGATGTCGCGGTCAATCCAGGCAACAGCGGCGGGCCGCTGGTCGATTCGCGTGGTGCACTGATCGGAATCAACACGGCCATTGTGGGTGATACGTACCAAGGCGTGAGTTTTTCGATTCCCAGCAACGTTGCCCGCCAAGTCTACGATCGTTTGAAAGCGACGGGTCGGGTGGAGCGTGCCTTCGTCGGAATTTCGCTCGCCGAAGTGCCTGACGAATTGCTTCAAGGCGACGATGCGCGAACACGCGGTGCGCTGGTCGTCGGTTTGCAGGACACTGATTGCCCAGCCGCTCGCGCGGGAATTCAAACCGGTGATGTTATTTTGGCGATGAACGAGCAGGACGTACGTGACGTCGGCCATTTGATGCGAATGATTGGCGATTCGGATGTCGGCGCGACGATTCACTTGCAAGTCCATCGAAATCCGGAAAAACTGGACATTGCCGTTTTGCTCGGGCAACGTCCACCGGAAAACGATCGTTAATTGTGCGCCCCTGGGTATCGCGACTGGGTGACGCTAACGACCGGAAATTTCGGCATTTTCGGAAGTCTCGGCCCGTCGGTCACGCGCGCTTCACCGGATGCGACTTAGCACTCGCCACGATCGCAATTAAGCTGGATTCACCAAACGCCCCCCATCGGGTTGGGTGAGGCTGCTGCTGTCCCATCTCTTACTCGCTCAATCGCAATGGCATCCGTCCAGTCTCCTGTTGCCGACTGTTCGAGCGACGAACGTCCGCTATCGCGACTTGAACACGTCTATCGCCAAATGGCGGTCCTTCCCGCGGTTTGTTTTGCGATTGTCTTTCTGACTTCGTTCATGAACTCTGTGGACTTGGGGATCCTCAGTTCGGAACAAGAGGTCAATGTGGGGCTGGACCTCCAAGTCAGTATTAAGTTGGCACTGTCCGCCGTCGTTTCAGCGATCGGGATCTTTGGATTGTTGTTGCACCGGGCGGTACGTCAGGCATTGTTCAGCGTTCCCGGTATCGGGTTGGTGGCGATGGCAATGGTGTTTGTCGGCACGTCTCTCTTTGCCTATCCCGAGTCCGCAACTATCTCGCGTGCAGCATCATTGATCTTCGTGGCATACTTGTGCTTTGTCCCGACCGCGGTCCTTCTGTTGGGCGTCCGAGGTTACCTGGCGGCGATCGTGCTGGGATTGGCCGTCCACATGTTGATTAGCTGGGTCCTGTACTTGGGATTCCCATCGATTGGTGTGTTCCAAGAAGAGTTGGGCGAAGCGACATTGGTGCACCGCATGGGAGGCTTGGCTCACCCGAACACGATCGGACGAGTCGCGGCGTTGTCGTTCGTGTTGTGTTTAGCGATGTTGCGCAGCGATGAGCTAGCACCACGGTTACCCGCGGCAAGAACATGGTTGACTTGGGTGATCGTGTTGGCCTTGGCGACGCTCGTGGCCAGTCTTAGTCGAACGTCGATCGCGGCGACGATCGCGGCGACCGGATTGTTGCTTCTGGATCGCATTTGGACTCGCGCCGGACTCGCTTGGTGCGTCCTTGCCGCCAGCTTAGGCGTGCTGGCCGTATTGGGAGTCGAACTCACCAGCGACGGTGGAGTGATTGCGAAATCGGTGCTTTCCAGTGCCACCAAGACGGGCGATGTCGAAGAAATCACCTCGGTGACGGGGCGGACCGAAATATGGGCCGAAGCCATCCGACTCATTGGCCAGCGGCCTTGGACCGGATGGGGCCTGAACAGCGCCCCGCTGGTGATGAGCGAGTATTCCCAGCACACACACAACGCAATCCTGCACGCCGCATTCTCCGGCGGCGTCATGGCGGGAGCGATTCTATTGCTGTTGTTTCTTTGGAATTTAGTCAAAGGATTGCGAGATTCCGAACCGATCATCCGCGCGATCTCGGCCTTCATCTTGGTGTCGAGTCTTGTCGAAGACACCGTCATCGACACGTTTCCGTTTCCCGCGACGACGCTTTGGGTTTTTGCACTGCTTTATCCGTCTTTGTATTGCCGGACGGGCGCGTGGGGTGCCGAACGGTCGCCGACGACTGCTCCTAACACGGTCAACTGACTATGATAGGTCGACCCTTTAACTCCACGTTAACCTCCGCACACCATTTTCTGATTGAATGATGTACCGCAGTCTTTTGCTTGCCGTTTGTTGCCTTTTGTTCACCTCCCCGGTGGTGACGGCCGAGAAACCCTCCAAGTCGACCGTCGGAATCGTCAGCGAACAGCCCGTCGTTGGCCAGTTTGTCAAAGTCGACGGCGGCTACATGGTGCCCTACGAATTCTCGATCCCAGGAACCGACATCAGCATTGAAATGGTTCCCGTTCCTGGTGGTACCTACAAGATGGGCAGCCCCGATGATGAGGAGGGGCGTGTCGAAGACGAGGGACCTCAGATCGATGTCGTGGTCGATCCGATGTGGGTTGCCAAGACGGAAATCAATTGGGCTCAGTACAAGGAATACATGAAGCTCTATTCGATCTTCAAGGATTTCGAAAGCGACAGCGATCGCAAAGTTACCGATGATAACAAGGTGGACGCCATCACCGCGCCAACACCGTTGTACGAGCCGACATTCACGTACGAGTATGGTGAGGACCCGGAACAGCCCGCTGTCACGATGACACAGTATGCGGCGCAGCAGTACACCAAATGGTTGAGCCTCGTCACGGGCGATCAATACCGTTTGCCGACGGAAGCGGAATGGGAATATGCGGCTCGGGGTGGAACGACATCGCCGTATAGCTGGGGAGATGACGTCGATGCCATCGAGGACTTTGCGTGGTATTTCGACAACACCGACGATGGCCCCCAAGCCGTCGGCGACAAGAAACCCAATTCGTTCGGTTTGCACGACATGCACGGTAGCGCCGCGGAGTGGACCGTCAATCAGTACACCGCCGACGGCTATCAATGCTTTGCGAATCAACAACCGATCAAGGCCGTCGACGCGGTGAATTGGCCGGAGACGGCATCCAGTTGTGTGGTTCGCGGTGGCAGTTGGGAAATGGATGCCGAGCAGCTCCGCAGTGCTTCGAGGTTGGCTTCGGATGACGAGGCATGGAAGGAATCGGATCCGAACTTTCCCCGCAGCCCTTGGTGGTTTACCGACGATCCGGCCCGCGGCGTAGGATTCCGTTTATTTCGTTCCTACCAACCGCTCAGCCCCGACAAGATCACGAAATTCTGGGAAGCGAACGCGGACGATGCCAAGGGCGACATCGAGTCACGTCTGAGCAGCGGACGAGGCGGCCTTGGCTTGGTCGACGAAAAACTGGTCGAAGCGATCAAGAATCTTGACGAGTAATCCGTTTTGGAACTGAAGGATTCGGACACCACCACCGATTGCCTAAAGTGAGCGCGTTCGATTTACTTTTCGATGCTGACGTGGCTTTTGCCGACCGCTCGATGCAGTGTCAAGGCGACCGCGCCAGCAACTTTGAGAACCATTCCGTTCATCCTCAACCCCGCTGAATACTGTGTACGAAACGATTGCCCTTGTGGGTGCGACCGGTGCTGTTGGTCGTATCGTCTTGCAACAACTTCAATCGCGTCATTTTCCGATGAAGCGGCTGAAATTGCTCGCCTCGGCGCGTAGCGTTGGCAAGGACGTGACCTTTGATGGCAAATCGCTGAAGGTCGAATTGCTCGAACCGGGAGCCTTCAAAGGCGTCGATTTGGTGATCGCCAGTACGCCGGATGAGATATCGGCCGAGTTCACGCAGTGGGCGATCGACGCCGGTGCTGTCGTAGTTGACGAGAGCGCTTACTGGCGGATGGACCCCAAAGTGCCACTGGTCGTTCCGGAAGTGAACCCCGACGCCGTGGATGATCACCAGGGCATCATTGCGAGCCCCAACTGTAGCACCACACAAATGGTCGTGGCACTGGCGCCTCTGCACCGCGCCGCTCGCGTGCGACGCGTTGTTGTTAGCACCTACCAAGCAACCAGTGGTGCGGGGTTGTCGGGCACCGAAGAACTCAACTCCAGCACACGCAGCGCCCTATCCGGACAAGTGCACCCACCCAAAACGTTCGCGCATCCGATCGGCTTTAATTTGATCCCACACATCGGATCGGAAAAGTACGAAGGGTACACCAGCGAAGAAATGAAGATGGTGTATGAGACGCGCAAGATCATGGGTGATGACGAAATCCAAGTCTGTCCGACCTGCGTGCGTGTCCCGGTCGCCATTGGGCATAGCGAATCGATCTTGGTAGAGACCGAGCGACCGATCACTGTCGACGAAGCACGCGAGTTGTTTCAGGGTGCCGAGGGCGTGACGGTCATCGACGATCTATCCGCCAAGCAGTATCCCATGCCGCGGGATTGCGATGGCAAAGACGATGTCTTCGTGGGCCGAATTCGCAAGGACATCAGCGGTGGTGGTGGCATTGCGTTTTGGTGCGTCAGCGACAACTTGCGAAAAGGTGCGGCGACGAACGCGGTGCAAATCGCCGAATTGCTCGTCCGCCGCGCCGCTGCCGCAAAATCTTAATCCGGCAACAGCGACCTCTTGCGCGTGTCACGCACCTTCCAATTGACGATCGCCTACGATGGCACGCAGTACGCCGGTTGGCAAATCCAACCGCAGAAGTTCACGATCCAAGGCATGCTCGAACGCGCGCTTGTCAAACTTACCAAGGACCGCGTGCATGTCACCGGAAGCGGTCGGACCGACTCGGGAGTCCACGCGGTTGCCCAGGTAGCAAGCCTGACGATACCTAACTGGAATGCGTCGGCGGAATCGCTCCGCGCCGCGCTCAACACACACCTGCCTCCGGACATTGTGGTGAAAGCGTGTCGCGATGCGCCGGATTCGTTTCATGCGATTCGTGACTGTGTTGGCAAGCGATATCGTTACCAACTTCAGATCCAAGGGACACGAAACGCTTTCGATTTTCGTTACCGTTGGCATTTGAAGTTTCCGGTCGATGTAGACGCCATGCGTCTCGCCGCCGATCGACTGATTGGCCCGCATGACTTTGCTTGTTTCCAAGCTGCGGGAAGCGACCGAAAGACGACGGTACGAACCATTCGTGACTGCGTGGTCATCGACGACGAATCGAGCGAACTCAACGGCCACCGATGTGCGATCGAAGTCGAAGCCGATGGTTTTCTTTACAACATGGTTCGCAACATCGTCGGAACATTGGTCGACATCGGGCGTGGCAAGCAAACGGTCCAGTGGATCACACAAGTGCTGGCGTCGAAGGACAGAACGCTTGCCGGACCGACGGCACCGCCGCACGGCTTGTTTCTGCAACGAGTCGATTACGAGCCATTCCCCGAGCGCATCGGCCCGGTCTCGTCCCAGCGCAAGGGGCCGCTTTTGGGCGACGACGAGAACACTCATCAAAGACTCGCCGAATCTTAATATTCCAGGCGCAATCGAGCGGGTTTAATGGTTGGATCGTTCGCATTGAGTCTTCGCGAAGTAGATAGCCGACTGATAAACTAAGAGTGGCATCTGAGTCAGAGTGATTCTTAGTCTCGGTCCTGGATCGAAAGCCGCCGTCCACCCTAGTGCGTACACCGCTATGTCTGGCGAAATCGTCACCACTAATTCACCGATACTCGACGAGACGACGCGCGCGTTCGTCAAGCGAGCGATCGATGCTGGATTGGTCGATATCGATCAAGTCAAGAAAGTGGTCGCATCGCTGATGAGCGAACACCAATCGTTTGATCCAAAATTGATCGCCAGCGGCTTGGTCGGATCCGGAGCCCTCACCAATTGGCAAGCCAACAAGTTGCTTGCGGGCAAGAGCAAGGGTTTTTACCTAGGAAGCTATCGGCTATTGCGACCGCTGGGCAAGGGCGGGATGGGCGTCGTCTATCTCGGCGAGCATCATGTGATGAAACGGTTGATGGCGCTCAAAATCTTGCCCGCCGAGTCCGTGGCCGACCAGCGTCGCATCGAACGTTTCAAAGAAGAGGCCCGGGCATCGGCTCAACTGGACCATCCCAATATCGTGCGAGCAAACGACTTTGCCGAAGCGGCGGGCAAGCTCTACATCGTGATGGAGTTCGTCGACGGGATCGACTTGCATTATGCGGTGGCTCGCGACGGAGTGATGTCGGTTACGATGGCCATCGACGCGGTAATCCAGGCCGCTCGAGGTTTGGCTCATGCACACGAACGGGGCATCATCCACCGTGATATCAAACCCTCCAACTTGATGCTGCGCACCGACGGAGTTGTGAAGGTCAGCGACATGGGACTCGCGCGAATTGGCTGGACGGATCCCAACGACACCGAAGGACGTCGACGGTTGATGGGTACTGCCGACTTCGTAGCCCCCGAACAGGCGATCGACAGCCGCTGTGTCGACGCTCGCGCGGACATCTATTCTCTCGGCTGCACGCTTTATTATTTGTTGACAGGGAAACCGCCGTTCATGGGTCCTAGCGTCGCGGCGCGATTGGCCAAACACCAGACGGCGCCGCCACCGGACGTTCGTCGTGAGCGACCGGATTGTCCCGTTTCCGTGGCCCAGTTGCTCACGCGAATGATGGCCAAGCGGCCGGAAGATCGGCCCACGTCCGCCGTCGAATTGATCAACCAATTGAAACGACTGGGCGGGTTGCCCGCAGGGAATTCGACGGCTCAACTCCGCAGGATTGCGCCCGCTGGTGATACGGCGGTGGATGATTCCTTGTATCAAGCGACTCTCGATGACACGTCGCTTTCAGGCGACGGCGAGATTCCGGCGGTAGCCGTCGTCGACGAAATTGACTTCGGGAATTTGCCGCCGGTGCAGGTCACTTCGGCTCGAGCCAAAACGGTCGCGACCAGTCCTGCTACGGCGACAGCGGCGGCGGTACCATTCCGGGGAACTCCGTCGGTGGCGGCGAGACCGGCTGCGCCAGGAAAAACTGCGGGAAGAGCCGCAGCAAAACCGTCCGTTGCCGAGAACCAGCAATTGCTGCTCGGTATCGGATTGACGGTGGCCGTTTTCGCCTTGCTGGCAACACTCGGCGTTTCCGCTTACACTCTGGCCAAACCGGAGAAAGTGGATCCGCCTAAGATTAAGACCATGGAAGACGGCAATGGTCAGCAGGTCATCGTGATTCGTGAGTAGCGTTTCAGCCAAGACGTGGTTTCACCCCGACGATTTGGACATTGCCCATTCGCCTTTGCATAACATAGTCCGGCGGCGTGGCCGAGATCTCCAGCGGTGAAAACCGATCCGGTCGCTACCACACCCCTCCTCGCCGAGCCCTCCTGAATGCACCGGGTTGCCGATTCGATGATCGTCCAGCTGATCCTTGCATCGGGCAGTAATGCCGGAATCGCTGCACCGATCCAGCGGGGCTATTACATGGTCGGTCGTCACCCCGAGTGCCAGATTCGACCCAAGACTCGTTCCGTCAGCCGACGCCATTGCCTACTCCATCACGACGAAAATGAATTCCTGGTGATCGACCTTGGAAGTACCAGCGGGACTCGAATCAATGAGGAGTTGGTCGAAGCGAAGCAATGGCATCCGCTAAATGACGGAGACGTACTGCGGCTTGGTAAAACCGTCTTCAACGTTTCACTACAGTCCTCATCCCGGCCAACGGCGCCGGCACCGTCCGAGTCGAGTTCCGCGTCAGGAACCTCGGGCACACGGTCGCAAGCCAGAAGGTCCGATGCCCCCGCGGCACGGACGGAGTCATCGCGTCCGAATTCGCCTAATCTGGATTCACCCGTCCTGGAGTCACCCCAGCGTTCCAAAGCTATTGCGGCCGAGCCGCTGGCGCTCCAAAAAGCGGCCGCGAGTCCCGCGCAGAAGTCGACCGCTTCGATCGTTCAGGGCGAAGCTTGGCAAGAGTTCGATGTGGCGAGTTTTTTGCAGCATGCCGATGAATCGGATCGCGAACAACGGTATGAATCCATTCGTCAAAACGATGCTGCCCGTCGGGCGGAGGAATTGGAAGACGATGGCGACATTTTTGAAGACACGCCTCTTGAGTCCGATGACGCGTCGGTGATCGATGGGAAATCGAACGTTGGCCGTCGCGGCAGCGAGGTAACTGCACCAACCGCGAGCCAAGCCGCCAAGGAAGCAGCGACCACGGCGGTCACCACTAGTGCGACCGCCACACGAATGGCGGCTCGCCGTAGCGATGCTCTACCAAAGAAACCATCTCGACTTTCTCGTGGGATTTCGTTCGCCAGAATGGCGGATGGCGATTCCCTCAAGACATTCTTGGCTGTGCTCTCCACTCTGGCGGTGTTGAGTTATGCCGGATATTCGGCCTTCCGGTTCGTTCAGGGTCCGACCATCGAAATAGTCGAAGGAATCGACTAACACGATTTGTTCCCACGGCCGACTATACTCGGCTGTCGCATGACCCACGAACTTTGCCTCGACGAGAACGGAACAGACCGCACCCCAGCGAAAACTGAGGGAACCGCTGGAAATCCGGCTACCGGTCGACTTGCGGAGTGTGAGCCAACGGTCATGGCTGAGAACAGGCTCGGAAGTCGCTTCAGGGGTTGGGTGCTTCGCGGCCAAACGTTTGGCGTCACCGTCGGAGTGGCGTTCGCCATCGTTTTTCTGCAACTCGCTCAAGGCATCTTGCTCGCCCGTTTGCTTGGCCCCGAAGGTCGAGGCGAATATGCAACGGCGGTCCTTTATCTCCAGCTACTGTTGTACGTGGGGCTACTCGGCGGCGTGGAAGTGATCTGTCGCTATGCTGCGGATCCTCAGTTCGATCGTGCGGCACTTCGCCGTTCAGCGTTGTGGTTTGGCATGACTGCGGGGGCGATCACCACCGTGGTTGTCATCGTCTTTAACAGCATCGCGCTGCCCGCTGACAAACGATACCTGATGCCGCTGGCCTGCTTGTGCTCGTTGAGCTTGGTTGGCCAGCAGGTAATGCTAATCATGACGGCCGTCGATCGAGGCGCTGGTAACTTTGGTCGGTACAACGCACAGCGAGTTTTCGCGGCGGCCGTGTTTCCGGCACTGATGCTGTTGGTGGCTCCGTGGATGAGCGTGAGCCCCACGATCGCCGGAGTTCTGTTCGTGGTTTCATCGCTGCTTGGGATGGTAGTCTGTCTCGTTGGAATGCGGCATCCGCTCAGCGGCGCGAGCGAACCGTCGGTTCTGAAACTGGTCAAAGAGGGTCGGCCATATTTTTTTTCCATGTTGGCCACCGATTTGATTGAGCGTCTCGATTTATTGCTGGTGCTTTGGTTGGCACCACTGGTGACGCAAGGCTTGTATGCGGCGATGGTGCCGGCCGTCTATCCGCTGACGGTCATTCCGAACACGCTCGGGCTATTTCTCTTCAATGCCGGGGCGCGGAACGACACCCGATTGCAGGTGCGTGATGTGAATCGAATCCTGGGAGTGTCGCTATCGGTGCAAGCAACAACCACCGTGGTGTTCATGCTGTTGATTGGTCCCGTCGTCCGGTTCGTTTACGGTGAAGACTTTTCGGGGGCGGTGATCTTTGCTCTTTGGCTCGCACCGGTCGCTGCGCTTCGCGGCATCATTCAAGGACTCGATAGCTATCTCAAGGGACGTGGTCGTCCACTCGCGCCGATTAACAGCCGAGTTGCTTCCGGATTGATACTCCTGGTCGGTACGTTCCTGCTTTACCCGACGCTCCAGACGCTGGCGATCCCCACGGCTGCTCTGGCGAGCCAAGTCGTCTGCCTCGTTTGGTTATCGGCGATCGTCTATGCTGATTGTCGCCATGACCTACCTGTTACTGATTGACGGATACAACCTAATCGCGCCGGTCGCCGCACC
This sequence comes from Pirellulaceae bacterium, assembly GCA_041741195.1. Taxonomy (GTDB): domain Bacteria; phylum Planctomycetota; class Planctomycetia; order Pirellulales; family Pirellulaceae; genus JBBSJZ01. The sequence continues at coordinate 64,443 of JBGSKM010000047.1, forward strand.
GGCAAGACGCCCGACGGACGATTGGCTCCAACGCGAGCGAGCGCTGCTTGTGGGTCGCTTGGTCAAGCATTTGCCATCGCACGTCCGCCGACGGTCTTGCGTCGTTTTCGATGCTGCCAATCCGCCTGCGGGCGTCGAGGATCGATACGAAGCCGATGGTGTCGTCGTCCGTTTCTCGGTGGGATACCCGGAAGCCGACGACCTGATCGAAGAGCTCATTCAAACGCACTCGGCGCCGAAGCGATTGGCTGTCGTCTCGTCCGATCATCGCATCCAAGCCGCCGCCAAGTCCCGGGGTGCCACCGCGTTCGATTCTCAACCTTGGTTGGATGAATTGCTGGAGGATCGAGTCGGGCTGGCACCGAAGAAACGGGGCAGGGCGGGGCAGGGGAGTGCTCCTACCGCCGGCGACAAACCACCCCAGGTCGTCGATCGCGAGGAACTCACTGATTGGATGCGAGAATTCGGTTTTGACGAGGACCCCTGAGAGTTCATCAAGTCGCGAGCGGTTCCGTTACGTCACCGATGGTCGGCGTGACTCACTCGCACGTCGGCCCAGATTTCCATAGCGATGGTAGTCATGTGACAGCGATTGTTCATCCAGGTAACGCAAACACTCCAAACGTCCATCGCTTAAGACCGTGTCTCGCACAATGGTGACAAAGGCCTCGCGACACGCTTGCCATAACTCGCGGGAAATCGGCCGTTCGTCCAAGAGTCTCAGCCGGCCGATTTGCCCGTCACGCATTCGATCCACCAATTCCGATTCACTCTCGTATAGCGGATGGATGCTACCGGGCAGTTCATCAGCGAAGGATTCGACAATCCTGGACGTGGTGGAACCAGCGTTCGAATCGAGTGAGATGGTGTACTGGTTCCCCGTGACCGCCGCCGCCGACGCGGCTATCAACACGTTCTCGATGCTATCATCGCCGAGGACACGAATGGTCATGGCTCGCACGGGCCGATAGCGGCGAAAATTATCCTGGCCGATTAGCTTCACGCAATCATGTTGCCCATCGAACTCTGCACGGCACGCGTCGAACTGAGATGCGATTGCCAATGCGATGCGGCTGTAACTGGACTCATTCAACTGAGCCGCGTTAACTTGCTCGAGCAACCACTCGGTGATTCGGCTGGCGATATTCTCCCAACGCAGCCCCGCGACATCGGGCTCCGAACCAGTAGCAGTTTCGAATTTCAGTGTGGTGGAATCATGGAGTCGACAAAGCGCAGTGACATAATGCGGTCCACCCGCTTTCACTCCGGGGCCGTAGGCGCTCAATCCGACACCGCCAAACGGTTGACGCAGGACGATAGCCCCCGTCGTCGAGCGATTGACATACAGATTGCCGGCGTGGATCGTCCGTTGCCACAGGTCGATCTCGCGATCATCGAGACTCTCTAATCCGCTGGTCAGTCCATAACCGGTGGAGCGCACGATTTCGATGGCCTCTTCGAGTCGTGAAAAACGCATCACGCTCAGGACGGGCCCAAACAACTCGGTGGTATGACTGAAGCTTCCCGGCCGTACGTTCCATTTCACTCCTGGGCGATACAAGTTTGGATTCCCGACGATATGTTCTGGGACGACAAGCCACGACTCGTCATCCTCCAAAATCTGCATCCCTTGCGTCAACGTCTCGCTCGGTTCGCCGATGAGCGGTCCGACGCGAGTGGACAACTCCCATGCGGAACCGACTCGCAGACTGCTAACCGCATCCGCGAGAGTTCGGCGAAACTTTTCGTCGCGGAACACTTCGTCCTCGAGAAGCAACAACGAAGTGGCGCTGCACTTTTGGCCGCTGTGTCCGAACGCGGAATGCACGACATGCTTGATCGCCTGATCTCGATCCGCCATCGCGGTAACGATCGTCGCATTCTTGCCACCTGTTTCGGCGAGCAAGTGAAGTTCCGGACGAGCGGCAAGCATCTTCTTGGCCGTCGACGTGGCTCCCGTCAGGATCACCGTGCTCACGCAGGAGTGCCGAACCAGGCCATGTTCCGCGACATCGTCATCACAAGTCACGAACTGCAATGCATCGCGTGGTACACCTCCATCCCAAAACGCTTGGCACAACAACCACGCCGGAAGCACCGTTTCGCTTGCTGGTTTAAGGATGACCGAATTGCCCGCGGCCAATGCCGCCGCGACGCCGCCACAGGGAATCGCCAGGGGAAAATTCCAAGGGGTCACCACGGCAACCACGCCTCGTGGTTCGGTTCGAATTTGAGGCCGATCTTTCCAATGCCGCATCGTCAACGGATAGAACTCGCAAAAGTCGATCGCTTCGCTGACTTCGGGATCCGCCTCGGTAACTGTTTTGCCGGCATCGAGCACCATCGAACCGATGAAATCAGATCGGCGTTCTCTGAGCACCTGCGCTACTTGGCGTAGCACCTGGTGTCGCTGATCGACCCGCGAGTTTCGCCAACCGCTGGGGTCGGCGGCCGCGCGTTGAACCACTTCGCGAACATTTTCGAGCGAAGCCGCGATGAAACGGCATGACACGGTACCGGGTCGCGAGGGATCGTAGCTTTCCCGCCACTGACCCATGGGCGTCGACTGGGCATCGCTGCCAACTCGGATCGCGCGGTCATCACATTTCTGTTGCCACTCTCCTAGCACTTGCTCGATCCAACGGCCGTTGTGTACCAACGACCAATCGGTATCCGGTTCATTGACGAAATTCTCCCAATCGATCGGCGCCTTGGGTTGCACCGGTATCTCGCGACGGTCTTGATGACGTCGTGGGGCGTCGCTCACGTCGTTCATCATCGCCAGTGACTGACGAAACCCGTCGGCAAGCCGATCGAACTCGGGGCTATCAACGCGCAAGCGGTAGGCATGTCGCAAGAAATTATCCGGCCCCGTGTTCTCATCGAGCCGTCGAATCAAATATCCAATTGCATGAAGGAACTCGTCTTGCCGGCAAGCGGGCGCGTAGAGCAACATTGCTTCACCGTGCTCCGATATGGCCCGACGTTGGTGATTCGCCATGCCTTCGAGCATCTCGATTTGGACGGCATCGCTTGCATTGGCGTCGCTTGCCCAAGTGATGGCCAGTGATACGTCGAAAATGTTATGAGATGCGACACCCACTCGAACCACTCCCTCCGCCGCCGCGTCGACTAGCTTGCGCAGCATCCGCTTGTAGTTCGCATCGGTATCCATTTTCCGTCGATAGGGTGCGGGAGCGAACCCGGCAATGGATGCCTCGACTCGCTCCATTTCCATGTTCGCACCTTTCACCAAACGGATGGTGATTGGCACAGCACCGCTTGCGACACGTGACCGTGACCACGCGATCAGATCCACCAACACGCGATGCGAATCAGGAATGTACGCTTGGAGCGCAATGCCTGCGCGAGCACTTTCAAGTCCCCGGCGGGCCAACGTCGACTTGAGTACTTCCGCCGTCAAATGAAGATCTCGGTACTCCTCCATGTCCAAATAGACAAACTTGCCTTCATGGGTCCCCGAAACTTTCTCTCGCATTGCGGTGCGATAGAGCGTTTCCAGTCGATCCGCGACGGCGGTGATCGTATGCTGGCGAGCCAAGGACGAGATCTGGCTGTACAAGGTCGAAATCTTGACGGACAAACAACGCACTTCGGAAATTTTCAGTGCATCAATGAAACGTTGCATCCGCTCGCGTGTTTCGTCTTCGCCAAGCAGGGCTTCACCAAGCAAGTTGACATTCATCACGACATCGTGACGTTGCCGGGCGGCCAAGTGATCGCACAGCAGTTCCTTTTCCGCTGGCAGAATCACATTTGCCGTCTCGCGACGCATTTTTTCCTTCACCAGCGGCACGGCGACACCGGGCAAGTACTCCCCAAATGACTGGAACCCCTTGAGCATCGCTTGTTCCACGGGGCTAAAGAACCTCGGCACTCCTTGCAAATCGAGGACGTGCGTCAGTTGGTCCGCCACACGTGCCGATGATGATGTGCGAAAGGCTTGGTCAGTCATCTCGACCAATGTCGCCTTGTCCGCGTCATGTGCGATCATCCGATCTAGTTCGGCTTGCTGGCGTCGCTCCGCTGGGGTTTGCATCTCGCTGGCGCGCTGGAGCAACCGCTGGGCCAGCTCCAGGGCCCGCGTTTCCGCCGACTTCGTCATCCGTCATTCCTTTATGTCTTAGTCGACAAACATCAGTTCATTGGTCATCAATAACGAATGGCAATACCGTGAGCGTTTTGCTGGATCCGCATCGGTCAAGAATTCTACGCCGAGCGTTTGCTCCTCGAGTGTCGGATCTCGCTGAAAGAGCCTTTGGTATAACTGCACGACGGCTTCATGCGGCGGCAGATCGGCCACCTGCGTCGACAATCGATCTGCTTGCTCGCCGACGAATGGACTATTCATCAAATACAACGCTTGTTGTGGAACCGTGGTTTGAAAGCGTCCCGGAGTCGATGCATCTGGATTCGGAAAGTCGAACGTGCGAAACATTCCCGGAAGATTTTGGCGATCGATAAACGCATAAACGCTTCGTCGCATCGGTGAGGGAGAGTCCGTTAATCGAACAGGCAACCCTCCCAAACTCGTGTCGAGCGAACCTGACATCACAAGCATGGTGTCTCGCATCGCTTCGAACTCCAAACGTCGTCGATTGAATCGGTAGAGTGTGGTGTTCTCTGGATCGATCGCCGCACCGGGCGCATTGACTCGGCTGGATTGTTGATACGTCGATGACAAGACGATCTGGCGATGAAGATGTTTGATCGAACCCCCGTGTTCAAGAAAATCAGCGGCCAACCATTCCAAGACATCGGCCAAAATCGGTGGCGACGTTCGAACACCGAAATCACTCGGCGTATCGACCAGCGGCTCGCCAAAGTGCCAGCCCCAAATCCGATTCACGAACACGCGTGCGGTTAGGGGTTGTTCGGCAACCGCGCGAGCCAACTCGAGCCGACCACTACCGACGCGAAATGGCTCACGAGGTTCCGGTGCCAGTGCCTCTAAGAATTGTCGAGGCACCACATCGCCCTCGTTACCTCGTCGACCGCGTCGCAGTACTCGCGAATCATGCGGGTGGTCGCTATCCACCAGCGCCATCGCACGTCTCGGGGCACCGTCGTGATTCCAATTCAATGCCTCCAGTTCTTGTTTGAGTCCCGAAGACTTCTCGTTGATATCACGACGTATCCAATTGGCGACTTCGTCCCGATCGGGGTGCGTGGGATCGGGAACCGCTTCCAACCATCGCTTCAGGAACGGGGCACTGAGTTTTCGTTCGCCCGCAAACTTCTCGAGATCCGTGCCTTCGCCCAGCAAGACAAAGGCCGCCGCCGCATTGGCGTATTCGACTTCGCGTGCTTGATGTCGCTCTAAAAACGCATCAATCAATTCGTCACGCTTCGCCTGGATGCGCGATTCGATCTCTTGGCGAGCTTTCAAGAAGTCCGCGTGGCGCGCCGGGTCCGAAGTCGCACCGAGCAGTGGCAATTCGTCTGGTTCGCGAGAGGACGCAAAGATCCCGTGCAGGGAATAATAGTCCGCTGTCGGGATCGGATCGAACTTGTGATCATGACATCGCGCACATCCGACCGTTAAACCGAGCATCCCACGCGTTACCACATCGATGCGATCATCAATGATGTCGTCTTGGTTGTTAAGAAATCGACGACCGAGAGTCAGAAAACCCAACGCGGCCAGCGGACTTTGATCGTCACCGAGTTCCAATTGATCGGCAGCGATTTGTTCGACGATGAACTGTTTGAATGGCTTATCTTGGTTGAAGGCGTCGATCACATAGTCGCGGTAGGTATACGAAAATGGAAACCGCAATTGGACGTTACCAGGCAAGTAGCCTTTGGTATCCGCGTATCGAGCCACGTCAAGCCAAAATCGTCCCCATCGCTGGCCATATTCCGGCGATTGGAGTAGACGTTCGACCACTCGCTCGTAAGCGTCGCGTGATTGGTCATTCTCGAACGCCGTCACCTCGGCCGACGTTGGTGGCAAACCGGTCAAGTCATAGCTCACGCGCCGAATTAACGTGCGTCGATCCGCGGGCGGATTAGTTGTGATGCCCAGCTTCGCGTGCTTGACCGAGACGAAATGATCCAGAGGCGTTCCCACCAATGGATGTTGTTTAGCGATCGGTAAGGATGGCTTTCGCAACACTCGGAAAGCCCAGTGCTCGCGGGCAGCTTTCATGTCCTTCGCCGGCGGCAAACTCACTTGATCTCGGGGATCCACGGCGCCGTGATCGATCCAGTGCTTTAACCGTGCAACCGTTTCCGCGGAAAGTGGCTCGCCGGAATCGGCTGGAGGCATCCGCTCGTCTGGCGATTCGGAGGTGATGCGACGGATCATCAGGCTTGCATCCGCTGAGCCAAGGACGATCCCAGGTCCCGAGTCACCGCCCGATCGCAATCCGTCGCGTGAATCGAGAAGCAAACCACCTTCGCTCGATCCCGAAGCCGCGCTATGACACGGATAACACGACTCGACCAACAGCGGTCGAATGTGTGTTTCAAAAAACTCGATCGACTCGGCCGACGGGGCCTCACCATGAAGTGCGGATGCACAAGCAAGAAGCGACAGTGCGATTAAACCGGACCTCAACGCCATCGGGTGTATGTGAATGAAAGACTTCATCAGGCGATCAACTCCGAAACCACTTTGCCGTGCACGTCGGTCAAACGAAAATCTCGCCCGGCATATCGGAACGTCAACTTTTCGTGATCGAACCCAAGCAACCGGAGAATGGTCGCGTGGAGATCGTGAACGTGAACTGGGTTCTCGGCAGCCGCGAAGCCGAACTCGTCGGTAGCTCCATAGACCTGTCCACCTTTGACACCACCGCCAGCCATCCACATCGTGAATCCATAGTGATTGTGATCTCGGCCGTTGATTTTACCTTGATTCGCGCCCTCCGTCGGCAACTCGACCACGGGCGTGCGTCCAAATTCTCCGCCCCAAATGACGAGTGTTTGTTCTAACAATCCACGTTGCTTCAGATCCTTGAGCAGAGCCCCGATGGCTTGGTCACATTCCGAGGCCAATCGTCGGTGATTTTCCTCGAGATCATCGTGGCTGTCCCAAGGTTGACCGGCGCCGTGATAGATTTGCACAAAGCGAACTCCTCGCTCGACAAGTCGACGGGCAATCATCATTTGCCTCGCCTGGGTCCCTTCGCCGTACAGCTCACGGATGTGCTTGGGCTCTTGATCGATGTCGAAAGCGTCGCTGGCGTCCGCCTGCATTCGATAGGCTAGTTCGAACGATTGGATGCGGGATTCGAGTTCGGCATCCTGATCCCGCTGCTGGGCATGTTGTCGATTGAGTGCCTGTAATAACTCGAGCTGTTCTCGCTGCTCGCCAGTCGTGGTGCGATCGTTGCGAATGTTCTCAATTAGCTTGTCGATACTCGTGTGTTGGGTGTCAATGTAGCTTCCTTGATACACACCTGGCAAAAATGCGTTCTGCCAATTTTGGGATTCTTGAATCGGGTATCCGCCCGGGCACATGGCGATGAACCCTGGCAAGTTTTGATTTTCGCTGCCGAGTCCATAGGTGGTCCATGAACCAAGGCTGGGTCGCGGAAGCCTTGCGTCACCGCAATTCATCAACATCAACGAGGGTTCATGATTGGGAACGTCAGCATGCATCGATCGAATGACCGCAATCTCGTCGATCGACTCGGCAACGTGCTGAAAAAGTTCGCTGACTTCGATTCCACTTTCACCGTATTTTTTAAAGCTGAACGGTGACCCGAATGCCGCACCGGTTTTTCGCTCCGTCCTCAAATCGACCGGCAGTGATTTCCCATGCAGCTTATTCAGTATGGGTTTGGGATCGAATGTATCGACTTGCGACGCGCCACCGTTAGCGAAAATGTGGATGACGTGTTTCGCCTTGGCCGGGAAGTGCGACTGCTTGGGGGCAAACGGAGATTGCAATCGGTTCGAGTCGGCAAGCGATTCCCCAGCCAATAGTTGCGACAGACCGATCGCGCCGAATCCTAAACCAAACTGCTGCAAGCAATCGCGGCGAGTCATCGGGGGCGAGAGGCTAGTAGATGGAGGCATTCGGTGCATGGTCGCACTCTCGACAGCGTTGATATTCGACGGGGCGGGCAATGGTACGGTGAGATACCCGTTCATTCTAACTTGAATGTGCGGGAGTACGAATGAGCATGCTATCAAGGATTGGCACATAAACTGCGTAACCTGGCGGATTCCACGTCGAGCCTGCTTTCATTCCGAGGAGTCCACCGATGTCCACCGCCAATCTGCGTGACATAAGCACCCACCCACTTTCGAATGTTTGGCTGCAAAAACCATTACCTCGGACGAAGCTACCCACCCGACAACGTACGACGAGCGAAAGCCGAGACAGCGTCTCGACGCGTGTATGGTGGACGATGATGGCCTGCAGCGTCGTCGCGATTGCCAGCAGCACTTACTTAGCTTGGGCCTCCTTCACATCCTCGGCAGTGGCCGGTTGCAACGGGGGCAGCGTGTTCGATTGTGACCACGTACTACACAGTCGCTGGTCCTCGGTGCTATCGCTGCCGGTCAGCATCCCCGCGATCGCCACGCACGCATTAGTCATTGGATTGTTGCTCACGCGTCCGAGTCGACACTTGATGCAAACGTTGCGGTGGACGCTCATCGGATTCGCCTCCCTTACTGCCGGTGGCGCGGCAATTTGGTTCATCGGATTGCAAGTGTTTGCATTGCAACACCTTTGTCCCTACTGCTTGGTCGCCCACGCGGGTGGCTTGGTGCTTGCCGGAGTTTATCTGTGGGCTCGACCCGTGAGCGGTCGCGCGCTTGCTTCGATATCGATCGCGTCGGCGTTGTCGTTGGCAACACTCATCACGATCCAGTTGATGAGCGAGGAACCGGAAACCTATGAAGTCACTCATTACCCGGCGACGCCCGCCGCGATCCATGCTGTACCGCAGTCCGGCAACCTGGAATCGGAGGACGCAAATTTATTTGAAGCTCCAGTTTTGTTCGAAGCGCCAACGCAATCGCCACTGGACACGTCAATGAATCTGGAAAAGACGATCCGTCAAAGCGGAAGAGAAGTTTCGCAGGTATTGACGGCCCTCGTCAGCCCCGCATTGCTTTTGCACGCCCAGGTTGGCGGGAGCAACGCACAACCGCGTGAGGACAATGCAACGTCCCAGGCGGAGAACCAAAAAACAGCACGAGTGCTGGGAGGCATTCAGCTTAACTCGCGAGATTGGCCAACGATCGGCAACCCCGACGCCGAGTACATTTTTGTCGAGCTCTTTGACTATACCTGCCCGCATTGCCAACGCACTCACAAGTCGCTTGAAGGGGCCCGCCAGCGGTTTGGTGATCGTCTCGCAGTCATGACCCTGCCGGTGCCACTGGATAGTCGATGCAATCCGACGGTTCGCACGACCCAAGCAGCGCACGCAGAAGCGTGTCAACTGGCCAAATTAGCAATCGCGGTGTGGCTCCTGGACCGAGAAAAGTTCAGCGAATTCCATAACTATCTTTTCGAATCCACCCCGAACTACAACCAAGCCATCGCACACGCACGTTCGCTCGTGGATCAAAGCCAACTCGATCAAGTTGTCGCAGGCCCAACGCCTGGAGAATTCATCAGCAAACATGTGTCGCTGTACCAAAAAGCCGGGGGAGGAACGATTCCGAAGCTGTTGTTCCCGAGTACAAGCACCGCCGGAGCGGTGGAATCTTCCGAAGCTATGGTTCGACTTATCGAGCAGCATCTCGCTCGTTAAGTCCGCAAGTTTAGGAGTGGTGCAGAGACGCTACTGTGCTGTCGAACGGCTTCCGTTGCGGCTCACGCCGATGGGAAAATCGACGGGCAAGGGCCTCGCCGCCGTAGCGAAGCCTTTATGGTAGAGGTGCTCTTTCAGCTGGCGGAACGCTGCAAAGCTTTCCGGATAAACCCACACGGTGATCGTGGTGGTTGCTGGGTCGCGACCGGCGAGTTCGATGTCGAGTTGGCTGCTTCCCGCCAAGACACTTTGGATGGTTTGGCCGTGGGGTTCGGCCAGTGGCTCAATCGTCATCCCGATGACCTCGACTCCCGTTGCATTGCGGATCTGCCCGCCGCGCGAAACCATTTCATGCGATCGGTTCATCTCTACTCGGGCAATGAATCCGCGTACGGGACCGATGGCGGTTTCGAGTTGTCCCTCGCGGTTTCCGCGTAGACTTCGTTGCATCTCGACTTTGACTTCTTCGATCAACCGATCGATCGGAACGACCGACACCAAGTTGTCTTTTAGACGAAAGTGAATTTCATCGCCAAATACGGTTTTGGCCATGGGCGTCGGTAAGTGCTCAACCGCCACGACGGGCTCCGGTTCGGCTTCAATGCGTTGGCGTTCACCGTTTAGCTCGGCGAGTTCCGCTTCAAGCCGTTGGATCTCCACTTCTTTCGCTGCGGCCTCGGTCGCATCCTGATTGAAATCTTTCTTGGCCTCTTGCCACGCAAGCTTCGCTTCGGCAAGCAGGTCCATCAGGATCGCACGCTCCTGTTTCTTCGTCGCAATTTCGCGATCGAATTGTCGAATGGTCGCTTCGAGACGATTCGAGTCCCGTTGTGCCGATGCCGCTTGCATCGCTTGTTCCGTCAACACGGACATATGCTCGTCCGTCGCCAAATCTTCCATCGTGGAATCGTCGACGACGTCGTGGAGCGCTTCGTGTGATTGCGTGCCCAGCACGACCACCAAAATGATCAGCACTCCAACCAAGTTAGCGACGATATCCAGGAACGCGTCTTGGCCCATCTCGAGCGTAGCGTGTTTACGACGCAGTTGGATCATTGGCTAGGTCTCCCGGTGACTTCGACGCCGCTGCCATTCATCAGCGATTGCAATTGCTGGAAACGCTGGCTGCCGTCCGGCTTCACTTCGACCTCGAGCCGCGGCTGCCAACGACCGCCAGGCAGCGAAGGTCCCCAAGTCTCGATGCGATCACGAACAGCGGACGCGAGTTCCAATGTCGCTCGGTCAATTTCGCCGTCCGAGAACCCAAACATTTCTGTCGCACCGCCACTTGCCGGTGGCAACAAGACGAGTCGGTCGTTGTAACAAACGACGCGGATCGTGCGGACGACCGCGGTCCCGTTGATACCAGCCATGTTGTCCGGAATCGCCCAATTGTTACCCTTGCGCTGGATCATTTTCCGCGCGGACGTGGGCGGTGTCGCATTCGAAACATTGACCGACGGAGTTCCCTGCTGCAAGTCATCCGCCGAACCGCGTGCGGAAGCTTGCGCACCTGCTGCGCCGGATGCAGATTGAGACGAATTGCCGCCACCGCTGGACTGCGTTCCTCCCTCGCCCGAACCGTTTGTTGAACCAGTTGCGAACTGACCCGCGGACGGATCCTTGGCGTCGGACTCGGCGGCGACGTCGGATTTGTCCGCGGCGCTACCGGTGGGTCCATCGGGGGAAGCATTGGTTTCTGTCGCTGCCGTGCCCTGTCCCGGTTCGCTGGAACTCGGCGGTAATTGGAACGCGCCCATGGCTTTGGGTCCCGTAGGACTGGCCCCCAAAGTCGCGTCGGAAGTATTGTTGACCTCATCGCCCGCGTTGGCCGCGCCGGCGCCGCCGGTGGCCAGGTCGCTTGATCCCCCAGCCCCGGTTGCTCCCGAGGGGCCACCGCCATTGGTTGCACCGCTGGTCATCTTCGAAGTCTGGCCATCGGCCAGTTCTTCGGCAGCATTCTGCAGATGTTCATCTAGTCGGCGAACGGCGGTCGCGTCTCCGGTCGAGGCCGAACCGTAACTTGGTGTCGCACTTGATCCCCAGCTCGACCCTTGATTGCCAAGGGGGACTGTTCGGTCAATATCGCTGAAACCGCCGCTGCGTCCCTCGCGGTCCAGTGCCGCTGCGGATAGGGTTCGCACACGTCCGGCAGCGCCCGTTGAACCCGATCCGGTTCCGGTCCTTGGCGAGCCGTCACCGGCTGAACCGCCGCGCCCGCTAACGCCACCGAGGATCGCGATGCGAACCTTCTGGTTCGACACGGCTTCGCGAATCGCGATTTCGACTTTCTGTTTCAGTTGCTCGTCAGGTTGAGCGAAGGCCAGATCCACGTCCGCAGGCACCAGTTCATAACCGAACTGGTCATCCCAATCTTGCATCGCGGCTTTGGCAGCGATGTAAGTCTCGATCCCATCTGGACGCACGACCAACAGCGGATACGGCGGAATCGAATCGCCGTAATTTTGCATCGCATGCAGCCGCACTGTTCTCAGCGCCGCATCGACGGGATTCGCAGATTTGTCCGTCGCGAGCAGTTCAGCCAAATCAATCCGGGACGACTCGGGCCAGATCGTGATTCCGGAGGCGGTACACTCCAGATACACGGGACGTCGATCGGTACCATTGGGTCCTTTGTGAGGAACGATCACGACGCGAGGTCGCTTTGACTTTGCCGATTCGCGAAGTTCTTGAAGATCATCACGTTCACGTTCGAGTTGACTCTTGAGGTCGCTCAGTCGTTCTTCATCAGCGGCTTGCGGTAACGTTTCACTCGTCGCGAGTTGAACCTCATGATTCAATCGCGCGAGTTCTTCGCGGACACGACGTATGTGGTCTTCGAGATGCGTGACTTGATCGCGGCGTCCTTCCAAATCGGCGGTTTGTGAATCGCGAAACGACACGAGCTGGGTTACGCGAAATTCACCTTCTTGGATCAAACGCTGGACGGTATCTCGCGTCGGCTTCGGCTGGGCATCCTTGGTGTCCACAGCGATTTGCTCGGACGCCCGTTTCGCCGCCGCATCGCGTTGGGCCTTGGTCGTTGCATTTTGGGCAACGAGTGCGAGCAACAGAATCAGGGTACCGAGCGTACACACCAGCACCGCAAGAAACGGAAAGAGTGATGGCGATAGCCCGACGCGGGCGCGTCTGCTCATGCCGCTCGCCTCGACGATTTCTCTTCGGCGATCGTTTGCCGGACGATCGCAGCCCGCACCGGCACGTCGTCGGTCGGTGTGATGCGATTGGACAGCACGTCGACCGCTCGAGCGAGCACGCGCATCGCATCCGCCATGCCTTCACCAGCGGCCGCCGCGACGCTGCGGTCGATGGCGAGATTGGTTTCTTGCAATCGTGCCAAATTGCTATCGAGTGTCGCCTGCAATCCCGCGAGCTCGTCGGCACGATCGGTCGTCGACGCGAGCGCATCACATTGTGCCAGCAACGTTTGTTGGGTCGCGAGCAAACGGTCGCTGTGATGCGCCATCGTTTGTTGCCATTGGTCGCATTGTCGTTGCAGCCGGTCACCGGCGACTTTGGCCGAGTCGTCCAGAAGCGACGCATGCTCGCGAAGGGCAGGGGAGAGGTAGCCGGAAAACGCCTCGGTGATTTGAGTCGACGTGGATTGATGAATGTCTTGCCATCGCTCATGCGCAGCATCAATCGTGCTGCGCCACAACTCGGTTTGTTGGGCCAGCGATTCCGCAACGGCAACGCGGATACCATCGCACAAGTCAGCAATCAACGTCGTTTGATTGTCACCCGCATCGTCGCTGGGCAAGCACGCTGATACGAGGCGATTGACTCGCGCGTCAATCGTTGCCAAAAACCGCTGCTCTCCACGCTCCACCGGAAACTGCAAAAAGATCGCTACGACGCTCAGCACAATGCCTAGCGCGGTGGTATCAAACGCCACATAGAGTCCGCTCTTGAGACGATCGACCGCGGCGGTCCCATCGGTGAAATCGAGACCGCCGAGCGTTTGGGTGATCCCAATCACGGTGCCCAAAAAACCGAGCATCGGAATCGCCCAAACGATGATTCGCACCAGCGAGAACGAATCGTGCACCGCATCCGAGTCTCGCGCGGAGAGTTCGCGCAGATCGTCGGCAAGGTGCTTGGATGTGCCTCGCTGTGATTGTCGTACCAACAACTCATGAAGCCGAATGATCAACTGGTTCGAGCGTGTGCTGAACGGTAGTTGGCCGAGCGTTACCAACCAGTTCTTTGCGATCAAGCCAGCATTGTGTCGAGCCATCCATTCGCTGGCCGGGCTCGCTGATCGCGCCGATTGACTGGGCATCAGATCGTCGTCGCGAATCGTTTCCAATTGGGCATTTTGCCCTGAAAGCCGAATCCATTTCGTCAATAGAATCGAGGCGGCGATCCAAAACAAAATCGTCGCCGCCACGGCGATCGGATGCCCGAGAAAGTAGCGCTTTAGCGGTTCCCAGGGAACGGCGTAGACGACGGCGTAAAATGTAGCGGCGAATAATACCCCCAGCGTGCCCACCCAGATTCCGCTGGTGGACTCCGCGTTCGCCGTAGCAGCATCCCCCGCGACTTGCGGTGGAGTACTGGGATTGGCGGAAGTGTCCGCTGAATTGTTGATTGACGTTCTCGCCTTCGGTGCGAGTTTAAATTCGTCGCCTCGGTCAGTACTCACGGCCAGTCATGCCCTTTTTGCGGGACGAACAAATCAAATTTTGAACTGTGCGAGGGCCAAGCATTCCATGAGTCCCTTCGGGCGGGACCTTCGCGAAATCAGTCGCCCTTCATCGCACCAACTCACCTAATCGTCAAAATCAATGCCGCATCGCAAGATCGGTTACGCAAACGCCATTGCAACCTGCACATTCGCTCACCTTCAAGGGATTTGGCTTGCACGGTTTCGCGCGAGCGTCGTAGGATCGCGCACGCTTTGCCTGCGCGACGCGCGGAAGGGCGGGGTTTTCGGCAGGATCACTGGAGGATACGGCAGATATGCGTCACTTCGATCGTCAACGAATCAGGAAATTTCTTGTCGCCAGAATGCACCTCTCGGGCTCCCGAGTGGTGGCGGTCGCGAGCTTCGCGCTATTTGTGGGTTCGCTGGCGACCAGCCAAACGCCCGTTCCCGGGGTGATCGAGCCGACACCTATCCACCAGCAGGAATCTAGTCCGATATTTCCGGAAGTGATCCCTTCGTCCGCCGTTGTGGGGGGCGGCAAAACCGGTCCAACTGTTCAATTGGCTGTTTCGGCCGACATGATCGGATTTTCCCATGTTGACGGTTCGGGAACTCAGACAATTACGCTAGTTCATACGGGAAAATCGTGGATGGCTGTGTATCATGTGGATAGTACCGGCGTGATTCGGTTGGCGAGTAGCCGACCTATCGACGCTGACTTTTCACTGCAATTCAACGCGGCCAAGCCCCTTCCCGAGGAAATTCGGGCGATGGGGGTCAAACCGCGGTAATGTGCTCGGAGCCCTGGAAGTTCAATGGCCAATTACCTGTCTCTCGAAGAAGCCGCCAAAAAACTCGGAATCCCCACTGATCGGCTTGTTGAACTGCGCAGCCAGGGCCAGGTCCGTGGGTTCCGCGATGGTGCGAGTTGGAAGTTCCCGGACGCTGATATCGATCGGCTGGCGGATGAACTTGGCGATGCCCTAGCCGGAGGCAGCGGTTTGCTCGTCAACGAGCATGAACTGGGCAGCGATTCCGACGGGACCGGCAGCGACTTGGAACTCGGTACCGAAAAGCTCGCCCAGGGCAGCGATGTCAATCTTGTCCCAAGTTCCAGTGACGATAGTGACGTGGCGATCGTTGCCAGCAAGAAGCCTGGCGAATCGGGTCTGTTGCTCGAGATCGACTCGACGGATTCGAAATTGGACGAGCCGTCACTGCAAGATTCTGGGTTGCTCGATTTGGCCATCGAACCCAACGCGGGCAGCACCGGACCGATTACCGACGCGGAGTTGCGAGCCCTGGGCGATTCTGCACCGGAAGGTTTGGTTGGAAATAAAAAAGCCGCGCCTTCGTACGACGATACCGGTTTGGATTTTGGCGACGATGAAGATAGCGGCGACGAACTGATCGGATCGGAAAGCGGCGACGTGCTCGGCGACGATAGCGATATGCTGCTTCGTCCTAGTGGAGCCAGCAGCCTTGAATTGATGTCCGAGCTTGACGCAAGCGGCAGCGGGCTTTTGTCCAAGAGCAGTGTCGGTGGGGACGTGCTCAGCGAACTCGATTTGCTCAGCTCCGAAGCGGGCGGAAGCGGTTTGATCTCCGGCGACAGCGAAGCGTTGATGGGCAGCTCGGGCTCGCTCGGATTGAGCGGTGGCGGCAGTTCGTTGGCCGGACTCGACGACGCGCTGGATGATGATGACGACTTGATGATTGCCGACGATGATGACGACCTGGTGATTAGCAATTCAGGTGGCGACATCTCCATCGCCGGCGACAGCGGCATCAACCTGATGAGCCCTTCGGACAGCGGTTTGTCGCTCGAAAGTGAACCGTTGGACTTGGCTGGCAGCGGCCTCTCGGCACTCGATCTCGGGGCGGAACTTAACGAAAGCGGCAGCGGAATCGGTAGTGGCTCGGGCAAGAGTTCTGGAAAACTCGATACCTCGGGCTCGGCAGTCGACTTTGACGCCGACGAAGACTTTCAATTATCCGCTTCCGGAATCGGGCTCGATGGCGATATCGAGAGCGGATCCCAGGTCATCGAAGTCGAGGACTCCGACGCCATTGGCGAAGCGGTCGAATTCGGCGAAGTCGATGTGGTTGATGGCGATCCCTTTGGTGGCGACGTGTTCGGCGATGCCGGCGGCGCCGCTGTCGAAGAGGTCGGTATGGTGGAGGCCGAAGAGGGCCTGGGGATCGATGAGACCGCAGAAGCGCCGACTGCCCGAGCCTCCGCGGGTGCGATCGGCTACGAGATCCCATTCTCGCTGATGCAAGTGGCGAGCTTGTTGATGATCATTTGCACGCTCAGCCTCGGAGGAATGCTGATGACCGACTTGCTCCGAAACCTTTGGACCTATCAAGAACCTGCGGCACCGGTCAGCTCGCTGACCAACGCCCTCGTATCACTCATGGGCTGGGACGCCTAGTCACGATTGGCGAAATTGCCCGTGACAAAACAACACGGGTACGAACCGGACCGGGTTGACGTTTATAGTACCGATTGGATCACACGACGAACCCTCGTCGTGTGGTTGAATCGGTCCCGCCCAATCCCCTCCAGGCTAGCATGCTTTCATTTTCACCCACCACTGGGGTGCTCGCAGCTTTTTGGCTGCCTCTGTTTCTCGCTTTGGCAGGATGCCAGCGTGAGGAGCCCGTCATCACGTATTCAATACCAACGACGGTTCCAGCCCAGCTTCGGGTCGGCAATGAACGCATGCTCGCAGCCATGGTTCCCCGTGGCGAATTAGTTTGGTTCTTCAAAGTGACAGGACCTGAGGCGGCGATTGAGCGAATTGAGACGGAATTCAAGCAATTCGTGACGAACATCGAGTTTGACTCAGACGCCCCCAAGCTCGACACACTTCCCGAGGGATGGCAAAAAGCGGGTGAAAAAGCGATGCGATTTGCCTCCATCGACATCATGACACCCGAGAAACAACTCGATTTGAGCATCTCGAATTTGGTCCGCGGCGATGACTGGGACGAACAAGTCGCCATGAATGTGAATCGTTGGCGTGGGCAATTGAGTCTGGAGCCTTCGACCGAAAAATGGGCCGAGGGCCAGCCGATCGAAGTGCCAGCATCCGATGGCGAAAGCGTTTGGGTCGACCTCGTAGGCGAACCGGGCAGCGGATCGAGCATGTCACCTCCGTTTGCTGGCCAGCCACCGATTGCCGGTATGCCGGCGGCATCGTCCGCCGGATCGATCCCGCCGCCAGCGACCGCATCCGCGGATGCTTCGGAGTCCTCGTCGTCGAAGATCCAGTACGAGACACCCGTGGGCTGGCGAGCTGGGAATATGACGATGATGCGTTGGGCCGCGTTCAATGCAGGACCCGACGAATCGCCCGCCGAGCTAACGGTGATGCCCGCGGGCGGCAACCTACGTGATAATGTCGCCCGCTGGATCGGCCAAGTTCGCTCGGAGGGAGCTGCCGACGAAGTGGTCGACGAGGCATTGGCGGCGGCGCAGAAGATTGAAGTTGACGGCAGACCGGCTCAACGGTTTCTCTTACATGGAGCGGAACCGGAGAGTGGCACCGCGATCGACGCCACCATCATTCCGCTCGAGGACGGGATGAGCTTGTTTGTGAAAATGACGGGTCCTGCAAAAACCGTTATCGAGCAATCGCAAGCGATCGCAGATTTCCTCAAGTCCATCAAGCTATAGCGTTCCCAATACTCGGGTCACCGACTCGCGCGTTTCGCATTCCCACCCAACTCAAGTATTTCTCATGGCAAGTATCACATCGGACAGCACTGCCAAGTCGATCGATCGTCAGGGTGAATCTTCATTGTCGCTGCATAGCGTTTTGGAAATTCTGGGCTCGCTCAAGTTCACGGTCGCGCTGTTCGCCATATCACTGGTTCTTGTGTTGGTGGGAACACTTGCCCAGGACGAGATGAACATGCTCGACGTCAAGAATCGTTATTTCTTGGCGTGGATCGCGTGGCTGCACTTCGACGATTTTTTTCCTCAAGCCTTTTTGCGTCATGAGAATCCGATCCCGGGAATCATCCCGTTCCCCGGTGGTGCGCTCGTCGGCGTCTTGTTGATGTTCAATCTCGTCGCCGCCAAATGGACGCGGTTTCGGCTACAGGCCAGTGGCGGTAAAGCGGTGCTAGGTGGCGCGTTCATGGTCGCCGGCGCACTGTTGGCCACGGTTGTCATTGTCTTGGGCCAAAATAGCGAAGGGCTGCAAGGGACACCGCCGATGGCTTATGAAACACTGTGGGCGTTGATCCTAGCGACACTGACCGTCATCGCTTGCGGGCTAGTCATGGCAGCGGTCAAAACTTCCAACCGCAACGCGAAACTCGCGTCGGTGATCGCAGCCAGCGTGATCGCGATCTTCATCGTCTATGCACTCGTCAGCGGCTTTCGCATTGGCGACCCTGGATTGCGTATCGTTTGGCAATTGACCAAGGGACTCGGCGCCGGGCTCGTGTTGATGGTCGGATGCTTGCTGTTGTTTGGCAAGCAAGGCGGCAATGTGCTGTTGCACCTGGGCGTGGGACTATTGATGCTCGGCCAATTCATGTTTGGTGATCGCCAACAAGAACAACGACTGAGTCTCGTCGAAGGTCAGTCGTCCAACACGATGATCGATTTGGACAGCATCGAGTTCACGTTTGTGAAGTCAACCGACACAGAAAAAATCATCACCGCTATCCCTGGCACACGTCTCACCAAGGCTGCGGCCGACGAGTCGCTGATTTCCGATCCCGCGTTACCGGTCGACGTTCGCGTCTTGGCGTTCTACGACAATTCGAGCTTGGTCGACGTCAAAGGCGACAACCTTGCTAACGCCGGAGTCGGCTTGGAAATTCAAGCGAACCCCCTCGCCAAGATTGGTGGCACCGACAATCGAATGAATCTCGCCGCCGGTTATGTCGAACTGTTGTCAAAGTCTTCCGGTGAATCTCTCGGTCGCTACTTGGTCAGCCAAAGTCTCTCCGACCGCGAAGTGCTCGTGCCCGACGGTTCGACCAAAGATCTTTTCGATAAGGTGACAATCGATGGCACCGAGTACCAGATTGGCCTTCGACTGCACCGCTTGGTGAAACCGTATTGGGTCCAGCTTGAAGACGTTCGCCGTGTCGATTACAGCGGCAGCAACACGGTGCGTGACTATTCGTCGTTTATCCGCATCGTCGATAGCGAAACGGGCGAAGACCGCAAGGAGCGAGTGTGGATGAACAATCCGCTTCGCTACCGAGGCGAAACTTTCTATCAATCCAATTACACTCCGCTTCCAGGCGGCAAGGAGATGACGGGCTTGCAAGTCGTCCGCAACTCCGGTTGGTTGATCCCGTATGTCGCGTGCAGCATCACGGCGCTGGGCATGCTCGTTCACTTCTCCGGAACGCTTGGACGATTTCTCCGGCGTCGGCAACGCGAGAATCGTCGTGAACTCGGCGTGCCGAACGATCACGAGGATTCGTTCTTGCTGCAACAGCCCGCGGGCCCATCTCAGTGGCCCGTGGCGGTCGGTGTCGCTGGCTTTGCGCTATTCGCCTCGTTCATGCTGGTGCCCTGGGACGCGGTCATGAATGCCTACCGACCCTCGACTCGCGCCACTGAGTACGACTTCCACACCGCTGGCAAGATCCCCGTGCAATTTGGCGGACGAGTAATGCCGCTGGATTCCTACGCCCGGCAGACGCTGAAATCGATCAGCAACAAAGAATCGCTCAAGCTCGATCCGATTCCCGATAGCATGAAGGCGCGCGTCAAAGACGAGAAGCTGTCGGCGATGCAGTGGCTGATGGAAGTCGCGATCGATACCGAAGCGCTGCGCGGCGTTGAAATGTTCCGCATCGATGCCGAAGAAGTCCGCAGTGAACTCGAACT
Source organism: Pirellulaceae bacterium (assembly GCA_041741195.1). Taxonomy (GTDB): domain Bacteria; phylum Planctomycetota; class Planctomycetia; order Pirellulales; family Pirellulaceae; genus JBBSJZ01. Next base: position 84,721 of record JBGSKM010000047.1, read on the forward strand.
GGAGCGTCGTCAAAGCAAACTGTACTCGCTCAATGAAATCAGCAAGAACTTTGATCGTGTTTCGGACATCGTTGATGTTGCTGCCAAGAAAGAGCCCGCTGACCAGTCCTTCAAAGAGAAGAAGCTGATCGAACTCGATCATCGCACTCGTCAATACACATTGACGGCAGCGGCCTTCCGACTGCCGATGCCGCCAGAGATCCCAGCGGAGCTTTTTCCCGAGGGCACTTCGCTCCAAGCCCGACAAATGTTCGCGCTGAGGGAATTGCAGCGTCAAATGGAAGCCCTCTCGCAGATGCCAGCACCAGCCATCATTCCGCCGGAAGAAAAAGTCGCGAGCACTTCTGTTGATCAACCGACGTGGTCAGCATTCTCGCCGGCGTTTTTTGAGATGGCTAAGTCACGGGTCTCATTGGAAGTTCCCGCGAATCCCGGCATCGATAGTTTTAGCGAGATGCTGAAATCATACGGTGACCATGACACCGCCGCATTCAACCAAGCGGTGGACACACACCTGGCTGGCGTGCAATCGTTCGACATCCCCGGCTATGATTTAACGCGAGTGTCACTGGAACGTTGGATGCAATCGAATTGGCCTACCGGTGTGGCCATGGTGCTCTACATCATGTGCGTGGTTCTCGGCTTGGTCTATTTCTGTGTGGACTTGCCACGATTGCGCCAGGTCGTCTGGGGCACTCTCGCCGTCGCACTAGCAATCCATACCGTTGCGCTGTTTTGTCGCATTTACATCACCGGTCGCGCTCCGGTGATCAATCTTTATTCGTCCGCGGTCTTCATCGGCTGGGCGGCGGTCCTATTCGGTTTGGTGGTCGAACGTATTTTTCGGCGCGGTACCGGCAATATGCTTTCGGCCACCGCGGGCATGCTAACGCTGCTTGTCGCGTATGGTTTGAGCACGGGCGATACGATGCCAGTGTTGCAAGCGGTCCTCGACACCCAATTCTGGCTCGCAACGCACGTGATCAGTGTCACGCTCGGCTACGTCGCGACCATGGTCGCGGGCATTCTCGGAATCGGCTATCTCGTCGCGATGTGGATTGGCAAGGACAAGACGGCGCTACGAGATTTGTATCGAGTGTGCTATGGGGCCGCCTGTTTCGGGATCCTGTTTAGTTTTGTCGGCACGGTGCTTGGTGGATTGTGGGCCGACGATAGTTGGGGACGATTCTGGGGCTGGGACCCCAAGGAAAATGGCGCGCTTTTGATCGTGATTTGGAATGCGCTCATGCTCCACGCCCGCTGGGACGGAATGGTGGCGGCAAAAGGATTTTCGATTCTGGCCATTGGTGGAAACATCGTGACCGCGTGGAGTTGGTTCGGAACGAACGAACTTGGGATCGGGCTCCACAGCTACGGGTTCACCAGCGGTGTGTTGATGTGGCTCAGCATCTTCATCGGAGTACAACTCGTCTTCATCATCGCAGGCATCTTCACACCGAAATCCGACTCGGTAGCTTTGGATTGAGAAATTTGAGTTTGCCTCACGAAACCTGAACGTCCAACAGAATTTCAAAATCCCGTGCACTGTCGGGCCAACCGGTAACTTGAACTACCAGTTAGGCCCCTGCAGGGCAATCGCACGTTGATTTCGTTTCGGTCCAAGGATTGCGTTGTCATTGCTGAAGTCAAGCCGCTCGTTGTTGAGTGGCGTGTTTCCCGCATGGAGGTACCAAGTGATGAACGGACCAGCAGCCATTGTTTCCAA
>JBGSKM010000048.1:0-96251 GCA_041741195.1 Pirellulaceae bacterium
CGGCCGGGGGCTTTTGAAACGCCTTGTCATTACTGCTTAGCAAATCTCGGTAGGCGTCCTTGACGGTCTCCGCGATCTTATCGGCCTTGCCATAAGTCACCGGAATCAAACGGGTGAACCGTGTTTTGCGTTTATTGACGGGCTCCGGCACATCCCACAATTCGATCAATTCGGCAATGGTTTTCAATTGGTCGCTCGAAGCACCCGTGACCACGATCGTGTTCGTATCGTTATCGGAAACGAATCGAAGCTTTGCGCCCGCCCCGAGCCCGGGTTTTTTGGATTCCTTCTTGTTGTTGTCGACGCCAAAGTACCAACCAAAGAAGCGATCGGCGTCCGAGTCGCCCTCGTCCTCGGCATCAGCAAAATAGTCCTCCAGGTTCAAACGCATCCAGCTTGCCGATGCGTTCTTGACGGGGAACACCCGGTAGGGACGCTGGGGTGGTGCGACCTGCAGCATCAAATCCTCCAAGCGATCCAGTGCCTGCGTATCCTCGCTCATCAGCAAGAGATTACCGTTGCGATCCACCGTGATTTTAATCGAAGGCGAAGGCGAGCTTTTCGTCGCAGTACCCTTGGGGCTCTCTCGCATCGATTCGCGAGCGGATTGCGCAGCACCCTGGCCAAACAATCGATCGAAATCGCGGGCCGATTCGATCTTGGGTAGTCGCTCGCCAACCTCATCCTCAGCAACTTGGGCGGTCGCGAGTCGATAGTCGGAAACGAGATCCGCCTGACCATCGTCACCGTTCGCCGTGACGTCATCGAGCAACTCATGATCGCCATTCATATCTAACGGTTGCTTGTCATTTCCTTTCGCCTTGTCATTCACCTCATCCGTGTCATCCTCGATCGAACGTGCTTTGGCATCATCGTTGGGATCTCGAAACTGGTCGGCTTCGGGCAACTCCAAAGGATTCGGTGCAAGCCGTTGCCAATGAGCTCGCAGCTGTTGCAGGTAGTCATACGTTTCCGGCGTCGTCGCGGCGTCAATGACTCGGAAAGGTTGACGACTTCCGCCCTCAGGTGGCAATTCACCGAGTTTTACCAGCAGTGAACGCACCTCCTCCATTTCAATGTCGTTGGCCCAAACGAGGATCTGGCGACTTCTCGCGTTGGCGGCGACGCGAAACTCGTCGCCTTTGCTGTTTTTTTCATCATTGTTTCCAAAGGGGTCAAAGTAGTAATAGGAACGCCGCGACTCCTGCTTCTCTTCCTTCTTTTGGCCCATCAGAAACTCGATCGACTCTGCCACTTCGGTCGCATCCAGGCGACGGAGTTGAAGCACTTCGAACTTCCGCCCGCTACCATCGAGTCGTTCGATCAACGAGGAAATGATGAATCGGTCCGCGCCGCTTCCGTTCACGATCAGAGCTTTGTTGTCTTTGTCCACACGCATTCGCGTCGACGGTTCAAGTACGTTCATCTCACTGATGATTTCGACGAGACGTTCTGGATCGAGCGACGCCAATCGATAAACTTGGACTCGGCTTTGAACGTCGGCCAGCGACACCATTGTATCGCTGGGCATATCAATTCGTTTGAGGAACTCAGTCGCGATCGCCACACGATCCGGTCCGGCACGAATGATCACGGAGTTTTGACGAGTGTTGGCAACGATCGACACCTCCGGTTCTTTCGCTTGAGGTGGTGGTTGATTGCCATTCTGTTGACGCATCTGTTGCATCATCTGCATCTGCTGAGGACTCATCGGCGGCTCTTTCTCTTTCTTAACGCCTAGAAATTCCTCGAGCATGAGCTTGGCTTCCTCCGCCGGCAAATATCGCAACTTGAATTCAGGCGCCAATGCTTCGCGACTGCTTTGATTGCGCTCATTGGTGAGCAATTCGGCAATCTGGCGCAGGTTGATCGCGGCATCCATCGCTTCGATGCGATTGGTGGTGGTCAATGCCGTCAGACGACCGTTAGTGCTTATCATTGGCTTGAGCTCTACTGCTAATTTCTCCGCCGAAAGCCAACCAACATCCAGCGACGTCCGGACAAAGGTGTGCGGAGACAGCCTCACCAAATCATCCGGTTCAACACGCGGAACGATCGCAGGATTGATGTCCTGTGTTTTGGCTACAACCAATCCACCATCCAGTTTCAGCAAGGTGTAGCCTCGCGCCAGAAGGTGTCGATTAAACAGATCGCGAGTTTCTTCGACGGTGTACCGTCCAGGGCTGGTGAGATTGACACGGTCCGCTGGTAACTCTTGCCAATCCAGGGGTAGATCCGAGATATCCGCGAGCCACTGGACGAGATCCACCCAAGGCTGGTTGCGAAACTCGAACGCGACACGGCCATCGTCACCCACGGTTGCTTTCAACTCGTCGGGGTTCGCATCCCCTTCGGCTTTCTCCTCGCGACGAATGACTTTGGGTGGCGGAGATTCCGATTTCGCTGCGCCCTCGTCCGGTTTGCCCTTAGCAGCATCACCGGGTTTGATTGGCTTTCCATCGGGGCCCATGGCAGGCGGACCTCCCGGTTGCACGGGTATCCCATTCGGAGCGACCGTCGTTGGTGCGGCCGCGAAAGGTTCGTCACCGCGCGCCCCGCCGGCCATGCTAAACACCATGGCTGCCAAAAGCGACAAACAAGCTGAATCGAGTTTCTGCACCGCCACTGCCGTTTCGCTAGGGAATCGAGCTAAGTCAGGACAGTCAGTATGTCTAATTTGCCGCCGAGATACAAATAAGGAGTTTGGCCACCCTATTTCCAGCGACCGGGATCAGGAATGAAAGGGTCGAGGGCGACCAGCAAGTTGCCGTCGTTGTATTTGGCAAATTGGTAACCGAGCCGAGCGATCGCGTCTGCCGCGGCGGATAATTCCGCCTGGTTGTTGAGTCGCAGACCGACTGAACTGAATATGCGTACCGCTTCTTGGACTTCGGGGACGGTCACTTTCTGATTCACGCTTCCGAGCCTTGCCGCGGCGCGAGCGGCTCTTTGGGCCGCGTTGACACCATAGCTGGCCTTCTCGGTCGCGACCGAAGTCGCGCGCAGCGTCGCCTCCAGCTCCGCCATCATTCCCGCGACGAACATGACTCGCAGTTGCTGGGGAGTGCTGGCCTGGTTCACCGCACCGTCGGTACGCACGAAGTTGTGTCGCTGACCGCCCTGGCTCCAGGATACAAACTCAAAATCCAAGCTCCCGACACTGTGGCCACCGATGTTTACTAGCTGTTCATCGGCAGTCGTGTGACAACGATAGCAACTCTGGGCGACCAGATAGACGTTCGCAGGATTTCTCATTCCCGCCGCAATGCTACGCTCGATGCGCAGGCGACGGTGCTCCGGGGATTCGGTGGCGCGTGTGATGCCCTCACCGCCGTAGTCATGGTGCAGCTCCACCCAATTTTTTGCTGCGCCATGACAGGACTCGCACGACACACCGGCGATGACGTGAAGATGTCCAGTCGACGGTTCCTGCTGTTGGGTGTAATGGCACGCGACGCAGCGCCCATCATGTTTGATCGATCGCAATCCTAATTTGGACGCGATTTGGGCAGCCTCGGGGCGACGATGAAGCTCATCCAACGTACGCACATGCCGCGACGGTGCCAACGTCTTGATTTCCGCAGCGTGGCATTTCACGCAGGCCTCGCTACCCAACACCAACCGTGGGTCCGCGGGTGTCGATGCGTGCGCATCATCAGTGACTGTCAACGTCGGCGTAGCGGCGACGGCTAACGAACCGGAAATCGCGAAAGTCGCGAGGCAAGTGAATCGAACTAGCACGCTATATCTACCTCAATCGAACGCATCGAGCTTCATCCCGTTCGATCGCCACTGGTCGCTACAGCCTGCACAATTCGGCCTACCCGCATCATCCGGCGGGTATCGTGCGCCAACGGCAATCCACTGTGGCAACCCTAGGTCACAATTGAACCGTCCGCACAAAAAAATCAGCCACCCACCTTGGACAAGATGGATGGCTCGAGGGCGGCCGGTAATGTTGAAACGAGCGTCGAATACCTAGTTAAGCATCTGCTGGACGTCGCTCATCACCTGCTTAATATCGATATTCGCAGCCTGATACGTATGAGTTGCGACCACCTGACTGTCGTTGGCAACAACCACGGTGACTTCCACCGAATCATCAAGATTATAATTTTGCGGGCCATGCTCAGCCTCTTCGGCAATGACGACCGGGACGTGCTTCGCACCCGAACTCTGGACGATTTTTCCAGCTTTCTCCTTCAGCGACTCTTGGTTTTCTCCAAGTAGGGTTACCAGGCCTTTGAGCTGGGCATCGGAATGCGATGCGACAGCAGAATCGAGTTCTTTAACCAGTTTGGCGACGCCATCACCCGCATCATGGGTAAAGACCATGACCATCGGCCGCGAGCCATAGCGACAACGATAGCAAAGCGACTCACCCGCCTCGACGCCGTCGTCTTCCGCCCCAGCGACCTTGGTCACGGTGAACGCCCCGATTGGATCACCTTGTTTGAGGAAATCGGCAGTATCGGCTGCGCCCGAGTAGGTGGATGTCATCGCCACCAATAGCGCCGCACCTAAAAACATTCGTGACATAACTTCGGTCCTACACAATTCAAGGGAAACGAGGATGTCGGCTTTCTATGCCGATCGGACTACTACGAGCAATGACCGCGAGACGTTGGAATCCGCCATCACTCGGGACTCCATTATCACAGCTTCCCAGGTTAAGACTAGTTAACGCGAGCATTTGGCAACGCACGATTGCATTGAGAATGCTCATCACCTGCATCGCGAACTGTTTCTGGATCTGCGAATGCATTCGTCACGTTCTTGGTTTTAGACCGTTGCGTGATGCGGTTGCGGTGAAGGGGTCTTCGGGCCATTGGTGTTTGGGGTATCGGGCCCGCAAATCTTTCCGCACTTGAATGTACGTCGTTTCCCAAAAGTTCCGCAAATCCTCGGTGATTTGTTGAATGCGATAGTTCGGTCCAAGCAAGTGCAGTTGAACCGGAACGCGTCCCTTGGCGACACGTGGCGTGTCGTGCCAGCCAAACAACTCTTGAATTCGTACTTGCATGACCGGTGATTTTCCTGGCTCGTAAATCACGGCTATCTCGTTCCCGCTTGGAACTTGTATTCGCGCGGGAGCCTCTCGCTCGATCAATTGCTGTTGGGCGTAATCGAGTTGCTGGCGAACCGTCTCGGTCCACGGCGCGCCGCTGAGTTCCTCCAGCGACAGACACTTCGATGCGAGTTCGACTCTCCATTGATCGAAACACGCTTCATCCCATCGAGGCAATTCATCTCGTCCAATCGTGTCACGCAGTAACTCGATGCGTGACAGATAGGATCGCAACGATTGGTTGTCCGGGGGAAGACTTTGCTTCCAGATCTCTTTGGCTCGACGGGCAAGCACTTCTCCGATCGCCGGTCCCCGTTTGCACTGAATCGGTTTGTCGCTCAGCATCAAATCCAGCATGTAGTCCCGGCGACGTGCCACCATGGATCGCGTCTCGTCAACAAATAGTGGCTCATCCACGGTGCGAAGAAATTTGGGATCGAGCCAGTCTTGATGAATGCCACACGCATAGCTGACACGCGTTTCACCCTCGATACTGTTGACGTTCAAACAGAGCAGGAGCTCCCATTCTCGCATCGCAGGAACTGCATCCAAACGAACGCCTTTCCCTCCCACCATCAATGCGGTGTTTCCGCCCGACTCGCGTCGACGTGCGACTCGGTCGGGAAAACCGGCGAGAAGCACGCGAGCCAATGCGTCGTGGTCCGTGCTTCCGATTCGGTTCGCGAGCGACTCATCGGCTCGATGTCGAACATTGGCGATCAGTTGCTTGGCCACCCGCTCGATCGGCTTCATGGAGGGACTGACATGGCGTGCGGCGAGCTCTCGCCGCACTTGATGCACGGCTTCGATAAAGTTGCCACCGTGCGAACTCGTGGGTCTAAAGGGAGTTGCCCCGGAATTGGAATGCGCCGAGTTGGAACGCGCAAAGGGATCGCGTTCGGTCAGCAGCGCCACGGCAATCGCGGCATCTTCGAGCACCTTTGCCGATGCGGCATCCAAAAGGATTTTTGCTAACCGTGGATGCACGGGTAATTCGGACATCGCCATGCCGGCGGGAGTGATCGTGCCGTCGGAATCGACAGCACCCAGTCGCTCGAGCAACTCGCGTGCACTTTGCACTGCATCGTCACGCGGTGGCTCGAGCCAAGGAAATGCACTCGCATCGCGTTCACCGCAGCTGGCCAACATCAGCAAGGCGGGTGCAAAATCCGCTCGCAAGATTTCGGGGACGTCAACACGCGGCCGTCCACGATGCGCCGCCGCATGCCAAAGCCGAAAGCAAATGCCCGCCTGGGTTCGGCCCGCGCGACCAGTCCTTTGATCCGCGGAGGCTTGTGAAATCGATTCGATTCCCAGCTTTGGCAAACCGATGTTGGCATCGAAACGCATTACCCGTGCCAGCCCGCTGTCGATCACACCGGTGACACCCTCAATCGTGATCGATGTCTCAGCCACGTTCGTCGCCAGGATGATCTTTCGCCGCGTCGAACGCGCGAGCACCCTGTCCTGATCTTCGATCGGCAAATCCGCGTAGAGCGGGAGAATATCGCACTGTGAAGCCATTCCACATGTCTCGATTCCGCGCTGCACTCGATTGATTTCGCCGATCCCCGGCAGGAAGACGAGTAGGTGCCCGGCCGTCGACGTGAGGGCTTCCGGTAGCACCGCGATCACTTGGTCGATGGTCGATTGACGATGGTGGCCCGTGCGGACCAGGGGCGGACGATACTGGACATCGACCGGAAACATCCGACCTTCGCTGGTCACCGGTACCGCGCGGCGAAGGAATGAAACGAGCGGCTGGGGGTCAAGCGTGGCGGACATCACCACAAGACCGAGCTCTTCGCGAAATTCGCGGCGAACTCGTTCGATCATTCCGAGGGCGAGATCGGCCTCCAGGCTACGTTCGTGGAACTCATCGAGGATGACACACGCTACTCCATCCAGTAGTGGATCCGACTGGAGCCGCCGGAGCAGCATGCCGTAGGTGAGCACCAACAAGCGAGTGTGCTTGGTTTGGCGAGAGTCGAATCGCACGTGATAGCCGACGGTGCCACCGAGTTCTCCACCGATAATCCTGGCAAGCTGAGCTGCCGCGGCGCGAGCGGCAAGTCGGCGGGGCTGGGCCAATAAAATTTGGCCCTCAGGATAACGATCGAGCCGCAGGATTGCTGGGGGAACGCCCGTCGTCTTACCCGCGCCAGGCGGTGCCTTGAGCACCACCGCTTCACCTCGCGACAATCCATGAACGATGTCGGCAAGACAGTCATGGATCGGTAGAGTTTCGCTCAATGCGCCATCCACCAAGCTACGCAGAACCGAGTCCGATGCAGCGGCGCCAGGCACTCACTTGGCCAAGATGCAACATGATGTGACCTCCGACGTAGAAAGCATGCATCGCGCCGATCGTCGGAAACTTTGTCCGCGACGGTTCGCTGGGGTTGAGCGCGTCGAACTGCGCATCATCGGCCGTTTCGAGCGCCGCGATCGCTTGATTGAGGCCAGTAAAGTAGCGCTCCATGATTTCATCGAGCGGTGGATAAACGGTGCCATCGGGATCGTCGACGCACTTCGCCGTATGTGAAAAAACTTTCTCAAAAGCGGGCGTGGGGATGAGGGACGAAGCGTCGCCACCGAGCTGCTCGACGATCCGCGAGAAATACAAACTGAGGTGGCCGAATACAAACGCCGGATGATTGGATTCGATGGATTGGCCGTTGACGCACGCGAATCTCGCGTAGTTTTCCGGTGTCACGCCATTGAGCAGCGATTCACTGTATCCAAGTGCGCGCTTGGCAGACGCAGCGATCATGGGTCCGAATTTTGACATAGATTTACTTCGTGGCTTGGGAATGCTGTTAGACCAACTCGCGAGCCGCAGCGACAACGGCACGGGACTTTTCGAGTCCTTCTTTTGCCACCGCCAAGGCGTCACGCTGCCAGTAGTCTGGATTAAACAGCTCCAGCGAAAAAGCCCCCGCGAATCCGTTTCGAATTAGCATCGCGATAATCTCTGGCAACGGACAAACGCCGTCGCCCGGAAACACTCGATCCTTGTCACCGATCTTGTCGATGCCCGGCTGTGCAGGGTAGTCGTTGATGTGAAAGACGTGCATTCGCGATGCTTCGATCATGCCGAGAGATGCGAAGTCGTTGCCGCCCTTGTAGATGTGATAAAAATCAGGCAACACACACGCGTCGGGATGACCCGCGGCCGTCGCGACGTAGGCGAGTTCACCCAGCTTACTTAGCGTCGGTGAAAATCCCCAAAGTTCCAACTGCGGGGTAACTCCCACCTCGTGTCCCACTTCCAGCACGGCTCGATAACGCTGGGCGATCGTCGCTAAGTCTGGACCCGACGACTGATGGGCGCCGATTGGTGGTGCTGCGATTCGCGACCCACCGATTGACTTGATCAATTCCATATCGCGACGGGCATGCTCCAGTCCATTGGCCCGCTGGGCTTCGTCGTCGACGATCCACTGCGCGAAGCCGATCGCGCTATCGACGATCATGCCGGCGTCTTCGATTTGTCGCTTCAAATCCGCCAGACTACCACCGGCCGACGCGTATTTTTCCAAGTCGCCGATCCACGGTTCGATCGAATCGTAGCCCGCTTCGCCCGCGATGCGAATTTGCTCGGGGACGGTGAGGTTGTGTCCGCGCAGCGTGCTCATGTTCAAACAAAAGCGAATGCGGGGCGAATTCACGGCGGAGTCTGCGGCCTTCAACTTGGGCTGGATCGACGATGTCGCCACGGCCGCTACGACACCACTGGAGACGAGAAACGAACGACGATCAATCATGACAGGGGCTTGGAGTAAGACGGGAATTTTAGCAGGATGGCATCTCGATGCGACCCGAATTCTAGTCCGCCAAGGCCGTCCTTGCGCTAGCCATCCGCACGGCGTCGGCGGGAAAGACTCGTCGCATTTCGGCCACCGCCAAATCTCGCAAGTCACTTGGCAGGATCTCCAGCGCCATTTGATAGACCTCGAACGCGAGTCGACGATTTCCCAGTCGATACTGAGAGCGAGCGAATCGCACGAGTTCTTTGCCTTCCTCGGTCCCCCGCGACACCGAATCGGCACTTAGCGAAGGATCGACCCGGCGCTGTCGCGGGTCAAATCCGAGAATCTCGCGATCCATCGCCTCCAAGTCGATGATCGTCGCATGCACGCTCGCTGCTGAGCTTCCCCCTTGGCTGCCCATCGCGCTTGAACCGGGTCGCGATGCCGCGCCGGCGGCGTAAGAGCTGCGGCCACCCAGAAATGCCGATCCGGAATCGGGCACCAAGACGCTTCCGGAGTACGAGAACGTATGCACCGATGGCAATTGAACAACTTGAGCGAACGCAGGAGTTTGTGATACGACCAACACGAAAAGCCAAACAGTGACGATTCTCTTCAAAGGCCTCATCGGGTCACTTGGCATCCTTTTTAATCTTGTCGCCGAAGGTCTTGTCAAATTTCTCGACCTTGGTTCGCACAACCGCCTGGCAATATCCCGCGTTCGGATTGAGTGCAAAGTAGTCCTGGTGGTACTCTTCGGCCGTATAGAACGTGGTCGCTGGCTCAAGAGTCGTCACAACGGGGGAGCGAAATTCCCGGGAATCGTTGAGCTTCTTGATATACGCCTGGGCACGACTCTTCTCGTCGGCGTCGTGATAAAAAATCGCACTTCGGTACTGGGTCCCCACATCCGCGCCTTGTCGGTTGAGCGTGGTGGGATCGTGGGTTTTGAAGAACACTTCGAGCAGTTCTTCATAGCTTGTCACACTCGGGTCGTAGTAGATTTCCACGGCTTCGGCATGCCCGGTCGTGCCCGTGCAAACTGTTTTGTAATCCGGATTGGGCATGCGGCCCCCTATGTAGCCCGACACGACGTCGCTCACGCCTTCCATGCGTTCAAAAACCGCTTCGGTACACCAAAAACATCCACCGGCGAAGGTCGCGACGGCTTGCTTGGCGGGGGCGGTGGGATCAGAACTTGGACTAGAATCGGACACGCTGGAGTCTCCGGTGACGGGCGTTTGATTGGGGGATTGAGCAAAGCAATGGGATATCGACAGCGTCAACAAGACCATCGCCAAAGCGGGAAGACGGACGGCACTGAGTAGCCGAATACTCGAAATCATAAGTAGCCTCGTTTTGTTGTGACGCATTTTGACGTACCGTTGAGCCCCATAACATGAGGCCCATCAGATCAAGCCCCGGATTCCTCCAGCCCAATCATCCCGTTCCTATGTGAAGGATACGCAATCGGCCAGCTGAAGGTGCGGTCTCCAATGAAACTCTCTCCCCAAAGTGTCACGTGACCGCTTTTTTCGACCTCCATTATACCGTCGCGGACAGCGAAATTGATGCCCAACAGCACGTTCACAATTTGCGGTATTTGCAATGGACGCTCTGGGCTGCTCGTGATCACAGCGCGGCATGCGGTTGGGATTCGGCTGCCGAGCTCTCTCGAGGAGTCGGTTGGGTGGTTCGCAGCCATGAAATTACTTACCGAGCCGCCGCGCTAGCGGCGGACGAAATCGTCATCCGCACGTGGATCAGTGAACTGGGACGCGTCGCTTCGCGGCGAAAATTTGTGATCTGCCGACCGATCGACCGAACCGTACTCGCTCGGGGAGAAACCCGCTGGGCACTTGTCGATTTAACCGTTCGCAAAGCGATCGTGATCCCAGACGACGTCACCAGAAAAATGAAGGTTCTCCAGAATGCTCCGCCGCTACCCTGGGAAACACCCGATGGCTGAGCTTTGGCTGCGTCGCTACCTGACATTCGTCGGTAGCGTGTCCACACTTGCCTTCGCCGCTGCGGTGATGCCCCAGCAATGGATCGTCGAGATCGCCGAAGAACTCGGTTTCGACCCGTTTCCTCATTCGCCGCTCACGTTCTATCTCGCACGGCACTTGTCGCTGCTCTATGGATTTGTGGGCGTTGCACTCTTGCTGGTCGTCACCGACATGGATCGCTACCGACCGCTTGTACCTTGGATCGCCATCGGGACCATCGTCTTTGGAATCCTGCAAGGCATCGTAGATATTCAATCGGGTTTACCGAGATGGTGGGCCCTCGTGGAATCGTTGTGGGTCGCCGGCGGCGGGTTGATTTTATTTCTTTTCGATCGACGAGCTTCACGAATCTGATTCAACCGTTTGGAGTAGGTCGTGATATCGTGATGTCGGCGGGATCGGTTTTCGAATTGGGACTTCAACTCTAGGACTACGTGACATGGCAAAGCCGTCGCTTCGAGAGCATCGTTTCCTTGGCATGACTCAAAGCCTGTGCCCCACCTGCCTGGAAGTGATCCCAGCCAAGATCATTTCACGCGATGGCCGCGTGTACTTTCGCAAACGATGTCCCCAGCATGGGACTCGCGACGATTTTGTGTGTTCCGATGAGCGACGTTTTGATCGCATGGAATATAGTTTGCCTGGGCGAATTCCTCCCAAATTCGCCATCGAACCAAATCGTGGTTGTCCGTATGACTGTGGCCTTTGCACCGAGCACGAACAACACACGTGCGTCGCTGTTTTGGAGATCACGTCGTCGTGCAATTTGAGCTGTCCGATGTGTTACGCCTCCAGCGGCCCCGGCGGCACTCATGTTTCGCTCGACGATTGTTGCCGAGCCATCGAGCGGCTCGTGGAGTACGAGGGTCGACCCGAGGTCCTCCAGCTTTCCGGTGGCGAACCGACGGTACACCCGGACTTCGAACGTCTCTTGGAGTTCGCTTGCAACCAACCCATCGACATCGTGATGATCAACAGCAATGGTGTGCGACTGGCCAAGGATTCTCGCCTTCGCGACCTGCTCGCCAAGTACCGACATCGATGCGAAGTGTACTTGCAATTCGATGGCTTCGACGATGAAGTCCATCGAGGCCTGCGTGGCGAGCAGCTGATGGAAATCAAGCAACAAGCGATTGAGCGTCTTTCCGAAGCAGGTTTGAATGTGACACTCGTGTGCACCGTCGACGAATCGAACTTGTCGCAGCTCGGACGCATGGTCGAATTCGGCTTGCAACGCCGTGGCATTACGGGGATCAGCTTTCAACCGGCAACTTACGTCGGCCGTTACCGCGTTCCCGAATCGTTGGAAAGCCGAGTCACTTTCCCGGACGTGATCGATGCGATAGCTCACCAGTCCGGCGGAAGGTGGCAACGCGAAGACTTCCTACCGTTGCCATGCGCGCACCCCAACGCTCACTCGCTGGCGTACGCCTACCGGGACCAGGACCAGTGGACATCACTGGCGCGATTGATCGACGTCGAGAATCATCTCGACTTGCTGGCCAATGGGATCACCTTCAATCGCCAAAGTGCGAGGGACTTGATCAATACGTTTCTCTCGCGCCGCGCCTGTGGTCCGGGCGAGGATTGTGGTTGTGGACCGGTCCAGTTACCCGGTCCAGCTCGTCAAGGGTCTTTGCCGATCGCACAACAGCCTCAGGCGGCCATGGATCCAGTCGCGAGCGAATTGGCCAAAGCATTCTTCTCACGAGCTGTTCGCGAGGACCTTGCTCCGGCAGATATGTTTCGCATCACCACAACCAGCTTCATGGACGCGTACAACTTTGATCTGCGACAGTTGATGAAATCATGTGTGCATCATTTGTTGCCCACCGGCCATCTCATTCCTTTTTGCGCGTACAACAATTTGTACCGCAACGGTCATATTCCCTTACCACCTCTAAATCGGCCCGCATCCGCGACGACCGTCGCGGCACAGTCTGGAACGCTACGTCCCGTGCCGCCGGTCACAGCTCGCTGACCGGAAGACGCAATTCGATTAACGATAGTTCGGGCGGGCAACACAGCCGAAGCAAGTGAACACCGCCGAGGCCTCGTGAGACGTGCAGCGTTACCGGCGATTTATAAAAGTCGCCCGACGCAAACCGACTGCCATGAAAACTGGGGCTCATCAACGGACCGATGAGCGGCAATCGACCTTGGCCGCCATGCGTGTGTCCGGCGAGCATCAAGTTCACGTCGTGCTTCCGCGCCCATGAGAGCTGATCAGGACTATGGCTTAGCAAGAATCGAAACGTGTCGTCGCTGCGAGCCGGAACCTCAGGCCGTGGGAACCATGGGTGCTCGTTACCGATCAGGTCAACGTGGATGCCCCCAAGCTCTCGACGCGTGACTCGATTCCCCAAATCCGTCCACCCGGCTCGGTTCAGCTCGCGTCGCGTTTGGCCGGGGTCGCGAACTCGCGTGTCGTGATTACCCAAAACGAAATAGCAACCGTCGGGCGCCTTGGCTTTGGTAAACAAATCGAAGAGCCAATCGATGCAAGGTTGTTTATCGATGACATCGCCCGTCATCGCGAATAAGTGCGGATCCCACTGGTTCGCTTGTCGAATCACAAATTCCATATACTCAGGTTGGATGTCACCGGTGAGATGAATGTCCGATAGATGGGCAATACGATAACCGTCGAGCTGTTTTGGTAACCCGACGACAGGCAGCCGGATGTGTTCGACGCTCAAATCAAATAATTGATTGAATGGTATCCGCGACTCCCATTTGCATTTTGTCGAGCGAGCCAGCGGAACGTCGACCTCTTCGTTGACACGGAAACGCGTGATGTTGCGAGGCGAGTCAACCCATTCCAAGCCAAAAATCGGTCGCCAAAGGAGCCACGGGATGCCGAGAAAAACCCACGTAGCCAAGCAGAGCCCCGCATAACCGATCAGAACGCCGGGCACCCGGGACGACGGGACCCGTCCCTCCAGCAGGTCGACGATCACGTTCGGATACCACCAAAACACAATTGGTGGGATGACGATCATTGTGGCGAGAAAGAACTTCTCAATTTGCTTGATGCGTTGACGTGTGAGCCCCGTCGCATTGAGCCGATTGTAGATGGCTAAATGCAACCCGGCGTGTCCGACGAGGATCATGAGTAGGACGAGTGGGCCGAGCATCTCATTCATGGGTAGAAATTCGTCTGGCCAGGAATCAAAGGGCTTTGGGACGAATGGTTCTGACAAGCCGAACGTTCGTCGATTCCCCCAACTCGGACCAATCGTCCAGCTCACAATCGAATACGGCGATCGCGGCGGTCGGAAGCTCAATCGATTCGCGCGAGAGCATCGACACCAGATACGACATTCCCGGATTGTGACCGAGCACGAGCACGGTGCTTGAGGTGCCTGCGGTACTACCGATCAGATTCAAGATGCTTTCGGGCGACGCGAGGTACAGCGTCTCATCAAACGTGATATTTAAGTTGGACACACCCCACGTTTTACTCATCAACTCAATCGTCTCACGCGTGCGCGTCGCAGTGCTGGAAAGCACCCGATCAGGCATGAAATTTTCGCGGCGAATCCACTCAGCGATTCGCGGCGCATCACCACGGCCGCGGGCATTGAGTGCACGCTGGTGATCCGATTGGCCGGCGATACTCCAATCGCTTTTGGCGTGACGCATCAACAGCAACCGTCGGCCAAGCAAGGATTCTGGCGAGTCAAGCGTCATGTGTTGGCTCGCTACGATTCCAAGGGGGTCGATTCGAGGAGACTGCTGATCAACGGCAACAATTGCTTCTTGCGGCTCACCACGTCGTCAAGTTTGTAAAGATTGTCTTCGAGCTCAGGATAGTTGATGTCTTCCCAGCCCTCGGGTTCGTGGTTCATCAGCAGCAAACTTCCGTTGCTGGCGATGTCCGTCACTAAGAGCGCTGAAAACTCCAGATCGTTTTCCTTCGCCAGATTGTTGAGCGCTTCGGCGAGCTCTTTCTTACGTTGCCAAAAAAGATCAAAGCCTATTTCTTCGATCTGGGAAATGGAGAATCGACGTCCGGACTCTTCGAATTCTTTGCAGTCTTCGCGGACAACTTGTTCGGGGCTGCACGAGCGAAGCGCCGAGCCAATCTCGAAAAAGTCATTGGCATACGATTCCAAATTGACCTTACAAAAATTCTGCAGCCAACTCAGCGTTTCACGATCGATATCGGTTGTCGTGGGGGAGCGCAGATACAACGTATCACTAATCATTCCCGAAGCCATGCACAGGGCGATTCCCGGCGTGGGTTCCAAGTTAGACTGGCGAAACAATCTCGCGACGAGCGTGCACGTCGAACCCACGGGCTCCATTTGGAATCGAATCGGATTGGTCGACTTGAGTGAACCTCCCAAACGATGATGGTCCAGCACTTCAAGGATCTCGGCGTCCTCGGCACCCTGAACTGCTTGCGAAAGTTCATTGTGATCGACCAGCACGAGTTGTGGCTTGGGCGGATTGACCAAGTCGGTCTTACTCAGCACACCCACCAACCGGCCATTGTCGACGACGGGAAAGATGGTCTGCGGGGATCGGTAAATCTGGTGCCGTGCCGCGGCGATCGGCAATTTGGCGGGAAGCGACATGAATTGGCGATCGATGCAATCTTTGATCGCTCGAGCCGCTTTGATGCGCATGGTGGTGGTCGCGGTGTCGTAGGGGCTGACGATGACCGCGACGCCACGGGCTTGGGCAAGTTGCAGCAAGCCGCTGGATAACTCGTAGCCACCTGTGATGACGAGAGCACGCACACCCATCTCTAGCGCCGGCAACTGGATCGTGGGTCGATCGCCACTTACCACCAGCAATCGATGTGCGGGAAATTTTTGCAGCCGCTCGGTAAACCCACCGGCGCTCATCGCGCCGACGGTCACCACAAGATCATCTTCGCGTTGTGGGTCGACACAGTGCTGGAAACTTCCTCCGAGCACCGACACGATCTTGGTGAGATTGCTTTTGATTTGTCGTGATTCGACCGGATCGACGCCACCTTGGAAGACGAGTTCCAACAAATTGAGGAGCGTGACGATACCGACGAGTTGATCCGCATCATCGACCACCGGAATCGCTCGTAACTCGTGCTGGTTCATCCGTTGGTAGACTTCGTAGAAAACGTCGCTATCACGGGCGACGACCACATCGCGCTTGCAAACGTCCTCCACTTCGGGACGGACATCCATGATGATTCGCGGCGGTTGTAACTTGGCTTTGCGAAGCGCGAACTCGGTTCGTTGGTTCGGCGGTCCGCAGCACGCCGCGATCGCGTCCGGACGAGTTGTGCGTCTCAATAAGTCCGCGTAGGCAATCGCGCTGCAAATCGCGTCGGTGTCGGGATTGCGATGGCCAAAAACGTAACAAGGCATGTTGTGGTCGAGCTCGACTTGGCGGACGTTATGCCACGATTAGTTTCGTCGCGGCCTCAAAGATTTGTTGTGGTTCGCTCATTCGACCAAAACCGGTCTCGCGGCACGACAGCCAACCGCTCTCAGGGCCAACAAAATTTACACCATCTGAACGAAGTTGTTCGACATTCCGCTGGACCGATGGCTTGGTCCACATCGCATTGCTCATCGCGGGCGCCACCAAAACCGGTGACATGGTTTGCAAGTAGATCGTCGAAAGCAAATCGTCAGCGATCCCGCAAGCAAACTTGGCCAGCAGGTTCGCTGTTGCTGGGGCGACAATGACGAGGTCACATCCGCGGGTGAGCTCGATGTGCGCCCCGAGCGGATAGACGTTTGGATCGATCGTGTCTCTGGCGACGCGGTGCGACGACAATGCGGCCAAGGTCGCCGGACCGATGAACTGGGCTGCGGACTCGCTCATCGCCACACGAACGTCATAGCCAGATTGCGCCAATTGGCTACACAGCATCGCCGACTTGTAAGCGGCGATGCCACCACCGATGGCGAGCAAGATGGCTCGCCGAGACTGGTTCATAGATCCGAAGCATCCAGATCTGGACCTTCGGTCGAAGCGGCTTGGGCGGTCAATTCCTCCAGCGTCGCCACTTCGTTGTCCATGTTGAGAACAATTTTGTTCTGCATGATTTCTTGCAACACGATCGACATCTTGTCGTGCGTGTCCACATTGACGAGCGCGCGGCTGCCTTGAGTCAATTGGACCAAACGTTTTTGAATCAGCGTGCTGAGTTTAAAACGCCCGCCGACTTTGTTGACGATCTCTTCTTCTTTTAGCTCTTCGAGCATGGACTACTTTCTCGTTGGTCGTTCAGTATCTGGCAAATTTCAGTCACGGCAGCATCGACGGCGCCGTTGATAATTTCGAATTGGTAGTGAGGCATGTATCGCATCTCCGCCGCGGCAGTTTCCAAGCGACGTGTGATCGTCTCCTCGTTCTCAGTACCACGCAGCCGCAGCCGTCGTTCGAGCTCGTCCATCGATCCCGGATGGATGAAAACGGTGATCGGATGGAACTCGGGGTTCTGCAAGACGGTCATCGCCCCCTGAACATCGATCTCCAAAATTACCCATTTCCCCTCGCGAAGGCCAGTGGCAACTTGGTCACGAAGTGTTCCGTACCAATGTCCGACGCCGAAAACTTCCTTGCATTCGAGCAGCGAACCGCTGGATCGCAATGCCTCAAATTCTTCGCGAGTGCGAAAAAAATACTCGCGTCCGTCGACTTCGCCCGGACGAGGCGGCCGCGTCGTCACCGAGACGCTCAGACGCAGGGGCAACCCACAACGGGTTAGCAGCTCGCGCACCACTGTGCTTTTGCCAGCGCCGCTGGGGCCAGAAATGATAATCAGTCGTCCGCAGTCTTCAGCGTTCATCCGCGGTCATTCTACTCAAGGTTTTGCACTAATTCACGCATCCGCTCCAGGCCGCACTTGATTTCGACCACGTGCGCAGAAATACCCGCATCCGACGCCTTGCTGCCGATCGTATTGGTTTCGCGGAACATTTCTTGGATGATGAAATCTAGCTTACGACCCGCCGGTTCGCGTTCACCCGATCCGGCATTTTCGCCGGATAATACGCCTAAGAACATTTGCAAGTGGCTCGTCAACCGCGTGACCTCTTCGCTAATATCCGCACGATCGGCAAAAACCTGGACCTCTCGCAACAAGTCCAGCGGCCCGACATCGATGTTGTGATCGGCCAGCGAGCGTTCGATCTTGCTTTGCAGCCGACCACGATAGTTTTCCACCACCCGCGGGATGAGTTCGCCAATCGCGGCGACATGGTCGCGAATCGTCACGCAATCTTGTTCTAACGATTGCGCCATCGCCACCCCCTCCATGCTCCTCATTTCGTTGAGGTTCTCGATCGCCGCGACCACAGTCAAACGGACGAACTCCCACAATTCGTCGTCCTCGCGTCGGTCTTCGCGGGTGGTCACCAAGACTCCCGGCAACGTCACCAGCGACGCCAGATTGATCGGACTGGACTCGCCAACCGCCGCCTGCACCGCGACCAATTGGCGGTAATACGACTCCAAAATCGACGTATCGAGCGATGACGAATACTCACCCGGCGGCCTTTTCCAAGTCACGCTCAGGTGAACCGAACCCCGACGAATCAGCGTCCGGGCGAGCGACTCAATCCGGCTGTCCAGCGACAACAACGAATCGCTTACCCGCGGGGAACACTTGAATCCTCGGTTATTGACCGTGCGTACCTCCACGGCCATCGTCCCCAACGGACCGCTCCGCTCGGCATGACCTTGTCCGGTCATGCTCAGTACCGTTTCGCTTCGCAATCTAGTCATGGGAAACGCCACCGTGCAGCCGATATCGCCAGCAGCGGATGCACTCTGGTCCTACTCGGATACCTTTTCCTCAGCAGCATCAGCCTCAGCCGCTGGGGTCTCGGTCGTCGGCTCCGCTGCAGCGGGCGTCTCAGTCGCGGGTGTCTCGGCCGCAGGCGACTCGGTCATGGGCGCGTCAGCCGCGGACGTTTCGGCGGGGGATGTTTCAGCCGAAGGCGTCTCTGCCGCGGGTTCTGATTCAGGCGACCCGTCCGTGTTAGCTGGGACGAGTTCGAGGTCATTGGAGGGCTCTTCGCCCAATCCGGCACCGAGTCCGTCCAAGGCTGGCAAGTCCATCGATGGGCCGCTTCCGGTCGGCAAAATGGTTTGGTTGGACGGATCCAACGCGTCATCGCCGGGACCAGCATTGATCGACGATTTGGTCAGCGTTACCGTCGGCGTGTGAGTGCCCAGCAACCACATCGTGAAAGCGCAACTAAAGCCCCAGATCGTCGCCACGACCACCGTAATCAGTGTGAACGTATCACCGGCCTTGCTGCCAAAGGCGCTTTGCCCCCCGGGACCACCCAGCGCCCCGGTGAGACCGCCGCCGCGACCCCGTTGAATCAAAATCAACAGCACCAAGAACAGGGAAAGGAACCCCATCAACCAGCCGAGCAGGGTTCCGGAAAGTGAGCCAAGTAACATCGATCTCGTCCGTATCAAAAAGTTAAGTTTGCGTTCTAAAAATTAAGCCGCTTCGATGATGGCGATGAAGTCTTCCGCCTTCAAACTCGCACCACCGACCAGAGCACCATCAATATTCGGCTGGCCCAATAGCTCCGCCGCGTTGCTCGGTTTCACGCTACCACCGTACTGAATTCGAATCTGGCCGGCGATATCAGTTGAAAACATCTTACCGAGCAGCGACCGGATAAAAGCGTGCACCGCCTCGGCTTGCTCGGGCGAAGCCGTCTTGCCGGTACCGATTGCCCAAACCGGTTCGTAAGCGATCACGATCCCGGCGGCACGAACATCGTCCAGCCCCGCCAATGAGCCGCGCAGTTGAGTCTCAACGACTTTCTCAGTTTGGTCGGCTTCGCGTTCTTCGAGTGTTTCACCGACGCAAACGATGGGCACCAAATTCCCGGCGAGTGCCGCGTGGAGCTTCTTGCTGACGTCTTCGTCGGTTTCGCCCATTAATTGGCGTCGTTCACTGTGACCGAGAATCACCATCCGACACCCCACATCCGTCAACATCGCCGCATTGACTTCGCCGGTGAACGCGCCATCGGCCGCCGCGTAGAGGTTTTGTCCGCCGAGCTCAACAGGCGTTCCGGCAACGGCCTCCGCCACCGCGGACAAATACACCGCTGGGGGGCATAGTGCGACCTCGACCGGCGATTGGTCGCCCACCGCTTCGACAATCTTCTTAGCCAAAGCGACGGCGTCACAGCGACGCGTATTCATCTTCCAATTACCGGCAATAATCTTTCGACGTGTCATGCAAACGCTTTCGGGAGCGGGGAAATGGTCTTGTTCAGTAGGGATGCGAGCGATTTCATTTGCACCGCCAATTCGCGGTATTGTGCCGGAAGCAGCGCCTGCGGGCCGTCACTCTTGGCGACCTCTGGACAATCGTGGACTTCGATGTGCACGCCGTCCGCCCCAGCCGCGATCCCCGCAAGTGCACACGGGGGAATCAAATCGGGCCGACCGGTCGCGTGAGACGGATCCACGATGATCGGCAAATGCGTGAGCCCATGAACAATCGGTACGGCCGCGACATCATATAAGTTTCTTGTAGCCGGATCGAATCCCTTCACGCCCCGTTCGCACAGAACGACGTTGGGATTCCCCTGCGAAAGGACATATTCGGCACTCATGAGTAAGTCGACGATCGTCGCACTCATGCCACGTTTTAGCAGCACCGGACGGTTGGTCTTGCCGACTTCCGTCAGCAGCACAAAATTCTGCATGTTCCGCGCACCGACTTGGATCATGTCCGCGTACTGTGCCACCACGTCCACGCATCGGACATCGGTCACTTCCGTGACGACTGGCATACCAAACCGATCACCGACTTCACGCAGGAGCTTCAATCCGTCGACGCCTAGCCCCTGAAACGCATAGGGGCTCGTTCGCGGTTTGTAGGCACCGCCCCGGAATAGATTGGCTCCCGCGTCGCGTACCGCCTCGGCGATTCGGAACATGCGGTCGCGATCCTCGACGCTGCACGGACCAGCGATCATGCCAAGATTGCCGCCCCCGATTTTAACGCCGGAAACATCGATCACACTCGGCTCGGGATGGGCTTCGAGCGAGGCAAGTTTGTACGGCGGCAACACGGGAATGACTTGAGCGACACCTGGGATTGCCCGCAGCGGCTGTTCGATGAGCTTCTCCTCGTCTCCGATGATGCCCACAATCGTGCGATACGTCCCGCGGCTAAGGTGTGCCTGTAGCCCTAACGCTTCAACGCGCTGGAGCACATGGTCGATTTGCTCCTCAGTGGCACGGGGTTGGAGAATCAGGATCACGGTAGTCTGCTAAGCTGGAACGAGTTGGCGAAAATGCGGGAAAGCCCGGTAGTTTAGCGTGAACCGCCTAAAACCGTCGAGGCCTCCTGGATTCCCGCGTCATCGGGCATTCTGTCCCACAACGGTCGAGAGATTTCATGTCTGCCCCCCAGAAAGTCCGCCAACTGCTGAGCGAAGCGAGCACCGCCAGCCTTGGGACACTCCATTCGAATCGCCTTCCCTTTGTCACGCTCGTCAGCGTCGCTTGGGCTGAACCCGCGACAATCGTGATGCTGCTCAGCGACCTAGCAAAACACGCCAAGTACTTGGCGGCTCACCGTGACGCGTCGCTGCTGATCTGCGACGATACTGCATTGCCCGAAAACCGCATGTCCGCTGCCCGCGTCACGCTCACGGGCACCGTCCAACGAATCCAACGCAACGTCGACCAAGCGATGCGCGATGTGTTTCTGCGTCGACACCCCCAGGCGGCCATGTACGCCGATTTTAACGACTTTTCAATTTACGAATTTCGCACCACCGAAGCCCACTTGGTGGCCGGATTCGGCCAAATTCAAACCGTCGTCGCCGCCGACCTGACTCGCTAGCCGGATTCTGGCGCAGCACTCACCCATCACGCCCGATCCTTTGAAAGCAATCTTCATGGCCCATGATGCAATCGGCCCCAGCGATCCAAGCGACGACGCAGACTCCTCGGACCAAGCGATTCAGGCAACGAACGATGTGGACCCGAAACAAATCGTGCATTTTGTCACGAAGATCAAAAACGCGGAGCAGCAGGTCGGGGAGCATATCCTGCGGGCGCTCCAGCACGACGATACGGTCGCGGTGCTGACCACCGTCATGATCGGCCCCGATGGCTCCCAGCAAATCGTCTCCGCAGCACTGGATCCGGACCGAATGGCCCAAGTCAACGAGATCCTGCGATCAGCCCAACAGCAACGCGAACCTCAAGAACCGTGCCTCGGATTTCACTGCCTCGTGAAACCCAAACGGTCGTGAAACCTAAAAAGTGTGATTGCGACGTGGTAGTGATCCGGAGTACTGGTTCAAGAAATCCGATTCCACTCATCCGGTAATGCCGTGCGAGTATCACATTTCAACACGATGACCCACGGCGGAGCCGCGACTGCGGCAAGACGATTGCATGAGGGGCTACTGCGACAAGGCGTCGATAGTCGCTTCTATCATTCGTCCGCGCACGCCGAAGTCGATGACCCGACCCTGTCGCGAGCATCTTGGCCAAGCGGTGATTTGGGAACTCGAATTGCCCGCAAGATTCGTTATCGATGGCATCGCCAAAGGTTTCGGCGAGCCGTGAAACATTCTGGAGCCGGCAACGAGATCTTTACGTCGCCGCACGCACCATCGACCACGCCTTGGCCCCCGGCGAACCATCCGGTTAATGCATCCAATGAAATCGTTCATCTGCATTGGATTGCCAAGTCACTCGATTACGAAACCTTTTTTGGCTCGTTATCACCCCAACAGCCCGTCGTTTGGACGTTGCATGATATGAATCCTTTTACCGGAGGATGTCACTTTAGCGGAGGCTGTGAAAACTATTTGCACGGATGTGGGACCTGTCCACAGTTACGCCTCCGCTCGACCGATGACATGAGCCGGCAGCTCTTCGCATCAAAACTGCAGGCGATCTCGGCGACCAATCTCCATATCGTCGCGCCGAGCCGTTGGTTGTACCGCTGCGCACAGGCGAGCCCCATGTTTCGCTCAGCCAAGTCGCTGAGCCATATCCCCTATGGCATTTCGACGGACCAGTTCTGTCCCATGGACCGTCACGAAGCTCGTGCACGACTTGGGCTCGATCCAGACGCCTTCGTGTTTTGCTTTGGTGCGATGGATGTCAGTAATCGTCGCAAGGGTGCCGCACAGATGGTCCAAGCGCTTGCCACGATCGCCGACTTGCCACACGTGCAATGCCTTGTGTTTGGCGACGGTGAACTTCCGCGAACATTGCATGCTTTGCCGCCGCTGCGTCAACTCGGCACGGTCAGTGGCCTACTGCAGCAACGTGCGCTGTATAGTGCAAGCGACGTGTTTGTGTTGCCGTCACTCGAAGACAATTTGCCGCTCACAGGACTGGAAGCGATGGCCTGCGGGACACCTGTCGTCGGTTTTGCATCCGGCGGAATTCCTGACTATGTCCATCACGCAGTGACAGGAATGCTTGCCGCAACGGGCGACGCTTACGAACTCGGACGACATCTTCGTTTGCTCGCCGAGTCGTCGGACTTGGCAAGAAACATGGGGGCTGCCGCCCTGCGATTGATTCAAGCCGATTTCAATGCCCAGCGTGAGGCGACATCGTATGAAAGATTTTACCGCTCGCTGATCCAGACAACGAAATTGAGAAAGACGGCAGCCGCCTAGAAGAAATCAGGCCGCTCGACGACTGATCCCGATCGCCCGACGAGTTGTCCGAGTGAATTGGCGCCAGAACTGACTGGTTCGCATCAGCGAGGGATCGCGTTTCGCCATATGAAGGAGCGACAAGACTTGACCACGCGGCCCGCATGAACTCGCGGCGATCATATCGCGTGTCATTCGCATCAGTCCTAACATTCGCTGTTGATCTGCCATGGAAATTCTCGGATCGCTATCAACCAAGTAAGGTTCCACACGATCGAGCAACTCCAAAATACTCGCGTTTCGATCCGACGTTTTCTGATTCTCGTGCATGCGAAATGCTGCGAGACGAACCTTGATGGCGCGGACGTTCATGCCCAGGTCAAATCCTCGCAACCAGTAGTCAAAATCCATGGTGTAATGCAGCGATTCATCGAACGGTCCGAGTCGCTCAGCCAGTCGCGATGACCAGAAAACCTCGGGTTGAATGAAGTTTAAGTTCTGCTTGGGTCGTAACCAATAATTCCAGAGGTCGACGATTTCGGCCAAGCTTTCGATGCGTCCGAGTTGTTGCAGGACGTGTTGACCACTCGCGTCGACCTTGTCGCAAATGCCATGCAGCAAATCGAGGCTGGGGTCGCTAGCGAATGCCTTGGCGACATGCAGCAATGCCCCCGGGCGATAGAAGTCATCGCTATTGAGATACGCTCGGATATCACCTTGCACGTGAGAAAAACCCTTGTTGATCGCATGCGTCTGTCCGCGATCTTTCTCGCTGCACCAATAGGTCAACTCGGTCTCGTACCTGCGGATGATCTCTTCGGACTCGTCGGTACTGCCGCCATCAATGACTGCGTACTGGACGTCGAACGCCGTTCCCCGCCCCTCTTGCTCAAGCACACTCAAGATCGTCTGTTCAAGGTATTCAGCTTGGTTGTAAGACGGCGTCACGATCGCAAACGTGGGACGCGGAGCCGGAATTTCTGACATCTTGTCACTCGATCGATGCAGCAGCGGAGTCGAGGGTGAGCGGACAATCCGGCGCACCCGGTTTTGTGAGCGGAGCATGCCCACTTCTGCGTAAGAAGGTCAAGTCCAAGGGACCGTAGCAAACGCGGAGCATCCAAGTTTTACAGGTTGCGGCAAACGACGCAAAATTGATAGCCTCGTCCAAAACACCGGCTACCACTCTCTGTCGTCCGCGAGGGATTCAATGATCAAACGATTTCGACCATTTGCGAGAAAGCGATTCCAATGTACGTCGGATCCGGTGACGAATGGCGAGTATCGATTCGCTAGCTGGTTGGTTCCCAAGTGCGGTGTTGTCTTCGATGTCGGTGCTCGCACCGACGACTATCTTGTACGGTTGAACGACAGGGCAAAGTTCCACCTGTTTGAGCCAATGAGCTCAAGTTTTGACGAGCTTTGCCAAAAAACCAGTGGAAACCCAAACGTCATCACTACCAATGCGGCACTCGGGTGCGAGGTCGGTGAGTTTTCGCTATATCCGGATACGCAATCGATTCATCAACGCCCACACAGTGCTGTCGCTCCTATCCGAATTCGTGTGAAGCGACTTGACGATTACTGTCAACAAAACGGCGTGGAAACAATCGACTTTCTGAAGATCGATGTCGAAGGTCATGAATTGGAAGTCATGAAGGGCGGACGACGAATGATTCTTGAGCATACTTCAACGATGCAATTCGAGTATGGCGGAACTTTCCAGGAGGTGGGGATTCGTTTGGCTGACGTATTTGCGTTCTTGGGACATGGCTGGAACTTTTATCGGGTCCAGCCAGATGGCCTAGCGTCAATCCCCAAGTACGCTCCGTCGCTCGACAATTTTGAGTACGCCAACTATGTGGTAAGTCGCCACTCGCTGTCGGAATGCCTCAGCCCCCGCGCTGGCTGGGCAGAACAATTCTCGTGGATGCGAAAACGACGAGCCGGCTAATTCAATAACCTGGCGCAACTCGCTAGTCGTTCCGACAGATATCACCCGAATGCAAAGGGGAACTTGCTATCAATCCGACCGAATGTTTTCGTAGTCTCAAGTGGACGATCAAAAAGCTCAGATCCACGTTGCGATCCAATCGGGCGCGAGATTGGAACCGA
This sequence comes from Pirellulaceae bacterium, assembly GCA_041741195.1. Taxonomy (GTDB): domain Bacteria; phylum Planctomycetota; class Planctomycetia; order Pirellulales; family Pirellulaceae; genus JBBSJZ01. The sequence continues at coordinate 25,565 of JBGSKM010000048.1, forward strand.
TACTGGAGCGATCGCCGGAGCTATCTGTCCGAAGGCTCCGGAGAGAAACTGGTTAACCAGCCGTGCATCAATGACTGGTCGGCTACCATGCCGATTGAGCCCATCTACTATTACCAGGACGCATGGGCATTCGAACGAATTCTCGCCCATCGTCCCGCGCAACACATCGATGTCGGCTCACACCACAAATTGGTGTCGTTGCTGTCCAAGGCCGTCCCGACTGCGACTGTTGACATACGCCCGCTGAGTGTGACACTGGACAGTCTTCAATTCATCGAAGGCTCGATTCTTGACTTGCCCTTTGAGGACCATTCACTCACATCGGTGTCGAGTATTTGCGTGGTCGAGCACATTGGACTCGGTCGCTATGGCGACCCGATCGATACCCAGGGATCGATCAAAGCTGCCAATGAGCTGCAGCGAGTACTCGCACCGGGTGGGCATTTGTTCGTGTCGCTACCCATCGATGATACGGACAAGGTTTACTTCAACGCTCATCGCGCTTTTACCGAGCAAACGATTTTGCGAATGTTTTCACAACTCGAATTGCTGCAAAAGCGATATATCTTTGACGATCAATTCGTGACGGAAATTCGACCCGGGTTCGGGACCGGATGTTACGAATTTCGGCGGCCCCTTACACCCTAAAGGGCGTCGACGGAGGATCCACCGGTATCGGTGCGTCGGACGTCACCCGTTCGTTCAACCCACTCAAACGTCGATGCAAATCTATTCTTGGGCGGCACGAAAGCTTTCCAAAAAGATACGACCACTACGGAAAAGCTTTGCGAGACGCCTGTTACCTTGGGCGATGAACGAACTCAGGGGCTCATCGCGTTTCGCGGGAAAACCGTTGATCGTCATTGCGGACGATTACGGTCGACTGGCGAATCGGCTGATACGCCTGGTAAACCTCGCTTATATAGCCGACGAATTAGACGCCACTCTCATTGACGCGACGTTGGTGCAGTGCGGTCGCTCGTTTGCGACACCGGCGTCAAAGGGATGTTTTGTATACAACGACCCAGACACTTTACCGCTTTCCAGTAGGATCCGAATCGCATGCTGGGTCGTGAGGTCATGCGAATATCTGCCCGACGAATTGCCTCAGTCGATTTCCCACCTCGCCAAGTGCGTGTCGGCTTATATCGACCGAGGCGTCCGCGTTCGAATCGATCGAGATCAACTCGCATCGGCGATTGATTCGTCCCCATCGCAGTTCGTGTTGGTATTCGCACTCTTCTTTGACGCTCATCCGGTCGACCCACACTTGGTAGAAAAGTGCCGTCAATTGGTCTCGCCGTCCCAGACGCTCGACCAACGTTGCATCAAGATCATTTCGGATTCGTCGCTTGAGCAAGCGCCCTCGCCAACACTGGTGGGGGTTCACATCCGTCAGGGCGACTACCGAACTTGGCAAGGGGGGCGATATTACATATCACCCCAGGAGTTCGCCATTGCAATGAGGCGCATAGCTGCCCATCTCGGTCCCAACACGCGATTTCTCGTCTTCTCTGACGAAATTTTGGACGAAGCCGTGTTTGAGGGACTCGATGCTATCACACTTCGTGGTTCCGCCGAAGAAGATCTGTTCTGTCTCAGCAGATGCTCACTCATTGTTAGCACCTTTTCGACTTACGCTTATTTCGCTTCGTTTTTTGCCAGCGTTCCCATTGCTGACTTGTCAAAGGTTGAACGTGGCGAGTCGTTCGATCCAGCGAAAAACACGGATTTGATTCAGTGGCCCTATTTAGGCACTGACGCGTCGTCGTAGAAAATTCTCAAAACCGTTGCATGTTAAACGATGACCCATTTGCCGACAGTACCTTCGACGAGATTGGCAAAATAGAGTGAACGATCCGGTCCCTGTTGAATGTCGACGACGAATTGGGCACCGGTGACAAAGGTTTCGACTCCAGACAAGCGACCATTGGAATCGATGTTCGCGTGTCGCACGATACCTCGGTACAGATCGTTGTAGAAAATGTCGCCTTCGTATTTCGCACCCAGGTCGCTGTTGACGACGATGTCTCCGAGAACAATCGAGTCCGAACCAGCCTGATGCTGTAGGGCGAGCACCGCGGGCGTGGCACTTCCGTTCTGGTAAAAGTTTTGAGCTTCGGGAAGTGTACTGTAGCCCGGTGTCGGTGAATTGAATCCCTGACCACCTTCATAGTAGGGCCAGCCGAAATTGGCTCCGGCGCCCCCGGTATTAATTTCCTCAAAGCTCGACAATCCCGTTTCGCCAATAAAAAGTCGACCAGTATTCGGATCCACCGTCAACCGCCATGGGTTGCGTAGCCCCAACTGGTAAATCTTGGAACGATTCGAGTTCGGATCGCCATCGTAGAAGGGGTTATTGGAAATTCCTTGGCCGGTGAATGGATCGATCCGAAGGACTTTGCCCGATAAGCTAAAAAGACTTTGGACCCGCAGGGCACGTCGGTCGGTCTGGTTAAAACTAGCACCATCACCGATCGAAACAAATAGATTTCCATCTAGCCCGAATGCGAGGCTGCCAACGGTATGGCTGCGGCTGTCGCTGTTGATAAAGTCTTGCAGATACCCCGTAGCGGGACTGTAGCCGGCTTGCGGTGCATTGAGGTCAACCGTGCTATCGACGAACGCGTTGATGTTGTCCCAAGTGCTGTTGTTTCCTAGCAGAATCGTTTCGCTTCCGGAAACAAGGGTGGTGAAGCCCGTCGATGCATCGGCCGTCACACGCATCAGGCGACCAGCACGGTTGCCACGACCATCTGGCCCCGCATTGGCGTTGCCGACGTTGTCGTACACTTCGGGTGGATCGTACGTGTAGAGCAAGTAGAGATACCCATTGCTTTGGAAATCGGGATGCAAGGCGACATCCAGCAAACCACGATCTTGGACGTCGTTTACTTGTGAGGAAATGTCCAAGAGGACTGAAAGATTTGGCGAACCGTCGCGAGCGACCTTGATCACTCCTCCTTTCTCGGCGATGTAGATATTGCGACCGTCGGGTGACCAATCAATGGCGAGTGGCTGGTTTAGACCGGTGTACAAATTGCGTGGGGCGATGTTCCCCGTGGGAGCGACTTGAGGATCAGCTGGTGGTGCATCGAGAGAGAAGTTCCATGATGACACCCGGTGATAGTTAGGTAGATCATAGTTTCCGGCCGTGAAGCCAACATAGGCAGCGCTACCGACAATCTGCTCTAGCTGGACTTGCGTTACCAATACTGCAAATGCTGGTTTTGCCGATGTGGTGGAGAGGTAAACAGCGAGCGTATTGCTACCGCCATTGTAGTCCACCCAGGCAAAATACTGAGTTCCGTTGTTGAGATCGAACGGCGCCCTAACATCCACAAGGGCGCGGCGAGTATCGCCATTGATCACGACCGCTATATTGTTGTTTCCGGAGTCGCCGGCATTGTTGTAGGTATCAAACTCGATCGCAAGACTACTGGTGATCGTATCGTATCCGAGGTAACCGCCAGCTCGCCCCAGTGCGTTTTGCCCCTGGCTTGAACTTTGAATCAGAAAGGCCATTCCATCGGCGCCGTTGGTACCACTACCACCACCAATCCGAAATGAGAATGCCGATTGGAATGATGTTGAACCATCGACGAACAATGGCGATTGGAAAAACGCACTGCCGGCTTGTCGCGTGGCGGCACTGGTCAACTGCAATTCGTTCCCAACAATCGCAGTGGATCCATTGAGTTTCAGCCCCGCCGACGAGGCAAAGGTACTGTATCGTGGCAGCCCCGAATCGTCATCCAAGACGGTGATGATCGACGTGCGAGGCGCTAACAGATCGGCGCCGATCGGATTGTCAATTCGAACACTGAAAAACTCCGTTGCCTCGGAGATCGAATCGTTCAAGACGTTGATCGTAAACGTTTTGCTCGTTTCCCCGTCGGCGAAGTACAGACGTCCCGACTGGGCCACAAAGTCTTGACCCGCGACGGCGCTATCGTCGGCCGTCAAATAGTCGATCGAAGCACTCCCGGAACTTCCACCGACGCGCCGAACCTCCAAGGTGATGGAACCTTGGCCTTCGACAGTGGTGATTTCGCTGGTCACCAACGAGAAACTTCCCTCGTTTCCACTGGGCCCCGAGTCCGATGCGAGATACTCAAAGTAGCCGTTGCTATGCAAAGCCTCGCTTTGCTTGAAACCCGGTGAAATTCCTTGACCGCTAATGTAGGTGCCCGTGGAATACGTCGTGGCGGCTTCCGTCTCAAACTTTTGCCCATCCACGCGAATGAAGTCGACGAAAAGATTTCTGTCGAGATTGGAATTCGGATCGTACGCATCGTTCGTAAAGGCGACGCGAATTCGGTCCGCGGTGACCGGCTGGTCCGCTTGATAAGCAAATACTTGACCCGTCGTCGAAATGTTGCTGAATGTTCGTACGACATTGCCATCGATGATCAACTGCGCCGACTCTTGACCCGTTTGACCTCTCAACGCTACTTCGATTGTGGATCCCGATGCGGTACTTCCAGCAAATTGGAAAAAGCCATTGGCGTGCAGGTACTCGGATTGAAGGTAACCGGAGGTGATGCCTTGACCTTGCATGAAGACTCCGTCGGCGAACACGGTCGGTGCTTCGGTCTGGTAGGTAACGCCGTCAACGACGACGCGATCCACTCGCAAATTGCGGTCGATACCGTTGGAGGGGTCATAGAGGTCATTGACATAGTTGATACGAATCCGGTCCAACGAGACTCCGTCTTGTCCGAACGCGTAACTGTAGAACTGGCCGGCTTCCGCATCGGTTCCGCGAACAAACCAAGTCGCGACCACTTGATTGTCGATTTGCAATTCCATCAACTCATCGCCAGTAGAGCCAGCGGCATAGATCTCGATACCTAAATAGCCATGGAGCTGTTCGAGGGTCGACCGATCCATGGCTTGTGCGTATTGCACGTTACCCACTGTCCATTCGAATTCCCAGTCTCCAGCGAATCGACTTGATCCGGTACGGTTGTCCGAGGCCGCAACATCGACTCCCAAACGCTTCGCAAACTCTGAGACGAACCGCTTACCTTCGGGTCCCGCGGCAACGTCGCAAGCGTAAAGGAGCAGGTCACCTTGCTCAGCAAACGATCGGCCCCATTGGCTAATTTCATCGCTCCGAACGTTCAGCGTTTGCTCATTGAACTGCGTATGTCCAAGTTGAAGAACACCGTCACGTCCATGACAGAACAGGTGGACGGCTTCGATACCGGTTCGATTTGCAAGAATCGTCGATATTTGCTCGATCGGATCACTCCCAGCCGACAAGACAACGATATCGGCGTCGACCAAAATTTCCTTGGTCCACACAGGGTCATTTCCGACCGCAGCGTCAACGATCACCAACTGCTTTGAGGTCAAGTGGGACGATGTTCCCACCGGAGATTGCGGCGGCGCACTGGAATCCAAGGCCTCCGAACCGGTCGCGACCGCAGTACCGGCGTCTCCCGCTAGCATCATTCGCGCCTCTAAAGCTGCGACACGCCACGCGACCGGTTTTCGCGTCATGTTGGTTCGAGTGGAAAGTGCAAAAGGACGCTTCATGAGACCTTGGCTTCATTAATGGGAGTATCAATGTGTCCACGCTACTCTGCGTGATGTCCGATTCAAGCATCGAGCTTTCGCTTTTGCTAGCAAAACCAGGCGATTCGAGTCGATCGCAAGGGCGAAACGCTCGACTAGACCGTTCCGTGCCAGCGCCGATAGCAAAACAATGTGTTGCCAGGGGCGGGCTGGATTTGCTACACCCGCCCTGGGTCGGTTCGCATTTGTGGGGATTCGGCCGGTCCTAGGTATGAATGAGTCTGACCGACTTGTCGTGAGAGTCCTTGGAAACGATGCAAATCGCGACTCTTCCACCCAACTGCGAACATGAATCGGCAACCCGCCGCGAGCGATCACGATGCCTCCTATCGTTTACATCATCTTCAATCGTCCCCGGTCGACTCGACAGAGTTTTGAGTTGATCCGTCAAGCTCGGCCGACGGTGCTTTACATCGCTGCCGACGCGCCCCGCATGGACCGACCAGGGGAAGAGATGTTGACCAATGAAGCTCGCCAGATTACGGAGCAAATCGATTGGGATTGCGATGTTCGCCGGTTGTACGCCGATCACAACATGGGGTGTGGGCGACGAATCAGTTCAGCCATCACTTCGGCACTCGAAGCTTTCGAGTCTGTCATTGTTCTCGAAGACGACTGTATCCCAGATCCTTCGTTCTTTCATTTCTGCGACGGATTGCTCCTTCGCTACTCGGATGACGAACGAATCATGGCAATAAGCGGAGACAATTTTCAAAAGGGGATCCAGCGAACGGACGCCAGTTACTACTTTTCTAAGTACCCGCACTGCTGGGGGTGGGCAACTTGGCGACGTGCTTGGCAGCACTTTGATTTGGACATACCTCAGTGGCCCGAGTTTCGCGATGCCGGCGGTCTATCGGCATACACCGAAAACGACCGCGAACTCGCTTTCTGGACATCCACGCTTGATTTGGTGCACCAAAAACGCATTGATTCCTGGGCGTTGCCCTGGACGCTTTGTTGTTGGCTTCAACATGGATTGACGGCGCTTCCGAGCGTTAACTTAGTGAGCAACATCGGCTTTGACATTGATGGCACGCATACGCATCAATCGTCACCGTTCGCATCGCTTCCGACGTCATCGATCGATCGACTCACCCATCCCACTGCCGTCTATCGTCATGCGATCGCGGATCGATACACCGATGATCTGGTCTATTCGGGACCATGGCAGCACAGTCAAAAAAAGCGAAAGCGGTCACGGTGGTTGTTTCGACGTGGTTCGTTAGGTCGCGCCGCTGCTTGACCCGTACTTCTGTACTCTCAAAATTGGTTTGCAATCCTATGACCAATCCGTTGGCGTCCGTCGCGCGTCGTATTGCCAGAATCATGATGCGAAGTAATCGGCTATGGGAATTGTCCCAGCATTTGCCCAATCACGATTTTTTCTATCGCCAGCGTTATCCGGTGATTCACAAACGAGCTCGCCGCAAAGCCTCGGAGTTTCTCAATCGCCGTGAAGTTCTTGCGGGGCCGTTCGCAGGAATGAAGTACGCCGAGGAAGCAGCCGTTGGCAGTTCGTTGTGGCCAAAGCTCTTGGGAACCTACGAGTCTGAATTGCGTCCAGTTCTGATGGACATCAAGAGCGAGTCTTCGTATCAACAGGTAATCGACGTCGGAGTCGCGGAAGGGTTTTATCTGATCGGGCTGGGACTCATCTTCCCCCAAGCTGACTTGGTCGGCTTTGATTTGGAAGAGGAAGCCGTCCGACTATGTCGTGCGAACGCGCGTGTCAATCAGGTCGTCGACAGCCGGCTCCGTCTCTATGGTGCTTTCGATCGCGAAAAATTTGAAGCTTTGATGAAACCTCAATCTTTGGTGGTCGTTGACTGTGAAGGATTCGAAAATGAAGTGCTCGACGGTCTCACGTCGGATCAACTATGCAACGCCGATTGGTTGATCGAAACACACGACCATCTTGTCCAAGGCACCACCGATCGAATTTGCGACAGACTTGCTCCAACACATGAACTGAGCAAGATCTCAACGGATGAAGACTTGCAACCCAAATGCCAACTGCTTCCTGTCACGATCCAGCGGACATTTGACAAGTACGAACAGGAGGCTCTGGTGAGCGAAGGCCGGATGTCAAAACAGTCTTGGATTTTCGCCTCGCGTCGCGCCGCTTAGCACGTTCCCGAAAGCCTTCGAAATACCCGCGGCTAGCGCCGTCGGCTCACGGTTTTCGGATAGTCTTTTGATGCCAACGACTTTGTTTCTTAAACTAGGACGTACAAATATGTCATTGCGTGTGGCACACCTGTCGGGCCTTTGGAAGGCCGGCGCCGGGGCGATGGTGCGGATCCATGATGGGCTACTGGCCGAAGGTGTCCAATCGCGAATTCACTCGGCGAGTCCCATCGACCAAAGTCTCTCTCATGCGTTTTCGTTGCCTTTGATTGCACCGACTAAAATTGAACGGCTGTCGAGGAAACTACGACGCGACGCGAACGATTGGCAACGAAGAATCCGCCAAGCCCAGAAAACCAATGCGACGTTTGAGGCGTTCTCGCCACCTGTCGCGATCGAGTCCCACGATTTGACCGCGGTGCTTGATAAGATTGATATCTTACATCTTCATTGGGCCGGATCGTACTTCGATTTTGATCAATTTTTTCCACAGGTCCGCGTTCCCGTCGTGTGGACCTTGCACGACCAGAATCCTTACATGGGCGGCTTCCATTACCAAGGCGATGTCGACGCCGCGTCGAGCATGTTGCCCCTCGAATACGAGTGCCGCGATATCAAGCGAGATGCCATTTCACGATTGAACCTTTCGGTGGTCGGCAATAGCGACTGGAATTGCAACTTGGCGAGATCCACCGGCGTGCTGCCAACTCAAACGCATGTTCAGCGAATCTATCTGCCCTTGCCCGTCGATCAGTACTATCCCGCTTCGAAAATCGAAAGTAAACGGAAACTTGGTATTGATCCGTCAAGGTTCGTGATCGGATTTGCTTGCGCCGCGATGAGTAATCGACGCAAGGGATTCATTGATTTGGTGAGTGCGATCGAGCGTTTGCCGTCCTCCGTCCGCGCCAATACCACGTTGTTGAGTTTCGGTTACCCGCCGACGCGAGAATTGCGGGAACGAGTCGCGGTACCTTGGATGCATATGGGTCAACCCAGCGGCGGCATCGAGCAATCACCCGTTTATTCCGCGATGGATACGTTTGTCATCCCATCGCTCGAGGAGGCCTTTGGCCAGACGGCGCTAGAAGCACTTGCCTGCCAGACGCCCGTCATCGGCACCAAGGTCGGCGGCATCCCCGAAATGATCGTCAACGAAGTCACTGGATTAATCACGCCTCCGCGGTCACCCCACGTCCTAGCCGAGTGCCTCGAGCGATATTTCGACGACGTCGAATTGCGGACCCAATGCGGAGTTCGGGGTCGTGAGTATGCGGTCAGCAATCACTCGCCCGGGGCAATCTCTCGCGCGTATGTAAAGCTCTATCGGGAAGCCATTTCCCCCGCAGCCGTTCAACGTTCGGCCGCCTAGCGGTACGAGTCTTTTGCAAAGAATCCTAGCTCGCGGGCTGACTTTTTTCCCGACGGCTCAGTTTGCATCAATACGTTGCAAGTGTGGTTAAACTACACTTTGTCAATCGGTCGATTCCGACGTCGGATCTGATTTTCCTTTTCGCCCCACCGCAAACCCTTTCGCGAGAAATCGATGAAATCACTCAATCGCACACACGCCAATCGTCGTGACTTTTTGAAAACGACCGCAGCGGCCGGTGCCGCAGCCTCGGTGCCCTATTTCTTTTCCCAGTCTCAGTCGCTCGCACAGGAGTCGAAGACCGAGCGGTTCCGGATCGGTCTGATCGGGGCGGGCGGGATGGGGATGGGCAATATGTTTTCCGCCAAAGACTTTGTCGATGTCGTCGCGATCGCGGATGTCGACACTGGACGACTTGCTACGGCGAACGAGAAACTCAGCGGCGGCAAGGCAGACACCTACGAGGACTATCGCAAAGTCATCGAGCGCAAAGATCTCGACGGTATTCACATCGCAACGCCCGACCATTGGCACACCAAACCGCTGATCGAAGCGATGCTCGCCGGTAAGGACGTGTACTGCGAAAAGCCGCTCACCTTGACGATTGATGAAGGCAAAAAGATTCGCGAGGTCCAAAAGCAGACTGGCCGAATCGTTCAAGTCGGGACGCAACAACGAAGCACGTTTGACAAGTTCGTCAAGGCGATGGCGATTGTTGCTGAAGGTCGCTTAGGAAAAATTAAACGCATCGAAGCTCGCATCGGTGGCGCACCCACCAGCCCAGAGATCTCGGTGGCGAATGTTCCCAAGGAATTGAATTGGGATCGTTGGCTCGGCCCAGCCCCCCAAGTCGACTATCGCTGGTCCAAACCCGGCAACAACGTGTTTACCAATGGTCACTACGAGTTTCGTTGGTGGTATGAATACTCCGGTGGCAAGCTAACCGACTGGGGCGCCCACCACGTTGATATCGCCAATTGGGCACTCAAGCTCAATGGTCAAATGGATGGTCCAATCAAAATCGGTGGCGAGTCGACGCATCCAGTCGAATTCAAGAATGGCTATCCGACCCAGAATGACCGCTACAACACGGCAAGTAAATTCAACTTCACCGTCACGTACCCTGGCGGCACCGAATTGATCATTCGCGACGACGAAGACAATGGCGTGTTGATTGAGGGTGACAAGGGTCGAATTTTTGTGAGTCGTGGAAAGCTTGCTGGTGCCCCTGTCGAACAGTTGACCGACAACCCGCTCTCCGAAGATGCGATCGCAAAGGTGTATCAGGGACTGCCGATGGAGTTCAACGAACGCAAGCAGCACTGGGCGAACTTCATCCATTGCGCTCGTGAGCGAAAGCAACCGATCAGCGACGTTCATTCACACATGCAGATGCTCAATGTTTGCCATCTTGCGGGAATCTGTGCTCGCTTTGGTCGCGAGCTTCAATGGGACGACCGTGCCGAACAGATCGTGGGGGACAAAGAAGCAAATGCGTTCCTCGCTCGCCCCTACCGCGCTGGCTACGAGATTGAGATGTAAGCTTCCAAGTACGTACCTTGATCGCATGAGAAACCACTCGCCAGCACTGGTCGAGTGGTTTTTTTACGCCCACAGATCATGGTGATGGGGGACAAGCGGCATGAACTTTGCGACTCAACAGGATGGAATCTCCGGCTGTTACGGGGAGATTCCCGCGAGCACTCGCGAAGCCTTCAACCATTCTCACTCTCTCATTGAGTTCAATCATGCAACGCACAACCATTCAAAACGTCCATGGCACTACTTTCACGGTGGTTAACTTGACCGACGCTGGCACGATCCAGGAAGCTGATGATTCGTCGGAGCCGCCCGTGAAAGTATCCACCACGAAATATCGAAAGGAAACGGCCGCACGACTTGATCGAGTCAATCGGGTGGCCAAGAAGCTAAATCGTGTATGAATACGGCGGGCACTGACATCGCTCAAAGGGTGCCATCGCTCAAAGGGTGCCATCGCTCAATCGAGTGCGTAGCACATTAGCTTGTTTTGTTCTCGCAGGTATAGCTTGCCATTCGCAATCACGGGATGTGCCCAGCTCTTGCCTTCTTGGTAGGCGGGCTGGAACGTGTGGACGACGGTAAATGCGTTGGGGGTGGCCTTGGCCAAGATCACTAGGCCACTTTCTCGGCGGAAGACAATATGGCCGTCGGCATACACAACGCTTGTTTCGCCATCGCCGTCCGCTCGCTCGGGACCCCAGGCCACTTTGCCTGTTTTTAGCTCGACGCAAATCGGTAAGCCGTTGCCGTTGCCGTGACCGCAGTAGATGTAGCCATCGACGAGTACCATTCCGCCGTGCTTGTTTTGCATTTCGTTTGGCTCGAGCCAGTAGACTTCTTCGGCGTTGACACCATCGCCGTCCGCCACCAGACGCAGGAGGGCGGATCCGGTGTTGTAACCGGTGCTGGTGAATACATGATCGCCATCGATGAGTGCGGTGGGAATGTTCGCAGTGCCATTAGCGACCCGCTCGTAGGTCCATAGATGCTTTCCGTCGCTAGCGCGGACACCAATGAGTCCACGACCAACCAATTGAACGTATTGACGAACGCCCGCAGCATCGGAGATGACGATCGATGAGTACCCGGCGCCGTCCTTCAAGTCTTTCCCATTGGCTCCCGTTTGCGGCTTGAACTCTGGCAAGTCACACGCCCAAATTTCCTCGCCAGTCAATTTGTTCAATGCGACCACCATTGCCTTGTCGCTCCCGGGGGTGCATATGACCCTGTCACCATCAACGAGCGGTGACTCGCTGTAGCCCCAGATGCTCATCATCTTGCCGTTCCACTCTTGGAAGTCACGTTGCCACCGGATGCTTCCATCGGAGCGATCGCAGCAAACAATTTTTCCGTCGCTGGTGACTGCATAAAGTCGGTCGCCATCGACGGTTGGCGTGGTTCGCGAGCCGTCGTAACCGTGTTTGGGTGGCTGGTCGGTGAGAGCTTGTTTCCAGAGGACTGATCCGTCTTCGGCACTGACGGCCACGATCGATTGTCCGTCGTCAAAATTGCCGCTGGTGTAAATCACACCATCGGCCACCGAAACACTGGCATAGCCCGAGCCCAATCCTTCCACCATCCAAACCAGCGGCGGTCCGGAAGCATCCCAACGCGTGAACAATCCCGTTTCACTGGATCGATTGGCACGATCGGCCCCTCGCCACTGGCGCCAATCTTCACCCGAGACGGAGATTGGAAACGCCAACGACGTTATCAACAGCGCTGCGAGGCTTACTGCAAGTTTGCTGGTTTGCTCACTGCGGTGCAGGGATTGTGGAAAGCTCATCGGCATGACCTATGTCGAATAATTGAAAGTTGAATCTAAACACGAACGTAGAAGCGTACTCGGCGTTTACCGCTGGTTCCAATAAATGACCGCGTTGTGTGTGGCCCGACCGACAGCAACGATATCGTTGTCGGAGTCACCATCAAGATCTGCCACGACGAGATCTTCGACGGCAACTTGCCCAGGCTCGACAAGGGTTCTTGCCCAGGTACCTTGCTCTGGATTGATGGGTTTGTAGATACGCACCCCCGAGCGATGCTGGGCCGATACATCGTCACGAACACCGACGATGAGTTCCTGGCCAGGATTTTCGTCGACATTGGCACACGCCACCGCGTGACCCCATTTGAGCTCGCGGTCCAGCACATGCCTCGTCCACAAAGCTGGGGTGCCCACGGCAACATTTGATGAAGGCGTCGGTTCGGTGTAAACGACGACCTGATCACCGTGCCAAGGTTCGATGGTGGCGATGAATGGTTTGTTGTCGGCGAGTCGTCCGAGTCGAACCTCGCTCGCGCCTCTGGCCGGCGGTTGTCCCTCCAAGCCCGTCCCGAGCCGCGTCGCAGCGGTATCGCCTTGCCGGTTGCGGAACCACGTCACTCCTTCGTAACTTGCCGTGAGCAGGTCATCGCGTTCATCCCCATCGAGATCAACGACGTCAAGGTTGTGAGAGACGTGAAGCGAATCATCAAAGACATTGATGTCCCAAGTATGACCACTCGCTTCACTTGCAAGGTCGCTCGGGGGCGAGAGCATGAGAATTCGTATCGGCACGTCATCGAATCCTGGCGGTCGAGACCCACGACCCTTGAGTGGAACGACGAAAAGTTCTTGGGTGCCATCATTGTCCCAGTCAATCCAGTTCATCCGATGGGTTGTGGGTTCTTGGGTGATCTCGGTGTACGTCCACTTGTCGCGAGGGTTGTCGGGGCACCTCAACCACCCGATGTGCCCACCGGAATCACTGTTGCCGAATTGCCAATCGCGTCCGACGGCGAAGTCGATATCGCCGTCACCGTCAATGTCGTGAGGTGCGAAGCAGACGTTGTCGTGGGCGGCCGAGTTGTCTTCGTGCATCACATGCACTTTCCAAGTCGGATTCTCCAACCAAATGAATCGCTTGCTATCGACGATCGCGATGTCGAGTTTTCCGTCACCGGAGATGTCGACGGCGCGGACGGCGTATCCGACTTGAAGCTTGACCGGCAATACTTCGGATCGCCAGGTCGACTGGGCCGAGGTCGGACGTGGAGCCAACAAACCGATGACGCATGCGGCAGCAATCAATCGAACCATGGGTGACGCATCTCGCTGGAGGGGAGGGAAATCGTGGATTCATTTTAGCCGAATTGTTCGGACCTCATGCGATCGGTGCCCATCGCTCGCCACTACCGCTCAATCGGAATCGTCTTCTCTCGACCAAATGGCCTCCGCGCAATTATGATGGGGCGCCAGTCAGCGATTTGCACCTCCATCTTTGAAGTATTCATGCTCGCCGTGTTTCGCGAGATCTCGATCACTTGCTTTTTTACCAGTTACCTGGTGGTGCTGGTCTTGGAACTGTTACGGCTGTGGGGCCGCGTTCCGGGCCGAGGCTTGGCGGTGATCGTGATGACCGGCCTGGGGTTGTTGACACATGTCGCCTATCTCGTTCTTCGTCTTTCGCAGGGAGCCGACGGCGTTGACGTCGGCCTTTTGGCCTCGTGGTCCGATTGGTCGTTGTTGTTGGCGCTTGGCTTGGCGATCGGATTCCTGATTTTGTATTTGCGTCGACCCGATACGATTGTGAGCTTTTTTTTCTTGCCAACGGTACTGGCGTTGATCGGTTTAGCGACAGCGATGCGTGATCGGCCGCCGTTTTCGCGGACAGAGGCGACGGAGTTGTGGCGGAATATTCATGCGTTATCAATGGTCGTCGGCGCTGGCGCGGTATTGTTCGGATTCTTGGCCGGCATGATGTACCTCGTCCAATCGTGGCGGCTCAAACAAAAACGCGCGGGGTCGTCGTTGCGACTGCCCACGCTCGAGTCACTGCAACGACTCAATCGTCATTGTCTGATCGTTAGCACCAGCGCCGTGGGTCTGGGCATGTTGGCCGGTGTGGTGATGAACCTCAATCGATGGGGCCACGTCGGTTGGACCGAAGGCGGTGTGTTGTTTAGCTGTTTGTTGTTCCTTTGGCTCGTCGCCGCGACGATTGTCGAGTTCGCTTATGCTCCGGCCCGACGCGGTCGCAAGATCGCGTATCTCACGCTTGCCAGTTTCGGCTTTTTGATCCTCACGATGCTCGCGGTACTCGGCTCATCGCACGGGCAAGCAGGCGCCGACGCCTCCGATGTTGGACAATACGTGGATAGCGATGCTAAGCTGGCGCTATCGTCCGGAGAACCGCGATGACGCTGCAAATGATTGGTTGCAGCCATCAAACGGCAGCGGTCGAGTTTCGCGAAAGAATCTCGTTTTCTGGGGACCAGATTCGATCGGCGCTTGCCGAGTTTCGGCAACGATTTCCGCGTAGCGAGTTGGTGCTGTTAAGTACGTGCAATCGCGTCGAGCTTTACGCCGCCGCCGGCGAAGGCACGCAGCTCAATCGCGATGACTTTGCCGCGTTCTTGGCCGAGCAGCACGACTTGTCGCGTGAAGAGGTGCTCGATCAGATGATTTATCGTGTCGGCAGCGAAGCGGTGGAACATCTATTCACGGTCGCGGCGAGCTTGGACAGCATGGTGCTCGGCGAAGCCCAGATTTTGTCGCAGGTCAAGCAAGCCTATGATCTCGCATGTGTCTCCGGCTCGGCAGGCCCACTTGCTCATAGCGTGTTTCAAGCAGCCAATCGCGCCGCAAAACGTGTGCAGCAGGAGACGTCGATCCATCGACGCCGCGTGAGTGTGCCGAGCGTCGCGGTCGGTGAAGTCGTCCCGGAGGTGTTTGATTCGCTCGTCGGCAAACACGTGGTACTTTGTGGCGCCGGCGAAATGGGCGAGGAGACACTTCGTTACTTGAAGCAAGCCGACGCGAGCGACCTCTGTATCATCAACCGTAGTCCCCAGCGTGCGGCAGATCTTGCTCGCGAGTATCACGCCGAAACGCTGCCTTGGGAAAAACGATCGGATGCGATTGTTCGCGCGGATTTGCTGATCGGTACCACGTCGGCCGCCGAACCGATCTTGAACGCCGAAGAATTCGCACCGCTGCACAGTCAACGCAAAGGACGAATCCTGTTGATCTTGGACCTCGCCGTCCCGCGCGACTTTGATCCGCGGATCGGAGATTTTTCGGGTGTCTATCTGTACCAGATCGATGATCTACAAGCCGCTTGCGAAAAAAACCGACGCGAACGCGAAAAGGAATGGCCCAAAGCCAAAAAGATTATCGCAGAAGAAACCGAGCGGTTTTTGAACGATTTGAATCATCGAGCCACTGGGCCAGTCATTCGACGATTGCGAGAGCAGGCCGAGGAACTAAAAGCCGAGGAGCTCAAGCGTTTGATTGCGAAACTCGGGACCGACGACTTGGACCGAGGCGTCGAAAAGGAAATCGAAAAGTCGTTTGATCGATTGATCAACAAGCTGCTTCATCCACCGCTTGCCTCTCTCAAAACGGACGCCGCCGAAGGTCATAGCAAGGGATTGCTGGACGCGCTTCGACACCTATTCAATTTGGGCGACGAATAGAAACGTTTGTGCAAACATGCGCGGCACATCGAGATCGCGTCGCGACTACTCCGCAAGCAATTTCATGACCTCGGTGTGGCCATTTTGTGTCGCAAACGTCAATGCATTGTCACCATCAATGTCGACGAGTGATGGATCCGCGCTGTGCTCTTGAAGCAATTTGACAATCCCCGCTTGACCCTCGGCGGCAGCGAACATCAACGCCGTGAAATGCTCCACCGAGTCAGCAGCATTGACATCGGCGCCGGCAACGATCAGCAACTTGACCGTTTCGACGCTGCTACCGGTTGACGCGTACATCAGCGCGGTTCGTCCCATGCTATCTCGTTGGTCCGGGGAAGCGCCTTCTTGTAACAACAACTCGACGATCTCTTGGTGTCCATCGAACGACGCGAACTGCAGCGCGGTTCGTTGTTCTTCATCCGACGCATTCACGTCGACACCGGCCTCGATGGCTAATCGTACTAAATCGGTCTTGCCCTGAGCAGCATCCTCTAGAAACTGGGGAATGTCGATCGTGCCACTGCGTTTGGCTCCTTTGGATCGGCCCTGGCTGGTCACATCGTCGACCGGATGATTGACGACTGGATCCTGCTCAACTTGGTCCTGGACCGCAGGAATGTTCGAACGACCGCAGCCGACAAAAAGAAGCACGATGAACGCGGCGAAAATGGTCGTGGGCAAGTGAGTCAGTCTTTCTGTGTGTCGGAAAAGGGTGCCGAAAACACGGGATGTGCTCGGACCACTATCATAGCCTCCACGCCCATCGAACGCGACGAATCGATTTTTCACCGGAGCTTGCGTGATGTTCTTTTACTGCCATTCCAAAGAATGTTCCTTGCTGACCCAACGTCCGTGCAGCCATTGGCTTGTCGGACTGGTGCTGATGATTGGCATCGCAGGCACCTGTGTTTTCCCCGCAAGCAACACAAATGCTGGTGACGAACCCGTGCTGCGGCTTCCGCCGAGTGAACACAATCCTCGAAACAGCGAAGGAGATTTTGTTCAACTCAAGAACGGAAGTTGGGTGTTCATCTATACCAAGTTCTCCGGCGGATCGAGCGACCACGACGCGGCGGACTTGGTAAGCCGATCGAGCAACGATGACGGTGCCACGTGGTCCAGTGACGACCGGGTCGTTCTCGCCAACGAGGGCCACTGGAACGTGATGTCAGTTTCGATGCTGCGTCTTGCGGACGGCCGAATCGCCTTCTTTTATCTGCGAAAACAATCCTTGAGCGACTGTCGTCCGTTGGTGCGGTTCTCATCCGACGAGATGGAAACTTGGAGTGATCCGATCGAGATCATTCCCCCAGAAAAGAACGGCTACTACGTGCTCAACAATGATCGCGTCGTGCAACTTTCCGGCGATCGAATCATCGTTCCCGTCGCACTGCACAGCCACGCGGATCCCACTCAACCCAACCAACTCGTCACGGATTGGGTGGGCCGAGTGACTTCGTTCCACTCCGATGATTCCGGTCAAAGTTGGCAGCAATCCAAGACGATTCGAGAGGCTTTCTTGGGAAGCAATCCGTCGAAGCGGATTTCGGCGCACGAACCAGGTGTCGTCGAGCTTCGCGATGGACGATTGTTGATGTGGATTCGCACCGACGCGGGGCATCAGTACGAAAGCACCTCCGACGATCGCGGCGAAACCTGGAGCGAATTCAAACCGATGCAGCTAGCGTCACCACTCTCGCCGGCATCGATCGAGCGGATTCCAAGCACCGGCGACTTGCTGGCCGTGTGGAACGATCACGCTCACTTGCCGGTCGAACAACGAAAGCTGCGCACACCGCTCTCCTATGCGATTTCACAAGATGAGGGTGCCACATGGTCCGAGTCGCAATCTATCGCTGACGATCCCCAGGGTTGGTACTGCTACACGGCGATCGACTTCGCCAACAATCATGTGCTATTGGCCCACGTCGCCGGATCGCAACAACCAAAACAACATCTGGCAACCACGACACTCGAGCGTCTGGAGCTGGACGCGATGTACCGCCGCGTCGGCTTGGCGTACCAAGCCCATCGCCAGTGACAAGACGTTGACGTTATAGAGCAACGAACATTCGGCCCCGGCTACGCCAGCGGCAAATCATCCTTGCCGCAGCAAAGATTGTCGTGCATCTGGATAAGTTCGGTGTGACGTTCGTGAATCTCGCCGCTGCCGATCGTTTCGATGAACTTGCACACTTGAAATGATTTGGTACTAGCGACGTATTCTTGGTACCACTTTTCGAACGCAGCTTGATCGGATGACGATTCGAAGGGAAACAACTTGGGAGGTTTTTGCATTCCCACGCGCCATGGTTTAGGACTCAAGCGAGCGCGAAAACAATTTTGGCTTTGACACAATTGGATATAAAGCGTGTCGCATCCGAGTGATCGCAGCATTTCGGAGGCGTACTCGTCGACAGTTTCAAAACATTGATTGGCGACAATCAAGCGCACCCCCGCGGCGGTTCGGTAGACGCGAAGTGTGACTTCGGGATGCTCCGACTGCCACCGCCCGATGCGGTCAAAGGTTTCTTGCTCGGGCGTCCGCTCCGGCGGCTTTGGTTTAACGAAGAGGCTGGCAAAACAACCAAGTCGCTGCGGTTTCGGAAAGTCGATGTCGACAAACATCATGTTGGCCGCATTCAAGATCAAGGCGCCGTAAGCGTTGCGAGACACGACCGCGGTCTCTCGGTCGTGATGCTCGATCCGATCGATCACTTCCTCACAAATCACGTCGTCGACGACGTAGGTGTAACGGTCCAGATCGACGCCGCCTCTCGATCGAAGCCAAGTAAGGATTCGACCCAATCGCATCTGTGCGTTATGAGTCGCTTCCTCCATGCTGGAATCAGACCATCCGCGGGCCACCACGGTTCGTCGTTCGTTATACGCGCGATTCCAATACAGCGGGAATTTCATCGCGAGCGGGCTCTGACATGCGGAGTGAATTCATCGAGGTTCGGACAATCCTATCAGCAACGAATCGAGGATGAGCGAAGGTCGGGCACTGTCATCGGAGAATTCGGTTGCATTGACGGCGAGTGCAACGTCGGCGGCCCAATGCGGATCCAGACGTGCTGCCGTAACCAGGGTATCCAAAGTGTAAATGTTACGATAATCGCGGAACATCCACGTCCAATCGACAAAATACGGTTCCAGCAAGGTGCGGCTGAGCGCCGGATCCATGCCCGCGAGCGCATCGGCAACGGGCCCATCAACGCGATCCGAGTAGCCGTAACGCTGATCACGGACATTCCGCAATTTTCAAACGCATTCAAAAATGATGCGTCGGGCACTGGCCGGATCAAGTTCGGCGATTCGCGGCAGGTCGCTGCCAATCTGGTGCGCAACCGTTTCCGCGTAATGGCTAACCGATCGGTCGGAACCAACGGCGAACAAGAGGTCGGTATCGCTCTCAAAGACTGTCGATGAAGCCGGGACTAATCCCATTCCTCGTCTTCATCGTCGTCCTCATCGTCATCGTCGTCGTCGAGGGAATCTTCCTCTTCGTCGTCCCAGTCGTCGTCTTCTTCCTCGTCGGCGTCCTCTTCTTCGACGTCATCTTCATCGTCGTCTTCATCAGCATCGGCGTCGTCGACTTCTTCCCAGTCGTCATCGGCCTCGTCGGCTTCTTCCTCGGCGTCGTCTTCGTCCTCCTCGTCTTCATCATCCCAATCGTCGTCGAAGTCGTCGTCGTCTTCGAGATCGTCGTCGTCTTCATCATCAACATCGTCATCGTCATCGTCATCACCGAAGTCATCTTCGTCGTCGTCAACCAGGACAGGCGACTGATTGGGCAACGCGATACCGGCAACGATTTGGGGATCGAGCTCGATATCCGAGACGGCGGATGCGGTACTGAGAACGGACGCGAAAGCTGTGCTCACGACAGACTCCTTCATTGATGTCGTAGATTCGTTGGAACGGGAATCGTGGGGATGGGAATCAGTTTGCTCGTCGACGTCGCGAGCATCGGGGTCTCTCGGGAATGACTGCCACCGGATCGGTGGTAATGCTTCAATCGATGCCAAACCGAAGAGTTGTAGGAAACGTTTGGTGGTACCGTAAAGGTAGGGACGACCGAGTTCTTCACTGCGGCCAGCAATTCGTACTAGGTCGCGTTCCATCAACTGCCGAAGCAGTTCTCCACAGGCCACTCCACGGACCGCTTCGATATCGGCACGAGAGACATCTTGGCGATACGCGATCACCGCGAGCGTCTCCATCATCGGCGAGGATAACCGAACCGCTGGAGGCAAATGTCCCAGCCGAGCCAACCATGGCGAAAACGCCGGTCGCGTCAGCAAGCGATATCCGCCCGCAATCTGTTCAATTCTCATCGCACGACCGGCTTGGTCGTAACAACGGTTGAGGTGGCGGACAAGTGTACGAGCCTCGGTTCCGTCCGCCAAGTGAGCCAACTGTGCAAGTTTTCGGGTTGAAAGGGGTGTCTTGGCCAACAATAAAATCGCTTCTAACCGCATCCGTCGAACTTCGACGTCCTCGGTGTGCTCCGTAGACTCATCGGCCGCACCGATTGGATTAATCGTGCCCTCGCAAAGGGTTGAGTTCTCGTGGGCTGGATCGATCGCCCACAAAACGTCGTACGGACGCCTCGGGCTCGACGCCGACGCTGTGTTCACCCAGCCGAAACACGTCTCCGCCGGCAAAGTCCGCGTGGGTGCGAGTGCGAACCGCGTTCCAGCCGGCGATCCATGACTCATGTTTTTAACCACCATCGAAACTAAGCTCAGCCGCTAAGAACCAACATCCTGGGAAACGATACAGTATTGTGTTGCGACCTGTCGGGCGCGTCGTCCGCGCTCCTTGCCGGCACGGGATTCTTTCTTCTATCAAGCGATTCGGCGTGTCCACCTCGATTTCTGATTCTGCGAACGCGAAATCCGCATCTGGGTCATCCCCAAAACGCGCTGCATCGATGTTTCGAAGTCCGAGACTTTGGATCGTTCTCGTATCGATCTTCGGCGTTTCGCTGGTTCTTTACATCGTGATCCGAGTTCAAGGCCGAGTGGAAGGCGTCGAGTTCGCACCGAGTCACTTCCAGGAACGACAGTTTTACTTTCTGGAGATTCCCTGGATTCATTTGCAAATCTCTCCGATTCGTCGCACGTCGGTGACTGTATCAGCCGCCCAGTACATCCGCCAAAAGTCGCTGATCACGGTTCCGAATGGCCAGCCCAGCGAGTGGCACCTCGTTTCCATCTCACGGGGCATGGGAGCGATGAAGCCGGCTGATGGCGAGTTGCTCTCTCGCCAATTGAAAATCGTTACCGGATCGAACGTTTGGGAACAATGGAGCGAAGATCACCCGGCGCTGGCCACGGTGTTTTGGCCGCTCGTCCAGCGGACAGCCACGCGTGAATTGTATGTGCTGTTGCCGCGAATGTTCGAACTGGCCTACCCGCAAAGGGATGCCGCCGAATTATCCGACGTGATCCACCGCTATTTGCGAAACCAATACGTGGCACTGGTGCGAGAATCGATCCGGGCCGAGCGAATGGAGCTGGCGGACGAGTTGCTGGCCGAAGCGATCCAAGACTACCCCGACGACGCGGAATTGCTGGCCCTCCAAGCGGAACGTCCATCCCGGTGATTGGTATGGCCGAAGCAATCTATTTGGACAACAACGCCACAACTGGGCTCGATCCCTTTGTGATCGACGCGATGCTGCGTGAACTTCACCGCGGACCCAGCAATCCGTCGAGCCAGCATGCCGCCGGACAATTCGCTCGACGACGATTGGACGAAGCGACTGAACAAATCGGTACCTGTCTGGGTTCGCGTTTGAACGAGCCCGGGTCGGCTAGATTGATCTACACCAGTGGCGGTACCGAAGCGAACAACCTCGCCCTGAGGTACCTTCGCGGAGGTACGGGTCCGCTAATCGTTAGTAGCGTCGAACATCCCAGCGTCCTGGCCGTGGCGCAGCGTGAAGAGCGTCGCGGTCGCCCCGTTCGCTATTTGAGGGTCGACCAAAATGGCGTCGTCGATTTGGAACTTCTAGAAAGCTGGCTGAGTGAATCCGCGTCCGGCCAGCCTGCGGAGCCGAACTCCGTCGTGTCCATTATGTCGGCAAACAATGAAACCGGAGTGGTTCAGCCGCTGGAGCGAATCAGTGAGCTGTGTCGTGCCGCGGGAGCCGCACTGCATGTCGACGCCACCCAATCGGTGACAAAGATGCCGCTGGAACTCGATTCGCTCGCCGCGTCCGCTGTCACCATGACGCCCCACAAATTCCATGGTCCAGTAGGCGTTGGAGTTTTGTGGGTCGCCGCTAATGAAACGCTGGAGCCGTTGATGTACGGAGGCCAGCAACAGCTAGGGACGCGTCCAGGAACGGAACCCCTGGCGCTTGTCGTGGGAATGAGCGAGGCGGTACGTCGGGGCGTGGATTCACTCGCCGAATCGTCGGCTCACATGCGATCACTCCGCGACCAGCTCGAACAATCGTTGCTGGACGAGTTTCACGAGTTAATCGTTCACGCAAGCCAAGCGGCTCGTTTGCCCAATACCAGCAACATTTCGTTTGTCGGTGCGAATCGCCAATCGATGTTGATGGCCCTGGATTTGGCCGGGATCGCGTGCAGCAGCGGATCGGCTTGCACCAGCGGCAGCAGTCCGCCCAGCCATGTGCTGACCGCAATGGGAGCCTCCCATGCGGCGATTGAATCGGCGATTCGGTTTGGTGTGTCGCGTTTCACGACCGCTGATGAGATCGAGAGATCGGTGGAGATTATCTCCCGATGCTACAAGCGGTTACGCCGTTAAGAATTGTGGAAAACTAGGATACTGTGATCGACTTTTCCACAGGACTCGGTTACAGTGGGTCGTTCGGTTCGGCGTTTTACGTCAAGCACCGCGTTGGTGCCAGCCCGACTGATTATCTCGATTGTTTCGCGTGCCGGTTTGTCCTCCAGCGGTTTGTCTGCACCAGGCCTAACTTCGCCCAGTTCGACCACGAGCCGAGACTGGGTAGTGGAGTCTTTTCCACTGGAGCGTCCGGCAATGCGGACGCGTCGACGCGATGCTCTCGTTCCCGAACCCTCGCTGGCCTATTTCATTGCTGGCGAAGAAAATCGCTTGGCCGCGTTCGTTTGTCGATCCGATCCGAGCTTTCTTCGCGGCACCAATCCGATCCTGCTGGTTGGTCCCACCGGTGCCGGCAAGACGGTGTTGGCGCTTCACTTGGCGAGCAAACTTGGGCTTGATGCGGCCAATGATAGCGAGTCTCTCGAAGCCGAAAAAACCTGGCAAGGCTATTGGATCGCGTCTGAGTTGGCTCGTCGTTATGCCGAGGCGATCGAGGCTGACGATATTGAACCGTTTCGCCGGATGATTGACGAGGCGAGCGTGCTGGTGGTGGATGATTTGCACTCGATGTCGGACAAACCTGCGGCCCAGGAAGAACTAGCGATGCGGATCACCGCACGGTTGGACGCGGGCCGCCCCACCGTGCTGACGTGTCGACGTTTGCCCTCGGATATCCGTGGGATGCGACCGAGTCTGGTCAGCCGATCGTTGCCGGGTTTGACGATTCCGGTGAATTTGCCTAGTCCTTCGACTCGCCGGTTGATGCTTCGCGAATTGGCTTTGGCAGTCGATTTGGACGTGGAAGACGATTTGCTCGATTTATTGTCGCTGGGCCTTGGCGACGACATTTCCGCTCGTCAAATGCTCGCTAGTGTCAAGCAGTTGGCGCTATGGTGCCGCATGAACGATACCGCGGTGACCAGTCGAGCGATTCAATCGATTTTGGACCAAGTCAACGAGAGCCGCAGCGTATCAATCTCGGAAATTACCCAGCGGGTAGCGCGTCATTTTCGTCTTCGCTCCTCGGACCTGCGCAGTAATTCGCGGCGCCAGAACGTCGTTCGGGCGCGCTCCCTGGCGATGCTGCTCGCCAGAAGAGTGACGACTCTCAGCTTGAACCAGATTGGGGCTGAGTTCGGCAACCGTGACCACACCACCGTGCTGCATGCGATTCGCAAGACCGAATCGCTTCTTGAAACCGACGCGGATCTGCGCCGAGCCGCCGCTGAAGTGACCGAAAAACTTAGCTAACCCGCCAACCCGGCGGCTATCTTTTGAGTTTTTATCACCTGTTTATCGGTGGATAACTCGTTTCCATCCGGTCAACGTTCTGTTCAAGTTCACTCGCTCCTGGGGTGTTGATGCAAGGACACGTGTCGGGGGCTGTCGATTAACCGCTCGTTTCTCGACTCAACCTCGACACTGGAGCGACGAGTTATCCACAGCCCATTAGTTGAAGTAAGTGACTTGCCACTCTCGAGTTGATGCGGGTCGGGCGACGAAAGATGTCATCATCTGCCGACTGATTACGACGACGACGTTTTATAAAATTCAATACTTAGAAAGAGAGACCAGGCAAAGCAGTCACCGTGCCTATGACAAACCTGATGCATGATTGAGCAACACTGGGTACAACATCCGAGGCGTTCCACTGACCTCGACTCCCCATCGCTAGTTTTCGTCCATGAAGATTACCTGCCAACGCGAACCCCTCACTGCTGCGTTCAGCCTAGCCGCGAGTGTGGCTCCGACTCGATCGCCAAAGGAAATCCTACAAAACGTCAAAGTGACCGCATCGGGCGGCAAAATCGTTATGACAGCGACGGACATGGAAGTCGGTATTCGCTTGGATTTGACTGAGGGGGTGACGATCGACCAAGAAGGCACCGCGCTGTTGCCAGTGCAGCGAATGATGGCGATTTTGCGCGAGAGCAATGACGAATCGTTGACGCTGGAAACGGACGATTCCGGGATTCGTGTCAGCGGCAGCCGCAGCAAGTTTCGATTGCCAGGGAACAACCCCGATGAATTCCCCAGCGTGTCCGGCTTCGAGGAAGACAAGTACCACGTCGTCCCCACGCGGTTGTTTCGCGAGCTGGTGAAGCGGACCGTTTTTGCGACCGATGCGGAAAGCAGCCGTTACGCCCTCGGGGGTGTCCTGCTCGAGATGGAGGGGAACTCGGTGATCGGAGTCGGCACCGACGGTCGTCGGCTCGCTCGAATGGAGGGCAAGGGCGAGAGCGTCGGCGGACACCAAACGACAGGGACGAGCACGATTGTTCCCACCAAGGCGATCCAACTGATGGAGCGAGCCTTGAGCGACAAAGAAGAATCCGTCGACGTGGCGGCTCGCCCCAACGACCTGCTGCTGCGGACTTCGCGAGCTGTCATCTATTCGCGATTGGTCGAGGGACGCTATCCGAACTGGCGTCAAGTGTTCCCCAAACGCGAAAAGGCCGTGCAGATCGACATGACCATCGGGCCACTGTTCGCCGCACTTCGCCAAGCCGCGATCGTGACCGACCACGAGAGCCGAGGCATCGACTTTACGTTCGCCGATGGAACGCTCAAGCTCGAAGCCAGTACGGCGGAAATTGGCGAATCGCAAATCGAGCTGCCGATCGCCTACGACGGTGAATCGATCACGCTCACCATGGACCATCGCTACGTCGCCGACTTTTGCAAGGTGCTTGATAGCGAGATGGGATTCATCATGGAAATCGAATCTAGCGCCGCGCCTGCTTTATTGTCCACCGACGACGGTTACGGTTATGTCATCATGCCGATGGCCCGTGATCGATAGGTAAGCGTGATCGCCCCCCAACAATCGACTCCACCGACAAAAGCGAGCAGAATTGAACAAGGCACGTCCCGTTCGCAAAATCGGTTCGCTGGTCAGCCAATTGATGTCGCGTCGTGGTTATGCACAAGCGACCGTCAATGACGAACTCCAGCGCAGCATCGCTGCCTCCGTGGGCGACTCGCTCGCGAGCTGTCTACGCGTCGGAACGCTAAATCGCGGTGTGCTCCAACTCTACGCGACGGACTCGGTCACCTTGCAGGAGTTGATCTTTCAAAAACGGAAAATTCTGAGTGGTATCCAAACGAACATCCCGCAAAGTAAGATCACCGACTTGAAATTCAAAATTCAAGCGCCGTGATGCCCTCGACCTAACGTTGCACCGGGACCAACTAGCAGAACCGCAAAAGAGCCACAAAATAGCTTAAAAACGGCGTTTTCCCGAGCAACTCGCGAACCTGCCTATTTCTACTTGCCTAAATGAGCCGGTTCAGGCCATAATCCTGCTCGAAATTCCATTGACCGCGTAAGTGAAGAACTGTTCCGATGGCTGGACGTAGCAAGAAAAAAGCTGAAACCGTGTTTCTCGTCTGTGAGGAAACTGGCAAGTACAACTACACCCTCCGCCGTAAACCCGGGGGCGAAAAGCTTCGTTTAAAGAAGTACAACCCCGAGCTTCGTCGCCACACCTGGCACAACGAAAAGAAAAAGTAGTTCACTTTTTTTCCTTGATCGCGTCGTCGGTCATCGCGTTTCTTTCGCTGGATCCGCTCGAGATCCACCTTCGGATCTCAGGCTTCTCCAGCCACGGTCATTGAGAACCAATCGTTCGCAGGGGCGATTGGAGAATCCACCGCGTTAGGAATATGGGGATCACACGGATGCAGCGACGTTGGCGGATCATTCCCCACGATAGAGCCCGAGTGGAACATTTAATTCGGGCGACCCGCTTGCCACCCGTGGTTGCACAGTTGCTGATCAGCCGCGGTGTGTACGACGCGGAACATGCCGCGAAATTCATGGACACGAAACTCACGGGGCTGCGCGATCCAAAATTGCTTCCCGGGATCATCGAAGCCGTCGAGATACTGGTCCCCGCGATCCGTGATTCGGTTCCGATCGTGATCTATGGCGACTATGACGCCGACGGCATGACCGCCAGTGCGATCCTCGTCAACGGTATTCGCTTGCTTGGCGGGAACGTGAGCTACTATGTTCCCAATCGACTCGAAGACGGCTACGGGCTGAACGAGGACGCGATTCGTAAGCTAGCCGAGCGTGGCAAGAAGATCATTGTCACGGTCGATTGTGGAATCACCAGCATCGCGCATGCGGAACTCTGCAAAGAACTTGATCTAACACTGATCATCACGGACCACCACACATTTGCCGAATCGCTTCCCGAGGCGGCGGCGATTGTGCACCCGCGACTTCCTGGGACGGCTTATCCCTTTGGTGAGCTTTGTGGCGCCGGTGTCGCATTCAAGCTCGCCTGGGCGCTGTGCCAAGAAATATGTGGCTCCACCAAAGTAACTGAGCCGCTTCGTCGTTACCTGATGCAATCACTCTCGCTCGCAGCGATCGGAACTGTCGCGGATGTGGTCCCGCTCTTGGACGAAAATCGCGTGCTGGTCGAACATGGCTTGCGAATGCTCAAAGCGGAGCCTCTTCCTGGGCTGGTCGAATTAATGAAACAAACGGGTGTCGGCGACAACGGACCCATTACGACCGAATCGATCGGCTTTTCGCTCGCGCCCCGTCTCAACGCCGCCGGTCGATTAGGACAAGCACAACTCGCTGTCGAATTACTTACGATCGGTGCAGGCGACCGCGCGGCCGCGCTCGCCGAGTACATCAATCAACTCAACAGTAGCCGTGATAGTTTGCAGCGAAGCGTGTACCTCGCGGCACAAAAGCAAGCGAAGACAGAGTTCGACCCCGAGGGTGACGCGGCGCTCGTGCTGGCCGGTGTCGGTTGGCACCAAGGCGTCATCGGAGTCGTCGCGGGGCGATTGAGTGAAAAACATGCCAAGCCGGTGATCGTCATATCGCTCGATAGCGCTGGCAAAACCCACGCAGTCGGTTCCGGACGCGTGGGCGGAACCGATATCGATCTGCATGCGGCCCTGAGTGAATGCAGCGATCGATTGGTTCGTTTCGGCGGCCACAAAGCTGCTGCGGGATTGACGATCAATGAAAGCGACATCGCTGCGTTTCGAGGCGACTTTTGTGAAGCCGTGGCGCGGCAATGGACCGATCGCGAAATCGTTCCCGAGATTGTGATCGATGCCGAATCGGCCCTGGGTCAACTGAGTATCGAATCGATTCGGCATATGGAAATGCTCGCACCGTTTGGTGCTGGCAATCCGCGACCGGTGCTCTATTGCCGCGATGTGTACCTGGACGAACCATCGCGAAGAATGGGTGGTGGTGATCGTCACTTGACCGTCAAACTGCGCCAGGGCTCCACGGTGATGCGAGGCGTCGCGTTCGGTGCCGGCGATTGGTGTGACGACCTCAACGCTTGTGAAGGCCCGATCGAGATCGCCTACCGTCCCGTAATCAACGAGTTCCGCGGCTTTAAAAAAGTCGAAGTCCAGATCGTCGACTGGCGCCCCGCCGAACAGTTCGCTTCGGTATAGCCTCAGCGATCTCCGTCCTCGCGGCGAGACATTCGGGTAGGATAGCGGTGACACGGCCAACCGCGTCCCGAATTTGAAGTGTATCACGATGATTGTCTTTTTCCGCCCGAGTATCGGAATCATCATTGCCACGATCGTCGCCGTGAGCCTCCAAACGGGCGTGGCTTGTTTTGCAGAGGATCCGGCACGGCGCATCGATGGCTACAAAGGAATTTGGTTCACGTTGGGCCAGTACTATGGCAAGGGCAGTGATGGGAAGCCTTACTCAAAGACTTCTCGTGAGCCAGTCTTTCCTTACGGCGACAAGTACTCCGGAGGGCTGGGGACGTACACGGCCAAGCACACTCCGCTAGCGATCTATTGTGCTGAAGTCGAGAAGACGTTTTTCGTCTACGGTGGGACGACGGGTGCTGATGATCGCTACCTATTGTGCATGATTTCCTATTTCGATCATCGCACAAACCAGGTGCCTCGACCGGTGGTGGTCTATGACAAAAAGGGCGTGAACGATCCACACGACAACCCGAGTATTTCAGTAGACGACCGTGGCCACCTTTGGGTGTTTGTCAGTGGGCGTGGACGCAGTCGACCGGGATTCAAATTCCGTAGCGTTCGCCCCTATGACATCAGTGGATTCGAACAAATCACCGAAGAGGAAATGACCTATCCACAACCACACTTTATCGCTGGCCAAGGATTCTTGCATCTTTTCACCAAGTACACGGGCGTCCGCGAACTGTATTGGGAACGCAGTCGTGACGGCGTGACGTGGACCGACGATCGAAAACTGGCTGCGATTCGCGAACCCGGTCATGCGCAAGGCGGGCATTATCAAACCAGTGCGACGCGAGAAAACTTACTCGGGACTTTCTTCAATCGACATCCTGATGGCGATGTCGATCGACGCACCGACGTTTACTATGTGCAGTCCGACGACATGGGTGAAACGTGGTCAACGATCGAGGGTGGACAAGTCGAGGTTCCGATCGTCGATGTGGCAAGTCCGACTCGCGTGGTCGACTATGCCTCTCAGGGATTGAACGTTTATTTGAAAGACATGGAGTTTGATCATCGAGGCTACCCGGTCTTGCTTTACGTCACCAGCCGAGGTCACCAACCCGGGCCACCCAACGATCCTCGGCACTTCTGCGCCACGCGTTGGGATGGATCGAGATGGTTGACGTCAACGATCTGCGCCACCGACCATAACTACGACATGGGCAGCATAGATTTGGGAAGTCAAACCGATAGCGTTTGGAAAGTAACCGTACCTTCCGAGGCTGGGCCCCAGCCGTCGCACGGAGGCGGGGAAATCGTTCAGTGGGAAAGTCGTGACGAGGGCGCAACCTGGCGGCCAGCAAGACAACTCACTCAGGACAGCAAGCGAAACCATAACTACATTCGTAAGCCGTTGGCAGCACGGGACCCCTTCAACTTCTTTTGGGCGGATGGAGACCCGACGAAGCTAAGTTCGAGTCATTTATATTTCGCTGACAGCACCGGCGAGCACGTCTGGAGACTTCCCTACGACATGTCAATCGACTTCGAAAATCCCGAATTGGTCAAGTAATCGACAAATGGGTCGGTGGACGGAATCGATAATCGGAAAGGGGGTTTAGGGATAATGGGGTCAATCATTATTGGTACCGCCTCGCTACGCTGACCATGGACAATGCGTTCATACGGTCAGGCCGTGACGCAGTTCATCTTTCCGATGGACCCTCGCGTTTGTTCTGTATTGGCAGACAACGCTTCTTAGAAAAGCACATGCTTATGGCGATAACGGCAACGTCCTGCCAAGCAGGCTCACCGTGATACGGTAAAATTGCTTTTTTTTCCGTCGATTCGCCACTTCCCGTATCGCTATATTGAGAGATGGTGAAGGCAGTTGCTTCACCCGTAATCTCGTTTTATACGGTTTTAGATCCCTCTAATGATGCAGGTACGCACATGAAGAAGCGAAAGAAGAGCGGTTTCACGTTGGTGGAACTGCTTGTGGTGATTGCCATCATTGGAGTCCTGGTGGGACTCTTGTTACCAGCGGTTCAAGCCGCGCGCGAAGCGGCTCGACGTATGAGCTGCAGTAACAACTTCAAGCAAATCGGCTTGGCATTGCACAACTACCATGCTGCCTACAACGCGATGCCGATGCATGGTGTTGGCACGGACAGCCCGACCGCAGGTGGCGGACCAACTCTTGCTCCAAACACTGCCGCGGCAACGACCAACTGGTGGGGCAATTACAATCAAGCGAATGCCTGGCGTTTGAGTGCGCTGGTCGGAATGACCCCATTCTTCGAACAGCAGGCTATTTGGGAACAGATAGTCAATCCCAATAACCAGGACGCTGCTAATTCGACAGCCGTATTGAATCCACCGTGGCCACCCATGGGTCCACATCCGCAGCAAGTCCACTATCGCCCTTGGGTCACAGAGATTCCGACTCTGCGCTGCCCGAGTGATCCCGGTGTCGGTTTACCTGCTTTGGGAAGAACCAATTACGCGATGTGCCTTGGCGACTCGTATTGGGTATCGGTTCGTGGCGATCGGCAATTTGTCGGATCGCAAATGGCGTTTGTTTCTGCCTGGTCGCAAGATTCCCGTGCGGCGAATCGTGGGATGTTCACCGTCCACAAAGACGGAAATTTTCGTGATGTGCTCGACGGGTTGTCCAATACAATCGCGATGGGCGAAATCGCGACGGATTTAGGCGACCGCGACAAACGGACGCTTCCGGTTCAACGAACTTCGAATCAACGGACACTCGTTCGTGACAACCCAAGTTGGTGCGCGGAAAATGGCGACGTTGACCCGGCACGGCCGCAATTCTTAGCACCCGGATTGGCAACCTGGGGCGTCGTCAACGGTCGAGGATTTCGTTGGGCCGACCACTTCGGTGAGATGACAGGCGTGCATACGATCCTGCCTCCCAATAGCGAAATGTGTGCTGACCGAAACCAAGGCGGCGAGGTCATATGCCCGCCATCCAGTCGTCACCAGGGCGGTGTTCACGTGCTGATGGGCGATGGTGCAGTAAAATTTGTTACCGACTCAATCGAAGCAGGTAACAAACGCGCCGGTATGGTCTGGCTATCGGGAGTGGGCCCACAATCCCCAGGTTCCGTTAGTCCATATGGCCTATGGGGCGCACTCGGCACCAAGGCAAGTAACGAAACGATCGACGGCTTCTAGTCGACTTTGAAGTACGACGAGTTAGCTCAGTACGCGAACACTTCACCCTCTCGCGACAACGGGAGGGTGAATTCAATTCCAATTGTACTCGATCAATTGTGTGAGCTTGTCTAGCCAGCAAAACTAGTTTGATGCCTCGCAAGTGTAGTGCAATGGCCGTGAGGTCAGGTCATTCTCGATACACAGGTAGCGGTGATTGATGTCAGGGCTAGCGTAGGATGTGACGTGACCCGATGGCCAGTGAATTTCGAGTTTGGAGATGCTAGTGACGTTGCCAATTCCGATGTGGAGCAGTGGCTCGTTGCTGCATTGATATCCGTCGCCCGCCGTTAACCAGTGGGACCAAGTTTGCTCGGCTGTTGTGATCGTCACCCGCGAACCTGTCGCGCCGCGTTCGCTCGTGGTTCCCACCAGTTCAAGCTGGATCCAATTGCCCCGATCGGGCTTGCCACCGCCGGATAAGTTTTGCAGAAGTGCCACGGGGGCGTCCAAGTGGATACTCGCCAAATCCATATGGCCATCGCGATTCCAATCGAGCTTGGCGAGGGCACGGCCGAGTCGCGGCGTTGCCCAGTAGTTGGGTGACGTTGGCTCGATTAGCTGGAAACCACTTTGGTCGCCGCAAAAGAGTTGCGGCCGCATGCGATACGGTGACCCATCCTTGAGCGACGGATACAGGTGTCCGTTCATCACAGCGAGATCCGTCCAGCCGTCATTGTCGAAGTCGACCGCTTGCGTGCCCCAGCCCACCATGGAGTGGGTCACTTCGCCTAATCCAAATCCGAGATACTGATTGAGAAAAATCCCGTGGTCGTGCTGGAGGTAGAGCGCCGAAGACTCGTTGGTGAAGTTAGTGACATGCAAATCAAGACTTCCGTCACGATCAAAATCTCCGCTGGCGATTCCCATGCTGCCTTCGGAGTTGCCGCGAAGTCCTACCGCACAGCCACGCAGGTGTGCAGACTCGGTAAGTGAATAGGGATGCGAAGAGCTACCATTGGGTTCGCTGAGCCACAAGGAATTCGGTTCGGTGTCATTGGCGATGTAAAGATCGTTGCCATATTGTCCATCGATGTTCGTCATCAATACTCCGAGTCCATAAGTTGCACGAAAACCATTTCCTGGGAATGGCCATGGTTTCCACGTGCCGTCATCGCGCTGCTGCAAGATTTCGTTGACAGCGGCGCGAAATCGTTGGGGGCTGCAACTCTCTCCGTCTCGGCCAGTACACGGCATCTCTTTGACGAGTGGATCGCGGATGTAATTGACCATGACGATTTCGGGTAGATGATCACCATCGAGATCACCGCAGGCAATGGAAGCGGTCCAGGCATCTGGCTCGGTCTCTTCAAGCAACCGTCGCGTGAAGGTGCCGTCGCCATTGTTATGAAACAGAACATTCGGGCCGATGTTGGCGACGATGAGATCAATAAATCCATCTTGATCGATGTCGGCAGCGGACACACCTTGGGCGTAGCCAAGGTCGCCGCTGGCACTGGGCAGCGTCGTGTTTTTGAAACGCTCTCCGTTGAAGTTGCGAAACAATTGGTTGGGTTTTGCATCAGCGCCATGAAAGTCTTCGCCGCCGCCCTGGCCAAAATACAAGTCTGGCCAACCGTCGCGATCGTAGTCCAAGATGGCGACTCCGGCACCAGTGATTTGGAACATGCGAAGTTGTTCGACGTTGCTTTCGAGGCCCGGTAGATATTGAAAGTCGAGTTGTGCGTTTTGAGCTACGTCATGCAATTCGATGTTCGCATCGTTAAGGGAAGACAACTTGTGCTTTGACTCGGTGCGATTTATTGGTTTCGTGAAATCAGGTAACGGCCAATCCTTTGCCTCCACACCGCAAGTTGACCAGTGGGCGAGCGCGTCGACAGGGTCGGTGACAAGATTGGGTAACGGGCTCTCAATTGTCTCGGGCGAAAGCCGCAACCAAGCTCGAGCCTCATTGGGGCGCCGGAGTTCGACCAACATCTCGGCCAATCGTTGCAATCGCTCCGGCGTCCGCTCGTATCCGCTGACGATGTAGTTTGCATCGTCAAGCAACTCGTAGCGACGATTCGCGCTACGTGACAACTCATCGCGTCCCACGGCTTCGAGTGACCTCGCCAACCCCAGGAATGAGAAGCGATCAGTATCGTCGAGTTGAACAGACTCAACAAAACAACGAACGGCCACGTTGTGAATTCCATGGCGAGCATGCCAATCGCCCAACGCAAACCAAAACTCCGGTTCACGTTCAACGTCGCGAGGCAATTGCTCAAGCCAAGACGCGAATCGTTCGTCATCTTGCAAGACAGCGAAGACGCGACCGGCGAACGCGGACTCCGCCGCCGAGACCGGCGATCGAAGAAGAAATGACTCGACCATCGACTGAGACTCCCGCAAATGACCTTCAAACCATTGAAGCTTGGCTCGGCAAAGTTCGCTGAGCGGTATCTCGACAGTTTCGGAATCATCGGTGTGAACGAACGGATCACTGAAGGTCCCCATGCCATAAAGTTCGCTGGCCGTAGCAACTTGGAAACTCGCGAGCGCTCGCATGTGCGGCAGTGCTTCGATGCGTCGCCCTTGGCAATTAAGTAATTGGGCGAGTCGTCGATGAGCGACAATGAATCGACTTTGCAACTTCAAGATCGTTCGCAGCTTCATTTCTGCTTCATCGAATCGGCCTAGTTGAATCAGCCAATCCGCAGACATACCGAGCGCCGGCAAGCCGGCTTGGGGATGCGTGGTCGGAATCAGCTCGAGCATCGCTACCGCTTCGGCAATGTGTTGCTGAGCGGCGCTGCAGCGAGCCATCAGGAACAAAGCGTCAGCGTTCTCAGGGTGCTTCGCCCCCTTTGGTACGGGCCCCGGAACTGACAATCCAGCGTATCCGCCTTGGCGGACGACCGTTCCGACTTATCGATGCCCCTCGGATCCGACAGTGATTACTATCGGTGCTGGCCAAACCAATTATGCGAACTGCTACGGAGACGGCGTACGGAGCGTGGGTCGCCCAGCGGACGGCAGTTGGGCCTCGGATAAGACGGCCCAGCGAGGGTTGTTCCGAACCTGGAAAGCAGTCGGCTTTCGTGACGTACTTGACGGCACGAGCAACTCGATCGCAATGGGAGAGTTTACGGTTGCGAACTCACAGCGCAGTATTCTCAATTACATCGCTCGCTTGCCAGACGTGTGGACGTTTCCCATTGTTCAGCCAGCATTGTGCAAGTCGGGAACCCACATCGATCAAAATCGACCCAAGTTCTACTCGACCACGGCTACGGGGCTATGGCCACGTGGTCAACGTTGGGCCGATGGACACATCCACGAGACCGGTGTGACGACCAACCTTGGGCCAAACTCGCCTTCGTGCATTCGCTCGGGTGATGATAACGATGGCTTGTTTTCCGTGAACAGCTATCACCAGGGTGGTGCTCACGTGTTGATGGTTGACGGCGCAGTGAAGTTCATCACCGATTCCATTGAGACGGGCAACTTGAATTCGCAACCCGTATCACAGAACGGTGGCACTTTCCTGCCTTCAGGTTCGGCTAGCCCCTATGGCATCTGGGGTGCGATGGGCACCATCGCCAACGCCGAAGTGATTCCAAGCCAGTAGGCTGGTATTGTGAGTCGACACACTTTTTCAACGACGAATTCCTCCCAGATTCCTGGGAGGAATTTTTTTGCGGTGTGCGGTATTGCGCTACACTCAGCGATCATTGTCGTTGTAAGAGCAGTAAGGTAGATGACGATTTGAGCCGTTTCGTACCCGGATCGTGCTCGGTCAAGTAAACTTGTCGTGGCACTGTCCAGATCACATGTTTTCCGTTTTTGGGTGTCGTTAATGTTTCGTTTGTTTGCGATGCTTGTTTTTGTCGTTGCTGGCGGTACCCTGCCGGCGGGCCAAGTTGCGGCTGCGGAACCGCAGGTGACGGAGACGATCGATTTCAGTACCCAGGTGCAGCCGATCTTGGCGGATCGATGTTTTCATTGTCATGGGCCAGATGCGAATAACCAGGATTCTGCCTTTCGCGCGGACACGCAAGAGCATCTGTTCGCTGACTTGGGCGGTTACGCAGCGATCGTGCCTGGGAATCTCGATGCGAGCGAACTGCACCAGCGAATTCATTCGGACGACCCTGGCGAGAGAATGCCGCCACCGGACAGCAATCGGTCACTGAGCGACGAAGACAAACGCATCCTCGACGCCTGGATCGAACAAGGGGCACCCTATACCGCGCACTGGGCTTTCACGCTTCCCAAACGACCGCTACCGCCGACGGACGTGTTCTATCAACTTGCCGGACAACCCGGTTGGGATCGCCAAACGTGGACGCGATGGATTGAACATCCGATCGATGTCTTTGTGGCCAAGCGTCTACATCACGAAGGATTAGCACCGTCCCCGGAATCTGATCCCGAAACCCTGCTTCGTCGAGCGTCGTTGACGTTGACGGGGCTGCTGCCGCCGGCTGAGTTGCGGCAGCGGTACCTCGCCAATCCTACCGACGCGGCCTACGACGCTGCCGTCGATGAGTTGCTTCGTTCGATGGCCTACGCCGAACGTCAAAGTCTGCGATGGCTCGATGCGAGTCGGTATGCCGACACGGACGGTTACCAGAACGATAACGAGCGAACGAATTGGCCGTATCGCGATTGGGTTACGAAAGCGTTCCATGACCACATGCCCTTCGATCAATTCACAATCCAGCAGATCGCTGGCGATATGTTGCCGGAAGCCACCGATTCACAACGACTCGCATCCGCCTTCAATCGCAATCATCGCCAAAACGGTGAAGCCGGCGCGCTCGCAGAAGAGTTCTTTGTCGAGAATGTGATCGATCGCGTTGAGACCACGGCGACCGTTTGGCTCGGTCTCACCGCTGGTTGCGCCCGATGTCACGATCACAAGTATGACCCCATTAGCCAGCGGGAGTTTTATCAACTCTATGCTTACTTCAACAACATTGGCGAACGTGGAGTCGGCGGGGGAACGACGGCTAATCCGACGATGCAGTCGTACTCGCCGTTGGTGATAATTCCCGATGACCTGCTCGCGTCGCTAAAGTTCGCCGAGGATTCGATCACTGCGGCCCGCGAATCGCTAAATGAGCGGATGAACTCGTGGGCGGATTCGGTGGCGTCGGGACTCGGCGACGAGCTGGACGATTGGAAGATCGCCGACATTCGCTCTCATGAGCTCGATGGCGACGGGCGCTTTGACCAGATCGACGACTTGACGTTGCTCTACACCGGCGGTGGCTCGCCGGACGTGACCTACCGTATCGGAATAAACGCAGCCGACCAAACATTGACGGCGCTGATGATCGAGGCGTTACCGGATGGCCGCTTTGCCAAGCCGCGCCAGCTGGCGCCGAGTTCCAATGGCAACTTCGTGCTCACCGATTTCAAGGTGACCCTGAACGAGACACCGATCAAGCTGGCATCGATCGCGGCCAGCTTTGAGCAGGACAACTATCCCGTGAAGAATGCGATCGATGACGATGTGAAATCGGGCTGGGCCGTGTTCGGAGCCGATGTAAAAGCAGAGCCCGTGCAGGCGGTCGTGAAGTTTGCTGAGCCGATCACAGTGACATCGGCGGACAAGCTCGACGTGAAGTTGTTTTTTGGGAGTGAGTTCGCCAGTCATTCGATAGGCAAGTTGCAAGTGAAACTGACGCAATCGCCATCTGGTTCCCTGCCAAAGACCTTCGGGCTGAGCGATAAAGTGCTCGCGGCGATTCGCAAGCCCGCTGACCAACGATCGGACAACGAACGCAACCAGATCCGATCTTATTACGAATCGATCGACGAAGATCTCGCGATGGCCACCGCAGCAAAAGTGGCTGCGGAAACGGAGTTGGGCAAGCGAGGGATTCGCCAAGCGACCGTGATGGTGATGAAGGAGAACGAAGGTGAACGTGCCCCTTCCTACCTACTTGAGCGAGGTGCCTACGAGGCTCCCGACAAGTCCAGGCCACTTTCGCGCGGCGTGCCGGCAGCGTTAATCGTCGATGATCGGGCCCAACCTCAGGATCGCTTGCAGTTCGCCCAGTGGCTAGTCTCGGCGGACAATCCATTGACCGCACGCGTGATTGTCAATCGCATCTGGCAAGATCATTTCGGAATCGGTTTGGTCAAAACGACGGAGGACTTTGGGCTGCAAGGCGAGGTGCCTGTGTATCCCGAGTTACTTGATTGGCTCGCGGTGGAGTTCATCGATTCGGGATGGGATATGCGGGCGATGCACCAGTTGATTGTGACGAGTCGAACTTATCGTCAATCTTCGCGAACGCCTGCGAAGCTTCAGTCGCTTGACCCCGAAAATCGCCTAATGGCCCGCGGTCCACGTTATCGCGCCGATGGGTTTGTGATTCGCGATGTGGCGTTGCAATCCAGTGGCTTATTGTCCGAGCAAGTGGGCGGGCCATCGGTGAAGCCGTACCAGCCGGACGGATTGTGGGCTGTCGTCGCAGCAAATTTAGGAACCGAGTACAACACAGATTCGGGCGAGAATCTTTATCGCAAGAGCATGTACACCTATTGGAAACGAGCGGTGAACCCACCGCGTCAAACGATCTTCGACGCCGGGGGTCGCGAGGTGTGCAACGTCCGCGTGCGGCGCACGAACACGCCGCTGCAAGCGCTGGTGCTGATGAATGACCCGACGTTTATCGAGTCGGCACGGAACCTCGCCCAGCGAGTGCTGCTGGACTCCAAGCTCGACAATCGCCAGCGATTGGCAAGCATGTATCGCTATGCAATCTCGCGAGACGCCAGCGAGGCGACGCTCGATGTACTCGCGGCCAACCTTTCCTTCAATCACGACTACTATTCCTCGCGGAGCGACAATGCCGCGAGTCTACTCAAGACCGGTGAGTCGTCACGAGACGAGTCGCTCGATGTGATTGAACATGCGGCGATGACAGCGACCGCGCACTTGATCATGAACTTAGACGAGTTCATTTGTATCGAATAGTTTCCGAGTGACTTTGGCTTTCAACCAAGAAATTTTCCATGAATCCACTTACCGACCAGCGATTGCATCTCACTCGTCGACGCTTCTTCGGCCGCTCAGCGTCTGGGGTGGGTGTCGCGGCGCTCGCCTCGCTATTCGGTCGCGAGAACTCCCAGGCGGCTGACACGTCGCCGGAGATCCCAACTCCCACGGGAACGATGAAGGCGTATCACGTACCTCCCAAAGCGAAACGAGTGATCTATTTGTTTCAAAGCGGTGCGCCGTCGCAGCAGGAGTTGTTCGACTACAAGCCGCTCCTGCAAGAGAACGAAAACAAGGACTTGCGCGACTATGTTGAGATGAACCAGCGTGTGACGGGGATGACCGCGGGCCAGAAGACGTTTCCGCTCGCCGGCACTCGTTACAAATTCACCAAGCAGGGTGAGTGCGGCATGGAGCTGGGCAGCGAACTATTGCCTCGCATTTCGTCGCTTGCCGATGACATGTGTTTGATCCGCTCGATGCACACCGAAGCGATCAACCATGACCCGGCGATGACATTCTTTCAAACAGGACACCAACTCGCGGGGCGACCAAGTCTCGGATCGTGGTTGCACTATGGACTCGGAACATTGAATGACAATTTGCCGACGTTCATTACGATGGTGTCGCGAGGAACGGGGCGTCCCAATTGCCAACCGCTCTACGACCGCTTGTGGGGCAGCGGTTTTCTGCCATCAAGTTACGCCGGCGTGAAGTTGATGAGTGTTGGCGATCCGGTGTTGTACTTGAGCAATCCCGAGGGACTCGATGGAGCCGCTCGACGCCGGATGCTCGATGATTTGGCGAAGCTAAATCAAGCAAAGCTCGACGAGTTTGCCGACCCCGAGATCAGTACGCGGATCAAGCAATACGAGTTGGCGTATCGAATGCAAACATCGGTGCCTGAATTGACCGAGTTCACCGACGAACCCCAACATGTGTTGGATAGCTATGGTCCCGATGTGATGAAGCGAGGAACGTACGCTTACAACTGTTTACTCGCGCGGCGGTTGGCGGAGCGTGATGTGAGGTTTGTTCAGCTCTTTCATATGGGTTGGGACCAACACATCACCCTGCCCAAACAGTTGCCTGGCCAGTGTCGTGACACGGACCAACCCACTTGGGCGCTGATCAATGACTTGAAACAACGTGGCATGCTCGACGACACGCTCGTCGTCTGGGGTGGCGAGTTCGGTCGCACTTCGTATTGCCAAGGCGCACTCAATGCGGAAACGTACGGTCGCGACCATCATCCCCGCTGTTTCTCGTTGTGGATGACGGGAGCGGGGGTCAAGCGAGGATTCACCTACGGCGCGACGGACGAGGTCTGTTACAACATCACCGAGAACCCCGTCCACGTTCACGACCTGCACGCCACGATGCTGCACCTACTCGGCATCGATCACGAGCGTCTCACGTACCGCTTCCAGGGTCGCTACTTCCGTCTTACCGACGTCCACGGAAAAGTCGTCCACGACATCTTGTCGTAGACCTAACAAAGATGTTTGGGATGCTGTCCTCTTGAGACTCGTCGACTTAGATTTAATCGAAGCCCGAACGGCACTGTCGCAAATCAAGTGGATTAAAACATGAGGGACGGGTTTAACAAGCAGGACGCGATTGAGCCCAATGGAGCTCGTCATCGCTTTCAGTGATCCACAATCAATTCGCACCCAACGGTTCGCTGGCTGACAACCTTGCTGCCAAAAACTCCAGCATGGTGTCTCCGGCGAGTTCATAGTACTTGCCCAGATTGTGGTTGGTGTCCTGGAGTGTTACCACTTGGTGTTCAATACCGTGCGACATTAGCACTTTTCTCAGCGGCTCGAAGGCATCAGGACGGTCCTGGTCCCCGTTGATCGTCAACAAAGCGTAATGATGTTTCTTCAGTCGCTCGGCATTCTCTTCGGCGGTCGCCAATAGGGGACTTTCTTCAGCACGTCCGCGAAACGCAAGTGCTCCACCCCAGCTTCCCGCCGCACAGAATCGATCGGGGTGGCGCAGTGACAGAGAAACTGCACCCGCGCCGCCCATCGAAAACCCACAAATGACACGAGACTCAGCGTCTGGCTTGGTGCGATAATCGCGGTCGATCAGCGGAATCAGTTCGTCGACAATCATCGATTCAACGTTGTCCCGATAGCCGCTCATTCCACCATTCGGAAAAACACAGATCGCTTCTGGAAACTTCTCGGCGCGAATCGATGCCGAAACACGCGCAGCGAATCCACCGGAATCAGATTTCTCCGATCCGCCGGCACCATGTAGAAAGTAGACGACCGGATAGCGAGTCTGCGGATCTTTGTCATAGCTCGGCGGCGTCCAGACAACGTAGCCGACGTCATGCTTTATCGATGCGCTGTTGAGCACATGATGGTTCAGACCGTTCATTGGAGCGATGTCGGGGTTCACCCACTTGATGTCGCGGACGCGCTGCTGTGCCATCGACTGCGACGAAATGAACAAGGATGCAACCACAAGGATCAAAGACAACTTTGTAGGATTCATATCAATCGTTTCGAATTGTTATTCAGGTGCACACGTGAGGCGGCACCATTGTTTATACCGGACGCAGTTACTACCGGGGACTAGCGAAACTTTGGTAAACACAGAAACTCGATCCAATCATCCGAATGATACGGTGTCCGCATTGCTTGGCTTGACAATATTTTTCCTTCCTGGTGCGTTAGTTGGTGGTCCCATTGGGCTGGTGTTGTTTGGTAGACGTTGTTGTTTGATTTTTGCTGTGATCGGTCAAGCTGTTTGGTTTGCCTGGCTAGATTGTTCGGTCTCGAATGCTGTTCATTGATTATGCAGACGCGTCGCGTAGGTTCGATCGGACGAAATTGTCGAACTAGAGCTGGGTCAGAGTTATAGCTATATCGGATACGTCAAAATTCCATTGTTGCCAGCTTAGCGATGTTTCGTCCGAAATATTTTCAATGCGATTCTACGATGAGATTCGCAACGAGCAGGGCTTTCCTCCGATTCATTCTTTTAATGCGAAAGGGACTCCAACCGTGTGGCACTGGAGGGCAGATCGCACGGCCGATCCTCGCTATGAGATCGAATCCGAAAAACCTACACAACGTCGGAACTTCTCGGAGTCGTCGATCTAATGATCGGGCGCGAAGCGACGGATGCTTATTACATGACGACTACCCGTCATTGGGGGCATCGTGTGCGCGGCCTCGATTCGACGATAACGGGGCTTTTTCGTGTTGCAGACCAGATCAACACTTCGGCGTGGGGCTGAGTGACCCGCCAAAGGGTTCAGGTTTTCGTTCAATTTCATCGTGCGGCTCGGCGGCATCCGTCCTTGCGATGACCCGCCGTGACGTCCTTTCACTATACTGTTTCGATGGCATCCGCATTGATCTTGTTCTTGTTCACAATGGAATCCCATGAAGTCGAAAGCCTGTCCGTCCGACCATGCTTGGTTCGTCCGATTGTTGATCGTCGCCGTGCTGTTGGTGGGCTGCAACCTCACCGCTGGCCGAGGAGTTGCTGACGATGCGGCGGAGGCGAGTCAGCGTCCGAACTTCGTCTGGATTATGTCCGAGGACAATTCCAAGCACTACCTGAAGCACTTTGACGACGACGGCGCCGCCGCTCCGAACATCGAGGCGATGGCCGAACGAGGGATCACTTTTGATCGGGCGTTCTCGTGTGCCCCGGTATGCAGCGTCGCTCGGACAACTTTGATCACGTCGTGTTACGCCCCAAGGATCGGAACGCAGTTTCACCGCCGCAGCAAACTTGCGCAAATGCCGCCTGACTTGTTGATGTTTCCGAGTTACTTGCGGCAAGCCGGGTACTTCACCACTAACAACAGCAAGGAAGATTACAACGCCGATGCCCCCAGTCCCTGGGACATGTCCAGCAAGAAAGCAAGCTGGACACAGCGTCCCACCCCATCCACTTCCTTCTTTCACGTCGTCACCTTTACTGACTCGCACGAAAGTTCGCTTCATGTCGATCCATCGCTGCCCAAGAACCGGCCTAACACGGCTTCGAGCGATGTGAAATTGCAACCATACTTTCCTGACAGGCCGTTGTTTCGTCAGACGCGAGCACGTTATCACGATCGAATGAAGGCCATTGATGTTCATGTTGGTGAAGTGATCGACGAACTTC
Organism: Pirellulaceae bacterium; assembly: GCA_041741195.1. GTDB lineage: Bacteria > Planctomycetota > Planctomycetia > Pirellulales > Pirellulaceae > JBBSJZ01. The sequence continues at coordinate 68,251 of JBGSKM010000048.1, forward strand.
GCCAAGCGGGAGAACTTGAGAACACGTTTGTATTCTACTTTGGCGACCACGGAGGCGTTCTGCCGCGGTCCAAGGGGTATCTGTATGAGTCCGGTTTGCATGTGCCGCTGGTGATTCGTGTCCCCCAGCGTTTTCAGGAGCTCGCGCAGCGCGAACTGGGCAGTCGAACTTCAGGATTCGTCGAGTTCGTCGACTTTGGCCCCACGGTGTTAAATCTAGCGGGCGTGAAGGTTCCCGAGGATGTCGATGGAAAGCCGTTCCTCGGGCCCAGTGTCGATCCCCAGTCCGTCGACGATCGCGACGAGACCATCGGCTATGCGGACCGCTTTGACGAGAAGTATGAGCTCGTTCGTTCGATTCGGGTTGGAGATTGGAAATATCACCGCAACTTTGAAGCGTTCTATCCGGACGGGCTGCAAAACAACTATCGCTACAAAATGCCCGCTTACCAACAATGGCGACAATTGGCTGCCGCGGGCGAGCTTAACGATGTCCAAAACGCCTTCTTTCAACCCAAGGTTGTGGAATCGCTGTATGATCTCAAGGCCGATCCGCATGAGACGCGTAATTTGGCGAGCGATCCCGCGAACCAGGAAATCCTGCTCCAGCTTCGCGAGCGTTTGACGCAACGGCTCAAGTCGATGCCGGATCTGAGCTTTTTCCCAGAGGCCGTTCTCTTTGAACGAGCCTTTGATTCGCCCGTCGCGTTTGGCCAACGACTCACGTCGCGAATCGCCACTTTGATTGATACGGCGAATTTGGCGCTGGAACCGTTTCAGATGGCGAAGCTGCCGCTACGCGATGCACTGGAAAGCAGCGATCCCTGGCAACGCTATTGGGCCGCGATTGCTTGTAGTTGCTTTGGTAAACAAGCGTCGGAGTTGGAATTACTATTGCGCGAGCGATTGGATGATGACGAACCCTTGGTCGCCAGTCGTGCGGCCGAGAGTCTAGCGCTAATCAGTGATATCGATCCTCGCGATACGCTCTATCGCACGGTGGCCTCCGCTCGCAACGAGCCCGAAATCATGCAAATCATGAACACCATTGCCTTTTTCGATGGCTACGATGGAGGTAAATGGAGATTCAACCCCAAGCTAATTCGCTTCGGCTTTCAGCTTCCCAAGAACAGTGAAGTGATGCGTCGGATGGAGTATTTGGGTCGATAGCTTGTCGGTGTCCGCGGATCTCATTCGTCAACAGAATTGGTTCTTGATCGGATGCCAAAGATCACCAGTGCGACGACAATAAGACTGGTTCCCATGGCGCTACTCCAGATAGGGACCCGTTCGAGTACCAACAACGGGAGTGCCACGGTAATGATCCCTCCGCCGATAAAGGGCGCGGACAGGGGTGCGGCGAGTGCGTAATCTTCGGCAGCGCCCGAACGTAATTCGGGATCGATGGTCCGCAACAACACAAATCCGGTGGCGGTGGTGCCTGTCGACATTCCGTAGTTGATGATCCCCAGTGGGAACCAAATCGATCGCGGCAAAATCTGTCGTGATAAAACAAGCAAACAAAACGTGCACCAAATCGATCCCGCGAAAAACAAGGCCGCTAGTGGGAACCACATGGTCGCAGCCGTTTGCAAATTGAGTGTGGCGACGGCAGCGACCACCAGCGTGTCCATCGCCGTGGATATGATTCGTCCAATCGTGTCGCTATCGATGCGGTCTTTCTGGCCCGCCAACGTAAGTCCCCATCGCACCATCGCACCACCGAATAGTGTGTAGATGAACAACGGGAACGAACCGATCACGCCGGACGAAGTCAAACGCTTGCCCAGTTCGGCGGTACCGATCTCTGTTTCCGCCTCGTAGTTGGACTCACTCGTCAGCCACTGATCCAACTGTGTCGCAAACTCGCCGATGGACCACTGGATCGCACATCCAACCGCGAACGCGAGCACCACCCAGATCAGTTGTAGCAACAGTGGGTCGATCGTTTCTCCACTGATTCTCGCTCTCCCGAGACTCACCCCCGGAGGTTCATGGGGCGTTTCCAGGCTCGTTGGCGTGGTGAGCGTGGGCTCATGCACCCAACCTCGACGTACCGCGATATTCACCCATACGATTCCCGAAACGAGACCGTAGGCGAGGCCGGCTGTCGCCATCAACAAACCCAAATCGAGACCCGCATCCAAACCGATACTGGGATGTCGCAGCACATCGCCCATGGCTGCGGCAGTGCCGTGGCCTCCCGCGAATCCGGTTTCGATCAACATGCCCGTGGAGTTTGGTAACTCGTATTGAGGCTGGATCACCAGCCACGTGGTCCAGAGGCCCACTGCCGTTTGGCCCAAGACGATAATCCAAACCATGAGGCCCTGGCGCCCGGCACGACGCAGGTTATGAACGGTAAAGGTTCGGCGTGGTCCACTTTTTGCTAACAGCATCCCCGCGAAGACGACGGCAATGAGCGTTGCCGGCCATTCGCGTAGCCCGGGCACGAGCCTGCTGAGCGACGGCCATGCATCTGCGTCAGCAATCGTTGCCGTCGCTTGGATTGTGACTAGCCCAACGGCCCCGGCGATCAGCGAGGCTGGGATTCGCAATTTCTCGAGAAAACGCAATCGTTCGCGCAGCACAATGGCGACGACAAGAAGGACCGCGACAAAAACGACTTCGTTAACCATGGTATCGCAGTGTCGTCGTTTTCTACGTCGTTCAAAAGTCCCCCATCGCTATGACGCGGGCGGACTAGCCGTCGTTTGCTCAAGAATGATGCATGCTGCTCGACAACGTTGCATCCATTCACTAACACCAAGCATCGCCAGCACCACTCAATTGCCACCCACGAAAGAATCTTGGTTGCCGCTTCATGGAAAATTTATCCCAAAGCTATCGTCACACCAAAATCATCGCGACACTGGGTCCGGCGACCGAATCGCACGAGCGACTTGCACAGCTTATTTTGGCCGGTGTCGATGTCATTCGTTTGAACATGGCTCACGGCAGTGTTGAATGGATTACCGAGGTCATGACGCGTGTCCGCGCGGTCAGCAAAGAGGTACGGCGCGAAGTCGCGATCATGCTCGATGTGAAGGGTCCCGAGATCCGCACGGGGGTTGTAAGTTCGCCGATCGAGTTGAAATCTGGAAGTATCGTTGAACTTCATGCCAAGCCGCTCGAATCCGCTGCGGGTCTTGGTGACGATGACGTCGTTCGAGTGACCGTGAACTATCCGGACTTGCCGCGCGACGTTCACGTCGGTTCGACCATTTTGGTCGATAGCGGCCTGCTGAAGATGAAGGTATTGAACAAAGACGTCGCGACCGTGTACTGCGAAGTCATCACGCCGGGGATGCTCGGATCGCGTCGTCACATCAATTTGCCAGGCGTCGAAATCAATCTGCCCGCGCTCACCGCGAAAGACGAAAACGATTTACGAGCCGGAGTCGCCGCGGGAATGGACTTTGTCGCCCTTTCGTTCGTTCGCCGCGCCGACGATGTCCGGGTGCTGCGCAAGTTTCTTGACGACCTGGGCTCCAAGGCTCGAATTGTTGCCAAGATCGAAGAGCAAGCCGGTGTTCGAAACATGGAAGAGATTATCAGCGCCGCGGACGCCATCATGGTCGCTCGGGGTGACTTGGGGATCGAAATCGAATACCACACCTTACCGCTGTTGCAAACGCAGCTCGTCCGAGCGTGCCAGGCCCAAGGCAAGCCGGTCATCATTGCGACACACCTGTTGGAATCAATGATCCAGTGCCCGTTCCCGACGCGAGCGGAGATATCCGATGTCAGTAACGCCGTGCGTGAGCAAGCGGACGCGGTCATGCTTTCCGGCGAAACGACGACGGGGATGTATCCCATCGAAGCGGTCGAGGTGCTTAACAGTATCATCGGAAGTATTGAACCGAGCGTGAGCCGACAGCTCAACTCGCGTATCGAACTTCTACGTCCGAAACCAAAGATGCTGCGTTCCGCCGCGGTTCTTGCTCAAGATCTTGGCCAATCCGGCATCGTTGTTTTCACTCGTAGCGGATACTTGGCTTACATCCTCGGTGCGCTTCGTCCCCGCGGCGTGCCTATTTTTGCATTTACCGACATTGAGTCGACGTTCCGCCAATGCTTGCTGCCCTGGGGAGTCGAACCGTTCTTGATGGAGTTCTCGGACGACCCGGAAGCCACCATCGGAGACTCACTGCAACGACTCAAGGAAGGCAACTGGTGCTCTCCGGGCAACTGGCTCGTCGTCATCACCAACGCCCTTGCCAACGATCAAGTCATCGACACCATGCAACTGCGAAAGGTTGATTGATTGCAGCCGCACGTTCGGTGTGAACGTCGCGTTAATCAGTCGTGCCATCGGCGTTCTCAAAGTGACACGCGAGCATTCGATCACTCGATTCGTACGGATCACTGTACCTCGGCCGCTTCACTTTTCGAATTGCGGCGGATGGAGTTGGTCGCTCGATCGGTCTCGTCCACGTTTGAGGCCGCCGAATTTTGAATTGACACTTCATCGCGTACTTGCTCGTTCAAATCGTTTTCGAGCGATTGCTCGAGCGATGACGTGGGCGCCCCACTCAGGTTGGCAAGCTGTTGTGGGTCCACCCGCATGTCGTACAACTCGGTCGTCTGGTCCGAGTACCGCATGAAGTGATGGATGGGAGTGCGGAGGGCGTGGTTACCGTGTTGGTACGTCATCAGAAGAGACTCGCGCACTTCGTCCGCCGACGCCGAAAACAGCAGGGGAGACAAATCCTTGCCGACAACGTGAGGCGGCGCTTTCACACCGGCGAGTGAGCACACGGTCGGGTACAAATCACCGAGGCTCACGATCTGCCGTCGTGGTTGACCATCGCACGACGCGGCAACACGAGGGTCGCGAATGATCATCACCGTACGATTCGCTTCTTCCCAGAGTGCTTGCTTGGCGATGTGATACTTGGATCCAAGATGATAACCGTGATCGCTCCAAAGCATGACGACGGTATTATTACGTTGTGGCGAACGTTCGAGGCCGTCCACCAGACGACCGATGCACGAGTCAGCGAAACAAACACAGGCCAAGTAGGCCTGAACGAGTTCGCGCCACGCGGCAACTTCGCGATCGCGATCTACACCGTCGACCTGCAGTGCATGCTGCATCAACTCGCTCATCTTGCCGCCTCCAAGATCCGAAAATCGTCTTGCCCCACTGGGCAAGTCACGAAGATCGGCGAGTATCCCATCCAGTGATTCTCGATTGAGGCCCGACATCTGTGCGGTGGGAAACAGGTCGAAGTAGATTTGGGGTGCGTAAAATGGCAGGTGAGGTCGAAACAAACCGCATGCTAGAAAGAACGGCTGATCACTCGGTAAGGTTACCGTGGACGCATCTTGTCCGTTTTGCCCAAACGTGGTCGTCGCGGTTCCATGCTCGAGCAAGTTCGCAGCAAAATCAGCCGCAAGATAATCGCCCGTCTCTTGCAAACTCAATCGCGATGGGCCGAATTGCAGCACGCTTCCCTCTCGTGGCGCATAGCGACTCAAGTTGCCGCCACGACATCCCAGCGGATGGTTGACCCATTGCGACCAGGAATGGCGTGCATCCGCCCAATCCTTTTCGAGCGGACCATCGACGGTTCCCGATCCGGTGTGGAAAATCTTTCCGAGACCGGTCGTGAAGTATCCGTTGGCCTTTAGGTGCTGGGGCAACGTTACGACATCCTTCAACGAATCGTAAGTTCGAAAGTGTCGATCGTGAGTGAAATACCCGGTTTGGTGCGGTAACGTTCCTGTCAACAACGAGGTGCGTGACGGACCGCAAAGTGGCGATCGACAATACGAGCGTAGAAACGGTGCGCTCGTCGCAGCGAGTCGATCCAAATTGGGAGTCAGTCGACGCGTCACTCGCTCGCGAGTGGCCGCATCCGGGTAAATTGTCTGCAAATAGTTCCCTGGCTCTTCGGCAGACACACCCGCGAAGTTGTTCAAATCATCAATGGCTATGAACAAAAAATTGGGTGGCGCTGTTTCATCGGTTTCATCCGCAACCGACCCTAGGCTTGGCACCAGGCAAAATGCCAAGGCGAACGTGTGAATAAATCGCATCTCGATCCGTCATCAGGGAGATTAGGGGTGATTGAAATCACAGCAACCCATCGATTGTAATCTTGTCATGAATTCATCGGTTCGAAAATGTCTACAGTCACTCGGTCATGAGCCAGTGGTCGACTTGCGAGTCGATCCGATTGCCGGCGGCAGCATCAGCCATGCGATGCGAGTTCGCTGGAGCGGCAAAAATTCGTCGCGGCATCAGCTCTTTTTGAAGTGCAACTCGGCCTCGTTCGTGGTTAATTTTCAATGTGAATTCACGGGTTTGGGCCTCTTGCAAGAAAGTCATACCATTGGCGTACCGAATCCGATCGCTGTGGCCTTGGCGGACGGTTTCGCCTGGCTAGCGACGCAGTGGATTGAACAAGCCAAACCGGCACCCGATTACTTTCAGCGATTCGGGCGTGACTTGGCGAAGTTGCATCGCGCCACGCGAGGTGATCGCGTCGGGCTCGGCCAGGACAACTATCTCGGGGCCTCGCTCCAGCCAAATTCCCCGGCGAGAGACTGGATTGAGTTTGTGGCGGACCGTCGGCTCGGCTTTCAACTCCGATGGGCCATGGACCAGGGGCTCGTCGAGCGACCGCTACGAAAACGGATCGAGCGGGTGATCGACCGGCTTCCGCATTTACTGGAAGGACGCGATCCGCAAACGTCGCTACTTCACGGAGATTTGTGGAGCGGCAACTATTTGAGTGATGTTAGTGGCCGGCCGGTGATCGTGGATCCAGCCGTCTACTATGGCTGCCCAGAAGCCGAATGGGGCATGATTCGACTCTTCGGAGCCTGTCCGCCGGAGTTCGCGGAAAGTTACCACGATGAATACCCACTCGCGGATGGTTGGCAGCGTCGTGCGAGTGTCTATGTTTTGTATCATCTGCTCAATCATTTAAACCTATTCGGCCGTTCGTACGCATCTCAGTGTCAAAGCACGGTGGACGCGTTGCTTCGCGACTGATTCCAAGGACAGCCTCACCTCCATGCTTGCCGCCCGTGTCATTCCCTGCTTAGACGTTCATCAAGGTCGTGTGGTCAAAGGGACGAATTTCGTCAATCTGCGAGACGCCGGCGACCCGGTCGAAATCGCGCGTCGCTACGAGTCCGAAGGGGCGGACGAGCTTGTGTTTCTTGACATCACCGCCAGCCATGAAGAACGCGAGAGCATTTTGGACGTGGTCCGCCGCACCGCTGAACAAGTCTTCATGCCCCTAACCGTAGGCGGCGGAGTGCGAACGATCGACGACGTGCGATCGCTGCTGAGCGCTGGCTGCGACAAGGTGTCCATCAATTCGGCCGCGTGCAAAGACCCGAGCTTTGTTTCGCGAGCCGCGGATCGATTTGGAAGCCAGTGCATCGTGGTCAACATCGATCCCAAACGGGTCATCCGAGATGGACGCGAGATTTGGGAAGTTCACATCAATGGGGGCCGGACTCCCGTGGGGCTCGAGGCCGTCCAGTGGGCGGTCGAGGTTCAACGCCTCGGCGCGGGCGAGATCGTGCTCACGAGTATGGATGCCGACGGAACTCGCGACGGATACGACCTGCCCGTCACGCTCGCTGTGAGCCAAGCGGTTTCGATTCCGGTAGTGGCCAGCGGTGGCGCCGGCCATCCCAAACACCTCGTCGATGCGATCCAAAAGGGCAAAGCGGATGCGGCGCTCGCGGCGAGCATCTTTCACTTCGGCCAATTCACGATCGCCGAAACGAAACAAGTCATGCGAGACGCGGGAATTCCGGTGCGTTTGTGATCAACCGGCATCGACGACGCATACACCACGAGCCGTAATTTCGTTACATTGTCGGCTTTCGCAACCGCCTCCACAAAAGTCAAATCGCCGTGCCAGACGTCGTTCCCGTACGAAACGCCCTGATCAGTGTCAGCGAAAAAATGGGTCTGACTGACTTTGCTGCAGGACTCCAGCGTCTCGGCGTAAAGATCTACAGCACCGGAGGCACTCGCAAGCACCTCGAGCAATCGGGGGTCGAGGTCCACGATGTCGCTGAGTACACCGGATTTCCGGAGATGCTCGACGGACGCGTGAAGACACTGCATCCGAAGATTTTCGGTGGGATTTTGGCGATCCGCGAGAATGCCGAGCATATGTCGGCCATCGAAACGCACGAGATCGTCCCGTTCGACTTGGTGGTCGTCAACTTGTACCCGTTTACGGCCACCGCGTCTCGAGTCGGTGTGTCGCGGGCCGAATGCATTGAACAGATCGATATTGGCGGACCGAGTCTCGTGCGTGCTGCGGCCAAGAATCATGGCGACGTGGCGGTGGCAACAAGTCCGGAACAGTACAGCGAAATTCTCGATCAAATTGAGTGCGAGGGCGGCACGACGCTCAGGCTGCGCACCCGACTCGCCGGAGACGCGTTTGATCACACCGCGGGTTACGACCGCGCGATCGCCGACTACATGCGGGGCGACACCATCGCCGGTGAGTTCCCATCAACGATGCATTTTTCATTACGTCGAAAAACGCAACTTCGTTACGGGGAAAATCCGCATCAACGAGCGGCGCTGTACAGCGACCCGACAATCCGTACCGCGAACCTTGTTTCCGCACGTCAATTGAGTGGCAAGGAACTGTCATACAACAATCTGCTCGACCTGGATGCGGCATTGGAGATTGTTCGCAGTTTTGCCCAACCGGCGACATCGGTGATCAAGCATAACAATCCGTGTGGGGCCGCGACTGATTCCAAACTGAGTCGCGCCTGTCGCAAGGCGCTCGCGGGCGACCCGCTTTCTGCCTTCGGTTCGGTGCTCGGGTTCAATCGCACACTCGACAACGAAACCGCCGAATTGCTCTGCGAGCCTGGGTTGTTCATCGAAGCGATTGTCGCTCCCGATTACGAAGCGGGCGCGGTGGGATTGTTGACCACCAAGCCTCGATGGCACGACAACGTGCGGTTGATGCAAGTCGGTCGCTTGGATGACTCCACGTCACCGCTGCAGCGTCGTTTCATCAGTGGTGGCATGCTTGTTCAAGACGCCGATCGCATGACCAGTGCGATGCTGCAATGGAAAACGGTGACTGATACCGAAGTGGCGGACGAACTCTGGGATGACGTCGCCTTCGCTTGGGAGATGGTCCGACATGTCAAGAGTAACGCGATCGTGCTCGCCAAAGACACCTCTCTGATCGGCGTGGGAGCCGGCCAAATGAGTCGCGTCGATAGCGTCGAAATCGCGATCGACAAAGCTGGCGACCGGGCTCGAGGATCGGTGCTCGCGTCCGATGCGTTCTTCCCCTTTCCTGATTCGATCGAGGTGGCGGCGGAAGCCGGCATCGTGGCGGTGGTGCAGCCCGGTGGATCGCGCCGTGACCAAGAGGTTACCGACGCTTGCGATCGCCATGACCTGCCGATGGTGTTAACGGGACGCCGGCACTTTAAACACTAATGACGATCCTCGACGAGATTCTCGCCAAGACCCGGCAAACGATCGACCGTGATCGCCAGCAGCGACCCGAACGCGAACTCATCGCGGCGATCGCCGACCAGCCGCCATGTCTGGACTTTCACGCCGCGCTCGCCGCGGGTGACCAAGTCCAATTGATTGCCGAAGTGAAACGTGCCAGTCCCTCCGCCGGGCTGATCCGCGAGAATTTCGATCCAGTCGAAATCGCGATTGCTTACGTGGATGGTGGCGCCGCATGTCTCAGTGTGCTAACCGACGAGCCGTTCTTTCAAGGATCGCTGGATTACCTGCGCGCGATACGAAGGCAAGTTCGTGTGCCGCTGCTGCGCAAAGACTTCATCGTCGACGAATACCAATTGCTGCAGGCACGCCAGGCCGGTGCGGATTGCGTCTTGTTGATCGCAGAATGCCTCGATGCGAGCGAGCTAAAACGGTTGCACGATCGCGCCGTTGAGCTAGGCATGCAAACCCTTATCGAGCTGTACGATAGCGATAATTTGGACGCGGTTTTGGCAACGGGCACTCCACTGGTGGGTGTCAATAATCGTGATCTACGCACGTTCAAAACAGATCTCAGCCACACATTAAAAGTCGGCCAGTCTGTCCCCGCCGACCGGCTTCTCGTCGGTGAAAGCGGGATCGATTCGTTCGCCGACATCGAATTTCTACGCCGCGGCGGTGTGAAAGCCGTCTTGGTCGGGGAATCTCTAATGCGACAGGAAAATATCGCGGGCGCTGTCAAACGGCTGCTGGGCAATTAGTCTGGCGGGATGTTCAATTCCCTGCGTTCACCAGCCGAAATAAGCGATCTTTCGGGCCGAGCAAACGGTGCTTGTTGCGATAGCTCTTGGCGCCTGGGACGACCGCGAGTTGCCCTGGTCTTGGCGGCGGTGCTCGTCCTGGGTGTGATGCTGACCGGCTATCGAATCGCCAGCCGCTATCAAGAGCCCGGACCTTTTGATCGAAGCAACGCCGGCTATTGTGACTTTCACAATGGCGTTTATTTTCCGTCCAAAGCGTTGCTTGATGGAGTGAGCCCCTACGGATCCACTTACCAGGAGCGGTACCCGGTCGAACGCCAAATTCCGTTTTTCTCACCAGCGGTGTTGGCGGTTCATGCGCCACTGGCGTGGCTGCCACTGCGCGTTGCCGAAGTCGTCTACTTTGGGCTGATGCTCGGATTGATCTGGTACTGTTGCACTCTTTGTTCGCTATCGGCGGGCTTCGGTCGGCGACTCGACATCATCCTATTGCTGGCGGTGATTTGTGTGTTCTCTCGAGCCGGTCACGCGGCCCTATTCAGTGGATACTTCACGCTGGAACTGATCGCCGGTTCTTTCGTGGCGATCTGTCAAGCCGGACGGCGACCGTGGCTCAGTGCGCTGGCGTTAGTATTGGTCTCATTCAAACCGACGTACATTTTGCCGATCGGTTTTCTGATGCTCGCGCGAGGCAATGTTCGTGAATTGATCCTGGGAGCCGTGTTATCCATAGTCGCGGCGCTGGTACCAGGTCTATGGCTGGCTTGGAATGAAGGGCATGGAAGCATCCTCACGGGAACGAGCCTGCTAGTCGAGCAAATCGGAGTCGCTCAAGAGATTCACCGTGCCGATCCGATCGAGCTACCGATCAACTCCTGGACCCGGGTTGATTTCTTAGCAGTCGTGTCTAAATGGTTACGTCAATCTCCCGACGACGTGACTCACCTGGTGGTCATGGTGGTGATGCTATTGCCATCGATGTGGTTGCTCAATCGCAATCGCCAACGCGGACTGGACGACGGCCTCGCTGGGGTCACCGGTGCAATCATATTGGTGACCTCGTTGAGCGCCCTCTATCACCACGCCTATGATCTTTTGCTCTTGTTAGCGCCGCTGTCGGGTATCGCAGCGAAACACGGTCGAGTTTGGAGCAAACTTTCTCTGCTGAGTCGGTCTGGTTTGATGACGATGATATTGTTCGTCATTTTCAACTATGGCTCCGCCAAATTTTTGTTAGATCGAATACAGCTATCGGCGACTTTTGTAGATTTGATGACAAGCATTAACGGTATCGTTGTGTTTGGGATCATGCTTTGGGTTGGTGTGATTGCTTGGGGTGCGAGTCAACGCGATCGATTCCAACTGATCGATTCGTGAAACAGCAATGTCGCGAAGGACCTCCAAACCAAGGATTTGGGCCTCTCCATTTTTGCGGATGCTTCCTGGTCGATCGTCCTTGAACTGCTGAAAGCGCTGGCTAAACTGGACCCAGCGGCGATCGTCGATGCCGTTCTCACCTTTGAAGCTGTCTCCACGAATGTCAAACCAGAACGTCGATGTGGTCGGCGATCCTCATCTGCCTTCGGCGAACACGGCGAGTTTGTCGTCGCATCCGACGCATCGCTTCTGTCCAGCCAAAGTATGGATGGCTCTTCCCGCGTTCAATGAAGAAGAGTCGTTGCCAGAATTGCTGGAGCGAATCGGTGAGGCGTTCGCCGACAGTGGAATTCCGTATGAAGTCATTATCGTCGACGACGGCAGTCATGATGACACGGCACGGATCGCATCGGCCATGTCATTCCAAATGCCCATCCAGTTGATTCGGCACGAAGTGAACCAGGGACTGGGCGTGACACTGCGCGATGGTCTTCGTGAGGCCGTCGACCGCGCGGGTGATCGCGACATTATCATTACAATGGATGCTGACAATACACATCCGCCCGGCTTGATCAGCCACATGGTGCAAATGATCCACGAAGGTTGCGACGTGGTGATTGCATCGCGTTTTCAACCGGGTGCTCGGGTCGTCGGGGTACCGTTTGAGCGACATGTCTTGAGCATGGGAGCGAGGGTGTTGTTCACGTTACTGTTTCCGACTCGCGGTGTGCGAGACTACACCTCGGGGTATCGCGCCTATCGCACCTCCGTCCTACGCCAGGCGTTCGCGGACCACGGTGATAATTTTGTTGGCGAGACCGGTTTCTCTTGCATGGCCGACGTGTTGCTCAAACTTCGCAAGCAAGGTGCATTATTTGGTGAGGCGCCACTTCGTCTGCGATACGACCAAAAGGGTGGTGAAAGCAAGATGAAAGTTTTCCGCACCATTTGGTTGACCCTCAAACTACTCGGCCGTCATCGGACTGGGATGAAGTAGTCGATGTCCGACAATGCGACGACTGGGTACCGCGCGAAATGGCTCGTCATCGGCGGAGGCGTCATGGGGCTGCAAATCGCCCGTGATCTCGTCGCCCGCGGGCAAGATGTCACGATTGCGGAAGCGGCTCCCGAGTTTGGCGGGTTGACCAGTGCGTGGAAACTCGGCGATGTCACCTGGGATCGCTTCTATCATGTGACCCTGCTCAGCGACACTCGGCTACGCGTATTGCTCGATGAACTTAATCTCGAAAGCGAGATGAAGTGGGTCCAAACCAAGACCGGTTTTTACTCCGGCGGCAAGTTATTCTCGATGAGTAATACCGCGGAGTTCTTGAAGTTTCCGCCATTGGGTTTCATCGAAAAGCTTCGTTTGGGCGGTACCATTTTTTACGCGTCAAAAATCAAGAACTGGCGTCGTATGGAAAAACTGACGGTGGAAAAGTGGCTGCGCCGCTGGTCGGGAGATGGCGTGTTTGAAAAGGTCTGGCTGCCTCTTCTCAAAGCCAAGCTTGGCAGCGCCTACACAGAGACTTCGGCGGCGTTCATTTGGGCGCACACGGCACGGATGTACAAAGCTCGCCGAAGCGGAATGAAGACTGAACTGTTCGGTTACGTGCCCGGCGGATACGCGAAAATCTTGGAATCGTGGGTATCTCGCCTCCGTGATTCCGGTGTCCGCATGCTCGCCAATCATTCCGCTCGAAGCATTCGTCAACTCGACCCAGCAGCGGCATCTTCGAATGAGCCTTTGCGTTACCTCGAGGTGACTTTCGGCAATGGACGAGTCGAACTTTTTGACAACGTCGTTTCGACAATCGCGTCGCCATTGATATCGAACTCCTGCGAAGAACTCTCCGCAGAGGAACATCAACGGTTAAAAGGGATTCGGTACTTGGGCGTCGTTTGCGCGTCGATGCTTTTGAAAAAGCCAATCAGCGAATACTACGTGACCAATATCACCGATACTTGGGTGCCGCTCACGGCAGTGATTGAGATGTCGGCCATCGTGGACCCAGGCACGCAACTCGGTGGCCAGCACTTGGTTTATCTTCCGAAATACCTGCCCGACGACGACGCGGGACTGGATGTTTCCGACGAGGCTTACCAAGAAACATGTTTGTCAACGCTCGAAAAAATGTATGAGCATTTTGACCGTCGCGATGTGGTCGAATTTAAAGTCGCTCGAACCAAGTATGTCGCTGCACTGTCGACAGTTGACTACAGCACGCGTTTGCCACCCATCGTGACTAGTGTTCCTGGATTCTATGCATTGAACTCCGCACATATCCTCAAGGGCAACTTGAACGTCAACGAAACGATATTCACCGGCGAAGAACTCATGACCCAGCGGGTATGGCCTGACTTCTGTCGACGGACCGTGGGTGCGGATCACGCCGGAATGAGATCGACAATGGTCACCGGGGACGTTTGAAGTGGGCTCAAAACAAGTCGCCGATCTCTCGCTCGATCTTGACAACAAGTGGGCCTACTTGAAAACCCATGGCGACGAATCGTGGTCGACCTTTCCGTCGTACCTGGACGAAGTCGTCCCTCACATCCTTTCGGCACTTTCGCAGCATCAGTTGCGAATCACCGTGTTCGTCGTCGGCCAAGATGCCGCGATCCAAGCGAATCGAGCGTCACTGACAAAGCTTGTCGACGCTGGGCACGAAATCGCGAACCATTCCTTTCATCATGAACCGTGGCTCCAGCGATATACGTCCGACGAAATCCTTGCAGAGTTCGAACGCACCGAAGCGGCGATCGCACAGTTCACCAACCAACCTCTCAAAGGGTTTCGTGGTCCCGGTTACTGCTTGAGTGCTGAGATTTTGGAACAACTTTGCCAACGAGGTTACGTCTACGATGCGTCAACGTTTCCGACCTTTCTTGGACCGTTGGCTCGAGCGTATTGTTTCTTTCGTTCCGAGCTTTCTTCGGAGCAGGCGGAGAATCGCGGCCAATTGTTTGGCTCCCTCCGTGATGGATTCCGGCCGCTCAAGCCGTACCTATGGCAATCGAAGTCGGGCCAAGTCTTGGAATTGCCCGTGACGACCATGCCGATCCTTCGAGCGCCGTTTCACTTGACCTACTTGCATCATCTGGCCAAGTATTCAGAATCGCTCGCGATCACGTACTTTCGGCTCGCCCTCTCGCTTTGCCGGCTTGGGGGAATCGGACCTTCCTTGCTGCTTCATCCACTGGACTTTCTCGGCGGCGACGATGTGGATGGACTGGATTTCTTTCCAGGAATGAGCCTGGCGGGAGCCCGCAAACGTGCCTTCGTTTCCAGGATCCTTGAACAGTACTGCAAGAGTTTCGAAGTTCATCCGATGTCGTCGCGTGCGGCGATTGAACGAGCATCGGTGGCAAGAGCGTTGCCCGTCCGCAGCGTGGCGGAACTCGCCTAGCTTTCCTGTTGCGATTGGGGCGGTTCAAAGTTGAACTCTTGCCACTTGACCGCTTTGTCCATCGGTTCAATTCGCATCACGAGGTGACCGTTTTGGTACAGCCGCACGGTGCCTGTGGATTGGCTGACCACGATCGCGATCGCCTTGGTCTTTCGCGTAATCGCCGCTGCGGCCCAGTGTCGCGCTCCGAGTCCTTTGGACATCGTGAGGTCTTCGTGAGAAACCTCCAGCATTTGGCGACTGCGTTCGATCACACCGTCACTGGTGATGACAAACGCCCCGTCGAGCTGCGCGATTTCTTTCGCGTCCTCTTGGACTTTTGCATCGAGCAGGCTGCGAAATTTTCTTGCGTAACCACGGAACGGATCGACGCCAGCGTCGTTGGAGTGCTCAAGAACTTTACGGTGATCGCCCACGACAAACAGCGCGCCCACCGGTTTCCCCTCGCGTCCTTCACGACCGACTTGGACGGCCAAATCGACGACAGTCTTGACCGTTTTGAGCGGGACGCTACTTTCCAGCATTTGCAGATCACGCGTCGTTAGCCGGCGCATCCGTTCATCGAGTTGCAAGTGAGAGATCGAGTCGAGCCGACCTTGTTGAAACCCGCTATAAACCGCGATGACCTCGCCGTTGGTCCGAATCATCTCATCCGCGGCGGCTTCCAGCAGTGCGTGCTGCAATCGCTCTAGTAGCGGTGCTTTCTCTTTGTTGAGCGCGAGCGTTTTGAGGTTCGCTTCCGAAGCTCCCTCCAAATCCTCGGGTGAGTCCACGGCAACAATGATCGGTTTGTCCGTGGGCAGCGTCAAATCCGCAATCCGCTTCCAATCCGTCGATCCATCCAGCAGTATCAATAGGGCATCAGCACCTCGGGACCGCATCAACTCGATTGCGGCTTGGACCATCGCGGTGCTGTGTTTGGTAAGACGTTGGGTCGCCATCGAAAAAGGCGCGCAGCACGGGGTTAAAGGGCGAAGCGGGGGAGATAGGCAAAGTTTTAGCGGATATCCCCGACAGCTGACAGTGAGCAGCCCGACCAAATTCTTCGCTATCGACGTGGCTGGTTGGTCGATCGCGCCATCGCCGGAGCATTCGCCCAGGCCGGTCCCGACCGATAGACTCGGTCGTAATACATCGCCAGTGAGCGCAATGCGTGGCCTTTGGGACCAATCTGCCAATCATGATCTCGTTGGCTATTCATCGCCCCGAGCAAGAATCGGATCGCCGCGACTAGCCGTGGATTCTGGAGATCTTCGTCAGGTGTAAAGGTCAACAACCACTCGACCATATGGCCAGTTGTTTGAACTTTGCGATCCATGTCGCCATTGTCTTCCGGTTTTTCGAACCACGACGTGCTCATCGAACCGTCACGGTTCTGTAATTGATAGGTGTAGGTCACAAACTCCTCGAGAAACTTCTCGGCGCGCAGCCATTGACCAGCAATCTCGCCACCTTCGGCACGGCGATGACGCAGCGCGTGGGCAAATCCCATCAAGCGATGAGTCCCACCGCAAGCCGCGCCGACGACTGGTTGGGAAAGCTCTTCGCGAATCAGTCGTTCAAAATCCCATGATTGTCCATCGGCGGAACGCCATTGTTCGTCGGTGCTGAGATAGTGTGACAACCCGATGAGCGTGAACGTCAACTCCTCGCCGGATTTACAGGTGGCCATCTCTTCGCGAACTAGATCTTCCACCATGAATCGCTCGCGCCCGACGTAGAGCGGATATTTGGCGGGCACATCGCACAGCGACAACACGGCGAGCAACTGACCTTGGTGGCCCTGTAGTCCGACTCCACTTTTGGCTTCGATACCACGCGGTCCACGCGCGAGGATTCGCTGTCCTCGGCAGGCATTGTTCCCAGCGATCCATGCGATCGCGTTGTAATGATTGCGGCCCGTGGTGATGTTGGTGTCCACACCGTAAACCATCATCTGGTGCATCATGCCCCAGTTGCTTCGTGCCGACGCATCTTCGGGATTGCCGTGGTAGTAGGTCAAACAGCTTCGCATCGCGGGCTGCAGCCGACGTACTGACGTCGAAACTTGCAGCGCTGGCGAGGGCCGTCCCGTGTAATCGAGGTCGACTTGTTGCATTCGCTTCGGCGGCGTTTGCGTGTTTGCACTAGGCGCCTGACGAAGTCTCGCCGTTTCCGCCGCATCGAAATTAGGTGCGACCTCTACTGGCTCTATCGTCTCATCGCGTACGAGTGGCTCGTTGTTGCCTTCGTCGTTCTCGGTGCGTTTTGATGCCGAAGCGGTCTCGCGTTGCGACAACGTTGACGGCAATGGACTCGGATCCTGTGTCGGAGTTCCATCGCGTTCAATCTGCAGTCGACGGAACTCGATACCTCCACGTGCTGCTGGGCGATTTGTTACCGAGTCCGCCGATGTAGCATGATCGCTCTCGTTTCGCTCGCGCTGCGCCGGCGAATTGAGCGCTGGTTCCAACATCGTTTCAACCGCAGTCAAGGGCTCGTCCACGTCGCCGGGATCCAGATCGCCCGCAGACATTGATGTTGCCGACTCGATCGAGCGAAGCGGGGCGAGATCCGCCGGCTGGACAAGCTGCAGTGTACCGGTGGAATCCGTTGATTCCGATGCTAGTTCATCGTGTTGGGGTGCAAAGCCGTCCGTTGGCGTCTTGGCGGTTGGCTTGGCAATCGGCTTGGTGAGCGTTGCGGACGGCATCCGGGGCGCAACTGCCGTCGGATGGGGCGGCAGCTGGGACGTATCTGGCCGCAGTCGTGTCGGCGGCGCGGGCGACACCGGATCAGGATCCGCGATCACCGCCGCTTGTGTCTTGGGCACATTGGGCGTTGGGTTGGCGGGATCGCGAAGTGGTTGCTGGACATTTACCGCGTCGCGAGCGACCCAGCTGTCCTCGGAGACCAGCGGCGTTTCGTCCGACGACTTATTTTCAGCGGTTTTTGCCGGCAGTTTTGTTGACGCGGGGCGAAACCGCAACGCCGGCTGAAACGGTTCCGGTTTGCTATCGTCCCACGATCGAGTCGCTGTGCGAATTTGGAGCGTTGTGGACGACTGGGCCGGTGGCGTCAAAAGCAGAACATCGTCACCAACGACCGACTGACACACACTCGCCGAAATCAGCAGCATCCAAAACCGGTGGCGGCGAAGATTGCGGTGGTTGAATCGATGGCACAGCGACAGCACAGCAGACTCCGATTTGCGAAAGATACAAATCTGCTATCGGACACATGATGCCGAGAGTTCAACCGTATGCGAGTGCACCCCTCAGTAAAAACAAATGCGGCAAACTGGCTCTCCAAATTTGCGTCGCAGCGAAATAAATCTAGTGATTTTAACCGCATGAAACATGAAAGCGCTAAAGGTCAAACTCTTCGAGCGAATCGATCAGTTGGTCGAGTTGATCTTTGGGACCCGCGACTCGTTCGGCTTGGCGTTTTCGCAATTTATCATCGATCCCGACCGTTTCACGACCAGCGAGCAATAGTTGTTCATCTCGCTCGCGCGCGGCCATCGCGATCGGATCTTCGTCTTTGGCCGGCGCGCCGAACAATTGCGACAAATCGATCTTGAACCCTTCGTCACCCTCAACTTCCGCGCCGGCGATGGCGGGCGCCTTGTGCTGGGGAAAAATGATCGCGTTCTCGGGACACACTCGGCTGCACGCCGGACAACCTTTGCGACAATTGTCGGGTTGCTCGACTAAGATACTTTCCGCACCGTCGACGCCGTAAACGCCGAACAAACAGAAATCGATGCATTCCATGCAGTTCGTACAGCGGCTGAAATCAATCACCGGATACCACCGACGCGCGGTTGGTTCGTCGATTTGAACCAGCTTGCCGCCGACGATCGGCAGGCTGAACTCTTCATCGCCCGCTTCGGCCACCGTGGTGATACGTCGGATTTCGTCCAAGAACACTTGGGGGTCTTGTCCGAGTTTCAAATCGATGCAGTAAACACGTCGATCCGGTCGAGGAAACTGGTCCACCATCCGCGACTTGTCGTCGTTCGACCCATTCGCACTGGGCGAGAGAGCATCGTCCGCTTCCGCTGTGTCTGGCTCACCGAGTTGGACTTCGCCCGCTTGTCCACGAATTCCATTTCGGTCCAAGACCCAACGAGCCGCCCGCTCATAGATCCACGACACCACCACCAGATCGCCATCGATCTCTTGAAGTTGCTCGAATGATTTGCTGCCCCGGGGCAAGTCATACAAATGCGGGATGGTGAGCACTTCGACGCCATCCATGGTTGCCGAACCCTCCGCAATCTTTTGCTCGAGTTCGCGTTTTTCCGGATTGCGAGATTGGCCGCGTGAAACGACCACCGTCCAAGTGTTGAGCTTCGCCGCTGAGATCATTCTTCTGCTCGTAGTCGTTCGTTGGTGGACTGACGTTGCTTCATTGTAATTGACCGCGGTTCGGATTCGGTAACCGCTGGGGTTTCTACCAATCGAGTGGGCGTAACCAAGCGTTCTTGATGTCAGCAATCTCAGCCTTGAGGACCGACACTTCGCCGACTCGCACGTTTACTTCCGCGTGCTCGGTGATTGTCCCAAGATTCGCGAGCGGAACGTTCTTGTCGGCAAACTCACTCGCGAAACGCTCGGCGTTCTCTGGCTTGACTTCCACAAGGAACCGAGTGTTCGATTCGCTAAAGAGCAACTCGGTCGGCGACAACGAATCGTCGCTAATCGCGGCGATATCTAAATCGATTCCCAGCTCGCCGGCCATTGCCATCTCGGCCGTGGCAACCGCCAAACCACCTTCGCTCAAGTCGTGACAGGCCCGGACGAGGCCGGAGGAGATTGCCCGATGCATCGCTGTGAATGTCGACTTTGCCACGACCGCATCGACGGTGGGAACATTCCCGCCATCGAGTTTTCTCACGAGTGACAAGTGCGAGCCACCAAGTTCTCGGCGAGTCGCGCCTACCAAAAAGACTTGATTGCCCGCCGACTTGGCATCCATGGTTACCGCTTGGGCGACGTCATCGATTTGGCCCATGGCGCTTATCAACAAACTGGGTGGAATCGCGATCGTTTGACGCTGGCCCGTCGCATCGGAATAACTGAATTCGTTATTGAGGCTATCTTTGCCACTGATGAACGGAGTCCCCAGGGCAACTGCCATGTCGTAGCAAGCGATCGCGGCGCGCACGAGCGAGCCCAGCGTCTCGGCTCGATCCGTGTACCCCCAACAGAAATTGTCAAGGATCGCGATTCTGGACGGATCGGCCCCGACGGACACCGCGTTGCGAATCGCTTCATCGATCGCCGAGGCGGCCATGTGGTACGTATCGAAATCACCGAATCGTGGGTTCATTCCGCAGGAGATCACGAGTCCGCGACGGCTGCCGATGCGAGGTCGGATCACGGCGGCATCACTGGGGCCATCGCATTGTGGCCCGACCAGCGGCTTGACCACGCTGCCTGCTTGTACCTCATGATCGTATTGGCGGATCACCCAGTGCTTGCTCGCCACATTGAGGCTGCCCATGATTTCCAGCAGCGCACGATGGTTATCCTGCGGTTCGAGCGAAATCGACAACGGTTTCGGCGGCGACGGTGCATACACGGCGTCGCGAACGATCGGTGGCCGACCGCCGTGCAAAAACTTCATTTCCAAGTCGCCCACAGTTTCGCCTTGGTAGGTCAACAGCAGTCGACCGGTGGGGACAAAGCACCCGATGATGGCGGCCTCGACACCCTCGCTCTCGCATAGATCCCGCAGTTCATCCCACGACTCACGCGGTACTGCCAAAACCATTCGCTCTTGGGCCTCCGAAATCCAGATTTCGGTGTAACTCAATCCGTCGTACTTCAGCGGCGCCTTGTCCAACCAGACTTCTGCGCCCAGATCTTCGCCCATTTCGCCGACGGCGCTGGAAAAACCACCGGCACCGCAGTCCGTGACGGCATTGAACAAGCCACGATCACGAGCTTGCAACAACACATCCATCACCATCTTTTCCGTGATCGCATTTCCGATCTGCACGGCACCCCCGCTGAGCGATTCCGACTCGCTCGTCAGTTCCGCCGAGCTGAACGTGGCCCCGTGAATTCCGTCACGACCTGTACGTCCGCCGAGTGCGACGATCAAGTCATCGGGCTCGACCCGTTTCTCTTCCATCCCGACGGGAATCATCCCGACGTTGCCACAGTAAACGAGAGGGTTACCGAGGTAGCGTTCGTCAAAGTAAACGGCTCCGTTGACCGTCGGTATTCCCATGCGATTACCGTAGTCGCGCACACCCGCGACAACACCTTTCATTACCCGCCGCGGATGCAAGACCCCAGGCGGAAGCGAATCGGCGGGAGTGTCCGGCGGCGCGAAACAGAACACATCGGTGTTGCACACGGGCTTGGCACCAAGGCCGGTCCCCAGTGGGTCACGAATCACACCGCCCAATCCCGTGTTGGCGCCGCCATAGGGTTCCAGGGCCGAAGGGTGATTGTGCGTTTCGACTTTGAAGCACGCATGCATCACTTCATCAAACTTCACGACGCCCGCGTTGTCCTTAAACACGCTGACGCACCAATCGTCATCGCCAAGTGTTTTTCGGATCGACTGGGTCGCCGCGAAAACGGTTTCTTTGAGCATGTTGCCGAAGTGGCGTTCATCACCGCCGGGAGTCCCGTCGACGGATGGGCCGCGATAATGAATGCGACCGGCGAGCGTTTTGTGGCTGCAATGCTCCGACCATGTTTGTGCCACCGTCTCAAGCTCGATGTCCGTCGGATCGCGACCAATCGACGCAAAGTGGTCGCGAATCGTTTGCATCTCCACCAACGTCAAATACAGTTGCCCGTCTCGCGATAAACGATCCAACCCCGCGTCATCGAGTGAACGAATCGGGACGGTGACGAGTTGAAATTCGTAGGCGGAACCGACATCGAGCTGATCGAGCTTGAGTGGACCCACGATGACTTGTTCGACCGAGTCATTGGACAGTGCTTTTCGACAAATCGATTCCAACGACTTGTCATTCACATCGCTCAACCAATATTTGCGAAACGTTCGTACCGCATGGACCTCGATCCCCGCGTCACGGGCCGCGCTCGCGGTGCTTGCCGCCACCGGGTCCATCACGCCCGGCTTGGGAAGCACATTGACGAGTGTCGTTGCGCCACGAGTTCGCGAAGTCGCGCCGTTGTCGCTGAGCATGACCGAGGGTGGCACCGACAACTCGTCTTGGCCCGCGATCGCGACCACAGCACGCTCGGTGACGCGGTCAGCCAACAGGGTTTCGGCCAAGCGTGTCGCATCGGCGAGTGCGAAGTCGCCTTCCACAAGAAAACCGCGAGCGAACGACACCGACACGTTCTCGCCCAAACCGAGCTCGGCGATCTCTTCACTCGTTCGTGCCGCGTCACGATCAAGGTGACCATCAGCGGGATAAATGTCGATTTGCCAAAGCGGCATGGTTGAAAGTTCCTAATGAATTTGATCGCGGATGGTTTTAGCTTCCGCTAGCCAACCTCGTAGCCGGGAGTCGTCGCTGTGGTCCAATATCGTTTGCAGCGTTCGCACGCAGTCGGCAAATCTTGCCAGCTCAACTCGGATGGCCTCGCGGTTCTCGCGACAAATCGCGGCCCACATGTCGGGATCCCCCGCCGCCACGCGAGTGATATCCATCCACCCACTGCCAACGAGCTGGTGAGCTTCCGGCGGTAACATTCTTGCCACCGCAGCGGACACCAAGTGTGGCACGTGGCTGGTTGCTGCCAAGTAGGCATCATGTTCGTTCGCTGTCCTCGAAATCACGTTCGCGCCGGTCAGCTTCCAAAACGCAGTTGCGCGATCGATCGCAACAGGGGACGTTTTCGCCATCGTCGATTCGTCCGGCGTCAAGATCACGCATTTTCCATCAAACAACGTTTCGAGCGAGTGACGAACCCCGGTTTTCTCGCTTCCGGCGATGGGGTGTGCGGCCACAAATTTTTGAGCAGCCAGCGGATGCGAGCGAACCTGGGCGACAATCCCCGCCTTGGTGCTGCCGACATCCGTGACCAAACAAGTTGCTGGAGTCGCATCAAGCGATTGTCGCGCCAGCTCTCCAATGCGGTCCACGGGAGCGGCGATGACGACGACATCGCTGTCCGCGCATGCCGCTTGCACGGACATGCGGACTTCATCAATCACCCCGAGCTCCAACGCTTCCTGGGATGTCGATTCGTGTCGCGACCAGCCGACGACATTCACGTCGGGCCTTGCGCGGCGGATGGACTTGGCGACACTGCCGCCGAGCAACCCGATTCCCAAGATAGTGATGCGTCGCGGCCATGCATCATTGGCGCGGGGTTCACTCATGCTTTGGGCAACCGATGTCCCAACTTGTCACGCTTGGTGTCCAAATACCGCTGATTATGCTGGTTCGGAGCCGACACCAGCGGCACCTGATCGACCACATGCAAGTCAAAACCTCGCAAGTTAAACGCTTCGGTCTTCTTCGGGTTGTTGGTCAACAACCGGACTTCACTCAAGCCCAGGTCCTTCAAGACTTGCAAACCGATTCCATAGTCCCTCATGTCCGCCTTGAATCCGAGCGCATGATTGGCCTCGACCGTATCGAGCCCCTTGTCTTGCAACGCATAAGCACGGATCTTTTGCGCCAGTCCGATGCCCCGACCTTCTTGCGGCAAATAGACGAGTGCGCCACGACCTTCACGGCTGATCATATCCAGCGCCATGTGCAATTGATCGCCACAATCACAGCGAAGCGACGAAATCAAATCGCCGGTAAAGCAACTGCTGTGCATTCGCACCAGCGGCGGAGTACCCGGTGTCGTCAAATCGCCGAACACCAGCGCGATCGGTTCTTGAGTTTCGTACTGGACCGCGTAGACAATGACGCGGTACTCTCCATACCGGGTCGGCAAAGCCGACTCGGCGGCACGGCTGATGAGTTTTTCACTCACTCGTCGATGAGCGATCAAATCCTCGATGCTGATGACACTCAATTTGTGTCGCTTTGCCAATTCGGCCAACCCGGATCGTGTGGCGCGATCGCCTGAGTCGTCAAGGATCTCGCACAGAACCCCAGCCGGTTGCAGCCCCGCCATTCTCGCCAAATCGACCGCGGCCTCGGTATGGCCGGCGCGGCGAAGCACCCCACCCTCCTTGGCCAGCAACGGGTAGACGTGCCCCGGACGCACGAATTCGTCCACGTGGCAATCCGGCGAAGCAATCCGCCGAATGGTCTCACTGCGTTCCGCCGCAGTGATCCCCGTCTTTGCCGTACGTATGTCGATCGGTGTCATAAATGCGGTCTTAAGCGGTGCGTCATTGAGCGCCACCACCGGCGACAACTCGAGCCGCTTGCACACGTCCGGCAAGACCGAAACGCACAATTGCCCCCGACCGGACAGCATGAAATTGATCGTTTCCGTGGTCGCCTTTTCGGCCGCACAGATGAAATCGCCTTCGTTCTCGCGGTCCTCCGCATCGACAACAATAACGACTTCGCCCCGCCGGATCGCCTCCACAGCTTCGGGGACAGAGTTCAACTCCAATGACGAGTTCACAGCAGCGGGCATAAATGGGTGCATTCAAAATAATACGGCTTCGCTAGCGAAAATCCCTAAAACCGGCCACGCCAATCAGCAGCCTCAACGTGGACTCTCCCAGCGACTTCAACGCATTATACGAAGCTGAGACGTTCCTCCCACCAGTCACCGGCGACTTCTTTGACGGACAAAACCGTCGTTGGAACGGGCTTCCAATGCGCTCGATTCGTACGCCGCACACTATTTTCGGTCGATCGTCGACCGCAAAGCAGCGATTGTTTAGTTGGACGAGCTACTAATCCGCTGGCTGGACATCCGCCGGCGGTATTTTGCCAGTGTCTTCAGCGATTCGATTCCTCGTTGTGGATCACTTCATCTCTAGCGTTTGACGCTTCGGCATCCAGTTTGCGTCGTAGGTCCCCCGACGCAGAAACTTCCGAGCTCCGAATGAGAGATGAACCATGGCCGCTGCCGCTACCGATCTGACGCCCCAACCCCTTCGCTCCGATGATCTCAACGAACTGGCGGCCATCACGTCCACACCATGTGTATCAATTTATTTGCGGACCCATCGAGCCGGTAAAGAGACGCTCGAGAGCAGGACGCGGTTGAAGAATCTGGTGAAGGAAGCGAGGCAGCAACTGGACGCGGCGGGACACGACCATTCGCTGCTCGCCAAGATCGAGTCGCTTCAGCACCAGTCAGAGTTTTGGCAGCATCAATCCGACGGGTTGGCAATCTTTCTCGCCGAGGACCAAGTGCGACTGATCCAATTGGATCAACCCGTGGATGACCGTGTCGTCGTCGCGGATTCGTTGTTCGTTTTGCCGCTGATTGTCAATCAGCCTCGACTCGGCCAACAACTCGTGCTCGTACTGACATGGGACCAGGCATCCTTATTCCGCCGCAACGCAGATAGCTTGGAACCCGTCTCGACAGAACATTTGCCCGGGAAGTTTGACGAACTAGTTTTACCACGTGACCCCGAAGAGAGTCTGCAAAATACGACGCATCGCGCCGTGGGTAATTCGGCGACTTCATCGACTGCGATGTTCCATGGCCAGGGCGAAGGGGAAGGGAAGATCGAAGCGGACCGACGCAAGTATTTGACGATCGTCAGCCAAGACGTTGCTGGAGAAATCTATCGCTCGAAACTACCGCTCACCGTCGTCGCTACTAAGGAAGTGGTGGGTCATCTCAACTCCATCGATCAAGTCAAGCCGGAGATGACGATCGAGGCAAGTGCGGCGCACTGGAGCGATGCCGAGCTGAAGAAACATTTGCGCGAAGCAATGAAGTCGCAGGAAGCGGATCATGAATCCCTTGTCGATCGAGCAGGCACTGCACTAGCGCAGCACCAGGGTTCCTCCGACGAAGCGGAAGTCTTAGAAGCTGCGAGGTCGGGAAGAGTCGATTCGCTTCTAGTGTGCGAGGCGACTGAGAACGCCGTCCAGGTCAACGAAATCGTGGTGGAAACGTTGCGACGTCGCGGCGACGTTGTCGTCACCAGCCACGACCAAATGCCCCGCGAGTCGTCCATCGCGGCGATTTATCGCTACTAAATTCGCTTGAAAAGTTAAACGCAAAATTCGCGAGATTCGGATATGAGAAATCGACAACTACTGCTGTGCTTTTTTATCTACTTGGTGTTTGCGACGGCGGCGACTCTCGTGGTGCAAGCCCAAGAGGCAACGCGTGAACCAAGCGAGATACCCCGAGGTAATCCTTCGCAGATCAGCGATTGGGCGCTTGCGGGTGTGATCTGGAGCGATGCTAGCCTGACGCGTCGCCTAGCTATCGAAGCGGCGAGGTCGACCGAGTCGTCGGAACAACGCGAAGAGTACCAACGGGTCGCGGATAAGTCGTCCGGTATCGTCGCGGCGCTTGAAACATTTGGCTGGCGACATGTCCGTGAAGATGCTACTGCGGCAGCATCGCGACCCGGCGCAACCGAAGCCCCTGCTGAGAATGCGCCGTTACCTCAACCCGAAGAGGTAGGAGCGGAGCTTGCTGAATCGATGGGTTTGTCCCAGTCCGCTGGCCGCCCAACTCGAGGCGGCGATCAACCGCTCCGCAGCACGCCTGCGCCAGCCGCCCGGCGGCCGGCGACAATCGGGCCGGTTGATGCGGACTCGCCGCGCGGGATCGACGACGACATTGATGCGGCACTCAACACTGATCGGCGGCGCATGGACATCGACCACTATCGTGTCGATGATATGGTTGAAGAGACACCGATCGAGGCGAGTAGTCGCGTTGAGGCAATCGAAGACGGAGTGGAAGATGCGATCGCCGCTGCCCCGCCCCGTGGGATTGCAGGGCCGACAACTGGACGCCTGAGCCGGCGCGAGGTGATGACTAGGTCGTCCACGCTTCCTTATGCGAGAGGCACGATTTACGACGGCGATGCTTATGACCCTGACGCTAAGTTCAAACCTTTCGATGCGAGTGTTCCAGTGGACGAGGAACCTCGGATTCGCCCGGACGGCGATGGCGATGTGCAGATCATCGGACCCATCGATCCGATTGAGGGGGAGGGCGAATTGACCGAGGCTCTCTCGAGACAAAATCCGGCTTTCCCAGACGCTCGTCCTCCAACGCGATCTATGGAACGTGTTGCTACTCCCATAGACCGGTACACTACCGATCAATCGATCCAATCTCAAGATGCGAAATGGGTCCAATTTCATTTGGACTCTAACCAGGCAATCTGGAATCGATTGACGACGAACGACAACTTGCGATCACGGCTAACCGAGTCCGTTACAAAGCTGCGAGCTGACGCAATCACAGCATTCCAAGCGACGGATGACCCTCAGCTCACTCAAATCTTGCGTTCGATCATTGAATGAGTGACTGTCGAGCACTAGCAAAATGCGGTCTGTCCAACCATGAGTGAGTCAAAGGCGAGTAGAGCGAGAAGGTTTCCATTACCCCTGCTGGTATCACTGCTCCTGGCCTTAATCCTGGCAGTGTCAGGATACTTAATGGTATGCCTCAACGTTTTATTGTTGGTGTTTGCTGGAATTCTTTTTGGCGTATTTCTTACTGGGATCACTCGTTGGATCACGACGAAATCAAAGATTCCCTACAAGTACAGCTACTGCATCGTTGTCGTTCTCTTGATCGCAATGATTGGGCTTGGCCTTTATTACCTAGGCGCCCAAATTACCTTACGTGCGAGCGAACTATGGAATGAATTGCAATCGGCAATCAACCAGGCCAACGAGCAAATACGCAGTTACGAATCGGAGTATTTTCAGATACCGGATTCATCCGAGTTGCAAACAATGATGCAGGAAAAGGGCGGGGCGGCGCTCTCTGGTTTATTGTCAGGAATCCAGGGCAATCGCACGTTGATTTCGTTTCGGTCCAAGGATTGCGTTGTCATTGCTGAAGTCAAGCCGCTCGTTGTTGAGTGGCGTGTTTCCCGCATGGAGGTACCAAGTGATGAACGGACCAGCAGCCATTGTTTCCAA
>JBGSKM010000049.1:0-22694 GCA_041741195.1 Pirellulaceae bacterium
TGATGTCAGTGCTTCGCACCCTGCGTGTGCGAGGCCACCAGCCATTGGATACAATCCTTTCATCGCTTGCCGAATACTCAACAACCGGTCTTCTCCCGCCGCTCCCACCCAAAAGCAAGACAGCAGGCTGAATAGTTACAACTTCTTTAAAGTCTGGCAATACGGATCACTTCCCAGTAAGCCTCGGACGTCGCACCCACTGTCGTTCCGTGCGTGACAGTACCAGCCGCTCCAGTACAAGAATTGAGGCAACTCCTACCGAGGAGAATACCACTGTTAAGATTACCAAGTCGTAGAGTTGCCCGCGAACAGCCATAATAGCGATTCCGAAAATCGCCGGGCTGATTACGAATGAGAGTCGTCCACTGGATTGGTACACGAGCGTGCTACAGCGGAACACGAAGGCGTAGATCGCACCAGACAAGATTGTTCCAGCCAGTCCAAAATTGATATATCCCTCTCCGGGAACGGATGGGGGTATCGTGACAGACGTCTTGTTGTGTCGAAAGTCAACCGCTTCAGCAAATCGAAGGTTGGTATCCGGGGGCTTCATCCCAAACGCAAATTTCTCTGGTAGCATGCCGAAAACGATTCGAATGTAGGATTCTCCCCAGTACCAGTCTTTTGAGTTCTGAAAATTCTCTACAGCCATGATCGCCTGGGCATGATAGTTTAGTGGCTCCGGAACTTGATCGAATTGAACGTGGGTCATCCCGGTGGTGATTGAATCCATCCATCCGTACGTAATAAATCGACGAGCCTGGTAGGCAAAAACCGAAACGATCGCGATGGCTAGACTTGCAGTCCCAAGAACGAAGACGACTCGTCGCCAATGCAAGTCGCGTGCTATATAGCCGGACACAATCGAACCAATTACATAGACGACAAAAAGCCTGGTGCCAGGAAACGCGAGCATATAGAAAAGGCAAAGTGCAATTCCAAAGTTTATCGAAACGACAAATCGACCACGTCGTGCAAAGTGCCAAGGTGCAACAAGAACTAGAAAGCTTGTGTTAAACAGGATTGCGCTAACGAAAGACCCTTCGCTGCGGCCGGCTAAACGCTCGTTGCCAATCGAAAGATGCCCACGAGTTAGATACAGTGTCGCCAGTAGTGCAAGGAATCCAATTGAAAACAGCAGCACTGCCATTATATCACTGCGGCTATCAAACGACACCGTAGCTGGCCGAGGCGTATCGCGCATGACCCTAAACCGCAAAAATTCCCGAGTGACAATAAAACTTAGTGCTGTAAAAAGCGTTGCGACTGCTGCTTGGAAGTGAATCAAAGAGTCGGTCACATAGAGCCGATCTCCTCCAGCGACAAAGGGCACAATGCCATGAATAAGGAGGAAAGCCGCAAAAAACAGCTCTTCAGGCATGCGTCGTGGTAAGTGATGCACTGAGATGGCGATGGAGCAAATGCCGATGGCAGATACGCATCCATAGATTGCCAGTGTAGCGATTGAGATCGTATCAAAGCTCATGCTGTATCTCCACGTGTCCGTGTTCGATAACAATTCGGCGAACTGGACGACGGCGTAGTCGCCTTTCCGGTTCCCGAGTTTAATTCTTTTATCCAGTCAAGGATTTCAATACGTGAAATCGAATCAACGCCAAAGTTCGTCTTTTCGCCACCGGGTTCATTCGCTAGGATGGTATCTACGGCGCGGTAGAAACTCGCTCGGTCATTTGCATCGTGAATGAGGCACCCCACGGCTCGTTCACAGGCATTTGACGCTACGACAGAAAGGCCTTGCTGCAATGCATCACGCGTCGCCATCCCGTAGCTATCGGTGCGAGTGGGCCTGACATAAACACGACACTCACCAAGGACTGCGTCAAACTCTTCCGGCGTCAATCCATGGACAAGTCTAACGTCAAGGCGGTCACCAATGCGCTTCATGAGTTGCTCCAAGTAGCCAGTCTTGGGACCGTAGCAGCAAATCAAATATCGTGCTGAAATTCCGAATCGCGAGAACTCCTGCTGATCCAGATAGTCAATTCCCCAGTCGTGTTGATAGTACTCATGGGCATATCCGGAACCAATCAGGACTGGAGTCGACTGCGAGCGAATCCACGCGAGAGTCGATTCTGCCAATTGGGAATGCTCGACTGGGTTTTTGGTACGACACGGTGGTAAGTAAGTTTCAAGCATTTGGAGGCGCGGTTGCTTGACCCCAACGCGGCTATAAAAGTCGGCTTGGGAAGAACTCAGGCAACCAATGTTTCCAAAATTTCGCAAACAGAACTTGAGAATTGGTAGTAACCACGGCCGTTTGTCGAGCGATTTTTGCAGGTCTCCATGATGCAAGATTAACGCAGTCCTCGCGCGACGGCGGGTAAGAAACGGCGCTAGTGCGATGAGCCCTTCGGGTCTCGACGCGTTGACCATTAGCGGTGAGTCTCGAATGAGCTTGAGGCTAGACATCAAGCGAATTTTCTCTCGCCGTCCCGGACGAAGAGAACGTCGATGCTCAATTGGCATCGCCATCTTGTCTTCTGCAAAGTAGGGATCAACGATTCCCGCTAGGTGCTCGGGTGCGAGCATAATGAGCCGTGAGAGAAACACGCTGACGCCGCCCACGGGCTCCGGCACAGCTCCATAGATCCATAGCCTAGGCTCGTGCATAGCCGTTCTCTCCGACAGGCATTCGGTTGAGGAAACGTACACCTAGGACGAGCGATACTGAAACGCACATGGTCATAAGTGCAATTGCTGCGATCGTCGATGATTCCGAGTTGCCTAGCAAAGCAAGGTATCCAGCCACCACACTGACCATTAGCAACAGTGGCGGAAACGCCTTCCGGACATTGCCGGACTGGATGTAGTCCAAACATGCGAAGCTGAGCATGAGCAAAGTGATTGACCGTACGACGAGAGCAGCCCACAATGCGAGGTCGATGGAGCTTGGTATAAATTGAAAATATTGCAGCCCTGGGAATGCGGCGACGGCACCAATTGCGGTCACCGTGAAAAACGCAAAGGCTCGATGCGTAAACACTCGCGCGCCACAGACCCAGTCGCCATTGCGGTAAACGTGCTTGCGAGCCAAATCGATGGATCCACTAAGCAAGGTTTGGATCGCAATCGCATACGAGAGAACCAGCAAATAGTCGGCAGAGAACCCTGCGTTGCGAACTGGAAAGTACGCAAGGCTCATTCGATCCATCATTACAGCAAGCGTCGTCAGCACTGTCAAAGCAATCATGCTGTAGCCTTGCGTGGAACGCATCTCCCTCACCACGATCCCCTCCTCTTCGCGAGCTCCCTTTCGTTGCGTGAGTACCGTTCGCAAATACACTCTCGTCGGGCTGAATACGAGCATCATTGCAATGAAGCCGACTGATGGGAGTGCGAATCGCAATCCCAATGACGACGTCTTTGTCATCTGCATCGCTGATACAACCAGCAACTCGATCAAAGCCGCCGCGAGTGGCAGAAGTAGTGCTCGTGCGAAATTGTGTTCAAAGAGTATTTGGCCGTATGTGAAGCGTTCGAGAACTTTAGAGAGCGCGTACAAGCATCCAGCGACCGAGATGATTGGAAAAGTAAGCACTTTTGCTGGATAGTTGAAAGCATTCAAGGCGTTACAAGCCAGCAAGACAGAAAAGACGATGACCCAGGTTGCTAGTACGGATTGCGCATAGACTTCGCGAGAATTATGAGCCCAGAAAAATCGATTGATGGGTGCAGCGATGGCAGATCCCACCGCAATTGAGAACAGGATCAAGCTGAACCGTGCAAAGTCGTCTGAAGAAAGCAAATCGTACGTCTGCTTCATCACAACCAGACCAACGACGGCAGTGGTGATCCGTGTGATCGCCGGAAGAAGATGAATCAGTCCCATTTTATAATGTTTTTAGCGTCAGCGAATCACGCGGCCTGTTTTCTCAAATGATGAAACTGAGCAAAAGAACCGTACTCTCTGCTATCGTGCTGTTTTAAAAATGGATTTGCGAAGACTGTGACGAGTTCCCACTGGGGATAGATCTGTGCGATGTCTTTGACAAAACCCCGATGCTTTACATGCGGAAGTGATTCGTCATAGTGCTCAAAATTGCTCGCGTAGATCAATGCGTGTTGACGCGTAGCATTCAATAAATCATCTAGATATTGCAAGTAAACATCATCTTCCACCAAGTGGTAGATAACGTCGAGTGACATTGCCATATCAAAGCTCTCGTAAGTTTCAAGCTTTCGATAGTCACCTAGCACATGGAACTCATAGCCGCGGGTTCCAAGCTTCTTGCGACACTCGTTGATGCACTTCTCACTGATGTCGACTCCTGTGTATCGATCCATCTTCAAGAGCGATAGCTGGTTTCCGTCGCCACAGCCGAACTCAATCACGGACTCGCACTTCATTTTTTTGCAGAAGCCGTTGATAAAATCGGCTTTGTAACGAGCAAGCGGGCCATACGAACCCTCGCCACTGTCTCCCCCGACCGCGTATCGCTCCTGCCAGTACTGCTGGGAGTTCTGGTATCTGACGGTCGCACGACGCGAAGTGTAATGCCGCTTGAGGCCAGACAGCAGGCTAGAGTTGCGAACCATTCGGGCAAGAGTGTGCTTGATTGTGCTACGTAATCTCATTTCTTGTTCCTTCGCTGGCTACGCCGACTGACCAACTTGTTTAACGTAGCAATATCACTGAATTGCTACTATCGGCACAATGCTAGCGAGATCGTCGTCTTGTCAAGAAAGGTTCTGTTGGCGGTTTTATTCGGATACTTCCGCCCATCGAGACCTAGAATGTGAGTACATGATGGTTCACATTCAAATCTCTAAGGTTGTGCAGATTTCGATTACATTCGAAGAAATGGCTGGAACCTCGAATTCGATCACCGGAATATCCGACTTATTCCGATAGTATCGCGATTCGGGCCGTCGTAATAATTGCACTCGCTTGGGAGGAGTATTGGACTCGATTTGAACTGCCAAGTCGTCGGAGCGGAATGATTGTCCATTCATTTTCCAGTTGCAATCGTTCAGCCGCCAACGTAGTACGGCAGAGTCGCGAAAGCCTTGAATTGTATCAACGATCACAATTGTGTTCGAATTGATCTCAAGCGAGCGATGATGGACAGCCTTCCTCCAGTCGGAGTATCCGGCCTGGAGTTTTGCGGTGCGACCTCTCACATCCTCTTCGAAGGCAACGTTTTCTGCAACTGGCCAACGCCCCAAGAGAAAACGGCTGACGCGGGGCATCTGGTCACGTCCATCGAACTGGATGGTATTGTGTGACGCCACGCCGAAGAAGTAGTTCATGGTTTCGACGTCGGTATTGTAAGAATATGATCCGCCGTCACGCAATACATTTTCGCCGTCGAGCCAAACGTCCACGTGTAACAGGTCCGACTGTGACGGACGAAATTGGAACCTTGGGTAACGAAACACCACTTTAACGTACTGGCGAGAATCGCCAAAATCGTTGATTTTCGTGACCGCAAAACCACCCTCGTCGAAAACGGTGGTTCCGGTGGTTCGGTGCATGACGCTGCTGCAACGATCGAGCGATAACCATTGACCGGGAAGGTCGTAAGATCCGGGTGTATCGTAAGCGGCTTGATCGAGAAAGAGGTTCGCCGCAAGCTGAACGGTCGGCCGAAAATCGCGATAGTCAGTATCCGTTAACTGGAGCAAGCGAGCACCATCGTTGTGGCCAATGTTTGGAGCATCACCGGTTTCTGGATCCGTCATAGCGTCTAGCCAACGAGTTGCTTCCGCCGCACGATCGAGTGTAGTAGACTCGAAGCTTGGCAATTCCAGCTTTCGTCGCCAGGTTTCGCACATTGACAAGACATCGAGAGCAAATCGATGGTAGGTCACACTGTATTGGCTGAAAGTCCCGTCTCTCATAAACAGGTTTGAAACACGATTCTCAATCCATTTTCTCCCGAGCGTGTGGATCGCAAGTTGTTCTCGTGCTGCTGGCGACGTCTGTTCTTGGTCAGCGTTCAGAGCCAACCATGAGCCGCCGATGAATAACGCGGCGGCTTCGGACAATCCGTGATTATTGTTTTGAGCGAGTGCGTACCCCAGGGTGGGCCGAATGCGATTCAAATGCGCCGAAATGAATGTTCGCATGGTCCCTGTTGTCTTGGCGATCTCATCTCGGAAGCTCGATCCGCTCTCGTAGAGAACGATCATCGCCATTGCAAGATGCATTACTCGGATGGAGGCCTCTTGTCCACACTTCCAATTGGGACCCACGTAGGGTGGATTTCGAACGGTCCAACCGTTCATCCACGCGTTTAGTCGTTGAAGTTCTCGATCGCAGTTGCCGCCCTGAGTTACACATCGCTGGGCCATCGCCAGGACCCAATCCATTCGAGACGCTTCCCAAACGCCCTTGATGTCAATTCTGTCGCCTGCGAAGTCTGGAATGCAGTACCAGGGTAGCTCTGCGTTTTTAACACTTTGGCCAGAAATGGGATCGACAAACCAATCCGGAACAGCATGCTCTAGTGGCTGGGAGAACCAACCGAAGGCGTGTTGCGTCTCGTTCCATGCCGACGAAGCAGTGAGCTCACATCGTCGTCTGGTTGGACGTAGAAATTCGCCGGGCGATACTTTTGCCTGCAACCGGCGCACTGGATTGAGGCCAGTGCGAACGCCGATCCGATATTTCAGACCTCGCATAAGGCTCTTGAACCCTAGTCTTCGATATGCGTCCACCGTGTCAAAGAGAGTCGACATGGCTCGTCTTTCCAGATCGATCGCTCATGTCTTTAGCCGAGTCTTCACGATCAATCGCGACAGCGCCGTAAAGCGACACTGGAGTAGAGGCTCTCATGCTGTGAACCGCTGCCAGCGACACGATCGCAGTACTTCGAATCTCTTCCCATGAGATCGGCCACGTGGCGTTCTTTAGTCCATGTGCGAACGCATCAAGTTCCTCCGCATGACCCTTACCTTGCGGCGTTTTGATTTTCGTTACTTTCCCACCCTTGGCAAGTTCGACCATCCGGAAATCTTCAATAACAGCCATCCGTCCACCACCAAGGACCTCCACTCGTTCCTTCGAGCACGCGCGATCGCCCCCGGCAAGATAGCCAATGGAACTTACGGACCCATTTGCGTGACGAAGAGTAATGAACGCTTGATCGTCAGAAATTTTCGGGGCATTCGGGCCGCTGATGCAAACTGCGTACACCTCGATAGGAAGGCTGCCTGTAAGGTAAGTGACCAAATCGATCGCGTGGCAGGCTTCACCAATAATTCGTCCACCACCCTCGTCGGGATGCTGTATCCAAACATCCGGCGGAATCGCTCCGGCATTGAACCTGTATTGAATTGTGAGCGGATCGTGAACGCTTGAAAAATGTTCTTTGACACATTTTGTGGCTTTCGAGAATCGGCGATTGAAGCCTACCATTACTATTTGTCGTGGATTCTCGTGAACGGCTCGCTCAACCAGTTCAAGCTGTTCCCAATTAATAGCAATTGGTTTTTCGACAAACACGTGCTTGCCAGCGGCCAGCGCATCGACGGTTTGCCTAGCATGCAAGTCATGACGAGTCAAAATCATCACCGCATCCGTCTGCGGGTCTTCCAGGACAACTTGCTCGTCAGCAGTTGAGCTTGCCACCTTGTACTTTTGTGCTGCACTGTCTGCAGAGAGGCCACTTGCTGAACACAGCGATCTTAGGTTGAACGACGGATGGTTAGAGAGTACTGGCAGCATCACCATCCGCGCGAAGTTCCCCGCTCCGAGTACGCCCAATCCGACGACGCCAGGAATGCAACGCGACTTTGAATGGTGTTTAATCGTCGTAGGTTTTTGAGGACAACCTGTGGAATCAGGGTACTGAAGTAAAATACCGAGATATGGTTCCTTACCTTCGCTGATGACGCTATAAGCTTGCTCCGCGTTCTCAATGTCAAAGCGATGTGAAATTAAGTGGTCGACGCTCAGCCGGCCAATTGAAATAAGGTCGATGACGGATTGTATGTTGCGTTGCTCCGTCCAACGGACTTGCCCGATCGGATAGTCGATTCCGCGCTCTTCGTAGTTTGCGTCATAGCGTCCTGGTCCGTACGAACACGAGACAACAAATTCTGCCTCCTTAAAGTACATTGGGCGTCGCGGAATCTGAAGCCCCACAACGCCGACGAGAACGATTCTCCCTTTGACGCGTACAGCTTCACATGCGAGTTCGATCGGACCGTTGCTGGATGTTGAAGCTGTGATCAAGACCGCATCCGCGCCCGATCCGCGCGTCTGCGACTGCACGTGTGCCGGTGAAAGACCTGGTTCGGCAAGTGATGCCCCGCTTTGGCGCGCAAGCTCGCATTTCGCCGAATCTGGATCCGTGCCAATCACCCGGCAACCAGCAGCGGCCAGAAGTCCCACAGCGATTTGCCCAACAAGACCGAGTCCGATTACCAAAACCGTTTCGCCTAAAGTCGCACGGGATAGTCGAACTCCCTGCATCGATATCGATCCGAGGACAGCGAACGCCGCTTGATCGAACGATACCGATTCGTCGAATTTGGCGCATAGATTTGCCGGCACAGAAACGATGCTTGCGTGAGGGCCATTGCTAGCAACGCGGTCTCCGGCGCGGTATCCGTTGACTCCGCTTCCGACCCCAACGACAATTCCGGCACTGCAGTAACCAAGGCCTAACGGTTGGTCAAGCTTTTCACGAACTTGGCGTAGAGTTTCGAGTACGCCTTCGTGTTTCATCTTTTCGATGACACGACGAACGTGATCTGGACGTTCACGCATTTTTCCTAGAAGACTCTTCTTGGCGATATCCATCACCATCTTCTCGGTACCGGCGGAAATTAACGAACTCCGGTTCGCGATCAATAGCTCGTTTGAGTGAACGACAGGATCGGCCACAGCGACGATGTTCGTACGACCGTTTGCAATACTTTGTTGGACTTGAAGCATGAGAGTATTCCGACGCTAGCCGCCGCTTGACAGTGAGAGCCCGCGCGACCTGCAAGTGAGTGGTTTTAGGTGGTTAAGTCGTTGCCATACAACTTGAGGTGCTGACGGAGCGGGAAGAATTCCATCGTCGTTTCATCCTTAGACATGGCCGTTCAATCGAAAACCATGATGCAGTCGCTAGAGCACTACTCAGAAACAGCACGAAGGTAAACCGAGCAATTGGTGAGGAAATCTCAAGTTCAAGAACCCAATTAATAACCGGCATATGATACAAGTATAGGCCATATGAAAAGTCATTTCCGTTGAGTACTCGCTCAGCAAGATTTTGAAAGCTAAATGCGCACGCAAGTATAAATCCGCAAAGTGGGATATACGTGATAGCGCTCATTGAATTGCCGATTGTTCCGAAGCCACACGCGCGACCAAGAAGAACCCACGTCGCATAAACTACCAACCAGTGCCAAAATTTCTGCTCGACAAATTTTTTGACGTGTGTCCAGTGGAATTGAGAGAGCATCCCTAACATAAATAGCGAGAGGTATGGAACTAGTGTTACACCAATGTACTTTGAGATAGCGTCATAGTTTGCATCTGATCGCAATGTCAGAAACAGTTCGCGGTATCCGATGAAGACAGCCAGGAGTGAAAAGCAAATCACTGGACGGTTGCGTTGAAAAAAGATCATCATCAGAAATGGCATTACGATGTAGAATTGGAGTTCAACCGCAATCGTCCACAAACTTCCGTTGATGACACCAACTCCAATGTCTCGAAACGAATCGAGATTGAAGAATTGGATGCATGTCGATTGTGCAGCAACCCACGCAACGAATGAACGCGACTCCAGCGGCTCGAAACCTGCTATACCAACCACCAGCATGACTGTCAGGGCCAAACACGCCCATAAAGCGGGATAGATACGCAGCAAGCGATTGATCAGGTAGGATTGCCAGTTTGCTGTCCGCAACCAAGACTGACTAATCAAGAATCCGCTTACAAAAAAGAAGATTGGTACACCGGGAAAGCTACCAATCGCAGTGTTTACTTGTTCTCCAACATTTCCCAGCGAGAGATGGTCAATACTATGAATGACAATGACCTGCAATGCCGCCAGAAGTCTTATCAGATCAAAATTGTTCTTGCGTGATATCATTGATTGAGAAGTTTCATTCATTGAGTCGGACGCATTTGTTACACTAAGCGGCAATTTGTCGGTTCGAGAGTTTTGTCAAGTACGTAACTCGGGACGAAGTTTGCTAATCGTTGACGGAGGATGTTGGGGTCTCCGTCGGCCATGGCGAGGAGGGTTTCGACGTTGGGGAGGAAGGGGCCGGAGCCGTAGTCTCGGGGTTTTGCGGCGCGGACCTTTTGGTGGGCGGTAGGTACCGTGGTCTCGTCGTCAAAGTACAGTTCTTCGTAAAGCTTCTCCCCAGGCCGAGCTCCGGTGAACTCGAACTCAATACTGCCCGGCGGCAATCCGCTGAGCGACACCAAGTCTTCGGCAAGCTGCACAATGGGAATCGGTTGACCCATGTCCAAAACGTAGATTTCGCCACCGTCACTCATCGCGGCGGATTGCATCACCAACTGGGCCGCTTCGGGAATTGACATGAAGAATCGTGTCATCTTCTCGTCCGTAATGGTGATCGGCCCGCCTCGTTCAATTTGCTTTTGGAAGATAGGGATGACGCTGCCCGCGCTGCCCAAAACATTGCCAAAACGAACGACCACAAATTTGGTTTGGCTGCCTTGCGAATATTCGTGGACGACGCGTTCGGCGAGGTGCTTGGTGCATCCCATGACGCTTGTCGGATTGACAGCTTTGTCGCTGCTGACGAGCACAAAGTGACCGACATTGATTTCGTCGGCGAGTTTGGCGATTACCTTGGTGCCGTAGATGTTGTTCTTTACCGCTTCGCCGATGTGCGTTTCCATCAGCGGGACATGTTTGTGTGCAGCGGCATGAAAGACGATATCGGGTTTCGTAGTCCAGAACACCTTGCGCATCGCTTGCTCATCGGTGATCGAGCCGATGACTTGCGTCAAGCGTATCTCCGACTGACTGGCTCGCTCTCTCAGTTCCAAGTGAATGGCATGAATTCGGTTTTCGCCGCGACCGACGAGAATCA
Organism: Pirellulaceae bacterium; assembly: GCA_041741195.1. Classification (GTDB taxonomy): domain Bacteria; phylum Planctomycetota; class Planctomycetia; order Pirellulales; family Pirellulaceae; genus JBBSJZ01. Next base: position 11,035 of record JBGSKM010000049.1, read on the forward strand.
ATTCGGCGGGGGCGTAGTCCATTAGCTGGCGACAGATTTCTGACCCGATGCTTCCGCCGGCACCGGTGATGAGCACTTTCTTGCCCTTGATCATGTCGACAAGTCGGGCGGTGTCCAGTGAGACAGGGTCCCGCTTTAGCAAGTCGTTGATGTCGAGCGGTCGAAGCGGAATTTTACTCGTTCCCTGCATTGCGTCTTCCAGACGCGGCAGAACTCGAAGTGTCAAGCCGTTGGCGTTGCAGGCGATCACGAGTTCGCGAAGCGCCCGGCCAGTGATCAAGCCGGCCGAAACGAGGACGTCTTGAGCACGATACTTGAGTGCCACATCGGCGATATCGGCAATCGCCCCTGCGATTGGGACGCCGCCAATGGTTCCCCGGTGCCAATCCGATGTCGGCGACAGCAGCGCTCGGACTTTGATATCGATGCTTTGGTTCGAATTAATGTGTCCAATCAATTGCCCGACAGCATGATCGGTACCGACCATCAGGGCGGGACGTACGACACGGCGACGCATCAGTGGACCGAATTGTTCGTCAATGTACCGCCATGAGCATCGCAAGCCGCCAACGACGATAATCGTCAGCAACGTGTCGAGCAGAATTGACACCCGAGGAATCTGGCTGTCGAACATGAGCAGGTAATAGTCAACGAACACGACCGTGATCATCGATATCAAGGACACTCGCAGCAGCGAACTTAGATCCGCGAAGTTCACGTAGCGCCACCAGCCGTGAAAATGGCGACCATAGTAGAAAACGAGCAGTTTCGTCAGCACGACCGGCGGCAGCGTACCGCGAAGTAGCGTCCAGTGGCTGTCGGTGAGTACGAAGTCGAAACGTGCTCCGAACGAGAATGCGTAGATCGCCGTAAAGATCCCGATATGAATCATCACCAACAACGGGACCCGAACCTGTGGCTGGCACAGGTGTCGCGTCACGCGTTCAGCGAGTCGTTCGACTTGCCGGACGACGTCGGAGGTGGTGTGAGATTTCATAGAACCGACATTGGTTAGTGGATTTGCTTTGGAGGCGGTCGGCGAAGCCTAGGCACCAATGGTTTGCTACCAGGGACTAGCGTGGACTTCCGCTGACGACCAAATCAGGGGACGGATCAACGGAGCGAGCCGCGTACTTGGCGTGGTAGTGACCGACGTAGCCGTATTGGTCACCGTTGTAGGCTCCGTAGCTGTAAGACTTGTTGGCACGTCCCTCGACTCCGTTGACAATCACCGCGCTCGGAGTCACGCCGATGTCTTGAAGGATTCGCACGGCATGCTCGACAGGTCGACGGCCGTTCTTGTTGATGCGAAGCGTGATGAGTACCGAGTCGACCAGCGGCGCGATGATCGCCGGATCGGTCACAGCCAATAGCGGCGGCGCGTCAATCAGAATCAGATCAAAGTGCTCTTTCGCTTCGTTAAGCAATGAATGGAGTCGGCTGGACTCGAGCAACTCCGCCGGTTGATTTGTTGCGACACCGTTGGGCATGATGTGCAAGTTCGGCAATTCCGATGCGGTGTACGCTTCCTTGAACTTTCGCTTGCCGAGCAACACATCGGCGAGACCAGGTTGGTCGTCGATTCCGAACAAGTTTGAAATCATGGGGCGACGCAAGTCAGCATCGATGAGTAGGACGCGTTTGCCAGTCCGTGCGAACGAGACGGCGAGATTGGAGATCGTCGTCGACTTTCCGTCACCCGGTTGAGGACTCGTGTTCATGATCGTGCGGACCGCTTCGCGGCGATTCGACACGAGCAGACTCGTGCGTGCGACTCGATAGATTTCGGATTCGGCCGATCGGGGCGAATGGAACGAGAGCAACGAGGCGGCGACTTTGGAATCGGGCGCCAAGTCATTGCGCAGCTTCTTAACGTCGAAGCGTGGCACATGGGCGATCACGTTCGCGCCTACGGATCGTTCGAGGTCTTCGACACTCGAGAACGTCGAATCGAGCATGTCGACAACAAGCGCCAGGGCGATGCCCAGACCAAATCCGAGGAACAATCCGAGACCACCGAGGATCGGCAGCTTCGGCCAAGATTGCTCCAGCGGTGGTTCCGGGGCGGCGAGCAAATCGGTCGAGAAACCGGCGTAGGATTTCGACAAGTTGAGCTCTTGCAGACGCAGGATGACTTGATCGTACCGCATTTGGGCGCGTGTCAGGCGAGCTCGCAACGAGTTGCCCTTCATGAATTGGTTCTCGATCAACTTTGCTTCGGCGAGCTCAGTTTCAGAATCACGCATCAAAATCTTTTTGCGCTTCTCGAGTTCCGAAATGTCGTTGCGGAGCAGCATCGTGTAGGTCTCGAGCAACTCGGCCGGATCGAGCTTCTTGGCGGCAATGCTTGCCTCTTCAGGCGCATTGGACTCCATGAACTGTTGAGTGATTTCGATTTCCTTGCGGACGGCATCGACGAGCGGGTGACCGGCTCCGAACGAGTCGCTCAGCGATCGCTCTTTCTGGATCAACTCGAGCAAACGGTTGTACTGGGTCTTGGCGGCCTCGGCTCGCAGGGGTTGTTCCGCCTGAAACGCCTCGCTGGTAGCTTCACCGCGAGTCATATCCAAAAACAACTTCAATCGCTCGACTTCTTTTTGGCTCAGCAATGCCAAGTGGTCCATCTCGCCGAGTTTGACGCCGCCTTGTTCGGTGAGGTAGCTCTCGATGACTTCGAGCCGCGATTGTTGTTCCGCCAGGTTGTTGCGAACGAGGTTCAGTTCGGCTTCGAGCTTGATCATCCGATCTTTATGAATGTCTTGGACCTTTTCGCCGTCCAACAAGATCGGTACCGATTGAATAAAGTCGCGGTACTCGTCGTCGGCTTGTGCGAGTTCAATCTCGTGTGTCTTACGAGCCTCTTCGATCAACTCGACGGCTTGTTCTGAAGTGTTCTCCGAGTGCGATTCGACATAGTCCCGATAGCTCGCGTAGACCGCCGCGAGAACTTGGGCGGCCGCCTCGGGGTTGGGGTCTTTGAAGCTGGCTCGCAGAACCATGGCGTCGCGTGCCGTACCTTCACCGCCACGCTTGACCGACAAATTCTTCAGTAAATGATCGATCGGATTGCCGCCTTCGCGAAGCGTTGCCTGGAACGATTCCAGGTTCTTGAGCCCTCCTTTTTCGATCGCATCGGCGAGCATCAATCGGCCAGTGAACAGTCGCATGTGCGTGGCGAGTTGGTCTTCTTGGATCGCGTCGCCACTTGCGTGAGCACCGGTCATCGTGCCGCTGTTGGTAAGCTCGCTGCTGCGTTGACCCACCAGGATTTCGATGTTCGATTCGTACATCGGCGTTGCGGTGAAGTGATAAAGCAGGGCCAATCCGACGCCGAGCCCGATGCCGAACAGCACATACTCCCAGCGGCGACGAATCGCACTGAAAATGTTGATCTCCAAGGCGGAGCCTTCGAAGCCAGCGTCGTCAGTCGTTGATGCCATGTGTCAGTAACCTGGGAGAGTTGATCGAATTCTGAGAACGGCGTTTCAAACGTCGCCTTTCGCGTTGCGAATGTGGCGATGATCCAAGGGCTATCGCAGAGCAATAGTCGAGAATCGTGACGTTTAAACCAAGTTGTTACGGTGCGGACGGTTTCGACTTGGAAATGTCGTGGCGAATTCGCTTTGCTAAATTTTGGAACTGTAAGTTGTTGTGGCTGAGAGTGCCGCCCAAAACCACGTGTCGTAGCGCTTCATCCAATTCGCCGATCGATCGCAGCCCCTCGGCCGCTCGGAATCGATACGTCGGGTTCATCGGTGCAGATTCGACAGCCGCTAGCCAGTGAGTGGTGGCCTTGGATTTCTCGCCGACCAAATCCAGCAGCGTTGCGCTGATTGCGTGACGTTGCTCCGAATCAACGGTTGACCCGGCTATCACTTCTTCGGCGATCTTGCTAGCGAGCTCCAGCGTGTCCCCTTCCTTCGAGGGCGACGGCTCGGTGTCCGCCGTTAAAACGGTTCGGACCAGCTCAATCTGCATTCGCGGTTGCGATCGAGGAATGACATGACGTGCCACATCCAGCGGCGATAGCCTTGCGATCGCGATCGGTATAATCGATTGTGCGAATCGTGAGTCGACGGCCAAGCAATCATGCCACCGGCGTATCGCCGTCCCTTCGTCGCCATTGGACCACGCTAGTATTCCGGCGAGATACATGTGCGTCGGATCGGGTGACGACAATGTCGCGACGCGATCAATCCATGGTTGCGAATCCATTCCGGTAAAGCTTGCCAGTTGTCCGCCCGCAAAATGCGACTGAATGAACAATGGGTTGGCGAGGAGCGATCGTGCAATGTCGGAGACCGCTTCGACCAGTGGCGGCGTTAATTTTCTATCCGTCATCGCGTTGATCGTGACTTGTCGAGGTTCGATCGGCATGGCCGCGAGCGATTGGAAAATGATCTCGGGCGCCGTCGAAACCCATGGGACTGACTCGCCCTCGGATTCCGCGGTCGCGATCAAGGCATTGCGGTATCGAGCAAAGTGCCACATCGCACGGTGTCGGTACAACGTCGCTCGATCCGGTTGCGTCGCGATCGCGTGGTCAAGTGTCGCCAATCGCTGAGTGATGACATCGTCACTGGGGCGATCGGCCAACTCGCTCAGCGGAGTTTGCCCAATCGCGATATCACCGGCTAACTCGTGCTGCGACTGGACCATCGAATACGACAAGCCGACGACGATTGCGATTGCGACGAACGCGTGTCGTGCCATTCCAAGACTCGGATGGTGCATCGACTTGGACCAGGCAGCGTAGGATTCGCCAGCGACGCGAGCGATGATGCCGACAAAGCAGCCGTAAAGGAGAAGATTCGCCGGAATCTCGATGACGAAATCACCGAAGCTCTGGACGCACGCGAAGATCATCACGGCGCCTGCGAACAAGCCCCACGACTGTTGCTCACGTTGTCCCGAACGAACAACGGTGCGAGGTCTCAATTGCCAACATGCCGCGATTACAAATCCGATTAAACCGACCAAGGCAATGACGCCGACCACACCGGTCTCGGTGACGACTTCGAGATATTGGTTGTGGGCTTCGCGAAACCAGCCGTTTCGTGGCTTGGATTGATTCAGCAGCGTGGCGTAGCCGTAAGTTCCCAAACCGCTTCCAGCGGGAAAGTGGTCGATGGCTGTCGCGACGCCATCTTTCCAGTGTGCCCAACGCTCGTCCAAAGTCAGATCGTCGATCGAGAACTGGTCCACGCGACGTTGGACAATGTCGGTCACCTGGTACATGCCGACGCCCGCAACCGCGAGTATGATCGCGACAACCGCCGAGACTTGATGCCAACGAAATCCACGACCCAGTAAGATGGTGATCAAGCCGAAGGCCACCAAGGCCGAGATCCATGCTCCGCGCGAAAGCGAAACGACGATGCCGATGACGACGATGGCAACGATGGCGACAAGCGAAAGATCGGTCGCGGAAAGCCATCGATTGCGCGGCCCGTAGGCGCTGCCGATACGCGAATGACTGTTTGAGCGGTTGGCGTACATGAGCGCGATCGCCGCTCCGATTCCGGGCAGTACTGCCGCGGCTCCGGCATTTCGGTAGATGAAGGTCGCAAACGGCAACGATCGATAAGGGCTTTCGGTTCCGGGAAGCAAATCAAGGCTACCGCCCGCCCGCTGGACGATTCCCCAGACGGCGAGCGCGGCACAGTGGACGAGTAGGCACCAAAGGAACACTGTCCGCGACCGCCGAGTTACAAACAGGATGCTCGAAAGCCATGCGACGACGGCAGCGAGTATCAAGGGCACGACCGCCATTCGTGTCTCGTACGGGATCAAGCTACCGAGAAACGCATCATCCATCGCTGGAGCGGATCCGCCGAATCGCACGATGGCTTGGTCCAGTGCATCGATTGGTTGCTCCGTGAACTCGCCGCGGACCCTTGCCACTTCGTTTGCCCATGGTGATGCACTACGCGGCAGCGGTACCGTTTGCGTCAATCCGTAACCGATGAAGAGGAGTGTCGGCCAGAGTATCGCGATGGGTGTAGCCGCGACGCGGTAACGAAAGCAGATCATGGCCAGTGCGACCATGGCGGTGATTGCAAGCAGCGCAAGCGATAAATGCACTAGAACGATTGTGTCGACTGCTCCGAATCGCCAGGTCGCGTAACCGAGCGTCGTTAGCAGCAACGTTTGTGCCCCGCGGATCAACACCGTTTGGCCGATCGGCGGCGTGTTTGGCGAATTGGCTTGATTGCGTGCTCGCGGTTTCGTCGCCGTCGAACGGGACGAAGATCGCATGGGGCTAGCGGGCTGCAACAATTCCGAACTCCGGTCCAACGAGACACACCGACGCTACCGCTGAGCGACGTCGTCGTTGAAGTCGCATCGGCAGACGCGAAAACGGAGACTGACAAAAAAAGCTGCCATTCCCGAGGGAACGGCAGCTTTCGTTTTGTTTTTGCGATTAAGCGTATAAGCACGCTTGTGCCGTTTCGGCCACGCCTTCGAGTCGTAACAAGAACGTCGTGGATCTTATCGACGATCCTGTCGCGCCGGGACCTTTGACAAGATCCACTGACCTACGATGAACTAATTAGTTCGATGGCGAAACGATCACTCCCGGCTCATCGTCGTCGCTGACACCGATCGCGATCGCTGCACCGAGAGCTCCCAGAGCACCGATGCCGCCGATACCACCGCCACCCAAGCTACCACCTCCGCCTCCGCCGCCGCCACCACCGTAGGTAACGCCGCCACCAGCATACATGGGGCTGCCACCAACGCTTGCGCCGCCGGCCATACCGACTTCGCCACCCTCGAGAACACTCGATCCGATGGTTTGTTCGCTCAGCAGAGTGTCCGAGATGACTTGGCCTTGATCGAGCATACCGAGATCACCTTGCTCGGCCGCAAGCTCTTCGCTCAGACAAGGAAGATCCGATCGCAAGCTCACCAAGCTCGCGCGGGCATCCAAGTGACTGGCTTCGTTCACGACGCCAGCGTCGAGTTGCGTGTCGATCGCCGCGATCGCTTCGTTGACTTTCACAAGCATCACGCTGCACTGCGTCTTGCCAGCTTCGGCTTCGCTCTTGAGCTCAGCGACCATGCTGGCAGGGTTGGTATGTGCTTCGCCAGTCACCGAGCCATCAGCCATGAAGGCGAAGCTCGGGGTCGACGTCGAGGCAACAAGTGCCAGACCGGCGGCAGCCGACAGTAGGTGTTGAATTTTCATGATTCTGGTTCCTGCAGCGCGATTCGCTGGGCGACTAGGGGGAGGTTCGCGGCGATAGACGAAAGGTGCACATGCACCAAGCATTTATCTAGTCTTCAAATTTACTTGCCGAATGTTGACGAGCAACAAAATTTCAACCCAGACTCCTTAAATTCCCCAAATTGACACCTTGGTGCCATCGCATTGAAATCCTGTAAGTCGTTCATTTCCAATATCTTGCGTCGTCGGATGCCTAAATATCGTCATGAATGATAATAGATGTTCATCGTACCTCGATTCAGAGCGAATATTAGGGCTGAATGGGTGGTATCGGTTTGCTTGGCAGCATGCGTTCAGTATTGGTCAGCCGGGCCTGTAAGCCTTGTCGCTGCAAAATGCCTTACTGGCCTGCAGTCAGCCTTTGCTGATTGCGTCAGGTGAACGCGTTGCCCAGCTAATCATCGAGGGCGCCCAATCAGACTGAATAACCTGAGCAAAATGTCGCGTCTTGGAATAAAATCGGGTTCGGACAGCGTCCGTAGCTGAGTTGACGATTGAGCACCGAGAGTGGCTTGGCGTAGAATCGTGGCCCGGCACACGAACAGTCTTGAAACGCTGGCCGAAATTCTTGCTCTTCAAATCTTCAAAGAAGTTTCTCGATGTCGCATTCTAACGGTAAAGCTGCACCCTCGGTTCCGAAATTTGCCGACAATAGCCGCGAAGCGATCATGGGCCGGCTGAAAACGTCGTTGCTCCAAGAGAGCAAGGAGTTGGAGGTCGACAAGATTTTCCGGGCGTTGGTAAAGCTCGAGGGTTCCGACTTGCACCTTAAAGTCGGCCAGCCGCCGATGATCCGAACTCGAGGCGAATTGAAGCCGCTCAATCGAGGCCCGATCGATAACGACGAGATGGTTCGGTTGTTGATCCCGATGATGGACGACCGGAACCTCAAGATTTTCGAAGAGGAAGGCGGCGCTGACTTTTCGCACACGTGCATGGTCGACGGCGTGCGATGGCGGTTCCGCGTCAACATGCTCAAACAACTCGGCTACATCGGCCTGGTTGCTCGCCGAATCAGCAACTGGATACCCGACTTCAGTGGTTTGTATTTGCCGCCGGTGATGGAGACGCTCTGTCACTTTGACCAAGGCATGATCTTGCTCGCCGGCGTGACTGGGTCGGGCAAGAGTACGACGATCGCGTCGATGCTGAACTACGTCAACTCGATTTATCGCAAGCACATTTTGACACTCGAAGACCCGATCGAGTTCATCTATACCGAAGACAAATGTCTAATCAACCAGCGAGAAATTGGGCAAGACGTTTTGGACTTCAAGATCGGAATGAAACACGCCGTGCGGGAAGACCCCGACATCATGCTCGTCGGTGAGTTGCGGGACGAAGAAACGTTCATGACAGCGATCCATGCGGCGGAAACCGGTCACTTGGTGTTCGGAACGATTCACGCTGCGAACGCCGCGTCGACGATCGGTCGTATTCTGGACTTGTTCCCGCAAGCGATGCACGGAGCCATTCGTGCGGCGATCGCGTTCAATATGAAAGGCATCGTCGCACAAAAACTTCTCAAGAGCATCAAGCCGGGAGTGCCGCGCGTTCCGACCGTCGAAATCATGACGTTCAATCCGACGATTCGAAAATTGGTACTCGAAGGCCAGGACAACAAGTTGCCTGATGCGATTCGAATCGGCGCCGACGACGGCATGCAAGATTTTACGATGAGTTTGAAGCAATTGATTGACGATGAATTGATTGATCGCCCCACCGCGTTTGAAGTCGCGCCCAACAAAGACGCACTCAAAATGGCGCTCAAGGGCATCGACGTCAAAGCACCTGGGATCTTGTAGTCCTGGCTTTGTGCTATTGGTTTCAAGCGACTGGAGTTTCCTGTCGCTTGGCCGTGCGTCTGTGCCGCCTTTCCGTTTAAATTTCTGACACCTGTTCACCTGAAACCTGATACCCCACTACATGGCCGCTCCCGCTGAAGAAGTCCAACTCTGGCAAACGGTTTCGCCCGTCGAGTTTATCCCTAAGCTCGCTGATCGCTCGGCCGCCCAGGCGCTCCTCATTTCCACACGCCAGGGGCCTGGATACGCGATCGGCGGTGGACAACTCGCTCACGCGATTCACTCGCGTGCGTCCCACGTCTTAATGGACTTTTCGCAGAACGGTTGCGCGCTGCGATACCAGATCGATGGTAGTTGGGAACAACTTCCACCGCTGGATCGCGAGACCGGCGACGCGATGTTGTACGCACTCAAACAATTGTGCCAAATGAACCCGGCCGATCGTCGCAGCGCCCAAACGGGCGGAATGGGACTCAAGGTTGGAAAAGAAAAATTCAAGCTGACACTGCAATCGCAAGGCGTCGCCACGGGCGAGCGTGTCTTGGCAAAGATCGATCGCGAAAAGCTCCAATTCGAGCGACTCGCCGATCTCGGCATGCGCGACAAGATGATCGAGCAATATCGCGAGGACCTGAACAGCGAGGGTTCGATCGTGATCGTTTCGGCGCCCAAGGGCGAAGGACTTTCGACGACTTGGAACGTGACACTCAATGCGGCGGATCGTTTCGTTCGCGACTTCCAAATGGTGGAAGAACAGGGCAGTGGCGAGCCCGAAGTGATCAACGTGAACCAAAACTTTTACGGAGGCGACACGGGGCTGACGCAAGCGCAAATCGTTCGCAAGATCATCCTCAAAGAGCCTGACGTGCTGATCTTTTCCGAGTCGCCCGAGCCCGAAGCTTTCGCGCCTGCGGTCGAACAAGTCGTCAAGCTGCAGAAACAGGTGGTCGCGCGAGTGGTCGCCCCCGGGGCCATGGAGGCTCTCGTGCAATTGATCAGCCAACAGCGCGAAGCTGCCAATACGCTGATCAGCAAAGTCGTGGCGGTCACTTCGCAGAAGCTCGCTCGACGGTTGTGTGACACTTGCAAAGTCGGCTTCGAGCCGTCGCCGCAATTGATGCAGCAACTCGGGATCCCCGCTGGTCGCGTGGCGATGTTGTACCAACCCTTTATTCCGCCACCGATCGAAGAGCAAGTCGACGAAAATGGAAAACCGGCACCCATCACGCCATGTCCCACTTGCGCGGGACGCGGATACTTTGGCCGGGTGGCAATTTTTGAGATGCTCCGTCCCGGTGACCAGTTGCGTGCGGCGCTTGCCAAGACGAATGATCTCGCCGAGCTGCAGCGCGTTGCCAAAGCGGAAGGCCATCGGGGTCTGCAAGCCGAAGCGGTGTTGACCGTCGCGCGAGGTTTGACCAGCTTGGACGAACTCAAGCGTGTTTTTGCCAAACGCTAAGCAGGCCACTAAATTCACTCTCCCGCGGCGTGCGAAAGAGTTGGCCTGGGATGGTGAAAACCGTGATGAGTGTGAACCGTAGGCGCTAGCCTCGGGCCTTAACGACCAATGACAGTAAATTCAGGGCCCGCGGCTTGCGCCGTCGGCTCACTATTCACCATCCCAGGGTCGGCCGCTCGGGTCGGGGAGCGTCTGCCTTGAAACGTCGACTTTCCCTCAGGAAGCCGAGTACAAATTGGATCGAAGCCAGTGATTGAAATCAAAGTCAACGGAGTGAGTGTTTCCATCGACTCGCCCATGTCCATCGAGCGATTGCTCGCGACCGTCGAAGTACCGCCGAATTACCTTGCCGTGGAGCTCAACGCGGATGTCGTTCCACGCGAAGAATACGGTAGCACGATGGTTGGTGCCGGCGATGAGATCGAACTCGTGACGCTCGTCGGTGGAGGCTGAACAAGGATGTCGATCGAGACAAATCAACCCGCTGCGGATGAGGCGAGCGACGATCGTTTGGTGGTCGGTTCGCACACACTTGCCAGTCGATTGATTGTCGGGACGGGGCGCTACGACACCATGGACCAAATGCGCGACTCGCTCGACGCGTCTGGCTCGGATTGCGTGACGGTCGCCGTACGACGTGAGCGGTTGTACGATCGCACTGGCCAGAACATTTTGGACTTTCTGGATTTGAATCGTTACACGTTGTTGCCCAACACTGCTGGGTGCTACACCGCCGTCGATGCAGTCCGTGCCGCAAAATTGGGTCGCGAGATTTTGCGCTCACTCGGGAATTCAGGCGCCGATTGGGTGAAGCTCGAAGTGCTCGGCGATAGCAAAACGTTGCTCCCAGACCCCGTGGAAACAGTGAAAGCCTGTGAGCAACTCGTCGAGGCGGGTTTTTCAGTGCTCTGTTACACCAGCGATTGTCCTGTCACAGCGGTACGGTTGAAGAACGTTGGCGCCGCCAGCGTGATGCCTGCCGGAAGCCCGATCGGCTCCGGCCAAGGGGTCCTCAACCCCAACAACATCCGTATCTGCCTGGAGTATCTGAAGGCCGACGATCCGCAGTACCCGGTGATCGTCGACGCCGGGGTGGGTACGGCCAGCGACGTGACCGTGGCCATGGAGTTGGGCGTCGACGGGGTGCTGTTGAACACGGGCATTG
>JBGSKM010000050.1:0-36156 GCA_041741195.1 Pirellulaceae bacterium
GGAGCAGCTTATCCAGTAGACTGGTATCGACTGACGGGTCGGCGACGGCTGTGGACTGCGATTCATCCATGATCGCGTCAACAGAACCAATTTCACCGTTTCAGCCAAGATCGATTTCAACAGGCTGAATAGTTACAAAAAAAGATGAATCAAATTACGAGTGGAGACGCGTTCGCGGAGATAACTTGAATAAGGCAAATGAGTACTATCGCGCGGCTAAGGATGGCGAGTTGGGAGCCCTAATTGTAAATACAGACGAACGTCCGTGTCTTGATACTGGTGAATGTCAAGGTGGAGACCCATGCCAAGTGTACTTAACTGCTCCAGATCCGGTGACAGGCGCCCAAAAGCTCGGGAATCGTTGCGACGAGACGGGGGGCTCTATTTATTATATTGTTTTGACCTTCGGCAACACATGCAGAGTCGATGAAGCGGAGTAGATCTACACTTTGCCTGGGTTTGCGTTGAGTATCGGCCCGGTGAAAATTTTGATATCTGAAAATTGATTCAGTGTTGCCATTTAATCAAGAGTGGTGTTGAATGAAAATGCAATTGTTGGTCGTTGGATGTGTGCTGCTGATTTGGTGCCAGCGCGTTGCAGCGGAAAACATCGAACATTCGCCGATCGTGGAGCAAGATTATCACGAGCCGTCGGAGTTAGAGATTGCGAAGGCGCGTGACTTGCTCACCAATTTGGAAGTAAACCAATCCTTGCTAGAACGATATGCCCATCTTTGCACGGGCACACTCATGCTCCGATCGGGTCCAGAGTTCTTTGTCGCGCTACATGCTGTCGATCACAATCTGGACGCCGAGCGACACATTGTACGTCGTGAGTTCACCGACAAGAGTGACCCCATATTGTTGACGAACCCTGCAGGTGCCGATGGATACGGTGATTCAACCGTGACCGGTCCGACGTTTTTGCCCACTGGCAGCGACAAACTGCGTTTGAAGGGGATGATTTATGTTTCGAACAAACCCGAGGAAGCAATCTCGACAAACGCGATTAAGTTTTTCGGGATCGACCGCAACTTCAATCCTATTACCAGCTCACTGATACCGTTGAGTTCGTTTTTTGAAGGCAAGACTTCCAAGGGAAGCGTTGCCGATCTATTTGTGATTGAGAAGTTCACGCCAGACAAAGTTGCTGTCAGAAAAGATCATTTCTTTCTCCAGTCTCAACTGAAGTACTCGGATGGAAGTCCCTCTGGGATTTCGTCCTACATTGAATTCTCCAACGACTTGCCAGTACGGTACGAGTTGTGGAAGACGCTTGGGCAAAAGCGTTCCGTTCTATTTAGCACGTCGACCGAATGGGAGAGACTTCGAGAGATTGACGTCCCCCGTCGCCTGGAGGCCGTGCAGTACATGCCAAATTACCAGCAATCACTCCACGCCGAGTTTCGCTGGAAGTTGGGCGATGCGGTACCGACCCGCTTGTTCTCGCTTAGCGATGTCACCGAGGCAAATGCACTAGACTGGTAGCGGCACCTGTCACCTCTCGCAATCGAGAGTAAACAGACACAGCTTCTGGTTCGCTTGGTACGACGAAGCATCTCGGGATCGGAGCAAGAAGCCTCGCCCGACTGGCTTACGCGGTTACCGCACTACGTCTCAGGGTGACGACTGCGTGTTATCAAAGCGACTACTGAACAAGCGAGTTTGCAACGTCATTCGCAAACGTCAAATACGTGTTTCACGGTGTTTTTGGAGTATTTACCGAAAGTGAAACCCTTGGCATGCCCAGTGCAAAATGTCTTCGCCAGTTTCCCCGCGGCCACCTGAATCTCGAATCTTAGTTCGTTCGGAGCCGGTTGCCGCCAATCCAAATTGTTCGCAGGGCATAGGCACTCAAGATGTTAATTTCACCCATGGCTCCCAAGTTGTGTTTGCTGGTCGCTGGTATGACACTGTCGCTGAGCTCAGTGACGATGGGTAACCATCATGGACCTCTCGAGGCGGCTTCGCGTGCCTACCGGGATCAGGTCCAGGCAATGGAGCGGCTTGTTCATCGGACTCGATATTTAGACCGCTATGACGTTCGCTTAGTCGAGCGACTTGAAAACGCGTCATGCGACTTTCATGGTGCCACGTTCGACCCCAGCGACCGGTCTCGTCTGATGTACCAGTGGGGTGAAGTACAGTCGTTACATTCACGCGCGGAATTGGCGCTGTTCGGAAGTGCGACCTATCCGGTCAACACCGAACTCATGGCGTGTTGGGACCAAGTTGCGATGGGCTACGCGGCATTGGCTGTTCAACTCGGCTGCGTTACCAACCATTCGCATCCTTACTCGAAGTTGCCTCTACCGAGACGGGATCCAATCGATGGATCGATGCGAGCGAACTTGGATACCTATCGCGACTCGATCGCGACACCGATCAACCCATCGCATCCAAACGCTCAGTACCCGTCGAACTCGGCCGCTCGCGATTTTCCGAATCGCGATTTCCAGCAGCCTCCAATCGGGCGACGTGACGTCGGTGTTGTGGTTGTCGAATCTCTCTTGAATCGACTGATTCAGCGTTAGGCCGACGCGCCTTGCAGACTCGCGGCAGGATCACAAACGGGTCCGTCTAGTTCGATGAGATCGCTTTCAAGATCATCGGTCGTATCTCGTAGTGTCCCGAAATACAGAAGACACGTTACCGCGACGGCGCTGGCGACCACGATCCAAAACGGCTGGTACTCAGGGCCCTCGGCGGTCGTGCGAACGAAGATTTTCGCGCCTTCCCAATTGCTCGTCGAAATGCGTTCAAGTGATACGGAGAGGGCGTTATTGGTAAAGTGGATCAACATGCCCGGCAATACGCTGCCAGTGCGAAGGGCCACCCAACCAAGCAGTACACCCATGCAGCTTGCAGCAATGGATTGCTGCAACACACCGTGGGAGATACCAAACAGCAACGCCGTGACGATGACTGCCCGCAATTTGGAGTCGTTTCGCACGAGCCCGCCAAAAATGAATCCGCGAAAAGCGAGTTCCTCACACACGGCGGGGACCAGCGCCATCAAGAAAACGACGGACATCCAAGGTGCCGAGCCAATCATTTCACCGAATGGACGCATCGCCGCGGACGCCTGCTCACTCATCGGATACGTATACGATATCCACTGGGCGAGCGACACATAAAGCGGGTGCAAAGTGACCCCGAGCAAGACCGACAACGGAAGCGTCGTCCACATTGGCATTCTTATGCGAAGACTCTTGCGCAACGAAGTTGTCAACATCGTCGCCATTAACAGTGTGGGTGCGAGAATCAACCCGAATTGTGGAATGAGGACAAGCATCGACATCGCGGCGAAATCGGAAGGCATTTCGGTGACCGCAAGCTTGCCGAAAAACAATGCCACTAAAATGATCGCACCGCAGGCAAACGCTTGCGCGGGAGTCGCGGCCGTTTGACGATCTCGCCAAAGGTGACGCACCCACTGGCGCATCTCCCATTGATCTCCACCGCCAAACAAGACTGATTCGTCCTCAAATTGTCGCTTTGCCCAGAGTGCGGCGAGCCAAAGACAACCTGCGGTGACCCCTAGGACAATTGGCAAGTGCCAAATGGCCATCGCATACTGGCCTTCGACGAGTGCACGGACGAGCAAGAACATTCCCGTGACTGGGATCAGGCTTGTCCCCGTGCTCAAGGTGGTGCCTGGAAGCAGCGGCAAGAGGACCAAAGGAAGAGTCACCATCATCAGTGGCATCAGGTAGTACTGGCCTTCTTTGCTGCTGCGAGCCATCGCCGCGACCGCGAGCGCTAGTGCGCTAAACAGGGCCGATAGAGGAACGAGCGCTACAAGCAGCCAAAGCATGGGAACCAAGGGCGGAGCGCCCAGTGATGTGCCATCGGCACCAAACCCGATTTGCCGAAACACGAATGTGCTGGTCACCAACATACTGCCAGCATTGAGAATCGCGGTCATCATGCTGAATGTCGTGACCGCGGCAAGCTTGCCCCACACAATTTCGCTGCGCAACGCCGGACTGCACAACAGCGTCTCTAAGGTCCCACGTTCCTTCTCGCCGGCAACCAAGTCGATCGCTGGGTAGAACGCGCCGGTCATCGCCCAAACGAGCATGACGAACGGCAGCAATTTACTCCAAAGCGCGGCTTCGCGCGTGCGTTCGGGCGCAATGTCGATGTCGGTGACTTTGAATGGATCCAACACCGATAGTTGAACGCCAGAGTCCGCCAATCGCTCGCGAACCCAACCGCCTCGCCATTGATTCAATATCCTCATCACGCGATCGCGAGCCACCAACGATTGATCACTCGCGACGTTATAGAGCAATTGGATGCTGGGATTTGCTTCGCCGCTGCCGACGGTGTCTTCCGTTACCTTGGTCGAGTCGGAAAAACCGGGTGGAATCACAATCACTACGTCGAAGGTTCCATCGCGAACCCATCTTTCGGTGTGCGAATTGACATCAAGATCACGCGTGAATTCATCCCAGCGATGGATGATCAACTCGATACGATCGGTTTCCGCGATGAAGCCATCGGCGAAATTATCTTCACCCAGTAGCGGCGGAGCCTGTTCAAGATTCTCACTACCAATCACACAAATACTAGTGGGATGTTGGCGAGTGAATTGCGCTATTTGAAGCAACAACGTGCCCACCAGTGGATACAACAGGATGGGTAGCACGGCGATCGTGAAGAGAGTCCGGCGATCACGAAGTTGGTCTCGCATCTCTCGGACATAAATCAATGCAATTGCCGATAACCGTGGTTGATTCGATTCACTCGCCACGGCCGAACGATTCGGATTGATGCTCGTCGGAATTCGTCTCACGAGGTCTTCCCCCCTGGGTCACTGCTAAGTGTACTGTTCGTCAATGACGCATCCAACGGCAAGGGTGCACAGGAGACGGGATTGCAAGTCCACTCATCGGGATCATGTCCGTCTTTGGGCTCACGCTCAGCCTGCTCGTGTCGGCTGAGGAGGCCAAAGAACAGCTCTTCAAAATCTTTTTCTTGGTGCCGCGTTCGCAAGTCCTCCAGCGAACCAGTATCCAGGATGCGACCACGGTGCATGATCGCGATACGGTCACAGAGACGTTCAACTTCGCTCATGATATGCGTCGAGAAGATCAGGCACTTGCCGGCGTCCCGAAGCGAGCGGATGACGGAGAGCAAATTTCTCGCAACCAAGACGTCCAATCCGAGCGTCGCTTCGTCAAACACGAGCACCGGCGGATCATGGACCATCGCCCTCGCGATCGAAACTTTTTGTTTCATCCCCGTGGACATCTTGCTGCCTGGGACATCGCGAAAATCATTCATTCGCAATTGCTCAAACAGCGACTCCAGCCGATTGGCGAGTACGTCTTTAGGCATACCGTGCAATCGCCCAAAATAGTGCACGAGCTCCCACGCAGTCATACGATCGTAGATCGCGGTGTTGTTGCTGACGAACCCAATGCGTCGCCGGACTTCGGCCGACTGGGTCGCCACGTCGTAGCCCGCGACGAGTGCGATTCCGCTAGTACTCTGCAAGACGGTGCTGAGAATGCGCAGGACGGTCGTCTTGCCAGCACCGTTGGGGCCCAAGAGGCCAAAAATTTCGCCGGGTCGTACGGTAAATGAAACACGATCAACGGCGACAAAGCGACCACGCGTCAGGTCATTGTAGACCTTGGTCAGGTGTTGAACGTGAATCATGGGTCAATGCGGTTGTGCGGATTGTCGTGACGAGAAGAGCGCCCCGAATTCTACACCTGGGGCTGCTTCCTCAATGCTCTATCGCGATCGTAGCCCGCACTCAGTGACGAAGTGGATCTCGGCGACCACAAAGGCCAAGAAACGCAATCTTCCCCCCGAGATAATCCGTCCGCCCGCGCTATTCGTCAATCTTTTACCTTCAACCGAACAACGGGTCCCGTGACCGACGCGAGCGACTCGATTTGCGCCGTTGCCAAGCGAGCGGCACCTTCGGTCGCCTCGTGGGTCATGATCACAAGTGGTACCGGCACCAAAGCGCGTGCGGCTTCATCATTGGTCGTATCTGCATTTTCATGCTGGATCACCGAGGCGATCGAAATGTGGTGATGGGCGAGCACATTGGCGATCGCCGCGAGCGTTCCCGGATGATTGGCGACTCGCAAACGGAAGTAGTAACGACCGCTGAGGGTTTCGGCATCGCGAAGCTTCACACGTGGCGGCGTATCCGCCGAGAAGTACTCGAGCGTTTGAAAAGTCAGTTTCGTGCGTCCGACCGCGGTATCGATTAGGTCTGCGACCACGGCGGACGCCGTTGGCATCTGGCCCGCCCCGAGGCCATGATAGAAAACGGGACCCACGGCATCACCCACCACGCGAATGGCGTTGAAGGCATCACGAACCTCGGCCAGTGGCGTTCCTATTTTGACCAGCGTGGGCGCGACCGACAACTCGAGCCCGTCGTTGGCAAGTCGAGCCACCGCGAGCAGCTTGATGCGGTAGCCGAGCTGGCGCGCATAGGTCAAGTCATCGGGGTCAAGGCCATCGATTCCGATGCGCGGGATCTCCGACCAGTCCAACGTCGCTCCGAAGGCGAGGTGCGAGAGGATGGCCAACTTTTGTGCCGCGTCGGTGCCATCAACATCCATCGTCGGATCCGCTTCGGCATAGCCCAGTTGTTGGGCGCGTTTCAGGACATCGGCGTACGGAGCCGCCTTTTCGTCCATTTGCGTGACGATGAAGTTGCTTGTCCCGTTGAGAATCCCCTCGAGCGAAAGGATCTGGTTGGCGGACAAACACTGGCTGATATTTGCAATAATCGGAATACCGCCGGCGACCGAAGCTTCAAACGCGATGCTCCGCCCGAGTTCGCGGGCACGGTTGAACAATTCGGGACCATGACTGGCCAGCAACGCCTTGTTCGCGGTAACGATGTCCTTGCCGGATTCCAGCAACCGCAACATGATCGAGCGAGCCGGTTCGAGTCCACCGATCAATTGGGCCACGACCGTGATCTCAGGGTCGTTGATGACGTCGTCTACCGAGTCCGTCGCGACTCCATGTGGAAGTTCGATCCCGCGGGGCTTTTTCAAATCGCGGACGACGGCTTTTTTAAGCCAAAGGGTGCGTCCAGCATGCCGGGCCGTGCGATCACCATGATCCAACAGCAGCCGTGCGACACCGGTTCCAACGGTTCCAAGACCGACAATAGCAACGTTTGTTTTTTCCATAACCGCAGATGTTAATCGCGCCTTGGCGTCGGGGCGAGACGTGGCCGAAAAATACGCTATACGTCGAGCGGTTCGTCGTTCTCTTCCAAGTCTTCATCTTGCGTCGCAGCCTCGGGAACGAGGTATGCTTGGTTCTCGTGGTCCAGCGTCACGGTTGATACAAGCGGCTGATTCGATACAAATTGCGTCGCAATCCACGAGTTCGCTGCGAAGTCGCAGGTGATGGTAACGGTGATCTCGCGAGTGTTCTCGTCAATGGTTTGTGGTGTGACGTCCAATCCCATGTAGGTGATACCATAGGCTTGCAGCAGCGAAGCTGCTCTCGTCTCGACATCGGACGCCGAAGCGCCGACGATCACGCCCGCACGTGCGGCTTCGTATGCGGTTTGATCGAGAGCTTGGCGCACATACATGAATCGCGCAAGCTCAAGGCAGGCAAAAATCGTCAAGAAAAATACGGATGCGCAAACCGTGAACTCGACGAGGTAGGCACCCCGCCGTGCACGATCAGCTCGCGAAATCATCGCCCCGCGTCGCCTGGATTGACCAGCGCAAACGCGAGCGAATGTCGGACGACTTGTTCTAACGCTTTGCATGAAACGAGTTCTCAACCAAAGACACTGAAGGCAAAGGACTACTGAGTGAGCACAGCCGGGAGGGTTTCCGCGATTTCCGAAAAGACACTTCGAAGCGTTTCTTCGTCGGGGGCGTGGTAATGATTGCCGCCACCCAAGTTTGCAACCGCAATCATCTTTTCCTGGTCGGCTTGGTCACTGAAGGTGATCGTGTGGACGGTGATGTTGGCTGCCGCGGCCGCGATGGCGACTTCCGTCGGATCGGTACCTTGATTCCAAATCCCGTCGGTCAAGACGATCATCGTTCCTTTGGCAGTGATACGTGATCCGTTGCCTGTCAACACTCGGACAGCGGCCTGCATCCCGGAAGCGATATTCGTATTGCCAATCAATTCCTTTTGGCCGATCGCATTCATCGATGTGATGAGTTGCGAATAGTCGGTGGTCAGTGAGTTGTGAGTGGTGCTCGCGACGCTTTCGTAAAGTCCAAAGACAAAATTGCTGCTGTAGCTGACCAACCCCACTTTGACTTCGATCGGTAGATCTTCGAGTTCTTCGAAGAACACTTCGGTGCTTCGCGTGAGTGCCGCCCAGCGGCTCAACGTCGGATGCGGTTGGACAAAGTAATTCTGGATGATACTAGCTTCGGGGTGCAATGGATCTGGCGGATACTCCCAAGCAATATTGCTCATGTCCCAAGCCATCGAACCGCTACGATCCACGACCAAGCACAAGTCGTGGTCGACTCGGGCGGCGATCGACGTATAGTCGAGACTGAATGTATCTGGATTCAAAAAACCCGTCATGAAGAACGAGCCTTCGCTGGTCACCGCGTCTTGGGCGATTCGCGTGTTGACTCGAACGGAGTTCAGTGGCGATTGGTTGATATTAAAATTGTAGTCGCCGTTTTCATTGCGTGTGCTGTTACCGAACTGAACATCAATTTCGCTGATATTCATGCTCATCGAGGCAACTTCGTGCTGCGACGCAATGTTAAGAGCGGCCGCTCGCGCTTGAGCCGTATCCTGGGTTTGCCCCAAAACCACAGCGCCGGCTTTCGCCGCGGCGTCGCTCGCCAAACGGATTTCCGTACGCGCCGTTGAAAGTTGCGTCAGATTGATCGCGACGGCACCAAGGATAACCAAAACGGTCATAACAATCGCCGCCAGCGCGACGATGGTCCCACGGCGATGATTTGATCGAGCGACACGAGCTCGAGATCGTCGACGACGGGATGGATGGGTGGCATCGCGATCCAGCTTCGATGCTCCCCCGAGCCAGCTTAATTGCGTTCGCATAATGTTTGCATGTTTTGAAAAGTTTGAGGGAAGAGCTACGACGCTAAATGAATCGTTTATTCTCGAAGCATCGTCGTTGAAATGACAACTTGACCAGTGGTGGGCAAGATGTAATTCACCGTCGTATTGCCTGCCACCGGAATGGTAACCGTGACCTGTAATTCGCTGCCCGTGGGCAACGTCGCTAACATTGGCGGATTGATTTGCACGCTGCCGCCATTAATCCCGCGTTCGGCCATGAGCGTCTGGCCGCGTGCCGTTGCTTGGGCGACCGTGGTTGTACGCCGAGCTGCCAAACGCGCGGTTTCATAGGCTGCCACAGCAGCCGTTTGGCGAATCATCAGTCGTTGGCAGATCTCTAAAGTTCCGAACACCAACAACATCATCACTGGAAGCACCATCGCCAACTCGACGGTCGCCGCGGCGCGGCGCTGTCGGAAGCGGCGATGTCGCTTCACTGGGTGAATCGGTTGTGTGAGTTGGAGCTTCATTTAGATACCAAACCAGCAATTCAGATTTCGCGAGTTGACGAGACGTGGATGACAACGATCAGTTGGGCAAAGTGCCTTCGATATCGAACAAGTTCGCAGCATTGACTTCGCCGATGTCAACGGCGAACAAGCAGTCGTTGTAGTCCAAGTCACCACCGCCCCAAAGGTCTTCGAAGCCGATCAAAACGTATCTTGAATTTGGCATCAAGAACGCCACGACGTGTTGTAGTCCGTCCGCATTGCGATCTCGGTTGTTGTACCAAGTGCCCACGTTATTGCTTCCCGCACCGTCAGCGACCAGGAAGAAGTCAAGCTGGATTCCTGGAGCGCCCGAGTTGAGCTCGACAAAGTCACCCACCACCAGCGGTGCTGTGTTGGTCCGCTTGGTACTCGTGGGTCCATTGAATGAAGCATCGGGGAAAATCAAATATGGCGTTCCTGTTTCAGCCGCGCCGGCCGGCGTCATGCTGAAGCCAAGCGTGTTTCGGTAGCCTGCACCTTCGTGAACAAAGTAGACTCGAATTGGCAGGTCCGACTCGGTGCGGAGAAACAAGCGAGAAGCGTCTAACTTGAAACCTTCGGTGTTTGAAAACACAGCACTCTCGGCGAGCTGTTGGTCGATCAACTCTTGAAAGTACGGAAGGTAGTTATTCTGGAAGTCTTGCGAGCGAGCGTCACTGGCCTTCTTCATGACGAGTGCGTAAGGCTGGAGCCCAAACGGGCGGGCCGTCGATTGCTTGGTGGATAGAACCTGCGCCGAAGCGGTACCTACCGACAAGTAAGAGGTTGCGAGTGTGAGTGCGATGCAGAGGAGCTTTTTCATGATGTGGTCGCTTGTGACAATATCCCTGGAGTGAACGTGGACGCTGACCCCGTAACCGACGGCCACAATCTGGTCGTCTGTGGGAAAGCTAGCTCGCGATGCGACAATTCGCCCGCAAAATCCAGAAAATTTCCGCAGTCAATTCGGTCAACTCAATCGCATGCGGCGAGCAACCACCGCCAACAGCACGACCCAAGGCTGCAACATGCCGTCACCATCGGTCCAAGCGTTACAAAGCTCGCTGGGCGCTAGGGGCAAAGCGAGTTCAGTAACCGCAATTGTGTCCCGCGAATCGCTTCTTCGGCGTCGTTCGCCAAGTAGCTCGACTTGGCTCGCCAGGTTTCATATCCTCCCAGCTCGTGATGCTCGCGAGTCGGCAGATAGCCGTTGTATCCATTGGCGAGCTCGATGGTGAAAGTCGTTCGCAGCGGACTTTCTCGCTTAATCGCTAGGCCCGTTTCCACAAACGTTTCGCAGGGACTGGTCACAATCCCAAGTTCGCCCATACGAATGGCTTGAATGCGAACTTCGACTTGATTGGGGTAGGACTCCAAGTCAAGCGTCTCTTGGGCGTAGATATGCCGTACATTGCTCCAAGGTCGCTCACCAGCGTCGGCCAAGAGGTCTCGTGCGCGCGTGAGGTCCTCATCGTTTGGCTTTCGAACTCGCAACGTGATTTCTTCGTTGGCGATGGACAGCGGCACCCAGTCGTGATACTCGATTCGCTTCATCGCGCGGATCACCGACGTGGCTACGTCTTGACTCACCAATCGAATCTGCTCCAAGGGTTCCTGCTTGCCCGAGCCATCATAAAAATTGATGTTGTTAATATTGCCGCTGGTCCCGTTGGTCATCATGGCAACGAAACCTCGTGACGCATCGATGTCCGCAAGCCGCATGTATTGACGTGCAAACTCGCCAAAATAATCCGCGGAAAGCGCCCCACTGGGTACCCCGCCGACGTAGTGCAATGAGTAGTTTGCCATCAGCGCGATCGGTGTGTTGTCGGTCGTAAGGAACGACAGAATTGGAATCTCTGGATCGATGGGCCCCGCGGGCTTAAGCAACTTGGAGTTGCCCGCTGGAGGATTCATTCGGACGCGATCCTTGCCGACGTCAAACGGGTCAGTGATCTCTACGCCATCCCGCATGTACCAGCGTCGATTGAAAACTTGGTTGGGGTTATGACCGACGGTCCAGCCAATTTTAGCCGGAACCCGGTTGGCGTGAGCCAAGCAGATACCCTCGGCGACTCGCTCGACGAACCACTCACAATACGCATTTTCGACCTTACTTTGAAATGTGGGCGTGAGCGTCACGCCGCTGTGCGTGTGCGTCGCCGCGACGAGAACGTTCTCGGATGGAATCCCG
Source organism: Pirellulaceae bacterium (assembly GCA_041741195.1). Classification (GTDB taxonomy): domain Bacteria; phylum Planctomycetota; class Planctomycetia; order Pirellulales; family Pirellulaceae; genus JBBSJZ01. The sequence continues at coordinate 11,737 of JBGSKM010000050.1, forward strand.
CATTGGCGTTCTACTCGTTCGCGGACGCGATCGATCAACTCGCGTGGGATCATGCAGTGATCACAAATGGCAAGGGCGATACTTGTCGATCCATCGTCGACGACGAGACAGCGGGCATGAAGCGGGTCGTTTGCATAAGTCGCTAACCGCGGTGTCATGCTGCCCGCCGACTCCACCGGAAACGCCGTTGGTGTGATATCCATCGCGTGCGCACCGACTCGCAACACTCGTTCGGCGACCTCGCCGTCCTGTGCCGCGACGCTCAATGCGGAGAACAAGCAGCCGCTAAAAACAATTACCGTCATCACCGGTGATGATCGTTGGACGCGAAACCGAATTGGCTGTGTCACGGCAGAATCTCGTTGAATGAAAACTGGAACTGTGGGTGCGGCAAGTGCGAACGAAAACCCGAGCCAAGGGTGATTTTAACACGCCGTGAGCCTGCCCAGGTCCGCATGCTGGAATCCACGAGTGATGCAAATGCCGACTAACGGCCACTTAAGAGATTTGTCGCCAATGAAAACGTGCGCTGCCGCTCCGATTCATCGCGGAATCCGAGACTTTGGTAGCGATAAACGTACGAGGGATCGGCCAACAACTCATGAAAGCCGACCGTCCGCGGATCAATGTTTTTTTCCCGCAGACGCAACGCGACCACGACATCCTGGACACGCGTTTGCAACGCTTTCCCCTCTCCTCCCGACAACTTCCACTGCTGAGAAATGCGACGATCCGCTTGATACTTTGCCAGTAACCCGTCTAGACGCGGATGTTCCAGCGCTGCCGACGCCAGCAACGCCATCGTGATCGATTGCGGGTTGTCGTGTGGGCGATCCAAAATGCGCTCGCAAAGCCGCAGGGCCTGTTCATCGCACCGATATCGAATGGCGATCGACAAGAGAGTCCGCGTATCGATTTGGCATTCACGGCAACGGATCCATACGGCGATGAGACGCCGAAGCAGATCGGCTTGCGTTGAATCGAAAAAACGCAGTGTTGGCTCGGATGACGGTGTTAGCCCAAATAACAATGTTGGCCCGGATGACTCGCCAGAAAGCGCCGCCAGCAACTGCCGCCTGGCCAGCGACGAATGGGTCGTTGAGGAAGACGGCTGCGGTCCGCCGCTAGTGATTTCTTGCAACAACACACCGGTCCAACGAACATAGTCTTGCGGATGCAATTGCCGCGGATCAGCGTTCATCCTCCGCGTCAATCGGTAGCCGCAAAGTTGATCGCCCGACAATGCAGTGATCATTTCCTGGTGGCGACGCAGTAGATCGACATAAAGTCTCCTCGAATCTGGACTATCCCCGACGGAATCGCGAAATGCATTCCAGTGGGGAAGCGCCTGCGCGTCGATATCGTCATGCCCTTGTAGCAATTGGTTCCAAGCGATCGTCGTGCGACGATCGTGAATCTCTCGCAGCAGCCGCTGTGACTGTAACCGCGCCTCCAGTGTCCCACTCGTCAAAGTCCGGCGCAACGGACCAATAGCCTGTACACCGGCTTCGAGCAGAACGGCCGCGGCCTGTTGGCGAGTGATGTACGAATCTGCCGACAAGCGTTCCACTTGTCTCGAGAGTGAATCGGCCTCAGGTAGTGTTGTCAAACCGGGGAAATTCGTCGGCTGGTCGAGGAGAAGCTCGACCGCACAGTGCTCAGACGCTGCCGAATCTAGGTTCGCGTCCCCGGCCACCAAATGCGTCGGGAAAACGGTCCACATCGTCCCGACGAAGTGGCCTATCCAGCGGTGGATTCGATGGTTGCTTGAGGCGAGGATCACAATCAGGCGTCGAAGATGGACACGTCGTTGGCAAGCGTCTGGTTCGTGATTCCACGCTTCGACGCGCAAGCATCCAGGCTAGTTTGAGACCACTTGAGTTGTTTGCGGAAAGCGAAGCTTTGGGGGCACAGACGCCAGCGTCGTTTCGGATAAACTGCACATTCCTCAAACTCGTTACTTTCGATTCTTCGCGGCTCCGCAGCCGCGATCGAAGGCTTGGTGGATGCTGATGAATATTGTTTGTTACGAAGACGAACTGGTTGCGAGGATGACTCCCGCGACTTTGGCGCGTCCGGCGTACGCGGTGACCTGCGCTAGTTTGCGGCTGATCGATTGGTTGCGTCGATTGGAGGGCAAATTGAGTGCGGAAGTCCGTCCCTATCTTCGCCACGTCCAAGAATTGGACTTTGACCTCGCCTCGCCCGAATTGGAACCGGCAAGCGGCGATCTCTTGCTCGTCAATGCGCGTTTGGTCCCACGCGTAGGCATCTTGGAAACACTCAACAAGCTGTCGACCTCGAAAACCTCCGAGGCAATCATTGATCCCCAAGATCACTCGGTGCTCGCCGCCAAGATCACTGCGGCCGACCAGAAGCGTCTCTCGAGCGAGGCACCACCCCGCAGCGATGAGGGTAACGCGGGTGAGTGCCGATGGACCCGATTGGCCGCGGGCCTTCCAACCTCGTCCCTCACCTTAGATGCCTTTCACTGGCCGCACGAGATTGTTGCTTGGCACATGAAAGAGCTAAATCGCTCGATCGAGTTTCGATTGCAACAGCATTCGTACCAAGAGATCCATCCGAACGTCTTTGTGGGCGAGGGTGTCACCATTGGTGACTACGCATCGATTAGCACGTCGGACGGCCCAATTTTGCTCGAGAACAACGTGCGGGTGGGGCCATTCTGTTACCTGGCCGGGCCTGTATATGCAGGCCATTCGACTCGGGTCATTGAGCATTCGGCACTGAAAGATGGCGTGTCGCTCGGCCACACCGTGAAAATCGGCGGGGAAGTCGAAGCTTCGGTCATCGAGCCGTACACCAACAAACAGCACCACGGATTCCTCGGCCACAGTTATCTCGGTAGCTGGATCAATCTGGGCGCCGGAACTTGCAATAGTGATTTGAAGAATACGTATGGCAAAATCAATGTCGAGTATGGCGAGCACCGCGTCTCCACGGGGATGCAGTTTTTCGGCTGTGTCATGGGCGACTATTCCAAGTCGGCCATCAACACTGGGATTTTTACCGGTAAAGTTATCGGCGTGTGTTCGATGATGTACGGTTTCGTCACCGCGAACGTGCCCAGTTTTGTGAATTATGCCCGACTCTTTGGCCAAACCTCGACGCTGCCCGCTGACGTCATGATCAACACCCAACAGCGTATGTTCGCACGACGAAAGGTTGAACAGAGAGAGTGTGATCGCCAACTCATTCAAGATATGTTCGCAATCACGGTCGACGAGCGCGAGATGGCGGAACAGCTTGGCCTATAGTTCCGATACATCGTTCCCATTTCTTCCCGCAATTCATTTCTAAAGTTGATCATGACGAAAGTTCGAGTCGGTATTATTGGCGCGACGGGCTACACGGCGCTCGAGGCGGCACGATTGATCCAGCGTCACCCGCAAGCCGACGTCGTGGTGGCGACCAGTCGTGGCGAAGAAGGCAAGCTGCTCGGCGACGTTCACCCGTCGCTTGCCGGCCGAACGGAGGTGCGAATTGAAAACTTTGATGCGGCCAGCGTCGCCCAAAAATGCGACGTCGCCATGTGCTGCCTGCCCCATGGTGCCTCGGCGGAGACCGTGCACACGCTTGTCAAATTAGGGCTTCGCTGCATCGACTTTTCCGCCGATTTTCGTCTTTCGGATCTCGGCACGTACGAACACTGGTACGAAGTGAAGCACCCTTGGCCCGAGCGAGTCGGAATCACCGTATATGGATTGCCGGAGTTCTTCGCCAAGGAGATTCGCGATGCTGACGTCGTCGCCAACCCCGGTTGTTACCCCACGAGTGCCATCCTTCCGCTCGCACCTCTCGCCCAAGCGGGATTGATTCACACCGACGACATCATCGTCGACAGCAAAAGCGGGGTTAGTGGAGCGGGACGTTCACCCAAGTTGGCGACTTTGTATTGCGAAGCGAACGAGTCGATTTCGGCATATTCAGTCGCGGGACATCGTCACCAACCGGAAATCGGTGATTTGGTCAAACGGATCGCGGGGCATTCGATTGACGTCTTGTTTACTCCGCATTTGACCCCCATGGACCAGGGAATCCTGTCGACGATCTACGTCCGCCCCAACGGTGCCACTGCGGCCGACGCGATGAAGTGTTTACGAGCGAAGTACGAAGATTGCCCATTCGTGAAAGTGGTCGATCATCTACCCGCCACCAAACACGTTCGCGGCACCAACTTCGTTCACATGACAGTCCGTGATGCTGGTTCGCGACTTATTGTGATCTGCGCCATCGACAACCTCATCAAGGGCGCCAGCGGGGCCGCGGTACAAAACATGAATGTGATGTTCGGCTTGGACCAGACACTGGGACTTCTCTAGCCGCTACGCAGCCCGCTCTTGGTGACTGCTGCTCGAAAGCCAGGGCAGTAACGCTTCGACGGTGCGGTCGGTGGCGCCGCGGTGCTGTTGCACGATCTCGCGAGCGGCACGGCCCAACGAGTCGGCGGTGGGCGGATCGCTCAAGCAACGTCGCACAAATTCACGAAGTTCGACCGCGTCATGCACGCGAACCGCCGCGCCCGCATGCAGCAAACGATCGGCAATTTGCGCAAAGTTCTTGGTGTTTGGGCCGAACGAGACGGCCGCGCCAAAACCCGCGGGTTCGAGCATGTTCTGTCCGCCACGTTTTCCGAAACTTCCCCCGACTGTGGCGATTTGGCAAACGCCCCACCAATGTTTTAGCTCGCCAATGGTGTCGACCAAGACCACTCGATCATTTGTCCAAGTTGTATTGTCCAGCGAAACGTCGCGACTTCGACGATGCGCAGCCAATCCACACGCCTCAATTTGACTGGCGACCAAATCAAACCGCTGAGCATGACGCGGAACGATCACCAGACGCAGTTCGGGAAACTCGCGAATCAGATCTTGGTAGATTTCCAAAGCCATCAACTCTTCGCCGGACTGGGTACTACCGACAACCCAAACTCGGTGCCACGGATCGACACCCGCCCATTGCGATCGTTGATGGACGTCGGGATGGTCTTTCGACAGTAATGCATTGTCGAACTTCATGGAGCCGGTCACTTGAACTCGACCCACTTCGACACCGCAGTCTAAAAACCGCTGTTGACTACCTTCATCTTGGCAACCGACCCATGCCAGTTGCTTGAAGATCGGTTTTGTCAAACGCTCGAATTTCTGGTAGCGACCCGAGCTTGTTGGGCTCAGGCGACCATTGATCACCATGACCGGAATCTCGGCTTGCGTCGCGAGCCGTACCAAGTTGGGCCAAAGCTCCAATTCGGTGAGTACGAGCATTCTTGGCCGCAGGCTATGAAGCGTTCGCGCCACAGCCCAACTGAAATCCAGCGGACAGAAAAACACTCGATCATCGCCAAAGTGCTTTCTCGCGAGGTCATAGCCGGTGTCGGTGGAGCTGCTAATCACGATCCTCGCGTGAGGAACCTTTCGCTTCAATCGACGAACGAGTGTCGGTAGCAAATTGACTTCGCCGACACTGACAGCATGAATCCAGATGGGGCAACCGTGATCGAACGCTTCGTTCTCATCGTCACGGTACAGCTCGTGTTGCAAGACTCCCGCAGAGGCTCGAAGGAGGGACTCGGCCTCCACGCGCGACAACCCGAAAAGCTTTTGCCCGATACCGCGGCGATACCGACCGTGCCGCAACATCCGATAGGCCACGATCGGCGAAACCAGCGTGAGAGCGAGCACGTAAATCAAATTCGCAAGCATCGGAATCCTTTCCGCCCATAAAGCACAAGGCAATACACTTGTGCAAAATTGATTTAAGCCAAGTGTCGCATACAACACGCTTTGTATTTTTTGCCGCTGCCGCAGGGGCACGGATCGTTGCGGCCGATCTTTGGACCGGAATGTCGGATCGGCTCCGGTTTCGCGTCAACATTTTGGTTGGTCGACTCGACCACACGCTGCGACGCCGTGTCCGATTGACCACCCAGAGAGGGCGGCGTGGGCGAATGTGCGGGGTCATGTCGCGCCGTCGCGTCCACCCACGTGCTACGAATGAAATCTTCATTGAAAGATTCCATCCGGAAAATCAAATCCGTCACGCGCTCTCCGATGCTGCTCCACATCGCGTCAAACAGCCGCATCCCCTCACGTTTGTACTCAACCTTGGGATCAAGTTGGGCATAGCCTTTGAGGCCCACACTGCTTCGCAGGTGGTCCATGGTCAGCAAATGGTTCTTCCAAGCTTCGTCGACAATACTCAGCAGGATTTGACGTTCCATCCGCCGCATTTCGGGGTGGAAGCGATCGTCAACGGCTCCATCGAGTGCCAATTGCAACTGGCGCCGATTCATTCTCGCGAGATCCTCGCGGTGCATCTTGTGGCCGAGTTCCGACTCCATCCAATCCGACAATGAATCGAGCGCCCCGTTTCCGCCACCGGCCACCGCGGCGGTGATCTCCGGTGCGGACTTTCCAAATAGTTCTTGCAACTTGCTTTCGGCAAGTCGGTACTGTTGCTCGGCCGGATCTCCGGTGGTACGGCTGTACTGTAGCAATTGAGCCTTGAGTTCATCGCGATTGAGTCGAACATCGTCGAGACTGAGGGTGACGCCAAAACGTCGGTTGACCCAGTCGACGAGACCTTCGCGGTCCAACGATACTTGCGCACCTTGTTTGGATGTAAAACGAGAGATCCCGGCCAGAACTGGATACTCGGCTTCTTTATCGCCGTAGGCTTGCTCGGCCCGCTGCATCAACACGTTGGCGACGCGACGTCGGTCATCGATCTCGCGAAACTCATCCGGCGTCGTCTCGATTCCGAACTTATGTCGCATCCACCCGCACATGGTTCGCAGGCCGAAATCGTTATCGAGCAGGTGAGCACTCTCGCTCAAATCCGTACGCTCGATTCGTTCATGCGACTTTTGGATCAGCAAGTTGATCATGTCGTCGCGGGACATGTTCTTCAGTTCGTGATCTTGAAAATTGGTCTCCAACCGAGTGTTTGCCCAAGTCGCCATCGCCTTCCAGTTCCATTCGTCCTCCATCGATTCGGGCAGGTTTTCTTCGACGGACTCATACACGATCGTCTCTGATGCGCGTTCGGCTTGGTCCTTGGCGTAGGTGTTCGCCATCTCGAAATCCATATTCTGGAAATCTCGAGCGTCCAATTGCACTCCGAGTTTGGATCCCGCGTAACCCGCGAACGATTCGACGCCGTAGTTGGGTTCGAGGAACGTATCGACAAAGCGATCGATTTGCGCGCGGATCAATTCCAACAGCATTTTGCGGGAACTGTGACCGTCCAGCAAATTTTGGCGGTATCGGTAAACACGTTTGCGTTGCTCGTCCATGACCTCGTCATAGTCGAGCAAGCTCTTGCGTGTTTCAAAATGGCGTTCTTCGACTTTCTTCTGCGCCGCTTCGATTCGACGGGTAACGAGGCTCGATTCGATCGCTTCGCCCTCTTTCATCCCGAGACGCTCCATCATGCTCTTGACGAAGTCGCCGGCGAAGATGCGCATCAAGTCATCTTCGAGTGACAAGAAAAATCGACTGCTACCGGGATCGCCTTGGCGACCACAACGACCGCGAAGCTGCAAGTCGATCCGCCGCGATTCATGGCGTTCAGTGCCAATCACGTAAAGCCCGCCGAGATCGCGAACGAGGTCGCCTTCCTCACGCATTTTCTCGCGAGTTTCGATCTCTTCGACCAGGGCATTCCACTCGGCATCGGGAACTTCCAATCGCGTCGGATACTGGTGCTGGAGTTGAGCCCAAGCCATCGTTTCGGGGTTACCGCCGAGAACGATGTCCGTACCCCGTCCCGCCATATTGGTCGCGATCGTGACGGCACCGATCCGCCCCGCCTGGGAAACGATCTCGGCCTCGCGCTCGTGATTTTTGGCATTGAGGACTTCGTGTTTGATGCCCCTCCGCTCCAGCAAACGTGACAATCGTTCGCTCTTTTCGATGCTGACCGTTCCGACCAACACGGGCCGACCCGATCGTTCGATCGAAGTGATCTTGTTGCGAGCAATGGTTTGCGGCGTTTTCTCACCCTTGGGAACGATCGTGATGTCGGTGTCGGATTCCTTTTCGATGCGTCCCCACACCTCGGTATCTTTGGTGCTAACCACGTCCCATTTGTGCGTGCGCTCGACGTCGTCCGCCAGCGCATTGTATTTGTCCTTCTCGGTCAAATAAATCAAATCCGGATGTTCGATCCGCTGCATATCACGGTTGGTCGGGATTGCCACCACATCAAGTTTGTAGATTTTCATGAACTCGTTGGCTTCGGTCATGGCCGTACCGGTCATCCCCGAAAGCTTTTTGTACATCTTGAAGATGTTTTGCAGCGACGCGGTGGCAAAGGTTTGCGTCTCTTGCTTGATCGGCACGCCTTCTTTCGCCTCCACGGCCTGGTGCAGCCCATCGCTCCATTGCCGGCCATCCATCAGTCGTCCGGTGAACTCGTCGACGATGATGATCTGGCGATCCTTGACGACATAGTTGACGTCAAGTTTGTAAAGGTAATGTGCCTTGAGTGCGTTATCGATGAGATGCGGCCATTCCATGTTTCCCGCGGTGTAGAAGCTTTCGACCCCGGCCAGTTTCTCCGCCTCGCGCACGCCATCGTCGGTAAGCGTGACGTTGTGCTGCTTTTCGTCGACATTGAAGTGTTCGGATTTCACCAAAGCCCGGGCAATACGATCCGCTTCGGCATATCGGCCAAGATCTAAATCAGCGGGGCCGGAGATGATCAGCGGCGTCCGCGCTTCATCGATCAAAATATTGTCGACTTCGTCAATGATCGCGTAGTTGAGCGGGCCTTGGCACTGCTGGATCTCTTTGGGGTAGCGATCATCCCCGCGCGCGGCGGGACGCATGTTGTCGCGCAGATAATCAAATCCGAATTCGTTGTTGGTTCCGTAAGTGATGTCGCAAGCGTAGGCGGCTTGCTTCTCGGCCGTCGACATGCCGGATTGGATCGCACCGATCGTGAGACCGAGGTTCATGCTCAATGGCGCCATCCACTCCATATCGCGGCGTGCGAGGTAGTCGTTGACGGTAATCACGTGAACACCCTTGCCTTCGAGCGCGTTGAGGTACGCTGGCAATGTTGCGACCAACGTCTTGCCTTCCCCAGTCACCATTTCGGCGATCCCGCCGTGGTGCAGCACCATGCCCCCGATCAATTGCACGTCATAGTGCCGCATGCCGAGGAATCGCACCCCACCTTCACGGCAAACGGCGAAGGCTTCTTCAAGAATGTCATCAAGTGTCTCGCCGTCTCGCAGCCGTTTACGAAACAATTCTGTCTGGGAACGGAGCTCCTCATCACTCATCGCTTGATATTTGGGTTCAAGCGATGTGATGCGTTCAGCTCGCTCTCGATAACGAGCCACCTGACGAGCGTTGGCGCTTCCAAAGACGGCGGTGAGACCGCGGCCCACGGAACCGCCGAGGCCGCCGAAGATCACGCCCAGAATATCGAAAAGCCGTTCAAAAAATGACATGGTTGTTTTACTGAAATCTAGTTCGAGACGCTCGCGGAACGTCGCCGGTGCAATCGCTGGAGAACGACGGCGGTTGTCGGAAATACCGCCGACATTGGCAATGGGAATCGTATTTGACGTCCTAGGACCATGAACTCGCGAGACCACAGACGATCACCAAGCACAGGTTCCAGTGGCTCTTTGGCCGTAAAGTCTTCCAGCTGCTAAAGTTATGCGTTTAGAGAAAATGGGTCAACTGTGATTGTATTTTGACGCCAAAAGCCCGTATTTGGCGTCAAAGATCGTTTCAATCCGTTTCATCGTCTCCGCTAGCATCGCAAGCGGACGATTGGAGGTCGCCCCCCGAGATAGCGTTCGACCGCTTCGATGATCGCTTTTAGGATGGAGAGTTGTCCGCCCCGCGATTCAGATCATGGGGCGTTTTCCGCTCGTCGAGGTACCCGAGATCTGCATGATCGTTTATCCATCGCTTTCCCTGGGGCTTAGGACCCATCGTCCTGTGATCGAGAAACTCCAATCTTGTCTTCACTCTTCGTGTTCGCTCGAGCTACCGCGATCTTGGTCGGCCCCAGTCCACGTTCGTAGCACATCGTCTGTCGTAGGCAGGTTGACACCGCCAGCTCGCGTGATCGGTTGCTTGCTCGCGTTCGCCCTCACCCTTGCGGGACAGGTCGGATCACGACCGGCGATGGCTCAGTCCGCTCCAGGTCAGATTCCTGGTCAAGTCTTGCCCGGACAACTCGGTCGCGGCTCAAGTTACCCGTCGCAGCAATACTATTTTGCGCTGGAGCTTTATCGCGACGGCGATTTAGTTAACGCGGCGGAGGCGTTCGATCGATCGCTCGGTCAAGCACGAGTCGACTCTCGTGGGCGATGGATCGATTCCATCCCGGCCTTGGCGATGCTGGGGGAGTGTCATTGGCAGTTGGGCAACTTGCAAATGGCGATGTCCAACATTGATGCGGCGCTAGAGCTTGTGATCCAACATCGCGGGTGGTTGTCACGCGTCGATTTCTCCAACGTACTGGGTGGTGGCGTCCGCGCCCCTGATTCCAATTCGGGTTGGGCCGGCACCGCTGGCATCCAACTGCTGCCGATCCCGACGAAGTTGTCGGTGCAGCGTGGCGAGTTGTTGACCGAGCAACGTCTTGCCCAAGGCGGCACCATCGAAACGCCGAATAATGTCTCGATGGACGTTCCTGAAGTCCTTCGAACAATCGCGGTCGCGCTCCATCGTCGTCGTCTCATACTTGGAGAATTAAGCAAGACACCTCAAGTCCCAGCGGAGGTTCTCGAGGCGACTAAGTACCCGCAAAACTTGCAAATCCCGATGGCGCGTACGCTGATCGGCAGCGTCCGAGCAATTGGACGATACGCCGATCTCGATGACGCTCGCGTGCTCACCGAGGCACCATCGGTCGCTGTGATGAATGGTGGCATCCATCCGATCACACCGATCGTCCTGCTTTGCCACGCGGAAACCATTTCTCAGTCCGCTCGACCATCCGATGCGGTCCCAATCGCACTCCAAGCCGTCAAGAGCGCCGCGGCACTGGGGCATACAGAATGGGTCGGCGAAGCGTTGCAGTTGGCCGTGGGTTGTAGCGAGCCGGCGATGATCGCGAACGTTCGCAACTCCGCCACGGGTGCCGCGGGCGCCTACAACAATCGAACCTCGTTCACGACGCTTGCCTCACTTCTGGTCGCTGCGGAAGCCGCGATCCTGACCGGCGAATCATCCGCCGCCGGAACATTGCTGCAGCGTGCTCAGGGGATCACCAACGGCCGTGGATTTACCCAGCCTCGATTGACTGCCTACGGAGCCTATGTCACCGCGCTACTTGGGGCCGCATCGGGCCAATCGATCGAAGGCTCCGCCAACGGTTCGCTACAGTCGGCGCTGACGGCGGTCAAGGCGTTCAACTTGAACCAACGAATTCGCAACAAGCCCGTCATCTCCAACCCCAGTCTCTACCAATTGACGCTGGTGCTCAACTCGACCCAAGGCGGCGCACTGGATCGTCAATCGGAAGATCGGCTGCGGTACCACAACGGTCGACCGCCCGATTCGCTCTGGAGACGAGATCCGGTCGAAGCGCTCGGCTGGCTAATGCAAGACCGCACGATGACCAGTTCCTTGTTGTTGGGTGCCGCGGCATCCAGTAGCGATCCGAAACAACTGTTATTGGCTTCCGATGAGTACTTGCGACGGACCTTCGAAGACGCATTGCCCATCGGCGGTCGACTTCAATGCGTTCGCACCTTAGCAACGGTCGATCCGGCTCGATTGGACAAGAGCGCGAGCGAGCTGCTGAAACAGCCGCCGGCGCACTTGGCATCGCTGCGACAAGCCGCCGGGCAAGTCGAACAGGGCGCGTTGGCCACGCCAACAACCGCAGATTTGCTGTACCCGCTCGAGTCCAGTGCGTCGTTCGCTGCTCTGTTGCGGCAAGGCTACCCGGATGTAATCCTTCCCGCGATCCAATTGGACGATGTGAAAACCATGCCGCCGCGGACTGGATTGGTCGTCTTTACGATCTCTGGCAACCGCGTCATCGCGACGCTCGCATCCTCAGACACAATGATTTCGTGGGTCGTGGGTGACCTCGGCCGCGTCAGTAACTCCGTGGGACAACTGCTCAAAGAAATTGGTGTGGGCGGCAACCGCGCGGCTCGGCTGACCGACGACAAACCGTGGCGCACCATGGCTGCGGAGTTTCGCCGCCAGCTACTGGCCGACACCTCGTTCGATGCAGCAAAGTTTGATGACTTAATCGTCGTACCCTCGGGCCCACTATGGTATTTGCCGATCGAGATGTTGCCGGCCGGTGGCGAAGACGCTGAGCTTATCGGTGACAAAATCCGAATCCGCTATGCCCCCACGCCGGGATTGGCACTGCGCCCGGCGCCACTCGCTCCTCGCGCGATCGAGGGTGAAGAGTCCAGCGGTGACACGGCTATCAGCGCCGACCTGTTCTTTGCACCGCGTGATCATGAAGTGAACACGGAAGCCGTCGAGCAGATCGTCGAAGTCACGGCACCCTCAATTCTGTTACCGCAAACACCTCCGCAACCAAGTGGCTGGCTGAGTCCATCGGTTCGACGCCTAGTCGTCGTCGCGCCGCGTGCGATCGATCCCACACGAGCACTCGCTTTCGCTCCGACCAAGGAAGACGGTAACCGCTACGAAGGTTCATTGGCGGGTTGGTTGGCGTTTCCCAATCACAGTCCCACGAGCGTCGTTTTGCCAGGTCTGCGAACCCCCGTGGGTGCCGGACGACTCGGCGATGGGAGCGAACTTTTCATGACGCTCACGGCGCTTCATGCTGCCGGCACTCGTGACATCTTGCTGAGCCGATGGGCCGTCGGAGGACAATCCACTTCACTGCTGATGCGAGAATTTCTTCAGGAGCTTCCGCATGCGGGCATGCAAGGCGCGTGGCAACGCGCCAAGCTATTGCTGCGCGACGCTGAACTCATCCCTGAGTCCGAACCGCTGTTGGGTAGCGCCCAGCGGGATCTCGAAAAGCTGACTGGAGACACACCGCTTTTTTGGGCAGGCTATCTCGTCGATGCACCATCGCCGATGAAGGCAAAAAATTAGGATCGACAATACTCGCCCAGAGGCTCAACTATTGACCCGCATCGACTGGATCAGCATCGACGTTCAGTGATTCTTTCAAGAAGTCATCGGTAAGGTTCACCATGTGCCAAACTTGATGCGCGTTATGAACGCCGTGAGCGCTGCCTGGATAGAGCATCAAATCGAATGACTTTCCGGCTAGCTGCAATGCTTTTGCCATGCGAAGTGTTCCCAAGGGATGCACATTGTCATCCACCTCTCCGTGAATCATCAGCAAACGGCCATGCAACTTCTCGGCGACCGCGGACAAGTTCGTTTGGTCATACCCCTTGGCGTTGTCACTCGGCAAACCCATGTATCGTTCCGTGTAGAAAGCGTCGTATTCACGAAAGTCGGTCACGCTGCCGCCCGCGATGCCAGCGGCGAACACTTCGCTGTGCGTGAGTGCGTAGAGCGTCAAGTATCCGCCATAGCTCCATCCACGAATTGCGATACGGTCCGCGTCAACCCAAGGCTGTTTTTTTAACCAATCGACGGTCACGAGTAGATCCTCCAGTTCGGTTTGTCCAAACTGCTGATGAATCGACCATGTATCGACTAACCCTCGTCCCGCGCTGCTCCGATTGTCCACAACTAATGTCGCGACTCCCTGGCGAGCCAGCAATTCGCGATACAGTGCTTGCGTTCCCGGCCAACGGTCGGCCACGACCGGCGCCTGGGGACCACCGTAGGTTTCGATGATCACGGGCAATGGCTTGCCGCTACCGTCGTTCGCCATCGGTCGCACGATCATTGCTGGAAAATCAATGCCCTCCTTGTTCACAATACGAATCAATTCAGGCTTGATGAGTGATTCGTTTAGTTTCAGTTGCGGCTCATGCAACTGCACACTGAAATGGCTTGACGGCGAAGTGGAATGCAGTGACACGCTCGGCGGAGTCGACGCATTGCTGTAGACATCGACAAAGTAGGCCCCGTCAGGACTGGTCGAGACATCATGCCAACCGGCGCGTTGGGTAAGCGATACCAGCGACGCGGAATCGACGCTGCTCGCGATCGGCGTATTTGCATCCAAGCGATACAGATGTTGTGCGACGGTGCGGGTTTCGACGTCGCCGGTCACGAGTGCAAACTGCCCGGTGGGCGGTACGTAGAAATCGCGAACGGAAAGATTGTCGGGCGAAAGCGGTATCACCGTCGAACCGTCAGCGGAAATGCGGTACAGCCGATATCGCCCCGTCGGCAATTCACTTCGCCAAATCACGCCTCCATCGGCAAGGAAAGTTGGCGCGGCCGGGACTTCGACCCAGGCGGGACTGGCTTCGCGTAGAAGCAACCTGGATTCGCTGAACGTCTCTCCGACAAACTCATCGTCGACGTAACGAAGCTCTCGCCACGATTGGATTCGGTCACTCACACAATACAGCAACCGTCGCCGATGCTCGTGCCACCAAACGCCGGTGATGATCCGCTGCTCCGATTCCGTCGACTGGGCGATCAGCTTGGGTGGTGGCACGGCTCCCTGATCAAACCGCGACAAATTAAAGACAACCAATGATGCGTGCGGAATCGGATCCCCGGCTTTGGGATATCGCGACGCGTCGGCTTGACCGCGCGGCGCATCACTAGAGCCCAGCAAGTAGGGCTCGATGGCACTGATGTCGATTCGCAGCATGGCCAGCGATTCACCGCTGGGGCTAAACCAAAAACCCCGAAAATTCCCTCGCCCAAAAATCTCTTCCTGGTACGTCCAATCCAACACGCCATCGAGCAACGTGTCCGAGTTGTCCTGAGTTAAACGCATCGAACGTCCGCTAGCGACGTCGACAAGAAACAAATCTCCGTCTTGGGTGTAAGCCATTCGGCGTCCCGTGGGATCGAGTGTGGTGTTGCCCCACTTAGATGCGTCTTGAGTCAAACGCTTTGCGGCCATCGTCGTGGAAGCGACCACCAGCGATTTTTCCAGTCGAATGATCACCGGATCGGTCGAATGTTTCATCGAATTGACCACACTGACGACAGATGTCATTGCTTGTTTACGATCAATCCCATCGAGCGTCGCCACGCTATCGGCAAGCTTCTTGATAAAATCGGGAGCCGATTCCTTACCCGTTGCCAAATCAACTTGCATCCAGCTCGAATCCCGCTTGATCAACAATCGCGGCGAAGAATCGGCCAGCCAATGTGTCGCTGGGACTTGGCCGTCATAATCGAATCGCTTCTTGGGATGAAACAAGCTCTCCAAGGAAAGCGACGGCGGGGCGTCCTTTGCCCGGACAATCGACTCCTCCGGCGAATCCGCGGCACACGGAGGAACAAGCAACGCGAACAAGATCGCATGAATCAGTAGCACGAAACCCGATACGGATCTCAATCGTCGGGGTTTCCAATCACTCATGGGAAAGACTCGTTTTCGCGATGCCGAACAATGGGATGTCGCCAAATTCTACTCCACACGCCTTGGACCTGTGAATAGACTCAGCAGAGTGACGGCAGTTGCGTGCCTTGCTGCGATGGTGGATGACGAGTGCTGGGCGTCCACGCTGATTTAAATATTTACGTCTGTGCCGCAGATCCAGAATCGGGAAGGCAGATGTTGGAAGAACATCACGGCGACGGCGTGGACGCCACCAATCGGTTGGTAAACTCGATGTGCGTCTACCCGGACAAGGGATGGCTTTCGATTCAAGCCGGGATCTCCCACGTTAGGAATGAATGGCGTCCCGCTCGACTTGTCTCAAATCACTTTGCCCAACACTAAACCATAGAGGAACTCATCGGTGAATCGATTTTTTCTTTTCGCGACGGTGATTGTGTGTTCGGTCGATGCTTACCGCTACGGCAACGCTGCGGAGCCAGTGGTCTCGGCTAACAATCGTCCCAATATTGTCGTTATTCTTGCGGACGATTTGGGCTATGGCGATGTCGCGTGCTACAACCCGGTTTCCAGAATCCCCACGCCGAACCTTGACCGACTGGCACGTCAAGGGATGCGTTTCACCGACGCGCACAGTCCCTGCACTGTATGTACGCCAACACGATACAGCTTGCTGACTGGCCAGATGGCATTCCGCGTTGCGAATGGAGGCCGAGTCTTCAGTGGTGCGGGCGGGCCTTCCTTGATCACTTCGGATCGTTTGACGCTCCCCGAGATACTTCGTCAAAAAGAGTATGCTACGGCTTGCGTCGGCAAGTGGCATATCGGACTCACGTTTTACGACAGTGACGGCAAGCCCATTCACAGTGGCCAGCCAAGCGATGTTGAACGCATCGACTACAGCCGGCGCATCGATGGCGGACCCCTTGATTGCGGTTTCGATCAGTTCTATGGCACGGCGTGCTGCCCGACAACGGATTGGCTGTACGCGTTCATCGACGGCGATCGCATCCCTGTTCCGCCGATCAAACTGCTGGACAAGTCGAAGCTTCCCAACCACCCCTACGCCAATGACAATCGTCGTGGAATGCAATCGGCGGATTTTGATCTTGAAACGGTGGATTTGAATTTTCTGGAAAAGAGTCAAGCGTTTCTTCGCGATCACGTTCGCCGCTCACCCGAACATCCGTTCTTTCTTCTTCACAGCACACAAGCTGTTCACTTGCCCTCGTTCCCAGCACCCATGTTCCAAGGGAAGACCCAATCGGGGCCACATGGCGACTTCATCTTTGAACTCGATTACATCGTGGGCGAACTGATGAAGACGCTTGATGAACTTGGTGTCGCGGAGAACACGTTGGTGCTCTTTACCAGTGACAATGGACCAGAGGTGTCCACGGTCTACCACATGCGAAAGGATCACCATCATGATGGAGCGAGTCCCTGGCGCGGCCTCAAACGTGACAATTGGGAAGGAGGCCATCGCGTGCCGTTGATTGCACGTTGGCCGGGCAACATTGCTGCAGGCTCGACCTCCGACGAGTTGGTTTCGCTCTGCGATGTTTTCGCGACGGCCGCCGAAATCACTCAGCAACCACTGCCCAATGACGCTGGCGAGGATAGTTTTAGCTTGCTGTCGATTTTTCGCGGCCAGCAATCTAGTCCGCTTCGGCCCTACTTATTGCAGCAGGGTTTTTCTGGAAAGATGTGGCTCGCGATCCGAAGCGACAACTGGAAATACCTCCACCATAAAGGCTCCGGCGGGAACATCTACGAGAAAAACGGTCAACTTCACGAGCACATGCTTCCTGACACCGCGCCGGATAGCGAAGGTCAACTTTATGATTTGAAATCGGACCCTGGCGAAGTGACGAACGTCGCAGATCGCTTCCCTGAGATCGCCTCCCGTCTACGCGAGCAGTTGCGAAGCTCGCTAGAATCAGGGCGAAGTCGCCCCTGAACTTCGTTGACATCGATGATGCAAGCTCGCGGAAATGAACGAAGTGCCGATTCGGGATTTTTTTGCACAAGCGACTTTAAAAGCCGGATGATTGATCCTTTCGGTTAGGCGAACTTTACTCTTGATGAGAAAGCACATCAGGTCGAAATGATGAACATGAATATCATACGTTTGAACCGATCATGGGTGCTGCCTGCGATGGCGCTACTTGTCCTATCGACCGTCCTGGTGGACACGCTTGAAGCCGACGACAAAGAACACATCATGGCGGGGTACTTGCTGGTGCCCAACGAGAAAGTACCACAGGAATACGATGGCGGTTTTTCCTTGTTCGTCAAAGCGTGGCCACTCTTGGAACACTATCCCGGACGAAAGTTTCAAACGGGGCTGTTCGGCACATGGATGTTTCCGGTTTATGATCCGTCCGTTGAACGTCCGCTCAAAGAAGGCGTCTATTCCGACATCGAAGGCGGTCTGGGTTGGTGGCGTGATACGCGATTTGCCACACCTACACCAAAATTCATCATGGGCGGCGTCTCGCTGAATTTCGTCGAATGGGCCAATGGCCCCGGAGCTGGCAAAGGACGAGACTGGGACAAACCGCAAGGCAAGTACGCGGTCATTCAAATCAGCCCAAGAGTTCTGTGGCCGCCCGACGGCTTGAATTTGAAACAGGGCACGGTCAATGAGTGGTTTGGATACGGATACCTTCCGCTACCATTGACCGAGCCGAAGTCCCAGACCGCAGGAAAGCAGTACCCAACTGGAAATCAATGCTGGACTCTTTTCCTGAGCACTGACAACTTCAAAGGTCCCATCGCGTTCTTCAATCCAGAATTTTGGACTCGCCACGCGGTTGATCGAGACGGGCTGGTGGGCACGATGCTCGACACCGCACCTGCCAACCCGAATCGGGCACTGCAAATGGAGACGCAGTACATTCCGTCAGTTCAAGCGACTGACTCCAATGGCGTCACTTATGCACGAATTGCGCCGACCCGATTTCCCAAACCAACCGATGGCGTCTCAACAGTGGTTCGTCAAATCACGTCTTACAAAAAGTCAGCGTTTTGGAACGACGTTGATGCTTGGTTCGCCGGCGGTACAGCTGCCAGTGGGAGTGTGCAACCAGATCAGGCATTCGTGCATGCGTTGACTGGTGGCGGTGGCGCGTCGTGGGCATTGTTTAGGGAAGGCGACGCACGCGAAGATCGGATCACCATCGATTGGCAGTCCTTCGCAACGTCAACAAAAGTAGGAAATGATGTCTTCGGCTACCGCTGGGACGATAGCTTAGTTCGAGACGAGAATGATAAGTCTGAATCGCTGCTGACGCTGCCTGAATACTATCGTTTAGAAAACAAGGGCGAACGACAACGCTGGGTGCCTATCGCACCCAGTGAGGTACCGAAGGAAACACGCTTACGCAGCGCTCGCTTTGATGCGTTCAAGCGACCGAAAACTGATCCGTATGTTACGCCCGAAGACCCGGCCAGCGTTTGGGCTAAGCCTGGTCCAGTTGCGGGCCCCTTTACCGTGGACCTTGGTGACGGCAGCCGAGTCACTTATGCCTGGTATCGATTCTGTGATCAGCCCGCAATGCGTGCCGCCGATTTGACTGAGTCACAGCGCCTCGAAATGCAGCGGCGAGCTGAATTGATCCACCGGAATTGGTCCAACGATCATGATTATCTTCAACCGCCGCCTGAAGGAGAATTGGCTTCCTTGGACCCGGCCGTGCTGGTAACGCCACCCAAAGGTTTCGAAGTCGGTTATGTCCCCATTGTCTTGCGCCAAGAAGCGACGCCATGACATCGAGCCTCCGTACGATTCAGCACGATCAAAATGGCCGCATTTCTCGAACCAATGAGCGACTGAAGCAGGGCAGAAGTTTGGCTCCAAGGTTGTGGGGGGCGCACAAAAACGTAGCAGGCAAAGCTAACCAGTTAACCCGAGGTCGACATCAACCGTCGGGTTCGGTGGGTCGGGAGCAATCCGCGTTGTAACAAACAACCACTGGTCAACTAGAGAGAGAGAGATAGTTCGCGGGAGAAAATACCGTTCACCTGACGTCCAGTATCTTGACTCGCAGCAACCCCTTGCCTGAACGGAACACGACGGTGGTTTGCGTGCGTTGCTCCGGCTCCTCAAATTGTAGCGTTTTGGTCATCACCCTGTTGTGAACACTGATAACCGCTTGATCGTGTCTCGCTTGATGCAGTAGTCACGCGTTATTGCAATGAAAGCGAACGAGGACGGTATCTCACGTGGCGATCCGTGGCCCGATGGGTCGCTGTGTGAACGTGGTAGCGTGTTGCTAATGACCGCCGAAGATGATCCGGCGGATACGATCCGGCCGCGTTTGGATGCTCACGGTGCGGACGTCGGACGCGTCCACGTGCTCGCGGGTGCTTATCACGTCAACGCGACGGACGATCAAGCTGACATGATGGTGACGCTCGCGGACATCAACATCATTGAAGATGCGCTAAAACAGATTGCCGATTGTCGGCTCGTGGTGGTCGATCCGATCGGTTCGTTCCTTGGTGGTCGAACGGATGCTCACCGCGACAACGAAGTGCGGGGCGTGCTCGCGCCGATCGGCAAGCTAGCGGAAAAGTATGGTCCCGCCGTGCTGGCGATTGCTCACCGGCGAAAGAGTAGCGGGACTGTGGCCGATGACATGGCGCTGGGTTCTCGAGCGTTCACGGGGTTGGCTCGATCGGTTTGGCATTTGTCCAAGGATTCCAATGATGCGGGGCTGCGATTGCTCTTGCCGGGCAAAAATAACCTGGCTCCCGAGTCGGACGGTTTGGCGTTTCGGATCGCTGGCAATCCGGGTGTGATTCACTGGGACGCGGATCCAGTCTCGATGACGGCCGACGAAGCATTGGCTCGTGAAAACGGAAGCAAGGACGGCAATCATTCGGCTATCGATGAAGCGGAATCGTGGTTGCGAGATACGCTCGCCAATGGTTCGTACTATGCCAAGGAATTGAAGGACATGGCGAAGCGGGACGGTATCACGGAACGGACGTTGGACCGCGCCGCGAATCACCTTGGTGTGCGCCGTGGACCGGATTCGTTTGGTGGTCCGTGGTCGTGGTGTCTGCCGGAAGCGACGGCTGATGTGGTGCCGGCCGATGTCTTCTTTGATCCGTCGCACGATCACTTCATCGCGGTTTTTTGCCGAAACTGGAACGCCGCGACAGAATCGTTGCGGATCGAGGATTTCTAGCAGCGCCGAGAAACTGTTCGAGTGACCGTTGTGTGGCGTGGCGGACAAGAACAACCGGTGCTCGAATCGCGGAGCAAGATCGCGTACGGATCGAGTAATTTGGGAATCGATCGCGTATTTCTGGCCGCTCGACGGTGCGGCGTGGTGGGCTTCATCGAGGATAAAAAGTGAGCCGATACGGAACGTGCCGAGGTGGTCGCGCAGAGGCCCAGCGTAGGTTTCGTCGATGAGCAGTCGATGGGAAACCAGAAACCGCGTGTGCGTGCTCCATGGATTGACGCTGAATCCTCGTTCGCGGCGGACCCGCTTCATATATTCCTTGTCGAGAATCTCGAAAGTGAGCCCGAAACGTGCTTCGAGTTCCTCTTTCCATTGCAAGAGCATCGAGGGCGGGCACGAGACGATGATCTCGCGGACTTTTTTGCGCAGCAGCAGCTCACGTGCGATCAATCCGGCTTCGATCGTCTTACCGAGACCCACGTCGTCGGCGATGAACAGATTGACGCGTGGCAGACGCAGGGCCTTGCGAAGTGGTTCAAGTTGGTAGGCGTCGAGCCGAATCCCTGCACGGAACGGCGACTGAAACAGATTCGGGTCGGTCGATGTAACGCAGTTCCACTTGAGCGTGTTGAGGTAGGCGGCAAACAGCGTTGATTCGTCAAAGCCTTTCGCCGCGATCGCTTCCCAGGCTTCGCTTGTCAGAATCTGCGGATCGAGTTCTTTTTCCCAAAGAACTTCAAGCGGCGCTCCCTGGTTGTCATCGTCAACACAAGAAAGCCGCACCAGCGTGCTATCAGCCACACGTTTGGGTTTGACGATCTGTTCGACTAGGTAGGTCCGTTGCCGAACGCGAGCAATTTGCCCTGGTTCGAGCGTATCAATCGATTGGTTAGTCATGCCGCCCCGTCGCCTCGCCTTTCCGACTACTTCGCTCGTTTTGGTTCAAGCGACCGCAATCACTACTGGGACGATCGCGAAAACCCGATGGGAGGCATGCTACCAAAGGCCGTAACCTGCCGAAACTAGAGGGACACTTTGCAAAGCTAGACGAACAATAAATGGCGTCCATCAGCTGGAAAAACAGTCGCATCATGCGACGAGCTATTCCTCGCCTAAAAGACTGCAAAAATTGGCCACCATCCCTTGACCCCAGCGGGTCAATTTTCAGCGACGCGTCTGGTCTCTTTTCAATGCCGATTTCCAGTACGGGCTTCGGTAGTTTCGTTGGGAAACATAGCGTGTTGGTGACGCGATAGTCTGGCGTTTTGAAGGTTCTTACAAGGCTCGTGCTATTGATTATCAGGCGATTGTTCACCACGTTAGCTCTGGTGTCCCCCTCGCAGCCAGCATCGCTCACGCTGGAGAACTGACCGATCGTCACCCGAAAACATTTCGTTCAAAGTACGGATCCGAATTCGGCGCCATCTATGAACAACTGTGCGAAGAAATCGTCGCTCGGCTTGAGGATTCAGGTCACCAACCCCAACCAGCAGAATCAAACGCAAAGCCGCTAGTGCGAGCGGTGTCCGGTCGGCAATAAGGACGTTCAGTCGTGGTTGAGCGGCGACGCTTGAGCATGATGCGAATTCGGGACTTGGGATTTGGGTCGGCCGACGTGTGGGGCGTCGGCAAGATCGCGGCTGGACACGTCGAGCATGAACATGAGTACCTTTTTCAACTTGGGAGTGACGTCCAAGCGGAGATGATGAAGCGAGTCTCACCGGCGGGGATGATTGGTTGCGTCATCAATGTTTCGCCAACGATCAACGTTAAGAAAACAATGCCAACACGGTAGTGGTGCTGAATGCGCAGACCGTCAAAGTCCTGGGCATTGATGACGGAACACTAACAGGCGACTTTTTGGATTTCTCCTCCCGATGGCCTCTATCCGTGCCTCTAACCGCCAAATACAGGGTCAACACGTTACGATTCTTTATACGTGACTGGGGCGTACGAAAAGTCCTAGCCGAACACCCGCTCGACGTGAGGGGCACGCGGGCGTGGTCGCTCTCGACGACGCCTCAATACAACATCCCGAGATAAGAAAGCTAAGCCATGGACGAACCAAAACCGCTCGACAGTCTGTTCCAAGAGAAGCTGTTTCGCATCCCCGACTATCAACGCGGTTACGCGTGGCGAGATGTCCAGTTGATTGCGTTCTGGGAGGACTTGGTGAACCTGCCGCCATCGCGATCGCACTACACCGGCCAATTGATGCTCAAGGAAGTGCCAGCGGCCGAGGTTAGCAATGAGTCGAAAGAGTATTGGTTGGTAACCGACCACTCGTTCAAGCTCTATCACGTCGTCGATGGCCAACAGCGATTGACGACGTTCGTCATTTTCCTGCAGTCGTTTCTGGACGTACTCCGTTCGCTGCCAGAGAATAAAGGCAAGTCGGACGAAGCAATCTATGTCAGTGACACACTCAGTGTTGCAGCAGTCCAGGCCAAATTCTTGTTCATGCTGAAGCCACCCAATGACCAGTTCCGCACGTACAAGTTTGGCTACACCATTGACAATCCAAGCGACGAGTACATGCGACACCAAGTGATGGGCGAGGTCGGTGCTGGCAACGTCACCGAAACCTTCTATACGTTGAATTTGAGCAACGCTAAGAAGTTCTTCACTGATCAGCTTCGGTCGTGGCACGCGGCGGAGGGTAGCACAGGGTTGCAGGAACTCTACCGCACCTTGACCAAGCGTTTCCTATTCAACGAGTACATCATTAAGGATGAGTTCGATGTGTTCGTCGCATTTGAGACGATGAACAACCGCGGCAAGAAGTTGTCCGATCTGGAGTTGCTCAAGAACCGGCTCATTTACCTGACCACGCTGTACGGTGACGACGAACTCGATCCGTCTCAGCGGGCTGATTTACGCAGCACAATCAACGATGCCTGGCGGGAAGTCTACTTTCAATTGGGACGAAACAAACACAAGCCGCTCAATGACGACGACTTCTTGCGGGCGCACTGGACGATGTACTTCAAGTACTCACGTAAGACCGGCAAGGACTACATTAAGTTCCTACTGGATGAACAGTTTACGCCGAAGAGTGTGCATAAAAAGGTCGTTCACCCCGTCGAATTGGAAGCGGCGGAAGAGCAGATGTACGATCCAGACGCGGAAATTGATGGCGAGAATCAGGCCGAAGAAGTGTTGCCAGTCGCTCCCATTGCGACGGCGAAGCTTCGCCCCAACGAAATCCGTGACTATGTCAAAAGTCTCAAGATGTCAGCGGTGCACTGGTTTGCGACGTTCAATCCCAGTCTGACCGGCACCCTGACGAAATCTGAAATCGAGTGGATCGAGCGACTCAATCGGCTCGGCATCGCCTACTTCCGCCCCATGGTGATGGCGTTACTGAAAAGCTTCGATGACCCGAAGAAGCGAATCGTCGTGTTCAAGGAGATCGAACGATTCATCTTCGTGATGTTCCGCCTCACACAACAGCGGGCGAATTATGGAAGTAGTGAATTCAGCAACGCCGTGCGTGCCATTGATCGGGGTGAGTTGAGCATTGATGACTTGCGAAAGCAGATCAAAGAGAGAATGGCGATTTCATTCGACCCGGAGCATGGATTCTACCTCTTCGGTGATTTCCAGAGCTTCTTACAAAAGAAGTTTGATACGGGCTCGGGCCAGGGCAATCGCACGTTGATTTCGTTTCGGTCCAAGGATTGCGTTGTCATTGCTGAAGTCAAGCCGCTCGTTGTTGAGTGGCGTGTTTCCCGCATGGAGGTACCAAGTGATGAACGGACCAGCAGCCATTGTTTCCAAA
>JBGSKM010000051.1:0-61060 GCA_041741195.1 Pirellulaceae bacterium
ACGCAATCGCATCGGGCAACAAAACCAATGGCAGCAGATACCCCAGTCGCAGCTATCTCGCCAAGCTTGCATGAAAGCATTGTTCGAACCTAACCCACAGCTACAAAAACAACCAAAAGAGATGCTCGCCGGGAATTCCTGGCAGGTGCGTCCAACTAAGTCGGTAAAAGAAACAATCCAGCCTCCCGCGAAACGTGGAAGGCTGGATTCAATTTTATTTGTACTCGATCATTTGAGTGCCAATCATTTGAGTGCCATCGGCACCTTTATTCGCCTCGATGCTTGCCTCGATGCTTGCATCGACCGGACTAGTGCGGCGAAACCTACTGTGCAGGTGCCGCTGTTTCAGCAGCATTGCTTGCCGCTTCATCCGCAGCTACTTGTGCTTCGTAATCGGCGATCGCCTTTGCGTCGGCGTTTTCGCCAACATTTGTCGCTGTCGTCGAGCCGCCACCGCAACCGGCGGCAAACAAGCTGAGCGCGAACAACATTGCAAGTGAAAAATTCTTCATCGTACTGGGCCTTGTTCAACAGTAAATTCGTGACAAATGATTACGGAGTTGGGTAAATCCTTGCCGTAAGACGCGTAATCACTATACTATTTTTCTTCAAAAACAGAAGGTGGCAATTGGTAGATTCGCGGATTGTGACCTGTCATTTGGAGCCTATTTCTATCTCGCATTTATTGCGTAATGTTCTTAGTGAATATCGGTACCGGTGGACGTGCGTAAAAAATACCAGTCGTTTCACCTCCTCACGTGCTTTCTATTGTGTTGCCTGAGTCAACTCAGCTGTAGCCAGACATCGGAACCACGACCCGCGATGGCTGCGCCCAGCGCTGAAGATGAAATGCGTGCGTTGGTGGCACAGGGTAACTATGAGGACGCTTGGAGACTTTCGGATCAGCTGCTGATTCGAGCCAACGGTGATCCAATCGTGCTTGCGTTTGTCGCTGAAGTCGCGTTCAAGTCGGGGCGAAAATCGATCGCCGCAGATCTGTTGGTGGATGCCGCCCGAGTCCATGGGCTGGGTGATGTGGCGAAGCTCAATACCGCTCTCACAGGTCTGCTCTCCGCCGGGCGACTATTCGATGGGTTGGAATTGCTCCGCGAAGCTGTCTTGGTTCACCCCAATCATTCCGAGTTGCGCCGTTTGCTCGTCGATTTGCTCGTTGCGACCGAACAGCATTCTGAAGCGTCGGCGCATCGCGAAGCATTGATTCGCCAGCGAGCGGTCGATTTGGAACTTCTGTTGATGAACCGTCGCTACGATCGGCGAACTGAGGAAGTCGATTCACTGAGTCAAATGATGGAACGAAATGCGGACGATCGACGACCGTTGATCGGTGCCGCCAAACGCAAACTGGGTGCCGGTGATTACGACGATGCAATCGACCTGCTCGAGCAGATTACTGCCAAGCATGGCGAGTTTGTGACGGCACAGGCAATGCTTGGACGATCGCTCGTCGGTTCCGGCGAGTATGAGCGATTGGCGTCGTGGTTCAACCAATTGCCGTTGTCGATGTCATTGGAGTCGGATTACTGGCTCACCCTTGGCGACTGGGCGATGCAGCGCGGGGACCCAGAACTCGCATCACAGTCGTACGGCCGAGCGGCGAAGCTTGCGGTGGATCGGCTCGACGCTTGGAACAAACTTGTGCAAGCGATCTCCAGTCTCCCGCCCAACGAACGGATTGTGTCGGCAGAACTCGACTTGGTTGAAGATCGGGCAACGTTGTTGGCGAAGCTCATTCTCGCGTACGACCGGTTCGAACTGCACCGCGAGCAACCTACCGACCAAGTACTGGAAATCTCTCGGGTGCTCATGGAATTGGGGCGTCTTTGGGAAGCCGAAGCTTGGGCCGCGTACGGATTGTCGCTCCGATCGATCGACGAAGATGATCGGCAACGCCTATCGCAATGGAGAGCCAAAGTCGTGCAACACCTTTCCCGGCAAACTCCATGGCAATCACCAGAACAGCTTCCGGTTTGGACATGGTTGGATCAGTCGAGTGAAGCGGCGATCATGGCGAGTTTTCGTGACGGTGCAGGGGCGAAGCCGCAGTCCCATAAGGGCGTCGCCCAACATAACGAAATTCGACATTTTGTCGCTTCTGGCATCGTACCGCCGCGACTGCGAAACGAAGCGCCGGCTCGCGGCTTGCAATTTTTTGGTCGCACGGCGGACGACTTGGATGAACCCGGCATTCTGACGCATCAAATGACCGGGTGCGGCGGAGGCGCCATGGACTTTGACCTCGATGGATGGACCGACTTGTATTTCGCTGCGGCTGGGGGGAAACCGCCACTCGCCGATTCCGCGACGAACGCGGTGTTCCGCAACCTCGGTGGCGACTACGTCGAGGTGAGCGCGTTCGCGGGTGGCCAAGACCGCGGCTATAGCCAGGGAGTCGCGATCGGGGATGTCAACGAAGACGGTTTTGACGACGTGTTAGTCCTCAACTACGGTCCAAATCGCCTGTGGATCAATCAGGGCGATGGGTCTTTGGTCGACCGGTCCGCAAGCTGGTTCCGTGAAGATGGCGTCTTTGAAAGCTCCGCATGGTCGACTAGCGCCGCGATTGTCGACATCGATGGTGATGGCATCTCCGACGCTTACATTGCGAACTATTGTGCGGGACTATCACCGACCTTCGAAAAATGCCGCACCAAGCACAACGAAGTGAGAAGTTGTTCGCCGAACTACTTTGCCGCCGCGCCGGATCTCGTGCTGCGAGGGACGAGCGAAGGATCGATGATCGATGTCTCAAAGCCCTGGCGCGCAACACCAAGAGTGGTTGGGCGTGGACTCGGCATTGTCGCGGGAGCTTTGGACGAAATACCCGGTATCGATCTGCTAGTCGCAAACGATATGACCGCCAATCACTTCTGGACGCGATCGAAGTCCGGGGTCGACGGATCGGTGGACGAACGATTCAGGCTATCGGAGGTTGCGGCACTTCGCGGTTTGGCAACCGATGGCAATTCCCGTCCGCAGGGTTCGATGGGTATCGCGGTTGCCGACTTGAATCATGACGAACGACTTGATTTTTACGTGACAAATTTCGAACGCGAGCACAATACGCTCTATATGAGTTGGGGCGCGGTCGGTTGGAATGATCAAACTGCAGTCAGCGGATTAGTTGACGCGACGTTTGACATGGTTGGCTTCGGTACGCAAGCGATTGATTTCGACAACAACGGTGAGACGGAACTGATCATTGCCAACGGACATGTCGATCATTTTCGATCCCGCAATGAAAAAGCATTTTACCAACAGCCGATGCAGTTGTTGCAAAGAGATCGCCAGGGAATGTTCCAAACGATCGGCAGAACGATGGATGGTGATTACATGACCGCCGTCCACGTCGGCCGGGGACTTTGGAGAATGGATTCGAATCGCGATGGAAAGGTTGATGTGGTGGTGACTCATCAAACCGAACCAGTGGCGCTCTTGATGAACCAAACGGAAACGCCGCACTCATTCGTCCGACTGCAATTGGTGGGTGTTCAAAGTTTGCGGACGGGTGTGGGCAGTGTGATTACGGTGAGCTGTGAGGGACGAACGCAAAACGTTTCGCTCGTCAGCGGCGATGGGTACTTGTCGAGCAATGAACGCTGGATTCACGTAGGACTGGGTGAGGCCGAGCCGGCAAGTATGGCGGAGGTCCAAATTCGCTGGCCTAGCGGCCGAGTTCAAACTTGTGATGATCTCACTTTGAATTCCGAATGGTTGATTGTCGAAGGCGAACCGGCGTTTCAGAGGTTGTTAGAATGACGACGAGCGTCGGTAATGTTGATCGGGGACATAAATTGGGTGTGCTGTCCGTGAAGTCCATGCGTTGTTTTTTCGCAATCCTCCTCTCCTGCTCAATTTCGCTCGTCGCCGGTTGCCGCGACGAAACGACGGCGATTCCCCAGGTTGCAAAAGCTTCGGCACCGACAGACTTTGACAGCATCATGATTTTTTGCGTCAATTGTCACGCGCCACCCAACCCCGCGAGCTTTGCGAAAGATCGATGGCGTTTGGAAGTCGAGAAAGCGATCAATATCTACAAATCGACGGGGCGAACGGATTTGACTATCCCCGACGTCGATGCAACGGTCGCCTACTTTCGCGAGACGGCGCCCGACAAGCTTGTGATCGATCCGCCGGAGCGTTTGGAGGATAAGCGGTTTGTACCGCAAACCATCCCGTGGCCCGGCGAGCGGCCGCTGGAAATGGTTTCCAGCATCCTCTGCGTGCACGATCCCGGTGAAAGGCCACGGTTCTTGCTATCGGATATGTGGACTGGGGTTTTGTCGGAGGTCAGCGCGACGGGAGACGGCGTCGATGTCCAGGTCCGGACACTGGGCAAAGTCGCGCACCCGGCGCACATTGAACCCACGGATCTCAACCAAGACGGCGAATTGGATTATCTCGTGGCTGACTTGGGAACGCTCAATCCGCAAACGGAAAAACAAGGCAGCGTGTGGTTGTTGCGCGGCGAAGCTGGAAACGAGGTGCTCGCTCGCCATCCGCTCAAGCTCGGTCTTGCACGCGTGGCGGATGCACGCCCGTTCGATTACGACGACGACGGCGATCTGGATCTATTGGTCGGTGATTTCGGGTTGCACATCGTCGGCTCCATCTATCTTGGGACGAACCAGGGCATCGACGAATCCAAGCCTCATTCGGCCCCTCGATATTCCTGGCGAGTGATCGATCCGCGACCTGGAACCATTTCGCTGCCGGTCGTGGACTTTGACAACGATGGGCGGACGGATTTCTTGGCGTTGGTGACCCAGCAGTATGAAACGGTCGAGCTAAAACTTAATCGAGGCAATGGCGAATTCGAATCCAAAGTGATCTACGCGGCGTATGATCCGTCGGTAGGTTCCAGTAGCATTCAAGCATTGGACTTTGACAATGATGGTGACTTGGATGTGCTCTACACCAATGGTGACACATTCGACGACAATCTTGCGAAGCCCTACCACGGCATCAAATGGCTCGAGAACGAGGGGAAATTCCCGTTCAAAGTCCACGAAATTGCAGCGATGCCCGGCTGTTATCGCGCTGTCGCCGGTGACATCGATGGCGATGGTGACATGGACGTTGCCGCGGTCGCTTATCTGGCGATCGAAGAGGTGGCGAAGTATCCGCCGGACACTTTCGATGCGGTCGCTTGGTTCGAACAAGATACGGAGGGCAACTTTCGACGTCACTCGATGACCAAGAATTCCTGTCAAGCCGCCACGTGTGTACTGACCGACTGGGACCTCGATGGTGACCTTGATTTAATTGTGCCTCCCAGCCGAACCAACTTGAACTTGCGCAGCGAGTTGACGGTCTACTTGAATAATCATCCCAGTGCCCAAATCGGAGCTGGGCAATGAGCAAGTCCAAGCGACGACGTCGTCCCGCTCAAGCAACTTCGAGAACGGTTGGCTTGCCGTCGCCGACGACAATGACCTCAGAGTCGAGCGCGACTTCGGAGAAATCTTCGAAACGAGAACGTCATTGGCGGTTGCCGCTAATGCTTGGCGCGCTCGCGATCCTTGTCGTGGTCGGAGTTGCTTGGGGATTGCCGAGCTATTGGATGTTGCAGGCGGAGCGAGCAATCGAGTCGGGGCGATTCGACGATGCGGCGTGGTATTTTGAGCGTGCGGACCAATGGCAGTGGCGAAGCGCGAAGGCGTCTTTAGGTCAAGCACGCGTGGCTCGCTTCACCGGCGAACCGGCCCGGGCTCGCGCGCTACTGTCGCTTGCCGATTCACGCGGTGCGACGCCCCAGCAAACGGCGCTCGAGCGCAAATTGCTTACCATCCAAGGTGGCGGCGGACCGGCGATCGTTGACGAGCTACCGCGAATGTTGGTCGAAATGCCCGAGCATGGCGGCGAAATTTTGGAAGCGTTTTCGCGAGGATTTGAATCCGTCGGGATGCCTGACCAGGCAAAGGTTTACGTCGATTCATGGATCGATGCTGCACCCGGTGACGCTCGAGCCCTGCTTCATAAAGCAGAGTTGCTCGCGACACTCGGGGAGATGGAGGAAGCCGAGCTGTACTTTCATCGCGCCCTTGAGCGTGATCCGACGATCGCTCGGGCGCGACATGGATTGGCACGATTGAGTTTGGAACTAAACAAGAACGAACAAGCTCTCGCGCTGTACGACGAAATCATCGCCGCCGATCCCGGTGATCTTGATTCGCGTCTACTTCGTTGCTCGTGTTTATTCGATTTGCGTCGTACCGATGAAGCCATCGAAGGGTTACGAGCGGTTCTGGAAATCGATGAATTCAATTTTGCGGCTCGGCATTCGCTCGCGTCAAACTTTGCCGAACAAGGCAAGCATGACCAAGTGATCGAGCTCATTGGACCGCTGATGAAGGACTTTCCTCATGATGTCTCGCTCAATTACTTGCTCGCGACCGCTCACACGGAACTCGGAAATGTCGCACTTGCCGATGAGCACATGCAGCGACACCTTGATGGACGTGCCCAACTCGATGAGTTGGGCCGGCTGAAGAAACGTTTGCGACAGCACCAGACGGACGGACGCGCCATGCTGGAATTGGCCACCGGCTACTTGAAATACCAATGGGACGAATCGGAAACGTGGCTCGTCAAGGCGATCAACGCCCTGCCCAATTCGCCGCAAGCGTATCGTGCGATGGCGGAATTCCAGTCCAAAAAGGGAGATGTTCGCCGGGCGAAAGAGTACGCCAAGGCCGCGGAAATCGTGTCACGATAATTGTCACAGGACGATCCCTTGAGGGTATGGTCGAATTCCGGTCATGCGACCAATGCGACGATTCGCGATCGTAGCGATTGTGTTTCTGGTAGCGGATGACGCAGTGTGAGGCATCTTTTCAGACTTCATGCAGCCGTTTTTGGACAGCGAATTTTGCATCTTGTCACGGTCGACCTACTCTTCCGACAGCAGCGGACTCGCTGGGCGCATTGCCAGCATCCGAGTCTCGACTTCCAACGTCGCACAGTCAAAGATCTGTCCTCAGTGTTCACTTCGCTTCATTTCCGTCACCGAAGTCGATCGAAACAGCGCCGGGGCGTTGCTGCGGTCGAGTTTGCAGTTTGTGTTCCGATTCTAACGCTTGTCGTATTCGGGGCGATCGAACTGGGCAACGGAATCTACGCCAAACAAGCTGGTACAGCGGCGGCGTATGAGGCGGCACGAATTGCGTCAGCGACCGGCGGGACGGAACTTGAGGCGCGAAGTCGTGCCGACGCAGTGCTTCAGTCGCTACAGATCACTGGCGCCGTGATCACCATCTCGCCTCCCGTGGACGCGACCCTGGCTCGGGGAACGATGATTCAAGTCAGCGTTTCGATTCCTTCCGAAGACAACTCGGGTGGACTCGCGATGATCATGCCTGGGCGTGAAATTGTGTCCAACGTCACGATGATTAAACAATAGGTACGCCACCATGCAGTATCCGACTCGCTCCATTCGGACCCGCTCGCATCGTTCACGTCGCGGCGTGATGGCGATTTTGGTGGTCGCATCCATTTCTATTTTTGCTCTCATGGTGGCATTGTCCGTCGACGTCGGTTACATGCAATTATCGCGACTCGAATTGCGTGCGAGTGCCGATTCGGCGGCGAAGGCGGGAGCCGAAGCACTTGTTCGTGAAGACTCCACCGCCGCGGCGATCGCGGCGGCGAAACAGCTCGCGGCCGTCAACCACGTCGGCGGCGAGCCAGTCATTCTTGCTGATGAGCAAATTCAATTCGGTCGATCGCTGCGCCAGTCCGACGGCTCGTGGTTGTTTACCGCGAACGCGACTCCATTCGACTCCGTTCGTGTGCTCGCGTCGCAACCCGTGTCACTTTTCTTTGGCGGCGTGACCGGGACCGACGTCGTCACGACCGACGTCCAATCGACCGCGGCATTCACCGAAAGCGAGATCTGCTTGGTCGTCGATCGCTCGCACTCCATGTGTTTCGACCTTACCGGGATCGAATTCAGTTATCCCGCGGAGATTCCGCCGGGGCCAAGCGATCCGGTGATCTTTCCTCCACATCATACCCACAGCCGCTGGGCATATCTTGAACAAGCGGTCGAGGAATTCATCACCGTCTTGGAAAATCGCAGCGTCGATACCCGCGTCGGGATGGTCTCGTTTGGTTCGCTGATCGACGGTAGCACCTACGAAGGGGCGCTCACCGGCCAAAGCTTTCCGGCGGTCTCGCTGGACGTTGCCATGGGCACGGATTTGCAACCGATTCAAGGTTCCGTTCAACAGCGAGGTACCAACGTCATGCTCGGCGGCACCAATATGTCCGGAGGAATGGACGCGGGAATCACGATGTTGACCGGCACCGGCGCGCTCAGCTACGCACACAAAACCATGATCGTGATGACCGATGGCAAATGGAACATGGGGATTGATCCGACGATCACTGCCCAAGTCGCCAAGAACAATAACATCACAATCCATACGGTAACATTTCTGGATTCCGCTAACCAAGCCGACATGGTCACGGTCGCGACCATCGGCGGTGGGCATCACTATCACGCGAGTAATTCGATTGAGCTGATCGCCGCTTTTCGCGAACTCGCGTCCAACCTTCCCGTCACATTGATCGATTGATCGGGCAAGCCCACATGACTAAGAAAACGAATCGTCGCGGAGCGACCGCAGTGGAAGTCGCGTTTGTCGCGCCGGTGTTGTTTGCTCTGTTGTTCGCATCGATCGATATTGCTCGCGTCCAAAACATTCGTAACACGGCCGCCCTTGCCGCCTACGAAGGTGCTCGTGCGGGAATGTTGCCTGGCAAATCGGCTTCCGAAGTCCTTGCTATCGTTCAGCAGAACATCGCCGTGGTCGGCATCAACGACGCTTCGATCACAATCACTCCGAGTGTGATCGATGACACGACCACGGAAGTGACGGTGGGGATCAATGCCCCGCTTGCGACCAACCTCTACGCGTTCAGCACGTTTTTTAGCGGCAAACACGTAACGGCGAGTTGCACGTTGCAGCGCGAAGCTAGTCTACAGCAAGCCAGCCCGTAGCCTAGATAGGTTGATTTTCTTCGCCGGGCTGCCCGAACCCGTGAGTGAACATTGCACGGGCAATGGACGCAACCAGTTTACTGGCTTGAGGTTGATCTTTTGCCGCAGCAGCGATGGCCGGGCGCCAGCCGTCTCGCCAAATCGACGAATTGTTCGTTAACATGCCAAACATGAATGCAACTACCGACCACGTGGGAACGTCGCCCACCACTGACACCATCGTCTTACTGCGCTTTACCGGCGACGATCGTCCGGGGCTAACCGCTTCGCTTTCCGAAGTGCTCGCTTCGTTCGGCTGTCGAATGATCGACGTCAACCAAGCGGTGATCCATCAATCACTCCTGCTTGGCATGTTGGTGAGAATCCCATGCGGGCAGGTCGCCGATGAAGTCATCAGTGCGATGCAGACGCGAGGCCAATCGCTGGGATTGCGTTGCAAGCACCAACCAATCGCCGACAACGACTATGACAGTTGGGTGGAGCGTCAAGGCAAATCGAGATTTATCCTCACGTTGCTTTCGCGAGCCGTGACTGCGGAACAGTTTCATGCCGTCAGTAGAATGCTCGCCGATCAGGGGCTGAACATCGATGTCATTACTCGTTTGTCGGGTCGCCCGCCCCGCGTCGTCAGCGACACACTGACTCGCGCGTGCGTCGAGTTTTCGTTGCGAGGCGAACCTCGTGACAAGACCGAATTGAAAGCTCGATTGCTCGAGCTCGCCTCGGAGTTGAATCTTGACCTCGCTTGGCAGCGAGATGACGCGTTTCGACGCAACCGCCGAGTGGTCGCGCTCGATATGGATTCCACGCTGTTGCAAGGCGAGGTGATCGACGAGCTCGCTCGCGAGGCTGGTGCTTACGAAGAAGTCAGCGCGATCACGGAAGCC
Source organism: Pirellulaceae bacterium (assembly GCA_041741195.1). Taxonomy (GTDB): domain Bacteria; phylum Planctomycetota; class Planctomycetia; order Pirellulales; family Pirellulaceae; genus JBBSJZ01. Next base: position 9,910 of record JBGSKM010000051.1, read on the forward strand.
GCCATGCGAGGCGAATTGGACTTTGACGAGTCGCTGCGTCGGCGCGTCGGATCGTTAGCCGGATTGCCCGAAAGCGTGCTGCCAAAGATTGCGCAGCGGTTGAAGTTGACCGAAGGTGCCGAACGTTTGCTTTCGACACTGCACCGATTCGGGTATCGCACCGCGATCATCTCTGGCGGTTTCACGTATTTCGGAAACTTCCTTCAACAGCGGCTGGGGATCGATCATGTGTACGCCAATGAGTTAGAAATCGTTGACGGAAAGCTAACGGGGCGAGTAACCGGCACCATCGTCAATGCGCAACGGAAAGCCGACTTGCTTCAACAGTTGGCGGATGATGAGGGCGTCGATCGCAAACAATTGATCGCCATCGGTGACGGGGCTAACGATTTGCCGATGCTGTCCCGCGCGGGACTTGGTATCGCATTTCACGCCAAGCCGCTCGTTCGCGAGTCGGCGGAACACCAAGTTTCGACGATGGGATTGGACGCCGTCCTTTATCTTCTGGGTGTTCGAGATCGCGATTTGACTTGATCGAGCAATCTTCGACTACTGAGCGAGTTTCTCTTTCAATAGCCGCACCGCGGTTTGGAACAATTCGACTTCGGGTTGTAACTCGACCGCTTTCTCCAATTGCGCAAGAGCCTCGGTTTCGTCACCGTGCAAATACAGGGCAAGTCCATATCGATATTGCACATCGGCGTTGTCGGGTGCCAGCAGCGCATCTCGCTTGAGAAACGGCAACTCTTCATCACGAAGTGCTTGCGCTCGCGCTAGCGACTTCATCGCTGTGGCCGTTTGACCCTGTTGGCGTTGTTCTTCCGCGATACGATCCAATAGTGATGCCAAATTGGTACGCGGCCCCGTCGTCATCGGCTCCAATCGCATCGCCGTTTCGTAAGCTTCGATCGCCTCGCTGGCCCGTCCTTGTTGTTCGCATAGCATCGCCCAGGCCATGTGAGCCCCGGCACGATCCGATGCCGCCATCAGCGCATCGTGGACGCTTCGCAGCGATAGATCGACGCGAGTTTTCTCTGACGGGTTGAGTTCCTGATAGGCTCCTGATGAAACCAAGACACGCGCGGCTTCGTTTCGTATTAATCGAATGGGATCGTCGAGCATCGGCAACAGTGCTCGTTTGGTCGCATTGGGCGTAGCGATCGCAAATACTCCCACGGCCGCTGCGCGAACAATCGTCGGTTCGTCTTGGTCTTTCAGAATCGTGGCGGCGAGCTGGATCGTATCGGAGACGTTGTGCTGGCCCAATTCCGCAAGCGCCGTTGCACGAGCGATGCCAGGTGCAGCGTCTTCGGGCATCGAAACGAGCGACAACATCCGTTGCACCGCGTCGGCTTCACCGCGCCGAAAGGCCGCGATCGCTTCCGCGAAATGGTAAGGCGTTTTTCGGTCCGCACCGTACCATTTCGCACATGCATCGTCACACCACTGGTCGGTCGTTGTGATCGCCGCTTGGACTGACTCGTTGCCATTTTCGGCCGCATCAAGCCAAGATTGGTAGTCGTTCAGCTTCGCTCGAGTTTCCTGCTCCACCATGTTCATTTGATCGTTCACATGGCAACCGCTACACGCATTCGGAGTCCCCAGTTTGACTGACAAATCGGGTCGCGGAATACGCAGGCTGTGATCGCGTCGTGGATCCACATCCATGTAGGTTCGATGGGGCATGTGACAATCCACACACATCGATCCGGGTGTGCCGGGCGCGTGATGATGGTGCGATGGAACATCGTACTTGCCGGCCGAATGCTGGTGACACGAAGTGCATGTTTCGTTGCCGGGATGCTTTAACTGCAGCGAATGCGGATCATGGCAATCCGTGCACCGAATTCCTTTGTGATACATTTTGCTCTGCGTGAATGAGCCGTATACGTAGACTTCGTCCTTGATCTGGCCATCCGGGTAGTAGGTGTCTGGATTGAGCAATTCCAGATTGTAATGGTCGGTGAATAGCCGACCTGCCGTGAACATGGGATCGATCAAGCCACGACGACTATGGCAGGGCGCGCACGTTTGCAGCTGCGGCTCGATGTCGTCACCCTTGAGCTTTGCCAAGCCGTAACCATGATGACGGTCCCAAAACAGCGATTTCGCGTTGGCCAATTCGACGTGCATGCTTCCCGGCCCATGACACGCTTCACAGCTCACGTCAATTTCGGAGTAGGTCGTGTGATAACGGTTCGTGGCGACGTTGAAATTCGTTTTCAGATTCGTCGAGTGACAATCTGCGCACATCGTTTGCCATCGTTGCGCAATCCCAGTCCAGTGCAGTGGGTCGCTCGGTTCGAGTTTGTCACTGACATCGGGTGGGCGAAGATAGAACCATTTCTTGCCGTGAACATCCCAGCTAATCCGTAATACTTGCAATCGACCGATTTCGCCGGGCTTCATGTCGGGGGTGCGATCGAACTCGACCATGTATTGCTGCAATGGGTCAACGCCGAACACATACTTCACTTGAAAGTCTTGCATCCGTCCATCGGGACCTTCGGTGTGAACCATAAACTTTTCGCCATTGCGAAACATTCGGTTGGTCAGTCCGTCATGTTCGAAGGTGACGTCATCAAAGTCGCCGAGAACGGTCTGGTCCGTCGCGATGTCCATCGCCAAATCATGATGCGAATGGGCGAACTTTTCGGCTTGATCTTGGTGGCAATCCAGACACGAACTCCGGCCGACAAACGTTGCCACCGCATCGACAGGCCGCGCTGACCAATAGTCGGCAAGCACCCCGCCACCAACCACTAGCACAACTACGGCTGCAATCGCCAGGATTTTGGATCGAGTAAGTTTCGTTTGCGTCATGCGGAGTCGAGTAGGTATCGTCGCGAAAGCCCGTTGAAACTTTCGATCGAATGTGGCCAGGAAGCGGACCCTGGCGGCGGAAAGACGATGTTCCACTTTCCGTCCGCAAGGTGACTTTGCTCAAGGATAGGTGGACTCGAATCGATGGTCGAGCCAGCGACGGAGCCCGTCCGAAAAGAATCCGCTAATCCTATCGCACCCTGCCCCACCTTAGTTCGGCCGTAGGCTCAACGCTCGCACGTTGAATGCATAAAAAAAGCCAAGCCCTGCGAGCAGAGCTTGGCTTCGATTGCGGTGACGAATTAACGCGCTAGAGACTTTGACTCAATGTTTCACTGGAGGCACGAGTGCCCAGGGCACCCCAGAATCCGAATGGGCTTTGGCTGCCCGGCGGCAAACAACCTGCTTGCGTCGGGTGAACCACTGGTGAACGTGCGTTTCCGGCTTCAATGGAATCGGTGACGAATTTCACCGCGCCGTCACCCATCAACACGTGACATCCGCCCTGGTGCCGACTGCTGGGTGACATCGAACCACTAGAGGCATCTCCACCGTTGGAACACAGTTCGGAGTTTGGACCCAGGATCGTGGTGATCCCGGTGTAGAGCAGCGCACCGTCGGCCCATCGGAAGCCTCGTCGCTGGTTGCCGCCTGTAACCAACGTCGGAACGGTGCAGGTGCCTCCCGGTTGGCACCAAAACTTGGGGCGTGCGTTGTCGACAAAGTTACTGTCACGACAGAGCGATGGATTCTGGTGGAACGCGGCCCATCCGCCGGGCAGCGTGTTGGCGATTTGGCTGATCTTTGCTCGATCCCCCAAGTCTGTTGCCAGTTCGCCGCACATGATCGTGTTCGCGAGACCATCCAGTACATCGCGAAAACCGAGGTACTGGCGAGCCACGAACATACCACGACAGGATGCCGCTCGCGTGCCTTGCTCGTTCCATTTCGCCGGTGTTCCGCCAAAGGTGAACTTTCCGTTCGTGGTCCAATCGGTCGAATCGCCCAAGCACGCCCCGTAGTTGGTGCGTCCGAGCGATGGCAAGCCGACACCGGGATCGCTTGGGCATCTCAGCGTCGCGACGTCCGTCATCCATGGCCCGTAATTAGTTTGCCACGGTGCGGGACCCATCGGTGCCCAATACTGACCGGCCGGAAGCTGTGTGCCGTTGGCCCGAAACTGATTGGGATTGCTAATTTGCTCCCAAAGCGCCTGTTGTTCGATGAACGGCATGATGCCAACCAAAAAACTCAGGCGGCGACGATTGTTACTCGGATTGGCACCGCCTCCCACCGGATTGGTACCACCCGCGTTCGCGTTTACCTCGAATGTCCCGGCTAGGGTCGCGGGGAGCACATTGTAGGCAGCGTGATAATTGTGCAGTCCCAAACCAATTTGCTTGAAATTGTTACTGCAACTCATCCGCCGCGCAGCCTCGCGAGCGGCTTGTACCGCCGGCAGGAGTAACCCCACCAGCACGCCAATGATGGCAATGACGACCAATAACTCAACCAGCGTAAACCCGCTGGCTTGACGAAAACGTACTTTCATCAGGATGACCCTTGAGAAGGAAAAGAAAAAGCAAAGACGACGAGATAAGCCGTGAACTCCAAAGCGAGGCAATTCACGGGTATTGATTTACTGGTAGTTGGCGTCCTGAGCCGCCTGCTGCTTGTCGTACTCTTCCAGTTCCTTTTGCTGTGCCTCGGTGCCCGCGTTCGGATCCACGATGACCTCGTTCTCCGATTGACCGGTGCACCCGATTGCCCCGCACACGCCAGCGAGAAGAATCCCGCAGAGAAGTTGTGAAACTGTTTTCACGGCAGACCTATTCCGCTAAGAGTAAAGACGCGGCCAGCAACCAACTCCACAGCACATCGCAAAGCGTGCAGGTGATCAAATCTATGCCAGCCATAGGTAATTGACTATTGTGAGGAGTGCCGGTTCCAGCTGTCAACTGATAAATGGTCCGAATGCTCGATAAAGGCCAAGATTATCGAGCGATACCAAGATTCACAGGAAAAATCTCAGGGAACAGATGGGAATTCACTGCTGTGCAATTGTGTGCATTGCTGGGTTGAGGCCGTTCCCGCCAAGTTCGATTGCGCGCGTGACGCCTGTTCAAACCGCAGACTTGCCGGCGTCGGAAAACGGACGCCCACGGCGGACAGTGAATCGGCTGCCATTCACCCACTAACGCTAGTTCACGTGATTGATGGATTGCCAATGATGGGCAACAAGAGTGACGGTGCCCGCAGCGGCTTGATGCTCAAGAATCACGCTGTGTTGATCACAACCCAAGCGCGAGCAAGGCACTCAGTCTGGGTCCCGAGTGCAGGCCTGGGGTTACGAACAACCCGGGCTAGCGTTTGACCAAATCGAGATCGGTGAATTTTCTGGGTGCGGGAGTAACGCCCTGGGTGGGCGCGACCAGGGTATCCAGAAATTCGAGGATCGATTGTTGATCCTCGTACGGGAGCGCAAAGAAACGGTTGCGTGTGCCGCGAGATTCACCATCATGCATCGCGATCGCTTCCAAAATCGTCTCGGCGCGACCGTCGTGCATGTAAGGCGCTGACTCGCGTACGCCCCAAAGCGGTGGAGTCCTCCACTCTTGATTCACGTACGTTGGTTCGATGTTGGACGTCGACACCATTTGAAAATTCAGTGCCGCCTCCGCAGTGGGGCTGCTCCTCATATTGCGATTGCGAGCTGCGACTCGTAAAGCAGTTCCCAGCCAACCAAGATCATCCAAATTTCGACGCACCGTGCGTAGTCTTCCCAAGGGCTCTACAACCGTCTTCGGTGCGGTCGAAGGCGCACTCAAATATGGGTTCTCTCGTCCTACGATGGCCGAAATAACCGTTGGTTTTTCCGAAAACTGCATCTCCTGGACGGGCCCGTAGTAGCCAACATGCGTTGCGGTGAGTGATGTTATTTCTTCACTGAATACAACGTCTTTGCGAAATGGCGGTGCGCCCGCAAGATCGACCGAGTAGGGTCCGGTGTCGTGCAACAGCAGATCGCTATACAGGCCTTCGATATTGCCCAGGTTAGGAACGTGGCACGTCGCACATCCGATGGTGGCGAATCTTGCTTCACCCGTCGCGACTCGTTGCCGCTGTCTGGAATCAGACGGTACTTCACGTTGCGGCCTTGGCAACGACGCGACAAACGCATTCATCGAAATGATCGCGTCGTCGCTCAAGTCCGGATTGCTGTTGACGTAAGACGGATTCGTTAAATCGCCAGGCTGGCGGACTCTTGACGATTGAAGTCCGAGTTCCGCCGCGCACGCATTCTCAGTGAACTCGAGCAAAGTGGCAAAGTTGGCGCGCCAGCCGAACTTGCCGAGACGTCCATCCGCCAGCGTTGCCGGACGCCCCGAAATCTCGCGATCTCGCTGCTGCAATCGCGCTTGCTCAATCAAGGCAGACTCAGGCACTTGATCGATGAGTCCCGATCCAAATAACGCTGTCGTGTTCCTTGCAAACACCTGGACCGTCATCGCGAGGTCGCCGGTCGAGTTGACGAGACGCTGGGGTGAACGCTCGGCATGGACGGTATCACTCGATAGCTTGGCGTCCTCATTCCACTGGGCATTGAAATACCGCATCGACGCATCTCGCAACTTCGAAAAGGCTGGTGAGCCTCCACGTCGGTGCAACGAAAACGCGGACTGGACACCGCCACTTGCCGAAATGAATCCAGGGCTAAACTCGGCGATCGCGGAAGTCAGCGCCGATCTGTCACCTTTTCGAAGCAATGCTGCCTCCCTCATTCCCAAGCTGCGAGCGTTGTTGCGAGCATCGCCGCTTCCTCCGATACCGCCGGCGTTGTGACAAGCCACACACGACGTGTCGTTGAAGACCGGGCCGAGTCCGTCGCCACGAAGACCAGGTTGGGTCGGCGAGAACTCTTGAACGAAGAGTTGCTTTCCGGCAGCGACCTGCTCGGGGTTCATCGCATCAACCAACGTGGCGAATGTCACGCAAAGCAGCAACGCGAATATCGATCTCATGATTTACCCCGTCGATAAGGACCAACGCAATGCACGACTTAAGTTTGGTCGCATGGACTGATCGATTCAGACAATTGCGGCCGATTCTGAAAACGACATTCGCAACCAGACACATGGGCAGCAAATCCTGAACCGAACGAGCGACCCTCAGCATACTCCACCGGCAGATGATGTTGATATAGTCGATCACGAAGCATTCGATGCTCTCGCACTCGAGCGGCCGTGTGTGCATCACTTCGCTACACTGTGTTGCAGTTTGCTGTACCACGACTTAAGTATCGCGATGATAAACGCGGCTGGTTTTCGCGGAATTGCGTCAATCGATCCAGTGGCTGCGGTACAATTCGGATGCAATTTCTCGCGATGTCTGGATTTTTTTAGCGAGGCATTTCGTCTGGAATTCCGTGCAGGGGCAAGTCCATTGCGAAATTTGATGAATGAAGCCGGGAGCTTGTAATGCGATGGACTTGGCTGGTCATGTTCGCTTGGTTATCGACAGCTCCCGTTGTCGCGCAAGGGGTTTTGCCGGGCGGCGGGGATCAGGTCGGCGAGTACAGTTATCCTAATTCTCAGTACTACATCGGGCTGGAGCTTTACCGCGAAGGCAACATGAGTGACGCCTCGGGCAGGTTGGATGCTGCCTTGCACAACACACGGCGCGACGCGGTGGGTCGTTGGATTGATGCGATACCCGTGCACGCGATGCTGGGTGAGTGCTTTTACCAGGCCGGTGATTTGCCGGCGGCGGTGGAGCAGATTGATGCTGCATTGGCGATAGCGATTCGACATCGCGGTTGGATGAATCGGCTGGATTGGAATTTGGCGATCGTGCCGGGCCAGCGCGCAACCCATGCGTCGGCATCGTGGGCCGGCGCAGATGCGCCGAATTTGTTGCCAACGGCGCAGTGGATTCCATTTGCGACCGGCACCAGCACAATCGCCGCTTCCGTCAATCAAACGCCACAAGAGTCCGCCCCGAACATGATGGTGGATGCGAATGAAATATTGCGTGGACTCGCGACGGCAATGTATCGACGTCGCGTGATCTTTGGTCCGCTGGCGAGCGAATCAGACGTCGCTCGCAGTGCGCTGATGACGGTGGATTTACCTGGCCAAGCGTTTGGGAATTCGGTCGCCGGTTGTGTTCACGCCTGTGGTCATTTCGCAGTTGGAAACGATAACGAAGTGATAGCGGACAGCCAAGCGTCGTCGACGATCGGCGATCGTGTTCACCCGTTGTCGCCCTTATGCATGCTCGCATCTGCTCGTGTTCTGGCATCGCGAGATAACTATGCGGACGCGGTTCCGTTGGCCCTCCGCGCGGCGGCTGCGGCATCGGCGCTGCGGCAACCGGAATGGGTCGGCGAAGCATTCCAGATCGCACGCGGTTGCGTCGTACCAGAGACGGCGGATTTGTTGCGGACTCGAGCGACCGGCGCGGCGTCAAGCCATCTGCGCGACGGCAGGTTGGCGTCGCTAGGCGCGATGATGGCGGCCAGCGACGCGGCCCTGGCCATCGACAACGTCGACGCCGCCGATGTGATGGTGACCCAGGCCGCGACGCTGTTGCAACGACGCGAAATCTTGGTGCCACGCATCAGTGCTGCTGTTGATTTGCTTGCGGCTCGCGTCGCCGCTGCGCGAGGCGGTTCCATCGGGGCCAGCCCCAGCATCGATGAATCCATTTTACGCATGTTGGCGTTTGCTTACGGACAAGGTCCGGCTCTCAACGGAAAACGAAGAATCCAACGCCCGGGTGCGGCGATGTTCGCTACGCCGCGATTGTTCCAGCTCGGATTGGTCGGAGTCGAAGCCAACCAAGACGGAATCGGTGGCAGAGCCGTTGACGAACGACTCGGACAATTTGTAACGGATGTTCCCTCGGGATTGTTGCCCGATGCAGTTTGGCGGGCCGACCATGTGGACGCTTTGGCTTTCGAGTCTTACGACCACTCTGCCGCCCTGAATGCATTTCTCGTTTCGACCTGGAAACGCAATCCACCGCTTGAAGCGTTGGTACAGTCGGATGCATTGCTGCGCCATCGATTTTTGTCGCAGTTGCCGGTGGGCGGGCGGCTGCAACAAGTTCGTCGGCTCGCCGCGACCGAGCGACAATTACTCGTCGAGTCTGCGGCGGCAGTCTTTGCGAAACCGACGCCACGGCTAAAACGAATGATAGAAATCTTGGCGACGCCCCGACCGATGGTAGGCTCGCCAGAGCTTGCAAAACGTGGTTCGGTGCTCGAGTCACTCGCGACGCAAATGGCACTTGATCGCGGTTCGATCCCACCCACGATGCCGCCCCCTGTCCTTGGAAAGTCGGATTTGGATCGACTGCCCAAGCGAACGGCGCTAATGGCGTTTGTCCATGTCGGAGATGTGTTCGTCGGGACTTTGGCAATCGACGGTGTTGTCAAAACGTGGAGCACCCAATCCGCTCGAGCAGTATCACTGGAGATTGCCAAGCTTTTGCGCGACATCGGGGCGATTTCGCTACGAGGCGCCCAGCGGCTCGATGATCAGCAGACGTGGCGAGCCAGCGCAGCGGTGCTTCGCGAACAACTCGTTCCCGAAGAAATCATGGCGGGATTGAACGAGGTCGATCGCATCATCGTCGTGCCCGATGGTGTGCTGTGGTACCTGCCGTTCGAATTGCTCAATCTGAATGATGCGGGGACCCAGTCATGGAATGATCGGTTCATGATCACGTGCTCACCCACACCCGGGTTGGTTTTGCACCCCGTCGCTTACGACAAACCGGACCGACCGATTGGTGTCGCATCGACACTGTTCTTTGCACCACGGGATTCCGAAATCAATGCGATGGAGTTGGACAAGATCACATCGTCTTTGCAATTGTATCAATCGCTGCCGGCCGATCCGCTGGTCGCATCGAGTTTGATTGGCGAGTCCATCGGGCGATTGGCTGTCTTTGGAGCCGTCACACCCAATGCGAATGAACCACTGCTGACGACGCCTGGCTTGTACGATGCTGCCAGCCCCGAAGCAACATTGTCGAGCTGGATGCGGTTCCCGTCGAGCGTGCCCGTCAACGTGTTCTTACCTGGATTTCGAACTGCGGCGTCGCATCCCTCGTTGGGCGATGGACGCGAAATATCGACAACGCTGCTCGCGATGCACTGCAGCGGTGTACGTGACATTGTTCTCAGCCGATGGCCGATCGGCGGCGAATCGACTGCTCTGTTGAGCAAGGAATTTCTGCAAGAGTTGCCCTATGACGATGCCCACGCCGCCTGGTACCGAGCGGTGGAACTGCTGCGTCGTTCGAAACTGGATCCAGCGGTTGAACCGTTGCTCACCGGCACCGATGCCGCACGAACCGATCTTACCGGTGCACCACCATTGTTCTGGGCTAGCTATCTCATCGACTCCGCAATCGAATGAACGCGCCGGGAGATTCAAAGCCCCCGACGCATACTGAATCGATCGACTACGCCGCGACGGGGCCGCTCTTCTTGCGCCCCATCCAAATCGCAATCGACGTGAACCTCGAAAAACACAACCAATCCAGCACAAGTACCACGACCAACGACGCACCAAACAGTGGTAAGTAGATTGCCAGCATCGCCACCGCAATCGACAGGATCGCAGTTCGCGCGGGTGAAATCGTCGACGGGCGATTCGAGCTGGTCCGGCTCATTGCGGGTGGTGAAAGCCCAAGCGAATCGCGGCGGCGCCACCAAAGAATCAATCCGCTCGCCGACAGCACCACGAGCGCCGTCGTTGCGAACAGCGCGATCAACTGGTTGATCAATCCGAACCGCTGCCCCTCATGCAAAGCGATCCCCTGGCCGACAACTTGATCAACCCAGTGCTGATCCGAAAACGTTTCGTGACGAATCACTTTTCCCGCTGCAGCATCGAAGTGGATCGTTTGACGGTGCGGTCGGTTTGCGGTTTCTGATTTGATCGTCCAAACCGAATCGGACTCACTCGGAGGCGAGATGATCATCGGGGGATCGAAGGTGAGCGTTGACGCGAAAAGTGCGACGCGATCGATTTCCTCCAATTGGTAGCGACTCGGATCGGGTACGGGCATTCGCCATGACGGTCCCTTGGCTCCGCCGCGTTTCGTGGCGTTGGGGTCCGTTGATTTTTTCGCGGGTTCGTTTCCATGATGATCCGCGTGACCACTTTCCCAGTGCCGCGCGGTCACCGCCGTATTGGTAAGTCGACGGACCGACTTGAAGTAGTCGCCCCAAAATGTCGACCAGGGCAAGCCGGTTGCGACAAGGAAGAGGATCAGCCCGGAGGCCCAGAAACCAACCACGCTGTGCATGTCCTTCCAGAACACTTTGCCGCGGTTCAGCAAACGTGGGTAAAGTACGCCAGCGGCAGTCAACTTGCGCGGCAACCAAAGTACCAAGCCGGTGAGCACCATCACGATCGTCCAACTTGCCACCGTCTCTACCAAGTACGATCCCCGCTTGCCGAGCAACATCTCGCCGTGGATTCGCCGAACGATTCGAATGAAACGCTGTTCCTCGATCACCGATCCTTGGACCTCACTGTTGTTGGGGTTGATGTAGACCCGTGTCCGCTCTCCGTTTTGATCGACCATGACACGTGTTGCCGACACCGTTTCACTGGACAGATCGGCGAAACTCGCGCGCTCAATCGCCGCAAACCTTCCCCCATCGACGCTGGCAACCGCCGCGCGAACTTGTGATGCGTAAGTCGCGGGACCCTGCGAGTCGGCAGGAATGCGATCGAATGAACGCTCCTGCCAAGCTTCGATTTGCGGGCGGAATAGATAAATCGTTCCGGTGATCGAAAGGACGATCACCAACGGAATACACAAAATCCCAGCGTAGAAATGCCACCGCCAAACGGAACCGTAATCGGGCCAACCTCGCATGCGATTTTCCGACCGCGGCGTGTCCCGTTCGGCGGGCTGTTGCTCTCGTTCTGTGTTCTCGGAAACGATGCTCACGGTGAAAAACCCTCGATGACTTCGCGGCCATTCGCGCTATGTAAATCTCGATGCAATTCGGTATCGGTGCTATCGCTCAGGAAATGGACGGACCCGTCGGCGAATAAAAGGTGAGCGCCTCCGGTGTGATAGCTGCGCGGTGCAAAGTATCCCGTCATGTGCGTGACGATATCGGGCGTGTGACTATTGGGCGAAAGGTAGCCGTTGGTCATCGAGTTGATGCCCCCATTGAACGCCCAACTCATCCCGCGTCCCCGCAGAGCTGGGCTGGAACCGCCTCTCCAATTGGTGAAGGTGTTCCAAAAGGACGCGAGGTCAGCATTCTCGATGTTTCCGACACCGTTGACATAACTCATCCATGGTCCACCGGTGGCCAGAAGCCCCTGTGTCGGTTGAAGTCCAGCGCTGACGCCCGACGAACCGTTGAGGGTGAATGCGTACGGCTTCCGCGGCAGAGTCCCAGCGGGCAACGTTTGGTCGGGCCCTTCGCTGCGAACGGTTTCGCTCATCATGACGGTGTTGGAAAGGCCATCCAAGATGTGGTTGAACTGGACGCTATGCGGCTGAAAAAACAGTCCGTCGGTCCTCCAGCGAAAGTCGTAATTCTGTTTTCGGCCGCTGCCGAAATTGGCCATGTAATTGATGCCCCCAAAGTTGTAAGTGTTGCCCCCGGAACTGACGATCGTCACTGCGGGGGCAGGATCACTCGGGCATAGATACGTAGGGATCGCCGTAGCAAACGCGGCAGCATTCTTGGGGTGAGGGATTTTGGCCGCGAAGCCACCGGAAAAAGCAGGCACGTCGAATGTCAACGAGTCATTCAAACCGGACTGTTCGATGAACGGTAAAATTCGAGCTTGAATGGCAAAGTCGGCGTCGATGTTTCCCAGTGGTGGCAACGTTTTGTATGTGGACTCGTAATTGTGCATCGCTAAGCCGATTTGGCGAAAGTTGTTACTGCAACTCATCCGCCGCGCCGCTTCCCGCGCCGCCTGAACCGCCGGCAATAGCAATCCGACCAGGACACCGATGATGGCGATAACGACGAGCAACTCGACGAGGGTGAATGCGCAGCGAGCGCGCTGGCAGCGGCCCGGTACGTTTGGGACGTAGGTGTGAGGGAGCATGAGTAAGTAACGCTCGGGTGTGTTGATGATTTGGTATTGAGGACGCTCCCGCGCGCAGGCGACGAAGACACGCTAATGTGAGGAGCGAACTCCGAATACCCAGCGCGGGAGCGATACGACGAGCGACGAAACCACTCCGAGAACTCGAGCGAGTTTCCCTGGGATTCAATCGCGTGAAAGCCAAAAAAGAAGATTGACTTTGCGGCCTCACTTGACCGGCAAACAATGTTGCCGGTCGATCGATCGACGTGCGACATTCGAATGCATCGGCATGCAATGACAAAGCAAGATCAGAAGTGCGGCGCTCTCGCTGCTATGGCACCGGCGGATCAACATAGAGAATGTTGGACTCAGCCCACTCGCTGGTGATGGGCAATACATACAGAAGCGGCGCTTCGGGTTTGAAGTCCATGTTCGTTCCCAAGCGAACGACGATGGTCGACAACAGCGACCAAGCGAGCGTGACACCGCGACATTTGGCGACACTTTCCAAACGAACCAGCCGCGGCGTTGCCGCCGGGGCGTCATTGTCGTCTTCGGAATCGTCGCCAGCCAACTCCACTTCCTGCGTTTCGCACTGCGCCCCAGACGTTTGACGATGGCTTGCCGAACACGCACAGCAACTCGGACGTGTTCTCGAATCCACGGCGAGTTGCGTCTTGCCGGCGGCCGCCATGGCGACGCGCACTACCAAAAACTCGGGTGGTTTAACGCCGTTCTCGGCAGCCCATCGGAGCTTTTCGACATCGGTGTGACAGCAACATTGATCCCAACAATAGCTCGCATTCGCGCAACTGCACGAACAGCGTTCGCAGGGGAACCGACCTTCCTTGGGTGAAACCGAATTGGGTAGCGGAATGCCAACCATTCCAAGCAACAACGTCAACAGCAGTACACTGCTGATTGTGCGTTGCCAAACGGGATTGGCGCTGCGGCTAGATCGACCAACGTTCGACAAAGAACTACCGAAACAAAAACGAACCGATGGACGGGCTCGCTCCTCACGTGCTCGATGATAGCAGAGGAGCCGAGATCGTCAAACGGCCGAATTGTCGCACGAGGGGCCGTACCGCAAGCGCGTCGGGCAGCGCGCGCAACATAAGCGTTGCAGCGCGACCTTAACACGACCAATGACCCAACTCGCTACTTTCGGCCGCGTCGCAAATCGAGCGTCATCGGGTAATGCGGATTGCATTCTTTTTCCGGCATTTCGGAAAACTTGCCCGGCGTGTGACCGATCTTGGTGAATCGTGCAACACGTCGCGACTCCGCTTCATTCGCATTGACTGGGAACGTTGCTGGGTTCAATCCGCCGGGATGGCTGACATAATACCGTGCACCACCCAGGCTACGCTTCATCCAAGTGTCAAAGACATCGAACACCAGCGGCGTATCAACGGGAATCAGCGGATGCAAACAACTCGGTGGTTGCCAAGCTCGATAACGGACCCCACAGACAAACTCGCCTTGGGTACCGGTCGGATGCAGCGGTAGTAGGCGGCCGTTGCAAAGCACTTGGTGACGGCTGGCAACCATTCCGCGAATACTGACTTGCAACCGTTCGACGGACGAGTCGACGTATCGACTCGTTCCACCACCGCTGGCTTCTTCGCCAAGCACATACCATGGCTCGACGGCTTCGCGAAGTTCGATCGCCAACCCACGTGTATTGACAGTTCCAATGCGTGGGAACCGAAATTCATAGTGCGGCGCAAACCACGAATGTTGCAAGTCAAAGCCGGCGGCCGCGGTCTCTTCGATCACGTCACCAAAGTCTTCCCAAACAAAGTGAGGTAGCAACCAACGATCATGGATGGACGTATCCCAGTCCACAATCGAATCGCGGTACGGTTCATTCCAAAATCGAGCGACGAGCGCCCTGAGCAACAATTGCTGAGTCAAACTCATTCGTTCGTGCGGAGGCATTTCGAATGCTCGAAACTCAACCAACCCCAATCGTCCGCTGGACGAATCCGGGCTGAACAATTTGTCGATGCAAAACTCGCTCCGGTGCGTGTTGCCGGTGAGGTCGACGAGCAAGTGCCGAAAAATCCGATCGACCAACCATGGCGGAACATCGCCCGAATCGGGGATCTGTTCAAACGCGATTTGCAATTCATAGGCACTATCGCGTCGACCTTCGTCCACGCGTGGCGCTTGGCTGGTCGGCCCGACAAACTTGCCGCTGAACAAATACGAAAGGCTCGGATGATTCATCCAATAGCCAATCAAACTGCGCAGCACGTCGGGACGACGCAGGAAGGGGCTATCGGCGGGCGTAGCGGCACCCATCACGATATGGTTCCCACCGCCGGTGCCCGTGTGTGTGCCGTCTTGATCGAACTTCTCAGTCCCCAATCGACACAAACGCGCGTCCTCGTAGACGCCGGACGTGATCGATACCAGCTCTTCCCAGCTTTCGGCCGGGTGCACGTTGACTTCGATGACGCCTGGGTCAGGTGTGACGCTGATGTGTTGCAATCTCGGATCGTGCGGCGGCAAATAACCCTCGACCACTACCGGCTTTTGCATTTCCGATGCGGTGTGTTCGATGGCCGCAATGAGTTCGATGAAGCCTTCGAGTCGATCGATTGGCGGCAAAAACACATGGAGTTTTCCGCCACGCGGTTCGACACACATGGCTGTTCGCACCGGTTGGTCCGACGAACGGCTGGCGAAGTAGTCCGACGACGACAAATTCGTGGTCGGTTCGTAAAGCCGTTGTGCGACGGTTGACGTCGTGCCGAAGGGTCCTGTCGCAGCAATAGCATCGATCGCACCTTGTTGGGAAGAGTCACCGGAGCTGGATGCTCCCACCAAGGCGAAGTGGCTCGACGAGTTCCAACTATCCACCGCCGAGACCACACTCGCACGTTGCTGCATGATCTCGGTTCGCGTCGCCAGCGGTCGGCGATCTTCCATCGGGTCCGCTTCAATGAAATCTTCAAGCTGCTCAACCTTGTCGACAAACATCAACCCGGCAAGTGGCAACCGTAAGCCCATCGGGGAATCGCCTGGGATCAGGAACATTTGGTCGCTGCGCACGACCCATTCGCTGCTCTCCCAATACGGTTGATTGGCCCACCACACATAACGTAGCGGCAAGGTGACGCCGACCGATGACGTGATTCCTTGTTCGAACACTCGCGTCAATCGCGTCCGCTCTTCTTCGCTATCGAGTTTCGGATCACGGAGATCCACGTTCGCGGGCAGCCGACGTTCTTTCCACAAGTAATACAGAATGTCTTCGAACCCGTCGGTCACATGCCGCGGGTTGACGGACAACTTTTGGGCGAGCCGACGAGCAAACTCGCGTGCATCATCGACCGTATGACCATAATCTTGGCTCGGATCGGCCAGCCATTGCGGGTCTTCCCACAACGCATGACCGTCCTTGCGCCAAAAACATCGGAGCGCCCAGCGCGGCAGTGGCTCACCGGGATACCATTTGCCCAGACCGTAGTGCAACAGACCGCCTTTGCCGAACCGTTCCTTGAACTTGCCCAGCAATTGATTCGCATATCGCAGCTTCGTCGGTCCGACCGCCGCGGTATTCCATTCCTCGCCCTCTTGGTCGTCGATCGAAACGAACGTGGGTTCACCGCCCATCGTTAATCGAACGTCGTTGGTACGCAGCGATTCATCAACCGCGTGGCCGCTCGCTTCGATCCGTTTCCAGGTCGCGTCGTCATACGGCAGCGTCACGCGCGGATCTTCGTGAACCCGAGTGACGCTCATCGCGAAATCGAATTCGACTTCACACTTGTCCGTCGCGCCCGTGATCGGCGCGGCGCTGGTGGGCTCGGGAGTGCAGGCCAACGGGATGTGACCTTCGCCGGCAAACAGACCGCTGGTGGGGTCCAGCCCGACCCAGCCTGCACCAGGCAAGAAGACTTCGCACCAAGCGTGCAAGTCCGTGAAGTCGACTTCGGGTCCCGAGGGGCCATCGAGCGCCTTGATGTCAGCCGTCAATTGGATCAGGTAACCGCTTGCGAAACGGGCCGCGATTCCGAAGTGACGCAAAATTTGAATCATCAACCACGCCGAATCTCGGCACGAGCCACTGCCCTTGGTGAGCGTTTCTTCCGCCGATTGAACGCCGGGTTCGAGTCGGATCAAGTACTTGATATCCCGACTGAGTTGCGCATTGAGATCAACGAGAAACATTACCGTCCGGCGCTTGCTGCGATCGACCGAATCGATGTACTCGGCCAACTTGGGACCAATCGTGGGCGTCGGCAAATACGGCTTGAGTTCTTCGCGAAGTGCCGGAGCGTAAGAGAACGGATACTGTTCGGCATCGGGTTCGAGATAAAAATCGAACGGATTGATCACCGTCATCTCGGCAACCAAGTCCACTTCGACTTCGAGCGAGCGAATGGGCTTTTCAAAGTTGACGCGTGCCACAAAGTTGCTTTGCGGGTCTTGCTGCCAATTGACGTAGTGATCGCCGGGGCGAACCGTCAATGAATAGCTTTTGATCGGCGTCCGACAGTGCGGTGCGGGACGCAACCGAATCGAGTGTGGAGTGACCTGCACCGGTCGATCAAACGTGTAGCTCGTGCGGTGATTGAGAGCGACGTGGATAGTCATAGGGCGGCGTGTGTCTTGAACGTTATGCGTCGAGAACTTGAAGTGCGAATGGGTGTCGCGACTCTCATCGAGTCGACTCGGACTCAACCGCCATTAAGTGACCGAGAGGACTGGGTATGAGAGTGGCCAGCGGCAATGCTAGTTTACATGCGAACGGCTTGCACGGCCCTGAAATAGCCCCTAACCCGGATTTTTTAACGGGGAGGAGGTCGAACGAGCACGGTTCGTCTTGATCGCCCGGCGTTTTGAAATTGACTCAAGTTTGCCGCAATCATACTTACGGTGCCCAGCGTTCCCTTGAGTCGGGCAAGTGGGAACGAAGTCGTGTATAACTATTCGCGAAGCGTTTCTCGTCGTGGCGACGTTTCGCTTGGGTCCAGCCGTATTCTCCACTGTTCACTACTGTCCAAAAAAATGACGGTGCAAAAGCAACCATGATTCGAAATCCTCGATCCCGCGCCCAAGGTACATCCGCACTCACTCGCAGGTCGTTTCTCGCTCAGGCGTCAGCGATCACGGCAGCATCCGTGGCTGTCCAATTCGGACCGGCGGAGTCGATGGCGGCTGAGGATCCAAAGTCGCATCCGGTTTGTATTTTTGCCAAGCATTTGCAATTGATGCCATGGCCGGAGTTGGCGGCGTTTTGTCGCGAGATAGAAGTGGACGGGATCGAAGCGACGATTCGTCGCGGCGGCCAAGTCGACCCGGCTGAGTCTGTGGAGAAACTTCCGCAGCTATGCGAAGCGATGGCGCAAACCGATCGTCGCGTCATCATCATGACCACCGATATCAACAGCCCGCGATCACCGCATGCCGAAGCCGTGTTGCGGACCGGTGCGATCGCCGACATTTCGTATTATCGAATGTCGTACTACAAGTATGACCTCGACAAACCGATCCTGCCCCAACTCAAGACGTTCTCGCGGGATGCGAGCGAACTCGCCGCCATGAATCATGATCTCGGACTCACCGGCTTGTATCAAAATCACGCGGGAGCGAATTACGTCGGCGGTCCGCTTTGGGATCTACAACAGATGCTCGACGAGATCGCTCCATCGGATATCGGAGTCGCCTACGACGTGCGACACGCGACGGTCGAAGGTAATCTGTCGTGGCCAATCGATCTGGCAATGATTCGTGACCGGATCGCAACCGTGTACGTCAAAGATTACCGGGCGGTGAATGGCAAAATCGAGAACGTACCGTTGGGTGAGGGCGATGTGACCCCGGCACTCTTCAATGAACTGAAAAACACACGTCCGCCTGGCCCGATCTCGTTACACATGGAATACATTTCGCACACCGATGCGAGTCTGGTCGGTGCATCCGCCGAGGCTTACCGAAAGGACCGGCGAGAACTCAAGCGATTGCTGGGAGTTTAGTCATTCCTTGATTGCCCTCTCGCCGATTTCGGCCCGGAGAGCTACGGTGATTGGCAGTTAAACCGGACCGGCACCCGCCTTGTATCCGGCGTTCATCCCAAGACCATTGCCAGCATCCCAAGACAATCGCCAACTCGCCTGACTGGAACGGACGCACTTGTGGTGTCGCCGGGTAACGCGAAGACATTGTCACACTCATTTTCGTTTCAAGACATGCACCCTCTCGTTGCGCCCACGCTCTACGTTCTTGTCGGTTTCATTGCGCTAGTGATCGGCGGCGAATTTCTCGTTCGAGGCGCCTCCGGTCTCGCTTCGCTACTGAAGATCTCGGCGCTGGTCATCGGTTTGACTGTTGTCGCCTTCGGCACCAGTGCCCCAGAATTGGCTGTCGCGATCAACGCGACCATCAAGGGTGAGGCGGACATCTCGATCGGAAACATTGTTGGAAGTAACATTTTCAATGTGCTCGGCGTGCTTGGTGCGTCCGCTTTGGTCGCGCCGCTGATCGTATCCAGCCAATTGATTCGCTTGGATGTGCCGCTCATGATCGCGGTTTCATTCCTCGCTTTCTTAGTCAGTTATGACGGCACGGTGACGCGGGTCGAAGGCTCGGGGTTGTTCCTAACGCTACTCATTTATACGGCCTTCCTGATCTGGAGCAGCCGACGACAGACTAAGCGAGACGAACTCGCCGCGTCGGAATTGGCGAGCGCCGCGGCCGTCGAATCGGGCGAAGACATTCCAGGACTCTTGCCGCCGGATACCAAACCAAGTGGTCTGTTGCTGCTCAAGCTACTCGGGCTGATTATCGCGGGACTTCTTTGTTTGTCCTATGGTTCCAGCTGGCTCGTTGACGGAGCGACGACGATTGCGCTAGCCTTCAACGTCAGCGAGTTGATGATCGGTTTGACAATTGTCGCCGTAGGAACTTCTTTACCCGAAGCGGCGACGAGCGTGATGGCCAGTCTCCGAGGTGAACGCGATATCGCGGTCGGCAATGTCGTGGGCAGTAATCTGTTCAATATCTTGAGTGTGCTGGGTTTGACGGCGATCATCAGCCCGACGGGAGTGCCGGTGAGCGAAACGGCGGTGTGGTTTGACATTCCCGTGATGATCGCGGTCGCGGTCGCATGTCTGCCAATTTTTCTTGGCGGGATTATCGCGCGTTGGCAGGGTGGCTTGTTTGTCTTTTACTACGTGCTTTACACGACATTCTTGATCCTCACCAGCGATGGTGACGACGTCGCCGATTGGTTTGAAACGCTCATGTGGGTCGTCATGCCACTGACGGCTATCATCCTCGTCGGCAGCATGGTGATGAGTTTGCGCAAGGAAAACGTCGGTACCGACGTCGCGTCGTAATCACTCGCGGGCAAGAAGCCTAGTGATTGAAGAGGAACTCTTTGGCGTTGATGAGCGACCACAGGAGGTCCTCGTATGCCTGGCGTCGATCATTCTGACTGAGATAAGTGAGCGACGCTTTGAGCTCTTCATCGCTTGGCAGTCGACTGAGCGAAAGCAGGTACAACTCCGTGACTTTGTCTTGATCCGATCTCGTTTCGTCGGCAGCCAGTATCGCGGCTCGACCCGTGTCCTCATGAAGCTTGGTTTGCATTTGTTCTGAATTCAGTAGGTGGAGGCTTTGGGCCAGATTCGCATCGTGCGAACGTTCGCACTCGCAAGCGGTTGCAGACTCGGGGCGACCGAACACCTGCAGGAAATACGACGAGAACGCCGTATCGGGCAACGCAATCGCGCGTGTTCCCGCGGGCATGCCATCGAAATGGGTCGTGCTGTGGGTCAGACGATCGACCGCATCCAGAAGGACCTCGGCGGACATCCGCTTTGGATAGTAACGTGAATAGCTGCGTCGGTCCGCAAGATTGCTGGGCATCGCGTCGCTTGATCGCGAATAGGTCGCGGACGTCGCGATCAAGCGAACGAGAGCCTTCAAGTCGTACCCCGATGCGACAAACTCGTCGGCGAGTGAGTCGAGCAATTCCGGATTCGACGGTGGATTGGTAACCCGCAAATCGTCTTCGGGCTCGACGAGCCCACGGCCGAAAAAGTGTTTCCAGTATCGATTCGCGACCGCTTTCGCGAAAAACGGATTCGTCGGATCTGTCATCCAATCGGCCAACCGCGTCCGCGGATCTTCGTCGGCGTCGATCGCTGTTTCTACGGAATCGAGACCCGCTGGCGCGAGCGGTTGGCCCGTTTTAGGGTGCGGTGATGAAGCGCCACCGACACGAGCAAAGTATGCCGGTTCGATCGGGTCGCGATCCGCTTTTCCGCTCACGGTGCTGAAGAATGCGGCGAGCTGGGCGTAATCAGCTTGGCTCCATTTCTCATACGGATGGTGATGGCACCGCGCGCATTGGATCCGCTGGCCTAGAAACAACTGGGCGGCATCCTCTACGCGTTGATTCAAATCAGCAACGCGTTGAAACCATGCGACCGGCGGGTTGCTGGCAACCGTTCCCGAAGCGGATACGATCCGGCGCACGAATTCATCATAACGACGGTTGTTTGCCAGGCTCTCACGAATCCACGTATGAAACGCCAGCGTCGCAAATTGCATTTCGCCACGAGAACGACGGTTTCGCAAGATCGTGTTCCATCGCCCAGCGAAATAATCGGCATACTCGGGGCTGTCGAGCAACCGGTCCACGAGCGCGAAACGCTTGTCGGTCGACGACTCCGCCACAAACGATTGGACTTCGTCGATCGTCGGCAATCGACCGGCGATGTCCAACGTCGCGCGACGAACAAAAGTTGCATCGTCACAAGCCGGTGACGCTTCGATCCCGAGCGATCGCAATTTGGCGAACACATGAACGTCTAGCGGATTGATCGGGTTCGGATATTCCAAATTGCCCGATGACGGATTGGGAATGTCGGCTCCGAAGACGGTCACATGGCCTTGGTAGCGTGCCATGATCGATACGTCGCCAACCATCTCATGCAGTTGAACCACACCGAGCGTCGATACGTCCGCCATTTGCGTGTCGTTGGATTCGTAGACCGCCGATCGCGTCACATCTTCGCAAGTGCCGTCCGCATACGTCGCCGTCACACAAAGCTGCTGAGTCGAACCCGCACGCATGCGTCGATGTTTGGGAATCACATCGATCGACACGACACGTCGATCCGCATCGTCGCCATAAGGCATGCCTTGGGCGATCCAGCGGCGCAGCACGAGGTAATCATGGCTGGCGGCGTCGAGTCGTTGTCCGCCACCGTGGGGAGATTCATTGATCGCTTTGGTCAGCAACAGACTGCGTTCGGGAAGCGCTGGCGACACACGCCGCGAGCGAGTCTCGCCCACCAAGTGCTCATAGTCTTCGCGAGGTTCGAACCCAAGAAGCGACAACTTGAATCCGTTTTGTCCGGCGGCCTTGCCATGACATCCGCCACCGTTACAACCGAGTTTGGTAAAGATGGGAACGACGCGGTGAGGAAAGCTTGTCAGCGGCTCGTCGTCTGTCCCAGTCACTTGTACCGCGATGTTGGCGACATTCCCATCTCGATCCGTCGCTCGAATGCGAGCCTCGCCGTCGACCATGGGGACGACGACCGCATCGGGGGTGATCTCCACCACGCCGGCTGGTTCGCTGGTGAACGTTACCTCGCGCGTGGCGTCGCGCGATCCCTCATGATCGTGTGAGGATACAACGAGTTGGAGTCTCGCGTCGCGTCCGACCAGGCGTTTTTCCAGACTTTGCTCGCCGGCCAGACGTTGCTCATCGGAGTTGTCAAACCGCAATTCCGAGGCCAGACCAACCGCCGCGGTGGCCAAGCACAGCCACGCAGTGACACACCCAATAATGAACTTAACATTGGCAACTCGGTACGAGCGAATCGCCAAACTTGCCCTTCGCTCCTCCATCGCGATCAAACGCGACGCTTGCGGAGAGACAGATGACTCTGCCGACGTTGGAAACACATTGCTATACCAATTCACGAATCGGCTCTTGTTCGACGAGGTACTGCGGTCGGCCGGTGGGATCGATAAGCGTTGTGGAAGACGTGTCGAGGCCCAGGTTGTGATAGAGCGTCGCGATAATCTCTTGCATGTGCACCGGTCGATCACTCGCTTCTTCACCCAGGCGATTGGTGGCGCCGATGACTTGACCCGTTCGCATGCCGCCGCCAGCCAGAAATGCGCAACTCACATTTGTCCAATGGTCGCGACCGGCTTGGGGGTTGATCTTGGGTGTGCGACCGAATTCGCCCCAGACAACAATGGTGGTGTCGTCGAGCATTCCGCGATCGTCGAGATCTTCGATCAGGGCGCTGAGGCACTGGTCCAGCTTGCCCCCGTGGTCACGAACGAGGTCAAAGTTTTGGCCGTGGCTGTCCCAGCGACCGTAGCTGAGACTGACCACTCGGGCGCCCGCCTCGATCAATCGTCGCGCGATCAAGAGTTGGTCGTTGCAAGTCGGTGCACCGTCGTATTGGTATTGGTAGGGCTTGCCGTCACCATAGCGTGCCACGATCCGTGGATCTTCTTTGCTCAGATCCAATGCGTCCACGAGCTTGCTGCTGGTGAGCACATCCAGGGCCCGCTCTTCGAACGCATCCATCCCTTGCATCGTTCCGGTGATGTCGATGTCGCGACGGAGCGTATCAATTTTCGAAAGTAGCAACTTTCGATTCTGCAAACGCTCCAGCGAGATGCCATTGAGCGTCATGTTCTTCATTCCCGGACCATCCGGTTTGAAAGGTGCGTGGGCGGCGCCGAGAAATCCGGCAGTCCCCGAATCGCTCCAGGGCACGTGGGATGTGGGAGCCGCCAAGCCAATGTTCGGTGGCACCGATGCATCGACGGGACCACAAAGTTTTGACACCGCCGCGCCGATCGCCGGGCGACCACCGATGCTTCGCAAATCGTTCGGGTTCCATCCGCTCATGCATTGCACCGAGTCATGTCCGCCGCCGCATCCGACGACGCTGCGAATGATCACGGCCTTGTCCATCAGCCGCGCGAGCTGGGGGAACACTTCGCAAATCTCGATCCCAGCGACGTTGGTCTGGATCGCCCGGAACTCGCCACGAATCTCACTTGGCGCGTGGGTTTTGATGTCCCACATGTCTTGGTGCGGTGGCCCGCCAGCGAGAAAGATATTAATGACCGACTTATGCGAACTGGACGTCGACGGAGAGGTTGACGAAGCATTCGCGGCTTCGGCTCGCAAGAGATCGGCGAGCGTGAATCCGCCGGCGCCAAACGACAGGCCACCAATTTTCAGAAAGCTGCGTCGTGACACGCCGTCACAGAATCGCGATTGAGGTCCACGGATCGACAACATGATGCTGGGCGGCCCAATGTTGAATTGTGGTGAGGTGGGAATCCGACAGGAGGGAACCTCAGTTTAGCTCATCACTGGATCGCTGGGCAACACAGAGTCCGTTGGAATCTGTTTAAGGGGGCTGGTCTCTCCGCAGCCTAAACATCGCTCGCCAGCGGCGGATTCTTTCGGTAGAAACCCGCGGCGCAGTCTCGGCAATTGATCGACTCGCGTAAAAAATGGCGAAAAGGAGCCGGATTTGAATCCACTGACTGTGCTGTTGACTGTCATTGCCGTTGGTTTGCTTGCCGGGCGAATTTCCCTATGGGGTATCTCTCTGGGAACTTCGTCCATCCTTTTTGTTGCGCTTCTAGCAGGCCACTATGGCTTCACGGTGCCCGACGGGGTAGGCACTCTGGGATTGGCACTGTTCGTGTTCTGCGTAGGAATCTCGGCAGGTCCAACCTTCTTTCGTGGACTGGCCTCCCAGGGTCGGACCATGGCCAGCCTCGGTGCGTTGATCGTGATCACGGGTGTGGCGGTCGCTTGGGGATGCGCAAAACTTCTCGACTTGCCCGCAGAAATCGCGGGCGGCCTGATGGCGGGAGCGCTGACGAGTACGCCCGCATTGGGTGCCATCTCGGAATCGGTCGAGGACGCATCGAGTGTCGCAGTGGGCTTTGGTGTCGCTTATCCGATCGGAATCGTCGCCGTCGTCTTGTTCGTTCAGCTCGCATTCAAATTTCTGTACGCGTCCAGCGGTGACGAGAGCGATCAACGCATCAGTGAGGCCGCCAAATCGACGCTGGGCATCCAGCGTCGCGCGGTCGAGATTGCCAATCCAGGGATCGTTGGCAAGCGTCCCAGTGAAGTCGAAGCGTTTGTGGCTTCGCCCTGCCAGATCTCGCGGGTGAACATCGACGGTCGCTGGCGACCCTTGCCGGCCGACTATCACTTTGAACTCGGTAGCCGGTTGCTGTTGGTTGGCGAACTTGAGGATATCAAACGCGTCGCAGAAACGCTGGGCGTGCTGTGCGACGACAACGATACAGTCGTGGACGCGGATCGCGAACGCAAATCGTTGGTGGTGACTTCCCCCGAGTTCTACGGTCACACGTTGAAAGATCTTTCGCTTCGGTCCCGATATGGCGTGACCGTGGTGCGCATTCGTCGACATGAAATCGAATTCGTCCCCTCGGGGCGAACCCAAATCGAGTTCGGCGATACGCTGACAGTGGTCGGTGAGTCCCATGCCCTCGCCAAGATTCAAAGCGTGGTTGGCCATCGTCCGCGAACACTCAATGAAACTGATCTGTTTTCCGTCGTCGGTGGAATGGTCATCGGGATCATTGTCGGCAATATGTCGTTGGAGCTCGGTGGCATCTCGATCTCGCTTGGTATTGCCGGCGGTCCCTTGATGGTCGGACTCTTACTCGGGCACTTTCGACACATCGGCCCCATTCGAGGATCGTTTCCTCCGGCAGCCCAGTTGCTGATGACCGAAGGCGGCTTGGCATTATTCTTAGCCGATGCCGGTGTCAAAGCGGGGGCGAATGTCGGCCCCGTCATTGCCGACCATGGTCTGGTGCTATGTCTGGCTGCGCTCGCCATCGTCGTCGTGCCGCTCATCGTCGGCTTTGCGGTGAGTCGTTACTGGTTCAAGCTTTCGGTTCTGCAGTCGCTCGGCGCCACCTGCGGCGGCATGACGTCCACGCCAGGACTTGCGGTGCTAACCGGCGCGACCGACTCGAGTCAACCAGTGACTAGCTATGTCGCCGCCTATCCGGTTGCTCTGGTCCTGATCACGATCGCCGCACCGATGCTGGTGAGTTTGATCCAATCAGCCATGTGATCACGCGTCATCTGATTTCGAGTTACGCGATCAGCAATTTTGCCATCGCAATGGATCTCAATCGCGAAGCTAACTAATCGAAGTGTGCACGCAACGTCACTTGTAAGAGCTTCCCCAGATTCTGAGTTTTTTCCCGCAGCGTGTAAAGTTCCGGAAACAGCACAGACGAATTTTGCGTTTATTACAGTTTGAAGTGATTGGGGGCTTGATAATTGACCACAGTTGATGATATTGGGCCGCTTGACTCCAATGTTTTGACTAGCTTGTTGTAAAATTTGTCTGCGTCGGTCCGATTTGGGCCAGTGGCAATTTTCAATACGGAATTTCAACGAATTTTTCGCGAAATCAATTGAGTACAAACTCAACATTCGATTTTTGGCTCGCGAAATGTGTTTTTTCCCCGCGTGCGACAGCGTGTCACACAAGTCGGATATTTCACAAATCTGTTCTGACCGAAATCCGTCGTTAAGCAAGACAAGATTCCGGGACACTCTCGCAATGCGCGCGTGAGTCGACACTCGACGCCTGGTGTCGATGAATCACATTTACGGTGATGCATTCCACATTTTCGCTCCCTTCACCCCCTCTCTCAGTGTTAACTCAAAGTATGAAACGTACGAATTCTTGGATGCTGCTTTTGTCGTTGGTCTGTGTCACGAGCCCGTTGATGGTTGGTTGTGGCGGCGGAGGGGCTGAAAACACGGTATCGGAAGCGCCCGCTGCGCCAACGAGCCAAGAAGAGATTGATGCCAAGGCTAAGTCGTACGCGGACGAAGCCGAGCAAATGCGTCAACGCGATCAGCAAACCAACTAGCCGTCCGCCAACTGGTCGTTAAGCCGCTTTCTGTTTTTTTCTGTTCTTCTATTTGCGTTCATGGAGTATTTGTCAGTGGTCAAATCAAACCGAGGCCGGTTCGGCTTCACCCTTGTCGAATTGCTGGTGGTCATTGCGATCATTGGCGTTCTGGTCGGCCTGTTGTTGCCGGCCGTTCAAGCGGCACGCGAAGCCGCACGTCGGATGAGTTGCAGCAATAATTTCAAGCAAATTGGCTTGGCACTTCACAACTACCATTCCGCCTACGACAAGCTTCCCAAGCAAACCGGCGGAACCACTCACCCCGCGGGAACCGTCAGCAGCAACCGCAACATGCTGAGCTGGCTCGTCGGCATTTTGCCGTTCGTCGAGCAACAAGCCCTGTGGGAGCAAATTAGCAATCCCTTGGTCAACGGAGCGACTACCTATCCGGCGATGGGTCCCGTCGTTTGGGATACCGGTTACGCACCATGGCGCACGACCGTCGGTTCCTATCGTTGCCCCAGCGATCCGACCGTGGGTGTTGCCGGTCAAACCGGTTTGAACAACTACGCGGCGTGTTTGGGAGATTGTTATCAAACGACGCACACCGGCGGTATCAACGAAGACGGTACGGTAGCCGATGCGAATGCGAAAACTCGGATGCGTGGCGTTTTTGAAACTCGCCATTTCACGGGTTTCCGCGACATCCTCGACGGTACCAGCAACACGATCGCCGCTGGTGAAATCGTGGTCGATTCTGGCAACCTCGAAATCATCGGCCAACCCAAGTTTGAACAACGCGATCCATTCTTCGACGACCCACAACGTTGCTACACGGATAACGTGGACCCCGCCAATCCCCAGTTTTGGCGCGATGGCACCAATACTGGTGCTGGCGATCAACGCCGTGGCAAGCGCTGGGCTGAAGGTCGTCCGATGTTCACCAGCGTGAATACGGTTCGTCCTCCCAACAAAGAAAGTTGCATTTGGGGCGGCGATGGTTCGGACGGAACATACACGATGGCAAGCCGTCACCAAGGCGGTTGTCACGTTCTGTTCGCCGACGGTGCGATCAAGTTCATTACGGACAGCATCGAATCCGGCAACCAATCATCGGTCAACTTGCCGCGTGCGGGATCCCGACCTGGCCAAAAGAGTCCCTATGGTTTGTGGGGTGCTCTGGGTACCAAGGCTGGTAAAGAAACCGTCTCGCTCGAGTAGTGTTTTCATTCGTCTCTTGAATCGGTCTCGGCAGCTTTGCCGGGACCGATTTTTTTTGGCCTCGCCGCTGGTGCTCATTCCAGTGAAATTCGATGTCTCGCTTCTCGCCGCCGCATGTGTGCTACTGAGCCTGTTGATGGGCGTCGGAGGTTGCCGCCCCACGGAGCCGACCTCGACGTCGGAACCGGCTTCCACGGCGGCACCGTCAGGTAAGTCGGCGACGATGGCGAGTGAGTCCTCCGACCAATCTCGCTCGGCGACGCAACCATCGGGCGGTGGTTTGAATGAACTCGACCGGGCCCGAATTGTCGAATCGGCACGCGAGCAAATCGATGCCAGGCAGTACACGGCTGCCGGAAAACAAATCCGCGAGCTTTTGTTTGTCGAGCCAACCAACCCTGTACTCTTGTTTCTTGCCGCCGAGTGCAGCTTCGGCCAGAACCAGGTTGACGAAGCGATTGAGCTGCTCCAGTCAATCGATGATGCCGACGCCGTGTTTGCAGCTCGCGGTCAAGCGGCGGACTGGCTCATGCAAGCTGGACGACTTCCCGAAGCGGAAACGCGATTCCGCCAGATGATTGCGGACTATGGCGAGATGGCTCCTATCCACCGTCGGCTCGCCGAAATGCTCAACTCGCAAGGTCGTCGTGTTGAAGCAGCCGCACACGTGCGGCGCATGATCGTTCTCGGTGACGTGACCGAGCGCGAGCTGCTGAGTTTGACAACGTTGAGCGTACCGTTCCACGACGAGACTACCGACTTCGTCTCCGGAAGTCGGCTTCATGAAATCGCGAGGGCGAAGCGGCTTTTCGTGCAGAACGATCTCGAGCGAGCCAAGGTGCTTGCGAAATCACTGCGAGTTGAGTTCCCGCAGTCGACGACGGTCGCAGCTTTGCTAGGCCGCATTTACGAAACGCAACAGCTCGACGACGACCTAAAGTCCTGGGCAAGCACGCTGCCGCCCGGGATCGAAAATGAGCCTGAGTATTGGTCGGTGATCGGCAATTACATGATTCGAAATGGTCGGCCCGAGGCAGCCGTTCGATCCTTTTGCGAAGCGGTAATCTTGGATCCTACCGACCAAGTTGCGTATCTAAGGCTCGCCGAAACGCTTTCGCGATGTGGTCAAACGCAGCTTGCCGAGCGAGTGGTCGCGAGGCAATCGTTGCTAAAAGAAGCTTGGCAACTTGCCGTCAACATCGGATTCAATCGAAAGAATCGACTTGCGGACATTGACCAACTCGCTCAACGACTTGACGACCTCCAGCGTCCGTGGGAAGCGGTCGCGTGGCGATTCGTTGCCGCCAATGAACGCAACGAGCTGGAACAAACGCTTCCGCAGCTCGTGGCACGTCGAAGTGAGCTGGACAGCATCGCACAGCCATCGACGGACAATTGGTTGGCGACATGCGGCATCGAAAAGAAACGGTGGCCGCTGCCGGACATTCAAACGGACTTGGGTACAGTGGTCGCATCCGTGGCGAATTCGCAAGCTCAATCAATTTCGCACGGACCGCGAAAATTCACCAGCGCCAGCAGGAAGCTGGGAATCGACTTTCGGTATTTGAATCATCGCCAGTCGAATGACTCGCACATCGTCATGTACCAAACGGCCGGGGGCGGTATCGCTTCCATTGATTTCGATTTGGACGGCTGGCAAGACCTCTACTTTACCCAGGGAGGTGGACCGCCCAATTCGCCCCAGGGCTCAGATCCGAATCGGTTGTATCGCAACTTGGTGGGTGAATCCTTTGTCGATATAGCTTCGCTCAGCGGAACCGATGATCGGGGGTACGGCCAAGGTGTTGCTGCCGTCGATTTAAACCAGGACGGTTGGCTGGATTTGTTAGTTGCCAACGTTGGGATCAATCGCATCTTCATCAACAACGGCGACGGGACGTTCGCCGCGCGCGATTTGGATGATACCCAGTTGTGGACGACGAGTTTTGCGTGTGGCGATCTCGATGGCGACCATCTTCCCGAGATCGTCGTAATCAACTACATCGACGATTCGGCAGCGTACACTGCACAGTGCTGGGGCCAAGGTTTTGATTGCACGCCCAGAATTTTTCGCCAAGCCCAAGATCAAATCTTGCGTCTCGATGAGTCATCCAACTGGGTTCCATGGAACCGTGAGTCGGCGTTTCATCGTTTGCCGAACTACGGTTTTGCAGGCGTCATCGCCAACATCGACCACACCGCCGGCAACGATGTCTTTATCGTCAACGACACTAAGAACAATCATTTTTGGACCAGCCAAAACGATTCCAAGACGGGTAACGTGGACCTGGTTGATTTAGCTCCATTGCGAGGATGTGCTGGTGGCCCCAGCGGGCAGGAGCAAGGATGCATGGGAATTGCGACGGGAGATTTTGATCGCGACGGGTCGCTCGATTTCTGCGTCACGAATTATTGGGATCAACCCACGAATCTCTTCCTGCAGCGAAACCAGGGTTACTTTATCGACTTTGCCGCTCGTTATGGACTGTCCCAGCCGAGTCGCGACACCGTGGGATTCGGCATCCAAGCGAGCGACTTTGATCGAGACGGTTGGCTTGATCTCGCGGTCCTCAACGGACACGTTTTTGATCCGGCGGAAAACGGCACACCTGAGATCCCTTTCAAAATGACACCGCAATTCTTCCGCGGATCTGGCGCCGGATTCAACTTGGATCTCGAGACGATCGCGAGTGATCCTTTCTGGACGCGTACGACGCTTGGTCGCACGCTCGCATTGACGGATTTTAATCGAGATGGCCGCCCCGATTTGGTCGCAAATCATCTCGACGCGAGTGCGGATATACTCGAGAACCAAATGGCGGGCGGCCGCTGGCTTCGTTTGAATATCGTGGGAGTGACCAGTGAGCGTGAAGCCATCGGGACTCGGGTCGTCGCGACCGCAGGCGATGAGACGTGGACCGCGTGGATGATCGGCGGTGATGGGTTCCAATGCTCCAACGAGCCCACAATTGACATCGGAGTCGCCGACCACGAAATCATTTCCAAGCTGGAGATCGTTTGGCCATCGGGCTTGCGTCAGTTGTTCGACGACGTTCCGACCAACCAGCATTATCTTGTGGTCGAAAATGAGACGGAGCTGAATCGGCTTCCGCATGTGACCGAACACAATGCGACATCACGCTCAAAATGAACGAAGATCCGGTGTCGTCTTTCGCCGAGTGAGTATTCGTACTCAAATGGTGAGCCCGAAGCGTCGTTCGGTCGACGGAGACCGTTCGCTGTTCCCACGCACCATCCGACTCGAGAAATCGTCCGTCATGCGATTGACCAAACTTGTCGCCGATTTGCCGGAACTCAATCAGGTTGTAAATGCCGCTCGCCGCGTGATGGTTTCGACCATGCAGAGCATTGTCGTCCTGCTGGTGTCGTTGTGGTGGACGTGTGGATCAGCCCACGGCGGTGTTTCGGCGGAAAATGTGGTCGTCGTTGTCAATGCGAATTCCGGCGATTCGCGAACCATCGCCAATCACTACGTCGAACTGCGCGGGATTCCGGTTGGCAATGTCATCTTTCTTGACGATGTTCCCGAGGGGCTCAAGATATCGCTCGCCGATTTCAAATCTCGGATTCTCAAGCCACTGTTGCAGCAGATCAACCAGCGAGGAATCGCGGCACAAACGCGTGTGATCGCGTATTCCGCCGGCTTCCCCACGGGAGTCGACATATCCGAGCATACCGCGCGACTTACCGACGATATGCAAAAGCGGTATCAGACTCCGCTCGCCTCACTCAACTCGCTGACGTACTTCTATCGCTTCGTGTTGTCCGACGATACCGGCTACCTGTCGTGGTATTCGAATCTGTATGCACGGAGCAAATTCGAACGCTATTTCATCAATCCATTTGCGGGTGAGAAGGGCGAGAATTTTAATTCTGCAAAACTTGCCATGGAGCAAGGGCGGCCCGCGGATGCGGGCATGGGTTATCGCGACCTATTCATTAAGTATCCGTCGCTCGCGCCGCTCGGAATTCTGGCCGCCGAAGCATTCATTCAAGCGGACGACCAAGCATCCGCAACCCAGATGCTCGCGGCGGCACTGCGAAGCGGATGGACCTCGATCGAGTACTTGCGAGACAGTGAATCGCTTGCCCCGTTGGTCGAAAAGTCGCTGGTCCAGAAAGAAATCGCCAACACGCGTGACTACCCAACGACAGTCCAGTACCCGATGGGGTTCGCGTCGACCGTCGGGTGGACTTCCGCGGGCTGCCCCGTGAAGTCGGATGAGGGCGGAATGCCGTACTTGCTCTCATGTTCGCTAGCCGTCGTTCATGCCAACGCGAGCACGGTCGATCAAGCGGTTGCGGTGCTCGAGCGAAGTGCCAAGTGCGATCGCACGTTTCCGCAAGCCGACGTGCGTTTCTCTAAAACCAATGACGTTCGCACCACGACGCGTCTCCCCGGTGTCACCGACGCATTGATTTGGCTTGGCAATCGTGATGTCAAAACGGAAGTGTTCGCGTCGCCGCTTTCGACCTCACCCGGCAAATGCGTCGGAATGATGCTTGGTACGGCAACACTCAACCTTTCACAACCGGCGTTCGAGTTCGTGCCGGGCGCGATCGCGGAAAACCTCACTAGTCTTGGCGGTGCTTTCGAAACGCCCCAGCAAACCAAGCTAACCGACTTGCTGCACGCTGGAGTCGCGATGAGCAGCGGTGCAGTAGCGGAACCGTACTCACTCCAGCCCAAGTTTCCGCTTCCGCTTTTGTATCCTTACTATCTCGAAGGAATGTCGGCAATCGAATCGTTTTACTCGACCACCACGTCGCCGTACCAGTTGTTGATCGTTGGCGATCCGTTGGCCCAGCCGTACGCGCGTGGCTCGGGAGACTTCGTCACGATCACTCCGGATGCGAATGACCCCAGACATATCGTCGTGTCACGTCAATCGATCGTCGGCTTGGACCCTGCCAAATACTCGCCGACTGTCGCGATGGAAGTGTTTCTCGCTGGCCGTTTGGCCGCCGAATTCAAGCCGCAATCGAAAATTGATTTCAATATCTCTGGTGAATTGGATGGTGAATTCGAAGTTCGAGTGGTGCTCGTCTCGGACCCAATTCTGCAAGTTCGCGTGAGTAAATCCGGATCCGTGGCGCTGACCACCTCTGACGTGACCGCCGACGTCCAATCAACTTCGCGGCGCAAAGTCAAAATTCGAGTCGGATGTCCCGGTGCCGAGCGAGTCGCGTTGTACCATCACGGCGTGGAACTCCAAGCGGCTGATGCGGAATCGGCGACGTTCGAGCTCTCTCGCGATCAGCTTGGTGAGGGGCCGCTACGACTGGTCCCGGTGGCCAAACGTGGTTCACGGCAAATCCAAGGAAAATCGATCCTGGTCCAGTAGCGGATCGGTTCAATCGTTTTAACCGGTGCGCTCGACCGTCCCTCGTTGGTCGACGCACCGATTTCTCGGCCGCGGCGGCGGCCGTCGCGACGATTGTGAACTAACCCTCACATAGGGACAACGTCGTCGTCCCAACGTTGGACTCCGTGTTTCGTGTTGCCCCATGCACATCTTCCGGCCCTCCATAACTGACAAAATCGACCGCGTCTCGGCGCGTCGAAGGACATCGCGTCACCAGACATCGCGTCGCGGGGCTGCCTCGGTCGAAATGTCTCTCGTCGCCATCCCGTTGTTCCTGTTTGTCGGAGCAAGTATCGAGTTTGGTCGAGCGATGATGACGACCCAGGCGATGGAAGAAGCCGCGCGTTCGGGATGTCGCTTGGCAGTGCTCGACGGTGCCTCGCATGGAAAAGTTGAAACCGAGCTGGAAAACTTTCTCGCGGCTTCGGGCATTAACGAGTATTCGACGGAGATTGAACCGGTATCGCTGAGCACGATGCCCCAATGGGCGCCGGTGACCGTTCGAATCTCAGCAAATTTTTCGGACATGACATGGTTGCCCGTTCCGGGGTTCTTTGACGGCGCCTCGTACACCGCGTCATGCGTTCTGCCACGCGAAGCGGAACCCGAAACGCCGTAGCGCGAATTGCCCTTCTTTTGCATCGATTCTGCCCCGCTTGATGAGCTTAGTCCCCCGATGAAAACCAACGATTCCGATAAGCGCCGAGGCGCCACCGTCGTCCTGTTCGCCATCCTGCTCATCGTGTTTGTCGGAATGGCGGCGTTTATCGTCGACTTGGGACGAATGCAGTTGGTGCGAAGCCAAATGCAGACTGCGGTGGATGCCGGTGCGCTCGCAGCCAGTTTGCAACTCAAGAAAGATCCAACCAACGCGGCTGCCGCAAAAACGGTTGCCGAAGATTTTATTCGCTTGAACCAAGTCGGCTTCGTCGGCCTCGTTCCACGGGATGCGATCACCGTCCAGTGCGGAGACTGGAATGCCAAGACCAAGACATTTAGTCAGCTGTCGTCACAACCGCTGGCGGTTCGGGTGCATGCGAACCAATCCAACGAACCGTTCTTTTTCGCCGGCGTGTTTGGCTTGAATCAATTCACGATTCCTCGACAAAGTATTGCTGCTGTCGAAGGTTCGCCGCTGGACATCATGTTGGTGCTCGACCTTTCGGGATCGATGGCGGACGAAGGCCGTATCGAAGCGCTGCAAGATAGTGCTCCCGTATTCATCGACGTTGTCGAATCGCTATCACACGATGATCGCGTCGGTGTCATGGGCTACGGTGCTATCCGCGGCCTTTATAATCCGGTCGCCCAGGGCCACGCAGGAGTCGTTTATGAACTGGCTCCGGACAGCCTCTATCCAAATCCGGCAAGCGCCCACAACGACTGGGCAGGCGTCCTCGAATCTGATTTGACCGAGAACTTTGACCATTTGCGCGGAGCGGTGTTGGCCGACACATCACTTATCGCTGGAAAGTACAACAACTACACGCCGACCGGCGCAGCCATTCGCGACGCGGCACACTACTTGTGGGCTCATCCGCGACCAGACGTCGAGAAACAAATCGTCTTGATGAGTGACGGGTTTGCAAATCGGCCCCACGGTGACGGCCCCAACTATGCGGTAGCGATGGCCAACTATGCGGCGAGCTTGAAGATTCGAATCGATACGATCAGCTTGGGCGACACCGCTGACTTGACGCTGATGCAAGCGATTGCAACAGCCACCGACGGACGGCACTTTGACGTTACCGGTAGCGGCGCAGAGCTAGCGACGAAGCTTGAGAAAGCATTCCGCGATATCGCCAACGGACTCAAACGAACACAATTGGTGCAATAATGTCGACACGTTTCAAACGCTCATCCGCATACAACCGGCGCCGCGGTGTCGCGGCGGTCGAATTCGCCGTCGTGTTGCCACCGATTTTGTTGTTGGTACTCGTATCGATCGAGGTCGCCGGTGCTTTCGCGGTACAACATGCGCTCCAGGAAGCATCGATGAACGGCTGCCGAATTTATTGCCAGCGAACGACGACCCAACAAGAGTCGGAGAACATGGTTGCACTCTCGCTTGCCGAAGATGACATCACTGGGTACACCGTCGAATTTGATCCGCCAGTGAAAACCGTCTTCAACAATGATTTGACACCGATCACCGTCACAGTGTCGGTTCCCTACAGCCAAGTTGGCGTCGGAATCCAGTGGATGCTGGGCAGCACCACCATCACCGCTAGCTCGACGCTGCCGGCCGATTCGAGCGCTAAGTCGGTCGAATAACATGTCCGCCAAGTTTTGATCCCGCGGAATCTCGATCCCGCCGGACGCCGGATAGAACTGCCCCCGCAGCAGTGGCTGGCGCGCGGATATCGAAAAAAACAGAAAATTCTGCACGGACTTCGTGGCGGCAAGTCACTAACTCTTTGACGATTCATTTCGACAATACGAGTGGTGATTTCGATGCGACTGACTCTACGAACCTTGCTGGCCTATCTCGATAACACGCTCGACGCCGATTCATCGGCGACATTGCGCAGTAAGATTGCCGAGAGCGGTTTTGCAACGAAACTGGTCCAGCGAATCAAGGCCACGCTCGCATCGCCGCTGATTGGATCGCCGTCACCCGACGCGGCCGGTCCCGTCGAAGAAGCAAATTTGATCGGTGAGTATTTGGACAGCACCCTGCCGGTCGAGCAGGTCGCGGAGATCGAGCGTGCTTGCTTGGAGTCCGACGCGTTGCTTGCCGAGTCGGCAGCTTGTCACCAAATTCTTACGCTCGTGCTCGGCAAGCCCGCCGAAGTTTCACCGTCACTGCGCGAGCGAGTTTACGACTTGCCCAACACCGACGCGGCAAAGTTGGTCACTGAACACGCGGCGCCAGAGAGTTTCGCTTCGCTTTCGATCCCCGATCAACCGACGTTGGATTTGAACGCGCCCACGGTCATACCACAAAAGCCCAGCGACGCGGGCGTGTTGCAACCGCCCCGGGGACAACCGGTCAAGCCTGTCGGGCCGAGTGATTCTGGCGTGAGTGATGCGCCCAAGCGATTGCGCCAGGAAGAAGAAGCGGCTCGCGCGGGAACCGCCGGTGGAACGGCGATCGCCGGTAGCAAGCCACGCCCTCGTGGTATGAGCGACTTGTATGCCGGCTCGATCCGTACCTCGCGGATCACTCCCTGGCTCGTGTCGCTCGCGTTGGCGGGAGTATTGCTGTTTGCATTGGCACAAATCTTTGCACCATTACTTAACCGACAAGTCGCGATGCAAGAAGATGACTCGCTCGAATACATCGATAGCGTGCCGCCCGACAAGAACGAACCATTGTCCGCCTCTCAATTGGCTGATGCGAATGGCAACGCCGTTGCACCGGAGATTGAGGCACCTCCGGAGTCGACCCCGCCGATGCAACCGGTGGGCGAGCCCGTGAAAGGGGCTGACGCGAAATCAGATCAACAATCGCCTTCGCGAACCACTCCACCGCCCGTCAACGGCACTCCAGCGGTAACTGAATCGGACACCCTTCCACCACCGCTGGTGGGCGCCGACGATGAGCGTGAACCTGCCGGCTCGTTGGCTCCGGTGACGGAAGTACCGACCAATGATCCGCAAATGACCGAGCCCTCGATGACTCAAGCGGGTGCGACTGAACCGACGGCGAGCGAAGCGGCCACGACGGAGCCGAAGTCGACGGGACCAGGGGATACAGTCGCCGAGATTCCCGGTCCAGCACGCGATTCAAACGTGGTACCGCCCAGCGGTGATGATTTGAAAAAGCCGGATCAACCAATGCCTCAACAGCCCGCGATCGCGGAAGTAAATCCGAGCGGTGACGCGGTTGCTGGGACCGACGGAAACGACGGCATCGCGAAACTGGTGACTGACCGGACGCTCGTCGCGGCGAAAAGCGGTCAAGGATCGTGGGCGCTCGTGTCTCCGGGGGCGAGTATCGCAGCGAACACCGAAATCCTTTGCGCCCCAAGTTTTCGCGCCAGACTGGAAACGACCGATGGGCTCAATTTGACCATGGCGGGGCCAACCCGACTCGCGTTCATCCAAAACGAAGCGGACTACGCCATCTACTTGGAAGGCGGCCGAGTCCTCCTTCGTCACAAAACTCCCGGCGCCGTGGTGACGCTTTCGCTCGCGGGTCGAGTCGTTGCGATCACGCTCGGTAGTGCCGATTCACTGGTCGCGATCCACTTGGATCACCGCCGCCAACCCGGGGCCGACCCGCTGGTGGTAACGTCACGCGTTCGCACCGCGACACTGATGATCGTCCAAGGCGTGGCTGAATTGACCAGCGCGAATATGACAAACCAACTCGATACGGGCCAACAGTGGCAACTTGTCGGTGACAGCGAGCCCGTGCAAACGGTCGCTAAAGAAATCGAGGAGTGGATTGATGAGCCGGATCCGAACGAGGCGTCGCTCGAGGCGCTCGCTCGCAGTGGATTGTTGTCGATGATTGGCGGCGAGCAGTCGCTCGAATTGTCACTGCGAGAATCGATCCCATTTCGCCGCGCCGAAGTCGGTGCATTGGCAAGTCGCACACTGCTGTGGCTCGGGTTCGGTGACGTTTACTTTGGAAATGATGGCATGCTCAATCAACCACGCCAAAAAGTGTACTGGGACGATCACTACCAATCCCTCTTGTCGGTCGTCAACGAAAGCGTTCGATCGGCTCAACAAGTTCGTGACGCGATCGGTCGAATGGAAGCTGCCGAGCGTGAAAAATTGTTCGGGCTACTGGTCGGCTACACGCAAGAGCAACTCAAGGGCGGTGCCGACGCGAAATTGGTCGAAATGCTCGATTCGCCCTCGATGGCGGTGCGAGTCCTAGCACTCCAGAACCTGCGTCAAATTACCGGCACGACACTCAATTTCCGCGCTGACCAGGACAACGCAATCCGTCGCTCGGCCGACGTCAAAAAATGGGAGGCGCGCGCCCGCAAGGGCGACATCCGCTGGCCCGAAAACGTCGACGAAACCATCAAGTAAGTCCGCGCCCCCGGCCACGCGCCAGAGCCTCTTTCGAATAGCCAGCTATTCGGGTTGTGCGTCACGGTTTACAGTGACAATCGTTTTGCAATGGGTATGCCACGAACGCAACATGCCTTCCACGTCACCAAACTCCGGGGGAATCGGATTCCATGACGCATACGATCGTGATCTTTGGTGCTTCAGGCGACTTGACCAGTCGTAAACTGATCCCAGCCCTTTACAGCCTCTTTAAGAAAAATCGGCTGCCCAACAAGACACAAATCGTCGGTGTCTCGCGAAGTGCCTACGAACACGATGCGTGGCGAACGATGCTGCGCGAAACGACCAGCAAGTTCACCGGCGCGAGCTTCGATAACGAGACCTGGGATGCCTTCTCGAAGAACGTGTTCTATCACGCCGGCGATATCAAAGATGTCGATGACTTTCACTCGCTCGCCAAATTCCTGACCGAGATCGAAGACAGCGAGCAATCCGGCCGCGTCTACTATCTTTCCACCATGCCGCAGCTCTATGAAGAAGCCATTCAACAATTGGGCCGCGCCGGACTGGCCGATGACAAAGACGGCTATCGACGTGTCATCATCGAGAAACCCTTTGGGACCGATCTGAAAACCGCACAAGCTCTCAACGAATCCATCCACCATGTCTTTCGCGAAGACCAAATTTATCGGATCGACCATTATCTAGGGAAAGAGACGGTCCAGAATATCTTTGCGATGCGATTCGCCAACAGCATTTTTGAACCGATTTGGAATCGTAACTACGTCGACCATGTCCAAATCACTGTCGCCGAAGAAGTCGTGATCGGTCGCCGGGCCGGGTACTACGATACCTCAGGCATCCTGCGTGATATGTTCCAAAATCATATTTTGCAATTGATGATGATCACGGCCATGGAGCCACCGGCCCGCTTCGACGCCGCTTTGGTTCGCGATGAAAAAGTCAAAGTGCTGCACAGCGTCCGTACCATGGTCGGCGGCGATTTCGCCAACAACACCGTTCGCGGTCAATACGATGGCTATCTCGGTGAAGAGGGCGTGCCCAAGGGAAGTCCAACCGAAACCTTCGCGGTGCTCAAGCTGTATTGTGATAATTGGCGCTGGCGCGGCGTGCCGTTCTATTTGCGAAGTGGTAAAGGAATGTCATGCCGGACGACACAGATCGTTATTCAATTTCGCGAAGTTCCCCACATCCTGTTCGGACAAAAGACTCGGACGCCCGTCGGCAATCGTTTGGTCATCCAAATCCAACCGGCCGAAGGCATCCAATTGATGTTCGAAACCAAAGTGCCTGATTCTGAAATGAAGACTCGCACGAGTTCCATGGACTTTAGTTTTCAACAAATATCCGACGGGCAAGCGTCTCCCGATGCATACCAGCGGTTGCTGTTGGACTCGATCGTCGGCGACGCTAGTTTGTTCGCACGCAGCGACGAAGTGGAATTGGCCTGGGGAATCATCGATCCGATCATCGCCGCCTGGCGAAGCCCCGCCGCACCACCGCTGCATCGCTACGAAACCGGGCTCTGGGGACCGACCGAGTCCATCGATTGGATGTCCGAACAAAAACGGGAATGGTTCGACGTTTGCCCAGTTCTCCAGCACTGAGTATTGTCGCACGAACAAATAACGTTGCTCGAAAGGATGACATCCTGACGCGTCAGCGAGGGATTGACCAAGATTCCCTCTCGTACTCGTCGGGTTAAGGTGCCACATCGAGTCGCTCTCATATCACTGTTTCTCCAGCACTGGCTAGCGCTCTAGAAACGTTGGTGTAGCGAAAGCCAAAGCAAACTGCCTGGTTCGCCTAGTCTTCCAAGATCGCATTTACGTAACCCGAGGTCGTGAGTAAGCTTTCGCTCGGCTAGCGGTTCGCGAGTAAAAGTCGCTCGGATCGATGGCTCGCGGACGGAACGATTTGGGTTGCAAGGCGGGAAGCGGTTCGGATGTTGTTGGTTAGCTGCGAAACGGGCGGACGCCGAGTCCCTGCGCAGTGGTCCAAGACACACGTCTTGTCCGATCCAGCACATGTTGATTCGCCGGCGTGCGATGAGTCGCCAGTAATAGTCAATCGCAAGCGAATGATTGCCTGTGATTCCACCGGTCGATATGCGGGTCGACGGGTGGCGGATAGCTTGGGGGTGGAGCTGATTGAGAACCCGTACTCGATCCAGTGTGTCGATGTCACGCGTTCCATCCATCATCGCGAGTTGTTCTCGAGTACTGCAAGGCAGCTAGATGAACATGATCGGCAAAAATTGCTGGATCGAGTTTATTGGCCCTATCGCGAGCGACTTCGGCGGGCGATCGCCGGCGGACTGGCTCGGTGCCCCTATGTGATTCATCTGTCGGTCCGTTCGTTCGCGGCGTCCGCGCGAGGCCGGATGCATCGCGCCGACGTCGGGCTGGTCCATGACGCGTCCAGAGCGGACGAGGTCGCGTTATGCTTGCAATGGATGGAACAGCTCTTTGACGTGGCACCGATGCTACGAGTCCGTCGAAATTACCCTCGGCGTGGCACCTGCGACAGCCTTCACCGAACCATGCGAGCCGAGTTCGTGTCGCGACCGTACCTAGGCGTCGAGGTCGCACTCAATCGAGCTTGGGCCGGCCGTCCGCTCAAAGTTCGAGACGAAGCGATCGACGGGCTCGCCGTAGCGCTGCGCGCCGTCATCCGGCCCTCCCAGAGCGAAGCCGCCTGAGCCGCTCCAACTCCACTTGCGATCAACGCATGGGCCGCTACAATCTCGACTCAGCGCAAAAGCACCCCTAGCTCAATTGGATAGAGCATCGGTCTACGGAACCGAAGGTTACTGGTTCGAATCCAGTGGGGTGTATTCGGTAAGTCTTGGTTTGCACTCGACTTAGAGTGCCCGCCAGTTCGGCGTGCGACTCGTCAATTTGGAGTATCTGATATTCGATATCGAATACTCCGAAACGATGGAGTATCGCACGATGGGTCGTCCCAAGAAAACAGTTCCGAACTACCGCTACCACGTCAGCGGCCAAGCAGTCGTCACCTTCAATGGGACGAATTTCTATCTCGGCAAGCACAACTCGCCCGAGTCACAAGCCAAATATATCCGCTTGGTGGCCGAGTTCATCGAGCGTGGCTATCTCACTCCCAACGCTGAAACGCACCATGGAGCCACTGCGATCACGGTGGCTGACGTGTGCTCGGAATGTCGGGAGCACATCAAGAAACGGTATGCCACCGCACCAAAGGAAATCTTGCGGCTCAACCGCCTGTGTGAGCTCCTGGAAATGGAGCACGGGGATTGCGTGGCCAATGAATTCGGGCCTAGGCGGCTTGATCAAGTCCGCGATACGCTTAGTCGCGTCGGGCAACGGCCACCGGTACGTCAATCGGCTCATTCGGGCTGTCCGGCAGGTCTTCAAGCACGCGTTGAGTCGTGAACTAATTGAACCGATGACAATTGTAAAACTTGAATCGCTGGAGCCTTTGAGACATGGCCACCATTGGTCAGAACTAAGCACCATCATCGCCGACAACATTCTCCAGCCGGGCGATCGCTGCTGCGGTCCCGCTCGCCGATTGCGCCGGCTCCATCTCCAGCGACGACGATGCCGACAGCCTCGATCACTTCCAACGGCAGTTGCTCTCCGATCAGTAACCTCGGACGACGACGGTCGATTTGTTCGCGACTCATTCGCGGTGACGGTCCCGGCGCGCTGGTCGTGGCAAGGCTCATGATTCCATTACAGGACGGCATTCGTTTCGGCGTCGACCTGAAAAGCCGCAAAAGGCTGCACCACCGTTAACGCCAGTCCTCGGCAGCCAAGGGCAACTCGTTCAGCTCAGCCCTCGCCTCACGCCATATTGGATACCATTTGTCGAGTATGGCGCCAAAGCGATCGTTGTGAGTTGGCTCCAGCAGGTGAGTGATCTCGTGCGCGACGACGTACTCGAGGAGCTCCTTCGCCATCCGTGATCAGCACACCGATCTTGTGGTACTTGCCAGGGAAATGCCGCGTGATCCCTATTGGCCATATCATGCCGCAGTTGAACTCGGTGTGGAGAGTGCATCCGAAATCTTGCCGATTCAATACGCACGGGCAGTCAATCCGAGAGAATCGAGATGACTTGTTTCGGGAACGTCGGTGGATTTGCTCAACGAACTGGTTCAGACTTCATGGATTCAATGTCTTCAAATACTTGGTCAAGTTCATTCTTGAAAAGATCGCCAATGAGCAAATCGGTAATTCTGCCTTGATGATGGGGGAAACGGCGAATGAATTGTCCGAAGTTGAACCCTTCATAGTATTCGCATACGAGCCGCCGCATTCGGTTCATACCCTCGACATAACCAGCTTCCCATTTGCCCAACTGACAGCGAGTCGTGTCACCGAGGCGTAAACCCTCAACAATAGCATCGGAGGCTAGTTCGCCCGACTTCAGTGCCAGCAGCACTCCTGAAGAATAGAGAGGGTCGAGAAAACCGAAAGCATCGCCAACCAGAACCCATCCATCACCGGCAGCTTGGCTGGACCGATACGTGTAATCCTTGGTTGCCTTTACCGGGGCGATCTGCTGTCCCATCGAGACCCGCTCTTTCACAGCGGGACAGTTCTCCATTTCTTCCGCAAACGTGGACTCGTGGCTGTCTCGACCACGAAACAAGTAGTTGAAATCCGCAACAACCCCCACGCTAACCGTATCGTCGTGCATGGGGATGTACCAAAACCAGCCCAGCTTGTCCTTCAAGCTTAGTACGACAGTGGCTCCTTCATCTTTTCCTTGATCCCTGAGCGCACCCTTGAAGTACGTCCAAAGTGCTCCTTTGTTCAGGGACGGATCAGGCACCCGAAGTTTGAATTTGTTGATCAAAAGCGAACTCTGACCACTGGCGTCAACAACCACGTCAGCCAGGATTTCTTTGGTGCCGCCCCCTTCGGTGGCAACTTGAATTCCAACCGCTCTGTCTCCTTCAAACAATACGTCGAGGACTCGTGCATCCTCGTGAACTTGAACCCCCTGCTCTTGGGCGTTTCGTAGCATCATCACGTCGAACTCACTTCGACGAATCTGCCACGTCTGCGAGCATTCATGCGGTTTGTTGTCGTGAAAGTAGAATGGTGCCGAGTGTTTTCCTGATGGACTGACGAACTGAACACTGTACTTCTTGACAAAATGACTGGACTTCATTTTGTCCAGCATCCCCAACCGCTTGAGCACCCAATACGTTTCGGGAATCAAAGACTCGCCAATGTGATAACGAGGAAAACGCTCCCGCTCAAACAACTCAACTCTGTATCCCTGTTGCGTGATCAGCGTGGAGACTGTCGCACCGGCAGGACCACCGCCAATTACAACCACCTTTGGGCTTTCACTTTCCGACATGTCCTGATTCCACTCCAAGTAAGTATTTGATGCGTTTTCTGGTCAGCGATATTCATCGACAAATGACAGATTCTCAGAATCTTCGTGGGGTCGCCGAGCGGATTGAAGCAATTCGACCAACTGTCGCAACTTCGTTTTGTTCATGTGCCCCAATTGAAGCACGTGACACTCTCGGACTCTGTCATGAATCTCGTCGAGCAGTTTCAATCCTTGCTTTGTGATTTTGACTTCGACAACACGCCGGTTCTCCGTTCGTCTTTGGCGGCTGAGAAACCCTCGTTCTTCCAAACGGTCAAGTAAGCGAGTCATGTCTGGAGCACGGGAAATCAATCGGTTTCCCAATTCCAGTGTGGCTACAGGAGCAGGGTGAGACGCCTGCAACAATCGCAATGCGTTGTATTGCTGGGCGGAGAGTCCCACCTGTCCGAACACGTCCTCCTCCAC
This sequence comes from Pirellulaceae bacterium, assembly GCA_041741195.1. Taxonomy (GTDB): domain Bacteria; phylum Planctomycetota; class Planctomycetia; order Pirellulales; family Pirellulaceae; genus JBBSJZ01. Next base: position 54,158 of record JBGSKM010000051.1, read on the forward strand.
CAACTTCAGCCGGTCGTAGGTTCGCCAAAGATTCAAGAATGCCTCCTGTTCCAAAGAGTCGAACTTTGGCTTTCGGACGGACGAACGGGATGGTGATTGCGAAGCATTCATAACCGAGAAACTACTTCCTCGCTCAATACACGTCAAGACGACACTTGTTCAAACGGATGTCATGAACGTAGAGGTCAACGAGGAGTTTCCGTGTGGTGCATCGAGTGGGCATAGCTTAGGTCGAACGATTTGCGTTCAATGTTGGCAATCGAAAAAAACGACAAATGAGTGGCTGTAAACTGATGCCTACGGCGACAATGAATGGCGTACTGCTCTGAGGCTGCTTCGATGAAAGAAGACACGTTCCGACCGTCTTCGATAAAGGTTCCTGTCGAAATTTGGCGTAAGTGCCATGAAGATTTGACGATACTTCTCAGCGTCTACCGTATACCTGCCGAAACAAGAGAGTTGGTCGATGATGATGCAAATTACGCCTTCTATTCGCCTGCTGGATGGCAACCTTAGTCCATGGAGACCTAAGATGAGTTGCAAAGTTGCAACAACAAACTGACGGTCTAAGAGGGTGATCTCAAACCAATGAGAATCGTCGTTTCAAGCTTTGATGGGTCGTCGCAGTGATGACCGTAGATTTCGATTGATGGCGAGCCAATCGATTCGCCAAGTTCAGCGAGTTCGGTTTTCAGTGCAGCCCAGGTTGCCGGTAAGTTCTGATACGGACCAACGTGGACGTGCTTCAAGTAGCGATTCAGGTCGAACTCCATTGATTCCATTGGTTCTGGAGGCAATGCATCAGAAAACAACTCGGCGCCAACAAACATCCGACCATCGGGAAGGTAGACCCAATGATTGATGCCCGACGTCGCCGTGTTCGATTCCTTGACGATTCTCCACATCTCGTTCATCAACTTCATGCCGACTTCGCCAAAACGACGGTTCTGAACGTCAGACGACAATCCGTGAAGCCGAAATTGAATCGGCGTGTCAATGATCTCCAGTTTCATTGGACCGACTACCTCTAAAATGAACGAGTTACGGCTTCTTCCGACGCTTGGCACGCTTTGCTTCGTGGTTGTCGTGGTCTTGCATCACTCGCAGCTTCACAATGCGTTTGATCAGGGCGTAGGGCATCGGCTCATCGAGTGGAAACTGGAGGTTGCCTTTCGGACCAGCGTACTTGGCTACAGCCTTTTCAATCGCCGCATCGCCAGAGATTGGCGGGTACAAGCCGATGTGCTTTTTCCATGCGGCGAAGTAAACAAGAATGCCGTGTTGTTTGAATGCAGGCATACCGTAGCTAATGACTTCGTTCGCATTCGGTGCAGCGTCTCGAATCGCTTCACGAACCTTTTGGAGTATTTCCTTGACTTCGATAGAAGCCTGTGAAATGTAGTCGTCGATGGTGTCAGCTTTCTCCATTCCAGTTTTACTCGCAGTCTCCGCTAGAAACCATCTCATTGAAACGACGTTGCATTTCTTCGGGCGTGACATCCTCGATATGTGTACCGAGCAACCATTCATGACCGAAGGGATCCAGTACCTTCGCTGCACGCTCTCCATAGAACTGGTCCTCCGGCTCCATGAGTAACTTGGCACCTGCCGCCATTGCCTGCTGGGTCATCGCATCGACATCTTTGACGTGCACGTGAGTCGACGATCCTGTACCGCCAAGCGCTTCTGGACCGTGAATGCCGTACTCAGGGTATTCGTCTGAAACCATCACGGTGTAGGTGCCAAATTTGAGTTCAGCGTGCCCGATTCGACCTCCACGTTCTGTGAGCCGCATGACTTCAGTCGCACCGAATGCTTGCGTGTAAAACTCAATGGCGGCATCTGCGTTACGAATACGAAGGTACGGAAAGACATCGTGGATTTGATTGCTCATGCATTTTCCTCTTGCTTGTCGCTGTAGCGGATTCGGTTGCTATCCCCCAACGAAAAGCGTTCCGCAGTTGATGTGGTGGATGCTGGTCACTTGTTGTTATCGTCCTTGGTCGATGCCTTCAGCGAGCCAGAAGCGATATGCTACGTGAATATCCCTCAACAATCGATTAGCCAAAGACTCTTCACCGATCCATCGCACCTTTGCCTGCAAGAATCTTGTCCCGAAACTTGGCGATTCGGGATATCCGTGTTGCGGGGTTCTTTGCCGAGTTGAGATTGATCACATAGCTTTTCTGCCGTCCCGGTGTGAGTTTGTTAAACGCGTCGGCAAGTTCGGGATCGGATGCCAGTGCATCTACAAGCTCGTCAGGCAACTCGATAATTCTTTCCTCTTTTGGCGGCTTGATGCCTGCTTCGGCATAGCCCATCGCTTCCTTCAAGTACGACGAGATTACCGGTTCCATCTCGTCGACTTGCGAGTTGTCAGTGAAGCGGATCATGTCAGGGTGTTGCGTGTTCGATCCTTGCTTCTCCAGCAAGCCCTTTCGGTCTTTCATCAATGCGGCGTTGAAGAAGCTGATCCGAAAGTCGTTTCGTAGGGCACCGAGAATGACGATGTTGCGGTCGGCGTGCATGTAGCATGGATGCCCCCATTTGACCATTTCAACGAGACCAGCTTTGAGGCAAATTCGACGAAGTTCGGTCAGGCCATGGTTCCACCTGCGTGTTGAACAGTCTGGCGTTGCGAACCGTTCGCAACGTCCACACCCTTTTGTGAAGAACACCTCGATTTCGGTAGTCATCATTTCAACACTCTATCGATTCGCTCGTTGAATCGGATTCGGTTGCCAAATGGGTCGGTGACTTGAACACATTTGGCATTGTAAAAGGTTGTTTCGAGTCCAGGTCGGTTGTACTTTAACGCTTTCGCCGTGATTTCATCGTGAAACTCCTCGATCCCAGTCATCCAGACGAACACAGTTGAACCGGGACAACAATCGCCGTGGTGTACGCTCAAATAAAGCGTCATGCCGTCTCGTTGAAGTTCGACGTAGGCCGGTGCATCATCCGAAAAGTGATGCTGCCACTGGACCTCAAAACCGAGAAAGCCGCAGTAAAATTCCTTGGCCTTCCCTACGTCGAAAATGCGAAGTATCGGGGTCGTTTGCTTGAACTCGATGATCACACCAATGTGCCCCCGATCAATTGCAGAAAAGAGAATGCTCGGCACCAAGACATGCTGGTTTTGAGCGAATTGATTGTACAACGAGTCACAGGAGACCAACCAGAATGCACGACCAAGCTCAATTCTTCGTAGGCTGGGGAACATTGTCGCTGATCAACGCTGGCTTGGCTCAGTCGAAGGGGCGTAGCGGTCTGATTTGGTGGCTTGGTTCGCTCCTTCTTGGGCCAATCGCAACGTTTTTGATCGTGGTGCTACCGAATGAATCCATGCCGCCACGCATAGACTAGCGTTGATGTCGCTTGGAGAACGAACGATTGTGGTGTTTCAAGTTGTCCGATTGAACGACCGCATGTTTAGTCCAGATTCCGGGCTTGATCGACGATTTCGACTTGCGAATTTTCAACGACGACATTTATTTGACGCCACGAACTCGACCTGGATCGAGCGACCGTAATGCGTTCGAAACGAGTCGCTAAGGGGTCAGTCGTGCCTGGAGTCTGTTCAGCTACGATCACTTCCTGTGTTCTCGATTCCGTACCCGCATCGAACTGAACTCGGCTACAATGCAGTTCAGCATCGCATCACCTTCTAGTGGCCGAGGAAATAATGGCAAAAGTCGATCAAGCTGCTCCGAAGAAAGATGAACCCGTGGCAATTTCGAACCACACGGAAAAGATCAAGTCACAAGTGTTGGAGAAAGTCGGCAGGCCGCCACGTCTCCATCATGTGGAGGTGTGTCGTCACCACGACGGCAACTACCGAGTCAACATTTGGGAGCAGTTGGAGCGGACGGGAGAGTACGCTTTTTCAACGAGTGTCCACATTCGGTCGTCTTATTATCTGAAGGTATCGGATACAGGCGAGATTATTCGCAGCAACCCGCCGCTGACCAAACTTGGCTTGTCGGCTTGACCTCGCCAATTCTCGTCGTTCTGGGCCTAAACGTCTGCCATTCGCTCGCTCTTGTAACTGGTCGTTGAGTAAGCGACAAGCGAAACCCGTCAGTTGCCTGACTGGTGGGAAGCGGGAGAAAGTAAGGCTGGGCGAAGTAGTTCACGTCGAAATCTGCAACCGCCTCACGCCATCACCCGAACAGAATTCGCCCTGATGTACTCTTCGGCAACATCGATTTCTGAGAAAAACGTGGCGTCGGTAATCGTTGCTGACCACCCTTGGCCAGTCCAAACTTGTAACACATCGGGCGGTGTTTTTTTGGGGACACGGCTGCTTGGGAGTTCACCAGCGACACAATCCGACGTGATGATGAAGTTCTCGCCGGATTTGCATGGCATGACGCCCATGAAAGTTTCCCTTGTTTCTGAATTACCCTCTATTCTCAAACATCGACCTGATACGTCGGACAGAATGAACTTTCGACTGAAGGCGTGAACTTCCGTGCCAATCGCACTCATGTTCGCTTAATCGGCCAGCGTCTTCACCACCGCTCTTTCTCCAACTCGAGTCCCCACCCCCACTGACAACTGCTAGAATCCGGCAGAAGTTAACGATAAAACGCAAACACAATCGAAACCGAAATGCCGAGAACTCAGCCGATATCGCATAGAGATGGTTTTGATTTGGCTCACCCAAAACTTTCCCAAAGGTGATGAATGTCTGACGAACCACTTATTGCGGTCTTCATTGACTTTGAAAACCTCGCCATTGGCGTGCGACATATGAGAGCAGGGAACTTTCAGATTCAACTGATACTCAAACGCCTGTTGGAGAAAGGAAGAATCGTCTACAAACGAGCGTACTGCGATTGGAGCAACTATCGGGATTCGATGCACGAGTTTCACGCCCAAGGCGTGGAAATGATCGACATTCCCCAAACCAAGATCAGTGGCAAGAACAGTGCCGACATTCGCATGGTCGTGGATGCTCTCGACCTGTGTTATTCCAAGGGTCACATCGACGTGTTTGCCCTGATCTCAGGAGATAGTGATTTTTCGCCTCTAGTGTCCAAACTGAAGGAAAACAACAAACGGGTGATCGGCTGCGGTATCAAAGCGTCCACATCGGATTTACTGATCAGTAATTGTGATGAGTTCATCTACTACGATGATTTGATTCGCACGGCAAAGAAATCGATAGTCGCCAAGCAGTCAACAGACGCTAAGAAGATGACCAAAACAAAAGACAAGAAGCAGGAGGCGTTCGAGCGAGTGGTTGAGGTTTTGCAGTCGATTGAACAGGACTACGATCTCTTGTGGGGGTCGACGCTGAAGCAAGCGATTCGGCGTGTTTACCCTGGATTCAACGAAGGCTACTACGGTTACGGCTGCTTCTCCGACCTGCTCGAAGATTTGCAGAGAAGCAAGTTAATCAGCATTGAATACGATGAAGTCCGAAAGAACTACAAAGTCAGAATGAAGAACTGAGCGTCGGGACATCTTTGTCTTTGAGCCTACTGCTCTTGGGCGCAACCGCTTCGTGCTGAAGGGAATCGCCGGCTATTCGGGAGTCTCGATCCCGAGTCAGCAGCCAAGTGGCTTGAGATGAATTGCCTCGATCTGGTAAAGAAGCAACTTGGCCCGTGGATTGGCTTCAAATATAAGTTCACGAATCATCCCGCACTTTTCGTGTGTGTCAGGACGCCCACAAAATGAACACTCCCTGCAACGGAAGTCGAAGCAGGTGAATGATTGGCGAGGCCGAAAGGATGTCTTGATGCTGGTAGAGATACACGTTCGCCGGAAACACGGCAATCAACAATTCGATAACTCCCATGCCGCTAGATGCGAGCATCGTGGAATCAGAAGCAGAACACCCAGCAGGACTTCACAAATGCCGCTCACCAGAACCAATTCTCCATGAAGCGCAAGGTACGGTGGTACTATTTTCAAGAACAAGTCGGGGTTTACGAGATGCATCGTGCCAGCCGCGATATGGTCCACGATATGGAAATCAACCTTCAGCACATCGGTCGCTATTCTGACGACAAAATCATCGAGCCGTTGACCCCTGTGAAGGGGATCGGGAAATGGACCGCCCAGATGTTTTTGAACTTTGCTCTCGGTCGCCCAGACGTTTTTCCACATGATGACCTCGGAGTGCGTTCAGCAACTCGCAAGCGGTACGACCTCGACGAACTTCCTGATGTGGAAACAACCACTGCCATCGCAGCAAAGTGGCGTCCTTACGCTTCGGTTGCAAGTTGGTATTGTTGGCGGTCACTGAACATTGGAAAAGCCAGTGTGGCAGAAGCAAAAGGTTAGTCTCGCTTGCAGTTGACAGAATACGCTCACCTGACAACTTGAAGTTGGAATTCGTGAATTCAGAAAGACAGATTGTACCGGGAATCTCAGTCAGCCCATCAGGTCAGGCGACAATAGACCCATCGATCAAGGATATCTTGTTCGATCTCGCCATCGCACTTGAAGAACCGACAAACCTTCCCGTCGATATCGAGCATGTCGTCGCAGCGATAGTATTGGCTGCTCGAAACAATGAGATCGATTCGAACAAAGACATCTCTGCCAGTGATCTCGGTCTGGTTAGTGTTTTGGCGGTCCATGTCAAATCAGTGTTTGCACTTTACGGCGGCAAAGTTGGCAGTGATGAATAGCAGAGTACGGGATGCACGGTGAAGCAAATTTCCGAATCGCACTCGTCGTTGTGATCCTGATCACGATGGCAATCGGCATTCCGCATCGTGTTAGGGCGGCTTCGTCCGGTGAAAGAATCTCGCACAAGGAAGAAGGCTATCTCTTCGCTGCGACACTGCGGGTCGCTGGCTTGCTGCTGTGGCTCAGCACATTCGCCTACTTGCTGTACCCGACTTCGGTCGCCTGGGCATCGTTTCCAATTCCAACCTCACTGCG
>JBGSKM010000052.1:0-38752 GCA_041741195.1 Pirellulaceae bacterium
TCCGGTTTTCAAGGAACTCGCCCGGATTTTGGTGCGCCAGCAGAAGACGGATGAGGCCTTGGCGGTTTGGACCAAACTCGAGGGCCGCTTTCCCGACGATTCGCGTGTGGCTGAACAAATCGCAGCAGCCCTTGCCGACGACGACCAACTGGAACCGGCGCTCGCTCGCTATGAACAACTCGTCAAAGCGATGGGATCGCAGCTCGACGACCGGACCATCGGCTTTGGAATCCAAGTCGCGGAACTCAAACGACGTCTCGGACGCGACGACGAGGCGCTGCGAGATTTCGAGTCGCTACTCGCCCGCTTGCGTCCATCCAGTTGGTTGTACAACGACATTCGCGGACGCGTTGAAGCGATGTTCATTCGCGACGGTGACTATGCCGCGCTCGCCGACTACTACTCTGGTCAAGTCACCCAGCATCCGGACGACATCGAGTTGCAATTGCGATGGTGTTTTGCACTGTCGGAATCCGGACGAACGAGCGAGGCGGAAGCTGCGTTGCTTAGAGCCACCGAACGTGCACCTCAAAATGTCCAGGCGAGATTGGCGCTTGTCAGTGTCCTCGTCCGCCTCGAAAGGATCCCCGAGGCGGCGGAGCAGTTGCAGGTACTGGTCAATCAAGACTCGGCAAATCCAGACTACCTCGTGCGGCTCGGCGAACTGTGGTTGGAAGACGCAAAACAAACGCTCGACGCGCGGCGAGATAAGGCAGCTGCCGTTTGGAATCAGCTTGCTCGAGCGCGCGACGACGATCCTGTCATCACCGCCCAAGTCGCTGAATTGATGCGGCGGATCGAGCATACCGACGAAGCACTCAAGCTTTTCCGCCGCGCCATCGGATTGGCACCCGAGCGAGCGGAATATCGCGAGTACCTCGGCGAGTACCTCTCCAAACTTGGTCGCGAGGGCGAAGCCCTCGTCGTCTGGCACGCGATTGCCGCACCACCCCGAGATTCTCGCGAAAACCTTGTACGGCTTGCGGAGGTATTGATCGCGTTTGAACACGCGGACGAATCGCTCGAGGTGTTTGGCCGCTTGATGGACTTTGACCCAACGCCCGACGAACGTCTGCGCTATGCAACTTTGCTCCGCAACGCACAACGGTTTGACGACGCGTTTGCTCAGCTCGATCGAGCTGAGTCGATCAAGTTAACCGCCGACGAGCGTGAGCAAGTCTGGACGATCCGCATCGAACTCTATACCGAGACTGGCACGCTCAACGCAAAAATCGTCGAGGCGCAAGAAGTGTGCAGGTCCAAACCCCATGCCGAGTCGTATCGTCGGTTGGCAATGCTTTGGAGAGCCGCGTCACGTCCGCACGAGGCGATGATCGCAGTACGATCGGCAATGAAAGTCGATCCCGACGATGTCCCGACACTCACGTTGGCGGCGGAGTTACATCGCGACACTCGAATGTTCTCCGATGCCGTGCGACTCTATCGCCAGCTCATCGAATTGAAACCACAATTGGCCAATACGTATCGACGTCAAATCTCGACAGCACAGATATCGATGGGTGATTCCCCAGCCGCACTTGCGACGATCCGTGAAATGATCGCGGCGCAACCAGCAAACACGGAGAACTATCGCCTTTACGCCGAGCAGTGTTTCCGCACTGAACAACCCAAGGAAGGCATCGCCACACTTCGTCGCGCATTGGCCTTCGCCCCGCGCGACCCAGAATTGCTGCGCGACTTAGCCGACCAACTGGCGTTGCAGAATCGTACCAACGATGCGATCGAATTGCGCTGGCAATTGCTGGATGACGCGACGCAGATCGCAGTTCAGATCCAGCATGTCAGCGAGCTGGCACTGCTGTACCAGCGAACCGGAGATTTCGATTTCTTGGTCAATCGATTGCAGTCTCGCGAGCGAGACGCCTCCACACGACGGCAAGCGAAGTTGCTCGAGGCGGCGGCCCGTCGCCAAGTCAAGGACTTTGGTACCGCACTCACGATCCTGTCCGCGCTCGTGATCAATCACCCAAGTGATGCGGAGTTGCTCAGGGAACTCGTGCAAGTTTGCAAAATGGCAAACAAAAAATCCGAAGCAATCCAGTATCAACATCAGCTTACGATTGTCGACGACACGCCAGAGAACCGAAGCCAGTTGCTCGAACTACTGGCTGAGAGCGACTCGCCCCAAGATATTGAGCAGCTTGCGTTTGACGGTCTTAATCGCGAAGAGATGCGAAAGACTGCGATGACCATGTTGAGCCGAATCGCACCTGGAGGCGAAAGGCAAACCGCCAAGTCGAATTCGATTGCCAGCCGTTGTTTGTCGCTTGCCAAGGCTTGTGCCAGGGCAACATTGTGGGACGTCGCGATGGAGTCAATTCGCCGAGGTTTTGCGGGCGGTCCGCCGTTCAACGATCCGATGACTAGGATGAGTAGCCTGGGTTTGAATGTAAATACACTCTATGGACCGCGAGTCAGCACACGCAGTCCGTCGCAAACATCCCGCGCCCCAGGGACCGGCGAAAAGGAAGTCGATGCCTACGCGACTCAACTCAACTCCCTATTCCAGCGGATCGATGATGCGGCGACGACGCTTTCGCCCGAGGACTACTTGGCCACGTATCGAACACTCGTCGAAGTCGTATTACCAAAGTCACAGCCCGGTGATGTATTGCCTTATTTTAGTCGACCTACCGTTGCCGTCGGCTCCCAATCAACGACACACGTAACACTCGACCAAGCGTCACCGAGTTTGGCTCGATACCTAGCCATCGCGGCGGCTCGATCCGGCCAGTCCGATGCACTGATCCAACGACTCGACCATCGCACACAGGACAATCCGACTCCTCCTTTGATTTACATTCGGTTGCAACTCGCACTGGCCATGAACCAACGCGAAAGTTACACCGCGGCACTTCAAGAGCTCGCCGACGAGCTCATCGTTTATGCAGATTCCACGAAACAACGAATGTTGACTAACACGTTAGGTGATGTTGACACGGCCATGCTGTTGTTCTCGACCCTCGATGTTCATCATCGTGACGGACGCTCGCCTCTCGTGACTGACATTGAGGCGTTCCTCGTTAAGCTATCGACGACAAGCTACGAGATGAGCAGCCATGAGCCCTACTTGGCGTGGATGACCAGCGACGCGATCGCATCCCAGGGGGTCAGCACCGAGCAAGTACTGCAAATCGTTGATGATCGACTCGTCGGATTGAAGCACCAGTTTTCGAGTGTTGGTACGGAGGGGCTAGCGAGTGAACTGAAGAACGAAGTGGCGAGATTGATTCCGATCGCGGTTGCCGCCGATCGATTCGAAGTAGTCGGCAATATCTTGCGGTTCAGCTCGAGGGAATCCGACAGCTTGGAAAAGAACTTGGTGTTTTGGAAACCACCTGAGCTCACGTTCTTGGGTCTTGATCCGGAGCTGCGCTATCGATGTTGGTCCCACGTCGTGCTAGGTCATCAACCCAGCGACAAACTGATGTTAATGCCAAACGTCTTGCAATCCGCCGAAGTGCCCAAGGATTTGCAGAGTGTTGTGCCAAATTTTGCAATCATGCAACAGTTGCCGATCGCGAGCGAACACTTTCCACTGCACAGCGCCGCACTCGTGCTGATTGAGGCTGCCGTCCAAACCAATCACATCGACGAGTTACTCGCGCGGCTTCGCGAGAGAATCGTGCATCCCGGCGATGAAGCGGACTCGCTTGTCGGTTTGACACTTTTGGCGGCCAACCGAACGGACGAAGTCGAACAGGTGATGGATCGCGTTTTCGTTTGGCTGTTGATTGGCACCAATGACAAGGGGCTGGCGGTCCCCATGCCCGCGGGTGCGATGATGCTTGCCATCCGCGCCGGCGAGGTAAAAAGTTTGCGAACCAAGGCTGCAAGATTGTGGCCGTTACTTCGTCAACATGCGGAACGTCGCTGGGACATGATGACGCTCTCGCTTATCGATCGCATGCTCATGCAAGTAAGCCATTCTGAAAATGCGAAGGTGGAAAGTCAGTCGCCCTATGAGCACTGGATCGCTACCGCGTCGACATCGTCGGAAATCCCTTCATGGACACCGCCGATGTACAGCGCCGATGAATCGAAACTCCGTGTCTCGTCGAGCTGGCACAATGAGGTGCTGCTGGTAAAGTATCCGCTCGCCGGCGACTTTGCGCTGACACACGTTCGTCCCGCCAAATCGCCCGAGAGTACGACTCGAATGGGCAACGGTCATTCACTGTTTGCAGCGACGGTTTATCAAGTACCGGATTACGGCGCGTTTTCGTTGGTCTTGGGAATGAGTGGGCGCGGCTCGCGACGACTGGAGGCCGGAAGCTTGAGAACAGACCTCCGGCACAAGCTTTCGCTGGTCGTCTCGCACGATGTGTTGATGATGATGAATGACCTCGAATTCACACGAGACGTTCGCACCAGCTCAATGCCATTTGTCGGTTTTTACTTTGATCGATTCCTTCCTGGTGAAGTGACCGACATCCAAATCTCGGGAAACCCGACGATCCCTCGCCAAGTCGACATGATCGGCCCAGAGTTACGTGGATGGGCGAGCTCGATCTTCGCAGGTGAATTGATCGAGCCTCCATATTCCATCCCCAGCGTCGAGCTTTCTCATGAATCGGAGACCTTGCGCCAACAATCAAGCCTTGATCAACCGATGGACCAAGCTTGGTACGCGAGTGCGAGTTCCGATCCCGAGGGCAGCGAACTGCGCAGCGGCGGCGAACTGCTGACAACCAATCCTGGCGGTCAACGACATCTCCATTACACACGACCGCTGCTGGAGGGTGAGTCGATCGAGTACGAGTTTTTTTATGAGCCCGGGAAGATGGAAGTGCATCCGGCGCTCGGCCGCATCGCGATCTTGCTTCGCAAGGATGGTGTCAAGTTGCGTTGGCTTCCTCAGACTCGCTCGCTCGAATCGACCGACATGCCGCCGCTTGGCGAGGCCACACCGAGCCAACTTGTCGGCGATGGCAAGCCTAATCTGCTCGAGCGAGATTGGAACCGAGTTCGTGTCACGCTGGACGGGGATCGTCTCCGTTTGGTCGTCAACGAACGCGAAATTGCCAAGATCGACGTGGCCCTGGATCGTCGCTTTGGCATCCTCGGCGAACACGACCGCGAATGCCGCGTCCGAGCGATGAAACTCACCGGCCCCTGGCCCGAAACCGTGCCCGACGACATGATGCAACTCGCAAATCCCACGAAATAGCCCGTCGAGCGAGTCTCCAGGCCCACTTTAAAAAATGATTTGTCGGGACTGGAGTCCCAACCTACGGCGAGGGTTCTGTGATCACCAGCGACTGATTGACATCGACATCGCGAAGTTGTTGAACGATTCCGGTGGGCCAGTGGACGTCGACATCGCACACCGTCGCCTCGTGACCAAGTCCGAAGATCAAGTTCGCTTGGTGGGACGATAGGTAACTTCCACCGCCAACCAGTTCGCGTACGTGACTGATCGGCTCGGCGGAGCGATCACCATCGATCGTCACCGTCACTCGGCATCCGATTCCCTGGCGCGGCGACTGGGTGCCGACGAGCGACAGTTTCAACCAACGGCCCTGCGGTGAATCATTTCTCAACAAGGCCGCCGGACCGTTCTGGTGGACGACCGCCAAGTCCACATCGCCGTCGTCATCGAAATCAACTGCTGCAACGCCACGCCCCACGTATTGACGTGAAAAGAACTCGCCACTGGCCAAGCTCACGTCGTGAAATTTTGTCCCATCGAACTGAAACAACTGCGGCATCATTTCCAAGATGGGATTGTCGACGTAATTCTCGACGTGACCGTTGGTGACGAAAAGATCCAGCCAACCGTCGCTATCAAAATCAGCCATCACGGTGCCGAACCCGAGCGATTGTAGTGTGGGCGTGTGCAACCCCATGCGACCGGTCACGTCTTGGAAACCACTGACGCCATTGTTGCGATACAGCGTGTTTGATTCGTCGTAGTAGTGAGTCGAGTAGAGATCAAGGAAACCATTGCGGTCAAAATCGCCGGCCGCCAATCCCATACTTGCCTGGAACAATCCCTCGTAATTCACCGCGCACCCCTGCAGCAGCGCGCGTTCGACGAAATTCCCGTCGCCGCGATTGCAAAATAGAAAGTTAGCCGTGGTATCGTTCGCCACATAGATATCTGGGGCGCCATCGATGTCAAAGTCAGCGACGACGACACCGAGACTCTTGCTGCCTTCGCCAACGAGTCCTCGAATCACCGACTGTTCGAGAAAAGTGCCGTCACCGGCATTGATAAAACAGTCGTTCGGCCACGGCTGGATCTCACGCGGATGACAAATCCGAAGCTCTCCTTGGGCATTGCGACATATCCGTGGATGCTTGGGATCGTATTGCAAGTAATTGCAAACATAGAGATCCAGCAGCCCATCACCGTTGAGATCGGCCCATGCTGCCGAGGTGCTCCAACGATCTCCCGCCGTTCCGCTGTCGATCGTCACGTTTCGGAATGTGCCGTCACCCTGGTTTTGGAGCAAGGTATTGGCACCGAGAGTGGTGAAATACGCATCTTCAAAGCCATCGGCATTGAAGTCGCCGACACTCACGCCCTGGCCGTAACCGTAATGGCCGAGACCAGCGGATTCGGCAACTTCGCTGAACCGACGACCGATCGGACTTGACGACTCCGTGTGACGAAACAGTGACACCGGGGGTTGCGTCGGATCATCGCCCAACGTGGGATCGCCGCCCTGCGAAAACAGTAAATCGATTCGCCCATCGAGGTCGTAGTCGATCGCCCCCACACCACCTCCCATCGCTTCGACCATCAGGGAACGCCCCACCGCGCCATTGTGATAAATGAACTGCAATCCGGTCTCCGCGGCGACATCGACCCAGCGCAGCGGATGCCGATCGCGATGTTCCGCGACTTGGCTCGTGGCCATCAAGTCGTCACCAAACAAAGTCTCGGAATCATTCGACGATTGCTGGGCGAGTGAGCTGGAAGATGCCGACGGCTTAGCGTCCCGGGGCGATGGACGACAACCCAGCAACACCAGCAACATACAGCCCAGCAAGCGATAGCGACGTGACTCGCGTTGATCGACAAGCATCACGGATTCGCTCCGGATGGATGAGCGGAAATATCGAGTCGACGAGCTAACTGGGTTGCGACCGAGTCCTCTCCCACCATCTCGGCATAGTTCTGCATTTGTTTCAGTACGTCCGGCGAAAGGGAGCTCATGCCTGGAAGCGTCAAGATGGTCTTGCGCAGTTCGCTTCCTGCCGCAGCGACTTTCAGAAACGACTCCGCTTGGTCGCTACGGCCGAGTTGCCGAAGCACCTGGGCGAGCTGGTGACGACTTTTCCAATCGAATGAGTCGCGCTGGATTGCACCACGAAATGCCTCCTCCGCTTTCACCGGTTCATCACGAAGTTGATGTAGCATCCCTTTGTAACGCCAGAACCGTGCATCGCCTCCAGCACTGGCTGGCACTTGAGCGAGCAACTGGGCCATCTCAACCGTGTTTCCCTCATCGCTGAATTCACCCAACAAATTCGCCAACAGTTCGGGATTGGAGGGATAGCGTTCCAATAGCTTGGTGAGTTGTTGTCGCAGCATCGCAAGCTGTTTTTGCCGAGTCTCACTAGCCACCATCATGTCAGCCTCATCACCGAGCCTCGCTGAATTGGATTCGTGGATCGCAGCGGCGACGGCAAACAATTCGTCGTCATCGCCGCTGGACAACCACCGACGATTCTTGACCGATCCGTCGTCGTAGATCACCAAGTCAAACGCCATCAAGTAAACAAACGTCGCGGGTGAATCAGCATCCATGGCGATTGAATCGCGAGCGATCTGGCGAGCCAGTGAACCCTGGCATGTTAGTCCGTAATAACGTAGCAACTCGCGGCGAGCTTCGATGGCGTTCGGATCGCGAGCGATGACGTCGCGTAACGTTGCCTCCGCCTGGAGCGGTTGATTGAGCGGCCCAAACAACAAGAGCGCACGCTGCTGGAGCGCCGCAACGTAGAGCGAGTCGCGCGTGGACACCCGGTCAAGAAAGGTAACCGCTTGCGTCGTGCTTCCTCGATTCTGCGCAGCGTCGGCGGCATAGAGCAAAGCGGCGGCGGAGTCGCGGTCCGCCTCCAACCACAAATTGGCGATGGTGGCGACATTGCCCCAATCCGACTGGCGTCGAGCCGACTCGGCCGCGAGATGAAACTTGGCAATTCGGTATCGCGTCCATCCCAGGTGTCCGATCCAAAGTCCGATTGCGATGACAATGAATAGCCCCCACTTGAGCTTCGTCGAACGTCGCGGCGCCGCTTTGTCCACCATTTGCAAGTTAACCATGATCAACGTTTCGTTGAGAACCTTTGCGACGATCTCGGCGTAAGTGCACAGGCCAACTTCGTCATACCCGCTGGGACGGCTAAATGTCTTATGTTGAAAGCTAAAAAACTCAATTGCACCCCCCAGCTTCCGGGATTATACGTGAGAATGGCGAAGTGATTTAGCTTGGTCACTGGGAAAAGATCACAATTTTTTTGCGCCATTGCACATTGCTAATCGACTAAGACGGGTGAATAATCTCCATTAACTGGTCGTCGTAGAAATTTCTCCCGTTCGATGACTTGCCAATCCAGATTGATCTGTCGTCGCAACGGCTTGTAAAAAAGCCGAACCGATAGGCCGTTCGATGCTTCGCGAGTGGCGAGGATCGAGAGCCGCCCGCCGTCAACGGGAGCTGGCCTTGTTCGCGTGTTGGACCCATCCCCAGTTTCTTTTTACTGAGATCCTTACCCAGATGTTTCAAAAATCATTTTGTTCGCTATTCAGTTTGCTGATGGTCGCGTCGGCCCTGTCGCTACCGGGCTGCGGAGGCGGAACGGCTGAAAACGTCACCACCGCACCGCCACCGCCGATGACCGAAGCCGAGCTGAAAGCCCAAGAGGAACACTACGCCGCCCCAAGCGCCGCGGAACGCCAGTACTAGCCCATTCGTTTGTTTTTGTTCTTTTCGAGAAGGTAGATATTGATGAAACTCAAAAAAAATCAGGGGTTCACCCTGGTCGAGCTGTTGGTGGTCATCGCGATCATCGGCGTGCTCGTGGGCTTGCTCTTGCCCGCAGTTCAAGCTGCGCGCGAAGCGGCTCGACGGATGTCGTGCAGCAATAACTTCAAGCAACTTGGCTTGGGACTGCATAACTATCACTCCGCCTACGATCGGCTGCCCCAATCCAGCGGCGGTACCGATGCGATGTCAACTGGCGAGAACAATCGATTGTTCCTCAGCATGCTCGTTCCGCTGCTTCCGTTCATCGAGCAGCAAGCGATGTGGGAACAAATCAGTAACCCCAAGACCATCGGTGCAACGACTTATCCGCCGATGGGGCCCGCACCATGGAATTTGAATTACGATCCGTGGCGGACCACCATCGGAACCTATCGCTGCCCCAGCGATCCGACCGTCGCGGTCGCTGGCAAGTTCGGCCAGAACAACTATGCAGCCTGTATCGGAGACGGCATCGCTTGGACCGACCGCGGGGGCATCAACGACAACGGCACTCCGGCAAACCCAGGAGCTGCTGACCAGTTTCTTCGAGGGATGTTCAAGACTCGTCGTGTCACCGGATTCCGCGATACGCTGGACGGCTTGTCCAATACCATCATGATGGGCGAGATCGTCGTCGACGCTGGCAATGCTGAAATCATCGCCCAGCCAGTGTTTCTACCCGCAGGCAATCAAACCGTCTTCACCGATCCGACGACTCCTGATTGCATCAACGAGATCGATCCGGAACGTCCCCAGTTCTGGCGAGATCCGTCGAAATTGCAGTACGGTCGTGCTGACGAGTGGAACAAGGGACACCGCTGGATGTGCGGATTGCCGATGTACACCTGCGTCAACACGATCCGGCCGCCTAACAAAGAAAGTTGTATGTCCCACAACACGGACGGACGTGAGGGGACCTACACGGTTGGCAGCCGCCACCAGGGCGGAGCTCACGTACTGATGGGCGATGGCGCCGTGAAATTCATCACCGACTCCATCGAAGCAGGCAACCAACACGCTTACATCGACCGGCCGGGCATCAAGAGTCCGTACGGCCTTTGGGGTGCACTCGGTACTGCGGCAAGCAAAGAAACGGTCGAAGGTTTCTAGGCTGAATCCGAAAGTACGACTTCTCCTAGTCCCCGGCTCGTTGAGCCGGGGATATTTTTTTGCGAGTTCGTCGGCTCTGCCAGCACAGCCAGGCCATCGAAACGAGCACAGCCATTCCAGCTGTCCTCGCAGGCCAGTCACCAATTCGAACGTAAACGCTCTCGCGCATGTCCACGGCCGGAACCGCGTGGATCGCGCCATTTGCGGCATAGTCAAGAGCTTGCACCACGCGTCCGCAGCTATCGATCCATGCCGTCGGTCCACCGTTGGCTGCGGAAAGGATCGGACGTCGACACCCAACGGCGACCAATTGCGCACAACGCAAGTGATGGTCAACGACGCTGCTTTGGTCAAACCATCCATCATTGGTGACGGTGACAATCGCATCTGGCATCCGGCCGGCTGCGCGAAGCACGGCGCAATGATTGACTGCCACTCGTTCCACGGCTGTCTCGATGCAGATGTTTCCGGCGACTTGCATGGAATCGATCTCAAACGATTTAGCGCCGCCACCGACTTGCACGCCAAGGCCCGGTGGCACCAACGAGCGGACGCCGGGAATCCAGTTGACCAACGGAACGTACTCGCCGAACATCACCAAATGAGTCTTGCCATACCAATCGCTCACCTTTCCGCTTCGGTCTGCATGAACGATCCCGCTGTAAACTAGCGGTACGTCGGCGAAACGCACCACGCCGCAGCCCACGATCAAATGCGGCGACGTCGGCTGTCCCGTCGCCTGGGCTACTGCGCGGCCAAGCCCCTGAGTTCGCTGCCGGAAATAGCTGTGGTAGTCATCGAGCACCATGCCATCAGGAACTTTGCCACCGCGGTCCGCAATGAACCATGGCAATGACCCCGAAAACATCGACTCAGGCCACACCACGACATCGATCAATTCGCTACCACGAGCGGCCTGGATCGTTCCCTGCGCATAGGCTCCAAAAATCTCATCCGCTCGTTCGGCGGATTGGTCATATTCGACTTGCTCATCACGCCCAACCAACATGAAACTCGTTCTGCCGGGCGTCGTCGGTTCGCTGAGTCGCATGTTGCCATAAAGGTAGGTGCCCAGGACCGCGAGCGACGCCGTGGCCACTGAGATCACCGGAAATCTCCGTTCGCGGCGGTGCGGCCCCCAGAGGATGAGCTCGGTGATTGCGACGTTGATCAACACTAGGACCAAGCTAACTGCGTAGGTGCCGCCCAGATCCGCGATTTGAACGAGTGCCGGAACATTCGCGAGGCTGTGCCCCAACATCGCGGCACTGAGTCCCGTCAGCAAATAGTTGCGAATGCACTCCAGACCGACCCAGGCGACCGGCGCGGCGATGATGAGCGAGGCGCCTCGGCATAGCCAAGCTCGCGTGATCCAAACGAACACCACGGGATAGATCGCGAGATACCCACTTAAGGCGATCCAGCAGACAAACATGGCCGGATGAGCATGCCGCAGGCCTTGCAGGGAGATGAGCCAATAACACGTCGCGGCGATCCAGAGGTTGCGATACAGCCGGTGCAGAGGTTCGGTACCGATCGTGTCAGTATCAGCAGTTGTGTCGTCGCGATTCGCCGATTTCACGATTTCGACGAGCCATGGAACCAGCGCGATCAGCGCGATCGGCCACCATGCCAACGGCGGTTGCGCCAGCCACAACAGCAGGGCGGAACCTGCGATTCGCATCCAAGAACTCGAATTCGACGTGTTTTGGGGTTGGGCGCTGCGTGTTTTCTGCACTAAACCAGCATTCGAATTTACAATGGGATCACCCGACTCACCCGAACGCTTCTTTCCAAGTTGAACTTTTCTCATGGCGCCATTCGAATATCTTGGCCCGTACAAACTCGGCGAAATGCTCGGCCGCGGCGGGATGGGTTCCGTTTACGCGGCGGTGCATGCGAAGTCGGGCGACAAAGTGGCCGTCAAGGTGATCGAGCAATCGGTCGCCGACGACATGCGTTTTCGCGTCCGATTCACGGGTGAGATTGAAACGCTCAAACGATTACATCACAAGAGCATTGTGCGAATTATTGGGACCGGCGAAGAAGATGATTTGCTTTTTTATGTCATGGAACTGGTCGACGGCGAGTCGCTCCAAAGTCGACTGCGCCGTGAAAAACGGCTCTCGTGGCAAGCGACCATCGATATCGCCATCCAAGTTTGCTCGGCCCTGAAGCATGCCCACGACATCGGTGCGTTCCACCGCGATCTGAAACCGGCGAACTTGATTTTGACCAACGATGCTACCGTCAAGCTCGTCGATTTTGGCATCGCGAAGCTTTTCGGGTTTGGTGAACCAACCGTGGCCGGATCGATACTCGGGACCGCCGACTACATGGCACCGGAACAAGCGGATGGCCGCCCGACGACGCCACGAACGGACTTGTATTCGCTCGGCAGCGTCATGTACGCAATGCTCGCCGGACGCCCACCTTTCACGGGCAAACGGCTGACCGATGTGATCCAATCGCTCAAGCGAGATCGGCCTGTCCCACTGGACCTGATCTGTCCCGATGTTCCCGAAGCGCTCGTCGAACTCGTGCACGAATTGCTCGAGAAAGACCCTGATGATCGGCCGCCGACCGCCCTGGCCGTCATGAAACGATTGCAAGCGATGCGTGCGGGTCTGCAGCGTGAAATGACGTTGAACCAAGACGCACAACCCACCAAGCTCGGCAAAGCCCCGGAAGAATTTGATCGACGACCGGGCGACGATCCCGACGACCGTGATTCGGCATTCGGTAGCCTCACGGGTTTGACCAGCGAAGGTCACACCGCTAGCGACAAGCCAGGAACAATCGCGACTGACGACCGGTCCATGACCAATCGCGCGACTCCCGATGACTTGACAATCGAGTCGCTTAGCACGCGAGCCAGGCATTCGACAAATGTCGCTCCTAACGCGGCAACCTCCCCAGGCACCAAGGCCGGCAAGACGCACTACCAAGCCCTTGAGCCGCCTCGCAAATCGGAGTCCGCCTTTGCGAGTCAACATCATGAGCACTCGAGCAATTGGATCAACTATCTTTCCGTCGCCGGCATGATCGCGATCCTCGCGGGTGGAGTGGCCTTGTTCGCTTGGTCGGTGCGGACGCCATCAGCGGACCAGATGTACGACCAACTACTTGCCGCGGACCGCGACGGCGACACGCTGGCTGAGCAAGCGCTCATCAAACAATTCGTCAATCATTACCCCGACGATCGCCGACTCGATACCGTGATGGAATTGAGCGCCGCCGTCGAACTCGAACAACACCTTCGTCGACTACGCACCAAAGCGAACCGTGCGGGAGGCACCGAACAACTCGACCCGGCCGAGCAGGCGTTCATGGATGCCATGGCGCTGAGAGGCCGTCGTCCGTCGCTGGCGATCGAACAATTGCAACAATGGATCAATGTGTTCGGCCACGAGTCCGCAGCCACGGGCTATTCGATTCGCGTGATGAAAAACTTTGTCGACGAAGAGGTCAAACGACTCCGTTCCTCCCAGGAGCAAACGGTGAAAATGGACAGCCGCGTCGAAGATCTGCGCAATCGAATTCTCTGGGGAAAGGACAATCTCAACCAAGCCGACCAACGCGCGCTGCTCGAAGGGATCATCGAACTTTATCGTCGCAAGACATGGGCCGACAGCGCCGTGCAATTGGCCCAGCGGGAACTCGCCGCCCTCGCAAACCAGTAAAGTTTCCTCGCCCAAAGTCCCCCGGCGGATCACTCAGCCTCGCCGGCGCTCAACGGATGAAAGAACTTTTGTTTGTCGGCCGGGATGGATTGACTCTGGAACAGTAGCGCCGCAAGTTCGCTCGGCAAATCGGTTTCGACAAGATCCGCGCCAAGCGATATCAACTGCCGATAGTCGTCTCGCATTTGCGAGCTCTCTTGGCTCACACGTTGTGCGAAAGTCGTGTCCAAGTTTCGCGACGTGCCGATCATGCAACATGCCCCACGCTGGTGAATCGCTTCGTACAGAGTCTTGTCGGTGGGAGGGTCGTGACCGACAAAGGCGAACACATGTGACCAGGGCACACCAGCCTCATCGAATTGAGCGACCTTGTCATGGTTTCCCACCATCACTTCCATCAACACATCATGATTCAGTTCATGGCATGTCTTGGCATCTTTGACGCTGTTGACGATCATCGTCACGAACGATTCGGCGCGATGCTCTCGAATCTTTTCGACCCGCGTGGCGAGTGGAACGTCTTTTTGGTCCAAGACCAAGATGGTTTTCCCGCGGGCCCACTTGATCGTTTCGTCAAGCGTTGGGATTTGGTAGCTGGTCGCGTTGCCCTCGGAATCTTTCAAACGCAATTGTTTTAATTCGGCAAGGGACTTGTCGATAACCTTGCCGGTGCCCGTCGTCGTACGATCCAAGGTCGCGTCATGATGAATCACAATCTCGCCATCCTTCGTCATGCGTGGATCGATCTCGAGCATCGCGAACGTGTGCCGTAGCGTGTGCTCAAACGTCTCCAAACAGTTCTCCGGAAACCCAGGCCCCGCACCACCGCGGTGCGCACTGAGCAGCGGCATCGATCCGCCTGTATATCGAAACAACTCCCGCAATTCAGCCGGACTGTTCGCTACCACGCGATGCACCGCAACGCTCGCTGGCGCGGCCGGCTCTTGCGCAACGCCGACGCATGCGACAACGAGAATCATTCCACTGGTGAGTATGGATAAAGTTTTCATCGGCTCACATCGTCATTGGTTTGTCAGTGTGCATCGGTTCGGCAGCGCAATTTAAGCCGGTCAAACACCCATTGCATAGCAAAACCGAACTACCACCGATTCAGTGACGCAGAATATCCTTCCTAGCCACTTGACGCGAGCGCTACCCCCCTCTGAAAATGCTCACGGGCGGCTTACTCGACTCGTGTTCACTGAAACTGTCCTGCGATGCGCATCACGCCCTACGATACCCAAACTCGGTGTCCCCAGTGCGATACGCTCCTGCGAGCGTCTCACGAGTGGTTTTGTCAATGGATCGTTTGCCCACGCTGCAAAACGAAGTTCCAATTTAACTCATTGATCGCCGCCGACACGCTGAGCTTGGCGGACAGTGACACAGCCGTGTTCGATCCTGACGAGCAGACACCCTCGAATGCGGTCGCGACATCACCGTCGCTTGCCAGTGCAAAATCGATGAATCGGCTTGGGCGTTATGCACTCAAAGGCCAACTGGGCGCAGGTGGATTCGGGATCGTTTTCCTGGCGACGGATCCCGCGTTGGGACGAGACGTTGCAATCAAGCTCCCACGCGGTAAGCAGCCAATTGCCGATACGCCCCTGAGTGACGCAGCTAAGCAACGTTTTCTGAAAGAGGCACGCGCGGCGGCGAAGTTGCGACACCCAAATATCGTTGCGGTGTTTGATCATGGCGAGGCAGATGACAGCGTCTACATCGTTTACGAGTTCGTGCCCGGCAAGACGCTCGATGTGCTGATTGCGGAAAACACGATCTCGCTTCCTGAAGCGATTCGCCATGTTTCTGTCATCGCCGATGCGTTGTCCTATTCTGCATCCGAGGGCATTGTCCATCGCGATATCAAGCCCGCCAACATCATGATTGATGAACGAGGACGTCCTCAAATCATGGACTTCGGATTGGCCGAAGCATTGTCCCAAGGTAAATCGGCTACCGGACGACGCATCGCGGGCACTCCAGCCTACATGTCGCCCGAACAGGCGCGGGGAGACTCTGTCATTGGCCCCGAGACGGACCAGTTCTCGCTGGCCGCCATTCTTTACGAATTGGCCACAGGTCGAAAAGCAATCTTGTCGCACGGCAAGGCCGCGATTGCGGAAGTATCACATCAATTGCATCCGCCGCTTGAACCGCTTGAGGCCTTGCCGATGGACTTGCGCTGCATCGTCTTGCGCGCGATGAACTCGGACCCCGAACGTCGCTATCGAGACTGCTCTGACTTCGCTAGCGATTTGCGAGCGTACTTGGCGAACCGGCCCGTTGAAGCTAACCCGCTCAATCCTGTGCAACGGCTGACCAAGTGGGCCCACAGAAATCGTGGCACGGCGCTAGCGTCTGCGACCTCGATGGTTTTGCTAATCGTTGTCGCCGTCGTGTCATTGGTTGCGGCAATCTTGCTTCAACATCGCCAGGTCCAACTTAGTTCCGCACTGGTCTCGACCCGGATGGCGCGCGAACAGGCCGAAGCCAATGCGGCGGATGCGGTTTACCAAAAGCAACTTGCTAACGAGAGGGCATTGCTAGCCCAGAAGGCCCAGGAGGTGGCCGAACAGCAACGCCAGCTCGCTGAGGCTGAGAAAGCCAAGGCCGAAAAGTCTCTCGCCGATGCGATCGAAGCTCAACGGCAACGCGAAGCCGCCATGGAACTTGCAAGTATCGAAACGAAGCGACGCGAAGCCGCCGACAGCGACGCCAAAGACGCTCGAGGTGCCTTGCAAATTGCCTCCGATGAAAACCGATCGCTCCAGTATTCCGAATGGCTAATCAAAGCCGCCGGCGAAATACGCCGACGTGAATTCAGCTCGGCTCGCAAGCTCCTGCAGGAATGCGATCCCGCAAGCCGCGGGTGGGAATGGCATTGGCTGAACGAATCTTCAAAAACCGAGGCAGCGTATTTCCAATCGACGCACATCCCTCCCAGCCTGCGCGAGGCAATGCAATTTCCTACGATGATCAACAATCGAGCTGAGTTCAGCGTCTACGACATCGGTATCGATGGGCCCAAGGCCGACTTCTCGAATCCCGATCCGCCAGAAGTAATCATGGATCGCGAGCATCGAGTCGGTTTCTTTACCACGTCAGCAGAGCCGGTCAAATTTCTGAGGAAGATCAATTTGATGCAGGCACCACGCTCGACATTACGGATGGCTTGTCGCCATCGTTTCAATTGATCGATGACGGCGACCTGGTTGGCATCACGGTCAGCCGAATCATCGGCATGGCCGCGCCTAACAGGCCGCTAACCGAACGGCACGCCGAGGTTTGGTCCTTTGCACCCAACCTACGACGCATCGTCCAGCAAACTGTTTCCGATCCGTGGACAGCGTCGTTCGAAGTCATCCCTGAGCGTGACACGATCGCGTGCGCGTTCACTAACGACTCGCTCGCAATCGTAAGTTTGGAAGATGGGAAAACCAACCGCGCCATACCGCTAGAGTTCCAGATAAAGACGGGGCCTCATTCGCTTCGAAGAATGCCAGACGGGTCCATCGCACTACTAGACGATCGAGGCGATCGCTTTCATTATTTCAATCCGATCACCGACGAAGTGACCTCCGCTCCGTCGTTCAGTGATTCACCTCTCGCGAAGACCCATCACTGCTGGGATGTGACGGGTAGGTACTTGGCTTTGTTTACCCCGAACACCGCTTATACGCCAATCAACGAGCCGATTGACGACCAAAGCGAATCTTCCAAATGGCATTTGATTGACGTCCAAGCCAACTCGCTTGTCGCGTCATTCCAGATGCCGATCACGAAGAACGGCGAACCCACCTACTTTCCACCGCGGATCGCGGGCAAACCTAGCCGAAACGAAATTCGAGTGGAGTACTACCGCAGACTGCCAATTCGTGCCCTTGCTGTGAGCCCAGACGCGAGTCGCGTCGTGATTAGAGACTCACAAAACGGAATTTGGAATTGGCAGATCGATGCCGCACACGGGACGACCAGCGAGTCGATCACGGACCATGCGATTGCCTTGGCGGTCCACTCGGAAAACACGTTGATTTTCACCGATGGCATTCATGCGTTCCAAACGGACCCTACCCAGCGTCCGATCCGCATCAAGGGACTGCGACGGTCACGCGGCACGTCAATCCAAAGCATTGCCATGTCCAGTAAAGAAAATCATGTCGCCGTCATTGATCGCAACGGTACCGTGGCCTGCTTTATCGATGGACGCCAATCCGCGGAAACGTCCGTCCCGGGCGCGAATTGCGGAGCCTTTATATCCCAGGGAGATCGTTTGGTAGTCGGTACCATTGAAGGTGATTTAGTCACTTTGGATACGACGACGGGAAACATCCTCCGACGCGAAGCGGCCCATTTCGGATCCGTCACCGCAATTGAACCAATGCGAAATCTCAACCTGTACGCTTCGGCCAGCCAGGATCGCATGATCCACGTTTGGGATGGAACCTCAGGCTTGAGAGTCGCGAATCCCGATATAATTCTTGCAGAGGCTGCGACGAAGCTCACTTATCATGCAACGACACAGCGATTGGCAGCCTCAGGCGATTCCTCGGTTGCGTTACTCGATTGTCAAACAAGCGAAGCCCGCCAAGCACACGTCGCTCCTTTGCCGCATCCGGCTCACTTTGCCGTGTACAGTCACGACGGTACGCGTCTCTTTGTCTCCGACGGCAGCACGGTCACGATCATGAATTCGGATGATGGGCGACGATTGTTCTCCCTTCCCGCGACAGATCGCACGATCCAATCACTGTCATCGGACCGAGACGGCCCGATCGCGGTCCTGGAAGATGGACGACTCTTTAAATGGCGTGCCGTGTTGACATCGGGAACCGAACTTAACAAGGAACCACAATCATGAGTTTTGCGCCCGGCCTCCATTCGATTCCCTTCGCTGCTTGGGCGATCCTAATCGTCATCGCATCTTCGGATTCCTATGCTCAACCGCCTGTGCCACCCGCTCAAAACGAAAACGTTGTCGTCGAAAATCCGTTCGGTGGACCCAATCCCTTGCTCAATGAAAAGTCGCCTGCCTTTGGGGTTTCGCAACATGAAAAACGCGTTCTGACCTTAATCGATCGCACTTTGGAGATCTCGGTAAAAAAATCGGATACGGAATCCAGAGTGCAGCAGACACTGGCTCAAATCAACGAAAAATCAGCATACGTCCAGCAGATTCCCAACCGCTACCAGACTGCCGTGGCACAACTTGCGCTCGCGGAGGAGAAACGCCGTTCGCTCGCCCCCGTGCTTAGTCTGCCTCCCAGTAATCCACAATTTCAAGAATACTTTCGAGTCAAAACACAACTGCAAGCTTTGAGCGGTGAGATCAAGTTGCTTGAGCAGCAAAGTAAAATCCTTCCAGTCGAAGTTCGAAACTTGAAAAGCGAACTAGTGGCACTGGAAGGCAATCGGATGAAGAACGATCAGGATTTTTCGACTTTGCTATCGGGATGGACAGAGACGCTCAGCATACTGTCGTATGTTTCCGAAGATGATGCGGAGCGAATTGCATCAACTTGTCAACTCAAGCTCGATCAATACCCCGAATCACAATTGATTCGCTTGGCTTTTGCTTTTTCAAAAATCCACCAGAACCAACCGAGTGCCGCGTCGAAAGAATTGAGAACTGTCTTTGAGACGACAACCAACCAGTCTGACGCCCTTTCGCGACTTTTAAGATTACGTTGTTTGGCAGGAATCGCATGGGTAGAGCTGAAGCAACAGAACCCTAATGCTGCCGCGTCCGCGTTGGGTGAAGCAAAACAACTTGCTCCTCGCGACTATGAAGTGGCCGTCTTGCTTGGGTACTTGGCTGAGCTACGCGGAAAAGCAGCTTCCGCCTTCACTCTCTATAGAAATGCTACCAGCCTTGCGCCAAAGCGACCGGACGCGTACCGCTGGGCTTCCGAAATGACGGTCAAAACCTCAGTCCGGCCTCCCGAAATTGCGTTGTCGCTCGCCCAGCGTGCTAGCTCGCTTGATGAAGTCGGAGATTTTAGGAACGCTTTGGCGCTTGCGCGTGCCTGCCACGCGTGCGGAAAGTCGCAAGAGCGCGATGACGCAATCGCCCAAGCCTACCAACAAGCTTCTGATTCTGCGAAATCGATCGTGGAAACGTTAGAGAAAGAATTGAGCTCCGATGCATCAGGAGAATAGCCGGAACATCGCGCAATCTTGGTTGGAGCTTGAATCTCAGTAGTACGGTTGCCGTGATTTATGGATGTGAATGTGAAACCAGTTCGAATTACACTCTTGAAATGTTGATCGACTGTCCAGCAGAGCGGCAGTTTTCGATGCCAGTGCAATTCCCTAGGAACCAGTCGGCATGCCCATTTGTTCGAAATGTCACTGTTGGATTGAGAAGGATGCAATCTGTCTTCGCTGTGGTGACTCACCAATCGAAATGACGGCGGTTGACGCACGCGTCGCTCCTCCCGCGAATGTAGAACCGCTTCGTCCGACCCGGCGTCCTCCCGTGCCGCTGTTGGTCGCCCTGGATGACGATAGCGACATGGATGGCGAAGTCCGTAGGCTTCGCGATGCGGAAACGACCATTGGACGACGCGGCGCCGATTGGAACTTCGGTTGCGACTTGGACATGTCCGCCACTCACGCCAAAGTGATTCGCACGATTGGTCCCGACGGCCGCTCGAGTTGGCGGTTGATTGATCTCGAAAGCAGCAACGGATCGTTCATCAAAGTTTCCTGTATTGAGCTTTCGCAAATTGATCATCTAATGATTGGTGCGGTTCGGGCTCGCTGGGAGCACTCGGTTTCCGCGGAACCCCAATTGCGAGTGTACGATGGTACCCAAGACGGACGTCTACTGGTATTTCGGTCCAACATCGCAGTTGCAATCGGGAGCGATCCAGCGACTGCTCAAGTGATTTTGAATCACAGGTCGATCGAGCCTATGCACGCGGTTTTGAAACAGGTCGGTAGCACATGGCAACTGGAGGACCAATCCAGCCGCAACGGAGTTTGGCAGCGATGTGGCGATTCGCCTCTGGTCGACGAAGCACGATTCATGCTCGGCGAGCAGCGGTTTCTGTTTCGCGTTCCCGCCTCGTCAAACTTAGCCTGTGTCAATCAACCATGATGGAACAACCGGCATCGAAATGGATCCTTGGTAGATCGCGCCAATGTGACGTGGTTGTCGATGCGTTGGGCGTGGAAACGACGCATTGCGAACTCTCTCGCGACAATGAGTCATGGTCGATTTCACCTATCGACGGAAGCGTCGGAATTCGCCAATCCGATCAAGAGCCGATCCAGTGGTTTAGCAAGCGACGATCGGTGTCGGCCACCGATTCGTTATGGTTAACCAAGGACCTCAAATTTCCTTGGCCCGTCGAGTCTGACGCCAAGGCAAGTCTTACTGTTGGCAGAGCAATCGACAGCGACATTGTAATGCCAAGCACGCGAGTCTCGGGGCGACATGCGTTGCTGATCGTCGGCCACCATGGGACATGGGTGCTCCGTGATCATGAAAGTCGGAACGGTTTGTTCATTGACGAAGATTTACAGCAGCGAGTTGCCGCCGTCATGCTGCTGCCGGGACGCAACGTCTTTTTCGGTTCCGAACGCATCACCGCCAATGAGCTGGTCGCGAAAGCAAAACTCGCCTGCGGTGCGATCATGCCTCCCGCTCAACCAGCTCAACAACCACTTCCTCCGATCGATAGCACATTGACGCAAATCCGGCTAAAGGCAAGACAGCCAAAGTCAATTGCGAAGCCGATCATCACCGTCCTTTCGGCGATCATTCCATCGATTGTTGCATTTGCAATTTGGTGGGTTTGGATGCGGCCGATCCCAAACCCGCAACCGATGGAGCCCCCGATTGCGCACGAGCGTGCCCAGTCCACACTGATAGCTTCCGAAGCCGTCCCGCTGGTCGTCGAACCGACGCCCGTTGAACCAGTCGTCAAACGATCCGATCCAGGCGATGCGATGTATTGGGTTGTTGTTCGCCACAATGATTCAGGCAATTACTTTCGCTTGGGAAGCGCGGTGGGCGTTTCTGCAGATACGTTGCTTACAACGGCATCGGTTGTTACTTCGATAGACCAGATGGCCGCAGATGGCTACTCGGATCCGTCAATCGCCCACGTCGCGACGGGTCAAATTTCACAGATCGTATCCCATCAAGTGTTTCCCGAGTTCGTGAAGCGGACTCAAGCTGCGACGGCGATGATCGCCCAATACGAAAGTCTGGTGAAAAAGATCGGCGACGACGCCAACTAAGTCGCCCTTTCCAAGGACGTACTTGCGGAGAGGGCAGAACTCGTCAACGTGGCCATGGCCGCCACCGCCGCCGTCGATGTCGGATGGCTAAAAACTGATCCCGTGCTGGAGTTCCTGGACGTCGACTCGTCAGCCACGTATCACGCTTCCCAAAGCCTTGAAGCCCTGACCGCCCGATTCGATGCCGAAGACCCCTTCTTTGCTTTGAATTCCAACGCGACGCCCGAGCTGCTGCGAATGCGCGTTCGAAACGTCGGCGGCACCCTGGATGGGCTCGCCGGCGTCATCGCCCTGCAATCGGATGACCCGGCATTCGTCAGCAGCAATTTGATCGGATCACCGCTTGTTCATGACTCCCAAGTCGTTGGTATGATTGTATTCCAAGACGCTGAGTCGGGAACGATTGAGGCTGTGTCGGCAACCGTCATTGCCAAAGCTCTTCCCATTGAAACGCCATCGTGGTTTCCGAAATGATTGACCGCCTCCACTCACTCCATCGCGTTTACACCTGTTGCCTTGGCGTATCGATATTCACCTGGACTCTGCTGCTGCCGTCGGCGGCCCAGGAAGCGCCCGTTCTTCGAAAGTCACCGGCCAACGCGATCCAGGGTAACGTCAAGAAACAATCCGAAGCGATCAGTGTCGACGCTCAGCGGCGTCTGGACCTTGAACGAACCAGCGTCGAATATTCTCAAGTCTTGAAGGAAGGTGAGTTCGCACCCTTTCTATCGCTCAACATGGAATCGCAAAAGGTCGATCTTGATTTGAAAAAGATGCGAGGGTACTTCCAGAAGAAACAGGAGGCTAACGACGAGCGATGGAAGGAACTCGAACGCAAAATCGAGAATGCTCGACAGCCTGAACTCGAGCGACGTGCTCGGGTATTGGCAAAGTGGGATCGCGCGATGAACGACACAAAGTCTCGTGTCTATTCGACTCGCAACGGCACTCTGTTCAATTTCTTTCTCGACCAAATCGAAGTCCACGCCGGCTTTTCGTCCAGCGGCGATCTCTCACCGGGACTCGTGTCCGGGCTAAAACGTCTCGACGACAACGTGCTGCGTGGGCTCAAGTTCGAAGTGACTGCTCCGGGCGGTGCGATCGAAGTATCAATGACCAATCCACTACCAAGTGTTCTTCGAACCAGCCCGTACTTGTTGCTCGATCCCCAGTTCAAGGATCAACGAGAAAGGGTGACGACGCTCGCGGCTCAAGTGCTCGGATCTCATGCGAGCGCCGAAGACAAGTATTCGTTATCCGAGGATTACATTCAGGCGTTCGAAGCGCTGACCACGAGTTTTTACCTCAAGTACCCTGATTCCGCTCGCAAAAAGATTTCCATGACCCAGTGGCATCGACTGGATGCGGTCGATGCGTACTTCCGCAAGTTGGATCAAACGGTTTCACGTGCTGCCGAAGGCGCGGTCGACGGAGCAGTTCGCCCAGTCTACACCGACATCTATGCTCCGGAACAGCGTAACCTCGCCACGCTTTGCCAGTTCCTTATTCAAAACGGAATTCGGTTCGCCAAGCCGACGACGGATGGAGAATTCATCTACGACCAGTTGTTTCCACAATTTCGAGAGTTGATGGTTCGACTTGACGTCGAGCCAGATCAGGCCTGGATGGAAGACTCACTCATCAACCTTGATCTCGAGAAAGAGGTTCGCAATGAACCTTAGATCTTCATGAGCGACGAAACCATCCAAATCGAACCCAAGTCTCCGGCCTCCGCGGAACAAGTGCGGCTGCGCGTGATCAGTGGCCCGCACGCGGGCATGTCGTGGACTTTTGTAGGTGAGACGGCCCTTACGATTGGACGCCAGGCTCCCTCGCAATTGCGGTTGCCGGAGGAGAAAGCGTTTTCGCGTGAACATGTGCGACTGGTGATCCGCCCGCCCTACGCGGAATTGCAGGACAATTCGTCCAGTAACGGTACACGGGTCAATGGCATCCGAGTGATCCACGCGACGCTTTCCAGCGGCGACAAGTTTGGTGTCGGCGATACCGAGATCGTGTTCGAGTTAACGAGTGACTTGTTCTCGGCGGTAAGTGCGACGCCCAGGATAAACCCGCCAGCGCAAGAAGTGGCGCCGCGGGAGATCGATCGCACGAGATTGGTCCAGCCCCACGTAGTCACACCTGTTGTCTCGGCGTCGCGCCCCGTGGACTCTCAACCGGCCACCGTGGAATTGACAGAAACGATCGCACCGATTGTCGCCAGTACGAGGCAGGCTCATCGAGCAACGCCCAAGATGGTGGGGTCTTATGAGTTGCTAAAGCAACTTGGCGAAGGCGGGATGGCAACCGTTTACCAAGCGAGGCACCGAGGCTCGGGCGAGGAGGTGGCCGTCAAGCTAATTCGGTCCTCCAATGTCGTCTCGGAAAAACTCGTCCAGTTGTTTGCTCGAGAGGCATCGATCCTGTCGCAATTGCAACATCCACGAATCGTTCGCTGTTTGGAGTTCGGTTTTCACGATCAACAGCCGTTCCTGGTGATGGAGTTGATCAAGACCATCGATCTGATGAAACTCATTGATGCCCAGCCGATCGCGTCGAAGGTAAAGACATCGTGCTGGGTCGCGTCGCGGATTTTGCAGGCCCTGGCCTACGCGCACGAGAAAAAGTTCGTTCACCGCGACATCAAACCGGGCAATATCCTCGCCTATCGCGAAGCGCATCGACTGCAAGTCAAGCTCGCGGACTTTGGGCTTGCCAAGTGTTACGAGCACGCCGGGTTCAGCGCCATGACGGATGATGTCTCCATGCGAGGCACCATTGCCTACATGGCACCCGAGCAGATCAAGAGCTCCAAGACCGTCGGTCCACCCGCAGACCTATTTGCCACTGGCGCCTGCCTTTACCGCTTGCTTTCCGGCAAACATCCACCCATGGCAGCAATGGGCGTTACTTTCTCCGCCGATGAACTCACCGCGAAGCAAGTTCCACAACCGCTAATCGACGTCATCCAAATAGCCATGCATCCAGATCCGGCAAAGCGATACGAATCGGCAACAGCCATGGATCAGGCCCTGCAACGCTTCCACGGCAAACCGTAGCTGAATAACGCACGCGACAATGGATCGATTACCAATCGCTGCGTCAATTTGGTTGTTATCGCCGGATCAACGCAGTCGACGAAGGTCAACGAATAGGCGACCGATACTCCTGTACTCTAAATACTCGAGTCGAACTTGATGTGATCCAGCAGACAATTCTAGGTCGACGATGTTTTGCTTGGTATGCTGTGCGCGCCAATCGGTGATCACGGGAATTTCGTCCACCCAGACTCGGATGCCATCGTCGCAAAACGACTCAACTCGATAGAGGCCGTCCTCACAAATGAAAGTTCGCTCGGCCGTGATGATTGCACGATCACTCGGCAGACCCTCTCTCTTCCTGGAGGGATCCAGGTCGATGGTTGTATGCCAGACAAAATCCAACTTCGGGATGCTGGCCTCGTCCACGGGAGCTTGTTTAGTAATCAGAGTCGTATTGGGCCAGTTAGTCACCCCCGGTGGTGCGTCTCCGAACGTGTAAACCTTCGCATTCCACTGGGACGTCCAACTCACTTTCTCGGTCATATCGTCCGCAACCAATGTGCTGTTGGGAATATCGACGACGACTTGTGCGGCCTGATTTCCGGCAGGCGGGTGATGCAATAGCAGATCGACAGAAGATCCCTGTACTGAATATTGCATCTGCATGTAATTATTCATCAGAGGCACCCAGATCTCGGCAGCCGAATAGTTGAGATCCGGCAAGGGGACAAACCTTTCTCCCGAAACCATCAGCCATTTCTCTGTTTCCGGTTTCCACGGAAGACCATTCACGTCAAACGTAGGCCAAGCGTAGCGATTCGCGGTTGACTCGATTCCCGTCTTTGATATCCGAATGCGATGCCAGTCGACATGATCCACCGTCGCTATTGTGAACCGCTGATACCCCACCTTTTCCGGCGGGATCGGACCGCCAAATCCTGCTTTCGACAGATTTGCGTCAACGACCGGAGGTAAATTCGCCGTCACTTCCGATGGCGTCGCAACCGCAGAATCACTCATCAACGCAAGCAGCTTTGTTTCATCCGATCCCGACTCGAATCGCATTGCAACTTCCGCTAACCGAACGTTCAAGTCATCGACGCTCGTATAAAAACTCGGGTCCCATTCAGCAAATCGGGAAAACCATGCATTGTTCCTGCCAATAGCGATAATGCTAGTGCCATCAGGCGAGACAACCATATGCTGAACGGACCGCTGAGAAAGGGGAAATCGAGAACCAACCGCAACATTGGCGAAAACGTTGTAAATATTGACTCCATTCGCCTTCCAGTAGATTAACTCGCCTGCTACGTGGCTGAAATAAGGAAGAGGATCATAGTGTTTTCCGGAGTTGTCATCCCACGGAACATTCTGCAAGCTCAGGCTGGTCTCCACGTATTCGCTTGGATATTGCTTTGTGGGATCGGCCGAGATGGGAGACCACCGTGACGTCATTGCTTGTATCGTACTGTCCGTCCGCGTTGTCGATATATCGAAGCGTCGGTGATCAATTGACGGTGGGTCCATCGTCGCTAGCGACCGTGTTCCGATTCCTAGAAAGCAGCTTTCGGAAAGTTGCCACTGGTGCGGCCAATCAGCGATTGTTTGCTTCCCGCAGGCGAAAGTGGTGACTAACGGTTCCGTACGTAAATCGACACTATGAAGATAGACATCAGTCGATCCATCTTCTGTAGGGAGCGGAGACGAAGCGAAAACCAAGCTCTCCCAGGGATTAGTCCCACATTGAATAAAGAATGGAAATAGTGCCGCCTTCTCATCCTCCGAAACACGTGTGGCGCGGCACGACCAGAGGACCTTCTCCTCCAATACATTATATAATTCCAAATCGCCGCTTGTCCGAATGGATCTCAGCAAATAAAGATGGCGGTCGTCAAGAAAACGAATCGAATGAATAACGCCATCGAAGGAAATCAAAAATCGGGCTACACGTTTACCGCCCTCAGTGAGCGAATCGCAAACAATCAACTCGTGCTCCGAAGGAGATCGAAGGTGCGAAGTGACTAACTTCGTTCCGTCGAGCGAAAATGCAGCTAATTCCGGCTTGGATTCGACACTGGGAAGACCCGCGATTCTTCGCAGGTCAATTGAAATGGACTGAGTTGGTTCGTCTGGATCGGATAGCCACAAATCCGCCGAAGTCGTCGTTCGCAGAAAGAGCAACTGACCAAACGACTGGTCGGCGACGATGCGGGTGACATCACGCGGTAGTTCTCGCTGTTCCTTGGAGGTCGCCGATTGATTGACAAGTGCATTTACATGACGCCATCCCATCGAGTGCTGTAGCCCTTGCGAGGGTTGATGCAACGCCATAATCTCATTCCACTTATCCTGCGCGAATTCGCGTCGCACGGAAGGCATTTGCCGCAGGGCTGCTTCCAAACGAGCGTAGCGATCAGCCAATTGGACGCGAATATCTGCAAAAGCCTTCTGATTGGAGACGGCTCGACTTGCTAAGTCGACGTTGGATCGAAGTTCCACCCGATTGTCTTTCATCTCAAAAATCAAATCGTTCAATCGTTTTGCTTCCGCAATTTGCTCTTGAGCAACCAGGGACTTGGCGTCAATCTCCACTCTCGCTAGCGCTGCTTTCTCGACCAGACCTTTTTCGTTATCGCTTGCAAGTTCGATGACAGTTTGCTCATGCTGGATGGATGCGAGCAATGTCGCGAGTTCTTTCTCCCGGTTCGCAGCGATCTCGCCCTGGGCGCGAAGTCGCTCCTCTGACTGAATTAGTGCCTGTTGGTTAGCCATTGACCGGCGCCATCCAACGATGCTGAAGCCCGTACCCAGCAAAAATACCAAAGCGAGCGTCGTCGCGAGTGCCGCTAGGGTTGGATTGCGACGGCACCATAAGGTCCATGCTGTAATTGCGCCGGTACGTTTCGCCAACAGCGGACGACTCGCGAGATAATTACGCAGATCTTGGCTGAACTCCGCGGCAGTGGAGTAGCGGTCGGTTGCCTTGGCGGAACATGCCTTGCCGATGATTCGGTCGAGCGAGCGATTGATTCGTCGATTGATGGAACTGGGAATAGGAAACGGCTGGCTACGGATTTGCTCGAGTACCGCGTGTGCGTCGCCAACAAACGCTGGTGTACCGCACAACATTTCATAAAGCGTGGCTCCTAGAGCGTACACGTCGGAGGCAACGCTCACTGCTGCCTCACCGCGAGCTAGTTCGGGTGCCAAGTACGCTGGCGTACCAACAATGTCGTCGTCGGGTTGCTTCGCATGCTGGCAACTTCCGAAGTCTGTCAAATACGGTCGCCCACTTTCGTCAAGGAGGATGTTTTCGGGCTTGATATCGCCATGGATCAGACCTCGCGAGTGCAGATAGTGCACCGCATCGCCCACCAAGGCCAGCCGGTCAATGTCGACTCGAATCGGTCGATTCACTTCGACGCACTTCCTTTGGAGCGTTCCGCCCTTCAGCAGTGGCAGACACAGACACTCTTGTGAGTCGAATTGAATGGCGTCGAAACCAGATACGATATTCGGGTGGCGTAGACGACAACTGATCCGCGACTCTCGACGAATGCGTGACAATTCACTTTGGGACCTACCCGAGGTCGTCGACACCTTGAGCGCGACGTCACGTTGAAGTTCTTTGTCCCAAGCATGATAAACCGTCGCAAAACGGCCACGTCCGCACTCCTCGCGAATTTCATAACGAGTGATAGGCAATTCCGTCATTTTGCGCTCGACTCGAGATCGAGGGTTGGCAGAACGCAGATCGCGATTGACTTGTAGTCGAAACGTACTACAAGACGCCCCTGCGGATCGGTAGCAAGCACATCAGCGTTGATTTCTTTGAGTGGGAACGCCCTTCCAGACGCTCGATCAAGGATGAGTCTTCGGTCACGCGATGATTTGTGAAGCGAGACGAACACTAGATTCTTGGATAAAAACTCAATGGAAGACGCAAACTCATTCTTATCCCCAATACGGAACACGGGAACGCCCGCTCCCGAACCAATTCCTTCCACTCCTTCAAATCGAATCACTTGGTTGCCCGCGTGGACGTACAATCCGGTCGCATCAAACCGCGGGTACCGATCCAAATCCTTAATCGGATCTACCGAGGCAATCACTTCAAACGCTTTCTTTGCTTGATCGTACTTGATGATGTAATTCGGACCACACTGCCCCAGTGTCAAGATGACATTTCCATCGTGATCTTGCACATGGCTGCCGGTGTAGAACCAAAGTGCTCCCGTCGCTTCCGAACGCTGGTCTGTCGAAGCCGCAATGTAGATTGGCACGCGCGTGCGCAGATTGCCCAGTGCGTCAATGCTTGCGACGCCCATGTCCGGAGTTGTT
The DNA here is from genome assembly GCA_041741195.1 of Pirellulaceae bacterium. Classification (GTDB taxonomy): domain Bacteria; phylum Planctomycetota; class Planctomycetia; order Pirellulales; family Pirellulaceae; genus JBBSJZ01. Next base: position 29,428 of record JBGSKM010000052.1, read on the forward strand.
CCACTGCCCCAACTGACCGTCATTTCGCCAGTTTCGTCGAACGATACGTCACGAATGAATTTGCCCAGTGGCAGTTGAGAAACGACTTGAAGCGAAACTCTGTTTTCGATCTTAAATTTGCTCTCGACACCATCCCATTCACAGTAGATCGATCCTGAACTGGACGTTTGAAGGGGCGGCGTTTTCGAAATCGACGGCAGTTTAAGTGTAGGAATTTGGTCCACGGGGGTATCGTGTCGCGACGACGCCTCGGCTTGGCTTTCTTCGAGCCCCTTCAGGACGGTATCGAAATCGGCTTGCAGTTGAGTACTCGTCGATTGCTCGGATTCGAGCTGGGTCGCGGCGTTCTGTGCGGCGCTGAGCGCAGTTTCGGCGGCCACGATCGCTGCTGTCAGCTTCTCATTCTCGGCTTCCAGAGTCTTCCGCGATGCAGCTTCGGCTTCTTGTGCACGACGTGCCGCATCGCGTAGCGCCGCCGCTTCCTCAACGCGAGTCTGTAGCGATTGTTCCAGGCTTTGAATCCGATTCGTTTCGGCTTCGACAAGCTTTTGAGATCTCGCAGCAGCGGATTCGTTTTTGATCGCATTTGCCCAGCCGATGCTGCTTAAGGCAAACGACAAAATGCCAATGCCAATCGAAAGTCCCGCCAAGGTCGCTTCCCGCGGATGCCTAGCCGACCAACGCATCGCTTTCTTCAAGCGAGATAGCGGTCGCGCACTGACCGATTCGCCTGCGAGATAAGCTCGCAAGTCGTCAGCAAAAAGTTGACAATTTGTGTATCGATCGCGTGGGTCCATGCTGCGAGCCTTCTCGCATATGGCTTCCAAATCGGCACCGAGATTCCCGACGAACTCCGAAAGCGGGGGAGGTGGTACCGTGATGATTTGTTGCAGAACCGCTGCAGGTTGACCGGTGAACGGAGTTCGACCGGCAAGCAAGCGATAGAGAGTCACGCCGAGACTGTACTGGTCGCTTGCTGGTCCAACTTCCGACGTCGCGCCTCGCGCTTGCTCCGGCGACATATAGCCGGGTGTCCCCATGACGGTGCCATCCACCGTTTGGCTCGCATCGCTGTCAAGTCGTTTTGCTAGACCAAAGTCCAGCAATTGTGGCTCGCCGTGTTTGTCGATGAGCACGTTGTCCGGCTTGATATCGCGGTGGACGATCGATTGCTGGTGTGCATAGTGGACGGCTTCGGCCAGCTTGCAAACAATCATCACTGCCCACTTCGGCGGTGCCTTGCCACGATTGTTCACTTCGGAAAGCGGCAGCCCTTCAACAAATTCTGTGGCGATGTAGTGCTGGCCGTCGATCTGTCCAGCATCCAAGGTGGGTACGATGTTCGGATGGCGCAGCGATGCGGCGACTTTCGCCTCGGTCACAAACCGGTTCACCCGTTTGACATCATCCGCGCGAAACTTCGGTAACTTGATGGCAACCGACCGCTCGAGTCCGCGATCGCGGGCTAGCCAAACTTCGCCAAACGCTCCCTGACCGAGTTTCTTAAGCAAATCAAATCGTCCGAGCTGCTTTTGCACCGGAATTTTGTCCGACGACTCGTGAACCCCGTCGCTGGAGCGGCTGAGTAGTCCAGACTCGTTGATACTCAGCGATTCCGGAGCGACCGCCGCGTTTGAATGATCCGCAGGTGATGCCGCCGTAGCTTCCGTGGAACGGATGGTCGTGATTGTGATTAGCTCCTTACAAGCTGGACATCGACAGCGTTTTCCGAGGTGATTCGTACGGACAGTCAATACCGCACCGCATTGGTTGCAGTTCGTACGGTGCTTGTTCAAGGAGTCCATCGCTACTTGATTCCATTTATCGCTGGCGACGCACTAGGGAACATTGGTGTTTTCAACCGGATCACGATTCAATCGAATCACGATCGCATTGGGGTTGATCAATCCTTCAAAGAATGGGTCAGCGCAATAGTCTGCGTGTTGATTCGACGCAAGCCAGAAAACGGACCTGGGAGTTGCAAGCAGCTGACTGATGGTTTCATCATTCACTTCTTTGCCGTCGGCAAGCCAGCAGTCCACATCAGCAAGCGGATAATCAACACGCTTTCGCGGTCCGGGAATCGTCACCGTGTAAGATTCTTCGACGGGCTTGCCGTTGACGTTTATCGTGCGAACTCGTGTCTCTTTTTGACATGCCGGCTCTAACACCGAGATAAACTTTTCACCACTTGCCTGCTCGGTGACCTTCGCCAGAACCGCGTGTGAAAAACTGAACGCCGGCAACACCATTGGTTCGACCAACTTGTGAGGCGGAGCATCCATTTTGATTTTCACTTGCAAGACTTCTGCAGCGTCAACATCAAAGATAGCACCATCGGGCTTTGTTCCATACAACTTCAGATTCAAGAGCAGTTCTTTGAATGGATTGCGTCCCACAGAGTGGATGTTACTTAGAGCTAGGTACGCTACACCTCCGTCGCGGTGCAACGAGCACGGTCTGTACCCGCCGAATCCTTTCTTAATCTTGGCCTCTGCCCAAACCGCCCCAGCATTATCGCTAAATTCCTTTTTGAGATCAAAGGAATACTTAAATGAAAAATAGACCTGGTTCTGAAATGAGTATGATTGATCGGAGTTCAGTGGTACGGCATCGTCCGGGAGCGTACCGGACGGAACACTTTGTTGGTCGGATACGAAGACGCGAAAGTCGGAAAACTCGACTTCCCCAGCATCAATGTCTACATTAATTGCTGCTGCAAAGTCAGCTTTTGCGGCTGGAGCTGAGTAGGCGAGAAACAAGAATAGGCAAGCTGCAATTGGTCGCTTTATCATCGAAAAACGGTCCCGGAGTTGCGTAGCCGAAGTTTGCCAATCGACTGATTGTAGTTGTGTCTTGTCGCGTCCGGCAAGTAACGGCGGATTGCCGCTTTCGACGTCGTGACCGCAATCCATTGCGAAGAATCGAAACTCTATATCACGTCCAGCAGATCTCGGAATAGCTCGGCGGTTCGCTGGTCGAGCCAATCGTGTTGGAGGCTGGTTACGATTCGCCGTTTGAGCTCTTCGTCGCTGGATCTCGTGATCCGCTCGTCGTATTGGATGCGAGCGATCGCGATGGCGATGTGATAAATGACCGCGTAGAACTCAGCGGGGAACGCCAAGTCATGAGATCCGCCGTAGGAGGCTGGTACTCCGAGCATCCCGAGTCGCTTGGCTTCTTGACGCACGCGATTGAGCAGTTCACGATCGGGCTTGCTCATGCTCGCGAAATCCGCAAGTCGAATCGATCGCCAACTTGGATCACACTCGACTCCGCACTTGGACAACCATGGGTCCAGTGTTTGGTCGAGAAACGTCAGCCACAGCACACCGTACTCGGAGCCAGTCCCCGCCAAGTGAGCCAATCGAAAGCGGACGTCGGTTCGACTCATTTCAAAGAGGCTGAGCTCTAAATTCTCCCCCGCTACAGATACCGAATCTGCAAGCAGTGATTCCAATGAAACGCTGCCTGGTCGGCTGAGTATCTGCAGCAGTTGCTGGACCTCTTCCTGCTCCGCAACTTCGGCATCAACGCCCTCTCGTTGGGGCAGATAATTAGCGATTCGACTCCTCATCGCTCGCTTCAACTTTCTGGAAATCGTTTGCAGTGCATTGCTCGCTTGCTTGGCAGACGCAAAACCATACTGCGTGGCTAGGTCAGCGAGAGTATGGCTCCGCATTCCAGATCCCTTGCCCAATGTCACCTGCACGAACAACTTCCACATCTCGGATTGGCCTTGTCGATCACATTCCAAACGGACCGCGGTGACAACTTCGTTCAGAATGTGCGAGGCCCAAACTTCGTCGAATTCCACGTCGGCGCAGCGAGCTTGAGGCCCCACGTGATCGAGAGATTCCAATGCCACGTTGTCAACACGTCGGCCCTGTCGGCGCATTTGGTCAATGAAAAAGTTCTTGAGCGATCGCCCGAGATATTGGCGAAAACCGATCTCCGAGCTCTCGTCACGCTTCGCCAAATACTTGGAAATCAAATTATCCTGTGGCCCGGGTGTAATCAGCTTGTTCATCCAAAATTCTTGAACGACTTCTTCCGCGGTGTCACTCGGAATCCCGCGAGCGAGCCGCAGGTAGTTGACGAGTGGCTCGTTATATTGGTTGCAAAACCGTGTCAGGTAGACACGGCGCGACGCTTCCTCGGTGGAGGCGGCACCGCAGAGGATGGACATCACGGTCGATTCAGCGTCATTCAAACTCACTTCAAAACCTTACCGAGCGGAGAGGTGGATTAAACTTGGGACGAGTGAATATAGTCCACCGTGACAGCATCGAGTGCTTTGTGAATCGCTTCGAAACAGGGAGCATCGATGTCCCACGGACAGCAGAATCCGTCTTCGTCGACCAAGTAGTCGGCAATGTACTCCCAACCCGCGAGCTTCAACGGACCGGTCGCGGCGGCGCGGTATTCCATCAACATCGTTCCGTAGCGGAGCACGATTTGATAACCCGGCGTGGACTCTTTTGCCATCACTGTCTTGGCGAGATCCAGACTGCTATCGCTCCACGTGACGGCCTTGGCGGATTCAACGACGAGCTCGCGATCCATCGGGAAACGTTTTTGGACGTCTTGCTCTGCGAGGTCCACAAGCTCGGTCAGTCGTGGATCGCTCGTGGTAATGGGCGCCGCCAGAATCATTTCTTCTGAAGCGACCGTTTCGTTCGCGGTAGTCGTCGTCGTATTCATATGATTGATGATGACCAGTGCATCGAGCGACGTGATCGCGTCGTCACCGTTAACATCGACCCGTCGAACGTAAGGGGCCTCAGGATTGTTGAGGTGATTGATCACCGTCAGTGCATCATTCGCTGACACGATTCCGTCACCATTGACGTCGCAACCCAGTGCGACACTCGGCGTCGATGGTGTGACTGGTAAACCGATTTCCGTTTCACCGGCGGCCGTGAATTGTCCAGGCAATAGATCGATCTTTACATTGACTTTGGCGATCTCGATGTCGCCCAAGACGGCAACCGTTTTCGCAGTGGAATTGAACGCACGCACTGAGTATTTGCCGGCGGGCAACTCGAGTGCGTAGCCGCCACTCGTTCCGCTTACCGTCGAGTAGCGGGCTCCGGATGCCGAAACTGCTTCGATGGTTACGCCTGCGATGCCTTCCCCAGGTGTGTAGAAGTTGTCGACGACCCCAGCGTCCGTGTAGATGACTCCCGTGAGTGAGGACGGGGTGTTGGATTCGCGGCCAAACGTTTGAGTGGTCATCACTGCCGAAAACACATGACCTTCGTAGGTTCGATCGCCGATTGCGCTACCGATACCAATGTCGCCCATAAAGTCACTCATCAAATTTTGGCGGTGACCAGCACTGCGAAACAGCATCTCGTGTGACTCGTTGATCACGGTTGCCAAGTCGCGTTGACCTAAATAATTAAATGCGATGTTCTCAGCGGCTCCCGTCGAGTAGCCGGCTTCGCGAACACGCGTCGAGGGCGACGAACCATCCAGGCCGGTATGGCTGAAATAATCGTTGGCGATCATGTCTGCGGAGTGCGCCAAGGCCGCATCGATCAGGTGCTGGTTCGGGACCAAGGGCTGTTTCGGTGAGTTCGTGATCGCTCCGGCTGACAACCCCTGGTTCAGATCGACGCCGAGCCGCTGGGCTTCGGCCGTCGGGTTTGCTCGAGCACGATTGATCAACTCGATCATGAATTGGGCTTCATCGGTCATCTCGGCAGCAGGTTGCATGGCGGCGACATCCGCTGCCATCAGCCGACGTTGCTCGACTTGCTCGAAAACCAGGCCGCGGGTGAGTCGTTTTCGCGAAGATCGGGATGTGAATGACATTGTTTGTCCCAGGAATCGGCGGTATTTGGATGACTGTTCACCCAAGTAACGCTCCCGATCCCGGCTGGCTGCGCGGCCGGAAGAAAAAAAACGAAATTGGTCTCGTTGGCCGACTTAGGTCCACGCCGACCAATCGTTTCAGGCAACCTGCTCGCACGGCCATCGGTACAATGCGTGGGAGAGTGACTTCGCCAGCAGCACCTCGGCCGAGCAAATGTTCGTAGACTGCGCAAGGTAGACAATTTCGCCGTGGACCAGCTTCTTGTTGGGCCTCATGGAATCATCGCATGTCAAGCAACCCTATTCCTATTGCGATCACCGCCTTGGTGTTTCAGATTGCCATGCTGGCGGAATCGAGGCCGGTTTCGGCTCAGCCGTTGCCCACACATTCGTCACGCGGAGCTCAAGCGAGTTTAACACTGCCAACAAGGCCGTTTGGATGGCTGAACTCTCCTCCGCTTGAAAGTGAACGCTTGCTTGGCAAGGGAGTGGTCCTGTGGTTTTTTGAAGAGGGATGTCCACGCTGTATAGCGAAGTGGACCGAACTCTATGAGATTGAGCGACAATTCCAAAGCCAGCCCGTGCTCTTTGTCGCGGTCAACTCGGGGACATCCCGCAACGAGCTTGCGAGATATTTAGAACGTGCAAATTGTCGATGGCCAGTCATATGCGATGAGGATCGTGGCTTTGAAAAAGCTTGTGGTGTCCCCGAGATAAGTCTGAACAACATCATGCAATGTCGCTACATCGCTGCGGATGGCAGCATGCAAATCGCCAATTGGAATGATGTGGCGGGAGCAGCGCGGTCCGCACTGAAGCGGGCGAGTTGGAGTCTGGACGAATCCAAAGTTCCTCCGGGCCTGCGCGATGTATCGAAGGATATCGAATTTGGGATCTATCCACGCGCGATCGAGCGACTCAAGCAGGAGTACAGAAATCCGGAAGCGCGGGCGCAGACTCAGTATCTTGTCGACGTCGTGAAACAACACGCGATCCAGGCCGCGCGAGACGTGGAGGCTCAGCTCACCACGATGGACTCGAGTCAAAAGTACCTGACGATCCAATCATATGAGGAACGATTTCGGGGATTGCCACGCCCCAAATTTTTGACCGACGCCAAGCTCGAGCTGAGCAAATCGGCGGATGCACAGCCCATGTTGAGGACGTCCGGTTCAACAAGATAGCCCTCGAGACTCGACTCCTGCTTCGCCAATACCCCCTGCGTCGCCAGCCAATCAGTCATTGGTGGACTTGGCTGGCTGAGTCATCATGACGATGGCCAGGGGTGGGATGTTGACTTCGAGACTGTAGGGGCGTCCGTGGCTAGGTGTTTCCTCGGAGGTGCGAACGCCGAGGTTGCCGATGTTGCTACCGCCGTAGACTTCGGAGTCGCTGTTGAGGATCTCGATGTAATCGCCCGCGTCGGGAACTCCGATGCGATAGTCGAAATGCGGCGTCGGAGTAAAGTTGACGATCACGACGACTTGCTCACCCTCCGACGAGGTTCGACAGAACGTGTAGACGCTCTTGGATGCATCGTCGGCAGCGATCCATGAAAAGCCTGCGGGATCACAGTCCAACTCATGCAGCGCTGGATAGTCGCGATGCAGGCGATTGAGGTCACCGATGAAGAGTTGCAAACCGCCATTGAGCGGCGCCGCCTGCAACTCCCAATCCAGTTGGCTTTCGAAGTTCCATTCACGATATTGTGCGAATTCGCCGCCCATAAAAATGAGCTTCTTGCCCGGCACGGCGTATTGGTAACCGAACAACAACCGCATGTTGGCAAACTTTTGCCACTCGTCGCCCGGCATTCGCGAGATCAGCGAACCCTTGCCGTGGACGACCTCGTCATGCGACAGCGGCAGCACAAAGTTTTCGCTGTTCGCGTAGACGCTGCGGAACGTCAATTCGTTTTGGTGGTACTTGCGATAGATCGGGTCACGCTTGATGTACTCGAGAGTGTCGTGCATCCAGCCCATGTCCCACTTGAATCCGAAACCGAGACCGCCGACGTACACGGGTCGTGAAACGCCACCGAACGAGGTCGATTCTTCGGCGAGCGTCATGACGCCGGGGAAGTCCGCATGAACGTGAGTGTTCAATTGCTTGAGAAACTCGATCGCCTCGAAATTCTCGTTTCCGCCAAAGCAATTGGGCACCCACTCGCCGTCCTTGCGTGAGTAATCGAGATACAACATCGACGCGACAGCATCAACGCGAAGACCGTCGATGTGATACTCGCGGAGCCAGAAACGAGCATTGGCGTGCAAGAAGTCACGAACTTCATGACGCCCATAATTGAAGATGTGTGTTTTCCAGTCAGGATGAAATCCTTGGCGAGGATCATCATGTTCGTACAATCCGGTTCCATCGAAACGGGCGAGTCCGTGTGAATCATAGGGAAAATGCGCTGGGACCCAGTCGATAATGACGCCGATGCCGTGTTGGTGACAATAATCCACAAAGTATCGGAATTCGTCGGGGCCACCGAAACGGCTCGTCGGTGCGAAATAGCTGGTGACTTGATAGCCCCAGGAACCGTCAAACGGAAACTCGGCAATCGGCATCAATTCGATGTGGGTGAAGCCAAGAGTCTTGACGTGGTCAACGAGCATCTCGGCAAGTTCACGATAGGTGTGGTAGCGGCGTCCATCCCAGGGCCGCTTCCACGACGGCAAGTGAACTTCGTAGATCGATACGGGACTGCGAAGCCAGTTCGTTTGGCTGCGCTGGTTCATCCAATCGGCATCGTCCCAAGTGTATTGCTCCAGGTCATGGACGATCGATGCCGTCGCCGGTGGATGCTCGGCGCTAAATGCGAACGGATCGGCCTTGTGCAGAATCTCTCCTTGCTTGGTCCGCAAACTGTATTTGTAGCTCGTACCGCTGGTAACACCGGGCACGAACCCCGTCCAAACCCCAGAGTCACTTCCCGTGAGCCAATCAGCACCGTGCCGCCATCCGTTGCCATCGGTCAATACGCTGACCTCGGTCGCATTGGGCGCCCACACGGCAAAGCGAGCACCCGCGACGCCATCGCGCGTTTCTAGGTGTGCGCCGAGCCAGTGGTATCGTTCGTTTCGCGTTTCGGGGGTAATCGCAGACGTCATGTTGAGTTCGATTCCAGATTTCGCGTATTGGAAAGCAGCAATTCACGTCGAGCCGACCTCCGTTATCACCCAACCAACTCGTTCGGTCAATTCGCTCGTTCCACCGCGTGCGTCGGTTGGCAAACGGCGATCGACAGCTTGCCACGCTGGCGGTCGCCAGTCACGACAGCGATCCATTTTCTCGCGCGCCGACAATGTGGATTGAAAATATTTTTTGAAATCAATCTTGAAATGAGGATGAATGCTTGGAGATAAGCATTGAAAACGGACCCAGGGCGTGGGGAGATCGGCGCTGAATTTTGACCCACCTATTTGGGCGACTAGCTATTCTGCGGATTTTCCGCAGGAGGCTTGCCCGAGGTGCTCAACGTGGACGACTACGCTCGCATTCG
>JBGSKM010000053.1:0-34060 GCA_041741195.1 Pirellulaceae bacterium
TGATGTCAGTGCTTCGCACCCTGCGTGTGCGAGGCCACCAGCCATTGGATACAATCCTTTCATCGCTTGCCGAATACTCAACAACCGGTCTTCTCCCGCCGCTCCCACCCAAAAGCAAGACAGCAGGCTGAATAGTTACAAAAATTGGACGTCTTATGAAGAACAAACATTCCTCGGTCGGCCGCACGCGAACGCTGCGCGAATGTAGACCCTTCGACATATTTGAACGGAGGCAAGAACGCGGCGCCCTGCCGCGCTCCTGCATTGACGGGACCACGTATCGACCAGTCCATCGAATCGCCCATGCACATCGCATAGTTCGTGCGTCCTAAGGCTGGCAATCCCACCCCGGGGTCGCTGGGACATCGGAGAGTTGGTATCTCAGTCACCCAAGGCACATACCTCGCCGTATCTGGCACCGGCCCCATTGCGGGCCAGGGCGTTGTGAATGTCGTCGTTGGGTTCGTCGCATCAATCAAGCTTGGATTGCTGATCTGTTCCCAAATCGCCTGTTGCTCCATGAACGGCGTCATTCCCACCAAAGCGCTAAGACGCCATGCATTGCAATTGCCATAACTGGTCCACCAGTTATCGGTGGCATTCGCGTTACCCAAGGGAACTGGAACTCCGCCTGGGCTTTCCGTACCCGCGCCGTGCATTGGGATTTGGTCGTAAGCCGAATGGTAATTGTGCAAAGCCAAACCGAGCTGCTTGAAGTTGTTGCTACAGCTCATTCGCCGAGCGGCTTCGCGAGCCGCCTGGACTGCCGGAAGCAGCAGCCCGACGAGCACGCCGATAATTGCGATGACCACCAAAAGCTCTACCAGCGTAAAACCTTGAGGTCGACTCACGCGTTCTCTCATAAAACACCTTTCTATTAAGCGCGAACAAAACGAACTAAACGTGAAGAAGAAAGTGGAATGAACCGAAACCGCTCGAAAGCCGTTGGCAATCCAATCGAAATGATACACCTGCGGCAGATCGGATGCCAACAACGAAAAACGCAGTTTTGTCGATTGGCAAAGTTATTTGACTTACGCCATATCGCCCTCGGAGCTGTGCATTTGGCCTTTTCAGTTGGCCTTTGCCGCTCGCAATATGGCTACCGAGTGAGCCAATTTGGCACGCTGGAGTTCTGGATGATCAACCAACGCCGATTCGGCTCTAAATCGCCCAGCTCCTGCAAATCACCGTTTGGCCATTGAATGTGAACACGAAGCGGCGCCCCCGCTTTTCCGAGCCCAAACCGCAGCACTTGTTCGTTACTGCAAAGGTAACCAGACCCCGATGTGATCGGAGCGACCCACTGTCGCTGGCCATGCGACACGGTCACGATGGCACCGATCGCATCTCGGGCCGACAAGGTCCCACAAAGCTTTAGCTCCAACCAATCGCCATGAGTCTCACAGTTGTTCACGAGGATGGCGACGGGCTGCGTCTGGTGAGTAATGACGAGATCCGTACGAGCGTCGCGATCGACATCCATCGTCCAAAGTGCTCGTCCAACGTGCGGTGACTTGATGTAGTCTCCCTTAAATTGTCCCTCAATGGACTCGAAGGTCGAATCTGCAGTTTGTTGAAAGATCTGCATCGGTTGAGCGTACTCAACGTGTTCGTCACCTCGCGAGAACATGTCGACGTGCCCGTTCGTGACGACCAATTCCATCGCCCCGTCGAGATCCATATCGACCGTCTGTGTACCGAATCCGACGAAAGGCAACGTCGGTGCAGCCAATTTCAACTGGCTGGTTCGATCTTGCCACACCCCGTCATGAACCTGTTCATGATACGTGTTGTATTCCTTGTCGAAGTTAGTAACGTAGCAATCAATGTCGCCATCAGCATCCAAATCTGCACAAGCGATTCCCATGGACCCTTGAGGCGACAACTTGTCATCGGCGGCAAGGCCACGCGGCATCGCGGACTCGTCCAGCCGAAACGATTCATCGCCAACCGATCGGCTCCAAAAATGATTGTTGGTCATGTCATTGGCGATCAAGGCATCATTGCCCGGCAACCGATCAAGGTTGCCGACAACGACACCAAGTCCGCGTCCTAGCACCTCCGGAATCGCATTCCAGTCCTTGGTTCGATCCACGAACGTACCATCGGATTGTTGTTGGATGAATTGATCAGCAAGCGCCGGGAACTTCATCGGCGTACACGATCGAATGACCGACGTACCAGACATAGGACAAGGATCATTCACGGGACCCAATCCATCGCAATAGTTTAAAATCACGAGGTCGGAAATCGAATCACCATCGACATCGGCGATCGCGCCGCTCGTCGACCATGCGGTATCCGCACCCGGTCCAACAAGAATCAGCTCGCTTTGGTCGGCGAACGTGCCGTCCCCGTTGTTGAGATAAAGCGTGTTCGGGCCGTAATTGAGCACGAGCAAATCGGGAAAGCCGTCTTCGTTCAGATCCCCCACAGCAACACCTTGACTAAATCCCGTGTCGCCCGTGCTGGCGGACTCGGTAAAGTTGACGAAAAACCCTTGCTGGTTCCGCATCAGCGCATTGGGCGGCGAGTCACGATGGGGCGGCGTGCCACCAGCGGTCGCAAGGTACAAGTCGCTCCACCCATCCAAGTCGAAATCGATGGCACCACCACCGCAGCCGAGCGTCTCGTAGAGCATGATTCCAGGAACATCCAGCTCCCGGCCTGTCGCCGCCAGAAAAGTCACTCCACGCTCGGCAGACTCGTCGTCCAGGCGGAAAACTGTCTCGAACATCGCGGGCGATTCGCTAGGGCCCGACTCCGCTTCGAAGCTAGTAATCTTTTCCGCCATTTGTCCTGGCTCCAATGCCGGCAGTTCGAAATGCTTCAAGCTGGCCTGGAGTTCTGGATATCCGGCGGTTGACTGCCAAGGGGAATCGCTCGAGAGCTTGGCAAGAATCGCCTGGCGAGTCTCGGTGATCGGAACGTCATCGTCTTCGGGTAGCGTCAACGCGATCGAAGCCCACGCTTCGGCTTCCCAAAGTCGACCCAAGCCGTCCAGGCTTTTGATGATTTCAAGACAAATCGCTCGCGAAATCTTTCCTGTGCGTTCGAAACGATTTTTCGACTGGTTCAAAGCGCTTAACAGCGAAACACGCCGATCGACTGCTCGCTGCAGGTCTTGGTTCGCGTCGGAGTCGCCGAGTACTTGCAATGATGCGCTCAGTTTCGACCATGGTTCCGTACGATCCGGCTCTCGTTGCGTCGCTTCCCAGTAGGACCTTGCGGCCGCTTCGTGATCTGCTCTGGCGCGAGCCCAATCGCCTAGCGTAAGCCAGTAGTCCGCTCTGCTCCTGATTGTCGGATCTTGGATCGACACCCATTCCTGGATGTCCTGCAATTTTCCGGCTCCCGCCAAGGCGCGGCCAAGCAGCAGTTGCGCTGGTTGAAAATTTGGATGCCGGGAAACGATGTCTCGAGTTTGACGAATCGTTTCTTCATACTCGCTCTGGTCAAACTTGATTCTCGCTTGTCCTACGAGCGGGCGAATGTCGTTTGGGTTCCGAGAGGCCATCTCGATGAGTGGTGCTGCTTCTTGAGTTCGCTGCTGCGTGTTACTGAGGGCAAGCAAGAAATCCAAGTCGAACTTGCGCTGGCGAACGAGGACTTGGCCATGCGGCATGCCTCGTGGTCGATCCTCGGTGCCCATGCACAAGTCGAATAGCAAGCGGCGAGTCTCGAGCTGCATCGGCTGCTCGATCAGTGCTTCCTCCAAAAGGTCCATGCTGTCATGCAACCGACCAACTTGCACGAGCCCAATGACTGCTTGCTGGACTCGTGATTCGTTGACGAAAGACTCGGTACGACAAGCTTTCACGAGCAACTCGGCGGATCGATCCAGATGCTTCATATGATGAGCTACCATCGCCACCATTACCAACACCTCTGGGTCATTGGGATACTTTTCAAGCACCGGTTCAGCAAACATCCACGCTTCGTGCCAAACTTGGCCCCGCACGGCGGCTTTCATGTCGCTCAGAGGATTTGCGGAAACAACGGTTTGAGGCGTCGATGGGTTGGGTGTGGCTGAGGGGCTGCAGCTGGATGAAGCGAGGACTGCGAGTGACAGCAAACAAAATTCAACCGGCCACCACCGCCGGTTTTGCGTCCAAGTGGCTGCCGCACTGCTGGGGTCACTCGTTCGGTTGGAATTCGTATGCACGATTTTCTCGGACTCTCGGTTGGGCACCAGACCGTCGTATGCACTGCGCTGGTACGATCGTTCGAAGGAATTTAAACTGTTCGCAATCGGTGTCTGTGTTCGGACAGGGTGTCGGACTCTGATGACCGGAATGGACCTCTGGGTACTTCGCACCGTTTCGGTCCGGCACGATTACTCACAACGTATTGTCCCACGCCATCCGTTTCCTTCCTAGAATCCGTCCCGTTATCCGTATGCATGGTTCCGGCGTCGTCTGCAGTTTACTGTGTCTGGCTGGATCGATCTTCGCGCTGGGTTGCCGCGAGTCGACCCGTCCGCCGGACCAGCATGCTTTGGTTGAGGCTCGCGACCAGCACCTCGCGCCGGGAATCAAACCGCCAATCGCGGGCGACCCGATGGAAGTTAGCCCAGCAAGCAACGAAGCCTTTATCGCGGAGCATCGCCCGGCGATCGATCAGTTCTGTGGTGACTGTCATGCGACGCCTCGACCGGCCAGTTCTGGCAAAGAAGAATGGCTAGGAGAAATCGAGCAGGGTCTTTCGCTGTATGAGTTCTCTGGGCGCAGCGACCTCCCGGTTCCGAGCAAAGACGTGATATTGAAGTATTTCCAGATTCAAGCACCCGAGAAGCTGCGTCCACCTGAATCGGTTTTGGGTTATCCCAGGGCGTCGCTGCCGATGCGTCGTTCCCTTGTACGCAGCGCCAGTGGACGGGCTCCCGGTATCACCAACGTTCGGTGGATCGACCTTGGTATCAACGGAACGCCCGCGCTCGTGTATTGCGACATCAATACGGGTGGAGTCATGGCGCACTTGTTTGACGAGCTCAACCATGATGTCGATGGGAGTGGCGAAACCAAGAAACTCGCGACTCTATTGCAACCCGTGCATGCTGAACCCTGTGATCTTGATCAAGATGGTCTTGTGGATTTGCTGGTCGCCGACATCGGCGAGTTCCATGCAAACGACAGTGATCTGGGGCGAGTGATATGGCTACGTCGTGAGTCTGCCGAGAATCATCGCTTCGAGACGATTGTTCTCGGTGACGGTCTTAGTCGAGTCGCTGAAGTTCAATCGGGGGATTTCGATGGCGACGGTGACATCGATGTGCTCGTAGCTGAATTCGGTTGGCGCACGACGGGCAAGATCTTCGTGTTGGTTAACTCAGGACTGGACAAGAATGAGCTGCCACAATTCGATGCGCGTGTGATCGATCAACGAAATGGTTCCATCAATGTTCCGCCGGTGGATCTCGATGGTGATGGCGATCTCGACTTCATCGCCCTGATCAGCCAAGAACACGAAGTGGTCGAAGCATTCATCAACGATGGCCATGGTAATTTCAAAAATCATTTACTCTGGCGAGCGCCGGACCCGGCGTACGGTTCGAGTGGCCTAAGCCTCATCGACATGGACATCGACGGTGATATCGATGTGCTCTACACCAACGGCGACTCGTTCGACCGTGGTTTCAAACCGCATCACAGTATCCAGTGGCTCGAAAACCAAGGTTCTTTCCCTTTCGTCCACCACACCATCGCAAACATGCCTGGGGTGCTCAATGCCAAAGCCGCTGACTTTGATGGGGATGGAGACTTGGACATCGTTGCCTGCTCACTGCTCGCCGGCGGCGTGGTCAACGACTTCGCCAGTGCGGGAGTTGCATCGCTGGTGATGCTCACTCAATCCGAGCCGGGAAGATTCGAACCGTCAACGATCGAGAGTGGACTGTACAACCACATCTCGCTGGATGTGGCAGACATCGACAACGATGGCCGGCCCGACATCGCGGTGGGAAACTTTCTCCGGCAAGGTTCGCCTGAAGAACCAGCCGTAGAAATTTGGTGGAATGGCAAATAGCAGCATCTCAGTATCGAACTTGTCGAAGCCAAACCTTTCCTGACGTTTTCGATGTCACGCGGTTAATGACTTGGACGATGACGGTTCTCGAGATAGGAATCATTAAAAAAAATGAGCCCGTCATGGGTGACGGGCTCATCGTGATTCAGTTCGAGTTGGTCTCGACGCTTGGCTTGAGTTAGTCTCGGTAGCGTCCGCCACCACCACCGCCGCCGCCACTTCCTTCGCGGCGTGGTCCACGGCTTCGGCCTCCGCCGCCTCCGCCATCGCGACGTCCTCCGCCGCTACCACCGCGACGTTGACGCCCGCCATCTTCGCCACCTTCGCCGTCGCCTTCACCACCACCGGCTTCCGCGATCGCGGCGGCCAAGTCGTCTTCTTCGCCGAGTTCTTCGAGCGCTCGGCGGCGACTGAGCTTGACGCGATCATGTTCATCGACGTCGATCACGAGCACTTTCATCGAGTCACCAACGGCGACCACTTTGTCGATGCTGCTGATGTAGCCGCTGCTGATCTCGCTGATGTGGCACAAGCCGTCTCGACCTGGCAGAATCTCGACGAACGCGCCGAATTCTTTGATGCTGCTGACGACTCCGTCATAGATCTTGCCGATTTGGACGGTGGCGGTGCAGGCTTCGACCATTCGCATCGCCTCTTGTGCCGACTCTTTATTCGAGCTGGCAACCAAGACGGTTCCGTCATCATCCACTTCGATCACCGCTCCGGTGGTCTCTTGGATACCGCGGATGTTCTTTCCACCGGGGCCGATCAGTGCACCGATCTTGTCGGGCGAGATCTTGGTGCGAAGCAACCGTGGGGCAGTCGACGAAATTTCGCGACGGGGGCGAGGAATCGTGGTCAACATCTTGCGAAGGATCTCGATTCGAGCTTCGCGTGACTGTTTGAGCGTCGCACGAATGATTTCTTCGCTGATCCCCGTGACCTTCAAATCCAACTGGATGCCGGTGATGCCGTTTTGAGTTCCGGCGATCTTGAAGTCCATGTCGCCGAAGTGATCTTCGTCTCCAAGGATATCGGTGAGCAGGACCCAATCGTCGGCCGAGCGTTGGACCAGACCGACCGAGATACCCGCGACCGGGTTGCTGATCGGAACGCCGGACGCCATCAGACCGAGCGTCGCACCGCAGACCGATGCCATCGAGCTGGAGCCATTGGACTCCAGAATGTCACTGATCACACGGATCGTATAGGGAAAATCCTCGGCAGCCGGCAAGACGGGAGCGACGCTTCGCTCGGCCAAGCAACCGTGGCCGATTTCTCGGCGTCCCGGCCCACGAATCGGACGGCATTCACCGACCGAGAACGAGGGGAAGTTGTAATCGAGCATGAACTTCTTGCTGTACTCGTCTTGCAATCCGTCCACACGTTGCTCGTCGCGAGCGGTACCCAGCGCGATCGTCACGAGCGCCTGGGTTTCACCACGTTGGAACAGTGCCGAGCCGTGGACCTTGGGCAGCAAGTCGGTTTCGCAATAGATCGGACGCAAGCTGGTGCTATCACGACCGTCGGGTCGGGTTCCCGCGATGATCAGGTCGCGAACGACCTTTTCTTCGAGATCATGCCAAACGCTCTTGAATCGATTGACGTTGATCGCGCCATCGGCTGACGGATCGGGAATGACGTCCGCCATCGCACGATCACGCAGCTCGCGAACGGCCGCAGCTCGCTCGAGCTTGCTACCGGTTTGCTTGGCGGTGCGGAACGCGTCGTAGTACGAATCGTTCAGCCGCTTCATCAGCCCATCGTCGGCTGGCGGTGTATAAGGTGTCTTGACGGGATTGACCTTGCGATACAACTCGTCTTGCAGATCGAGGATCTCGCGAATCATTTTGTGTGCGAACTGAATCGCTTCCATCATCTCGTCTTCGGGCATTTCATGCGCGAAGCCTTCGATCATGGCAACCATGTCGCGCGAGCCGCTAACGATCATGTCCAGCTCGCTCTCTTCCAACTCGGTATGAGTGGGGAATGCGACGAGTTCGCCGTTGATCTTGCCGACTCGGATGGAACCGATCGGGCCGTGGAACGGCATGGTGCTGATGTGCAGCGCCGCGGCCGCACCGTTCATTGCCAGCACGTCGCCATCATTTTGCTGGTCACTGGAGACGACCATCGCCTGGACTTGGACTTCGTCGTTAAATCCGGCGGGGAAAAGTGGGCGGATGGGACGGTCCATCAACCTGCTGCTCAAAATTTCTTTGGTGCTCGGTCGGCCTTCGCGTTTAAGGAAGCCACCTGGGAACTTGCCGGCTGCGGCGAGCCGTTCGCGATAGTCACAAGTCAACGGAAAGAAGTCGATTCCCGGACGTGGTGCGCCAGTCGCGGTCGCGACAAAGACGCAAGTTTCGCCGTACTGGACCATCACGGCCCCGGCGGATTGCTTGGCCAATTGGCCTGTTTCGAACGACAACACCTGTCGTCCAATCTGTTTTTCTACTCGAATTTTGTTCGGAGTCACTTTTACTTTACCTTCCTTCACTACCTACACATACAACTACAAAAGATGGCCACGCGGGCATACGCATCGGGCGTGGCAAGAAAATTCACCAGTGGCGAAATTTGCCGAGAGCTACTCAGTGAGAGACGAGAGGGAGCACAGCCGACGGTGGTGCGAATCCAACATGGATGATGGCATCACCGCTTGCCCACTCCAGGCAGACGAAGCTCGCCGAACTCGGCGCAGTCGCTAACAAGTCTGCCGCAGCCTGGTGGAGTAAAAGATTGGCTGGAATTTGATTCGCCCGCATTCGGGCGACCAACCTCCAATTAGGCCAGTCAATCGCTCGCTGCGGCTCGAAGCGGGCTATTTTCGGATGCCCAACTTCCCAATGATATCGAGGTATCGCTGTGGATCCTCGCCACGCACATAATCGAGCAACCGTCGACGGCGGCTCACCAAACCGAGCAAACCACGCCGTGAAGCGTAGTCCTTGCGGTGCGTTCGCATGTGCTCAGTCAATCCGTTGATACGCTCAGTCAGAATCGCGATTTGCACTTCGGGCGAGCCTGTATCGTTCGCTTCGTGCTGAAACTCGCCAATTACCTCGGTTTTACGTTCTTTCGAGATCGTCATTCGTCTGTTTGTCTTTCCGTGTCTTCTCTAGTCTTTCTTTGAGGCCGGTAGTTTACCCTTGATGGCGGAGGACGCAACGCCAAATTCAACGAATGTGGTGCCGTCGATCGGAGAATTCGCGCCGCGACCAAGACCGGACCGACTTGTTAACCGACAAGGATGCCCCGGCGACGCAGCTCACTCATGATTTCCCCCGCTTGGTCCCCTGGTGACCGATCGTCGCCGCCCCGTAAATGGATCTCCGGTGACTCGGGTGCTTCGTAAGGATCGCTGATCCCCGTAAAGTGCTTGATCTCGCCCGCACGAGCCTTTTTGTACAATTCCTTGGGATCCCGCGACTCACAGACCTCCAGTGGTGTGTCCACGAACACTTCGAGAAAGTCGCCCCGACGGCCAGCGGACTCGACCAGTTGTCTCGCCCGGTTTCGGTCCGCTCGGTAGGGGCTGACAAAAGCCGTAATGACGATCAATCCCGCGGACGCCATCAGCCCCGCGACGCTGCCGATGCGACGAATGTTTTCTTCGCGATCCATCGGCCCGAACCCTAGCCCAAATCGTTTCGCGAACTCGTCGCCGTGTTCCGCGGCCAATCGTTCCGGCGGCGCACACAAACCGTGGCGAATATTGTCGCCATCGAGCAACATCGTTGCGGCGCCGGATTCATAAAGCAACGTGTCCAGCGCATTGGCGATCGTACTTTTGCCACAGCCGCTGAGCCCCGTCATCCAAACCACGACCCCGCGTTGCTTGAGCCGCTCTTCGCGAGCCTCGCGTGAAATACTGTGGTCGTGCCAAACGATATCGGCCATGCTTTGTCTCTCTTGCCAGCTTTGGACGCTAAATCCCAAGTCGATCGCGTAAACAATGGCGGTGCGTCCGCGCCAGCTCGGCACGCGCCTCGTCGCCCATATCTTTGGCCAATTCGACCAGCCGATCGAGTACCGAACCATATGCCGGAAGTGTCGCGGCGCCGAGATCCCAGCCGGCAGCATAGGCTTCGTCAAACGCCGCCGAAAAGTTGCCGGCCAACGATGAACGATCGGAACGACCCAGCCAGTATTCGGTGACGAGCTCTTGTCGCTCGTCTTCGCCAGCGCAAAGCGCATCGAGATACGAATCGTCGATTTGCGCAGTGAGCTCGCTTTTCGTGACTTGGCCGGCCTCGATCATCGCCCGCAGCCTCGCCGCCGAAAACTTCCCAGCCAATGGCGCTGTCCAGTGGGTTCGCAACCGAATCGATTGGTCGGTGAATACGGATCGGCTCAGTCCGCTGGCGAAAAACTTTGCGGCCTCCGCGTAGCGTCCTGATCGCTCCGCTTCGTATCCCAAAATGTCCCAGCCCCAAGCTAGGTGCGGTGCGATCTCGACCACTCGGCGACAGTGCTCCGCGGCTGCCCGCCAATGCTGCTTGTTCGCGGCGGTGCCCAGCAGGCTTGATCGCACGCTTTCAGGCGCACGTTCAATATCAAACAACCACTGATTGAACACGTTCCGCGATACGCCCCAGCGCTCCGGTGCGTCGCGATCCGAGTCTAATTTCAACAATTCGGGGTCTGCTAACAGTCGCTGGACCCACTCACTTTGCACCGCGATTTCGGCGACGTTGCTTCGGATCAACTCTTTCGCAAGCTCTTCGCCCTGCAGATCACCGCCAATCACTCGACGTACTTGGCTGGCAATTGCGGCGGGAAATTGATGGATGGCCCAGTTCAACAGCGGGTCGTCGCCTGCGGCATCCGCGCCCCGTGTGGGTTCCGCGGGAATGGCGTGACGCCGCGATGGCCCCGGCAAACGCTGGCTCGCCGCGTCAAACGCGATAGCTTCGGCGAGCGAGTTGCCCCACGGCAGCCAATCGCCGCCGCCGTGATACCACTGGACAATCTCCGCAATTTTTCCATGGGGACCCAAACGCATGCACAGCCAATCGCCTGCCATATTGCCCAGGACGGGCAAAAAGTCGGGCGGCATCAGCCCCGGCCAAATCGCTTCGGGAAACTTTTCGATCAGGTCCGCCGGCGGAATCGGCTCGCGGTACTCGCCGAACCCTTCCAATTGCCAAAGTCCGTTGTCGAACCAATCCACCAACTCGGCCGTTAACCGGACGTGGTACCGCTCCGCAATTCGGGTCGACCAGGCTTCGGCCGAGACGTGACTGGGTTGCTTGGGCGAAGACAACGTCGATTTCGTCGGAGAAAAGGTTTTCATGGGTACAGATGGCACACTAACCAAATCCGAACCCAATATACAAGAGCGGACGCCGACCGGTAGCTTGCCGGGTCCGGTTGTTCACCGATCCGAAGCGGGACGACCAGCGGCGCCGTGTGAAGATGGCGGCTGCCTCGGTCGAGCCTAAACCACCAATTTCTCGATCATTTTTCCTTCGTTGACCGTCGGCCGCTCCAGTCGACCTTGGTGGTTGTACGACAATTTCAGCCGATCGACGCCCATTAAGTGCAGGATGCTGGCGTGGATGTCATGCACATGCGCCCGTTCCTCAACCGCATACAACCCCACCTCGTCGGTCGCACCGATTGTCTGGCCACCGCGGACACCGCCGCCTGCCATCCACATCGTGAATCCAGTCGGATTGTGGTCGCGACCGTCTCCTTTTTCGCTCATTGGCGTGCGCCCAAACTCTCCGCCCCAGACCACGAGGGTTTGATCGAGTAGACCTCGACGTTTCAAATCCGTGAGCAGCCCCGCGATCGGCCGATCCACGCTGCCACAATATTGCGTGTGGTTGGATTCGATGTTGGAGTGCGCGTCCCAGCCGCTACCTGTTCCGCTAAACAGTTGAATGAACCGTACGCCTCGCTCGACCATCCGTCGCGCGAGCAAGCACATATTGCCGTAAGCTTGAGTCCGCTTGTCGCTAAGACCGTATAGCTCCTTGGTCTCGGCGGTTTCTCGCGCCAAGTCGACTGCCTCGGGCGCCGCACTTTGCATTCGATACGCCAATTCATACGAACGAATCCTCGCGTCCAGCGTCGAAACGTCCGGTAGCCTTGCATAGTGCGACTCGTTGATCTGGCGTATCAACCGCAATTTCTCCAGTTGCTGCTGGAGCGTCACGCCCTTGGGTAAGGTCAAGTTCGCAATCGGTTCCTCACCAGGACCATCACCGACAGGAGTCCCTTGGTAGGTCGCGGGCAAGAAGCCTGGCCCCCAACTGCGCACCCCATTGGTGCCGACCGCACTCTTGTCTTTCATCACGACAAAGGCGGGCAAGTCCTGGTTTTCCGTCCCCAGTCCATACGTGACCCACGCTCCCAATGACGGACGCCCACCGAGCGTGCTGCCGGTATTCATCAAGTTACAACCACCGGAGTGATTGATGCCCTCGCCGTAACACGAGCGAATCACCGCCAAGTCATCGGCATGCTGTGCCACGTTGGGAAACCAATCGCTAATTTCTAAACCGCTTTCGCCGTACCGCGCCCACTTTCGCTTGGTGGCTAACAGCGGCGAGTTTTTTTCGCCCATCGCCGTGAGCGGCTCTTTGAAACTCGATGGCAATGGCTTGCCGGCCAGCTCATTGACCAGCGGCTTGCGATCGAACGAATCGAGTTGGCTCGGCCCGCCTTCCATGAACAAAAAAATCACGCTCTTGGCGCGCGCCGGATGATGCAACCCCGGAAACGTTCCGCCCGTGATTGAGCTTCCGGTCACTGCGGATGGGGAGCCGCCGACGGATTCCGCAAGCATCGCGTTGAGGGCCACGGCGCCAAAGCCGGCGCCCGCCGTGGCGAGAAACCGACGCCGGTCCGTCTCGTACTGGACGTGCGGAACACCGACGCGGCGACAGAGACTCGATTGGCCTGGCTTCATTTTTCGTTATTCCACAAACAGGAATGCGTTGCTGTTGAGCAGCACGTGGCACGCATCGACATGACCCTGGGGACCTTGTTCTACCAGCGGTACCAACATCTCCGTCACCAATTCGTCGGGTGCCATGCCAGTCAAAATTCGGTGGCAACGATCCACGAACGCTCGCGCGTCGCCGCGGGCCTCGCGGCGCACTCGATCCGCGAGAGATTCGGCAACACCGATCACTCTTGGGCTATTGAGCATCATCAACGACTGGGTCGCCGTCGTCGTCACGTCTCGCTTGGCGGTTCCGACAATTCCCGGGGGAGCATCCAGCGCCGCCAGCATTTCGTCGGAACTGTTTCGATATCGACGCAGGTACAGCGAGCGTCGCCCGGCCGTTCCCTCGATGCTCGGTCCGCCCACACGGTCGATCAACTTGTCCATCGCTACCAGCAACGAGTCGCGATACTGTTCCGCATCCAAGCGACGCACGTTCTTGTGCCACAGCAAGCGATTGTCCGCGTCGATTGCCAGCGCGTTCTCACGATCTGGATTGACGGCGGATTGCTGGTAGGTCGCACTGAGCACCATTTCGCGCTGGACGCTTTGGATGTCCCACCCCGAGTCAATGAAACGTTTGGCCAAGTAGTCCAACAATCGCGGGTGCGACGGCGTTTCGCCCAATCGGCCAAAGTCGTTGGGACTGGCGACCAATCCCGTGCCAAACAAATATTGCCACAACCGATTCACCATCACACGCGAGGTGATCGGGTTCTCTGGCGACGTAATCCAATTCGCCAGCGCCGTGCGGCGCCCACTGGACGTCGGTGAATCCACAGGGGGCGTGGGCTCGAAGCGTTGGCCACCAAAAACTCCCGGCGCCGCAGGCTCGAACGTCGCTCCCTGCTCGCGCCCCGGTAGCCTCGTCAAACGAATTTCGCCCGGCGCATCGACGATCGTCAGTAAATCAGCATCCGCGTAAGGGTTGGCGCCGAGTGAATCGAGTTCTTCGAGCGCCGCGAGACGCCGTTCGTTGCGCTCCTTGCCGAGCGCTTTGGGAATCTTGTCGCCGTTCAATCCTTCTTCATAAATTTGTCGATTGATCAGATACGAGATTTGGTGTTCGTAGCTGTTTCGTTCCGCCGGCGACTTGCGAAACATCGCTTCCAATTCGACGGGAAAGCGACTGACTTGGTAATCACCGAGTCGGGACACATCGTCGCCCTCCGCATCGCGAAGCTCCTTCAACAGCGCGTCGATGCGATTGCGCGTCGCACGATCATTGCTCACCGGTGTCGGTTTGCGATCGATGAACAACACGGGTTCGAACACACTTCGCAATCGAAAGTAGTCCGCACGCGAAATGGGATCGAACTTGTGATCATGACACTTCGCGCAAGCCAGTCCCGTGGCCAAAAAGACATCGGCGGTCACATCCGTGATTTCGTCGACGATGTTCTGCCATTGACCCTCGGCATCCCGCTGGTTGAATTCGTAGATGCCCAATCGCATGAAATGGACCGCCGCCAGCGATGCTTCTTCGGACGGTGCGAGTTCGTCGCCGGCCAACTGCAACGCGACGAATCGATCGTAGGGCATCTTTGAGTTGAACGCGTCGGTCACAAATTCGCGATACAGCCATGCTTGTTTGCGAAAAGCATCCGCTCGCCATCCGTCGGAGTCTGCGTAACGCACGACGTCCAACCACAACCGAGCCATCCGTTCGCCATATGCGGGATCCGCAAACATGCGATCCACCAATCGTTCATAAGCGGCCGGTGACTCGTCGTTGACAAATGCATCAATGGCTTGGGGAGTTGGTGGCAAGCCCAACAAATCGTACGACAACCGGCGAATCAAACGTGCTCGATCAGTCATCGGTGCACGCGCCAGCCCTTCGTCATCGAGCGCCGCATCGATGTATCGATCGATGACGGTTGGCGAAACGACGCCGGTTACTGGCGGCGGAATGATTCCCGGATCGATCGGCTCGGCCGCCCACCACGAAGCGCTGTCAGCTTCGTTCGCCTGGGCGGATTCAGTGATCGGCCAATACGCGCCCTGGGTGATCCACGTTTCGATGTCCGTGAGCTCCTGGGGCGACAGTGGAGCATCCGGTGGCATCTCGAGTCCGTCGTAGCGCACCGCAGCGAGCAACAAGCTGTTATCGGGCTCGCCAGCGACGACCACCTGTCCACTGTCACCGCCCACCGTCAACGCGTCGGCGACATCCAGTCGCAACCCGCCCTCCGCACTTTCGGCGGAATGACATTCGAAACATCGCTCGATCAACAGCGGTCGAATGCGACTCTCAAAAAATCGAAGCTGGTCACTTCGCTCCGATTCGGTGGACGTTGCTACCGCCGGCGATGCCTCGGCCGCATGCAACCGGGGCGATGCGAGCAGGGCCAATGTGACCACCGTGACCGCATGCAACGTGACACCAAGCAACGTGGCTGTTCGATTGAGGGTGAGGTATTTCACGAATGGGTACTTCGCGAGGCGGGGAAAAAGGACCCCACTAGCTTACCCCAATGCGACCCGTCGAACCATCCTGAACATGCCCCCGCGATAAATAAGTCCGATGGCGCCCGATCAAGAGCGTTGACCACGCGCGACAAAACGCTAATACACCCGGGGCACGCGTTAAAACTGGAACAGCAATCCGGCATTGAGCCCGTGTGCAAAGAAACCATCGGTTTCAAATTGAAATTGCGGGCTCTGCGTTCCCGAAGGTGGCTCCGGCGGGAACTGCGAGACGCGACGATCGACTTGCTCTGCCGCGCGAGCGACCACGCTCCAGTACAGCAGGCTGTAGCCGACCGACACCTGAGTCGATCGGTTCAAGTTGCCGATGAGTGAGAATCCCACTTCGGGCATCACCGCAAAGTCGGACTGCGAATAGTGTCCGATGTTCGTCGACTGGGCCAGCAAGCCGCCAACGAACGTCCCCGATCCGCCACCGGGAACGGTGTTCGTGGTTGAACCGTCGATCGTCACGGACGCGCGATTCACACCGACCCCCAGTTTTCCGGTCGTCGAGACGGTCCACGGCCCCTGGAAGCGCCGATAGCTGAGTCCAAACTCGGCACCATGAAATCGATTTTCTGTCTCGAACAGATCGAACAAAGTGCTTGTGGTGCCAGGAATGATGGGCCCTTGAGCGACCAAGAATGTGGATGACTGGTCAATCCGTAATCGCTCGTCCAATCGTCCATGTCGGTAACCGATCAACCAATCGAAACGGTCACAACCGGATCCCGAAATCAATTGGCGACTCAGCAACTCCGCGACTTGCAGATCGTTTCGGACCGACGCGCTCACGTTTCCCGAGATGGTGCCTGAAGAAGCCACTATCATTGCGGCTTCGGAATTCGTTCCCGTATCAAAAACCGGACGCGCGAGATTCGGAAAGTCCGCGCTGGATGCCGTGAAGCTCTCGCTGTCTTGGGAAATCCCCAAATAGCTCGCTTCGAACCCAAGTTGGCGCGACGCGTCGGCATAAAATCCGATGGTCGCTCGCCCGCCCGACCGGGCATCGTCGGCGACTTTGTCGTCACCAAACAGCACGCGCGCACCGCGGTCCAATCGTCCAATGTTTGCTGGGGCGGTGCCAACGGGGCTCGTGGTGATCAGCGGCGGCAAGTGGGCTCCGTCGAGCGACCACAGCAAGTATTCGGCTCGCACCCAAAGTTCATATGGGCCAGCTGCCGACCCATTCGCGCAGCCACCGATGCACGCGGTGTCACCGCAAGCGTCGCAGGATGAATAGTCATGTCCATCAATCGGCAATGGTTCGATGATGTCGAACGACGTCGGCGCGATGGCGTCGCGCGCGGCGGATGTTGCGGATGATTGTATCACACCCGCCTCTTCCTGAACGGGTTCCGCGGCCGCTCGTGCATTCTTGCCGGAGCGACGCCAAGTCACCTTGGATGTCGGCTCACTTGCCTGTTGCCGTGTCAGTTCCGATTTTCTGCCCGGTTCATCCACCGCCTCAGCGCTATCAATGATCGCTACGCAAAGTGCAAGGACGATCAATGGCGTGAATGAAAGTCGGTGACAAAAGTTCCATCTCAAACTCATGGAATTGCAAATCTCGCTCGTGCGGTCGGTGAACCAATCAGGTAGGAACGCTTTCCATGTCGCCTTATAAGCATTGCAGACACTGCAGCGACAAGATCGTTTTCGTTCATCGACCCAAGAATCACACGAGCTTGGTGCAACATCGACAAGCTCCCGCCGTCGCCAGCGGTGAACATTCGACTCGATAAGCCACGAATCCATCTTGACGCCACGTCGCGGGAAACACGACAAGCGGGTGGTCAGCCGTGTTCGCAAGTCTTTCCGTCCACCTCTCTAGTTGCCCCAAGCTGGAAGCCATTGCCATGTACAATTCGCCAGAAATGGAAGTTCTCTACGAGAAAATTCGTCAGTCACTCGAAGGAGTCAAGGGTTGGCTCTCCGATCGCGAGATGCAATTCCTTGCTTCCGCCGCGGCCTGTCCGACAGCCACCGGCGAAATTTTGGAACTCGGGTCGTACATGGGACGATCGACCATCGTCCTCGCTTTGGCAGCGCAAGTTCGTGACCGCGCCCACCTGACCACCGTCGATCCCGTTCCCCGTCCCGAGCTAGCACAGAACCTTGTCAACGCCGGAGTCGATTCGTTCGTAACCTGCGTTACCGAACCCTCGACGGCGCTCATCGATGGTTGGCACCAGCCGCTACGCATGCTTTGGCTCGACGGCGCCAACGACGTCCCCACCGTGACTCAAGATGTCGACGGGTTTTTGCCGCACTTAGCAAATCGCGGAATCATCGCTTTTCACGACATTTTGAATCTCAGCGGTGATCGCATTTGCGTTTACATGGATCGCGTCCTCGACAACCCGAAGTTCGGAGCCGCCGGTATTTGTGGCTCCATCGGTTGGGCCCAGTACTACCATGACGCTGCCGAAGCGGAACCGTTCAAGCACAGCAAGCAAATGCTGAAGGCAAAACTTCAACGATTGCGACCTTATCACACCGATCCGCGTCGCTTCGATGTCTTGTCACGCTGTAGCTACAAAGTCTACCGAGCGATGGTGCCTCATCACCAAGTCACGACGCCATCATGGATGCACGTCGTTGCATAACATTGTTTAAATCAAAGACGTTCCATCCAGTCCGACATGCCCATCGAATGGGCAGCACTGCGGAAATTGACAGCATTTCAGTGCTTGGATGTTTGACGCCAATCGATGACAAAACCCCGTGACGAGTGCGCTCGTCAAAATTACCACGCGACTCAAAAGATTTTCTTCGCGTCGTCCTGGCCAATACAATCCTGGCAATCTCGGGGTTTTGTGCTGACTGCAGCGAGTGTGACGCTGTGCGGATCAGCGTCTTCGGGCTGCCACCGCGTGCGATCATCAAGTCTTTGGCCCAGGTGTTGCTTTGGAGCCGTCGTCCCTATGTGGGGAGCACGGTATCGAAGGTAATCCCTGATGTCTGGAGAGCATGATGAAGTTGGTGGCAAGGTTCGTGGTCGCGGGTTCGTTCGTCTCAGCAATGATGCTGATGAACGCTCCGCGTGCTGAAGCGGGGCTGTTCGCGAAATTGTTTGGAAAGTGCTGTGCGAAGGACGAGTGCTGTGCACCGGAGCCAGTTTGCTGTGAGCCAGAGCCGGAGCCAGTTTGCTGTGAGCCAGCACCGGAACCAGTTTGCTGCGAGCCCGAGCCGGAGCCAGTTTGCTGTGAACCGGCACCCGAGCCAGTTTGCTGTGAGCCCGAGCCAGAGCCGTGCTGTGAGCCGGCACCCGAGCCAGAGCCTTGTTGCGCCAGCTATCTTCCGCTGCCCGAGTTGGCCGAAGGTGAAGTGCTGATTTCGATGTCGCCGATCAAGCTAACACCGGGCGTGGTCAGCATCGCGGTGGCGCCCGCGTCCGCGCCGTCGAAGGTGGTCATCAAGCCAGCGTCCAGCTCCGCAACCACGCTTGTGGGTCATGCGTCTCAAGGTGGTTTGTAGGCTTCGTTCCTAAATAAATCCTGGGTACCGGCACGACATTGATAGGGTCCATTCGTCCCATCCGTGTCGTGCCGGTATTTTTGTTGACGGAGAATGCGGCGTTTTATTCGAAATAAACTGCAAAAGTATTTTGCGAAACTGCGAAAGTCGCGATTGGCGGGTGATAATCGCGGTTGACAACCAGGGATCGCGGTTGGTAATCCCCAAATTGTCGTTCGCGACACAACCACACATCCGAAGTTTCATTGCACGTGAACGCTTTGCGGGAAACGTTCACCAGTCACCACGAGAGACTGGAGCATTCATCGGTTGCCACGACGGTTTCTGGGTCAATCGTCTCGGCAGTCGGCTCAGCGATGAAACTTCACTGAGCATCGGGGCGTCACTTCGGTGATGCCCCGATGCCAGGAACCACCGACTACGTTTAGGCTATGGAACAGCCTTGGCGCCTCCCGCCAAGAATTCTTTATCCCCGCCTTAACCAGCCATGAACGATCCCCGTCCGATTCGCGACAACGATATCGACGCTGAGAACGCTCCGATCTCCGATGATGACGTGGCAACGGGCGCTCCCGATCTCGGAGGCGAAACGGCTACCGACGAACATGATGTGCTAGCCGCCTTAGCGACGGGCGGTGCCAGCCGTCGTCAACGTCGTCGCCGCCGTCAACTCGTGTTATTGGTGATTCTCGCGGTCGTTGCGACCACCGCCGCGATTTACTCGACGGGCGCCATCGATGTGTTGCCCGGTAACACATTGGCCATCAAGCCGAGTTTGCTGTTCGAGCAAATGGTGCGGGACGCGGTTCGTGATCGCACCATCACATTTCAGGTCTCGGAATTTGAAGTCGACGACGCGATGGTCGAACAGCTCCGCGGATTGGACTTTCTTGAAACGGTCATCATTGATCTGGGCAAATTGACCGACGAGTCGATGCCAGTCTTTACGACGCTGCCGAAACTCCAACACTTGCGACTTCGGTTGTCGCCGATTAGCGACGATGGGCTGGAGACTCTCAGCCGCTGTGAATCATTGCTGCAATTGAATTTGCCCCATGCCCAGTGCACTGCCGCGGGCGTCAAGACACTGGCGGCGATTCCTAAGCTAAGAATGATTCGCTTGGGCGCGCCCCGGTTGAACAACGAAGTCACGCGCGAGTTGGCGGAGTTCCCAAGTTTGCGGGCGATTCATTTGATTGGCGTCCCGGTTACCAACGAAGGTCTCAAAACCATGGCCAATATTCCGCATCTGGAATCGCTCTATTTGGATGACGCCGCCGTGACGGAATCCGGCTGGCTATGGCTGTTCGAACAGCACCCTGAGTTGCACGTTCACATCAACCAACAGCACCACGATCGCGATCCGCACACCCACGTTCATCATGACTAGCATCCACGCGTCCAACCGTATCGAGCGACTGCGAGCGATGTTGGATGACCACGAGATCGATGCGTTGCTCGTTACCGACGAAATCAACGTTCGCTACGCAAGCGGCTTTACCGGTGACAGCTCGTTCTTGTTAGTCACTCCCGATTCCACCACGATGCTCAGCGATGGGCGGTACACGACCCAGTTGCAGCAGGAATGCCCGTCGATCGATCACGCCATTCGCATGCCCAGCAAGCCGATGATGGTTTTGCTATCCGAGCAGCTTGCCGCGCTGGGCGATGTACGCGTCGGGTTTGAAGCCCAATCGGTCACGGTCGCGACGCATCAATCGATGCAAGCGATCGTTACCGATGCCGACATATGTCCTGGATCGAAAAAGTGTCCTGGATTGACGTGGGTCGCCACGAACGGAATCGTCGAAAAGCTGCGATTGATCAAGGACGACGATGAAATAGCGTTGATCCGGCGCGCGATCGAGATTGCCGAGCGGTCGTATTTGTCAATCGTCCCCAAGCTGCGAGGCGAATGGTCGGAGCTGGCGATCGCTCACGAAATCGAAGCGACCATGCGAGTGCTCGGGGCCGAAGGTGTCAGCTTTGCCGCGATCATTGCCGCCGAGCCCTCCGGCGCGCTGCCGCATTATCGGCCGACAACGACGCGGTTGGGTGAATCCGCCAGTCTGCTGATGGATTTCGGTGCCAAGTACAAGGGGTACGCCAGCGACATCACGCGGACGCTTGGCAACCAATCTCAAGCGAATCCCCTGATCGCATCCAAGAACGGTGTGGTGAGCGACAAATTTCGACGCGCCTACGATGCGGTTCTCGAAGCTCAATTGGCGGCGATTGACGCGATCACGCCCGGTATTCCGGCAAGCGCCGTCGACGCGGTCACGCGACAAGTGCTACAGCGGCATGGCTTGGCCGACGCGTTTATCCACGGACTCGGGCATGGCATTGGATTGCAAATCCATGAATCGCCGCGAATGTCTGCGATTAGCGATGAGACGCTGCAGGCCGGCATGGTGATTACCGTCGAACCCGGCGTTTATTTCGCGGGCGAGTTTGGGATTCGAATCGAAGACGACGTGCTGGTCACGGCGGGGGGGAGGCAGGTCCTGACGTCCCTGCCCAAGGGCCTCGATGATTGTCCGCTAATGCTGTAAAACGTGGCGAGGCAATTCTGAGGAATGCCGCTCGAGATGGCCTGGAAGTGTTCGGATTCGCAATGACGACTGATAGAACCGATGGTGACAATAGTATGAGTAAGGGCGGCAAATCGTCTGGCGACGTCTTTGATATTGAACGAATTCGCCAAATCGTGGAGTTGATGGAAGAACACGAGTTGAGTGAAGTCGACTTGCAGCAGGGCGATGACAAGATTCGCTTGGCGCGTGGCTCCTCCGCTCCCGTGTACATGCAGCCCAGTGTCGCTCACGCGGCACCGGCCAGTCCGGCCCCGACCGTGGCGACGGGTGGTGCAACACCGCCGCCATCAGGATCACCGCCGGCCGGAACGATCACGATCAACTCGCCGATGGTTGGCACGTTTTACTGCCGTGCGAATCCGGAATCCGAGCCCTTTGTCAAGGTCGGCTCGATGGTGACCGAGGACTCGGTGGTGTGCATCATCGAAGCGATGAAAGTGTTCAACGAAATTCCTGCGGAATGCCGCGGCAAGATCGTCGAAGTCTTGGTTGGCGATCAACAAGCGGTCGATTTTGGCAAGCCGCTATTCCGTGTCGAAAAGTCAACTTAATCACGCATCCGAGCAATCGCTTCCAACACCGGTCTAACAATCTCCCACGATGTTTCAACGAATTCTGATTGCGAACCGCGGCGAAATCGCGCTGCGAGTGATACGCGCATGTCGCGAAATGGGAATCACGTCGGTGGCGGTTTACAGCCAAGCGGACGCGGAATCCATGCATGTGAAGCTGGCCGACGAAGCGTACTGTGTCGGATCGGCGCGCAGCATCGATAGTTACCTCAAAATCGACCAAATCATCGCTGCGGCCGAAGTCGGCAACGTCGATGCCGTGCACCCCGGCTACGGTTTCTTGGCCGAGAATGCACACTTCAACGAAGTTTGTCGAAGCAGCGGATTTGAGTTTATCGGTCCGAGCCCCCAAGCCATGGAAGCACTCGGGGACAAAAACACCGCTCGCTCGATGGCGATCAGTAACGAAGTGCCCGTGGTCCCCGGCAGCGACGGATTGATCGAGGATGACAAGGTCGCAGTCGAGACCGCCAAAAAGATCGGTTACCCGGTGCTGATCAAAGCCACCGCGGGTGGCGGCGGCAAAGGCATGCGGGTCGCGCAAGACGAATCAATGCTCAAAACCGCATTGCAACAGGCGAGAACCGAAGCTCAAGCGGCCTTCGGCAACGGTGGCGTTTACTTGGAAAAGTACGTGGGACGTCCCCGGCACATCGAAGTCCAAGTCATCGCGGACTCGCACGGAAACGTTTGTCACTTGTTCGAACGCGATTGCAGCGTCCAACGTCGCCACCAAAAACTGATCGAAGAATCGCCAAGCCCCCGCTTGCCCGAAAATCGTCGCAAGGCGATTTGCGACGCAGCCGTACGCATGATCCGCGGCGCGAATTACACCAATGTGGCGACGGTCGAATTCATCGTCGACAAAGATGACAACTTCTACTTCATCGAAGTCAACGCGCGCATCCAAGTCGAACATCCCGTCACCGAAATGGTAACCGGCATCGACTTGATCAAAGAGCAGATCCGGGTCGCTTCGGGGTTGCCGCTTTCATTCGCCCAAGATGACATCGTGCCCCAGGGCGCTGCGATCGAATGCCGTATCAATGCGGAAAACCCGGATCGCAATTTCCAACCCAACCCCGGAAAGATCGAACAGATCTTTGCCCCGGGTGGTTTGGGAGTTCGATTCGATTCCCACGTCTACGCGGGATACACCGTGCCGCCGCACTACGATTCGATGATCGGAAAATTGATCGTCCATCGACCGACTCGCGATGAAGCGATCGCGACGATGCGACGTGCGCTTGCGGAACTACAAGTCGTGGGGATTACCACCACCGCAAGCTTTCACGATACCGTGCTACAACATCCCGAATTCGTCAGCGGGCTACACGACACGACCTTCGTGGATCGTGAATTTTTGAAGGGCTGAGCGCTAGTTCGCTAAGCATTACTTTTGCCGCTCGGCGACGCTACGTTTGGCGGTTCGTAACATCAACACGTTGTCTTCAAAGAATTCTTTTATCTCGCCAGAGATGACCCATCGCGCGTCGGATTGTTCAGCGCGTACTGCTTCCACGACCCGCTGCAGCGTGATGTTTTCGATCACCAGCAATTGAGGCAAATCGTTGGCAGTGATTGGTGTATCCAGCGGCTTGTATTGTTTCAATAGACTGTTTCGATTGCGACTGGTGGTCGTCGCGATCGAGATGCTGCGGCCGGTCGATGTCTTGGTGTCAAAGACTGTCGAGTTGACGGTGGTGGTGGTGGTGTTTTCGGTTGTCGTGGCTGATTCGCCAGGCGAAGCGAGCTTCGCGTCCTCGTGGACGGGCACTTCACGATCAGGAATGAATGCCCAGCGCCTGCCGACCATCGCGAATCGGCCGGTGATTCCCTCGACGAGCGTTCCCTCGCGGAAATGGCGAGCTTCGGCGGATGCGACCGGGCCGCCCTCGCGGTCGGAGTTGCCAATGCCTAGCGAGGGCACCGGGGAAGGCGTGTCACCATAGCCGTCGGCCGCCACACCAAGCGAAGTCGGCGGGACCGAAAGACAAACGGTCACAATTGCCAACTGGGTCACCGTTCGTAACGACTTACTAAAGTGCATCGGCGATCTTGCCCAAATAAAAAGCAGTGGAAGCAATAAGAACATGGTCGCGGCGGGGCTGGCGGCAGGTGGGATGATTCGTCCCGCACTGGTTCACGGGACGTCGAGCCAGCCTCTTGCTGTTAACCGTTGA
Organism: Pirellulaceae bacterium; assembly: GCA_041741195.1. GTDB lineage: Bacteria > Planctomycetota > Planctomycetia > Pirellulales > Pirellulaceae > JBBSJZ01. The sequence goes on from JBGSKM010000053.1 coordinate 24,293, forward strand.
CCATCCACTGTCAACGCTGCCGCTTACTGTCCCCGAGGGATCGCGATCGCGTGCAGGCTGATTACCGTTCCCACCGCGATAAACGCGAGACCGAGCCAACGCGGTGGCGTCACTCGTTTCATCGGCTTGGGGTGGACTTGCATCATGAACGACGTCATGGAGTCGTTGCTCGCCACCGGCGTGTTCTTGGTCACGCGAGCGAGCACACGCGTCGCTGGCTCATTGAGCACAAAGGAGTCGACCATGCGAAATTGGATTCCCAACAAGACGAGGAGGACGCCGAGAAGAAAGTAACGGTTGCGATTCATTTGCATGGTGCTTGAAATCCCTTCATGGAGTGATGAGACGACCACGGTCTCTCAGGGATTCGTATCGTCCGCCGTGAAACCTCGGCTGCAACCGATTCATCGCATGTCACGTCGTAAAGAGCGTGTCGATTGAGCGAAGGTCAGTTGCGCAAAACAACAAATCATTCCGCGATTCTGGTAGACGCGCCCGAATTTGCGCGCCACACCGCCTGCACGACAACGATAGCCGTGTTTTCCTGCGTCGGCGCGCCCGACTAGGTTTCGCCAAACAGGCTGCCGACGAGGCTTTGCACGTTGTTGCGAAAGCTGCCCAGGGCGGCGTCGTCCAGCAGGTGCGATTGGTTGCTGCGCATAATCGCCGCCGCCAAAGGCTTGTGCGACTGCCAATCGCTCAGCGTATATTCGCGGACATCGACATAGACGTCGGACAAATTGTTGCTGAGCTTGGGAACAAGAAACACGCCCTCATTTCCGCGAACGACGTGAAAGTGCATCGCCACGTAAAGCAAGGCGGCGCCCGTGATCATGCCAAATAAAAAACGGGACATGCGAAGGGTTTTCCGTTGGCGGGTGCAATTCAACAAAACGACCGACATGTCGTACCACGCCCGACCGCATCCCGGCAACGCTGATCCCAGACAAACCTAGCTTCTGGATAAACTGGCCATCGGTCAGGGGGATGCGGTTTCCTGGCTTAGCGGTCCCTCGTCTGCCGAGCGTGTTCGTAGAGCACAATCCCGACGGTGGTGCCGAGATTGAGTGAGCGGACTTTTTCGCTCGTCGGTAACCTCAGGGCGCGCTCGTCGTTCGGATCCAGCAGACTGGCGGGCAACCCCGAGGATTCGCGCCCGAACACGAAAACGTCCCCGTGTGCCAGGGGAGCCTCCCACAATAAGCGCCGCGCAAATCGCGATAAAAAGTAGAACCTCGCGGGATCAAGCTTCTCGGCTAGCGACTCCCAATTCGGCACCAATTCGACGTCGAGGTGTTGCCAGTAATCGAGCCCCGAGCGACGAATCTTCGCATCATCGATCTGGAATCCCGCCGGTTGCACGATCCACAGTTTGATCCCCAGAGCAACACAGGTGCGACCGACGTTGCCAGTGTTTTGCGGAATCTCGGGTTGATACAGAACGACGTGGGCGGGCGAGGAAGAAGTCATCAGTGGACAGTAGACAGTGACCATAAAAACAAACAGACTAATCGGGCAATTCTCACACTCTTTTTGTTCACTGACTACTGTCCTATTGGCTACTCTGTCGCGATGCCCATCCAAGTCACTTGTCCGAGTTGTTTGAAGCGGTTCCAGGTCAGCGAGAAGTTTGCTGGCAAGACGGGGCCATGCCCAAACTGTAAGAAACCACTTCGGGTTCCCGACGCTTCCGAAGAAGTCGTCATTCACGCGCCCGAGGACGAGTCGCCCAAGGACAGCACCGGCAAGAGTGTCCTGACGCCTATCTTGCGTGAAGAAACGGACGTCACCCAGAAAGGCTTGTTGCTAACGGGCGCAGCCGTCTTCGTCACGGTCTTAATCGCTGTCGTGTTTCGTTTCTCGTTCGAGTCCGGTAGCCTCCCGATTTGGGCGAAGATTCTCGGGATCATCGCGCTCGCCCCGCCCTTGGTCGCCGCCGGTTACTCGTTTGTCCGCGAGCAAGAGCTCGAACCCTACCGTGGCGAAGATCTCCGTAATCGCGTCTTGGTCCTCTCCGCGATCTTTTCATTGCTTTGGGCAATCTATGCGTTCGTCCCGGCCTATGTGATGGAATATGACGAAGCCGCGAATATGAGCTGGATGGTTTTTGGCATCACGTTCTGTGTCATGCTCGCCTTGGGCGCCGTCGCATCCTCAGCCACGTTTGAGCTCGAATTCGTCAACGGGCTCGCTCACGCGGGGCTGTACTTGATCGGAGTCGTGTTGCTCGCGATCATCGCCGGAGTTTCCCTTGCGAACGTGCCGCCACCCGACCGTACCAAGTCGCGCTCGGCGCCCGTACCCACTCAAGCAATGGTCCCGTTGATTCTGGACTCGGCGCCCACGCATGCTGCCTGAAGTCGTTGCACTCAATCGAATCGGTTCGTTGGTGCGTTTGCCGCCGGACCAAGACGTTCCAGTGACTCCGCGGGTGAGGCGATTGCTGGACACATCCGCGGTGCGCCGATTGGCCTCCATTAGCCAACTGGGCATGGTCGCGCTGGTCTATCCGGGAGCGACGCACTCACGTCTGGAACACTCGCTCGGCGTCTATCACAACGCCATTCGATTTCTCGCTCGCTTCACCGACGATCCGGCCTTTCGCACGATTGTGACTGGCGAGTTGGCAGAAGCTTTCCTACTAGCCGCACTGGTGCATGATCTTGGACATTGGCCCTTCTGCCATCCCATCGAAGACATGCGGCTTACCGGACTACCAAAACACGAACAACGCATCGGCCAATGGTTGGCGGATCCGGAATTGGCCCGATGCATTGACGAAGACTGGCAATGCGATGCGGAAACCGTCCAGTCACTGCTGACAACTGTACCGAGTGATCCCGGTCAGCCATGCAAGCCCGGTCAACGATTCTTGGCGAGTTGTTTGAGCGGTCCGATCGATGTGGACAAACTTGACTATCTTCAACGCGATTCATTGCACGCGGGAGTCCCCTACGGCCGCAACTTTGACTCAGGGCGATTGGTCAATTCGTTGTGCGTGCATCCCACGAACTCGACGTTGGCGGTGGGTGAGAAGGGACGGACGGCTGCCGAGATGATGGTGTTCGCCCGATACGTAATGTTTAGCGAAGTGTATTGGCACCACGCGGTGCGAAGCGCGACGGCAATGCTGCAGCGAGCCGTCTTTGAATTGCAACAGCCGATGCCATTGCAGGATACGCTGAGCCTCGTGGATTCCCAGTGGACTGATCGATTGAAACGTGCTTCGATCGACACCGACGTCCAAGCCATGGTCGCTGGATTGTTCGGACCTCATCGCCGGCTGTTCAAACGTGCCGCAGAATTCAATGTCATCGATGGTGCCCAAGTGCATCGGGCGCTCGCTCGGCGGCCATTTTGGTGGCTAGTCGCATGCGGCGAACGGCTCGCCGAGCGAATCAGTCGGCGGGTCGGATTCGAAATCAAGCCTTGCGAAATCCTGATCGATGCGCCTCCGGTCAAGCTCGAAGTCGATATCAATATGGATGTCGTCAGCCGCGACGGGGTCGTACGGACCCTGGAAGAAGTTTCACCGGTTGCGTCGGCGCTGGCTAGGCGACAATTTGATGATCAAGTCAAACGCGTTCGCGTGTTTGTGAATGCCAGCGCACGTGACGGAATCCGAGCAGCGTCGATCACAGCGACGCAATGGACCGACGAAATCCTCCGCGCGGCCGCCGATGTGGAAGAGCGAATTGTTTGAATCGGAGTAAGCCAGTATGCCTATCCAAGTGATCATCGAAGCGGATGCCGTCAGCGCTGGGCAACGTGCCGCGCGCGAGATTGAGTCACTCGTGCGTCAAAACCCCGCCTGCGTCCTCGGCTTGGCGACCGGCGGAACCCCCGTCGAATGCTACCGCGAACTGGTGCGACTGCACCGCGAACAAGGTCTCGACTTTTCCAAGGTCACCACGTTCAACTTGGACGAATACACCTGTTTGTCGGGAGATCACCCGCAAAGCTTTCGCTACTTTATGCAAAAGCAACTTTTCGAACACATCAACGTGCCTGCCGACGCGACGCATGTGCCCAGCGGTGTGGAATGCGACCTCTCGTTCGAAGCCATGAACTACGAGCGAGAGATTAAACTTCATGGCGGAATTGACTTGCAATTGCTCGGCATCGGCCACAACGGTCACATCGCATTCAACGAGCCGGGAACACCGCGAGATAGTCGCACGCGTGTCGTGTCGCTGACGAACGAGACGGTCCAAGCCAACGCACGTTTCTTTGACTCGCCCGCCGACGTTCCACACACCGCGATCACCATGGGCATTAGGACCATTCTCGAAGCCAAGCGAATTTTGCTGATTGCCACCGGCGCCGGTAAACGTGCGGCCGTCAAGCGAGCACTCGATGGCGAAATATCCGAGGACTGCCCGGCGTCGTTCTTGCAATCCCATCACAACGTCACTTTTATCCTCGACGAAGCCGCGGCACCCGGCCGTTTATCGGAACCGAAACCATGACTCGGTGTCACTTATATCGTGCCCTCTTGATCATCTGTATGGGCTGGCCAATAGGCCCCGCTCGTGCCAGTGATCCGGTACCTGCTCGTGAGCAGGTCGATGCGGTGGTGAACGTCCCCGGCTTGATCGCATTCTGGGATTTTGTCAAAGGCGATGGCGACAAGCGGTTCATGGCTCACGTTCCGCCGAGTGCAACGAACGAATATCCCCTCGATGCCGGGAACTATGTTCGCCAGTACTGGTCCGCAGGACGCGACGCGACCTATGACGACTTCCCCTTGCTTGGACGAGGCCCGTTCGGCCAAGCCATTCGAATCGTGAACGAAACGGATTCCGATTTTCGTCCATTTCTGTACGTGCCTCGCGAACGTTTGCATGACACGCCACTGGATATCAAAGGGCCTGGAAAGTCAGTCACGCTCGTTGTATGGGCAATCCGTGAAAGTGGGAATCACGCGCTGGCTGGCATTTGGCACGAGGGTACAGATTTGAAACAGAAAGAAACCGTTGGCATTGCACGGGTAGAACGTGGGCAACGCCAATACGCGCTCTTCGCGGGACTGAACAAAGCCGGTAGCGCGTGTGGTCACGTTTCCGAAAACGGCGCGAGTTCTTTCCTTAACAAGTATGCACTTCATAAATGCAACTCACTCGCACAGTCGCCGGAAGTGCCCGGTGATTCGTCGATCGATATTCTGGACGCGTCTTGGCAATGTTTCGCAATGACTTTCGATCACGAGACCGATGAACTTACCGGTTGGCTCAACGGTGTCTCCGGAGATCGGTGGCTTGATAATCCAAAAAAGGACAATCTGATTTCGTCAGCCTACAACGCTTACATGCAAGGACACTTCGCAAGTCTGCCTGGATCACAACCAGGCGAGGACGAGTCGTTTCCGCAGCACCAGTACTACAACCCGCCAGAAATCAATCCGATCGGGATTCAGGTCTTGCGCGAGTCAACGAATGAACGTGTCGAACGACACGAGTATCGCTACACCAAAATCGACGTGACGCTGCAACCAAGTGCTGACGGTCGGTGGACCGAACGCAGCCGCGATCTCGTGTCGCTTCGCTTGAACCCCTGGTGGTACCCTCACGATTTGTATGCACCCCAGGACGATACCAGCGGAGGTCCGTTTACCATCGGTCGAGTCATCCACAGCTCACGTAGCGTCGGATTCACCGGATGGATCGGCGGTGTCGCGGTGTTCGATCGGGCGCTGTCCAGCACAGAATTGGCATCGCTTGCGGATTGTCGCAAGTCAGTCACCCCCTTGCGACCGTGAGCAGCAGCGAGGCTGCCTTACGACATGATGTCGGCAAGCAACGCGTCGATGTCGGCGAAGATCTCCATATGGACGAGATCCCGCAGTTCGGATTCGTCAGGGCTGCTTTCATCGTCAACGTCGCTCTCCGGAGCAAGTACTTCCGTGATCGCAATCGTTGGGGTGTTGTGGTTCATCTCCACACTCTCATCATCGGGGTGATCGTGGTTGTTCAAACGGTCGTTGGTTGACACCGTGATCTCGAGAACCGATACGGTCGATCCCAAGAGTTCTCCCCCGCGTGAGACGTGAACTCCTTGTGCGACCAGCAAGTAGCTCCCGCCGACTTGTACGTCTGGGGCTGCGGTTCCCGAAGGATCGATCGAAGCGAACCAGTCGCAATTGGCTTGGATTTGGGACCAGGTGAGCGGTCCGGGTTGGTTGCTGCCCCAGGGGTTGAAGAGCGTAAAGCGGTCGGTCGCCGCATCGTAGCCGCTGACGGTGTAAGCGTGGCCGACGACGAGAGCGGTCGCGTTTGGTTTTGAACCGATCGAAACCGCCTTGCCGTTGTTGAGTTGACTGATCAGAGTCGACTTCGCCGATCCACTGCTGACTGAGTAGTTGCTCGCGTTGTAGCCGAGGATTTGTGCATAGGTGGTGCCCATCCAGCCGCCCTCGATTCCCGCGTAGCTGTTCGTACCGTCCTGGCCCGCGCGACCGGTTTCGTTCCACTGCGCATACGCTTTCTCTGCCAAGGCGATCCAGAGCGAATTGGCGCTGCTTGAAACCGAACGGCCAAAGTTGGAATAGGCAAAGTAGCGGGCGTTGGAGTACGCTGGAAGCGCCAAGTCGACCGTGACATAATCCGCCACGCCGATTCCCGAGAGGAATCCGGTGGACGCGGAGTTCAATGCGCCGGCATAAAATCGGACGGTGAAGGTGCCGTCGTGATTGTCGATGAACATGTTTTTGATCGCTTCGGTATTAACCTGGGCGATCGAACCGAGCGATGCGATCAAATAGCAATCGCCGACAAGGCCCTGGCGCTGGTCCGTTAGCGACGGGTTTCCGTTGAATAGCTGCCCTGATGCGGTCGTGTAGGTGATGGTACCCACGCCCGAATACGGCAAGATGGCGGGGCGATCCAATCCGAGGAACCACTTGTCGACCAACTTGTCCAGTCGAGCACCCGTATTGCCGGTCGTCAAATTGCCAAGTGTCGTTCCTTGAAAGTGCGTATTGGCTGGATTGGTATGGACGATGTTGCTCGCAAGAACTTGAACATAGCCCGGAATGTTGTACTCGTCGCTGTTGCTAACGAGGGTTCGCAATTGAGATAACTCGTCGGCATCAACACTGCCCTCGCCACTGACGCTGCGCAGGATAGCAATCATGTCCGCGCGATCGATCGATCCATCCGCAAAGTAGGTTTGCACAAGGCCATCCAAGTCGCTGGCTTGCGGCGCTTGTCCAACCTCCAGCGCCACTTGAGCCGTGAGAGCTCCGGCGGTTGCGGTTACGGTGAACGTACCGTTCGACTTGGGAGCGGTGAATTGACCTGAGGTACTGATCTTGCCGCCGGCGGTGACCGACCAAGTTGCTTTGGGCATGCGAGCGATCGAATTGCCGAATTGGTCGGAGCCCTGCACAGCGAGCTTGAGCGTCTCGCCCAAGTCGAGCTGAGTCTTGGGCGCGGCGATCTCGAACGATTGGATGTCGGCTGTGACATCGAACCTAACCTTGAAGACCTTCTTCTCCGGCGTCGTGACTTGGAACTGGTACTTTCCAACCTGATCAAATTCGACGGTTACGTGACCGCTATTGACCGTGAGTTGCGGGTCGCTACCGCTCGGCTTTGTCGACATTTCCCAAACGGCCGTGTCAGGCACAGCCATCGCTCTGCCGAACTGGTCAATCGCAGATACGTTAAAGGCTTGGCTGACGGCCGCCGATTTGAGCGTCGCGCTACTCTTCAACGCGTTTCCGTCGTATTCGCCCACGAAACTCTTTAGCACTGGCGCGACGGTGATGTTTTGAGTGGTAACGGTCGATTCGCCGTTGCCGTCGACGATCGTCAACTGAATCGTGTAGTCACCCACTCGATCAAAGATCAAATCAGTCTTCTTGGCCGCATTGGAGTCCGATTTGGTGAAGCGAGCGACACTTCCCTCGGGCTTGTCGGCCAGTTCCCATTGATAACGCAAGCTGCGTTCTCCACCATCGTCGCTACCCAGAGCGCTCACGGACACCTTGGTTGCAGTGACGACGCCGGTTGTCACGTTGCGAGCCGAGATGGGAGCTTTCAGCGTCGGCGCGGCGCCGACTTCAACGGGGCCATCCCAATGTGTTTCGTCGAACGCGTATTCCGCCGCGGACGAATCAATGTCAATCTCTCGAACCAAGGCAAACGCAGCGTCCACAGTATCCAGTGCAAGCAACATTCTCGCTTCGAGCTGTTCGATCTGGATCGGACGATTGTAGGAATGATTCCTGAGATTCTGTCGTGGGTGCGTGCGTCGATTCAAGGTGTTAGCTGCCCCAGCTCCAAACCAAGATGATGGAGCGAACGTGAAAAGATAAGAGTGAAAAGGTGCCGCCGAAAAAGTGTCGAACGTGGACACGGTGACACGTCGGCCAGCATCTGGACACTACGTTTTCGTTGACGACCTGGCAAATCGTTTTCGAGAAATTCCCTAAGATTCTCCAGCCCGAGGCTGCCGTCCGGTTTCCTTTCCGCGCTATTTGATCGCACCGAAGGCGGCAAAGCAGGAATTCTTGTGCAACAGCTCGACGCGCGCGAAACCGACGTTGCGCAGTAGGTCCAACTGGTAGGTGACCGGCCGCGGTGAGTCCTCGATATCAATGTACGCGAACACCTTGTCACGATATTCGACGCCAGCTAGTTCCGTCAGGTAATCGCCATAACGCTGCCACATCATCGCTTGGACATTCTCCGTTTCGTGCGAAACCAAATCGGTGACCCAAATCGAACCACCTGGTTTTAGCAGCCGATGGATCTTCTCAAAGGCGAACTCCCAATCCTTGTCGTCGCGAAGGTGATGTAGCACTGCCGCCGCAAGGATGACATCAAAGGATGATTCCGGTAGATTCGCGTCGCGAAAATCATGATGCCACAGTGTGATGTTCCTGGCACCCGCGTCGCGAACTCGCTGCTCGGCTCGGGTCAACATCGGACGGCTCAAATCAAGCAGGTCGCAATCGAAATCATGTCCCGCGATCTGACGCAGTTTGATGGTGTTGTTGCCGGCGCCACATCCGATGTCCAGAACTCGTTGAATGTCTGTCGTCGAAGCTGCCGCCGCTCGCGCGATCAATTCCATCGCCAACGGTGCGTCGATCGTCGCAGACTGGCCGGTTTCCAGTTTGCAAAATCGTTCGACGTCGTTGTCAAAACGGATTCGGATATCGTCCGTGGTCGACTTGTCACTGAGCGGTGTGCGTTTCATCAAATGTTCTGGAAGGGTCGGCAAAAAATAGTGTTGGACAAAGGCGGTCGGGACGACGCCAACTCAAAATCGTCGGGGCGCGTGCGGCTGGTCAATCCAGCGAAAACACAATACGCCGGCAACTGACGCCAGTCACTACCACGATGAAGCGGGAGCGACGACGATGAAAAACGTTGTGCGTGTGATACGAGACTTGCCTCAGCACTGGGTTGGGGCCGGATTTCCAGTTCGCAGTCTGTTCTTGGACGGCAGTGGAAACGAATTCGATCCGTTCCTGCTGTTGGACCACGCGGTCAGTCAGATCCGGCAAAGGATCTTGCTAAGCAACTGATGGTGGAGACGTGCAAGGTCGGGAAAGTCATCAAGCGTCATGGTTGACCATACCGTCGATCGGTTTCCTAGATGAGGTTGAATGGCAGTTGCGGCTTGAGTCTACGAACTTCGTTCAAAACGGAGGCGACATGTTCGCCGCTCTTGCTGTCAAATTGAACAAAAGACAAAAGGTGAAGGAAAAAGGGGAAGGGGGTAGTTTTGGGGAAGGAAAAAGGGGAAGGGGGTAGTTTT
>JBGSKM010000054.1:0-34652 GCA_041741195.1 Pirellulaceae bacterium
CAGCGTCGCTGTGGGAGCCACGTTGAGCACATCGACCGCGAGGGTATCGACGTCAAAGGTTCCGTCTTCGTCGCTGACCGCGAGCGAAATCACATAGCTGGCGTTGCCGTCGGCATACGTGTGCGTCACCAAGCCAGCGGCGGTGTAGGTATCCAACGATCCTTCGCCCCAATCGACGATCCACTGCGTCACCGTGTCGGTCCCCGGGTCAGTCACCGAACTAAGCGTCAATTGGTACGAGTCGCCTTCGTTGACGGTCGCATTGCCGCTCAGCGTTGCTGTTGGAGCCACGTTGAGCACATCGATCGCGAGGGTATCGACGTCAAAGGTTCCGTCTTCGTCGCTGACCGCGAGCGATATCACATAGCTGGCGTCGCCGTCGGCATACGTGTGCGTCACCACGCCAGCAGCACTATAGGTGTCCGATGATCCGTCGCCCCAGTCGACGATATACTCGATCACCGTGTCGGTGCCCGGGTCCGTCACCGAACCCAGCGTCAACTCGTACAAGTCGCCTTCGTTGACACTCGCATCACCAGACAACGTTGCTGCGGGCGCGACATTGACGACGTCAACGGCGAGCGAGTCGGCGACAAAATTACCGTCCTCGTCGGTTACTGAAACGGTAACGAGGTAGCTTGCATTACCATCGGAAAATGTATGCGTGACGACGCCGGACGATCCGTAGTTGTCCGTCGTTCCGTCACCCCAGTCGACCAACCAGTTCGTGACCGTGTCTTGGCCTGGATCGACCAACGTCCCCAGGTCGAGTGAATAAACGGCGCCTTCATTGACACTCGAGTTGCCGATCAATGTGGTGGTCGGCGCCACGTTGAGCACATTGACGGACCGCGTGTCTGCGACATACGTACCGTCCTCGTCCGTGACGGAAACTGTGATCAAAACGCTCGCGTTGCCGTCGAGGTAAGTGTGTGTGACGATCCCCGCGGCGCTGTAGGTATCCGACGAACCGTCACCCCAATCGACAATCCACTCAGTGACTGTGTCATCGCCTGGGTCGACGATCTCGCCCAGGTCGAGTGAGTAATTAGCGCCCTCGACAGTGGTCGCGTTTCCGCTGAGCACCGTGGTTGGCGGCACGTTAGCAACGTCTAAATCGAACGACGCCGTGGCGGTCAAGCCTGACGAGTCGGTAACCGTGATCGTGACCGTCGTGACTTCCGGGCCATCGGTCGGTGTGCCCGTCCACGTCCACGTTCCATCGAGATTATCGGTCACATTGCCGAAGTCGGCGACAATCGAGTCGGTGAAACGTAAAGTACCTGTCGTAGTGAACTCGCTACCCTCTTGGCCACTAATGATTGCCTCATCAGCGCTAACCAACGGGAACGTGATTCTCCAAAGCTCGAGTCCTTGGATGCCATCGTTGGCCACAAAGAACAACTGTTCGTCAGCGACGGCGACTTGTCCGAACAAGTTCGTTTGGATGCTACTCGTACTTGTAGCAACATGAATGTCATTGAGCAGATTCGTGCCGGCCTCCGATCCATCGCTCACCCACGGTTCCGTCCCATGAATACCGTCATTGGCAAAGAACAGCAATTTGTCATGAAAGCTGGTGAGAGCGATTGGATTGGAGCCTATGGGGCCGACCTGAATGTCCTTGACCAGCGCTGCCGTCGTGCCGTCGAAACTCCATAGTTCTTGCTGAGAAGAATTCCCGACGTTGGAGGCCGCGAAGAAGAGCCGTCCGGCGGCCGCCGTCAACTGATATGGATAAGCGTAGCCATAGCCGGCGGTTAGATCCGCGGCGAGCACTGTCCCCGCAGCCGTGCCGTCGGTCTTCCAAATCTCGTCGTAGTCGGCCGTGAAATATAATTCTCCGTCAAACTCCGCATAGTCGTCTGGAGCAAAGAAGAATCCGAACCCGGAATTGAAATCACCGAGGAGCGTCGTGCTGGTCGTCGTCGCGGATCGCAATTGTGAATCGCGTTTGAAGATCAATTGACCGTTAAACGCGACCATCCCGGAGATGTTGGAACTGCCGGCACCCGCGGTCAGGTTGGCGACGATTGCGGTGGTTGCTGATGTTCCGCCGCTAGACCAAAGTTCCCGGCCCGATACACCGTTGTCAGCCGTGAAGAAGAGGATGCCGTCGACGTTGGTAAACTGTGATGGGTAGGAGCCTTCGTTGGCGGTTGTACGAATGTTTCTCACCAGACTCGTCGTCTCGGTGATAGTGTCGTACTTCCAAAGCTCTTGGCCGCTCGTCCCATCGTTTGCCGCAAAAAAGAGCGTCGTCCCGACCGCCGTCAGCTCATTGATGTCGGAGCTGCCGGTGCCTGGATTGATGTCCGTCACTCGCAGGGTTCCGGCAACGGTTCCGTCGCTCTTCCAAAGCTCGTATCCACTGACATCATCGTAGGCGACGAAAAATGCTGCATCGCCAATCTCGACAACATCCGACGCTGGGAATAAACCGCCGATGGCGAGTTGTGCGGGCGGATCCAGAATGATCGTTCCCGATGCAGTCCCATCGGATTTCCAAAGATGATTCATCGCTTGGAAGTACAGTTCGCCATTGATTTCCGTGAGTGATCGCGGGTTGGTATCTCCGCTGCGAAAGTTCGACGTTATCGGTGCCGCCACAGGCGAAGTTGTTGGGACAGAATACAAATCGGGCGTCAGATAACTGGGAAAAATCAGGTGCGAGTTGGTACCCACGGTGCCCGTTGGCGGCGTGCCAAAATAGTTCCAGTAGCCAATCGGAGGGTTCCCAGCGACTTCGACGGTCCCGGCTGCCGTGCCGTCGGTCATCCAAAGTTCGCTGCGTCCGTTCTCAAGAATGGTTTCCGTGCCAAAGAACAGCCGTCCTCCGGCTTCGAAAAAGTTTCTGGGATTAGACCCGTAGACCCCGGGACGCAAATCCGAAAGCCGCTGCGTTCCTGCGGCGGTGCCATTGCTCGTCCAAAGCTCATCGCCGGCGTCGCTATCCGAGGCGCGGAAGTACAATTTACCGTCGAACTCCGTCAACTCGCTGGGTGAGGGACTGTAAGGCGGACGCGGATCGATGTCGGTGACGATCACGGTGCCCAAGGCCGAGCCCTCAGTCTTCCACAAACTGCCCCCGGAGTACGGCGAGTAACCGCTGAGGAACACATCCTCGTCCACGGTGACCAATTGTTGCGGACTGTTGATCGTGCCGACTTGGGCAAAACCACCGACAGTACCATCGGCGGCCCACAAGCGTCGTCCCTCGCCCAATCCATCGTCCGCCGTAAAGAAAACGAGCGGACCCGCGGCTGTGAGCTCAGCGATATAACTGCTGCGTGGATACGAGTAGGCACCATTGGTGTAGACCTCTGGGTTCACATCGGCGACCATCACCGTACCCGCACTCGTGCCGTCCGATATCCACAACTCGCGACCGTTGGCACCATCGTCGGCGGTGAAAAACAGTAGCCCGTTCGCCGCGACAAGTTGTTCGGGGTTTGACCCGTAGGCTCCCTGGAGAATGTCCTTGACCAATTCCGTTGTACCGCTGACACCCTCGGTTACCCACAACTCGCGGCCATTGGCATCGGATGCGATGAAGAACAGTTTGTCGTTGACGACAGTAAGATGATCCACATTCGTCGCCGTTGTGGTATCGACGGCGACGGTGCCAAGTGCGGTCCCGTCTGTCTTCCAGATCTCTGGCTGGTAGCTGCCATCGTAACGATAGGCGGCAATGATCAATTCGCCACCGACTTCAGCGGCACTGTAAATATAAAGATCATCGGCCAACTTGATTGTCCCGGCCGCAGTCCCGTCGCTGTACCAAATCGACGGATACGGCATCGCTTGCTCGCGAGCTTGGAATACCACTCCACCGTTGAAAGGGGTCAAGCGGGTGGGCGACGAGCTGTATTGACCCGGAACGATGTCTGCGACGCGTGACGTTCCCGCCACAGTCCCATCGCTGACCCAAAGCTCGTTGCCAGCGATATCGTCGTTCGCAAAGAACGCGAGGTTGCCCACTGCAACCACCTCCGTCGGCGCAGCTGCAACATTGTCGCTGGTGATGTCCCGCACAATATCCGCGGCGAGCAATCGACGGCATTCAAGATTCTCGAATCGACTACGGCGTCGTGTTCGTTCAGATCGACGTTGTTGTTTCTTGCTGAATCGCATTGTCATATTTTTCTTCAAACGAAATCTAACCAACAGGAAAGGAATCAACGAGATCTTTGTAGCGGCGGAATGACCCACAACTCTTGGTCATCGCCATCTAAATTGGGACTGTGAAGCACCGCCGGATACGCGCCGGGGATCACTTCGACTGCGAACACTTCTTCGACGCCATTACGAAACTCAAACCACGCGACGGTCCGCCCGGAGATCAAGTCCACCACCGCAACGCCGCATCGCAATTCGTTCGCCTGCTCGCCGATCGGCAACCCACCAAAAATATTCGTTTCGCGTATTTGAGACATTCCGACGAACGCGAACTGGCCGGCTAACGCGAGCCCGCGAGTGTAGCCCGGAACCCTGTCGATCACTTCGGTGGCTCCCGTTTCGATGTCGACAACGTTCAACTCGCCCTTGCCACTGTTGAGATACCAGAGCTTGGAATCGTGCAACCGTGGTGAGTGTGGCATGCACAGGCCCTCAAGGATCGGCTCACCCGATGCCACATCGATCAGCATGCCGCCCGACACCTTGTTGTCACGCCATCCACCCGCCGTGTCTGACTTGCCCAAGCAAGTCACGTAGGCTGGGCCATTGGCACCCATCGCCATACCATTGAGGTGACATCGGTCTTGCGGGATCAATTCGCTGATGAACGACGGTTTCCACTGGGGCACAAAATTGTGTTGTCCGTCGAATGTGCACAGACACGAGAACAGCGTATTCACGGCCCAGAGCTGGTCGTTGTGCCACCCCAAATCATGCACACTGATGTTGCCCGTAACCCAGTGCTGGCGAGCGATGAAGGCAGTGCGAGTCTTCGCGTCAAAACGGTTGGGAATGTCGATCCCTTCCGCCCGGTTCATCACCCAAATACCTCGCCGCGTTCCGACGGCAAGCCGCCGAGGACTGACCGCCAATCCCATGGCTTGCTCGAAAGTCTTCAGGTCGACCGCTAGCTCTTCGCCCTTTGCCTGGACGACCGCAACTTGGCCAAGTCGGTAGGTAGAGATCAGCACCGTGGCGTTCAAGTGCCGCAAAATCGGTAGAAACTGGTCCGAACACCAGTATTGGATTTCTACCGGTGGCGGTTTTGTCGACGACGGTTCAGGTAGCTTATTCAGCGGATGCACCCCTTTTGGCGGATTGTAAACCGCAGTGAGGGTAGCAGCTTCACGTCCAGCCTCAAGAGGGGGTTAGCCCGTTTTCGACGTGCATCGCCAGACGCTCCGAAGTCAAATCGCCGGCTGCTTGGAGGCGCGCTCGACGCGGTCACCCCAGTCGCATGCCACCAGCGTCATTGCGTTTGCAACGGCCGTTCATTTGTCACCCGCTGTCACCGGTGGTGCTGATGTCGACTTTGGGCGGCCGCAGCGTTTCGGCGACCGGTTCGCCGAGTGGACTCTCGTCACGTCCCCAGTGATACAGCAAATGGAATCCGGCGTTCACCGCAAGGATCGCCACCACGGCGGCCAAGAGCGCCAGCCCAGACACTCGCTCTTGAACGACCGTCCAAACGAACTGCAGAATACAAAGCATCGAAACGATGATGAGCGTCGGTTTTCGCGAGATCAGGTTAACCACGATCGCCCCGAACGGAGCACCCAGCGCGACCACGGGTGCAGCCGCAAGCCAATTCGCGAAGACTTCGGGGTCGACGTAGTACAGCGATGGATTGATGCGAGACAGGACGACGTTCGAGGCAATGCCGACCACGGATGTGAATGCCATCAGCACGACCGATGTGGGGATCGAAATCTTCAAGTCAGCTCGATACAGCAACACCAAAATCGCGTAGACCATCATGTCGATCCCCACTCCGGTAATGGACGACACGACGCCTCCGGTGATACCGATCGCCATTCCGATGGGGCGATCCCACGACCGCCAACGCTCGCTTTCGCCTTGAGCATTGACCAGTTCGTTTAACTTCATCAAGTGCATGATGCCAAAGCTGCACCAGACGACCGCAAACGTTAGCTTCACCCAAAGATCAGGAACAAAGGGTGCAACCAGCGCCGCTCCTAATGGCGTCCCGATGAGGGCTCCCACGAGCGCCGGTCGCAATAGACCGCGGTCGAGCGGTCGGCGCGCGGCGAAGATGTAGATCGATGCCGACACCATCCCGATCGATTGCACGGCGAGACCGAAGTTTCGGCCGAGCGAACCCGGCAACTCAAACAACAGCACCAGCACCGGGAATCCAACGGATCCGCCCCCCATGGGTGTCGACCCGGCGATGTAGGAACCGAACGACATCGCCAATGCGATCGGCCAATGTGATTGCACGGTAGGCCAGTAACCACCGGCAACCACAATCGATAGCCACACGCCGTAGAACACCAATAGCCATAGTCCGAACGGCCACATCCGAAGCAGCGCAACACGTGATGCAGGCTGCTGCGACCGATCCGCATATCGAGACCCCGGGCTCGAAACGTCATGACGCATTCGATGCACTCCCGTTGGTATCCAACCAATCACAGCTCGTGTCTTCGTGCGGCTTTCGAGCGACCTTCAACAATTTGATCAACTGGGTCTGTTGATTCGGACTCAAATGACCGAGTTGCCGATCGTGCATCTCCAAAACCGCATCACTCATTTTGCTAAGAAGTCGTTGCCCCGCGGTCGTGATGAAGGCTTCGACGACGCGTCGATTCTCGGGAAGCCGTGTCCGCGTGATGAGATTGCGTTTCTCCAAGCGATCCAACAGCCGCGTCATGTCGGGCATTCGTGAAATCAGTTGGCGACCGATTTCCATCGTTTGCATTCCAGACGGAAACACGACGCTCAATAGTCGCAGCGCGTTGTATTGCTGTGCCGACAAATCGTATTGGCTGAACAATTCGTCTTCGATCGCCCTCAACCGGTCATAGCTGCGCCAAAGATGCAGATAAACTTCTTGAGTGGGTGAATCAAAGGTCGGCCGCGGTGGTAGTGTCTTCATCGCGCCGATAATACTTGTTGCAACAAGTGTTGTCAAAACGGCAAGCGAGTGGCATGGCTGAAAACACCGCCGCCAAACAAGGACGCTGGACGCCGGTGCAGGTGCCAGCGAGACTCCTGGGCTAGACCACGGCAGCTAGGCGAGACCGCAAGATTCGATGAAAGTAGCGATGAGCATGCCGACGGGAGGGATCAAGAAAAGACATGATCGAATCGTGTCTCCCGCGGGAGAGTGAAGTGATCGTTGCATCGAATTGGTTCGTCGAACCTGCAACTACATGAGTTGTGGAACCTACAAAACAAATGACACGTCTGAACTCGCCACAAGTTGTTTCAACGCTCGAGCATTCTCCTGATCTACTTTGGCTACTTCGCATTGTCGTCTTGGTCCAGTGCGTGGGGCTGGCCGGCTTGTATTTTTTTGCCGGTTTTGAATCTGAAAGCGACGTCTACGGTTATTTGTACTTCGATCATGGTTGGCCGGAGAGCGTCGCGCAGCGGATCGACGATATCGGAGTAATCGCCTGTTTGGTCGCCGGACTGTGGGTTTTCCTGGCTGGATTGGGATCGGCACCCCGTCGCATGACGTCCTTGGTTAGCTTGGCGTCGCTGGTCACTGCTTTCGTATGGTTTCTGGTCGTTTCGCTCGCTCACATGATCCGAGGTGAACCATTCGCGTCACTTTCGCTTGGGGAACATGCCGTTCGATACACCGTTCCGCTCGCCTTGGCGATCATCGTCGTACACCAGGTTTGGAACTTCCGTGCCAGCGGAACCCAGTATCGATGGTCGATGAGCTTGCTTGCGATCGCCAGTAGCGCAACGTTTATGGTGCACGGCTACAAGGCTATCGTTCTGTATCCAGCCTTTACGGACTTGATCCTACTAAGCGATGCCAACTTGCTTGGCTTGGGATTGTCCCAGTCGACCTCTGAAACCATTTTGGCAACCATCGGAATCATCGACATTGCCGTCGCCTTGCTCTTGATCGCCACGCGTTGGCGGGTCATCGCGATCTACATGGCGGTGTGGGGACTGGTCACGAGTATCAGTCGATTGACTGCCTTCGGGTTCGCCGCTTGGCCAGAGACCTTGATTCGGGCAGCAAATTGGGGCGCGCCACTGGCCTTGGTGATCTATCATGGCAAGTCAACGACAACCGTTTCAACGAAGGATGATTGAATGATCAACAACCGATTACGAGCTGCGGCGATGTTTTTTGTGTTGACCTGTTGGGTCGCCGCAACTGCACCACGATCGCTAGGCGACGCACCGTTGGTCGGCACAAATCCGGCACATTGGCGAGTGACTTGGATTTCGGATCCGTCCACCACCGCCACCGTTTCGTGGAGTACTGCGAAACAGGGCAAGACGCATCAGCTTCGCTATCGAGTCAAGGGCAAGACCGACGTTCAAGGGACACAGCTCGCGCGAAGTGGTCGATTCACCGGTGGCAACGTCGAATTGTACTATCACCATGCACGACTGGCCGATCTACAGCCATCGACGGCTTATGAGGTGCAACTCTCCAGCGACGGTAACGACTCCCCGTGGTTGTATTTCGTCACGGCACCAGTGGACGACCGTCCGATTACTCTACTGCATGGTGGCGATTCGCGATCGGACAGTGCGATGCGTCGCAAGATGAACGTCATGATGGCTGAGATGGTGACGGACTCTTACGCCAACAACGACAACGCGGACGATTTGCTCGCGCTAGCACATGGTGGAGACTACATCGTGACTGGGACGAACATGCAGTTGTGGTCGGTATGGCTATCCGATCACGAGTTGACGACCGGTTCCGATGGACGAATGCTGCCGATCATTCCCGCTCGGGGCAATCACGACAAGGGAAAGCCGTTCAACGAAGTATTCGGATTCCCCGATGAAGACCCGAACTACTACGCGATCGATCTCGGCGCTCAAGTCCGTTTGGTGACACTCAACACGGAAACCAGCACCGCGGGTGATCAAGCAAAATGGCTTGACGGCGAACTTGCGTCGTCGCGGCCAAGGTACCGTTGGCTGGTCGCCCAGTATCACCGTCCTGCGTTTCCGGCTGTGAAGGGGCCCAGTACGGCGCTGCAGAGCTGGGTACCTCTCTTCGAAAAACACAATGTCGATTTGGTTTGCGAAGCGGACGGCCACAACATCAAGAGAACCGTTCCAATTCGCGACGGCAAGCTCGACGAAACGGGAATCGTCTACATCGGTGAAGGAGGCTTGGGCGTGCCACAGCGTACACCGAAAGACGATCGTTGGTTTCTCGAATCGCCTGGCATGGCCGATCAAGGCCATCACGTGTTTGTGCTTACGTTCCAAGAGGACAAACTCCACGGAAAGTGTGTGCTCTTGGGCGGAAAAATCCGCGACCAGTTTGAACTAAAGGTTCGCAGGAACTTTGAACAAGATCCAGTACGCTGAAAAAGTACCGCGGGATCTTTAGCAAGATCCACCACCGTGCAAAAGCTTGCAATCGCTTTCCAATCCTAACAAACTCATCCATCGCACAGCCATCCTGTTTCTCCCCAAGAGTTATCTACATGCGCCACCGTTTCCATCAATTCGTATGTGTCGTTGCGGCGATGATTGCAATTCCCCACATCGCCTACGCCCAGAGTGGCCCAGGCGAGTCGTCATCGCTGGACTGGACGACAGTCGACCGTACGAGGCTGCCGATCGCCGAGCCCACATTGAAGCCGGTTACTGAATTGGATGTCCGCAACACCAAGCCACCGGCTCGGTTTCAAGTCGATGCACCTCAAGGTGCCCCCAATGTCGTGATCATCCTGATCGACGACCTTGGTTTTGGAGCAACATCCACCTTCGGCGGCCCGATTCCGACGCCGACACTTGATCGGCTTGCGAAAGGAGGTTTGCGCTATAACAACTTCCACACCACCGCACTCTGTTCGCCGACTCGCGTCGCTCTTAAATGTGGCCGCAACCACCATACCGCTAACGCTGGCTCGATCATGGAAACGGCCACGGCGTATCCGGGTAACACCGGCGCGATTCCCAACAGTGTTGCACCGCTGGCAGAGATGCTGCGGCTGAACGGGTACAGCACCGGCGCGTTCGGTAAGTGGCATGAAACCGCCGCCTGGGAAACCAGCGTTTCGGGTCCGTTTGATCGCTGGCCCACGCACCAGGGCTTTGACAAATTCTATGGCTTTATCGGTGGTGAAACCGACCAGTGGTCACCGCTAATTTTCGATGGTGTCGTTCGCATCAATCCGCGACTCAAGGAAGATTACCACTTCACCGAAGACATGACGGACCAAGCGATCAACTGGATCAAGGCCCAGCAATCGCTAACGCCCGATAAACCGTTCTTCACCTATTTTGCGACCGGCGCAACCCACGCGCCCCATCATGTGCCCACCAAATGGATCGAGAAATTCCATGGCCAGTTCGATGCGGGGTGGGACAAGGTTCGCCAAGCAAGTTACGAACGTCAAAAGCGAGCGGGAATCATTCCCGCCAACACCCAGTTGCCGCCACGCCCAGAGGACATCAAGGCTTGGGACGCGCTGTCCGATGACGAGCGGAGACTGTTTACCAGGCAAGCCGAGACGTTTGCTGGATTCGTCGGACACACCGACCATCACATCGGTCGACTCATTGACGCCATCGAAGAGATCAACGAGATGGACAACACGCTGATCTTTTACATCGCCGGGGACAATGGCAGCAGCGCCGAGGGCGGAATGGTGGGCATGTTCAATGAGATGACCTACTTCAACGGCGTTCAAGAGAAAGTCGAAGATCTGGTCCCGCTGATCGACAAATGGGGCAGCCCAGAAACGTTCCCACACATGGCCGCCGGATGGGCGGTCGCGTTCGATTCGCCATTCACTTGGACCAAGCAAGTCGCATCGGACTTCGGCGGCACACGCAACGGTCTGGTCGTCCATTGGCCCAAAGGAATCGAATCGGGTGGTGGGCTGCGAAAGCAGTTCAGTCACGTCATCGACGTTGCCCCCACGGTGCTCGAAGCCGCGTCGCTGCCTGAGCCCAAGGTCGTCAATGGAACTCCGCAGACGCCGATCGAAGGGACGAGTCTGCTGTACACCTTCAATGCCCCCGAGGCTCCCGAACGTCACACCACTCAATACTTTGAGATCTTCGGAAACCGGGCTATTTATCGCGACGGATGGTTCGCAAGGACAATTCACCGAGCGCCCTGGAATACCGGAAAGCAGAAGCCGCTCGCGGAAGACGACTGGGATCTCTACAACGTGCGCGATGACTATAGTCTTGCGAACAACCTCGCGAAGGACTATCCAGACAAGCTGAATGAGATGAAGTCGCTCTTCATGATCGAAGCCGCCAAATACAAGGTGCTGCCCATTGATGACCGTACCATCGAGCGAGTCAACCCAGCGACCGCTGGCCGACCTGACCTGATGGGATCACGCACTTCGCTGACGTTGTATGAAGGCATGAATGGGATGATGGAGAATACCTTCATCAACGTAAAGAACCGAACCACGACCATCGTCGCCGAGATTGAAATTCCCGATGGCGGTGCGTCCGGCGCGTTGCTCGTCCAGGGTGGACGCTACGGCGGTTGGTCGCTCCACATGCGCGATGGCAAGCCAGCGTACGAATACAACTGGCTGGGGCTCGAACGATTCGTCGTCGAAAGCCCGATCGCGCTGGCCGAAGGTAAGTCGACGGTCACACTCGATTTCGAGTATGACGGCGGAGGCTTCGGGAAAGGGGGCGTCGCTAACTTATCGGTGGACGGCAAACAAGTTGCTCAAGGACGCATTGGCAAAACCCAAGGATACATTTTTTCGGCCGATGAAACCGCTGACGTGGGCATGGACAACCAGACTCCCGTGGCACTGGGTATCGGCTACGGCCCCGCCGAAACAAAGTTTACGGGAAAGATTCATAAAATCGTCGTCGAAGTGAAGTAGCCAATGGATCGCCATCGGGAAGCGTGGTGAAACAAGTAGCGTCGGCTTTTCGATGACGATTCGTTCAACAGCCGCTAGATGCCTTTGCCACAATCAAAGGTTGCGGCTGTGTCGCGCGACGCGGAATGAATCCAATCCACAAAGCAGACCGTGCGTTGGCAAATAAACCAACAACGGCAAGCCGATCATCAGGCATGCGAGCCAAGCCAAGGCGGGCATCCATGTTTGGGGTTCCGCATCGCCAAGACCAAACACATAGTTCACGTTCTGAGGCTGATTCGGAAACGCGAGCGTATCGCATGGCGCGGGAAGCATGAAATACGCGATCAACATCAACGTCCAAGCCACCATCGACCAAACAATGAACGCACGTCGGTCGTATCCGAGCTTCCAAATCAGATAGATAAGCAAGCCGGGTAGCCAGAAGTGAAAAAACGACAAGCCGCGAGCCGTCACCGATAGGCCTTCGTCGAACATATACGACGTCATGCCGGTTAGCGGTAAACCGAAAACCGAGCCCAGAAAATCGAGTTGCCAAAGGAGTTGTGGGATGGTGATTCCCACGGCAGCCAGCGAGGCAAAGATGGGTTTCTCGGTCCAGACCGCAGCGACCCCCAAGAACAATGCGACGTCACAGTAGAACAAAAAATTGGTCGGCCCATACTCCATCCAGTAGTAAGGAACCAGCACCGCGACAAAGGCGGTGTAAAGGCACTTCACAACCACTGGGATACGGCCCGTCAGCAATGTCATCTTCAGGCGTGAAGTCGAACGCATTGAAATCGAGCCAGGCTACAAGGGAAGGAGAGATGAATAAGGCCAATCAGAGTAACGGGCGACGAATTGGGTTGACGGTAATCAGCACGTAGAACGCACACGTCGGCCTCTCACACAGAGCCTAGTGTCGCCCCGAAGTTGCGCGCCGGGAGCCGGAATGGCACGCAATGCCTGAATAGTTCCAGCCTGTGTTCATGACACTGCGCGATCACGAGTGCAACAGGACTCTTCATCCCCAGAGATTCAACATCAAAATGCCGCGGTGGAAATCTGCGAAAACTTTTTCAACGCTGTCGATCCCAACGTCCCCGATCGACTAATGGGTGAATCGGCCGAGATGACCGTGAGGACGGTTGTATCGCTATGCAACGCGTTATCAACAAGTGAAGCATTTGTAGGGGGTCTAGCCAAGGATCCCTAGGTGCACGGCCCAGCAAAAACGACTCGAGAGAATCGCATGCAAGCCACTGATGTCATTCGCGCCGCGCTAGAGCAGAGCTTTCATTGGAACAAGATGCTCGCCGAAGACTTGCGCGACGCGTCGCTTGTTTTCCCAACGGCCAATGGTGGTAATCACGCCAGATGGGTTGTTGGCCATGCCGCTACAGCTCATTCGGCACTTCGGTCCTTTATCACTGGTGAACCCAATCGTTTATCGCATTGGGACGAGATCTTGGGCGGTGGAACCACACCAACGGACGACCCGAAAACGTATCCTCCGTACAGCGAACTGCTGGAAACATGGTGTCAACAATACGAACAGACGCTGTCGCTGTTGGATACACACGATGACGCGATGCTCGATCAATCGCCACAGGCGCTTCCCGAGAAGTTTCGTGACGAACCCAGCTTTCAAACCGCCGGGCGACTATTCCTATTCATTGCCATGGATGAGATGTCTCACCGCGGACAATTGGCTGATGTCCGGCGTTCCATAGGGCGTCCCATTTTGGCCTTTTAGGTCGCGGCAAGTCAGCTTGGTGCTTGCCTTCGTCGACCCGACCACCGCGGTCAAAGAGTTGTGCATCAATCCCCGCGACAACCTGGCGGGTAAGCAAAATCATGGGCGAATCCCGCGGCATATTCATGAGGCCACACGGAACTTGCTGACTAATTCGGCATGGAGATTGCTCGCGGCATGGAGATTGCTCGACCGATTGGAGATACCTGATTCGATGCGAGCAATAGAAAATAATCATGCCGCTCAATAACGCATTCTCATTGTGGATCGCGAGCGTTCTCGCGTTAACGACGCCGTATTGCATTTACGGAGTTGAGCCTCCAAGCGGACCCGATGCCAAGCAGTCGAGCCTTCAAGAATCAAGCAAAGAAAATGCGAAAGTTTCTCCAGAGCTATCTGCACTCACCGAAGCGATTATTCGGTTGGAACACAAAGTCGACAGGCTTCTTGCAAAACCATCAGGGTTTTCACCGGTCAAAGTGACGATCGTTGACGAGGGGGGAGAACCAATGAGCGGATTTGAAGTGCAGTTGACTTCGGTAGGCGATGTCCAGGCTGCTGAAGCGACCGGAACCAGCAAGGGTGATGGAATCGGACTCGAGCGTGATCTGCCCTATGGACGCTATCGGTTGGCGATGAGCGGGAACAGCTGGTATGTCCGAGATTTAGTAACCGTGGAAGTCGGAAAGCCACTCGACCTGGCCGTCGTCGCACCCGCACCGAATCAATACGGCGAGTTAGTGCTGAAAGCTTCGCTGGGATCCGAACTCGTGAATGAACTTCCATTTGGCGAATGGGAGGTCAAGGGCCAAAGTGGCTGGGGAACCCGGATCGTACCAAAGCCCCAAGCAATACAATCAGATTCGGATGATTGGAAAACGTTTCCCACAGTTTCCGATGGTATCGACGTCGTTGCGGTGGTAATGCAAATCAACATCCAACGACGCATTGAGCAACCCGGCGGCGGGTCATTGGCATGGGAGTGGCGGCGAGTTCCAGAAAACGATGAAAAGCCTCACATGACGTGGCTCGTTCAGTCCGACGGAATGCTGCGGCCGCTTTTGAAGGTGTCTGAGAAGAGTCGCCAAATTGGACGACAAGCGGAATGGTTTCAAGACTTGGCTCCCGACAAAGAAATGGACGGACAAGATTCGCAATCTTCGAAACACCGCGAACGACTTGGCTACCATGTCCTAGAACTCGGTCCCGAGCATCACGTCCAGGCAAGCATTCGGTTGCCGGTCGGACAATTTGAATTGGCGATCAATACGATCTATGGCAAACCCAAGCCAGACATTACGCAAGCGATCGACGATCCCGCGGACTCTCATGCGAACGAGATTTGGCTTCCGGGAGTCGTGTCGAGTGTTTCAACCGAATGGCTGTCCCGTTTGCTGGGCCGCTCGTGGGATGACTCCGGCCGCAATTTCACGAAGGTTTTCGACGTCGCCTTCAATGCTAAGAAACAAGTTCTCATCGGCACCGGCAACTCCGCCAAATCGCCTACCCTACCGAGTACCAACCGCGATTGATACATGACCGTGGCGTCCAGTGCTTGAACACAAGCATTGAGAGTCGTAATGGTTTGTGCTGCGATACTGCTCCCTTGCAAGTCGCGTTGACGCCGTCGTTCGCCTGCACTATCACGGTTCCAGATGGCTGATGCGACTGGCTAGGTCGTTCGCCGAATCCAAAAAAACGATTGTGTCCGCTTTAACAAATCATCGCGGTGGCTGATGCTAATGAAGTGACGTTCACGGCAAGCATCTTCGAATTTACCGCTTTGCTTTGCGGGATAGCCGAATCTAAGATCGCCTGTTCAGGCAGCCTGGACACTTGCGTCGTGTATCTCTCGGATGGGTTTTGCTTCTGGGATGCCACTAATCGGGCGGCGAGAATCGACGCGGAGAGCCACCGAGGAGGCGGGCACCAAAAAACACTTTCAAGAGTCTTGCGTTTGCGTGGGGTGAATCGCTCTACTGGAGTGGTGGCAATCGTAATGACGATCGACTACCGCGATCAAACGAAGTATGCCACTCGACTCTTGCTTTCGACGGCATCGTTCTCGATGGTTGTCCGGTTCGTGATCTCATCTACTACTTCAGTGCGAAATGGTGACTGTGATGAACAACGTCGGTTTCGGATTGGCAATTGTAAGTATCGCTTCACTGGCGGTGTGTCCGCTGGCGAATTCGCAAGAGGTTGTCGACGATCCCCTTTTTCGCGAAATCGCAGCCAAGCATGCTGAATTCAGACGATATTGGAACGAAGGATATATCGAAGCACGTCTTGAAAGTGATTTAGAGAAGGTTGACGTAACCGCGTGGTGGAGCGGTGACAAATCCCGTCGGAAGATTGTTGATGGCGGAGTTGCAAATCATCGAAAAGCGAGCACGTACACCATTCTTTCGGACCCAGAATCGCTCTGTCTCATCGACCACGAAATGTTGGCTGCGGTCGCACGAAGGACGTGGTACAACCAGGATCTACAGAA
This sequence comes from Pirellulaceae bacterium, assembly GCA_041741195.1. Lineage (GTDB taxonomy): Bacteria > Planctomycetota > Planctomycetia > Pirellulales > Pirellulaceae > JBBSJZ01. The sequence continues at coordinate 16,241 of JBGSKM010000054.1, forward strand.
TTATGTTCGCGTTTTGCCGACGGAACCATGGCTCGAAGTGCTTCCGAAACGAACGGTGATCGATTGGCTGGCTCATCACAAGCAAATATCGCCATCCAAGAGTGGTCGCGTCGTCAAAACACGGCAAGGTGGGTATCAGGTTTTCCTAGGTTCGAAAGAGGCGGTTTCGCGATGCGCGATTGCAGTTCAAAACGACGAATCGCTCCCAAATATTGAACCTCCTGAATCAGTCCTCGTGACCAGACTCAATCGTCAAGGCTTGCTCGTCTCCACCGAGTATCTCGGAACAACACCTGCCAACTCTATTTCGCTTCGATACGAGTGGAGCGACGATGAAATGCCGATTCCTCGATCCTTGTTACGGTTGTCTCGTACCAATCGCGATGAAGAATATCAAGTGATGCTCAAGATTACGGTTTTGAAGGTGAGCAACAAGCTACCTGCGGACGCACCTTCGATTTCGATCCCGCCGGAAGATTTGCCTTTGGGCACAACATTGAGCAATCGCCTAGTTACGCCGCCGACTAGGTCCATCATTGGCGGTGAGGCTGCGCGTGAGTATTACCTGTATCAACGCATTCCGCCAATTCCAGCCGACTAATCCCTTGCATGCGACAATCGGAGAGGCGTCGTAGTGACTTGACGTGAGTTAGGGCTACTCTCATTTTTGAGTGTCGATAGGAGTGTTTTGCATGCAGCTGAAGCTGGGAGTGGACCGGATGTTGCACGGATGGAAATGAACCTGCTTTCTTACCTACAGCGGGTACTGACTGCTCGCGTCTATGACGTGGCGGTGGAATCGGCGCTTGAGCTCGCGCCGCGTTTGTCCGCCCGCCTCCGGAACCGTGTTTTATTGAAACGAGAGGACACGCAGCCGGTATTCAGCTTCAAGCTGCGCGGAGCATACAACAAGATGTCCCGTCTGTTGCCCGAAGAGGCCGCCCGCGGTGTCATTTGCGCGTCGGCGGGCAACCACGCGCAAGGCGTTGCGCTGAGCGCCAAACGGCTCGGTTGCCGCGCAGTGGTCGTCATGCCGGTGACGACGCCGACGCTGAAATCTGATGCCGTCCGTACGCTCGGTGCGGACGTGATCCTGCAGGGCGAGAGTTACTCCGACGCCTACGCTCATGCCCTGGAACTGGAACGACAGCACGGCTACACGTTCGTCCATCCGTTCGACGACCCCGATGTGATCGCAGGGCAGGGGACGGTAGCGATGGAGATTCTCCGTCAGTACCAGCACCCGATCCACGCAATCTTCGTTGCGGTCGGTGGCGGCGGGTTGATCGCGGGTGTGGCGGCTTACGTAAAGGCAGTGAGGCCGGAGATCAAAGTCATCGGGGTTCAGATGACGGACTCCGACGCGATGGCGCAATCAGTGCTCGCGGGCGAGCGGGTGGAGCTAGTTGATGTCGGGCTATTCTCCGACGGAACGGCTGTCAAGCAAGTTGGGGCCGAAACGTTTCGACTGGCGCGTGAGCTTGTCGACGAGTTCATCATGGTCGATACGGACGCGGTGTGCGCCGCGATCAAGGACGTGTTTGAAGACACCCGCAGCGTGCTCGAACCGGCCGGCGCGATGGGCGTGGCTGCGATAAAGCAGTACGTTGCACGGCACGAGGTACGGGACAAGACGCTGGTGACGATCACGTGCGGCGCGAACGTAAACTTCGACCGACTGCGCTTTGTCGCGGAACGGGCTGAAGTCGGCGAAGAGCGAGAGGCGCTGTTCGCAGTCACGATCCCCGAGGAACGCGGCAGCTTCCGTCGCCTCTGCGCCGCGATCGGCCAGCGGGGTGTGACGGAGTTCAACTATCGCGTGTCAGACGATATCGAAGCTCACGTGTTTGTCGGTGTTGCCATCGCCGACCGGGCTGGCGGCGCGGAAGTCAGCGAGGCGCTTGCCGATGCCGGGTTCGTCGCGACCGATCTGGTTGGCGACGAATTGTCCAAGTCACACATCCGTCATATGGTCGGAGGCCGAAGCCGCCTCGCCCAGAACGAGCGATTGTTCCGCTTTCAGTTTCCTGAGCGCCCCGGAGCACTGATGCGGTTTCTGGCGAGCATGTCGCCGGACTGGAACATCAGCCTGTTTCACTACCGCAATCAAGGCGCCGACTACGGCCGGGTTCTCGTCGGAATCCAGATCCCTGACGGCGACCGCCCAGCGTGGCAGGCGTTTGTCGACACGCTGGCCTATCCATGCGTCGAGGAAACGGACAACCCGAGCTACCGGCTCTTTCTGAAATGATCACGTCGTTTTACGCAGCATTCCTCCCGAGGACTGACTTGTTATGGCAGACGGCAATTTATTTACTCTGAACGCCACCAGTCGATTGTGATTCCAAATGCGACGAGAAATAATTCAATCCCTGCAAAACACGCTTTTCATAATCGGCGCTTCCGCTACGGGTGCGTTATCGGGCGGCTTGGCATGTCACCTCGGCATGCGGCTGATGTTCTTGGAACCGCGAGGCGAGAACTTTGGAGGTGCTCTAATTTGGCTTGCGTGCATCATCGGAGGGGCAGCGGCCGCCTCGTTCATCAGTTTTGTTCTAGCAGTAAAATGGTTAGAGAAACGCGAAAATCGTCGGTGGAGTGGGGCGATTTGGTTGAGCCTATTCGTTGGGCTTGTTCTAGGATTGGAGATTGGAAACTATATGTTTTCTCGAATGCACCTTCCGATACGTTGGTGTGCAACAGGCCTTCTAATGGCATCAACCAGCATGGGTGCTGGCACCTTGGTAAATATGACTCTGCAAAACAAGGCGTGTACGGAAAGATGATGAGCTGCCAGTTGTGCTGTCTGTCGATCGAGTTAGAGCGAATTGGAAGTCGTAGCCGCGCAGCGAGTTGACTTGGTATCTTTCGGAGATCACACGAAGCTTGCAGGCGGTTAGCCCTCAGCGATATGGCACATGTCCGCGAAGTCGATTTCCTCACCGGCTGCTTGAATACAATTGCCAACCGCAGAAACTTGGCATGAGATCCCCTTCTATAGTTGGTTTAAATTGGTTCGCTAGCACCGACGTCCTTAGAAGCTCTGCTCTCGTTCGCGATCAAGAGCAAATAGGCCCTTGGCGCGAGTCTAGACTTAATTTCAACCGAGGGCTCGAACGCTCCGACCGTCGGATCGCCGTGCTGACGCACTTCGTTGCGTTGGCTCATCGTTCGTTGCCTCGCCAGCGTCAAGAAAGTCAGCGAATTGTTGAACAAGTGCGAGATCGTTGGGATCGAATCGGTGATGCACACGCAAGCGAGGTTGCAACCTGAGTAACCATCGCACCAACCGCATTATGGTTTAGTCCTTTCGCTCGCATCCCGCGGCACCGTCGCAATCCGCGTGGGTCTAATCGTGTAGTTAGCTTTGTAGATTAGCCTCGGACCACGACGACCGACTTCGATTAGCTTGATGCTCTCGGGCAACCGATCGAAGAGGTCGGCGGTGCTTTGTTCTTCGACCACGAGGACGGCTGTTCCCGACTTTGAAATGAAGCCGGCGAGCGACGCGTCTTGCGCGTCTGCAAAGTTGTGAATGTCGCTGCGGTTGAGATAGAACGGGACATCGGCGAATTCATGGGCGATCGTAGCGATTGGCAGGTGCTCCATCATGGCAATTGGACTGGCCAGTGGCGAGACATCGCCGAGGAGAGTCTGAGAGCGGCTGTACGCAGGAATTACTTGGTGCATCACCATTACGGCAAACACAAATGCGACTCCCGCCGACGATGCCCACGCGACATTGGCGTGGTGTCGATCGGGCATTAGTATCAATGAAACCATCAACAACATTGCCCAGAGCATCGCCCATCCGAACATTGAGAACGAGGTGATGTCGACCCAAACGATCGCGAAAAGTACAAAAGACACGCCGGCCAAACAGGTCGTCGCGGTGGCTAAGCGTGCCGACCAAAAGTTAGCGAAAGAATCAGCCAGGTTGCCGGAGTCTCGCGTAACTTGGTTTAAATAATGCGCAATCATCAACGCAAAGGCTGGCGCGGCGGGCAGTAAGTAAGTCGGCAACTTGCAAGCGGAGAGCGAAAAGAATGCAAAGCACCAGCCGCTCCACAATAGCAAATAGCCCACCGCTGGCGGACGCTTGGCGCGAGCCGAATCGTCGCGGCGAAGCAAAAATTTCGCGTAGGGAATCGTTAGGAACGACCACGGGTGGCCGGCAATTAACACGACAGGCACAAAGAACCAGATCGGTTTTGGATGGAATTCGCCGGCAAACCTAGCAAGATTGTGTTTGTAGACGAATTCCAACAGGAAAGTAGTATCTTGCCGGTGAACTAACACGAACCATGGCAGGGCAATCGTCGTGACGACTACGCCGACCAGTCCATAATTCCACCACCGAATTTTAGCGTGAACTTCCGAAACCCATGTCAATACGGCAACCGGCGGCAGCCAGAGGACTAACGCGATTGGTCCCTTGGTGAGAAACGCTAAGCCAATACAAATGGCCGAAGCGATCCACCATCCCATCTTGAGTCGTGGTTGTCGGACTGCCTCGTACGCCGTGAATAACGACAATGAGACGAACAGCGACAACACGCCATCAAGCAGTAAGTACCGGCTCGTAAATGCGAAGCCAACCGACAGGAATAACACGGCACCGGCAAGCAATCCGACTTGCCGACCGAACGTTCGCGAACCGAAAAAAATGGTGGACGCAAGTGTGGCTAGGGCCGCTAAAGCCGGTACCAATCTTGCAGACGTTTCGCTGACGCCGAAAAGCTTAAAGCTGATCAAGCAGAGCCAGTATAGTAGGGGTGGCTTGTCACAGTAGGTCTGGAAATTCAACTGTGGCAGTATCCAATTGCCCGACGCCATCATCTCGCGAGGAATCTCGGCGTAGCGAGTTTCGTCGCGGTCGATCAATGGATAACTGAGGTTGGTCAGCATGAAGATAGCCGCGATCAACAATAGCCCCAGTTGCAACCATACCGCCCTCGACCCTCCTGCTTGAGATAGGATTGAAAGCGGTCGCGCGCGGGGAGAATTGCCCCGACTCGGACGATTGCCCTCTCGTTGCTGGACTTGCACCTGTTCGCTAGAAATTGGATCGACACGTCCGAACTGAACCTCATTCCACCAGTACCTAGCCAATGAGGCGAGTACCCTTGGGATATGCTGCACCGAGACTGTACTCTCACCTAGCGTCCGCGGACGATGCGAGACACCCACTTCACAAATGCTGTAACCAAGTTGCCTCGCCTGAACAAGCATTTCCGAATTTACGAGGAATCCGTTTCCAGTTATCCGCAGCTTCTTAGCCACATCACGATGAAACACTTTCAGCGCACAATCGACATCGCGAACACCAGTCCCTAACAAAAGACGCACGAGAACGTTGTAGACCTTCGAGTAAAAGCATCGTAGTGCCGAGTCCTTGCGGTCGATGCGGTATCCGCAAACGATGTCGTAGTGACTAGACAACAAAACGAACCGATCCAGTTCGTTCAAATCAAATTGACAATCCGCATCCGTGAAAGAAATCAGCGACTTGGTTGCCGCCGCAAAGCCGGAGCGAATCGCCGCGCCGTAGCCTTGGTTGGGTGTATGTTGAACCAAACGAACGCGTGGATCGTTACCCGCTAACTCGAGAACGATCCGCGCCGTCTCGTCCGTGCTTCCATCGTCGACAACGATAATTTCGTAGTCATTGGTAATCTGCGAAAGTGCGGCGTCCGCCTCAGCAATTGCCGTTGCGATCACGTCCGCTTCGTTCCAAGCCGGCAAGATCAGCGAGATGGGTGGGTGGCTTGATTCTATGACGTGCATCACTGCACTTCCTTGCTACTGATACATTAGTAATTGGATCTGCAAGGACGCTAGCGGTCAACCAAGCTTTCCCGCAATCCCAACTCGCAAGACATTAGTAATTCAGTCGGCTGCAGCGAGATCGACGCACTCGCGGTGACGGCGACGAACTAGCCGGGGCACGGTTCAAGCAACCGTCCATCGCGGGTAAGAAGTTTGCATTCGCCGCCCCGCCGAAGCGAATTCAACGACGCATCACGACATGGATCAATCGTCGTCGTACAGCAGTTCGTGCATCTGCACGCGGTCTTGGAACAGCTCAAAATCACGGACTTGCACGCTGGCTTGATGCAGTGCGCTCGCAGTCCAACTTGGCCACGGCGACCAATCACTTCGCTGGGACGCCATCGCGTTTGTTGGCAGCCAGACTTGTTGAATGAGCGTGGCACACAGTAGCAACCCCGCCATCGCTGCAATGGGCCGCCAGCGTGACTGCGGTTTGTCGCCTTTGGAAAGTTCGACTAGACGTCGGCTACGCCGGAGCAATGCGCTGGGTTGGTTGCCGAACGCCAACGTACCCTTGGGCACGTCGGTGCACGACACATTACCGCAACGCTCGGCGACCTTCACCAATGTCCGCAAGTACGCCCCGAACTTGCCAGCGGTTTTCGCGGCCACTTCGTCGCACAGGTACTCTCGCGTCAGCTCCGCACCGCGCGCCGCTATCCAAACCATCGGATGGAACCAGAACACCGTCGAGCAAACGCCCTGCAAGAAGTGCTGCATCGGATGCTGGGTTCGCAAGTGCTCGACTTCGTGCAGCAAAACATGCCGAAGCGCCGCGTCGTCGTCGGTCAATAAAAAGGTTGGCAACACGATCACCGGCCGATGCAACTGCCAGCAAAATGGACCTGGAATTCGGTCGGACAGCAAGATAGAAAGCTTCCCGCCGGCGAGTGATTCGACCTTGGTGCGCGTCAACAATGCATCCGCATCGAGCGGTTCGCAATCCGTCTTCAGGAACCTAAGCACCTCGAAACACAACACGACACGTCGCAGTAATGACCAAGCGGCGCCGATGGCCCAAACGCCGGCCAATGTGGTCGCGATTCGAGATTGCCAGACGACAACGCTAAGCATCGATTCTCGCGATAATTCGCCGGGGAAATCGAATAGCCGACGATGAGGCAACAGTAATGCAGCGGCGAATAGCCCGATCACGCAAATGAAGCACATCGTCCACAGTCGGCACTGCGATCGTACATCCGCAGTCCACCGCTGGATGATCAATGTTACCGAGATGAGGGCGGTGATTTGCAGACATAGCGTGCAGCCGACTTCGAATGCGAACCGGGAATCCACTATGAGTCTCCCAGCATGTCGGCAGCCTTCTTGACCGCCGCGATGTCATCGGCGGAGACCGCATCGGAGTGCAGGAGACTCAATACCAGCGACCGCGTCGATCCGCCGAACAGTTGATCAGCGAGCGATTTCAGCATGCCTTGGCGAACTTCGTCGCGCGACACGATCGGCTTGTACGTGAACGCTCGACCGATCTTTTCTCCGCGTCGGACGATCTTCTTGTCTTCCAGAATCTTCATTGTGGTCAGTACCGTCGTGTACGCCAAATCACGTTCGATTGACTCCACCACGTCACTGACCGTCACACTGCCCTTATCCCAGACAATGTCCATGACTTCGGCTTCGCACTTGGTGAGTTCAACAAACTTTTTGGGTCGTGGCATATTGATTCGTTTGGAGGATTTGTCGTGCAGGTTTAGAACAGTGAGCGACGATCTAGTGGTCGCGAAGCCGCGACCACTGGTGATACAGATGCAGGTTGACATTTTCGGTGACGAATGAAACGTGTCCGTCGCCCCATAGAAAGTTGGCACCACCAGGATGACGACTTGAATAGTCGCATTCGTCGGCCAACGGGTTGTTGATCCCTTCGAGCGCTGATCCGACCAAACGAGCCGCCGCATCTTCGCCGGCCATTTCAACTCCGAACCAAGTCGACGGCACCTGAGCCATCGTGCGTTCACCAACGACGATCGTATTGGCAAGCCCACGCGCGAAATCGCGAAAGCGTGTTGGCTTGTTTTCCAAAAACGCCCCGTCCCCGATCGGAGCGGGAATCGAATCGTCCGATTCAATCGTCCCGAACATGCCGATGTAGTTCGCGGTCGGCAATCGTACTAACGGATGGATTGTCGACTCGATTCCGCTGGCCATTGCTGCCGAGTCGCGGTCATCATCATCATCAACATCGACATCCTCAAAAAGATTGAACGTTGGCTCGGTGATATCCGACGGGCAAAGCAAGATTGCGAGCGGCGTGTCACGTACCGTTGCATGCACCGGAGACCCCACGTGCTGGTCACGGTCGATAAGGCTAGATAATGCTTGCTGGTCCAAGTAAGGAAGAAGCGGAACGGCCCATCCGAAAGCGGACTGCGATTCAGGATCGAACGTCCACCCGACAGGTAGCGTTTGCCGGGTAGTGTGATGGCTGTGCAGTGCAAGCCCCACTTGCCGCAGATGGCTGGTGCACTGGGTTCGCCGTGCCGTTTCGCGGGCAGCGCCGAGAGCTGGCAACAATAGCCCGGCTAGAATGCCGATGATCGCGACCGCGACGAGCAATTCGAGCACGGTGAAGCCGGCTCGCCGAGCAATGGCTGAAGCGTCGAAATGCCAAGAGGAAAGTTGCAGATTCATCTTCAGCGGACCACGTCCGTGTGGGTTCAAGGCCGAGATCATACGAATTGATTAGTTTTTCAACAACCCCGGCTTCTTCGGTCCGTGTAGCAAGTTGTTGTGTCCTGGCCGAAGTGACCAAGTCTTAGCAAAATTTTGCAAAAGAACTGCATTTCAGCCGCATTGACCAATGGCGGACCGACAGTACACTCTTGAGATCGATTCTCATTAAAGAGAACGCGATGAATTCCAAGCAAGCCATTGGGTTACGGGTTGGATGCTAATTGCACCGACTTCCGTAGCTTGAAAGCCAGCCAGGTAACGCCCGCCTAATGAACGTCGCCGATGATCGGCGCGTTTCTTCGTACCCTGCTGGAAACCATCATGGCTCAACATTTCGCTGTCACGCGAACCCGGACCGCTTTTACTCTGGTCGAATTGTTGGTGGTAATCGCCATCATCGGCGTATTGGTCTCACTGTTGCTTCCGGCCGTCCAAGCGGCGCGCGAGGCAGCCCGGCGGACTCAGTGCCTGAACAACATGAAACAGGTGGCGCTCGGGATGATGCAATTCGAGCACATCCATGGCTACTTTCCTTACTCTCGCACCGGATCGCTGTGGCGAACGCTTCCGTACATCGAGCAACCCGATTTGTCGGAAATCATTCGCGCGGCCAAACATCCAACCCAGCCTTACGGATTCAACGGCCAATTGACTGCGGGGTGGAGCGATGGAATGAAGGAAGCGTTCGGGACTCAGGTCGGGACGTTCCAGTGCCCCAGTTCGCCGTCGGGGCGCGAGTTCACGCTCACCGATTCGATCGGAAGCTTTGCGGTGCAATCCGCGGACTATGTCACGCCGCGAATTCCGGCGCTGCGTCCTGCATCGCACTCGTTGTGGTACCAAGCGGGTGAGCCGCAGATGAACCACAACACGGCGATGAGCCCTGCAGACTCGCGCAGCACGGATCCGAATCGTCGTGGTGCAACGGCCGGCGGAATCTTGGACGGGTTCAGCAACACGTTGATGTACTATGAGTGCGCGGGCTCGCCGGTGATGTACGTTCGCGGTCGCCAAGTCAACACCGCCACCGTCAACATCGCTTGGGCGGGAGCCGGCGACGGCGTCAAGATGCGAGCTTATCGGGCTGACAACATGACCGGTATCGCATCACCGACCAATTCGGGACGTGGTAACAACGGCACGCCCACACCACCGAACATGGCAACCGACCCGAGCCTACCGGCAGCGTGGGAAGCGACGATCGACGAGGGTGGAAACTACAAGTTCGTTAATCACACCAACGCAGCCCAGCCGTACAGTTTTCACCCTGGCGGCGTGATGATCAGCATGTGTGACGGCTCGGCCCGGTTCATTTCGGAATCGATCGAGTTAAACACGTTCCTCAACTTGATGCTGAGAGACGACCGCCAAGTGCTCGAAGAGTTCTAAAGCAGACCGTTGGGTCGCACTCATGTGACGATCGACGTTTTGCCGTACTCCTGCAAGGCCTTCAAGCAAGATTTTACTAAACGGCTCTGGAATCGATACGAATCCCAAAAAACGCCGATCGTGCGTGTCGGCGGTTTGCCCGCGAGCGAGCGGTAAACGCGCGTCTTGGAGTGATCGATTTGTTGTGCCATCTTTGGCACCATCGAAATGCCGTGCGAAAGCGAAACCAATTCTTGAACCATTGACAACTGGTTCGTCTTGCCCACAACAACCGGTTGAAATGCACGGTGTCGACAGAACGATAGGATATTATCGGACAAGCAATGTGGTTCGTCCAACATTACAAACGGTATCGACTCGATGTCCTTCAGCCGGATTTGCGGCTTGGAGACCAACGGGTGCTTGCACGGTAGCGCGATCAGCAGCTCTTCGTCGAAGAGCTCGATGAAATCGAAATGCTTCTCGTTGATCGGGAACGCCAAAACCGCGAAGTCGATGTCGCCTTGCGAGCATTGGTGCAACAGGTTCTTTGTCGTGTCCTCGTAGACTTCGAGGATCGCGTGTGGATGCGATTGCGAAAACTGTTTCAAGAACGCTGGCAGGAAATACGGAGCGATCGTGGGAATGGCGCCCATGCGTATCTTGCCGGATTCTCCGTCGTCGCAGATCTCGGCTTTGGCGGTTTCGACAATCGCCAGGATTTGCTCCGCCCGGATCTTGAGAACTTTGCCCGCATCGCTCATTTCGACTCGCCTCGTCTTGCGAATCAATAGCGGCACGCCCAACTCGTCTTCCAACCGTTGTACCGATCGGCTGAGCGCGGGTTGGGAAATGGACAGTGCCTCCGCCGCTCGAGTAAAGCTGCGAGACTCAGCGACTTGCAGAAAATATCGAAGTTGATCCAACTCCATCGCTTCTCTTCCGATTCCAGGGGGCAAATCTACTCGGTCGCGTCATTATGCACGCAACGCATCGATATTAGACATAGAATGCATTGGACGCACACATGAGATTGCCCAATAATCACGGAGTCGGCCGATTCCACGGCCTTCCATCAGGCAATTTCCTTTTCGCAGTGGTCTACAACGGAGCAAATGAGATGAGAAAAACAAGCTGGGTACTTACGACGCTAGTACTCGCCGCGGGAGGCGTGATCCAGGCTCAGGAGCGACCGACCAACACAAAAGACAACGGCAAAACCGCGGAAGTCGGCGCACTCGACGCCAGTCAGTGTCCCGTGATCGGTGGTGCTCATCGACCGGCGATGCAGCGAACGACGGCAGCCGGCGGGATGTCGAATCGTGACTGGTGGCCCGAACAGTTGAATTTGCAAATCCTTCACCAGAACTCGTCCAAGAGTAACCCACTGGGGGCCGAGTTCGACTATGCGGAAGAATTCAAGACGCTCGATTTGGATGAGCTGAAGAAGGACATCACCGACTTGATGACAACGTCACAAGATTGGTGGCCCGCCGATTACGGACACTACGGTCCACTGTTCATTCGCATGGCGTGGCATAGCGCCGGGACGTATCGTCTTTCGGACGGTCGCGGTGGAGCTTCGTATGGGACGCAGCGTTTCGCGCCTCTGAACAGTTGGCCCGACAACGCGAACTTGGACAAGGCACGTCGATTGCTCTGGCCGATCAAACAAAAGTATGGACAAAAGATCTCGTGGGCTGACCTGATGGTCTTCACCGGAAATTGCGCCTTGGAATCCATGGGTTTCAAAACCATGGGGTTTGCGGGAGGACGCGCCGATGTTTGGGAACCGCAAGAAGACATTTATTGGGGACCCGAGAGCGAATGGCTGGGCGACAAACGATACGAGGGTGATCGTGAACTCGAGAATCCGCTCGCCGCAGTCCAAATGGGTTTGATCTACGTTAACCCCGAAGGTCCCAATGGCAAACCGGATCCGATTGCTGCGGCCCACGACATTCGCGACACATTTGCGCGGATGGCCATGAACGACGAAGAGACGGTGGCGCTCATCGCCGGCGGTCACACGTTCGGCAAAGCGCACGGGGCCGCGGACCCCAGCAAACACGTCGGCCCCGAACCCGAAGGGGCGAGCCTGGAAACACAAGGACTCGGTTGGATCAATTCGCTCGGCAGTGGCAACGCCGGCAACACGATCACAAGCGGGCTCGAGGGTGCTTGGACGACAACGCCAACGAAATGGTCCAACGGCTACTTCGACAATTTGTTTGACTACGAATGGGAATTGACCAAGAGTCCCGCGGGTGCATGGCAATGGACGCCCAAGGAGGACGCGGCCGATGGCACTGTCCCCGATGCTCACGACGCGTCCAAGTCGCACGCACCGATGATGTTCACGACCGACATGTCGCTCAAGATGGACCCCGCTTACGCAAAGATCTCCAAACGGTTTCATGAGAACCCGGCCGAGTTCGAGGATGCGTTCGCGAAAGCGTGGTACAAGTTGACTCACCGTGACATGGGCCCGGTATCGCGTTGCCTTGGCCCGTTGGTTCCCGAACCTCAATTGTGGCAAGACCCCGTGCCAGCAGTGGAACATGAATTGATCGACGAGAGCGATATCGCCAGACTCAAGGGCGCGATCTTGGAAACGGGGCTCAGCACGTCGCAACTCGTATCGACGGCTTGGGCGTCCGCGTCGACCTTCCGCGGCACCGATAAACGCGGCGGTGCCAATGGGGCGCGAATTCGATTGGCTCCACAGAAGGATTGGGAAGTCAATCAACCAGCCGAATTGGCCAAGGTGCTAAAACAACTTGAAGCGGTGCAGACACGATTCAATGCTCAGGGCGAAAAGAAAGTGTCGCTCGCCGATCTGATCGTACTCGGCGGTTGCGCCGCGATCGAAGATGCTGCCGCGAAAGCTGGGCATGACGTCCAAGTTCCCTTCATCCCTGGGCGCACCGATGCGACGCAAGAGATGACGGACGTGGAAGCCATCGCGGTACTCGAGCCGACGACCGATGGTTTTCGCAACTATCTTGGTCACTCGCACGATCGGCCTGCGGAAGAACTGCTTGTGGATCGTGCCCATCGCTTGACCCTCACCGCACCCGAAATGACCGTCCTGGTCGGTGGATTGCGAGTGCTTGACACCAATGTCGGCTTTCCGCAGCTCGGAGTATTCACGGATCAACCCGGAACGCTCACGAACGACTTTTTTGTCAACCTGTTGAGTATGGATACCGAGTGGGCAAAGTCGTCGGTGTGTGAACACTTTTTCGAAGGCAAGGACCGCGAGACGGGTAAAGTCAACTGGACGGGGTCGCGAGTGGATCTGGTGTTCGGTTCGAATTCGCAACTTCGAGCGATCTCCGAAGTCTATGCGAGTGCGGACGCCGAGCAAAAATTCGTCAGCGACTTTGTTGCTGCCTGGAACAAAGTGATGAATCTGGATCGCTTCGACGTCGAATCGTCACGGCGGGCGGAAACCAAGGTCGCGGCGCTGGGTGAACGGTAGGCGACTTTCATCACAATGAAATCGCCCTGGTGACATCACCACTGCGATTGACTGGCCACGCTCCGCGAATCATCGCGGAGCGTGTGCAGGAAACTAGAGTTCCTTGACCGGCGTGACGCATCGTGGGCGATGAACTAGTGCCGCGAGAACGAATTAAAGTGGCTAAGAATCACAACCCGACACGTTAGCGAGGGACTTACCGCGATTTTCTCGCTGACGCGTCGGGTCGCGATGCCGCATCAAGTCGTTCTCACAGCATTAGTGGGAATTGCTCCGGCTATGCCCTTGATCGATAACCGTGTTCATCTCCGCGGTCAATCTCGCGACGATGTCGGGATACTGTTGATACAGGTTCGATGTTTCGGCCGGATCGCTGGTCAAATCGTACAGTTGTCCGATCGGATCACCGGGTCTAGGTTCGATTTTGTTGGGCTTGGTGAAGCCGCCGGATCCTAAACCGGTGATCAGTTTCCACTGGCCAGACCGGATCGTCATCATCGACGCGACGCTCCCGGCACGCATCACAAAGTCTTGGCGTTTGGCCGTGTGCGATTTACCCTTCGTATCACTAGCCGAATCGCCCTTGAGCGCATCCAGAAAACTAAAACTATCTGGCCCGGCACCGGGGCCGAGTTCGACTTGCATCAACTCAGCAAACGTAGCCAGAAAATCAGTGAAGCAAACCAGTTGCTCCGATGTCGATCCGGCGCTCACGACTCCTGGCCAGCGAGCGATCAGCGGCATACGGTGCCCCGCTTCCCAAGCGTCCGCCTTCATTCCGCGAAAGCCGCCCGAACTATCGTGACCATACTTTTCGACATCGCTTTGGTACCAAGTGGGTCCGTTGTCGGAAGTAAAGATGACAAGCGTGTCGTCGTCGATACCGGACTTGGCGAGCGACGCGAGGACGCGCCCAATCTCGTGATCCACCATCATCAAAAAGTCGCCGTACATACTTGCTCCGCTTTTGCCTGCGAACTGTGGCGACGGTAACCAAGGAGTGTGTGGTGCGGGGTAAGCCAAATACATCATTAGCGGCCGATCACTATCGCGGCCCTCGATAACGTTGATCGCTTCGTCGGTGAAGCGAGGAAGGACTTCGTCCAGTCGCAAATCGGGAGCGATCTCACCAGCACGCCAAAATGCGCCCTGGATGGGTGACCAGCCGTCGCTCTGATTCGCACCAATTTTCTCACTGGGCGCATTCACCGCGCGGTCGTTGCGAATATAAAAGTACGGCGGGATATCGGTCGACGCACGAATCCCAAAGAACGTCTCAAAGCCACGGTCCACCGGGCCTCCCACAAGCGGCTTGTCGTAACCGGTCTCGTGAAATCCGACGTGCCACTTACCCACCATCGCGGTCTGGTATCCAGCCTGCTTGGCGAGAGTCGCAATGGTTGTTTGGTCTTCGCGAATCAGCGGCTGGCTGGGCCACCGCGTGACGTCAATCCGAAACGGATACTCGCCAGTCAATAACCCGTAACGCGACATGTGGCAAAGTGGCCCAGGGGCGTGCGCATCGGTGAACCGCATTCCATCACGAGCGAGTGAGTCAATGTTCGGTGTAGCGATCTTTGACTGCGAGTTGAAGCATCCTGGGTCACCGTAACCCATATCGTCAACGAGCACGATCATAATGTGGGGCTTGTCGGCGGCTGAGACAAAGCAAACCGAACCAAGGGCAAAGAAATGGATGGGCAAAAAAATCAATAGACTCGACAAGAAGCGTTTCATTTCTAATTCCTGTTTTCTGGCTATCATCCTTTTGGCCTCACATTTTTTTTGCCCAACTCAACTACCGTCCGACGTGCGGCTCAGGCGAACCTGAACCACCGAGGAAGTTCCGAATTGCTCCACGTGCTCGGCCTCTGGGCGACAGCGGATTCGGATCGCCCGGCTTGGAGCCAGGAACGATGTATTCCACGTAGCCAAGGTGCATTTCGTCGTAAGTCTGCGGTCCCCAACGCACTTCCCTATTTGGATCAGGGTTAGCGGGGTTGCCGCTGCTGTTATCGTACCACGCAGTAAATCGCAGTGTGTCGCCTTCTTTGACAAGCACGGGTTCGGCATACCGATAGAGCAACTGCCAATTGAAGTCGTACCGTGGGATATCGAGCATCGTGCGCGTCTCGCCTCCCGAAATGAGATCGTATCGAGCCGCTTTGCCACGCAAGTGCATGTGAGGCAAGAAAGCAAGAATTTCGATGTCGGTAGGAACGCTCTTGATGCTGGCCACGACTTGATGGTTGTCCGCCCCAGGTGGAATCCGGAACCCAGCGTTCACAACACCTGCGACACGCACCTCGTGTTTTGGCTCTTCTTTGGCAAACACCAACCCAATGCGAGTGCTATCCTCCGTGGCGGTGCCGTTCGGGGTGTAGTGCATTTGGAAACGCAACCGAGCCCCTTTCGGAATCCGTTTGGCGTAACCGTCAGGGTAAACGAGTGTGCTGTTACCTGGAACGTAGATTCCCCAATAGCCCGATCGTTCGTCGGCCGCGTCATCTCTGGGGCCATCGTCCTCGTCAGCCGTCTGGACGAAGACTAACACGTGGTGAACGACACTCGGATTGCCTGGTCGAACCTCAATCGCTTGAACCCATTGATCCTCTTCCAAATGGGTATCAACCACAACATTTTGATAAGGCATCGTGCCCGTCGCTTTGACCTTTACTGGCTTCGCGAATTCGAACACGGCATCTGGCTTTCCAATCAGCCAACCATTGGCAAAGCTCCGCGGTGCTGGCGATTGCTTGGGATCGCCCGCTGGAGTTTCGTTATCCATCCAAGCGAATAGCTGCTGTTTCTCTGATGCGGTAAGCGATCGATCATTGATCCAGGGCGACGTCGAATGACTCTTGTCGGTTACTGCAAACCAAGGTGGCATGACACCACGATCGACGACCTCGCGAATCATCGGCGCGTGCGCTACGGCATCCTCGTAAGTATCGAGAGCAAATGGTCCGACACCACCTTGGCGATGGCACTCGACACAGTGCCGCTGCAGAAGTCGAGAAATCTGGTTGTGATAGGTCACATCAGACAGCTCCTTCGAAGCATGCTTCTGTTCGAGCAAACAGCCCGGAGCTGCGGTCGCGGAGACCAGAATCGCACGTTGATCCATCGCGGCTTCTAAGGCGTCGCGGAGATATGTATAGCGTGGAGCATCAATCGAATAACCGAATCCGTATTGGTCGTCGATGGCACCGTGATAAACAAGCGTGTGCGAGCGATCGAGCACGAAGACGTCAGTCGTGCTGGTTGCCGTTAGATGCGATGCAAACCGTGAATCCTTATCGAATGTGTATTCCGCACTCGGTGCAAAGCGTGACGCCGCGGCCTTCATTTCGTCAAGCTTATCGGTTGCAACGCAATTGACCAGAATGAACCGGACGCCTCGAGAGGCAAAGTCTCGATGAATCTCGACAAGCGTCGGCATGTACTTGTTGCTTAGCGGGCAGCTAGTACTAGTCAGTGCAATGACGGTCAGTTCGTTCTTGGGGTCGCTGTGCAGCTTCTTCGTTACCCCCTCAAGGTCCGCAAATTCGAAGTCAGGTACAAAACGACCGATGCCATGCTCCCCGGGAGCCAGAAGCTTCGGTCCCTGGCGAACCGGAGCTGCAAGTGACTTAGCGGGTTCGGCTGGAACAACCTCTTCACTTGAGTTACTCCTTCCCATGGTTTTGCCAATCGCATTCTTTAATCGACCGCGCAAGGCGGCTCGCGTGGCTTCTTCTTTCGTGATCTCGCCGTTGCCATCCGTGTCGAGCGCTTTGAAAATAGCTGGCTGGCGTAACTCGTCAGGCGTAACGTTTCCATCGCCATTTCCATCGAGTTGCTCGAATCGCTTCTCGATCTGCTGCTGCGCATAGACACGTCTCGCCACCACAGTGAATAGGAACGCTATGGCGCAGGCGGACGCGGTGCAGATCAAAATCGTACGTCTCATCGGAATACTCGCAAGCGGGCGGAATAGAGGGCAAAAAAATGGGGATAGCCATGGTAAATATCAAATTGGTTGACTTACATTTTTCTGCCCATTCATCTTTTTGCCCAATTTGTCCCCATGCCTATTACAACATCTGTTCCTCTGCAGCACTACTGCCAAGATGAGTTTGGTAGGGTTGCGTACGAAGTGGTTCATCATGCTTTCCAAGTACACGAGGAACTTGGACGTATATTTCATGAGGGGGTTTATCGTTCCACTTTACATCAGATCCTGGGGAGCAGAGCGATCCAAGAACTGGAGATATGCCTGACACATCAAGGATTTCGAAAACAATTGTACGTCGACTTGGTTGTTGACCTTGGGTGCCCCTTCGAACTAAAGGCCGCATCCTGTCTTACCGACGTTCATCAAAGTCAACTGATACAGTATCTGATGCTGACGGGCCTGTCGCACGGAAAGCTGATTAACTTTGGGACCGAACGTGTCGAACATTGCTTTGTCAATTGCCGTGAGACACCCGATCAGCGTCGACAGTTTGATATTGAACCTATTGATTGGAGCGGCTACGGACCAACTGAACGCCTTGAACGGATTGTTGTACCACTCGTCAGCGACTGGGGAACCGGTCTTACTCGTTCGCTTTATCAAGAAGCCATCGTTGCTGTCACGGGTGGAGCAAAGCGGTGCGAACAATTCACGGAAACTCACTGGCGAGGTAATCGAACTGGTCGACAGCCAGTTGATCTGATTGAACCAGCCGTAGCGTTTGAGATTACTTGCAAGAAACATGATCTCGACCATTACGAATCGCACCTTCGCCGGTTCTTGTCTAACACAAATCTGCAGAGCATCTTGTGGGTGAATATCACTTCCGGTTGCGTTCGCCTGAAACGAATCGGACCGGAATGAGGGCAAAAAAATGTTAGGGCAGGAAAATAGGAGACCCAGGGCAATCGCACGTTGATTTCGTTTCGGTCCAAGGATTGCGTTGTCATTGCTGAAGTCAAGCCGCTCGTTGTTGAGTGGCGTGTTTCCCGCATGGAGGTACCAAGTGATGAACGGACCAGCAGCCATTGTTTCCA
>JBGSKM010000055.1:0-89797 GCA_041741195.1 Pirellulaceae bacterium
TGGCACTCAACATTCTGCAACGTGACACTACTGTGAAGGACAACATTCGTGGCAAACGCATGCGAGCCGGATGGGATGACGCAGTCCTCGATGGTATTTATGCCGGTTTTAACGGCACTTGAACGTGCGATTGCCCTGTCGGTGAATAGACCCCTCCAACGAGATCGCGTTTGACGCAATATGTTTGTGGCGTTGAAAGCGAACGATATTCCGGCACGAAGGTATTGGCGGCAGCGCTCGGTGGCGGCTTGGATCACTCGACCTTGATCATCAGTCGGGTCAACTTTCATTTCTGTGCGGATGTCGTCGAGCGACACGACAGGCAAATCTGGTCGATGCTTGGCCAGCCACGTGTCTTTACCGCTGCCGGGCAACCCGCACATCATCGTGACGGTGCAAGAAAACTCGTCGTGCGGGACGTAGTGCAAATTGGGTTCGGCTTGTCGGAAATATTCGAGTCGGGCGTGGTCGGTAACAAAGGGATATCGTGCATCGAAGCATTGATTCTCTTCGGCAATCAGTTTGTAGCAGTGCAGACTGTCTTCGGGACGGCTCATCGAATCGGTGTCCCGGCCGCGAGTGTCGGCGAGCGCGAACAGATACAACAATCGGTTCTCGCTCAACCAAGACAAACGAACCACTTCCCGAGTCGTGTCCTCTCGCTCAAGCACAAAGGCTGGCCGGCCGTGGTAGCGAACCAGCGAACAGACCCGCTCTCGCTCTTCAAGCGGACATTCCAAATCCCGCAGCACGCCGCGAACCAAGTGCTCGCCCTTAACAGCATGATTAGGCGAACGCACGCGACCAGTCTCTGGATCCAACACCGTCGTCAGGGGCTTGGCGGCATCGTGAAACAACGCGGTCAGCAACAACGCTCGCCGGTCGCCGACATCAAGCGTACCCCACTCATCAATTCCCATCAATTGATCGCAAACCATCCTGGTGTGTGTCCACACGTCGCCCTCTGCGTGCCAATGAGCATCCTGTGCGCAAGCCGCCATCGCTCGCGCCCAGGGCTGCGTTTCCGCCCACGCGATGACCTCGTCATGGCTCGATCGTAATAGCTCGTCCCAATTCATTTCCAAATATCCACGCCGTCGACCAACTCGTTCGGCACCATCACTTGCTGTTGCCAGTGCGTGCTTCGCTTGATCTTCTCGACAAACTCTGGCCGCACAAACTTGGCACGCCCAGTCACTTGTGTCTCGCTCTCGGTACGAAGATACAGGCCCTCGGCCAAATCATCATGCCGCCCCGTTTGAGGATTATCGAACTCGGCACCGAACTCCGACGCCTGAATCAACCCCTCCAGTTCCGACCGCTGCAACGACCCACGATGCACGATCGGAACCGTCTCGATCCCAGTACCATCGAGCAACTCCATCCGCTTCTCCAGTGTCAGAAACAAACCGGCGTCCTTTTCATAAATATCGAACTCGAAGAAGTAATGCGGCAGCTCGCGATAGTGGATCGAATGCTTCGCGTACATCCACTCGCCATACAAGATAAACCGCTCGCCGAGACGTTCTTCCAGCAGGCCACGCTTCACCATCGTCCACTGCTTGAACAGATCGTACTGCGGGTGCATGCCTGCGCTGATAAGATGCCCCCGACACTGCAAAAAATCTCGCCGCCGGCAAAGTGGATCCCGACATTCGTTCCATCAATCTTCTCCTCAACAATCAACGAGTCATCCGCCAGGAACCGAACCGATTCCCGCTCACCAAGATGTTTGTCGTCCGAAGTCCCCCGCGATCCAAACAAATGTGGCGTCCGCGGGTACTTCACAAAGTCGCCAGAGGTAGCGCCCATGATGGTCTCTCGAAACTCAAATGAAATGCACAGACCGTGAACGACACGGTTTGCTACCTGAATCATGGCGAAACTCACCGACCAGCTTGTGTCGAATCGTCTTACGACGGATCTCGTCGAGTGGCGTTGATTCATCAAACGTCAAACCAAGACGCCTCTGCAAACGTCCGACCAACTCCCGGTCCGCACCTTTGGCAATGATTTTGTCGTCGTTAACACTAGTTGCGATCCACTCAGCCAGCAGTTCTGCATGATTTCCTCGCGCATCCGAAAGATTACGTCAAGAAGAGCCCGCCGTCGCTGCCCCCAGCCGAGCCCCGGTCCAGCTGAGCTTCGACTCGCCGCGCACCTCAGCCGCACTCAGGCTTACTCCGTTACCGTTATCAAACGCAGCTTCAATACGACTCAGCAACTCTGTTCCCAGCCTACGTAGGCTTGGATCGTCAAAATGTTGGGGCACATCGAGCCAATGAGAATGAGCTCGTATTCCTCGTCCGCTCTAAGCTCGGCGTCTTTCATCAACAATTAGAGACCAGTCAGGTATTTGCCATCCTTCTTAGATTTCTTGCGTGTTTTGCTGTTCGCTCAACAAACTCGGCGGGGAATCCATCACCCTCATACCTCTTGGCGATCCAGGCCGATAGGCAGGAAACAAGCTCCGGCATCGAGTATCAGCTGCGATGGCATGCGATTGCACATCATCGGTCGCGGAAACCAATATCGTTGATGGACGTTGAACTGCAAACGCTCAGGTGACTGAATATCGGGCGAATTTGATATCGACTCGAAGGTTCGTTGGCCGGGGAGAGGAATGGAACACGGAGTCACCGAGGACACAGATTCGTGCACGCCTAGTTTTCAGCGTTTTCCATTCCTTTGTGTTTCAATAGTCCGCTTCACATGGTCGCCATTCCGATTAAGTTGTGGGGCGAAGCCGACCTTGTCGCCTTGGCATCGCTGTTGAAAGCGGCTTATGGGTTGTGGTGTTCGAGCCTATTTCATTGAAGCAATCAGGTGACTGTCGTGAGCAAGTTTGACGTATTTGGGGTTGGCAACGCCCTGGTGGATATCCAGGCCCGAGTTGGCGACCATGTTGTGGCTGAGCTCGGAATCGACAAAGGGATCATGACCCTCGTCGACAATGAGCGTCAGGCCGCCGTCCTCGCGTCACTGGGCGGTTTACCGCTGAATCGATGCGCGGGCGGTTCCGCCGCCAACACGATCGTCGCCGTCGCCGACTTTGGCGGCAGCGCGGCATTCGTCGGCAAGATCGGAGATGATGCGATCGGCGAATTTTTTCTCGAAGATATGCGGAAACTCGGCATCAAGATCGATGTGGAGCCGGCCATCGGTTTGCCAACTGGCACCTGTGCGGTGTTGATCACCGAGGATGCACAGCGGTCGATGTTGACAAATTTGGGAGCGTCCGCGACGCTGACCGAGGGCGATGTTGTGGATGACTTGATTCGCGACAGCCAATATGTCTACATCGAGGGGTATCTGCTCACCGGTGAAACGACCAAGGCGGCAGCGTACCGCGCAATGTCCCTTGCCAAGCGACACGGCGTCAAAGTTGCATTTACAGCGTCCGATCCATTTCTCGTTAATCTATTACGCGATGAGATTTGGGAATTGATCTCCGGTCCCGTCGATCTGTTCTTTTGCAACGAAGAAGAAGCGAAGAGCCTAACCGGTGAATCGTCTGCGATCGATTGTGCCGCGGCGATCCACAAGCATGCTGAGAACGTAGCGCTGACGCTCGGCAACAAGGGTTCGCTGATCATGCACAATGGCGAAGCTTATCCAATCGAAGGCGTTCCCGTCAAAGCGATCGACACGACAGGCGCAGGTGACATGTATGCGGGGGCGCTGCTTTACGGCATCACGCATGGCATGTCCTGGCGTCAATCGGGGCACTTAGCCTCGCATGCGGCCGCTAGAATCGTTGGACAGCTCGGCGCACGGCTGCAAAACCAATTCACGCCTGCCGAAATCGAAGAATTGGCGTCGATGGTATAACGGCCATCGCGCCAGCGAGAGTCGCTGGCGCAGCGGTTTGGACCAATCGATGATCGAAGTCACAGCTTGACTATCGAAGTCGGAGTGACAGGCCGGGGCCGAATCCGCCGTAGCCCCCGAGTCCGCCGTAGCCACCAAGTCCTCCGAAGCCGCCTTGTCCGCGATATCCGTAACCACCGGGGTATCCGAATCCACCGGTGCCAAAGCCAATGCTCAATCCACCGCCACGGTACCCGGATCCATAGCGTCCGTTGTTGCCGTAGCCGCCGTAGTTGCCATAACCCGAGTAGGCCGGCCGATACGAGGAGTAGCCTGAGGAGTAACCGTAGGATGGGGCCGCGCTGTAGGTGCGGTAGCCGTTGTGATGACCGTGGCTGTGGCATCGCGATCGGAATCCGCGGGCCTCGGCGTCCGTGCTCATCATCAACGGTGTGATAGCGAACGCAGCGGCCAATAGAATTTTCTTAAACATGGATGATGCTCCAACGGAGGGTGGGGTGTTGGTGAGAAGAAGCCGTCCATCGAGACAGACGGGTTCACCACCTCGCCGTGCATCCGCTGTACCAAAGCCATCGACGATCGCGGGAGTATATCGCTCCCACGAACGTGATATCACAAGAGCACGCAATGCAAGCATCCGCGATACAAGGATGATCGCGGCGTCAACGCTGTGACCTGGATCAGACGTCGATTTCTTCGGCGTCTTCGGCACGCTCCATGATGAAGCGAAATCGCGCGGACGCGTCGCGTCCCATGAGGTCGCTAATCACGCGATCGGTCTCGAGATGATCGTCGATTTCGACTTTCAAGAGCCGCCGGGTCTGGGGGTTGAGCGTCGTTTCCCAAAGTACTTTGGGCATCATTTCGCCAAGACCCTTGAAGCGAGTGATCTCGGGTTTTGCACGACCGCTATGTTCGGCCAAAATACGCTCCCGCGCGGCTTCGTCGGCCGCCCAGTGTGTTTCCTTGCCGATATCGATTCGATAGAGCGGTGGCATGGCGATAAACAGTTTGCCCTCGGCGATCAGCGCCGGCAGGTGGCGATAAAAGAACGTCAACAGCAAGGTCGTGATGTGGTGACCATCGGAGTCTGCATCCGCGAGCAAGATGATGCGGTCGTAACGCAAGTCCGCCATGCTGAGGCTGTTACCGATCCCACAACCCAGTGCGGCGAGCAGATCTTGGATTTCTTTGTTCTCGATCATTTTCTTGAGCGTTGCACTCTCGGTGTTGAGCACTTTACCGCGCAGGGGGAGGATCGCTTGATAATTACGATCTCGCCCCTGTTTCGCACTGCCACCGGCCGAGTCGCCTTCGACGATGAACAGTTCGCTTTTCACGCGATTGCCAGCCAAACAATCGCTGAGCTTGCCCGGCAGCATCGTTCGCTTGCCGGCGCCCTTGCGCGAGACCGCTTCGGAAGCTGCGCGTGAGGCGGCGCGGGCGCGTGAGGCAGCGATGATGCGAGCGATGATTTGGTCCGCGACACTGCGGTTGTTATTCATCCACTGTTCCATCGCTGGACGCACCACCGCTTCGACGCTTGCTTGGCATTCGGGATTATTCAAGCGATCCTTGGTTTGCCCTTGGAACTGGGGTTCGGCGATGAACACCGACAGGATTGCTACCATCCCCTCGCGGATGTCTTCATGCGTGATCTTGATTCCACGAGGCGTCAGGTTGTGGGTGTCGATGTAATTGCGAACGGCTTTGTTAAGCCCACTGCGAAAACCATTTTCATGAGTCCCGCCGCTGCCGGTCGGTATCCCGTTGACGTAGCTTCGCACATGCTCGTCCGTTGACTCAGTCCACTGCAGAGCCACTTCGATGCGATCGGTGTCTTCCTTGCGGAGCGAGAAGACGAGTTCATGAATCGGGCGAGCATTGCGTTCCTTGAGGACTTTCCCGAGGTAGTCCACGATGCCTTGCTCATGGACGAAGGTCTCTTTCGTCCCGGCAGCCTCATCGATGTACGACACCTTGAGTCCACGATGCAGGAAGCTTGCGGTTTCAAGTCGCAACCGAATGGTCGCCGTATCGAATTCGATCTTCGGAAAGATGGTCGGGTCGGGAGTGAACGTGATGGTGGTACCGGTGCCGCGAACGGCGCCCTTGAGCTTTTGCAGCCCGGTGGTGGGTTGGCCCTTGGAAAACGCCATGCGGTACTGGGCACCATCACGTCGAACGATCGCGATGAGTTCTTTGGAGAGGGCGTTGACGACCGAGGCTCCCACACCATGCAAACCGCCAGCGGTTTTGTAATTGTTGCCGTCGAACTTGCCGCCGGCGTGCAGCACCGTGAGCACCATCTCCAACGCGGGTTTCTTGGTTTTGGGGTGTTTGTCGACGGGGATACCGCGACCATTGTCGGAAACCGTGATCGTCGAGTTGTCTTTGTGCAATGTGACCGTGATTTCGGTCGCGTGACCGTTCATCGCTTCGTCAACGCTGTTGTCGACAATTTCCCAGATCAAGTGATGCAAACCGGCGGGACCGACGCCGCCGATATACATACCCGGGCGTTTGCGAACAGGCTCGAGGCCTTCCAGAGCGACAATGTCTTTGGCGCTATAAGATTTTGTGGCCGTACTCATATATTTATTGATTCGATGTTCGTTTTAGTACTTGATATGTCAAAGTAAATTGGCTGGCGATGCGAGTCACCGCGGAGCGATCAATCTTCGTCGATCGGATCGGTGATCTCCGGAGCATTGGGCGGTGGTGAAACGATCTCGGCAATGCGGCCGTTCTTTTGGATCTCCGTTCCGCGTCCGCCACGACCGGTGACCTTGTACTTGGCGGTGGAGATCGTCTTCTTGGCGCCGCGATTGGTTAGAACGACCAATAGATCACGATCGCCGCTGGAGGCTTTGAATCCTAGCAATCGATCGTCTTTGGCGAGTCGGATGAGCGTCACGCCCTTGCCGGGTCCGGACAAATAGTTGACTTCTTCGGCTGCGCAAACCATCGCGCGACACGCTTCGGACACCGCGAGAATCGTTTCGCTGCCGTGGACGGTTTGCACGCCCACCACCGCGGCGTTCGCGGCGACTCGCGCATAACGACGTCCTGAACGAGTGGACGGTTCGGCGAAGCCGGCGAGTCCGAATCGCAGCGAGAAGCCATCGGAGGTGCACGCTAGCGCATGAGTCTCGGGGCAAAGCTCGGGCTTTTTGGGATCTTCGCTGATGTCACCAATCATCCGCGAATCGAACGAGATCGTGGAAACGATGCGTTCGCCATCCTTGAGTTTGAACAGCTTTTGGATCGGTTCACCGAATCCGGTGGACGCGGGGATATCGATCATCCGTGATGTATAACAAACACCCAGCGAGGAAAAGAATCCGATCGAGCTGCGCGTGCTTCCAGTGACACAGGCGAGCACCGCGTCGCCCTGGCGCAAGCGACTCTTCGCCGGGTCCACGATATGCTTTTGGCGTTTTACCCAGCCATCGGTGGTTACGAGAATGTAGCAATCTTCGGCGACGATGAAGTCCTCTTCGGAGAACTCGACTTCCTCTTCCACCGTGACGATCGCGGAACGACGTTTTCCGGCTTCGGATTTGCCGTAGTCGACGATCAGTTTGTCGATCTCTTCGCGAACGATCGTCCATCGTCCAGAGGCATTGGTGTCGGCGGTGTCTTCGGCGAGCAATCGTTTGATTTCGCGAGCTCGTTTTTGCTTTTCCTTGAGCTCTTCGCGGATGACGTTGATCTCGAGCCGCGCCAATCGATAGAGCTTGAGTTCGAGGATCGCGTCCGTTTGCTCTTCGTCGAGCCCACCTTTCTCGGCTGGAAATCGTTTCATGATACGCATCGCGGCATCGGCTTTGCCCTCCGATGCGCGGATGATCTTGATGATTTCGTCCAGGGCATCAAAGACGATCGCGAACCCGTTGAGGATGTGAATGCGTCGCAGCAAACTATCGAGTTCGTTGCTCAAACGTCGGGTCACAACTTCCAAGCGGAAGTGTAGGAAATGCCACAGAATTTCTTTCAGCCCCAGCCTCGCCGGCGCTCCGACTTCCGGCTTTTCCGTCGGAACCAAACACGTCATGTTGACGCTAAAGTTTGTTTGCAACGGAGTGTTCTTGTAGAGGTACGCGAGAACTTTATTTTCGTCGGCGTCTTTTTTAAGGAGCAGGTCGATTCGAATTTCATCGGTTGAAACATCACGCACTTCGAGCACGAGTGGCAACTTGCCGCTGAAGACGATCTCCCCGATGCGTTCGACCAACGCAGATTTGTTGACACCAAAGGGAATCGAATTGATTTGCAACAACCGACCTTGCGACGACTTTTCGTCGAGCGTCGCGGTCCCACGAAGCCGGATTGTGCCTTGGCCGGTCGCGTAGATCTCTCGGAGTTCTTCCTTGGTGTTGATGATTTGGCCACCGGTGGGAAAGTCCGGGCCCTGGACCGCGTCCACGGCAACGAGTTGATACTCTTTGATCTCGGGATCTTTGAGCAGTTTGAGCAGCGCGTTGCAGACTTCTCGCAGGTTATGCGGGGGGATGTTAGTGGCCATCCCCACGGCAATCCCGGTCGCTCCGTTGACCAGCAAGTTGGGGACGCGGCTGGGAAGTACCACCGGCTCGTCGCGAGTCCCGTCGTAGCTCGGCTTGTAGGCGACGGTGCGGGTCGCAAGATCGGCCAGAATTTCCGAGGCGATCGGCGTCATGCGACACTCGGTGTAGCGCATCGCCGCCGCGTTGTCACCATCGATGCTGCCGAAGTTTCCGCTTCCATCAACAAGCGTCATGCGCAGCGCAAACGGCTGGGCCATTCGCACCAAGGCTTCATAGATCGAGCTGTCACCATGCGGGTGGTACTTGCCCATCACATCGCCGACGACGGTCGCGCACTTGCGGTGCTTTGCGGTGGCGTCCAGGCCTTGACGGTCCATGGTGTAGAGAATCCGCCGTTGGACCGGTTTAAGACCATCGCGGACATCGGGAATCGCACGGCTGGTAATGACCGACAACGAGTAATTGAGGTACCGTTCTTGGGCAGCGATCCGCAGCGGCACGCCGATCAGTTGTTCTTCCAGAAGTTCGGGTGGTTGGTTGCCGCCGCGACGTCGGCCACCTTTGCCGGTGCCGCTGGAGTCATCGCCGTTATTTGAAGTTTGAGTTCGACGTTTCGCCACGGAATCGAATCCCTCGTTGCTGGCTGGTGGTGAGTTGATCAATGACGGAGCCGGGCCGGCCGATCCCGGTCGAATGCCTGACACCCTACAAAAGCGGCGCGAGTTTAGCGATCGGGCATTTTGGTTGGGTTATAGCGGTGGAAGGCATCGAAGCGAAACAGATGATCGCGGTGAGATGGGCGAGACCGTTTGTAAAGGTCACGCCGATCGCTCCTGGCGTCCGAAACAAACCGATAAGTCGCGGAAAGCTTCGAAAAGCCGTCCGCACGGTTTAGGTCTGGAAATATGCTTGACGACGGCTTATGGAGGAGCCGGACGATGAAAAAAAATCTAGCGAATGGATTCGCGCTCCTCGCGGCGATGTCAGCCATTGTGGCAGCCGCCCCTCGTTCCTTGGCCCAGGAACTGGCCCCCGGCGAGTACATCGTCGGACCTGAGCAAGTTCTCAGCGACACTGTCGTGGGAAGCTACGACGTGGCCCCGGACAGTCACTACGACGGGACCAGCAGCATTTCGTCGAGCTCCGAGAACTTTGCCGGCGACATGAGCTGCGGCGAGGCCGGATGCTCGAGCGACGCAACCGGCGGCGGTCTTAAGGCGCATTTGGCGAGCAGCCGACTCGGTGGGCTGATCGGTAATCGCACTACCTACGACGTGGGGAACATTGAGCGAGGCTACGGTCGTCCCGATCTGTTCTACAACTACTACACCAACGGCCAAGCCAATCGTGCCAACGCTCAAATGTACTTGTCGCCCGTGCCGGTACCCCCGAACGTCGGACACACGTTCTTTACCTACCAGCCCTTCTATCCCGAAGAGATGCTGTATTGGCACAAGAACAAGTTTCACAACTATTACGACAACGGCCGCGGGATGAATCGCACTCGAGCGACCTATTTCGCACCACCGATTCGCCAAGCGGCGAGTAATCTGTATTGGAACAAGCTTCGTTTACCTCGCTAAACATTACCGCAACGGCGGCCGTTGGGTGTGCAATCCAAGCCGGCTGATCAACCAGGGATTCAAGAAAATGATTCGTCGCATCGCACTCGCCATGTTGTTCGCCACTGGTCTCGCCGCGGGAGCGTGTGAAACCGCTTCTGCGGGAGATCCCTATGCGGTGACCCAAGTTTGGCAACACAACTATTCACAGAACCGACCTTGGCACGGTTCGTACTACAACCTGAACTATGGCCAACCAACTGCCTTGGTTGTGCCGCCAACCGCTCACATGCGCCAGACATTGTCGTGGGGCGTGAGCCAGAACTTGATGTATCCGATTCATCACCAGTTCGGACGTAGTGCCAGTTACCCAGGCGCCGCCGCACCGGGCACGTTCCATCACACGCCTGCTTGGCCGAGTCACACCGACCAATTCGGCACCTACTACGTCCGCGGCCCTTGGTAGGGAAAGGACTACTATTGCGGTGGAAGCCGACAAATGTTTAGCCTTGGACGGATGGGTTTCCTGGGCAGGGTCACTTCGCATGTGAACGTGAACCGGGTCTCAACGTCCGCAAGCCAAGCGACAAAACCCGACAACCTTGAATCGTCCATCCTACGATAAGGTCGGTGCTCCACCGCGCGCGATGAATCAACAGTTCGATCAATGGCGACGCGATATGATTTCGCGGCTCCCTTCCGATGCGATCGTTGGGTATCACGCGGACGAGCCCGTTGCAGCCGAGCCGACGGCGATTTCGGCCCTCATGGCAATCGGTTACGACATGCCGGTGATCGCCAAAGCTGCTTGCGAACGTCTGATGCACGCACAGCTTTCCGGCGGCGAAGTGTCCGTTTACTTGGACGATCAAGGTCCCTATTGGCCGACATCGCTCGCCGTGATCGCGTGGCACCAGTACGCCCAGCGGTTTGCCGACGACTTTGCGGCGTCTTGCGTGGAGGCACGTGATCGAGGCATTGACCATCTTCTTGGGTGTGGTGGCGAAGTCATTCCACGCAACAAGATCATTGGTCACAACAGCGAACTGCAAGGCTGGCCTTGGGTTCTCGGGACTCACTCCTGGTTGGAACCGACCGCGCTGGCGCTGATGGCACTGCGTCACACCGGTCACCAATCCCACGCCCGAGCGATCGAAGCCGCGGAGTTGTTGCTCGATCGACAACTCACCACGGGCGGTGCGAACTACGGCAATACGTTTGTGCTCGGCCAACTGCTCCGAGCACACGTGTTGCCCAGTGCCATGTCCGTCGTGGCTTTGCACCAAACCATTCCCGCGCCGCACCGACTCACCGCGACGATTCGATACCTGCAAGAAGAACTCAATCGACCGCTCGCGGCCACGAGTTTGGCTTGGACCATCCATGCGTTGGTATCGGCCAGTTGGGACTCATCCGCGGGAAGCTTGGAATATGAGTGGCCGATCGCGGAAGCGATCGCACGACTGCAGCGCGTCGACCCCAATCCGCATCGTCACCACTTATTGATGCTCGCGATTCTGGGCCGTGAATCACCACTACTAGCGATGCCCACTTGGGACATGAAACAGGTGAAGGATCGGGAATCCGCATGAGTCAATCGAAATCAAATTCGACGGAGTCAGGAACCGCCGCCGTGAATCGATCACGCCGCGAGTTCTTGGTGACCGGTGGTGCGACCGCAGCCGGCGCAGCCGCGGTTGCATGGTTGCACGCCAAGTACCGCATGTCCGCCGACGTATTCATCGCGCGGCATCAAAAGTACGACGGCAATCTCGTGCGGACGATTCGCGATGGACTCATCGCGTGCCAATTTGATCCTTCGACGGTGAAAGACAAACGCGTCCTATTGAAACCCAATTTGGTCGAACCGACGCGGCTCGCACCCCACATGACGACTCATCCGGCGATGATCCAAGCCGCCGCCGAAGTGTTTCGCGGATGGGGCGCGGTGGTCACCGTCGGCGAGGGCCCGGGACACGTTCGTGATACGGAACAGGCTCTCGTCGAGTCAGGCGTCTTCGAAGCCCTGGCCGATGCGAAACTTAAATTCGAAGATCTCAACTACCAAGAGGTTCGCCAGTCACCGAATCTGGGCCAAGCGAGCCGCCTTCCCAGCTTCTATTTCCCCCGTGCTTTGCTGGAAGCCGATCTCGTTGTCAGCATGCCCAAGATGAAAACGCATCATTGGATGGGTATGACCGGCGCGATGAAGAACTTTTACGGAGTGATTCCCGGTATCAAGTACGGGTGGCCCAAGAATGTTCTTCATTTTCACGGAATCCCCGAGACCGTGTACGACATCAACGCTTCGGTACCGCGGTCGATCGCGATCGTCGATGGTATCGATTGCATGGAAGGCGATGGCCCGATCCTGGGTACGCTCAAGAAGATGGGACTGGTGCTCGTCAGCACCAACGTCACCGCGGTTGATGCGACCCTTTGTCGACTTATGGACATCCTGCCTGAAGAAATTCCCTACTTGGCCAAAGCGGCTGGGCGACTCGGTCCCATTCGTGACTCCCAAATTGTCCAGCGCGGCGAAAACTGGAAACCTCTCGCCAAACCGTTTCTTATGCTGGACCGTGAACACCTTCGCAACATGCGAGTCGACAAGACCCACTTTGTCACCTGACTACTAATCGTGCGGCGAGGTCCCTTCACAAAATCGATTGTTGCGCTACAACAGTCGAGTCAAAAGCGACCATCCAAGGCCCGACGGTTATGCCAACCATTCAACAAGTTTTCGAAACGGCGACGCCGGCAGCATTGATCACCGGTAGCGGGTCCGCTCGTGTGGGCAATGTGATCGCCGAGCACTTGGCAAAACTCGGCTGCAACGTGGCATTGCATGCGAACACGAGCACGACGAGCGCCGAAGCGACGGCTCGTCGACTTCATGGCGAGTATCGCCGAAAAGCAATCGTCGTCTGCGGCTCACTGCTGGACGACGAAACTCCACCGACGCTCGTCAAACAGACGGTCGATGCTTTCGGTCGCTTGGATGTGTTGGTGAATTGTGCCGCGATCTGGGCACCCAAGTCGTTGGAAGCGATTTCGGCGAGTGACGTGCGTGACTACTTTCAAATCAATTCGGTGGCATCCTTCCGATGTGCCCAGCTCGCGGGTTTGCAGATGATAACCCAACCAAGCGGCGGAAGCATCGTGAACATCGGTGATTGGGCCACCGTTCGTCCCTACCTGGACCACGCAGCCTACTTTCCGAGCAAGGGGGCGATCGAGACGATGACGCGCTCGCTGGCAATCGAACTCGCGCATCGAAACCGGCGAATTCGAGTGAACTGCATTCAACCTGGGCCAGTGTTGTTGTCCGACGAGGTGACCGCCGAGGAATCCGACGCGATCGCAAAGAGTATCTTACTGGGACGGGTCGGTACCCCGCAGCACATCGCTCATGCCGTCCAGTTTCTCTGTGAAAACGATTTTGTGACCGGCGTGTGCTTGCCCATCGATGGCGGTCGCAGCATCTACGCCAGCGACGGTTTGCAGATTGGATTGAACACGGGCTAGCCGATCAAGTCATGCACGACATGACCATGAACATCGGTCAGTCGATAATCGCGGCCTTGGAATCGATACGTGAGTTGTTCATGATTGAAACCAAGCTGATGCAAGATCGTTGCTTGCAAGTCATGAACATGAACGGGGCGATCGGTGACACGGAACCCGAGTTCGTCGGATT
This sequence comes from Pirellulaceae bacterium, assembly GCA_041741195.1. Lineage (GTDB taxonomy): Bacteria > Planctomycetota > Planctomycetia > Pirellulales > Pirellulaceae > JBBSJZ01. The sequence goes on from JBGSKM010000055.1 coordinate 13,623, forward strand.
GGCCGTAGTCGAATCCACCCTTGATTCCACCGCCCGCCATCCACATTGTGAACGCATCGGGATAGTGATCGCGACCAAGCACGCTGCTCTTTGCCGTGCGTCCTTCGCGAAACGGTGTTCGACCAAATTCTCCACCCCACACAATCAGCGTCTCTTCGAACAGCCCACGCTGTTTCAAATCTCGTATTAGCGCGGCGATGGGTTGGTCCATCGAAGCGCACTTCTTGGTAAGACCGCTGGTCAGGCCTGAGTCTTCGCTCGTCCCATGAAAGTCCCATCCCCAATCGAACAACTGCACGAATCGAACTCCCGATTCGACGAGTCGACGCGCCAGCAAACAATTGTTTGCCAAGCTTGATCCGCCCGGTTGTGCTCCGTAGGCGTCAAGCGTTGACTGCGACTCATTCGAAATGTCCATCACCTCGGGCACCGACATTTGCATGCGAAATGCCAACTCGTACTGCGAGATCCGAGTGAGTGTCTCGGGGTGTCCCATCTCGGATGCCTGGAGTTCATTGAGGTCGCGCAGCGCATCGAGTGTCTTGCGACGAAGCTCCCGATTCATTCCCGGCGGGTCCGACGAATACAGCACGGGATCCCCTTTGGATCGACACTGCACGCCCTGGTACACCGACGGCAGGAAACCGCTACCGAACGAATTGTTTCCACCATTGGGCTGAACGCCGCTGGAAATGAGCACGACAAAACCGGGCAAGTTTTCGTTCTCGCTCCCTAAACCATACGTGACCCACGAGCCCATCGAGGGGCGCCCCGACCGCGGCGAACCGGTATAGATCAATAGCTCCGCCGGCGCATGATTGAACTGGTCGGTGTACATGGAGTGAACGACACATAAGTCATCCGCCACCGAGTGGAAATTGGGAATCGCATCAGACATCCACATGCCACATTGGCCAACACGAGACCACTTCCGGGGCGACCCCATCAACTTGGGCGTGCCCGAAGTGAACGCAAATTCTCGACCGGCCAAGAACTCGTCCGGACAATCTTGATCATCATGCTTTTGCAGACTCGGCTTGTAGTCAAACATGTCCAGGTTCGGAGGCGAACCCGTCATGTGCAAATAGATCACCCGCTTGGCCTTGGCCGGGAAGTGTGGCTCTTGGGTGGCCAGCGGATTCGATGCCGATCGCTCGGCGACCGCGTCATCCGCCAGTAGGCTTGCCAGCGCGATGCCACCCAGGCCCGCACCAGTTTGCTGAAAGAAATGTCGTCGCGTTTGCCATTGCAGGCGTTCGAGTCGTGGGTCCATGGTTCATCACTGGGTGGTTAGCTATCGCTTCAACAACATTTCATCGAGATTCAAAATCACGTTTGCGACCACGGTCCAAGCGGCATACTCGTCCACTCCGGCAACCTGGTTCCGATCGCTCTCGGCTGGCAGCGGCCCCAAGGGCTGTGTCGCCATTTTCGACGCTTCGTCCGTCTCCGTCGCGTAGTAATCTCGAATCGAATGGAAAAGTTGGCTTAGCCTCGACGTTTCATCTCGCGTCGGTTGACGCGTCAAACAAACTTGAAATGCAAATCGAATCCGATCGTCGACGCTCTCTTCCGCATTCACCATTCGTCGGGCAAGCGATTGAGCCGCTTCGATGTAGACGGGGTCATTGAGCGTTACAAGGGCTTGTAGCGGAGTGTTGGTACGAATTCGCCGAACCGTACAAACCTCGCGATTGGGCGCATCGAACTGGGCCATGGAGGGATACGGATTCGATCGTCGCCACGTCGTATAAATCCCTCGACGGTAGCGATCCTCATGCTCGCTCGTCTTCCAATCGGTCGTCGCCCCGAAGGCGGCAGTGAGTCCCAATTGCGGTTGCATCGGACGAACCGGTTCGCCGTACATCTTTTCGCTCAGTAGTCCGCTGACGAACAACGCTTGGTCGCGCACGATCTCGGCCGATACGCGGAACCGTGGCCCACGTGCCACCAATCGGTTCATCGGATCCACGCTTTGCAAGGCGTCACTTGTCACGCTGCTTTGCCGGTAGGTCGCTGAACTAACGATCAACTTGATGAAACGTTTGATGTCCCAGTGGCTTTCTTGAAGTTCCACCGCCAGCCAATCCAGCAACTCGGGATGCGTGGGCAATTCGCCCTGAGATCCAAACTCCTCGCTCGTTTCCACAATCCCAGTACCAAACAATTGCTCCCAGTGCCGGTTCGCAATGACACGCGCCGTCAACGGGTTTGCATCGTCGACCAACCATTTGGCGAGATCCAACCGATTCGGCCGCTCCGCATTCTGCAGTCGATGAAATGCCGCGGGAGTCCCTTCGGAGACATCATCACCAGTACTGAGGTAGTTGCCACGCAGTTGCACCTTGGTCCCACGCCGGCGATCTTGGGCCAGTTCACGCATGATGGGTACCGTCGTCCCCGGCTTGATGTCTCGCAGTCTCTTTTCGAGTTGGGCAAGTTCCTTTCGTTCTTTTGCCAACAGTGGTGTGACACTGCGATGGTACACACTGACCTGTGACTTTTCGTCCGCGGTCCAGTCGCCGGAGGTCTTATTGATCAGTTGACGTATTTCACCTGGCATTTGCGCCCAGTCGATCGCGTGGACATCATCTGTCTTTGAAAAACGAAAATGATCCAGCGTGTGCTTTGCGTGAACGGACAACTGTTCCAGTTCGACGCGTATGACGCCATCCGAAATCGGTAGCGGATTCCGCAGTGACAACGTCAATGTATGTGGCTTTTCCAACTCACCGGCAATCGCCCAACCCTGTTTGGGATCGGGCTTGTCAAGCAGCAACGAGTCCGCCGCAAACCCAGCTTGCTCAAAGTCCGCCACCGCGGAAACAAATTTGATCGGCATCGCACCATCCATGACGAGTTCGCTTTGTGGCGCAGGAACCTCTGGCGGTGATTGCTGCCAAACGACCTGATGGTTCTCGTCCAACAGCAATAGTTTGTAGCCTTGCAAGCGACCCATGATTTCTTGACTGCCATCGGTCCGATTCCAAATCACCACGCGATCAATCGGCCGCGTCGACCCCAAGTCAATCTCCAGCCACGGATCCTTTTCAACCTGCGTGTGAGTCGTCTTGTTTTTCCCAAAATCACCGTCGGTAATCCCATCGTTCGCAAACCCAGCGTCGCCACCGAAACCCGTCGAACTCTGCGTGGCGATTCCTCCGCTGGCCAGATTCTCGTCCCCCGAGAAAGCCTGAAGCTCGGCGATGTGGATCATTTTTGCTTCACCAGGCAACTCCACGCGAACATATCTCGCATTGACCGAGAATGGGGCTGTCGGAAGCCACTGCGCACGTACTTGCGACAACACAAAATTTGACTTCTGCGCCGCCGATATCTCCAGCTGTAACCCCGAGATCATGCCGGAATTGACCGGGAACTCGAGCGAGTAAGTGTCTTGATCGGGTTCGTCTCCCGAGGTTTCGACCCACCCATCGTCCGAGATGTTTAGCTGGCGATGAAGTGCATGCGCGGACTGCGGTTGCAACACATCCCACTTGGATGGCACACGCAATCGATCCAGCCATTCGCTGCGATCTTGATCGAGCTGCGGTGTCGACTGGGCCAGGACCTGATCTAGTTCGTCGATGCGATCTATCCACTGCTGTTTCATCGTCCGTTGTTCGTCGGACCATAGTTCCAGGAGCGGTCCCTCGTCGCGCCGATCCGCATCTTCGGTGCTGTTGAAGAAGGCAAAGAATTGGAAGTATTCGTGTTGAGTGATGGGGTCGAATTTGTGCGTGTGGCACTGCGCGCACGCCATCGTCGTTCCCATCCAAACGGCCATGGTCGTGTTGACCCGATCGACCACGGCGACATTGCGGAATTCCTCGTCGTTGGTGCCGCCCTCGTTGTTCGTCAACGTGTTGCGATTGAATGCTGTGGCGATCAATTGTTCATCGGTCGGTTGCTCCAACAGGTCACCGGCGATTTGCTCAATTGTGAATTGGTCAAACGGTTTGTTCTCGTTAAGCGATCGAATCACGTAGTCACGATAGGCCCAGATCGTTCGTAGCGGATCGTCGGCGTAGCCGGCGGAGTCGGCGTATCGCGCCAAGTCCAACCACACGTGCGCCCAACGCTCGCCAAATGATGATCGCGCAAGCAGTGAATCCACGTATTGGTCAAATGCATCCTCGCTCGCATCCTCGGCGAATGCCGACGCCTCCTCCCATGTCGGTGGCAACCCGGTCAAGTCGAGTGCCAACCGCCGAGCAAGTGTCCACCGATCGGCTTCGGGCGACGGGGAGAGCGACTCGTGTTCTAGCCGAGCCAGAATGAAGTGGTCGATGGCGTTGCGAGGCCAATCGGTGTTTCGGACGGGCGGCAAGGGACTGCGGACGGGCAACTGATATGACCAGTGTTTGGCATAGTTGCCTCCCTCACGAATCCACCGCCGAATGAGTTCGACTTCGTCATCTGCCAACCGGCGCCCCTTGCCCTCCGGCGGCATTCGAAGATCCTGGTCGTCGGTGATCAATCGCTCGATGATCTCGCTGGCATCCGGATCACCAGGCACTATCGCGGCATACCCGCCCAAGTCGTCGCGCGACCCGGATTCGGTGTCCAATCGCAATCCCGCGGCACGCTCGTCTTCGTCCGGCCCGTGACAAGCGAAGCACGAACTGGACAACAACGGACGGATGTCCGCGTTGAAATCAACGGGAGTTTCGGCACGCGCCGAACCGGCGACGACGATCGTCAGGCAGGACAGCCATGCGCCAAGACAGATCAGGCGAAAACGCATTCTCAGACTCATTACCAAGACAACGGACCTCGCCGGGCACGAGGGAAAACGATGCATTTTATCAGAACCATCAATGCAGGGCCCATCAAAGTTGTCTCGACATAGTGTCGCGGAGTGTAGTCAAATTGATTTTCTCGCCACTGTTCTTCCGAGGGGTATGTACTTCGTTGGCATTCGCTTATCACCGCTCTGGAATGTCTGTAAATCATTTGCATCAAATACTTTACGCCAAATTCGAGGCAGCGGGGGCGATGTGGATGGCACGCTTGACTTGGCCAGCGGCGCGAACTTAGCAAGTTTCACGAAGAGTCCTTGCGAGCGATTGGCCCGCAGGACTTGGCACCCGAAAATTTGGAGTTCAATAACATGTTCAACTTGACGAAGTGGATGGTAGCGCCCGTACTTGCCGCTGGAATGATGTTCGCGGCTGATGCGCCCCGCGCCGAAGCCGGTGGTTTCAGCCTCTCGATCGGCAACGGCGGGTTCGGATTTAGCAACTTTGGTTACGGAGGCGGCGGCTACGGTTACCGTTCCTATCGACCGTCGTACGGATACGGATTGCCCGCCGTTGTGGTCCCGCCCCATAGCTACCATGGTCGCTACGATCGTTACCGGTCGTATCGCGGTGGTCACTACGACTATCATCCCACCGAGGTCTACCGGCACGGTAACCATTTTGACGTCGTGCCTGGCCATTACGACTATCACCGTGGCCATCACGGTCACTGAGTGACTCGAGGTTTTGACCGCTCGAGGGTGAACGAATCAAGCGAGCCGAGAGTCTCACTCTCGGCTCGACGAATCCACCAGGGGTGATCGCCGGCGCCGTCTTCCCGACGGGGCAAACTTCTCACGGACTTCTCGAACGGCTTCGACCAACTGCTGGGCTTCCTGGAGTGTGTTGTAGAAGTAAAAGCTAGCGCGGGTCGTTGCACTGATACCGAGCGAATGGTGCAGCGGCATGGTGCAATGGTGTCCGGCGCGGACGGCGATACCGCGAGTGTCGAGCCATTGGGACACGTCGTGTGAATGAACGCCGTCGATCACGAAACTAACAATGCCACCTTTTTTGTCCGGTGTCGGTCCGATGATTCGTAGTCCATCGATCTGGCGAAGCGCTTGGTCGGCTTGCTCGCAAAGCTTGGATTCATGAGCGTGGATTGTTTCCAGTCCGATGCGAGAGAGATAACGAATCGCGGCGGCGAGTCCGATCGCTTCGACAATCGGCGGTGTGCCGGCTTCAAACTTGTCCGGCAACAACGCGGATGCAAAACCCTCGGTTGTCACTCGACTAATCATGCCGCCGCCACCCAAAAACGGTGGCATTGCATCGAGCAAGGTTTCTTTGCCGTAGAGCACGCCAATGCCGGTGGGACCACAAAGCTTGTGGCCGCTGAAAACGAGAAAATCCACATCGCTGGATTGCACATCGAGTGGCCGATGGGGTGCCGCTTGGGCTGCATCGACTAGCACTGTGGCGCCATGGGCATGAGCCAGCTTGGTCCACCGGTCCACCGGAAACTCGGTACCCAGAGTGTTGCTTGCAGCGGTAAAGGCGAACAACTTGGGTGACAACCGCACCAAATATTCGACCAACGTCGGGTCTGCGATCGTAAAGTTCTCGTCGATCGGTAAAAACTCCACTCGACATCCGGTTCGCTCAGCAAGTTGGTGCCAAGGAACGATGTTCGCGTGATGCTCCGCGATGGTCAGTAGAACGCAATCACCGGGGCCGATGTTCGCGTCACCCCAGGTTCGCGCGACGGTATTGATGGCCGCGGTGGTGCCGGCTGTAAAAACAATCTCGCGGGCATTTGCGGCGCCGATGAACTCGGCCGTGACTTGGCGAGCTTGTTCGTAGGCATCGGTCGATTCTTCGCTGAGCGTGTGAATGCCACGGTGGACGTTCGAATAGAATCGTGAATAACAATCACTCATCGCATCGATGACCGCGCGTGGTCGCTGGGTGCTCGCCGCATTGTCGAGATAGGCTAGCGGCGCGCCGCTGGCGCTGGTGCGAGCGAGGATGGGAAAATCGTCGCGGTAGTCCACAAGGTTATCATCCACGGAGTTATGATTCTTCGCTGAGACTGGGGCCGCCGAAATCCCGATCGTCGCTGGCCTTTTCGTCGCCGCTTGCCAGTTCATCCCCGTTCACGGGAGAGTGCAGCGCGGATTGCAAAACACGCCAGGAAAGAAGACAGCACTTTTGCCGATTCGGCGTCAACTTGGGACCGAACAATTCCAACATCTCGTTCGCGGAGAATTGTTTGAGCTCATCAACGGTCTTGCCCTCAATCTTTTCCATCAACATTGACGCCGAGGCTTGGCTAATGACACAGCCTTCGCCGGCGAACCACGCCTCTTGCACTTTTCCGACATCGTCCAGCTGTAAATCAATATGAATGACGTCGCCGCACAACGGATTGTCAGCTTCGTGAGCGTGCGTGGCTGACGCCAGCGCTCCTCGATGGTACGGGTCCTCGTAATGATCTAAGACGTGCTCTTCGTAGATATCGTGTTCGCTGGGCGACATGATTTGGCGACATTGGGTGGAGACTACAAATGGACCAACGAATTAAGTCTACGCACGTTGTCAAAAATCGGCGAGCCCCCGCGTCCAAGGGCGGCGACGAGATACCGGTTTGGCCGGGGTAGCTGTGGCGGCGGATGATGCGAGTCGCATTGACACCCCGCCAGTGTGGTAGGATCGGGTGTGCGTGGCGTGCAAATCACGTCTCTTTTCGTCCACAAGCCTCCAGCGACGGGGAATCGATCGATGGCCAGAATATTGCTCGTAGAAGACAGTGCGTCCCAGGCCGTCGAAATCACCATGCTGCTGGAAGAGGGGCGACACGATGTGATGCATGCCGAGAATGGACGCCAAGCCATGGAGGCGCTGGCCCAGCATCCGTTGGACGTCGTCATTACCGACTTGGAAATGCCGGAAGTCAACGGATTGGAACTGGTCGAGCGAATGCGAATCGACTATTCGCACATCCCAGCCATCTTGGTCACGAGCCAAGGTTCCGAGATGCTTGCGGCCCAGGCCCTTCAAAAAGGTGCTGCGGGCTACGTGCCCAAGAGCGAGATGAGATCGCTTCTCAACACAACCATCCTTGACGTTCTCAGTGTGATTCAATCGGACGAGAGTTACGCCAAACTCATCTCGACGTTGACGAAGAACGTCTTCGAATTCGACATGCCCAATGATCCGGCACTGATCGCACCGTTGACCGGATTGCTCATGCAGGTCGCAGCGGGTTTGGAAGTATTCGGCGGGATGGAATTGGTGCGACTGGGAATGGCCACCGAGCATGCAGTATTGAATGCGATGTATCGTGGAAACTTGGAACTAAAGCGTGACCAGACGCCTTCAGACCACGACATCATCCATGAGGATGCCACCAATGAGATCGTCGAGGAGCGGAAACAAACATCGCCCTACCGAGATCGACGGGTGTATGTCCAAGCGGTGGCGAGCACCGATGAAGTGCAGATCGTTGTGCGTGATCAAGGCAACGGGTTCGACACTTCCAACCTACCCCGGTCAGGCAATCCCGAACTGCTCGATTCGAAAAGCGGGCGTGGAATTGTTTTGATGACCAGCTTTGTTGACACGGTTGTCTACAATGAAAAAGGCAACGAGGTCACGCTTCTTAAACGCCGCGTCGCGTTGGCATGAGACGTTCATTCCTTGGATGGTTGGGTGGCCACTAAAGCATGTTTCATTCGTCTTCCATCTTCGAATCCCTCGCGCACAGTTTGCCGCTGAGTCTCTTGATCAAAGACGCTTCCGGTGAGCGTGTATTTGCGAACGAGGCGTATCTCAAGTGGCGCGGCGCGACTACATCCGAGATCATCGGCAAACGCGATGAAGATCTCTTTCCGCCCGAAATCGCGGCCAAGTTCGCGGCAGACGATCGCCGTGTGATGGAGCTCGGTGAATCGCTGCATAGCGTCGAAAAAACCATCACGCCCACGGGGGACACCCAATGGATCGAGCGAGTGAAAAGCCCTGTCCTCGATGATGACGGAAGGGTGATTGGCCTCGTGCTGCTTTTTTGGGATGTGACGGAAAAGATTCAAACCGAACTGAGTCGCGACCACGAGCAACATCTGCTAACGACGCTGTTGGAAAAAATTCCCGACTCGATTTATTTCAAGGACCTGGAAAGCCGGTTTTTGCGAATTAGCGCCGCCATGGCGACGAAGTTCGGAATGAAATCGCCGGACGATGCGATTGGCAAAACGGACGCGGACATCTTTACGGGCGAGCACGCGCACGATGCTCGGGAAGACGAATTGCAGATCATGCAAACCGGTGTCCCGATCGTCGATCAAGTCGAACGCGAAACGTGGCCCGATAAAGATGACACCTGGTGCATGACCACCAAATTGCCGCTGGTGGACCACAACGGCAATCTCATGGGGACGTTCGGAATTTCGCGAGACGTGACGGAGTTAAAACAGTCCCAGGATGCGCTGCGCGAGGCCCTGCTCGTCGCGGATAGCGCGAATCGCGCCAAGAGTGACTTTCTTGCGAATATGAGTCACGAGATTCGCACGCCGATGAATGCGATCATCGGCATGAGCCAATTGCTTTCGCAAACACGACTCGATGAGGAACAACGCGAATTCGTCAACTTGGTGAGCGAATCCGCCGACTCGCTGCTCCGGTTGCTCAATGACATTCTTGATTTCTCCAAGATCGAAGCCCGCAAACTCGATCTGGAGTCGATTCCGTTTTCGCTCCGAGAGGTAGTGGGAAAGGCTGCACAAACTCTGGCTATGCGAGCGGGCGAAAAACAACTCGAACTCGCATGTCGTATCTCTCCCGACGTCCCTGATTGGTTCTGTGGTGACCCGGGCCGATTGCGGCAAATTTTGATTAACTTGATCGGCAACGCCATCAAGTTCACGGACGTTGGCGAAGTGGTTGTGGACGTGACGTTGCCCGATGGATCCGACGAGGGCATCGACGCGTCGACTGACCCGCCTGCGGGTCGCGAACGGTCGCTCGCGATTCGGGTTCGCGATACCGGAATCGGAATCGCCCCGGAACACCAAGCATCCGTGTTGGAGGCATTCACCCAAGCTGATGCGTCGACGACACGCCGGTTCGGTGGCACCGGTTTGGGACTCAGCATTGCCGGCCAGCTGATCGAATTGATGCATGGCCGATTGGAATTGGAAAGTGAACTCGGTGTTGGTACCACGTTCTACTTCACGATCCAATTGCCAACCGCGAGCACGCGTGATCACACAAAGCCGGCGGACCGTTTGACAAGCTTGGCGGGGCTGCCCGTTCTTGTCGTCGACGATAATTCCACCAATCGACGAATTCTTGACGAGATCTTCAAGGCTTGGCAATTTCGACCGACTTTGGCGCCGTCCGGTCAAGAGGCGATCGACGCTCAACTGCTCGCCGCGAGCACCGGAAAAGGCTTCCGGCTGGTCATTCTCGATTGCATGATGCCGGGAATGGATGGTTTCGAGGTCGCACGTCAAATTCGCGAGCGATTTGACTCCGAAACCTGCAAAATCATCATGCTCTCGTCCGCGGATCGACAGGGCGATTTGCACCGCTGTCGTGAACTCGGGATTGCGAGATTTCTGAACAAACCGGTGATGCAGTCGGAGTTGCTCGATAGCGTTCTGCAAGTGCTTGACGTCGAACCACGCCTGGAGCATTCATCGACCGACCACACCCGAACGCCTTGTCCAACGTTGCGTGTGTTGGTGGCCGAAGACGGCATCGCCAATCAGCACGTGGCGGTCGGCATGCTGAAATCGCTCGGGCACATTCCCGTCGTCGCCGCCGATGGCCAAGAAGCGATCACCAAGTGGTCCAGCGACCAGTTCGATGTGATCTTGATGGACATGCATATGCCGGTGATGGACGGTTTGGAAGCGACTCGTCGCATCCGTTCCAGCGAAGCCAGCACGGAAAAACACATTCCCATCATCGCGCTGACCGCGGCAGCGATGGCCCAGGATACCAAGGCGTGTCTGGATGCCGGGATGGATGAGTATCTCGCCAAGCCGATTCACCCCAATCGGTTGCACGAAATGCTCTGTCGTTTCGCCGCGACCATTCCTGCGGACCAACTTTCGATTGATGTAAAGTTGAATGAGGATGCGACTTTGCCAGAGGATGCGACATTGAAAGAGGATGCCTTGGACAGTAACTCGCAAAGGATTGACGACGCTTCGGAAGCGCAACCGTCACAAGCGAACATGAATCTGAACTCGCTGGAGATCTGTGACCTCGTCGCGGCATCGGGCCGTTTCCCCGGCGGAATGGCGGGATTGAAACGAGTCGCCACCGTTTTTCGCAAGGAGTGCGGCGCCATTCGACAGGTCCTGCGCGACTCGCTTCCGGGCGGCAATCCCCGAGACGTCCAGCGAGCCGCACACACGCTCAAAGGTTCCTCGTTGTTGTTCGAAGCCCAAAAAGTTCATCACTTGGCGATGACCATCGAACAACTCGCCGCGGATTGCAACCTCGCGCAGGCCGCGAAATTACTACCGACACTCGAAACCGCCATTGATGAACTTCTTGACGTCTTGCCCACCGAGTGACGCTCATTTGGCCAATGGAATCGTGGGAGTGACGTTCTTAAGATCGGTCCACAGCGTGCCTTCACCCGCGTAGAAAAGTTGCAGATCCAAATCGTCGGGCAACTGTTCCGCAAACTGCCATCGGTTGTAGGCCGCTGGGCTGCCGAACGCTTGAACCGCTAAGCGAAATTTGTCCGCTTCCGCCTCGCTGGCCATCTGTTTTGCCGACGCTTCGGCACGTCCGAGGGTAATGGTTTTCTTGGCGTCAAGCTCAGCGGACTGGCGATCGATCACCGCCACCAATTGCTTGGTCGTCGCGACGATCTCGCTAGCCTTTTTATTGCCTTCGGCAAGCACGCCGGCTTTCATTCGGTCGGTGTCGACTCGGATTCGCTCAGCTTCCAAATCAACTTTGCGCTCGGCTTCCCGCAGATTCGCTTCGATCCGCGCGGTCTTGGTTTCTTCGTCGCGCGTCAGCCGCAGCTCATCCGAGACATATCCTTTTTGAATCGGTTCACGAACTTCTTGGGGGATGTAGATGTGACGCACCAAGCCGTACAGAAGCGTGATGTGTTTTTCCAACAAGACACGTTGGAACTCGTCACTCACCGACGACTGAAACTCCTCACGTGACGTGCCGACCAGTAACTCCACCGCTCCCATCTTCGAGCCACTGTTGCGACAAATACTCTCGCTCTGAGGTTCAATGACTTTCTGTTCGACCGCCGCCAAGTTGCCAAACAGTCGGACAATTTCGGCGGCGTCTTTGGGCATCACGCCCCAGATGGCCGAAAAGTCGAGCTGAATATCAAACCCATCGTTGCTCGGAAAATTGATTCCCGTGCCTTCCACCGCAAGTGGCTCGCCCTGCGTGTCGTGAACCAGATTGCCCTGAGCATCGACCGCCTCTTGGACTTGGATACTCGATTCCGTAAAACCAATGTTCAGGATGTCGACTTGTTGCTCCTTGGGATTGATCGGATAGAGCCCCGGTTGCAAAACTTTGTCCTGGATACCCGCCGAAAGTCCGAGAAGCGGATTGCTTGCCTGCATCGTCACCACACCGACGTATCCCGCAGGGATTTCGACCCAGCCGCTTGTCTTTTCTTGTTCACCGACGCGGATCACTTCCCGCTGGACAATCTTGAACTCGTACGCATAGGGGTTCGCTCGATAGCGTCCCGGCCCAAACACTTTGCGCAAAATTCCCTGGTGCTTCGCATGGTTGTCACCTTCGAGATCCCCATCGACAAGGAACTCTCCCGCGGGTAGGTAGGCTCCGATTTTGCTCGTGACCACACCGATCTCACCCGGTCGAATCACGACGTCCGGAACAATCGTTCGCTCCCAATAAATCGGATTGTAAAAGTGCCGGCCCGGTCCTCGCATTTGTTCGTGCACACCGACCTCGTTGTCTCTGGACAATCGCCCCGGCTCGGGCTCAACCGCCGACATCACCAGCGGACCCTTGTACCGCAGCAACAGCGAGTACCCTTCGGGGACATACACGCGGCAAACGAACCACTGAAAACAGAAGAACAAGCCGACGACTAACCAGACGGCGCTGAAGGCCAATCCGGCCCACGATTTAGCTTGACGATAGTTCATGAGTTGTCTCCCGTGATTTTGGCCGAAGTGGTTTGAATTTCGACGTTTTCGCCGAGGGCGGGTTGCTGGTCGCTCAGTCCGTCCGCAGTTCGCTTGACAGGCAAGGTTGCTGGCAGCTCCGGAACATCCCGGTGGACCTCGTCGAACTCTCGAAAGATATTCATCAGCGGGCTGTCGGCCGTGTTGACCATCAGCTTGCGGTAATTCGGTGCCATCTTGCGCAACATCACCCAACGGGCGTATTCGTCACCGCTGCCGTTGTACGCTTCGACCGACTTTGCCCAACCGGCGGCGAGTGCCTCATTCTCAAACCCGATCACGTCCGCGGCAGCTTGACCGAGTGCCGTAATTGCTTGTGCTTGGTCTTCCGCCGCAGCCAATTCGGTTTCGGCAACCACCTTTCGCTGGCTCGCTTCGATGACGGCGACTTCTTGCTGGCGCTGTGCTTCCGTCGTCAGCGTCACGACCTCGCGTTCCGATTCCACAAGGGCTTCTTTTCGCTTGACCAACTCCTGTTCGACTTTGAGTTGTTGTTCGCTCAACTGCTGTTCGATTTGTTTCTGGTACTGCTCCGCTTGCTGCACCGCGATTTGACGTTGGCGAACCGGTTCGGCGATCTGTTGGGGTGGTGAAATGCGGGTGATCAGTGCCTGGACAATTTCGATCCCCTGTCGTTGGCATGTTTGCTCCAGCGTCTTTTGGAAATCTTCCTGGAACTGCAACCGCTTCTCGCCCAAGATAAAATCGCGACCCGAGTGATCGCTTCCTCGCAATCGACAGAACGAGCGCGCATTGGGCAGAATGACCTTTTGAATGATTTCTTCTTCGACGCGAGCATCAATGCCGTTGTCGTTGCCGGAATCGTTGTACGTTACGAAGACTTCCGCGGCTCGCTCGGGGGCAACGCGGAACTCGATTCGCCCATCCAACTTGACCCAGAATCCGTCGCGGCTGGGGAAGCCCATCTCACCGCCGGTGGTGAGGTTAAATCGTTGGCTGCGACAATCGACCAGTGATACTCGTTGCACGTAGGGATTGACGTAGTAGACGCCGGGATCGAGCGTTTTGAGTTGGACGCCTCGTTCACCAGGTTTGACGATCAATTCGTTCGGATTTTCGGCAAATGGAGCGGACAACAATGCTACCACGCCCTGAAAGCCCGCGGGAATGACGATCGGCTCGTGCAGCTCAATCAATTCGACATAGTTGTCACGGTTGATCTCTGGTTTGGTGCCCGCCTCATAAACGATCGCATTGAGTGGGTAGCGTCCCGGACGCAGCACTTCTTCGGCGATCCCTTTTTGAGTATCCGACGTCGCAATCAGATTGCCGTAGCCGAGGTCATCGCCATACAAGCGGATTCGAACCCCGAGCTTGTTCTCGGGGATCTCCACCTGGGGCACCACATCCCAATCCCAGCTCCACGGATTGTAAAAGTACCGGCCCTCGGTGAGCACTTTTTCTTGGATGCCCTTGTACTTGCCAAAGTCTGCGGCGGGCACGATCTCAACCGCATTCGGAATTTCCTGGCCCGTCTTCTTTGTCAACACGGCAATCATGCGGCTGGGCACTTCGACTTTGCAAAATGTGAAGACCCAAAAGGCCAATCCCAGGAGGAAAATGACCCCCATCACGATCGCGCCACCGATCATGCCGTTCGCACCAACTCGCTGCACCACTTCGTCGCGACGAGAGCCCGACTCATTCATCTTGTTCGACACGTTTCAAACTCGTTGAGGAAAAGATTTGGACACCACCCCAATGGGCAAGAAACGTTAGCTCCCGGGGCGCTGCAAATTGAAATTTCCCCAAACAAGGCTGCACCGAGGGTCCGCGAATGCCAGTGCGAGATCAGGTCCTGCGGGTTGCACGCTTTGCACGGGTGCAAAAAAACGAAGAGCTTTTCGGATTTGCGAGGCCGATGAACAAAATGAATCGCATATTTTTGAGGGTAGCAGCATCGAAGCTGCGCCCAACCAATCACTCCCCGCGATCGAGTCGTCCGACCGTTCGCAATTCACCGTTTGAGACCATCACCAATGTTTGGACTACGTGGTTCACGACTTCATCCCGCACCCGCCGAGACTCTGGAAGTTGATTCCTTGCTACGTGAAATCGCACAGTTGCGAGCCGAACGCGAAGCCGTCCATCAATCCTACGCGAGCATTGAATTCTCACCCGAAGGCATCATTCTCGGTGCGAACGAGTCTTTTCTCTCGCTCATGGGTTATTCGCTAAACGAAGTGGTCGGCAAGCACCATCGCCTTTTTGTGGACTCCAAGGAAGCGGCATCGCGGGAGTACCAACGCTTCTGGGATTCGCTCGCCCGGGGCGAGAGCCAGGCGCGCGAGTTTCAACGATTCACCAGAGACGGCCGAGTGGTTTGGCTCCAGGCTGCCTACATTCCGGTACGCGACGCCTCGGGAAAAGTTTGCAGGGTCATCAAGCACGCGCAAGATATCACGTCGCATAAACTGGCGAGCTTGGCGAACTCCGCTCGCCTTGAAGCGATCTCGCGTTCCCAAGCCGTCATTGAGTTTGATCTGGATGGCAACATTCTGGACGCCAATCAGAATTTGCTCGACACGCTCGGATACCGGCTCGAAGAAATTGTTGGCAAGCATCACCGAATGTTCGTGCATCCGGATGATCGCAACAGTCCCGAATACCAACGTTTCTGGCATCGCCTTCGTAACAAAGAATTCTTTATCGACAAATTCCGCCGCGTCTCAAAACATGGCGACGAGGTTTGGCTCGAAGCTTCGTACAATCCCATTGAGTGTGGCGATTCGGTGCGAGTGGTGAAGTTCGCCACCGAGATTACTCGTCAATTGCAATTGGAAAACCGTCTGAAGGCCACGGGCTCGGATGTCGCGGTTGCTGCGGAGCAAATGGTCGGCACGATCACGGAGATTTCGCGAAACGTGAGTAGCACCAATGATCTTGCAAGCTCAGCGGTGGGCGAGGCCGCGCGAACACAAACCGTCGTCCAGCGGCTGCGCGATAGCAGCGGGGCGATCGAGAAAGTGGTCGAGTTGATCCAAGACTTAGCCGACCAAACCAATCTGCTCGCACTCAACGCCACCATTGAAGCCGCGCGAGCGGGCGACGCTGGCCGCGGGTTTGCCGTTGTCGCGGGCGAAGTCAAAGGTCTGGCTCGTCAAACCGGAAACGCGATTAAGAACATCGAAGACTCGGTGAACGAAATTCGAGAGTTCGTCGGGCAAGTCGTCGAATCATCGGCGAGTATCAATACTTACGTCGGTGAAATGAGCGGACAGATGATTAGCATTGCATCGGCCATTGAACAACAGTCGATGACAATGACTTCGCTCAGCCACACGGCATCCCAGTTGCGTGAATCCTGATTTCACAGCTCGCTGATCGTCGCGCCGCTACAAGATCGCCAGCGGATCGCGCCGCGTCTCCAAAGTACCTCGCGTCACACCCACGCGATTGACCGCTCGCAGTTGATTGAGCACGTCGTTGGGAGAGAGACTTCCGGCGAGCAACGATTGGTACGTCCGGATCGTTGACACCGCTTCGTCGGCTGTTTCGGTCAGCAACTCGATACGAAAGTGACGAATCCCGGCCTGTTGCAGTTCGCTCGTCACTTCGGCGCCACTTTGCGGAGTGGCATTGTAAAGCGTGTTCCGACACGCGATGTCGGCCTGGAGCGGATGCTCGGCACCGACGCGATCGCGAAGCTGGACCACGTGATTGTCACACGGACGTCCGCAATTTGTCTTGTTGGTGCCCGGCGACAACACGGCGCAAAAAACGCAATGCTCCATGTGGAACATCGGCATTCGCTGGTGGATCACGACTTCCAACCACTCGCTCGGTATCATCGCGACCAAATCCATCAATTGGTCGCGATTCAAATCGTACGAGGCCGTCACCCGCCGGACTCCGAGTGAGCGAATCCACTGGGCGGAGCGATGATTGGCGACGTTGAGTGAGAAATCCGCGATTGTAGGAATTCCGTTTTGGGCAAAGTAATCGATGGCGGCTAAGTTCCTCGCCAGCACCGCATCGGGCTCCGTGCGAGTGAGAAATTTCAATAATCCCATCTCGCCGGGCTTTTGGATCCGAATGCTGGCCAGTGCGATGGGCACCTTGGCATCGCGGGCGATTCGCACCGCATCGCGGTACTGGCGAACATCCTGGAAATCGGCGTAGACCATTTCGACGAGTTGGCTCGACTTGCCCTCAGCGGTCTTGTTCTCAGTGACAATCGCCTGGATTTGCTCCAGGGTTCGACAAAGCACCGTGACTTGAGCTTGCGAGGGTTGAACTTGATCTTCACTGATCGGCTCGAGCAAGGAATCGCCCGCTATGCGATCGATCTTTCGAATCGTCGGTTTTTCAAGCTTGGCAACGAGATTTTCGACAAGCTCACGACGCAACCCGTTGAGCATGCCGGCGGGAGTCATTGGGCCGCCTTGGATGACACACGTGAGTCGGCCGAGCTCCAACGGAGTACCGCCCATTCGACCGAGCTTGTCACGTAGCAACGCCTCATCCGCAGGATGCTTGTTGGCAACGGGCAGCGGCTCGGTACCCATCACCGTCGCGGTGATGCCCGAGGGAAGCGTCGCGTCGAGTCGGAGCGGTTGTCCGGCGATAGCGGTGACATGCAAATCGACTCGCTGGCGACGCCGGGGGTCTTCGTTCGAGTATGTCTGTCGCAACCGTCGATTGAGCTGCGGATCATCGTTCTTGAATACGACCGAGGTGTCATCAATGATCGAGAAGTTAATCTCGCCAGACCCGAATCCGATCCAGACCGTTTCGCCTTCGGGTGCCAGTTTGAGCGACTCATAGGTCGTGCGAATCGTATAAACCCGACCGCCTTGGGGTTCTTTGCCGGACGTATGAATCGCCAAGCCATCACCGAGCGCCAGGGGGGCGGCGAGCTTGACTTGAATTTGAGCCGGACGGATGTCGGTGACTTCGCCCAATTCGACGCCCAGCTTGGCGCTGAATCGACCAGGTACCAATCGTTTGTGGTCGTTGCCTTCGAGCCAGCCCGGGGAGAGGCCTCGCGAAAAGGACAGTTCCATTTCGCGGTGTTGGTCCCGAGTGATTCCGCTGGCGCGGGACGTCATCGCATGATCGATCGCTTGACGATAATGCGACGTGATATTCGCGACGTATTCAGGTGTCTTCAATCGTCCTTCGATTTTGACGCTTGCCACTCCCGCATCAATCAGCGCGGGTATCGCGGCATAACCGGCGAGGTCTTGGGGTGAGAGCAAATATTTTACATCGCCGAGATCTTGATCGACGCCGTCACAAACCAGTTCATAGGGCAAGCGACAGGCCTGTGCACACTGACCGCGATTGGCGCTGCGTCCGCCCAGGGACTCGCTCGTCAAACACTGGCCTGAATAAGCGACACAAAGTGCGCCGTGAATGAAGACTTCGAGAGGCATCGTCGTGTGTTTGGCAATTCGCGCGACCTCGCCCACGGAAAGCTCCCGAGCGAGAACCACGCGTGAAATCCCCAACCGGCTCGCGACCGCGATTGTCTCGGCACTGGTGAGACTCATTTGGGTCGACGCGTGAATCTCCAGCTCGGGACAAATCTCGCGCACCAGTCTCGCGACACCAAAGTCTTGCACCAAGACGGCGTCGATTCCCGCTTCGGCGACACGACAAATCACGTCGACCAACCGCGGCAATTCAGATGGGAACACTAGCGTGTTCATGGTCGCGTAACCCCGCACTCCCCGTTCACGGAGCAAGCGTGTAAGATCCGCTAGATCCGCGAGGGTAAAGTTTTGGGCGCGGTACCGTGCGTTGAATCCGCAGTCGAGCCCGAAATAGATCGCATCCGCACCGTTCTCGATTGCTGCCAATGCGCAATCCCAATTTCCCGCGGGAGCGAGTAGCTCGGGGGCAAACCGTGGCTTCGTCAGATGCGCGTCCAGTGCGACAACCGTTTCATCCGGAACAAATGGATCGTGGGCGAGCGGATCGATGTCCGACGCGACGTCGGCTGGGGGTTGAGTTTGAGTCATGCCAGTTAGTATGACAATGACTCGGCAACTTGGGAAATGAGTTTTGACAGGAATATGGAAGCGTGAACGACTTAATACAACTCAACGACCAAGAATTTGCCACGATCCAAAAAACAGTCTACGAGGCTGCGGGGATTGCTATCGCCGACAGCAAACGACGTTTGCTCAGCGGTCGAGTTCGCCAGCGACTCAAAGCATTGTCGCTCGACAATTTTGCAGCCTACTTGAAGCTTCTCGCGTCGGACCGCAGCGGGGTCGAGCTGATCGCGCTGTTGGATGTGGTTTCCACGAACGAGACATCATTCTTTCGCACCCAGTCGCATTTCGATTGGTTCGAGCATGTCTATCTGAATGAGTTGGCCGATTGGTTCAAAACCGCATCGGGACCCAAAAAGCTGACGATTTGGTCGGCTGCCAGCAGTACTGGTGAAGAGCCCTATACCCTGGCGATGATTCTGTACCGCAACCAAGAAAAGCTTCGCGGCGTGGACATCCGCATCTTAGGCACCGACATCAGTACCTCCGTGGTCGAACGGGCCCGAGCGGCACGGTATCCCGCCGATGCGGTCGCGAAACTGCCGGCTGACTTCCAGAAATACTTTGAGCCCAAGGACGGCTCGATGCAGGTGATCGAGCCGGTAAAAAAACTTGTCGATTTCCAAACCCACAATTTGATGAAACCCGCGCCGCTGTCACGGTTGGATTGCGTGTTCGTTCGTAACGTGCTGATCTACTTTGATCGCAAGAGTAAAGATACGGTCATCCAATCGGTGATCAAGTGTCTGCGGCCGGGCGGTTACCTGGTCGTCGGTCCGAGCGAAGGCATTCTCGAAGTCCCCGACGGACTGGCACGGCGGCAATCGTTCCTGTTCCAGCGTGTTTGATGAACGATTGGGGCGATCATGAAAAAGTCCGTCCGCGCCGCCATCGTGTTGGAACGACTCAGCGACCTGTATCCGGATCCGCCGATCCCGCTGGACCACACCGATGAGTTCACCTTGCTTGTCGCGGTGCTGCTAAGTGCTCAGTGCACGGACAAAAAGGTCAACGAGATCACGCCAGAGTTGTTTCGTGTCGGCGGTACGCCGCAGCGAATGATGAGGCTGGGTGCCGACAAGATTCTGTCCATCATTCGGCCGCTCGGACTTTCCACGGGTAAATCCAAGAACCTCGCCAAGCTTTCACAGATCCTCGTCGAGGAATATCAAGGTCAGGTTCCACGCACGTTCGAACAGCTCGAAAGTTTGCCCGGCGTCGGTCACAAGACCGCCAGTGTGGTGATGGCTCAAGCGTTCGGCGTCCCGGCGTTTCCGGTGGACACCCACATTCATCGGCTCGCGCATCGCTGGGGATTATCAACCGGAAAGAATGTCGAGCAAACCGAGCGTGATTTGAAGCGTCTTTTTCCCCGCGAGACTTGGAATAAGTTGCATTTGCAAATCATTTACTACGGCCGCGAGCACTGCACCGCTCGAGGCTGCAACAGCATGGTCTGTGGTCTCTGTCGCGAGTTATTCCCGAATCGCAAAACGCCAGTCGTGCATTTGAAATGAATCGCTAGCCGGTGAGCACCAAGTTGTTGCGGTGAACGACATTTTCGTAGGGTCGATGTCCAAGAATCTCCGCGATTTTTTCATTCGACGCGCCAATGATCAAGGAAGCCTCGTCGCTGGGGTAATTGCACAAACCGCGAGCAATTTCGTGGCCGCTTGGATCGACGATGGACACAACGCTGCCGCGCGAAAACGAGCCTTCGACGGCGATAATGCCAATCGCCAGCAGGCTTCGTCCCTTCTCTCGCACGGCCCGGGATGCACCGGCGTCGAGCACCAATCGTCCGGCGACTCGCGCGGCGCTGCCGATCCATCGGCGTCGACCTCGAATGGCTTTTTCGGGTGGCATGAACAAGGTACCAATATCATCGCCAGCGAAAATTTTGTCCAGCACGGTATCATCGCGACCCGGTCCAATGATGGTGGGGTGACCATGCGAGAGCGCGACGCGAGCGGCTTGCAACTTGCTCGACATGCCACCCTTGCTGGTGTTGCCGGTGTGGTCTTCGGCTAGCGCGAAAACCGCCTCGTCGAGCGAGTTGACGCAAGGGATTCGTTCGCTTTGTGGATCTCCAGGCGATCCGTCGTACAATCCGTCGACGTCCGAAAGAATGACCAACAACGAATCGTTGAGCAGTCCAGCGACCTGGGCGGCAAGCCGATCGTTGTCGCCGAAGGTGGTCATGAGCTCGGCGACGGCAACCGAGTCATTCTCATTCACCACCGCAATCGCACCAAAGGCGTGGATCTGGGTGAAAGCATTACGGACGTGCAAATATCCACTGCGACGGCGAAGATCCGAGGCCGTGAGCAAGACCTGGGCGGCGTGTCGGCCGTGCGATGCCAACGAGTTCTCATAGGCCTGGATCAGGTCGGTTTGGCCGATCGCCGCGACAGCTTGGAGCTCGGCGAGACCGCGGGGACGCTCCTTGAGCCCAAGTTTTCCAACGCCTGCACCGACCGCGCCGCTGCTGACCATGATCGTTTGTCGGCCGGTTTCGGCGACGCGACACAGTTGGGCCGCCAGACAGTCAATCCGCTGGAGATCAAGTTTTCCGTCGGCGGTCGTTAGCACTCGCGTGCCGACTTTGACCACTACGCTACGAACCGACTCGAGGACCTGGAGACGCGTGAGTTTGACTTGAGACATGACAAAAACTAGGACGAAAACGGGCAATCAAAGCAGTTTGTGGGTCGAGGAAGTGTGCCATCCGTCGATCGGCTGCGTATTGTGGCGTGTGGACGTCGTCCATGTCATGGGGCAATCACCCGGTCACGCAGTCCGGCGTCATCCAGGTTATTGTTCGACGAAAACACAGATTCGATCGCAACGAATGTGCGGTCGAATTGCAGCATTGGTGGAGACTGTTAAACTTGGAGTGATACGAGAGCTTCGAGCGGCAATGGCTCCGCCGCGTCCTTCTTCCCACGCCCGTCCATCCTCCACGGAACCCGAGATCAATTTTTCGGGCTGAACTTCGCTATGGCTGAATTGCATCACGAATGTGGTGTCGCGGCGATCTATCATCTCTCCGGTCGCGGGCGAAGCCCGATGTGCACGGAAGATGGCCCTCGACAAATCTCCCGGCTTTTGCCCCGCATGTTGCTGGACATCCAGAATCGCGGCCAGCTCGCCGCGGGGATGAGCACCTACGACCCCGAACGGCCGACGTTGCTCATGACGCGTCGCGATGTGGGCACGGTCACCGAAGTGTTTCGGCTCAATCACCGTGCCAAAGCCGACGCGTTGATGAAGCACTTGGCGGGCCGCGCGGCAATCGGGCACGTCCGCTACGCCACCTGCGGCCAGGATGATCGCAACTATGCCCAGCCGTTTGAACGCCGCCACATTCACAAACGCAAATGGTTCAGTTTCTGTTTCAACGGCCAACTGTCGAACTACGGTTTGCTCAAAGAGCGATTGCTGGCTGATGGCGATCATCACTTGTCGCTGGACACGGACACAGAAATCATTCTGCACGAATTCGGCAGGATTCTAAGTCAATCGCCGGAGCGAATCGGTTGGATTGATGTGCTTCGCCAAGCCGCGACGCAATTCGATGGAGCTTACAGCATAGCGCTGCTCACGGCCGAGGGCGAAATGATCGTGGCTCGCGATCCGCTCGGTATCAAACCGATGTGCTATGTCCAGGAAGGTCCCTTGTTCGCCGCGGCGAGTGAAAGTGTGGCGCTGCTCAATCTCGGTTTCGAGTCGGAACAAATCAAGTCGCTTGAGCCGGGATGCGCGGTCATCATTGACCCCGATACCGGTTTCCGTCTGGAACGGTTCGCGGACAAGCAAACTCCCAAGCACTGTTTTTTCGAGTGGATCTATTTTGCCAACGTCGCCAGCACCTTGGACGATCGAAGTGTCTATCTAAGCCGCACCGCGCTTGGTGAAGAGCTCGCTCGCGCCGAACGTGAATTTGGACGCGTCGAACTCGACTCGTCGGACACCATCATCGTACCGGTCCCCGATACGAGTAAAGCGGCGGCGGACGCGATGGCCTTTGAACTATCGATTCCCTGTCGTGAGGGACTGATTCGAAATCGCTATGCGGGTCGGACGTTCATCGAAGGCGGCCGAGCTCGCAAGGCCAAGGCGGCCGCGAAGTACACGCCGCTACGCGAAGTACTCCAGGGCAAACGCGTCATCTTGGTGGAAGATTCGATCGTTCGTTCGACCACAATGAACGTGTTGCTGGATCGGATTCGTGATGTGGGCGGCGCCCGAGAGATCCACGTTCGTGTGGCTTGTCCGCCGATTATCGCTCCGTGCTTTTACGGGATCGACATGAGCACGATCGAGCAACTCATCGCTCCCAAGTATTTCTCGACCAGTGGCGAATTGACCGACGCCGCTCAACAGCGATTGGCCGACGACCTGGGCGCAGACTCACTCCGTTACTTGCCGGTTGACGCCATTGCTCGCGCGATCGGCTTGCCGGCGGATCATCTGTGTCGAGCTTGCGTGACGGGCAATTATCCCACGCCGGTTGGTCAGCATTTGTACCAAATCGCGTTGGACAATCGCGGTACCAAAGCGGATAGCCAACGGACCTACGAGCAACTTGCCGCCGCTATCGCGAGCGGTTGATCTCAAGGAGTCGGAGAAACGATCTTCCGCAGCGACCCGTGCACCCATTGCAGCGGCACGGGATCGCGAAAACCCAACGGTGGCGATGTGATGAGCTCCGGCACGCTGGTGATGCTGACGCGTCCAGTCACATTCACGCGATTCGCTATGATTGTCCCAGCGACATGAAGCCGATCGTTGTCGGACATCGGTAGCAGGTTGATGTCTTGTAGCGAGTAGATGATGCCGCGGATACTTGTCGGGTACCGATCCAACTTGGTCGCATCCGAGATACCTCCGCGACTGGGGGTGTGTCCCGGGTTGAAGTTAGTATCGGTGGCAGGCTCGCTGAGCTCCAAATCCATTCCTTCGATCGTGATCGACTTGCTACATAATAGCGCCGCTCGTGCGGGATCGATCGAGTTCCAGACGATGGCGCCGGTAAGCACGAGGCTTTTGCAATCTTCAATAACCACGGTTCCCTCGATGCGACAATTGCGAATGATGATGTCTTTGTTGCCAGCGTCGATGATGTAGTTGCCCAAGGGATCGATGATGCCGTAAGGATTGTTTGTTGACGACAGCACGACGTTTTCAATGATGTGGTCACCTTTCGTCTTCGGAATCGAGTTGATGTTGATCTCCGTCGATTCTCCCGAGTATCGCTGGATGATGTTATCGTTCGGGCCAACCACGTTACTGGGACCCGTATTTCCTCTCACCGCGACCGTTACCACGTCACCGTACTCCAGTCTTGGTGTGACTAGTATTCCTCCCGACGTGGTCAAGCAATCATTCGCCACTTGAACGGGCAGCTCACTTGACACGTGCATCGAATCGTCGATCCTTAAGTCGTCCAAAGCCGTCAAGCCGTATCGAAGCATCGCGAGGGGGACTTCGTCACTCACGAGGTCCGCGGAGAGTGCCGCCTCCGCACCGTCGATCCTTGCATGAACTGTAAGCGTAACCGCGTCGAATGGTTCATCGGCCAAGTCGGTATCAACGTCGTTGAACTGGTGCCGAACTTGTCCACCCAACAGATCCCGCCATTTCGAGTACTGGGAGTTGGCCAAACTGGATCGCCAGTCCACTGATTTTTGCATCCGTGTCAGTTGCAGGTGCAGTTCCGTTTCGGCAAGTTGCTGGGCCGCGATCCGAGAAACGCGATCATTCGTCCGGCGAGTGCGACTCGTCGATGTCGCCAGCGCTCCGGCGACCAAGGTGGCGACAAGCAATGATGTGAACAAAACGGCAACGTAGAGGTATCCGCCGCGATCCGATGATCCGCCACGTGGGCTTCGGTTGGGTGTCGCTCGTCTCATGATCCGCTACCAGATGGCTGGTTTCGAAGCGGCAACTCCATCTCCAAATTTTGTCCACTCGGAAACACCATTAATATTGCACGTCGTCGTTGGTGGAGCAGGGAGGGGTCGAGCGTGCTTGGCGATTGAGATACGAATCCCGAGGCGGTGTATACACCTCCAAGCGGCGATGTGCATGACGCAACAATTTGACGTAGCGGCAATGATTGGTCCGCTGACAAAACGAATCCACTCGCGGTTGAATCGGCCGGCGACACCGACACGGCAACTGTCCAACCGGTATAGCCAGTGATGGCGTTTCCAGATCGAGATGTCGGCGGTGCGAGTACTAGGCCATGGTAGTCGTCGACATCATCCAACGTCATGCGGTCGCTGGTGGACTCATCGGACTCCGCTCCGAAGACGACATTGGCGTCGTGATCCATGAACCCGAGCGAGGTGATTTCGTCGAGATAGCGCCTCGCGAGCAATTGACCTTCCACGCTTTCGCTGGAAGTCAATCGATTGCGAAGCAAGTTGCTAGAAGCATTTAGCGACACGATCAAAATGGTTGATACGAGCAAAGTCGACACAACCACTTCGATCATAGATATTCCGACGCGGAATCGTTGTGGGGTGATGCTCATGGTGCCACCTCAATTCCGACAGCCGTCTGCAGCCACCTGCCAAATTTGCTGCAGTACGCTCTGGGCGTCGAAACGCTTTCATCCCTGCCGTGTCGAAAGGCCGCCCCCAACGCCACGCTCTGTGAACTGGGCGAGGCCAAGAGATGGGCGACGTCGACATAGGTGGACATCCCAAACGTGTGATATTCCCATTGGTCGTTCTCCGCCGAGACGAACTGAATCATGCCCCTCGAGGGATTGTTGACCGAAGGCTGAAGCGCCGACGGATGGGTCGCGGTAAGCAATGGAATCGCGTAGCCAGTTCTCGTGTCGCTGAACGCGATCGGATTCCAAGGATGCGCGTCGCTAAAACCGATCGCCACCGCAGCCAATGCGGCTGACGATGTGATCGTGATTTCAATCGGGCCCGGAGACGCTGCAGTGTAGGAACGAAAGTAGACGACCTGCCTCATGGAGGACTGGCTCGTATCTCGAACCGTGTTCCATCCGCTAGGTGAAAGATTCACGGCTGATGAAGCAAACTTGCCTGAGACGCAAAGCAGCACCAAGTCACCCGGCACACACCCCGCCGGCATTGGTAGGTTCAGGGAAGTCGTCGCATTCGCACTCGCCAGTTTCGATATCCCCCGGCAATGAACGGTCTTGGTCGGTGAGGGCGTCGGGATCGAATAGCTGTCGATCGATTGGCTCACCGTCGGCTGGGCCGGTTGAAGCACCACGACCGGACCCGAGTTGACTTGACGCGAGAGTCCGTTTGCGTCAGCCGTGTAAGTGACCTGTTCGAGAACCTGTGACTCAGGCGCGGTCCGCGTTAGTATCCATGAAGAGCCGTTGTTGTCTTGCACGCTCGTCGCGTAACGCAAATCTGCGGCCATTCGATCATTGAGTTCACTCGCGTTAAGTTCAGGCAAGGTCGGATTCAATGGATCGAGAGCTTCGACGTCGAACAGCTGGGCCGACACCGATACCGCGCCGGCGAGTCCCACAATCAAGATGGTTGCGGACAACATCGTCGCCACAAGCTCGATCAACGTGAATGCCAAGCGCGGTCGCATCAAGTGTTGCCCTAATTGACTTGGGACGCGGAAACGGTCCCCAAGACGGGGCTGACGTGAACACGATGCGCGACACCCGCGGCGCTGACATCCACAGTGCCGTGGACGAGCGGAACTGTACCGACTCGGGGCATACCCTCGCCATCGAAGGCAATCGTTCCGCCCTGGTCAAAACTCGCGTTCAATGCGATCGACGGATCGAACATCATCCTGACGTTTACTTGCAAGCTCGAGCCAGGTTGATCGGGGAAGCCAATGTCCGGGCAACTGTAGCGGGCGTCGTTGTTCTCAAACACAACCGTAACAGTGCGACCTCGGGACATCGCAACGGAGCGTGCGTAAGCCAGATGCGACTGGATGGTTGCCGCACAACTGCGCACGTTCGCCGCCTGGACGGTGTTAGATAACCTCGGCATGGTGACGGTCGCAAGGATGCCGAGAATGATGATGACAATCGTCACTTCGAAGAGCGTCATTGCGCCGCGTTTTGGTGACTTCATGGTTTCCTCGCGAGCCGTCAAAATGGGACGCCCAGCCAAGCAAGATGACCCCGAGGCCAAAACGCCTGAACTTTCATGCAAGAAATCTTAGGTCATGAATGACGAAAAACCAGCAAAATGCGAGTTTAACGGTAATGGTCGGTCACCAACCCAAGACGTAGGCAAAAACGAGCGGAGCGACAATGGTGGCGTCGCTTTGAATCATGAACTTGGGTGTCTCGGCACTGAGCTTTGCCCAGGTGATTTTTTCGTTAGGAACGGCACCACTGTACCCACCGTAACTCGTCACCGCGTCGCTGATCTGGCAGAAATAAGCCCAAAAAGGCATGTCCAGCTTTAGGTCCTGAATCAACGCTGGCACGACACAGATTGGAAAGTCACCTGCGATGCCGCCGCCGATTTGAAAGAATCCGATCGGCCCACGACGCGACGCTTCTTGATACCATCGAATCAAGTATTCCATCTGTGCCGTACCGCTACAAACCGCAGAATGGTTCGCGACGGTACCGTCGTAAACACGAGCAGCGTAGATATTGCCCAGCGTCGAGTCTTCGAAACCCGGAACGATTACCGGTATCCCGGCGTCTTTGGCTGCCGCGAGCCAACTGTTCTCGCGAGGAATTTGATAGTGCTGTTTCAAATCTTCGTCGTCCAATAATTCAAACATAAACTCCGCGGGCAACATGGATTGACCAGACAGCGCCACCTCAGCCCATCGCTTGGTCAACCGTCGCTCCAAATGACGCATCACCGTTTCGGGAATGCAAGTGTCGGTGACTCGGTTGAAGCCTTGTTCTCGCAATCGCACTTCGTCCTGAGCTGTTAACGCTCGCCAGTCTTCGACAATGCGATACTCGTTGTGCGCGACAAGATTGAAAATATCCTCCTCTAAGTTCGCCGCGGTGCATGTGATCGCATGAACTTTGCCTTGTCGAATCATTTCCGCCAACGAAATCCCGAGCTCCGCCGTACTCATGGCGCCGGCCAGGGTAACCATCATCTGGCCTCGATTCTCGGACGAGACGAATTCCTTGTAACTCCTCGCCGCTGCCAAGGTCTCGCGAGCATTGAAATGGAGGAAATGTTGTTCAAGAAACTCAGATACAGTCACGGTTGGGCATCATTGGGTTGGAGGATACTGAATCAAGCTGAATGGAAGGACCCGATTCTAGCGACTCTCGCGAACCTTTCTACGCCGTGATCGCGAGCGGTCGGACGATCAAGATGGCCCGCCGTTTGCATTTCGCATGAGCGTTTGCATTTCGCATCGGCTTGCAGGCTTCTTCCCAATCCGTCCCTTTCCCGAGGATTCCAGCGTGGCCAATAAGTCAAAACAAAACGGTAATTCGGACGAAGACCAACAGCGACCGGCCCAGTCCCAATCGCAACAGCCAGGAAAACAGCATGAGATGACGCCGCCACCCGTCTCGGTTCGCGACGATTATCGTGGAAGCGGCAAGCTCCAAGACCGAGTCGCACTGGTCACTGGCGGCGATAGCGGCATTGGACGCAGTGTCGCCGTCCTGTTCGCTCGCGAGGGAGCCGATGTCACAATCGTGTATCGATCCGAGCGAGAAGACGCTGAAGAGGCCAAACGACTTGTCGAAAACGAAGGCCGACGTTGCTGTCTCATCGCCGGTGATGTGGGTGAAAAAGCCTTCTGTGAATCGGCCGTCAACGAGGCTGTTGGCCAGTTCGGTCGATTAGATGTTTTAGTGAACAATGCTGCGGAACAACATCCTGAGAAAGAGATCTTCGGGATTAGCGAAGACCAATTGATTCGCACCTTTAAAACCAACTTGTTTTCAATGTTCTACATGTGTCAATCAGCAATTCCGCATTTGAAAAAGTCACCCGGAAGCTCGATTATCAATACGACCTCCGTGACGGCGTACCGCGGTAGCCCCGGCTTGCTCGACTACTCGGCGACCAAGGGTGCCATCGTGAGCTTCACTCGCTCGTTGTCTCAAAACCTAGCCAGCGATGGAATTCGGGTCAACGCTGTCGCTCCTGGACCGATTTGGACTCCCCTCATTCCTGCGACGTTCCCACCCGAGAAAGTCGCCAAATTTGGCAGCGACACGCCTCTCGGCCGAGCGGGTCAGCCGCACGAGTGCGGCGGATGCTACGTCTTTTTGGCCAGCGAAGACGCATCCTACATGACCGGCCAAGTTCTGCATCCCAATGGCGGCGAGGTGATCAACGGGTAAAAGTGATCAACGGGTGATCGCTGGTCACGAACTTGGTCCAAGTCGCGAACCACCCACGGACGCGACTGAGTTAACATAACAATGACCAAGTCTCGAACACCGCCAACCAGCACCTCGGGAAACCGACATCGCCGGATCATGAATATCACTCACCGCAAGCTCGGATTCCAGCAACTCGAGCATCGTCATTTGTTCGCCGGTGATGCGATCGACGTACTGGATCGGGCGGCGGTAGTCAGCGCTTACCACGAGCAATTCAAACCCTTCATCGACGTGCCTGTTCAGTGGACCGGAAACACCGCGGGATGTGATGCCGGGACGGTGTCGGCTAGCACGAACGAAGCGACCCTGAACGTTCTGAACTATCTACGGAATATGTCAGGACTCGAAAGTGTCGCTCTGGATTCTGCCTTGAGTGAAGAAGCGCTGCAAGCGGCGCTCATGATGCAAGCGCAGAATTCGCTTTCGCACAGTCCCGATCCGACCTGGGCTTGTTACACCGCGGCCGGTGCCCGGGCGGCTGGCAGGTCGAATCTTTACCTGGGCGTCACCGGACCGGCTGCGATGGTGGGCTATGTGGAAGATCCGGGAAGCGGTAACACCGCTGTCGGACACCGTCGTTGGATTCAAAACCCCTTTGTTGATCGAATGGGCATCGGTTCGACTTCCAATGCGAACGCACTCTATGTCATCACTCCATCGGTTCAACGCGAGGCGCCAGAATGGATTTCCTGGCCACCTCAAGGCTACGTGCCCAAGGAATTAGTGTTTCCCCGCTGGTCGCTTTCACGTCAAAACGCAGACTTTCGTGGCGCAAGCGTCCAAATGAAGGTCGACGGTGCATTGACCCCGGTCTCACTTAAAAATGTTGTCGATGGCTTCGGCCTCAACACGCTTGTTTGGCAACCGAACGCCTCCATCGATCTGGTGGGGGCCGAAGATTTTTCGATCGACATTCGTGTCGAAAATGTCATGATCGACGGCTCACCGGTGTCCTTCGAATACACGGTCATCCCGATTCACCCTGGTCCGCAAGTGGAAACCGTTGTTGCGGCAAGTAACGATCGGTTCGCGACATCGTCGGGAGAAACATTCGTCATTGTCAATGTCATGGCGAACGACAACCTTGGTCATCCCGGTTGGCTACCAGTCCAACAATCGACGCTTGAAACCTTGGTTGTTGCACAACCGGCGCACGGGACGATCCTACCGGCGATCGATAGTCCTGGAGTCTTTTTCTACTATCCCGAACCAGGTTTTGTGGGCGTTGATTCGTTCACATATCGAGTTGCCAATCTCGGGCAAGGACGTGTCAGCAATCTTGCCACGGCTCGAATCTCCGTTGTGTCCGAGTCCGCATCGGCGTGGCAAAACCCGGCACTCGCTACTGATGTGAACCTTGATGGAGCCACCACGGCATCGGATGCCCTCACCATTATCAATACATTGAATCGAGGCCAATCCAATCGAGTCGCGCTGCGCCTCGATATTGCCGCGGGCGTGTTTCCTCCCGACTATGTTGACGTGAATGGCGATGGATTTGTCAGTGCTTCGGATGCCCTGGACGTCATCAATACATTGAATCGAGCGGCGAGTCGGCCAGATGGCGAGCAAGTTTTTCTAACCGACACGCTCGCGCATGTCGACCAAATCCACCAGAGCGACGTTTTCGATGCCTATTGGCTGCGTAACGAAATCGATCGTGATCGCAAACGGCGACGATAGTCGCTATCTTCCCACTTGCTGTCCCTGGGGGCCGTTCACAGAGGTGAGCACTTGATCGATGGCAACCTTGGTGACCGGCTTCACGAGATGAAAGTCAAAACCCGCCGCGTCGGTACGCTCCCTGTCCTCCTGTTGGCCCCATCCGGTCAACGCGAACAACCGGACCGAATCACCTCCGGGCAGTTTTCGAAGGCGTTTAGCCACCTCAATGCCATCCATCACGGGCATCCCGATGTCCAGAAAAACATAGGTCGGGGCAAATCGCTCAAAAAGCTCAAGGCCTTCCGCACCCGACCCGGCGGTCATCACTTCGTGACCCATGGCCACCAGCAGCAGTCGAAGACAGTTAAGTGCGTCGACGTTGTCGTCGATCACCAAAATTCGGCTCCGGCTAGGTCCCCCTCCCGAATCCACAGAGTCCAAGGTCTGAGTGGAATGAAATAACTGCAGCACGGGCAGATGGACGGTGAAGACTGACCCGCGATCGTGGCCGTCACTGGCAACATCGATGGTGCCACCATGCAGTTCGATGATTCGCTGTGCGAGTGCCAACCCGATTCCCAATCCGCCTTCGCTCTGTTTTTGGTTCCGATTGACTTGAGTAAACAGTTCGAACACTTTGGATTGCAACGATGGTGGAATACCGATCCCATTGTCTTTGACGGCGATTGTCGCATTGTTCGCATCACCGTCCAGCGTAACTGTGATTTCGCCGCCGGTGGGCGTGTAGCGTGCGGCGTTGTTGAGCAAGTTCGAAACGACTTGGGAAAGCCGTGTCACATCACCGTTTACCAACAATTCCTTTTCGGGAATATTCAAAATGAGACGGTGTTGGCCAGCATCAATATTAGGCTGACTCGTCTCGACAGCATGTTTGATCACGTCGACCAACCGCACGCGATCGTTTTGAATATTGATCTTTCCACTGGTGATCCGGCTCACTTCCAGCAAATCATCCACCAGTCGCACCATATGATGGACTTGTCGCTCGATCATATCGCGAATCTCAGCGTTCTCGTCGGGTTCGTTCGAATCGGACGCCATCATCCCTAGCAGCTGGATACCGCTGAGGATGGGAGAAAGTGGATTACGAAGCTCATGAGCGAGAGTGGCCAGAAATTCATCTTTTCGTTGGTCCGCCTGTTGGAGCGCCGCGGCATATTTTCGGCTTTCTTGCAACAGGCGTTCGTTTTCGCGGCTAATCTTTTCCAGTTCATCGCGCTGCCGCGTAACCTCCTGTCGCTCGCTGTATAGATCGAAAAACACGGATGCCTTGCTTTTGAGTACATCATTCTCGATCGGTTTTTGGAGGAAATCGACCGCCCCCTTCTCATAACCTTCGAACCTTCGCTGCTGGTCCGAATGTCCGGCCGTCACAAAGACGATTGGAATGCGTCGAGTACGATCCGATCCACGCATCAGTTCCGCCAATTCGAAACCGTCCATGCCCGGCATTTGGACATCCACCAGCGCGAGCGCGACGTCATGCTTCAGTAACAGTTCGAGGGCTTCGGCTCCAGAACGTGCTTTCAACAGATTTAGCCCGTCGCGTCTCAGCAGACTCTCCAGCGCGACTAGGTTGGCATCGCGGTCGTCGACGAGCAAAAAATTGACGATCGATGGGCTATCGTTGGTCATTTCGTTAGGTCCGTTCGTTGAGATATTTCGAAATCTGCTGGAGGCCCAGGATGATTACGCTGGGACATGCGGATATCGCGGCATCCGGCATGATCCTCGAATGAGCTTCACTTGGCTGTTGGACAATTCCGACTCCGCCCGCTTTGGTGATGCTTGCCAGCCCAGTCGCGCCGTCTTTGTTGGCGCCGGTCAATATGATGCCGATCACGTTCTCTGCAAAAACATCGGCGGCCGACTCAAACAGGACGTCGATCGACGGACGCGAGTAATTGACCGGTTCGTCACAGTTCAACGCGAGTGAACATTCGTCTTCGACCAGCACGTGGTAGTCCGGTGGTGCTAGGTACACCGTCCCTCCATCGAGTTCTTGCTTGTCTTCCACTTCAACCATCGTCAAATTGGACTTTGATTGCAACAGGGCGAGCACTTGCGTGTCTTTGGACTTTGGTAGATGAATCACCACGACGATCGGCAAACGGAACGACGGTTGCAGTCCGCCAAGGATTATCGTGAGAGCTTCGATACCGCCCGCCGACGCACCAACCACCACCATCCTCGACGCTTTCGTCATAGCTCACCTTGACGTCGATAGATTCGTTCCACCGAATCAAATTCGATGAAGCCAGTTGCGTGTCTTGAAAATCGAAGGCTCTCTTTGGCACCAATTCCCAAAAATCCGTTGCGTGGTAACGAGTTCTTAAATAAACCGATAGCGCGGTCCTGCAACTCTTTGCGAAAATAGATGAGCACGTTGCGGCAAGAGATAAGGTGCATCTCCGCGAAGACTTCATCCGATGCCAGACAATGATCTGAAAAGACAATTCGATTCTTGAGTGTCTTGTCAAAGACTGCCGAACCGTAGGCTGCGGTGTAGTACTCCGAAAGTGATGTGGTTCCCCCGGCTTTTCGATGATTTTCAGTAAACAAAGCGATACGATCCAGTCCGTACCTTCCCGCTTCCGCTCGCTTCAATGCTTCGGCATTGATGTCAGTCGCATAAAAAATGGTCCGGT
Organism: Pirellulaceae bacterium; assembly: GCA_041741195.1. GTDB lineage: Bacteria > Planctomycetota > Planctomycetia > Pirellulales > Pirellulaceae > JBBSJZ01. Next base: position 47,286 of record JBGSKM010000055.1, read on the forward strand.
CCTCCAGGCCTACTTCGCGAAACAGGATGACCATCGAGTAAACCTCCTCGCCATTGGCGCACCCAGGAATCCAAACCTTTAACGAAGGATAGGTCCGCAAGTGTGGAACCACCCGTTCACGTAGCGATTTGAAATAGGACGGATCTCGAAATAACTCGCTGACCTGCACCGTAAGAAATGACAACAGTCCCGTGAATGTTTCTTCGTGGTGCAGGACGAGATCCTGCAACTGCGACAGCGTGTCGCAATCGAAACGCTCCAACGCCAAAGCGAGACGGCGTTTGAGTGAAGCCGACGAATATTCGCGAAAGTCATAGTGATATCTCTGATAGATTGCCTCGAGCAATAGTCGGAGTTCGATATCTTGGGTCTTCGCAGGCAAATCGTTTCCCCTTAGTGCTTGCGAATCCACACTCGGACAAGTGACAGAAGTTTATCAACATCCAGCGGCTTTGCCATGTAATCGTTGGCACCGGCGGCAATGCATTCGAGTTGATCGTCTTTCATGGCTTTCGCGGTCAACATAACGACCGGAATGTTTCGAAACTCGGATCGTTGACGCAATTCACGAGTCGCGGTGAGGCCGTCCATCTCTGGCATCATCACATCCATCAACACCAGATCGATTTGCTTGTCGCGGCTCGTCAGTGATTCGTCCAAAGCCACCAACGCTTCTTTTCCATTGCGGGCAATTTGAATCACTGCGCCGCGTGGCTCTAGGATGCTCGTTAAAGCAAATATATTGCGAACGTCATCCTCCACCACCAAGATGCGACGGTTTTCGAGCACCGACTCTCGACTACGAGCCTTCTTGATCATGTTTTGTTGTTCTTGGGGAAGCTCATCCACCACTTGGTGCAAGAACAGGGTCACTTCATCCAGTAGTCGTTCGGGCGACTTCGCACCCTTGATAATGATCGACTTGGAATAGCGTCGAAGCGACTGTTCTTGCTCCATCGTTAATTCTCGCCCGGTATAGATGATCACGGGCGGAAAGGAGTATTCGTCGTTTTCACTAAGAGTCTCCAACAGCGAGTATCCCGATGAGTCGGGTAGCGTCAAATCGAGTACCATGCAATCGAAAGTTGTCTTCCGAAGATGCTCCAGGCACTCGGCGACACTCTGGGCCCCCACCGTTTCGACTTCCCGTGAGCCCAATAACTTTTTAAGGCTGTCCAACTGCACTTCGTCATCTTCCACGATTAATACGCGGCGAGTCTTTTGGTTCAATTGGATCTGAAGGTTTTGCAAAGTCTCTTGTAGCATTTCTCGAGTTACCGGCTTGACCGCGTAGCCGACTGCGCCCAGTGCGAGGGCGGTTTCTGAAAAATCGTTGGCGGAGATCACATGGACAGGGATGTGACGCGTGCGTGCGTCTTGTTTGAGACGGTCCAGTACCACCAATCCGGTTTCGTCGGGGAGACCGACATCCAGAAGGATCGCCTGAGGAAGAAACTGTGCCGCTAGCGAAAGCGCTTCGTGAGCCGTCGTCGCGATCACGTACTGGAACTCTAAGTCCCTCGCGATGTTGGACAAGATGGATGCGAACGACTCGTCGTCTTCGACGATCAAGATAATACGCGCGTCCCCACGTAGTGTTTCGCGATCATCCGCCAGCCTCGTTCTCGCCCGCGGAGCATGCTCCGAACGATCCGGTATGTCGCGTTGCGGTTGCATGGGTGAAGATGGCAACGGTGCCATCCGATTGGCTGTATCCAGCGGCGCATCGGCCACTGGCACATGCGATGTCGGCAACAGGAGAGTGAACGTGCTGCCTTCGTGAAGCTCGCTCTCGAGTCGGATTTCCCCTCCCAGTATCCGAGCCAACTCGGTCGTAATCGATAAGCCAAGTCCCGTCCCGCTGAACTTTCGGTTGGCCGCGCTATCAAGCTGCCGAAATGCTTCGAACACCGCTGGCTGGTCGTCCGCCGAGATACCAATGCCAGTATCGGAAACCGCGATCGCGATACGATCGGACGAGTGCATGGCGACGCGGAGTGCGACGACACCCGTGTCCGTAAATTTGATGGCGTTGGATAGAAGGTTCTTTAGAATCTGCTCGAGTCGTTGTTGGTCCGTAACGATGTGTTTGGGAACATCCTCTGCAATGTTCGTTTGGAGGGTCAGCCCTTTTTGAGTAGCCAAGGGCCGCATGGCCTTGTCGAGTTCCGAAACGACATCATTCAACCAGACTTGCTCGGGTCGAATGGTCATCTTGCCGGCTTCGATTTTTGACAGGTCGAGGATGTCGTTGATCAGATGCAACAAGTCTTTTCCGGCGGAATGAATCGTCTCGGCTGATACGACCTGGTCTGCTGTGAGGTTCCCTTGCGAGTTTTCGGCGAGCAGTTTTGCGAGGATCAATGACGAGTTCAGGGGTGTCCGCAATTCATGCGACATGTTCGCCAAGAAGTCCGATTTGTAGCGACTTGCGGACTCAAGCTCCCTAGCCTTAGCTTCCGTTTCAATGGTGGCCTTGGCCAACTCGTCGCGCTGCGACAGTAGTAATTGTGTCTGCTCTTCCAAACGGACATTACTTTGTTCCAACTCCACTTGCTGCTGTTCCAACTGGGATTGCGACTCCTGAAGCACGCGACTTTGCACCTCGAGTTCCTCATTGGAGACTCGTAGCTCTTCGCCTTGTTGTTGTAGTTCCTCGGCCTGTTGCCGTGTCTGGGCGAGCAATCGCTGCAGATGCGTTCGGTAACGCGATGACGCGACGGCGACGCCAACTGGCTCAGCGATGGTCTCCAAAAATGCAGCGTCGTCATCCGAGACGCGTCTCATGAAACCGATTTCCAATAACGCGTTGACTTCCCCATCAACCATCATCGGTGCGATGATGATGGTCCGAGGTGTCGTATGCCCCAACGATGATCCAACAGTAAGATACCCTTCGGGAACATCGTCAAATCGCAGCAGGCGTCCGCCCTTGATTGCTTGCCCAAGCAGACCTTCCTCGGGCGTCACTTGCTGAAGCATGTTCGCCGTGCTAGGGATGCCGTACGTCGATATCCGTTTGAATGACTCACCGTCGCCGACATAGAACGCCCCGACACAGGCACCTAGAAAGTCCGTCACAAAGGTTAGCACGTTTTCGCCGAATACTAGCGGCTTCAATTCGCCGCTCATTCTTTCACCCAGAGCGGCGAGTCCGGTTTGGATCCACGTTTGTCGCCTCACGAACTCGTTCTTGGCGATATAGAAATAGCCCACCGATGCCATGATCCAAAAGGTGAGGATCCCGAACGCCCGGTTAGCTTGAGCAATCTCGCGATTGACCCCCACGGCATCCGTGAAAAGGGCGATCACCATCAGCACAGTGCAGGTCGTTGCTACCATCAACGGAACACTTTTCGTTCTCAAGAACAACGAAAGCGAAATTGGTAGCAAATAGAAGACCCACACCGCGACGCCCAGCGGGGTCATCAGGTCCGCCGCCAACACGGCGAGCACGGACGAGACAATGCTCGCGTAGATCAATCTTCGTTGCCGGAGGTCCCTAGCGAAGGATTCCTCGTAGGAAGATCTTAGTTGATGACCGGTGGTGCTTGGCATGAAGCGGCGAATGCGAATGAAGAACCTTGAACGATCGCCTCCGTACGCGTTCTTGGATCCAATGGCACCAATCCAGCCGAGCCTATCCTACGGTCGGTCACACGGAATCAAATTTGTGCTGGTGTCAAAGTGAACAGTGTCGTGGGATTGCGGACCCTGTCGACGCGCGCTGGACGAAACTCGAAACCTCCCCCGTCAGCAAATCTCATGCCGTGCGTCACAAGCAATGCTGTCATGCGCGGGGCGCCGCAGCGAGCGACGCAATACGGAACCATTTAACGAGGTTCTGTCGCCTTCCGTCGCGCAGCCACTTCGTCCGCCGCTCACACGTGCTTTCCGAGAGTCCACCCGCTGCTCGCAAGATGCTTCTGAGCCAATGCTACCGATTCCGGTTCGAGTGTGGTTGCGAACGTGTCGTTCCAACGATTCAAGAAACCGAACAAAGCAACGGTCGCTCCGAGTTCCACGATTTGTTCTTCACTGTAGTGGGCTCTCAAGTCGTTGAAATGTTCGTTGGTGACGGAGTTGGGAGTGCTTCCCGCAGCGAGTGCGAAACGCAGTGCCGCGACCTCTGCCGCATCAAACAGTTCGCTGTGCTCGAAATCCCAAACTGCCTCTAACTTGGCGATTGGTACACCTAGATGAAACGCTTCGCCGATCGTATGGGCTTGGCAATATCGACAGCCCGCCGCGTTACTGCTTACGTGGGCCACTAAACTCTTCAGTGAGGCCGGGAGTCTCTCGGCGGAACGCTGATGACGAACCGTCCACACAATATTCTTCCAGACCAATCGGAGGCCGTTCCAGATCGGCAAGCGACGGCCTGGCGGTGGGCCGAGAATATTCGCGACCAGCATCGCAAAACTGCTGAGCACCGCGGGTTGACGCGCCATCGTCAACAACGAATTGGGCACGACACCGAGTTGCTGCCGTGCCATGCGGAGTATCAATTCGCAATCACGCGAGTCGGATTCATTCAGTGGTGCGAGATGTGATGGCATGATGAACGGGCAACTGGAGCATGACGCCCCACGTGTCGTGGACCATGCAAAGTGATGGGCGTGGCGTCGGACTTCGCGTTGCTAGGCTGCGGCTTGTTGGTTCTTGGCGATCGGCAGTCGGATGATGAACGCGGTGCCGCGGCCGACAGTGCTTTCGACGCGGATGCGACCATGGTGCTCATCAATGATGTCTTTGCACGCGGCAAGCCCTAGTCCAGTGCCGCCCTTGCCGGTCTCGTCGGGTCCGCTCTTGGTTGAGTAGAAAGCGTCAAAGATTCGCGGCAGCGCAGCCGCTTCGATACCGCAACCGCTGTCGCGTACGGTCAATTCAACCATCGCCTCATCATTCTTGGCCCGCATCAATCGAATCTGCACGGTGCCACCCTCAGGCATCGCTTGCCGAGCGTTAATTAGCAGATTCAGTAGAACACGCTGGATTTGATTGCCGCTGGCCATGACCGGAGGCGTCGACTCGTCGATCTCCGTTTCAATCGCCACGCGATACTTGCGCATTTCACGCTCCAACAGCACGAGCGAGCTTTGGATCAGTGGCCCCAAAGCAGTTGGCTCGAGCGAGTCGCCACGATTGCGCGCCTGAGCCAGAACCGTGCTGGTGATCTTCGCTGCCCGCTCGGACGCTTCCAAGATTTTGCTGAAGGCCCGATCGCGACTGGCCGAGTCTTGGTTCCGAATGCCCAGACGCGCGTAGTTGATGATCGTCATCAGGACGTTATTGAATTCGTGCGTCGCGGTTCCCGTCAACTCACCGAGCGTCGCCATCGCCTGAAGTTTCCGAAGTTCGGCTTGCAGCCGATCGACTTGGTCGGATGACGTGTCGGATGCGGGCAAATTCATAGTGTCTCAAACGAGTCGTCGGGAAGATCGGAGGAAGAGCATCTTGGTGATCTATCGTCCGTCGCGCACCGCCTGCTATAGGACGTACGGAGTAATCGACAGATTTTGCCTACTCGGTGGCATCGGCGCATCAAGGCGACCGCTCCGGAACACATCCTCACTCGCATTGGGGGCGAGCCATGCTAGCGAACACTGAACATCGCACCGATCCGGGTGTCGTTTCCCCGCCTCAGCCGTCACCAGACCGGCCATCCGCACCCCATGTTGTCCAGCGGCTCAAGGAAAAAACTCGTCTCGCGTGGCAACTTGGCTTCAAGATCCGATTCGAAGTCCTCGATGGCCAGGAAGCGAACTGGTGCGTGGTCGGTGGAAACAAGTTCATTTTCGTGGATCTTGCGATTCCCGCGGGAGAACAGTTGGAACAAATCGAGCGAGCCATTGCTGATTACCAAAGTACCCAGCAGCGTTCGTCAACCGCGGAACGCTCGGCTGCTTGATCAAAGATTGCTCAGTCCGATTAAGCAGGTCGATTAAGACGGCCGATCGTCGGCGATGGTTTGAAGCGACGTGCAAAGGTTCGCCACCTGCTCCTCCGTGTGGCAGGCGGACAGTGAGATTCGCAGTCGCGATGTGCCCTCGGGGACGGTCGGGGGGCGTATCGCGGGAACGAAAAAACCCAGCTCGCGAAGTCGCGCACTCCAGTCGAGGGTTTGGTGGCACGAGCCGATCAAAATCGGAATGATCGGTGTGAGCAGCTTGGCGGGTTCTGCCTTACGGAGTACATGAAGCTGGGTAATGCGTTGAATCAACGAATCACGTCGGCTCGAATTATCGCGAATTTCTTGAAGTCGCTTAGTCACCGCTGCGACAATCGATGGCGAAAGCATCGTGCTGTAAATCAACGAACGGCATCGATTGACTAGATAATCGACCACGACTTGATCGGCGGCAACGAATCCTCCCTGGGCGCCCAAAGCTTTGCTCATGGTTCCAATCCGTACTGCAACACGATGGCGGATACCAAGCGCCTCACAGACACCCGACCCCGTTGGCCCCAGTACCCCAGTCGCATGCGCCTCGTCGACCATCAATTCGGCACCGTATTTCTCGGCCACCTCGCACAGGTCCACCAGCGGTGCAATGTCCCCGTCCATGCTGAACACACTTTCGGTCAGCAACCACACGCGGTTGAATTGGCCACGATGATCGCGAAGGGTATCTTCGACAAAATTAACATCACCATGTGGATAGACAATCCGTTTCGCAGCGGACAAGCGACAGCCATCAATCAGGGAGGCATGATTGAGCGCGTCGCTGATGATGAGGTCGCCTGGACGCGCGAGTGTGGCAACGGCGCCGCTGCACGCTGCGTAACCGGAGGGAAACAGCACAGCGGCTTGAGTCGATTCGAACGTCGCAAGATTTTGGGCGAGTTGTTCGTGACGATCCGACCAACCGGTAACCAGGGCACTGGCGGAGCTACCGATCGCGGCGGACGAATCGACCACAGGCTCAGTGGCGTAACCGAGATAGTCGTTGCTGCCGAAGTTGACGAGCGTTTTTCCGTGGCCGTCGTCGATCGATGTCGCCTCGAGACGCCTCGCCACAAGTTGGCGCAATCGCCCGGCGCGACCCAGCATCTCCAATTCGTTCGACAGATCTTCGAAGCGGGTCATGAGGCGGAGAATCTTATCCCGGTGGCCAGGAGAGTTTTCGACCACCAAGCACGTGAACGTGGATATGCGGAACTTCTTGGCCGCCCTCATCACCGGTATTGATGACCAGGCGATATCCGTTTGTCAGTCCCGCGTCGAACGCGACCCGAGCTGCAACCAGCATGCACCGTCCGATCAGTGCCTCGTCATCGTGGGTGAGGTCGGCCATCGATACGATCTCTTTCTTGGGCACGACAAGCAGATGCGTCGGCGCCTTGGGTGCGATGTCTTGAAACGCGATGCAGCAATCATCCTCGTACACAATGGTCGCGGGGATTTCACGATTGATGATCTTGGTAAAAATCGTCGCCAATGGAATCACTCCTTTTGAGGAACTTCTTGTCCGGCCCGGAACCTCAAGAACGCATCGAGGAAACCTTGCAACTCGCTGCCGTCCATCACGCTGTTGAAGCTGCCCACGTAGTGACCGGTGCGAGCGTCTTTAACACGTTGATCGGGATGCAGGAAGTAATTGCGAATCTGGCTGCCAAAGCCTGTTCGTGCTTTGTTTGCGTACTTATCGGCCTGTTCGGCTTCACGGCGTTCTTCATCCAGTCGGGCGATTCGTGCACGGAGCATCTTCCACGCGGTCGCGCGGTTTTGGTGTTGGCTCCGCTCACTCTGGCAAGCGGCGACGACGCCGGTGGGCAGGTGCGTTAGCCGAACAGCGCTGCTCGTCTTGTTGACGTGCTGGCCGCCAGCCCCGCTGGCGCGATAGACGTCTTCGCGAATGTCCTTTTCGTCGATTTCCACTACGACGGTATCGTCGATTTCCGGCGAAACATCGACGGCGGCGAAACTGGTTTGCCGTTTCCCTTCGCTGTTGAAGGGGCTGATGCGAACCAGCCGATGCATTCCCTCTTCGCCCTTGAGGTATCCGTAGGCCATCGGCCCCCGAACGGCGATCGAGGCATTATTGATACCCGCCTCTTCGTTATCGTGCCGGTCCAGGAGTTGGATCTTGTAGTCCTGGCCCACGGCCCATGCCGAGTACATCAGCAACAGCATCTCTGCCCAGTCATTCGCGTCCGTACCACCATCGCGAGCATTGATCGTCACGATCGCTCCGGCACCGTCGTTGGGGCCGCTGAGCAACGCTTTGAGCTCTAGGTCGTCGAGAATTTTTTCCAACCGAGCGACTTCGGCAGCCACATCGTCGGCCAAGGACGGATCTTCTTCGCCCATCTCCAGCAGGGCTTCTAAATCGCCTACGGAGGTTGACAATTCGTCCAAAGGCCCCACGATGCTGCGTAGGCCTTTGAGTTGGCCGATCAGGGATTGCGCGGCGGCTTGGTCGTTCCAGAAGTCTGGGCCCGCCATTTGGGCTTCGATCGCATTGATTTGATCACGCTTGTTAGCGTAGTCAAAGACTGTCTCCCAGCTGTTCTTTGCGCTGGCGGATTTCGTCGCTGCGGCGATAGATTTCAGCGTCCATGACGTATTCGGCTCCGGGCGTACAATGAGATACTTGGTTGAGGATACTGGAAATGAACTTGGTTCGCTTTTCCGTCATCATTGCGACGGGTTAGAAATTTACAATGGCACGTGTTGTACTGGCGATGAGCGGTGGCGTCGATTCGAGTGTCGCTGCGCACTTGTTGCTCGATGCCGGACATGAGGTAATTGGCGTTTTCATGCGGCACGGCGAGGCGTCGGCGGAAGTTTGCCGAGTCGAGGGTGAAAAAAGTGCCCTGACTTCGGTTCTGCCCGTTCTCGGTGACGCCTCGTCCGCTCGGGCCGATCACAAGCAGGGCTGCTGCAGCGCGTCGGACGCTGCCGACGCGCGTCGAGTGGCGTCGAAGTTGGGCATCCCGTTCTACGCGTTAGATCTGCAAGAAGATTTTCGCCGGATTGTCGATTACTTCGTCGATGACTACATGAATGGGCGAACGCCGAATCCCTGTGTTCGTTGTAACCACTGGATCAAATTCGGGCGGCTTTTTGACTATGCCGATGGGGTCGATGCGGATTTCGTCGCGACCGGACACTACGCTCGACTGCTAGGCGGCAACGAACTCCATCGCGGCATCGACTCGGACAAAGACCAATCGTATGCCTTGTTCGGAATCGGTCGGGAGCGACTTACTCGAACGATGCTTCCGGTGGGCGGCTATTCCAAACCCCAAATTCGCGAGCTCGCTAGGGGTATCGGTCTGGGCGTCGCAGCCAAAAAGGACAGCCAAGAGATTTGTTTTGTGACCTCGGGTCATCACAGCGACTTTGTTCGGGCAAGACGACCTGATTTTGCGGCGACCGCGGCGGGCGAAATTGTGACGACCGATGGACGTGTCGTCGGCACGCACACGGGAATCGACGCGTTCACCATTGGTCAGCGCAAAAAATTGGGGGTGGCGATGGGTGAACCGTACTTTGTGATCCGGATCGAGCCAGAGTCCCGCCGCGTGGTCATCGGACTAAAGGATGAATTGGCACGCGCATCGCTATTAGCGGTCGATGCCAACTGGCTCATCGATCCCACCGACCTGCCCAGTCGAGTGCAAGTGCAAATTCGTTATAACGGGCTTCCCAAGCCAGCGAAGGTCAAAGTCTTGGGAGCGAGTGCTCATCAATTCACCGTCAAATTTGATGAACCCGAGTTGGCAGTCGCGCCTGGGCAAGCCGCCGTCGTGTACGACGAATCAAGAGTGCTGGGCGGGGGCTGGATCCAGTCTTCATCAACCATTTTCGAGGATTTACATGGGTCTGTATGACCGAGATTACGGCCGCGACGAGCTGGACTCCGCCTGGCGACCCAACGTAGCGAAACCGAAAAGTGCGACGATCATCTTGATCGCCATCAATGTTGCGGTGTTCTTGGTCGAATTTGTTACCAGGAGTGAATCGCTCGCCGAGACCTTTGCCGTGACACCCACGACGCTCGCGCGCCCCTGGATGTGGTGGCAATTCCTAACCTATGGATTCATTCATGGGGATCTCAATCACATCCTTTTCAACATGTTCGGGTTGTTCATTTTTGGACGACCAATGGAACAGCGATTGGGGTTCGCCGAATTCATCAAGTTCTATCTCATTGCCGTGATCATTGGCGGCATTATCGGTGCGGTGATTGCCTTGGCGACCGGCGTGTCTGTCGCCATCATCGGCGCCAGCGGTGCGGTGGTGGCGACAACCATCCTGTTCGCATGTTTTTATCCTAACGTCGAACTGCTGTTGTTCTTTGTCTTGCCGATCAAGGCTTGGGTGCTCTGCGCCGTCTTTGTCGCCTTTGACTTGTTCGGGGCACTTGGTGGTCGTGGGGGCAATACGGCGTTCGAAGTGCACCTGGCCGGCGCCGCGTTCGGCTTGGTCTACTATTTCCAGCGATGGAAGTTCGACTGGATTTCGACCGATGGTTTGATCCGCTGGCGGCAAAGCATGGGGCAACGATCGCGTCGAATGAAGCTCAAGCTGCACGACCCCGATCGCAAATTGCAGCAGGAAGCGGCGGAAGCAGACCGAATCTTGGCTAAAATCCACGAGTCGGGTGAGGCCAGCTTGACGCGATCGGAACGAAAAACACTCGAATCGTATAGCCGCCGCCAACGGCAAAAGCGTGGTCTTTAGACGTTTCGTTTTCGAGCGAATGCCTGATGAAATACACTATGCGACGAGGGCCTTGGTGCGTCTTCGTCGCTGAAATCCATCGACTCACGCAATGTGACATCCCGGTTGCAGATTGAATCATGAAATCAAGAATCAACACCTCGCTCAGCATGACAACGAGTCGACGTAACCTATTGAAGTTTTCTGCCGTGACGGGCTTGGCTTCGGTGCTCGGATCGCCACGTTTCGCTTGCGCCGAGTCGCTTCCCTACATGGACCGAATCGGTCTCCAGCTCTATACCGTCCGCGACCAAATGGCTGAGGATCCGGAGAAGACGCTCTCGCAAGTAGCCGCGGCCGGCTACCGGCAAGTGGAGTTGATGTCCATTGATCCGGGTGCCGTTAAAGTCGCTGCCATGGCGCGCGACCAAGGCTTGGTGGTCCACAGTGCGTTCATGGATTGGAAGACGATCGTGAACCCGACGGAACAAGACGTTCTCAGTGTCGACGCGACGATCGAACTTGCCGAGCGACTCGGGTTGCGACACGTGGTGTTCGGGTACATCGGTCGTGAATCCCGTGACACGGCCGACAAGTGCAAGCAGATCGCCGATCGGTCCAACGAAATGGCCGATCGCGTTCGTGCCGCCGGGATGAGGATGTGCTACCACAATCACTCATTCGAATTTGCAAAATTCAGTGGCGGAGAGGTGACGCCCTTCGACATCTTTATGGAACGCTTTGATCCACAAAAGATGGATTTCGAACTCGATGTTTTCTGGGTGAAAATCGGTGGCCAAGATCCCATCGCGATGATGCGACGGCTTGCCGGACGAATCACTCAAATCCACTTGAAGGATCTCAAGGCCAAAGTCGGAACGATCAACGACGAATCCGAGGTCCCCGCGGACGCGTTCCAAGAACTCGGCGACGGAATCATCGACATTCCCCAAGTAATGAAACTTGCGAAGGAGATCGGTGTACTCCAGTGCCACGTCGAGCAGGACCAATCGCCAGCCCCGATCGATAGTATCACCCAAAGTCTCCATTACCTGAACGAGAAGAGTTCGCCATGAATCGACCGAGTCATCCGAGCATGTGGTTGATGCCGCTTGCCATCATGATGTCCGTTGTCACTCAAGCCAAACTGGCGACTTCGGCAGAGCCGTCCGATGCAAATTCGAAAAAACAGGTCGCGTCGGGCGACATGGCGGTGGACTTCACGCTGCCCATCGTCAGCGGCACTGGCGAACTAACGCTGAGTGAGGAATACCTAAAAGGCCCCGTCGTATTGATCGTGCTGCGCGGTTATCCGGGTTACCAATGTCCGTTGTGTAGTCGGCAAGTGGGAGAGCTTGTCACGGCGGCGGACAAGATTGGCGAAGTTGCCAAGCGAGTGATCTTTGTTTACCCAGGCGAGCCGGACCAGTTGGAGCAGCATGCGGAGGAATTCATGGGGAAAACGGCGCTGCCGGCGCCGCTCGTCCTGGTGCGTGATCCCGGTTTGCAAATGGTTACCGATTGGCGTCTCCGCTGGGATGCCCCTCGCGAAACGGCTTATCCAGCGACGTACATCATCGACCATGACGGCAAAGTTCGCTGGTCCAAAGTAAGCAAATCTCATGGCGGACGAACGTCCGCACGAGAAATCATCGAACAACTAAAAGCGTTGTAACTCAGTTGTTTCGGAATGGTTCGCTGAGCACGATTTGCTCAACGAGATCGCGGGCTCCCGTCGCCGCATTCGCGGCCCGATCGATGTGAAACCGATCGCTGGGTACCACTTGCCGGCCGGTCGCATAAGCAAGCATCTTTTGGGCGATCGAGCGTTTGACTTGTACGTTTCGATCCATCAGGATTTCTTTCAACTGCACAATGTCGCCAAACGTTTTTCCGTCGGGTAATTCGCCGGAGGGATCGATGGGGACGTTGCGTCCATAGCTGCTTCGCCATCGACCAATCGGGTCGTAATTCTCCAGTGCGAAGCCGAGCGGGTCGATCTTGCGGTGACATTCATAGCAAGTCGGCGTCTGGCGATGCTTGGACAGCTGATCGCGAATGGACGTGGCGCCACGGGTATCGGGATCGAGCGGTTGGACATCCGGCGGAGGTGGCGAAGGGGGAGTGCCCAGGAAATTCTCGAGCATCCAAACGCCTCGTACGACGGGCGAGGTGTCGATTCCGTTTGCCGAAACGGTCAACACACTCGCTTGGCCCAGCAGCCCACCACGACGTCGATCCGGCAACGTAACGCGATGAAAGTCTGCACCAGCTGGAGCATCGATACCATAATGTTTTGCGAGTGGTCGATTGACGAAAGTGAAATTGGAATCAATGAAGTTGTTTAGATCGAGGTTCTCTTTCAGCATCGTGCGAAAGAACAACTCGGTCTCGGTACGCATTGCCTCGCCCAACTCATGTCGATAGAAATCGACAAAGTCGCCGCGATCCGGTGGGGCGGAACCAAGGTCTCGCAGTGCTAACCAGCTATCGAGAAAACCGCGGATGAACGCCTCGCTCCGCGGGTCCTCCAGCAGGCGTCGCACTTGGCTTCGCAGCACCTCGTCGTCGCTCAGTTGACCCTCATTTGCCAACTGCCGCAGCGTTTCGTCCGGCGTCGACGACCAAAGGAAGTACGAAAGACGCGACGCCAACGCGTCTTGGGTCAAGGTGTTTTGGTCCTGCTCGGTCGGTTCCGCTAACATCAGAAAATTGGGCGAGCAAAGAATCGTCTTGCATCCGTCGGCAAACGCCTCGAGCGACGAAGTTCCTCGCTCGCTCTGGAGCTTCACCACTCGCATGATTTGATCGATTTCGAGCCCCGACGCTTGACGACGATACGCGTGTGATGCGAATCGCCCGATATAGTGTCGAAGCTGTTCTTCCGAAAGCGACTCGCCCTTGGCAACTCGTACGAAGTCGTCGCCGAGTAACATTCGTTGGCTCGCGGTAGGCCAGGGATCGACGATTGGTCCACGAATCTCTATCTCATGGATATGGATTTGCGGTAGTTTGCCCTGCGAGATCGCAGCTCGGCGATATTCGACGATCCCACTTAAATTGCGGGGGAACTGGTCTGGATACTTTTTGATGAGCTTGGTCCACAAACCGCGAACATCCATCAGACCGTTGCGAAAGGTGAATCGTGGAGTAAGTCCACGCTGGAGCGGAATGCGAACGGTATACCACTTGGGTTCGTCCGCCAGTTCGATCTCGGCGAGCAGCGGTTCGACCGCTTGGTGCAAGTGCAGCTCGCCCGCCGTTTGGTCGCCGGGAACTATGCCCAATCGAAAAGGTTCGTCACGGTCCGTCCCGACAAAGGACTCGTCATAGGGGTGCAAGCGGTTGACCGCCTCGGCCCGAACGCGAATCTCATAAATCCCATCCGCGGGAACACCTTGGGCGAACTCCAAGATCGGTCCATAGGCACCTTCGGGCTTGTCCGCACCAATGACATCATACAACGTCATGTGTTTGAACCCGTTGACTTGTTTATGCACATTGTCGACTTCGGGCTGTTGGCGAAAGTTATCGCGAAACGACCATTGTTTGACGGTCGGCTTTTCGAGCGGATAAATCGCTCGTTTGATTACGGCTTCGGCGGCGTCAAGGTAATTCGCTAACAAGTACGACGACGTCACCAACGCGTCGCCAATGTTGTCAAGGTGTTCGACGGTCTGGTCGCGAGGAAATCGAAGCGTCGGGTCGAAAATCGTTGTGTCGATCTGCAATAGATCACGAACCGTGTTGCGGTACTCACGCGAGTTCAAACGTCGCAGCACCGTGCGGCCGCCCACATTCGCTTTCTCAGCATGATACCCGCCGATCGCATCCGTCAATGCTTGCACGATTCGCAAGCGATCCGCATCCGTGGGTTGGACGGACTCCGGCGGTGGCATCTCGGCGACATTCAACTGGTCCAAAATATCTTGAAAATCGACGAGAGAGTCGTCATCGGAAATCTCGCTCGGTAACTCTTCGAAATCACGGTCTCCCTTTCGCTGGTCAGCGTTATGGCATTCGATACAAAAACGCTCGAGGAACGGTTCCACAAGCATTGCAGTCGTCGACTTTTCGACGGCGGTCTTCTCGTGCTGTTCATTCGCCGCCGCGATTGAAGCGGTGATCGCTACAGCGAATCCGCACCATCGTGCTGTATGAAAGAGACTCATATCGTTTCCAACCCGCGTAAAGTCCCCGTGCTATTGGCAAACGTATCGGTTTCCACACCGAATTGCTGAAGCATCGAAACATACAAGTTCGAAAGCGGTACTCGCTGGAGTGACGGCTCGGGAAGCTCCAGCAGTTTTCCATGCCGAAAACCTCCGCCCGCAAGAATGATGGGCAAGTCGTGATTGGTATGGGAGTTTGCATTGCCCATACCGCTACCGAAAAGCACCATCGTGCGATCCAAGAGACTGCCGTCCGAATCCGGTTCCACCGTTGACGCGAGACGATCGAGAAACCGTGCGTACTGCTCCACTTGATACTTTTCAATTTGAACCAAGAGATCGATGTTCGCTTGAACTTGACCGTGATGCGACAAACTGTGGTAGCCTTTTTTGATCCCCAGATCGGACGCGGCAAAGCTGCCACCGATTTCCAATGTCGCGATTCGAGTCGAATCTGTTTGCAGGGCGAGTGCAATTAAGTCGTAGAGCTTTGGCAAATCACGTGTTAGCCCCAAGTCGGTCGGTTCATCGATCAACGCGTTGGGTTTGGGAACGTTCTGCCAACGTCGATCGAGGTCCAACTTCAGTTCGACGTCGCGTACCGACGACAAGTATTCATCGAGTTTGCGCCGGTCATTCGGATTGAGTCGCCGAGAAAGATCTTTGGCATCGCCCATCACCGCATCGAGAATCGAACCTTGCAAATCAAGTCGATCGAACGCTTGCGATTTTTCGTTGGCACCACCGTCGACGAACAGTCGTCGAAACAGTTCACGAGGTCCGGCGATGGGCGGCACTCGAGTGCCCGTTCGCGTCCAACTGATTCGGCACCCGCCGTGCAGCCCGCTCTCGCTTCCGACCGTCAATGACGGAAAGCGAGTTTGTGAACCCACGTGCTCAGCGGCACGTTGATCGAGACTAATTCCACCATCCACCATCGACTTGGCGTCGGTCGACTTCACGCCCGTCAAAAACGTGTGCACCGCAAAGTGGCCGCCATTCAAACCGTGGTCCAGGTGTGAGAAAACGGTGAAATCCTTGCGGTGCCGACGGAGCGGTTCTAGTAGTGGCGAAAGTGCCTCCGGGTTGGCCCCCACTTGATTTTGGGGTGCCGTTGGCCAGAAAGCCCCCGGATACATTCCGAACTCATTGCCAATGCAAACCATCCGACGCGGTAAAGGTGAATGAGTTTCGCTGGCGAGCGATTTGCCTCGGGATTCCAGTGCCGGAAGCGCAACCGATACGCCAGCGGCCTTCAAGAACAAACGCCGGGGACTATGAAATGGAGTCATCGTGGGTACTCAGCATGAGAATGGTGGGAACCTTAGTATAGCTCTTTTTCGCTCGCGATTATCTGCCCAATCACGTTGTTGCAACGACCTCGCCCGTTGCTACTCGCGACAAAGGCGGCGGCTCGGTTGTCGGGTGCGGCCGGAGAGTTTCGTCTCAGCCCTTAACGGTTGAGTCAATGTCGTGCATAATTCGCGGTTTTTCCCACTTTAGCGACGCTTTGGGATCTGGGACGCATGTTTGACGACAAGATTGGTGAAACTGGGGTCACGTTTGACGACGTTCTGCTCCTACCCCGATACAGCGAGGCGGTGCCCAGCGAAGTTGACGTTAGTACACAGTTGACCGCCAATATCCGGTTGCAGATTCCGCTACTGTCCAGCCCAATGGACACGGTGACCGAAGCCGAGATGGCGATTGCACTGGCCAAAGAAGGCGGGCTGGGCATTGTGCACAAAAATTTGTCGGCTGAGCGGCAAACCGAGGAAGTGCTCAAGGTCAAGCGTTCGGCCAACGGGATCATTGTGGATCCGGTAACATTGTTGCCGGAAGAACGCGTGGGACGTGCCGCAGAGTTAATGGACCAGGCAAACGTTTCGGGAATCCCCATTGTCCGCAAAGACGGGAAACTTGCGGGCATCCTCACCCGACGCGACCTGCGGTTCCTAGAAGACCCAGACCTTCCAATCTCTGACGTGATGACCCATGAGAATTTGGTGACGGCTGTAGGAAATGTAACGCTTGAGGAAGCTGAGCGAATTTTAACGGCAAAAAGAGTCGAGAAACTCTTGCTGGTTGACGAAGATAGAAAACTGACGGGGCTTATTACGATTCGCGACATCGACATGATGAAGCGTTTCCCGAGAGCCTGTAAGGACCCGCAGGGTCGACTTCGCGTCGGAGCGGCAATCGGCGTGGGCGATTTTGAGCGCGCCGAAAGTTTGATTCGCCAAGGCGTTGACCTTTTGGTCGTCGATTCGGCGCACGGACACAGCCGCAATGTGATCGAGACCGTGCGGGAAATTAAGAGCCAGCGAGGCTGGAAGATTGAAGTGGTCGCGGGGAACGTCGCGACGGGAGAAGGAGCGAAAGATTTAATCGATGCGGGTGCGGACGCGGTAAAAGTCGGCATCGGCCCCGGTTCGATCTGTACGACGCGAGTGATTAGCGGCGTCGGCGTTCCCCAGATAACCGCGATCTTGGAAGCATCCAAAGTCGCACAAGAACGAAATACACCTGTCATCGCCGACGGCGGCATTCGCTTCAGCGGTGACATAACCAAGGCGATCGCGGCCGGAGCGAGCACGGTGATGATCGGCAGTCTGTTCGCAGGCTTGGCCGAGAGCCCGGGCAAAATGATCTTGTACCAAGGACGTACGTTCAAGGCGTACCGTGGGATGGGATCGATGGGCGCGATGGTCGACGGAAGCAGCGATCGGTATCGGCAGAAAGGGACGGCGGCTGGAAAGCTCGTGCCCGAAGGTGTCGAAGGCCGAGTGCCCTTCAAGGGAGCGCTCAGCGATTACGTCTACCAACTGGTCGGCGGGCTGAGATCCGGGATGGGCTATGTCGGAACACGGACGATTGAAGAACTGCGACGAGACGCGAAATTTCTTCGCGTGTCCGCAGCCACGGTGAGGGAGAACCATCCGCATGACATTGCGATCACTCAAGAAGCGCCCAATTACAGCCCCGACGTTCACGCTGGGGAAACGAACTAGCCTGGCATTGCTGCTGGTGGCGTCGATGTCCGCTGGGGTCGCCGCCCAAGCACCGTCTTCGACCGGTGCGATGCAGGGATTGCGCCCCATCCCCAAAACGCGATCGCAACTCGCAAATCCCGCTCCGACCACCCACCAACCGCAGCACGACGGATGGGATCTGCAGTGGCGGAAAAGCCCCCAGTTGCCGGGCAATGAATCTCTAACCGGCGACGAAACATCTTTAACCAGCGACGATCCAGCATCCGTGCAGCAGGTCAGTTCACTTCGTCCGGTCAAGCATGAGGTGGAATTATCTCGTGCCCCAGTCGCCGCAGCGATGTGGGCGAAGCCCCAGTTTGATGTTCCCCAGAACGCACCGATCCCGACGGCAGAGCCCAACGCATTGCAACCGATTCCGGCTCCCATCCCGGAGTCCGATTTCTTTAACAATCCGTTTGGCGATGACCCTGCGCCACCACCAGCACGTGAATCGCGTACGGTTCAAACGACTCCGCCTGAACTGCCTCCACCGCCCAAGTCAGCGTCACCCACGTTGCCATCGGAATCACGTTCGCTCGACGAGCTTCGGAACGAACTTCGACGATCTTCCGACTCGCTACAACTCCTGCCAGGCGAGACCGGAAATGCGGATGCCGCGGCGCGTCCGCGTGCGACCGCACCTTCGGCGGGTGACGGACCGACGCTTCGCGAAATGTTGGAACGCGAGCGAACCAACGGCGACAATTCCAAGTCGCCGTCGGATCGATACGAACCGTTGGAGAATCCGTTTAAGCGAGATCCGAGCGATCGAGCCGCCGACGAGAAAAGCCGCGCCGAAGCTGAGACGCCCCGTCAACCGTTTGGCCAAAAAGATGACGAAACAGCGTCCGGAAGCGTGGGATTGTCGTGCGAAGACTTTCGCCAACGCATTGCCAGGCAATCAATCAAAGACGTATCGCTGGATATCAGCCCTCCGTTTCGTCCCGACATCATCGCGGAAGACGAATACGCAAAGCTCAAAGCCAAGTTTGACGAGAAGCAGGAAACTCGCCAGTGGCGTTCGATCGATGGCGTGCCGCTGGCCTCAGGTCGACTTGTCGATCTGGCTTACGAAAAGGCAATCATCCAAACCGAGTATGGTGCCACCGAAGAACTCTCCATCAATCGTCTCAGCGAAGCCGACTTGGTTTACATCGCCGAGAACTGGGGCTTGCCGACCGAATGCTTGATCGAACAAGTCGCTTACCAACCACGCGCTTGGACACGCACCCTGATGACCTGGAAGGCATCGAATCTGTGTCACAAACCGTTGTACTTTGAAGAGGTCAACTTGGAACGATACGGACACACCGCGGGACCATTCTTGCAGCCCGTCGTTTCGTCGGCCCACTTCTTCGTGAACATCGCCGTGATGCCTTATAAGATGGGAATTCATCCGCCGAGCGAATGCCAATACGCCTTGGGATACTATCGACCTGGCAACTGTGCCCCGTGGATCGTTCCTCCAGTTCCGATCTCCTTGCGAGGTGGACTCACGCAAGCCGCCGCCATGACCGGTGCGTTTTGGTTGGTACCGTAGCTTCACACTAGTGCGATGAGAACGACTTGATGCGGCATCGTAACCCGACGCGTCAGCGAGGAATTCTCAGTCAATCCCTCGCTGACGCGTCGGTTGATTTAGTGGATTAGGCAATTCTTGTGAGCCGATGGCGCTAGCCACGGGCATCGAAGGGCTTCTAATTCACCGTAAGGCCCGCGGCTAGCGCCGTCAGCTCACTAAATCAACGAGCCGTAACGCTTCGGGTTGTGATTCTTTCAAGCAACTTTAGGTCGTTCAAGCGGCACTAGAAGCAGCGACGAAAACAATGCCCACTGATTCATCGGCGTCAAACGTCCGCGACGTTTCGCTTGACGGCATTGCTTGATGCACCATCGTCCACACGAGGTCGAAAGTGCGGACGGGGGACGGTCGCGGCGCGCGGTGCGTCGCGTGAAATCGATGTCGATTCGCGGGGGGCTCCACCCGCGGCGGCATCAAGGTCACCCAGATACTCCTCTCGCACCTTGGGGTGTTGCTTCACCTCTTCAGGCGAGCCATCAATTAACACGGTGCCTTGATAAATCACATAGCACCGGTCGACGGTCCCAAGGATTTCACGGGCTGCGTGATCGGTGATCAAAACGCTGATCCCCGAGTTCCTCAATTGGTGAATGACACCTTGAATGGACTGGACGGTCACGGGATCGATGCCGGCGAAGGGTTCATCAAGCATCACGATTCGCGGGTCCGATACGAGACAGCGAGCGATCTCCAACCGACGTCGCTCGCCACCGCTGAGTCCCGCCGCGCGGCTTTTGCGGATGTGAGTGATGTTGAACTCTTCGAGCAATTGTTGTGTACGAGCCTTGCGTGTTGCTCGATCGAAGCCGAGGAGCTCCAGCAGCGCCGAGATGTTCTGTTCCACGGTGAGTTTCTTGAACACGCTTGGCTCCTGGGGCAGATACCCCATTTGTCCGTCGCGCGCACGGCGGAACATGGGCCAATCGGTCACGTCTTGACCGCCCAGATAGACGCGTCCGTGATCGGGTTCGACCATGCCGCAAATCATCCGAAAGCTCGTGCTTTTGCCGGCCCCGTTGGGACCGAGCAAACCGACGATCTCGCCGTGACCGACGTGCAAATTCACACCATCGACGACTCGCCGTCGTCCATAGGTCTTTTGCAGATCGATAGCCTGAAGAATCGGCTCGCTCGGAAGCCCGTCGGTAACAACGTCCGATGGTTGGCCGGAGGGTGGAGTCATCGTTTTCGAATCCATTCGTGATTTGGGGGTGACTAGCGAATCAGCTTCATTCGTTCGATGTTTGGCGTGTAGGGAATCGGTCGATTCCACGGGTGGGGCCAGAACACGAGCAGGGCTTTGCCTACCAGCAAGTCGCGGGGAACATAGTGGGCCTCGGCGAAGCGGTACGCATCGGGATCGGGACTCACCTCGCGGCCGCGTGGCAACTTGGTTCCTGCCCAGCATCTCGCATCTTGGCTTTCTGGACTATTGTCTCCCATGGGAAAAAACTGGTCCTCTTGCATTTCAAACGTGACTTCGCGGCGAGATTGCCAACCGACGAACGAATCCCAAAGTTGGGGATCGGCCATCACTTGCTGAACGGCACCCACGGAAGAATTCGTGGACGAAAGACTTCGCATCTTTGAAAAGTCATAGTCGATCAAGCCTTCATAGCTATTTCTGGCGGCGATGTAGTATTTGTCACGATCGATACGTAGGTGACGGACCTTGCATTCACCACCGCGCACGGCGAGTCCGACGGGCGCCGCGTCAAGCGGATGCTGGCCCGGCACATAGTTCGGTCGATTCGTTTCCATCGTGCGAAATTTTCTCGCATCGAACGTGGTCGGCCCGTCAAAAGCGATGACATCATCGTCGACCCAAAGCAAGATTTGGTCATCACAATTGCTCATTCGAATCGTGTGTCGCTCACCAGCTCGAATGGGTGTGGACGCTTCGGGTGTGATTGCCAATTCGCCGTCTCCGCTGTCAAACGAGCGGGGTTCCGAATCGTCAATCTTTAACTTGGCATTGCCCGTCGTTAAATCAATGACACAGCGATATTTGACTCCGGCCTCCACGATCTCAAGCATTAGTTCGCGGCTCGCCGCCGAGGTCTCCACGTCGGCTTGGAACAGCAAATCGCCGACCCAGTGCATGCCGTCGAATGCTGTGTTGTAGTTGCCAATGCTGAGTCGGCCATCGAACTGATCGATGCCGCCGCCGGATTGATACGATGCATTGAATGTTTCCGATCCTCCGGAAAACCATCCTCGGTTATTCGGCTTCACTGCATAAACGGCGTTGGCATTGACGTGAATATACGAATCGTACTCGTAGAAGTCCGTGATCGCGCGGCTTTCATAGGGGTTCACGTTGGCGAGCGATTGTCCTCGGTCGGCTAGTTCCCACTGCTCGGGCGAGGGCCAATGATGGAAATAACGCAACCAATAGAATTGGTTCTGGTCTGAGGTTTTGACCATGGCTGCGAGCCCCTGGTCGCCTCGTTCGACCTGCCAAGAATCCGCGGGCGGTTTGGCGGCTTTCTCGGCCCAAGGTTGCCAGCGACTCGGGTACTTGGCAGCGATTAATTCCGGCGACTGGTATTTCGTGTCGTAAACGAGGTGTCGCATCGCGAGCAATGTCTCGGGTGGTTTTCGCAAGATCATCGGAGTCTCGGAAGTACCCGTCGGTTTGGCGTACACATCGCCCGCACTCAGCGTGATCGTTTCATTGGGCAATCCGACCAGCCGTTTGATGTAGTTTTGCTTCGGATTCCCTGGAAACTTGAACACGATCACGTCCCATCGCTGGGGGTCATGAACTGCATAGGCGAACTTGCTGACCAAGATTCGATCGCCGCTGAATGTCGCCGCGTTCGCGTCGCCCGCTAAGTCGAGCGCATTGATGTGCCGGCAATTGGGACAGATCCCTCCGACGACCGCTTCATCCATGCTCGAACCGCGGTTCTCCAGACTCGCCCCGAACTGGAATGACTTTCCACAGCGATCACAGGAAATGTCCTTGTGCGCGCCCATCAGCGTCGGCGCCATCGAACCAGTCGGAATGACAAACGCTTCGGCAATGAACGCGCGAAACAGCAGCGCAAGAATAAAGGCGACGACGAAAGCCTCGACCGTCTCACGGTGCGCGTCCAACCGAATCTTGTCGGCAAATTTCGCCTGAGGGCTACGATGATCTACTTCTGCGGACGACTCTGACCTGCCCGCGACATCACCCTTGCTCGACGGATTTGCCTTGATGGACGTGTCCGACGAATGGTCGCGCGATGATCGATTGGAGCGAGGGGGTCGGCTCATGACTAACGAATCCTGGCGGAAGTGGACAAAAAGGCCAGCGTTTAGGGTGTTTTAGGCAAAATCGGCGAACAACGCGGCATCGTAGCGTGTTTCACTCGCAGACGAAACTTCGATTCAAGGGCGATTCGCAGGCGGTTCGACCTGTTCAATACCATTGCATCGCATAGGCCTTGAATTTCTCGATCGCCAACATCCGCTGGTCGGCCTCTAGGCGATACTTCGCCCAAAGATCCTGGTTCTTGGCCAATTCCCGCGCCAACGAGTCCGAAGACATTTGATAGCGAGTCCAATGCCAGGGAAATTCGTTCGAGCCGGTTTCGAGCGCAAGCTGGCGATCTGCCAGCATCGCAAGAACTCCTTGCCGAATCGTCTCGTCGGGCGAATCAACGAGGGCCAGCAGCGGGAAAACGCCTTCGTCGTCGATGGGTTTCACCGCAATCATGACGGCCGGATGGAAATATCCCGCAGCAACACGTGACGCGTTGTATCGGTGAACAATCAAGTCGACTGGAAACAACGAGTAAGCTGTCACGGCGAGTGCAAACGCCAATAACTGTGATCGCAATAGCCAGCGAAACGAATGGCCCTGAGCGATCTTCAGGAGCACCAACACAATCCCGACAACGACGAGCGTGATCCCAAAAAATGCGACCGTCCGCATGCGGGTCATTCCGTTGTAGCCGACGTAGATGAACAAGCGGTTGTAGACGGCCGCGGCCAACAGAAAGTTCTCCGCCGACCATATCCACGCGAGCCTCTGGAGCGACACGAGGCGTGGGTCGTGCAACATCCTGCCGCTGAAGATGAGGGAGATGATTCCCGTCGCCAGCGCCAGTGCCACCGTCAACCATGCAGCTCCCTCGTGTGCGTAACCGGCGTAGTAGAATCCTTCGGGGAACTCTCGTTTCCACAGCGTCGCGAACTCAAAACACAAGTAAACCGCGAAGAGCAAGATCACCGTCAAAAGCGTGTTGCGAAACGCGGCGTACAGTAGTGATGGCGATGATTCAGTCTCCACCGCCGATGCCACATCTTGGGCGATAGTCTCGGCTTGCGATGGTCTCGCTCGCAATAAACCAGCAGCGACAAACAGGGCGGTGATACAGAATGGAATCTCCCAAAATGAAACGTCACGAAAGAAATCCCAAAGCCGCTGGCTCATGGCGTCCCATCGAACGATCACCCAGTCATACAAATCTGGGTTGGCCAACACAAAGATGCTGCCGAATGCCAATGCGGCGATCATTGGAAACAATACGGCAACGCTGACCGCATACTGCTTCGGCGAATCTCTCCAGGCATCGATTCGGATTCGTTTCTCCGTCATTCGCAGCATACCGTCCCAGGGTGATCGGACGCCCCGCCAAATTGTCTCGACCACCCAAGGCACGTCCCCCGCGGCCGCCATTGCCAACGCGGCGATGAAAACAAATCCGACCAATGTCGTCAGCACTCCGCCGGACCAGATCAACCTTGCCGCCACGAGCCACAGCACAGCGCCGCAAAAAATCGCGATGGCGGGCCGACCGAATCCGCGACCAAAAACCAAAAATAGAGGGGGGACGGCAGACAAAAAGACCGCCGGGCCCGTTAGCCCCCAACTGCGAAAAATGAGGATGTCCGCCAACAAGGTCCAGGCGATCCAACCCATTGTCTCGCGTGATGTCTGCCACCACGGAGTACTCGCGGACTCCACTTCGACTCCGACGTCACTGGCCATGGTGGATCCGCCCTCGGGGAAGAAAAGTCGCTTCGAGACCAATTGTCCTCCTACGCAGGCCCCGTCGCCGCGGTTTCATCGTACTGGGTACGAAAGCACAACTTTCGTAAAAGGCTGTCGCGATTGACCCTCCGCGGGGTACGATGACGGATCGAGCCAATGAGCGTTTTCGCAGCCGAGCCCGCTAGAGAAATCGAGAGTATTCCGGATGAATTCCAACCGCCCCTCACGTTTGTTTCCGATCCTGCTCGGTTTCATGGCGTTGGTCGTGCTTGGTGCTTTGATCGAACAACAAGCTCAAGCTGCTGAGCAAAACGCTTCGTCCGACCAGTCGCTGGGCGTCAACGATTGGGTGGAGCGATTGGGAAGTCCAAGTTACGCGACACGGCTGCGAGCGAAGGAAGTGCTCCAGCGGCTGGGGCTCGAAGCGTTTGATGCGCTGCACAAGGCCCAGTATAGCGCCGACAGCGAGATCGCGATGTCGGCTCGCCATTTGGTTAGCAGCCTGATGGTGAGCTGGTCCAAGGAGACGGATCCGGAAGCGGTGCGAGACGCTCTGGAGGACTACGGGGCGCAGAGCGAAGTCGAACGTTCCAGCCGAATGGAGTTGCTCGCGGAACTATCCGACCGCGAAGGATTGGAGGCACTCGTTCGATTGGCACGTTTCGAGACAAGCTTGCGATTAAGCCGACAAGCCGCCCTGTTGTTGATGCAACAACCCATGAGCGACGACGACACCAAGCGACGTGTCGAAAGCGAAACCGTGCTTGAGGTACTTGGTGAGAACGATCGCCAAGCGGCCGATTGGCTACGCGTCTATGCAGCGGATTTAGCATCGGGAGACTATAGCGCCGACAAGTGGCGTGAGTTGATCAATGACCAACGACGCGATATCGATGCGGCCGCAACCCAGCAGGCGAGTCGGGCGACGGTGCTCGAGCTCGTCCGTGTATGTGCATCGCGAGCAGCCACGTTGGGTGAGCGCGACGAAGCGATCAAATTGGCCAGTGAGCACTCGGATTTAATTCCTCCGACGACGCGTGATCTGATCGACGCATGCAGTTGGGCAATCGACCATGAGCTACATGCACTGGTGTTGCAGCTTCGTCAAACGCATCCTCGCATGTTCGACCAGCAACCGGTGCTGCTATACAACGCTGCCGAAGCGATGGTTAGCGCCGGGGATAGCAAAGAAGCGGAACTGTTGGCTAGCCAAGCATTGCAAATCAATTCAATCCCCCAGGACGTCGAATCCAAAAGCAAACTCTCGCCGAAACAGATCGAAGAGACGGCACAAACGCATCTCGAAATCGGGAAAGAATTGCAGGACAAGGGGCTATTTCGCTGGGCCGAACGCGAGTTCATTCAAATCATCGATTCGCTGGAGGTCACCTCATTGCCCTCGGCCGTCGCTCGCACCCAGCTAGCATCCATGCTCGCCGAATTGCAGCGTCACCGGGACGTGGTTGACGTGCTGGAGCCTCTCCAACAGCGGATCGAGAGTGACGACCAATTCGTCAATCGACTCAAGTCCCAGTATCTGCCCTACACCAGTATCGCGTCGGTCCTCGAGTATCACCGCGGCTTGGCCAGCATTGATGACGGCGAATTGAAACAAGCCCAAGCAATGCTAGAAAACGCGTTTCAACTGGACGAGGAAAACGTCGACATTCTCATTTCGATGTACCGACTCGATGGCGATGAGGAGTGGAAATCACACGTGCTCGAGAAGCTCGAGGAAAAAATCGTATCGAGCGAATCAGAAGTTCAGCGGAGAAAGAATCAGTCACGCAATGTTGGCGGGCTCATGCTCGTGGAAATGGAGCTCGCCCAAGCGCTCAATGGCTATGCTTGGTTGGTGAGCAACACCGAAGGAGATAAGCAACGGGCGTTGGAGTACAGTTTGCAGTCGCTCAAAATCGTTCCCACCAGCGAAGCAATGATGGATACGTGCGCCCGATGTTACTTTGCCGTCGGTGACCTGGAAAATGCAGTCCGCATGCAGCGGCGGGCAGTCAAACAGTTGCCCCACTCCCCACCGCTGCTGCGTCAGCTTGACCAATTCGAAACCGCGCTGGCGGAGAAAAACAAGACGGAATCCTCCCAGTCCGATTCTCAATAACGCGACATCGGGAGGAGTCAACTCAGCGAATTCCACTTCGATCCAGGGTGGCAATGCGTCCGAGGGTCATGCTTGGTGCGACGGCGTGACCGCTCGAACCTTGTCCCACCACGTCAACGCCACAAACGTGGCCAGCGCCAGCGGTGCGACGACAAACAGGACGATTTCGCGATACTCGTCCAGTTGTGAACTCTCTTCAACCGTTAGCACCAGATAGCCGGTGTAAAGCACATAAGCCAGGACCATCATCCCACCTTCCCAGCGAACCACCGTCCTGCCGGTCCGAATGATCGGCCAACACGCCAACGCCACAAGGATCATGACGGGGATGTCAAATCGCAACGCTTCCTCGACGACGGCGATTCCGTTTTTTGATACGGCCGACGAGGCTCCCAAGACGCCCAGTAGATTGAACACATTGCTGCCGACCACGTTACCGACCGCCAAATCTCGCTCGCCCTTGAATGCGGCTACAAGTGACGTTGCAACTTCCGGAAGCGACGTTCCCACAGCGACAATGGTCACACCAATGACGAGATCACTAATTCCAAACGTCCGCGCGATCGCGGAACTCGCTTCGACAAGCCAACTCGGCCCCAGAACGAGTAGCGCCAAGCCTGCGAGCAGAATGAAGCCGTGGGCAATCAGGGTGCGGCCCGAATGTGCGGTCGTCAAATTCGCCGTGTCCGCGTTGAGGATCG
Source organism: Pirellulaceae bacterium (assembly GCA_041741195.1). GTDB lineage: Bacteria > Planctomycetota > Planctomycetia > Pirellulales > Pirellulaceae > JBBSJZ01. The sequence continues at coordinate 74,551 of JBGSKM010000055.1, forward strand.
CTTGGTTGGCGTCGCGTCGACCGAGCCAAGCAAGAACGCCGGTGTAGACGACCAATCCGCCGAACAACGCTGCACCCTCCACGCGAGAGATCACCCCGTTGATCGCCAACGCATAGCTGACCAGCGAAGCCACGATCATGAGTGGCACGTCAAAGCGGATCAATTGTCGTGAAACGCCCAGCGGAACGATGAGGGCGGACGCGCCGAGGACGAACAACACGTTAAAGATGTTACTCCCGACGACGTTGCCCAACGCGATTTCCGGCTCACCGCGAATGCTTGAGACCACCGAGACCGCCATCTCCGGCGCGCTTGTCCCAAACGCGACCACGGTCAATCCAATTACCAAAGGCGATATTCGAAGCGCCGATGCGAGGACGACTGCGCCGCGAACCAGCAGGTCCGCACCCACGACGACAATGGCGATCCCCATGGCCATCCAAAACCAATTCATATGATTTCTTTCTTACGACGAGTAACGGTGATTCGAAAATTGGGAAGCCTGACGACCCATCGCGACCGAGCGATAGGTTGACGCGACTTGGTGATGTCAAACGCGACCCCGAGCGGGCTTGCCAGGATCGCAGGAAGCAAAATCAGTTCCGCAATGGCCCCACAGCTCAGAATCACCAGCATCAACAACCCAAACTGTTTCGTCGGCACAAACGTGCTCAGCAGAAACACGCTAAGCCCAAGGCCGTTCACCACGGCCGCCTGGAGCGTCGGACGACAGCAACTACGGAACGCCGATTCGATTGCCTCGCCTCGTGTTGGGCAGGTGAGTTGTCCGTGCCGGTACCAACAGAGAAAGTGGATCGTATCGTCAACGGCTACCCCCAACGCAATGCTGGCGGTCATCATGCAACCGATATCGACTGAGATCCCGAGCCAGCCCATCGATCCGAATACCGCGAGCACCGGCAAGAGATTTGGTAGCATCGCAACGATTCCCGCACCGACACCTCGCGTGACCCAGATCAAGAGCGGTGTGATGGTAACGAACGACCACACGGTGCTCTCGATCAAACTAGTCAGCAATTCTCGCTGGGCTTTATAAACAATCGGAATCGCACCCGTGTGAATCGCTTGAATCGGCTTCGCATTGGCGAGTGATTCCCGGGCAAGTAGCTTGGCCGATGCTTGCGCCACCAATGGATTGACCACCTCTTGGACTTCTTGGGTGAATTGTCCGTAGTCAACGTTCTTGAACGCCGCCACACGCAGACTGATTCGCCACAATTCATCACCCGTGGCGGGATCGATCGCGAGGTAACCGCTCGTCGCAAGCGCTCCGATACTCTGCTCCAACTTGTGATTGAGCGTGCGATTGTGGAGGACCGCATAGGTACCTCGTTTGCCAGAGTTCAGCGGCGGCACAAAGGCGGCCGCGGACATCGGTGGCGAGATAAGCCCCTGTCCATCGTCACCAAACGTGTGGTAAATCTGGGATCGCACATGATCGACAATTTGAATCCGATTAAGAATGGTGAGCTTACCGTCACTGGACTTCTCTCCCGGCTTGCCCAACATCTCCGCGTCAAAGCGAACGAGTACCTCGAGCGGAACGAGATTTCCCAGGTTTTCTTCGAGCCAGTGGTAGTCCGCTAAAATGCGAGAATTGGAATCGAAGAGTTTCAGCAGATCCACAGAGGTGTGGATTTTTGCGATACCGAAACTGAGACCAATCATCAACACCAAGCCCGACACGCAAACGCTGCGGTAGTGATGGATTACCCAGTGCGCCCAGCGAACGGCCCAGCGCTCAATGAAACCATTGTCGTCGCCTTTGGCAGGCGCTCTCCCTAGCACCGTGAATCCGAATGCGTGTTTGCGGCCGAAGAATTCCAGTGCGGATGGCAAGAGCAGGAATAGTACGGCGAGCATCAGTAGCATGCCCAGCGCCGAAAAAATTCCGAATCGCCGAATCGGTGTCAAGTCGCTCGCGAACAGCGAAAGCAACCCGAGCGCGGTGGTGACGCTGCACAGGGTCGCAGGCTTGTAACCGGCCGCGAGGGCTCGGCCAGCAGCCCCCTTGATACCGTGAGTCCGTACTGCTTCTCGATAGTAGTTCACCAAGTGAATGGCGCCCGAGATGGTTAGCACGTAGATCAGCGAAGGCATCGCCAGCACGATCGCGTCGGCATGACAACCTGTAACCCAGATCGCGGCGGTTGCCCCACAGGTGCTGACGATCCCGCAAAGAATCACGATCAACGTCAACGTGATGCTGCGCAGCGACCACCAAGCGAGGATTAACCCAAGGCCGCCCGCGGCGAGTGCCAATCGCACGAGGGTTCGCTGGCCTTCTTCGTTGATGGACAAGTTGTCGATCGGGGGACCACCCAAGTGCGCCGCATCCAACGGAATATCGCAGACTTGAAGGGCTCGAAACAACGCCCCCTGGTCCGCTTCCGAATCGATCCACCGTGGCTTGCGAAATCCGATTGCTTGCCGCAGTTGGTCACCGGGAAAGTCATTCAAGATGACGATGCAGCATGCTTGTCCCTCGGGACCGAGTATATTTCCGGTCAACCGCTTGATGGCTTCGTCCGCTTCCATGTTCAGCGGAGCGGACGTCAGCTTCTGGAGCAGCATTCGTGTCGTGATCACGCTACGAAAATAGCTCCGATCCAGGTCACTTAACTCGGCGTCGCCAGCGTTCAACTTGGCCAGCGCCGGAGAAGAGAAGTTGGATGGAGCGTTAAGCACCAGTTCGTCTTGATCTCGCACCACACTCGCTGTCGCAAGATCATCAGAGGGCGATGCGGAGTCTGCCACCGGTGGCACCAATGTTCGTGCCAGACGTGCAAGTCGAGGGTCATCGCCCGAAGCGTCCGTCGGATCGCCGGTCGTATCGAGGCGACAACCCTCCCAGCTCACGACAACGAATTGGCCGTCGCCAAACCACGAGTTAAAGTCTTCAAGTGCTGCCGTTTCCTCCAGATTGCCGGGCAACCAATCCGAGAGTCGATTCGAATTGGTGCCGACCGCGAGCCCTGCCCAGTAGACGAGCAAGGGAGTCGCGAGGAGGAAAACGGCAAGCACTTTTGCAGACGAGCGAGCGAAAAATCCTTCCAACACATCACTCGATTGCTTTGCCGATGGTGGCGAAGGGTCGCGTCGCTTTGGAAGGTGATTTCCGGCGTGCGAGGTCATACAACGTCCCAAACAAATCGACCGAGTGACTCGTTCGGCACTGCGGGTAGCTTCTTTGGGGCGATGCGATTGAGTTTCCAGTCAAACTTCTGCAGCAAGCCCATTCCGGCGACCCACTGGGCGGTCGCTTGTCTCAGTTGTTGGACACACGGATCGTCCTCACGCCTAGTTTCGCTGAGCACATCCAGAGCGCCATTGGGATGTCCTCCGTAAAACAACGCGATTGCGAAATTGATCTTGATGTGATCGGAAACTTCGGGGCGAGTCGCTTGCGTACCGCTGTTGACGACGGTGGTGCGAAGAATATTGAAGGCCGCCTCAAACTGGTGCAAACGAATCATGCAGACCGCGCGGCAGTTACGTATTTCGGGATCTTGGTTGTCAGCCGGCAACAATTCGAGGGCCCGTTGGTAGTTTCCTTTTCCGACGACCTCTTGGACTCGTTGAAGTCGCGAATCGATCGTTCTTGATAACGTTGTTGAAGCCGATGGTGTGTCGGAACTGAGGCTGGGGACGGGAACGGGTTGAGATGCTTTGGCGGTGATTGCCATGTTGAGTGACTCTTGGGAATGGATATCGGTGGGTAATCGAAATCGCATATCGCATCCACGCCATCGCACGCCACAAATGGTGCGCTATGTCTCGTGGAACGCTAACATGCGAAACTTGTATCGCAGGACAGAGAAGCGTCACTCAATCACGGGAGCGACGCTTAACGAAGAGGCTCTCAGAGCCGAAGCGCGATACCCAAATCCAAGAGGGTTGACTTGTTGGCACCGGACAGCTGCCGGGCGCAGAGGGTGTCACTAACGATCGAGCATCCCAACAACGGATCAACGACTTCGGCAAATCCGCCGAAATCGATTCGCGTCACCGCTGGGGATAGACGCAGCGAAGATTCATCGACAGAAGTGTCGGAATACGGAGCCGATGCGGGTACCGACGCAGAAACACAGTCGGTCGTGACGACCCCATCATCCATTCGCACCGATTGTGCCAACGGCACCACCAGTGTGAGCGCGACCCAGCAACCGCACAGCCATGCGGCAACTTGTTTGTTCGCGGGACGACGTAACAGCCGAAACATAAATACGGTCGCTTGAGTGGATGAACCGAAACCGGTGATTCGACAAACCGCTGGTTATTATCAGCTAGATAATCAACTGAGCAAGAGTGGATTCACGCGGAATATTCGAATCGGCAATTCAGACGTCGATCGCTAGGACGAAATGAGCAAATGACTCTGAGCAAAGAATGCCGCGACCCCCGCGATGTAACCGACCAGTGCCCACGGCGCGACTCGTTTGAGATACCAAACAAAGTCGATGTGCTCCAGTCCCATCACTGCGACCCCGGCGGCCGATCCGATGATCAGGCAACTACCGCCGGTTCCGGCACAATACGCAAGCAACATCCAAAACGGATCATTCTCGGGAAGGTCGTACATTTCGATACCGGCGGCCACGAGCGGCACGTTGTCGACCACTGCGCTAACCAATCCAATGATCACCGCGACGGCATCGCGATTCGGGACCACACGGTCCAGCCACTTCGCCATGTCGCCCAGCAATCCGGTGGCACCGAGAGATCCGACCGCGAGCAGGATTCCGAGAAAAAACAGCACGCTGGACATGTCGACTCGTTTCAAAACCGCGAGGACCCCCGTGCTCGAGCGAGTTACATCATCCATGGTCCGACCAATGATCTCTGCAGCGATCCAGATCACGCTCAGCGACAGAATCATTCCCATGAAGGGTGGAAGGTGTGTCCAGGTTTTGAAGATTGGAACACTGAGCAAACCGGCCAAGCCGAGTGAAAGCACCATCGCTTGTTGCCATGGCTTCACACTCACTTCATGTGTCGCCAGAAAGCGATCTGTGACCGTCAGGGGGCCTCGCATGCGAAACGACAAACCGATCAGCGGCACCAGCAGGCAGCACACGCTTGGTAGGAACAGCTCTCGCATCACTTCGAACGTTCCGATGCGATGTTTGATCCACAGCATCGTTGTCGTCACATCACCGATGACGGTCCACGCTCCACCGGCATTGGCCGCGATCACGACGAGCCCGGCCAGCATCAACCGTTCCTGTTTGTCGGGAATGATCTTTCGCAACAGCGAAACCATGACGATCGATGTGGTCAAATTGTCAAGAACGGCGGAAAGAAAAAACGTGAGCCAACCGACGATCCATAGCAGTTGCACCTTCCCCTTTGGCTGGATTACCCGAGTGATCATGCGAAATCCTTCGTGCGCATCAATGACTTCCACAATCGTCATCGCGCCCATCAGAAAAAACAGGATGCCAGCAATCTCGCCGGTAAGCTTGAGCAGTTGTTCGTCGACGAGGAAGTGATGCGGTAGATCCGTGACGCCTTCCTCCGCAGCCTCCATTCGAAATGCGTCGGTCATCATCTCCGGCCGTACCAATTGGCTCGAATCCAAAGCATAAAACGTCCAGCAAAGTACACCGATGAGCATCGCCGAGGCGGCCTTGTTGATGTGCAATCGATGCTCCAGAGCGATCGCAAAATAGCCGGCGATAAAAACGATGATGATGGCAGTGAACATACAATCCCAGGATTGGAACAATGGCGCTGCCACCGTTGGATGGAACCAACAACGATCATGGTGACATGGGGCGAAATCCTAGATCGGCCCAACAGCTTGTCCAGCGAGCTGCAAAAGTTTGCACGGTTCCGTTGATCAACCACACATGCCGATCGCCATCTTGATCGCCGCAATCATGCTGGCGTGGGTCGCCACGCCTTGCCAAGCGATGTCCAGTGCGGTCCCGTGATCAACACTGGTTCGGACGATGGGCAACCCGAGCGTCACGTTCACTGCCTCGTCAAACGCGAGGGCTTTGAGCGGAATCAATCCTTGGTCGTGATACATACACACATAGACGTCCGTACGCTGTCGCATTGCAGGGGTGAAGGCGGTGTCGGGCGGAACCGGCCCCGTGATCTTGATTCCTGGTCGGCGAGCGGCGGCAATGGCGGGGGTGATCACGTCCCGTTCTTCCCCGTGACTGAACAAACCGTTCTCTCCGGCATGCGGGTTCAATCCACAAACGGTAACACGCACGTCACCCTCGGCGCGCCGGCGAAACGCGCCGGCCGCTAACTCGATGGACTCCACGATGTCATGAACCGTGAGTGATCGAGCGACGTCGGCAAGCGGAATATGGATGGTCACCAACACACAGGAGATCTCGGGGGCGGATAGCATCATGCGAAAATTCGAGGTCGATGTCTTTTCCGCAAGCAACTCCGTGTGACCCGGGTAGCGTATCCCCGCGGCGTACCAGGCCTCTTTTTGGATCGGGCCAGTGACGATCGCTTCCACCCTTTTTTGCATCGCAGCATCGATCGCCCAGACGACGGCATCATACGATGCTTGACCCGTCGCCGCGGTAAAATGCCCCGCCACGACTTCGTTGACAGAGATTTTTCCGATGTCGATCCAGTCCTTGGCGTGATCGTCAACGTATTGAACAAGGTTGCGAGTGCCCGCGCTGTCGCGGGGAAGCTGGCCGGCGATATGGCGGATCACCTGAACGGGACCCACCAAGAGTGGTTGGCAAAACGAGCGAATTTCATCGTCGGCGGCACACCGAAGTGCCAATTCGGGGCCGATTCCTGCGACGTCGCCTACCGTGATCGCAATCGTTGGAAGCGGGCCGACGTCGAGCGATTCAGAATCGGGTTTGCTTTTTGTCGCGACTTGTTCGACCATTGCCGTTGCACTTTTCGTATTCAGACATTCGAGTTGGCGAGTCCACCTCCCATCACTGTCCTCAGGTAGATGCATGATCCCTTACAACCGCCGTCGACGCGAGACCGTCCGTGGGGTGCTGGCCGTGCTTGTCGGTTGCATCTGCGGAAGCCAGCACGTGCAGGCCCAGACGGTGACTCGGGCTGCGGCTGGTGGCGAGCAAGTGATCGTGGTGTGTCCACCGGTCTTTCGCGAATCGCTTCAGCCGTGGGTGCGCGAGCGAGAATCGGAAAGCCTTGAAATCCGCGTGATCGAAAGCGAAGCGGTTGCCGCTGATTTGCAGGCGTCGATTCGGCGAAATGCTAAGCCCGGCCAATGCTATGTGATGCTTGTCGGTGACGCGCCCGCGGTGGGAAAGGCGTGTGATCCGGCAATGCAGGTGCCCAGCTTTTACTCCGCTACACCGATCACTGCCCAGTGGGGATCGACCCCCACGGCCTCCAGTGACCTGGGGTTTGGTGACCTCGATGGCGACGGCGAATGTGATGCTGCCGTCGGTCGTTTGCCCGTCAGTAGCGGCGAGCAATTGGATCAACTCGTCCAGCGTCTCATGGACTATGAGCACAGCGAGAACTTTGGTCCCTGGCGTGGCGAAGTACAGCTTACCGGCGGCATCGGCGGTTTCGGGGCACTGGTGGATACGGCCATCGAGTCAGTCACGCGTACCCTCGTGACCAATTCGCTACCCACCGAGACGAAAACTACGGTGGCCTACGCGAGCCCGGGTCACGCGTTTTTTCCCAAGACCCAATCATTTACCGATACGGTGCTGGCACGCTATCAACGTGGCGCACGCTTTTGGGTGTACGCGGGTCACGGTTGGATCGATTCGCTGGATCGAGTTCCTCGAACTCGCGAGGGAGTACCGGTGCTGGACAGTTCGAGCGTTTCCAAGCTGAGTGGTGACGACGGTGTGGCGCCGATCGCCGTGTTGCTCGCTTGTTACACCGGCGCTTTCGATGCGCCCCAAGCATCGCTGGCCGAACGCATGCTGCTAACGCCGGGTGGCCCGGTCGCCGTCTTTGCCGGTTCTCGCATGACGATGCCCTACGGAAACACGGTGACCGCTGTTGGTCTGATCGACGGTGTCTATCGTGACCAGTCACCCCGCTTGGGCGACGCTTGGTTGGCGACCCAAAAGGTTCTCTACCAAGCGGACTCCTCCGACAAAACACCGACCCGAATGCTCATTGACTCGCTGGCGACAATGATTAGCCCTGCGGGAACGGTGCTCGCCGACGAACGTCGCGAGCACGCGGCCATTTACAATTTGTTGGGCGACCCCACGCTGCGTTTACATCATCCACAAACCGTGACCATCTCCGTGCCCACAGGAATCCAACCGAGTGATCCGGTCGTTGTCGATTTGCAGAGCCCGATTGATGGCGACCTTTTCCTGACACTGAATCGGCCCCTCGGTGCGGTGACCGAAGGCGACCCCAATGAGACGACGATCGCGTCGCTGGAGTTGCCCGTCAAAGCGAACCAGTCCGTCCAGCATCAAGTCGCCATCCCCGCGGGCATTCAAGGTCCCATCATTGTCCGCGTGTTAGTGCGTGGCACCGGCGCCTGGGCCACTGCAGCAGCGAGAACGCTGGTCCGCTAGAATCATGGTTTTCGCCGATCGAGGTGACGCCATGAAAATGCTTCTGTCCTGTCTGTCGTGTTGGATTTTTGCCGCGGCAACTGTCGCCGGCGATCCACCGAACGTCGTGCTCATCGTGAGTGATGACCAAGGCTATCAAGACTTGGGATGTTTCGGGAGCAACCAAGTCCTCACTCCGCATCTCGATGCGCTCGCGCAAGAGGGAGTCAAGCTCACCAGTTTCTACGTCAGCTGGCCTGCTTGTACCCCCAGTCGCGGAAGCCTTCTCAGCGGTCGCTATCCTCAACGAAACGGGATCGAAGATATGATCCGTAATGAAGCTCCGGACTATGGCTATCGTTATCCGGCCGATGAATACCGCGTTTCCTTTGAACGAATCGGCGGAATGGACACGCGCGAAGTCCTGTTGCCGGAGATGCTTCGACAAGCGGGTTACAAGTCCGCAATTTTTGGAAAATGGGATCTGGGGTCGCTCAAGCGTTTCCTGCCTTTAGCCAAGGGTTTCGATCGCTTTTACGGGTTCGTCAATACCGGAATCGACTACTTTACTCACGAGCGATACGGAATCCCCAGCATGTATCGCGACAATACACCGACCGAAGACGACAAAGGCACCTATTGCACGGATCTGTTCCTACGCGAGGCCAAGTCGTTCATCCGTGAGAACCACCAGCAGCCTTTCTTTCTGTACTTGCCGTTCAACGCGCCGCACAACGCATCCAATTTGGATCCGTTGATTCGTTCGAGTGCGCAGGCGACCGAGGAGTACAAGGCACTTTATCCCAAATTGCAACAGCAAGCCGGAACGTCCAAGGCGACGCGTTATGGCGAGCCCGCTAAAGTGCGAAATGGCGCCTCCAAACGACTCGAATATGTGGCTTCGATCACTCACATGGATGCCGCGATTGGAGACATCCTGGCGCTACTCCAAGAATGCAAGATCGCTGACAATACAATCGTGATATTCTTCTCGGACAACGGTGGCAGCGGCGGTAGCGATAACGGGCCGCTGCGTGGTGGCAAGACCCACTTGTTCGAAGGAGGTGTGCGTGTGCCGTGCATTATCAGGTACCCTCCAGCCATTTCGGCCAACACGACTTCGGATGCGTTTTGCAGTTCCTTGGATCTGGTGCCAACGTTGACAAAACTATGTCAAGTCGATCGTCCGTCGGATTTAACCTGGGACGGGTTCGATATGATGCCAACTTGGTCCGGGAAATCCCCTTCGCCGCGCGACCGGATGTTTTGGCAACGGCGAGACGATCGCGCCGCTCGCATCGGGAAATGGAAGTGGGTCGACTCCAAACGTGGCGGCGGGCTGTTCGATTTAGATAGCGACATCGGTGAGACGCAGGACATGTCATCGAGTCATCCCGACGTTCTGCGTGAGTTACAACTCGCGTTCCGACAGTGGCGGGAGGAAATGGATGCTGCGGAGCCCCGTGAACCATTTGATGACTTCTGAGAGTCACCTGATTTCAACACCGATGATTTTAAAGAACATAGTCACCACTCGAATAGGAACATCATGAAGACATTGCCACTGGCCCGTTGGGTTGCCATCGCGCTCCTAACGCTATCGATAGTCCCTCATTCGCCCGCTCGTGCGACTGGAACGACCCCCAACATTGTCGTGATTTTCATGGACGATATGGGTTATGCGGATATCAACCCGTTCGGGGAAAACAAGTACAAGACACCCAATCTTAATCGAATGGCGGCCGAGGGGCGACGCTTCACCGACTTCGTGGTCTCATCCGCCGTTTGTTCGGCGTCGCGAAGCGCCCTCATGACGGGCTGTTATCATCGTCGCATTGGGATCGCCGGTGCTCTCGGCCCTAATTCGGAGATTGGAATCAACTCCAGCGAAACGACTCTGGCAGAAATTTGCAAGAGTAAAGGATACGCGACGGCTATCTTTGGCAAGTGGCACCTTGGGCATCATCCCAAGTTTCTGCCGACCAATCATGGTTTCGATCAGTATTACGGATTGCCCTACAGCAACGATATGTGGCCGCTGCATCCGCAAAATCTCGTTCGCAAGGCCAAGGACCCCAGCGCCACCGGACCTTGGCCGCCGTTGCCGTTGATCGAAGGCACGACGGTTATCAACCCCGACGTTCAACCGGCCGACCAGGAACTGCTCACCAAAACACTAACCGAACGAGCCGTGTCGTTCATGCGAGACAATGCGAACAAGCCGTTTTTCCTGTACTTGCCACACCCCATGGTCCATGTGCCGCTTTACGCTTCGAAAGAGTTTCAAGGCAAGAGTGGCGTGGGCACTTTTGGCGACGTGATGATGGAAGTGGATTGGTCCGTGGGCCAAATCCTCGATTGTCTGGATGACATCGGACAAGCCGAAAACACGTTGGTCGTATTCACGAGCGACAATGGACCATGGCTTTCGTATGGTGATCACGCCGGCGGCGCGCTCCCGCTACGTGAAGGCAAAGGAACCATGTTCGAAGGCGGGTATCGCGAACCGACCTTGATGCGTTGGACCGGAAAGATCCCCGCAGGCTCGCAATGCGACAAACTCGCTTCGACCATCGACATCTTACCCACCGTCGCGGCGCTCATCGGCGCGGAATTGCCACCTCACACGATCGACGGTTTGGATATTCGATCGCTGTTGTTTGAGGACAATACCGCTTCGCCCCGAGATTACTTTTACTGCTATTACGGTGGGGGCGAGTTACAAGCCATTCGCAATGAACGATTCAAATTAGTGTTTCCTCACCAATATCGGTCACTCGACGGGCGTCCCGGCGGCACGGGGGGCATGCCCGCGGATTACACGATGAAAAAGATCGAGCAATCACTCTTCGATCTTGATACCGACGTCGGCGAGACGACCAATGTCGCTGATATGCATCCCGAGATACTCCATGACTTGCTCGCCGCGGCGGAGATCGCTCGAGCTGATCTCGGAGACAAACTCACCCGTCGCAAGGGAATGGGGGTTCGCGAACCTGGTCGCCTGTCAAAGAACGATGAAAGGCTGGCGAAATAGTGACCGCCGCCAACCGTTTCATGAAAGCCGCGATCGAGCTGGCTCGAAAAAGTCGCACAAAAAAGGGCATACCGATCGGCAGCGTGCTTGTCCTGGATGATGAAATCGTCGGTCGTGGACACAACCAGCGCGTTCAACTGGGAAGCGTCATTCGACATGCGGAGATGGATGCCCTCGAAAACGCGGGACGACTTTCCGCAAGCGACTACCGTCGTGCGACGCTCTACTCGACCCTATCACCGTGTGACATGTGCAGCGGCGCTGCGTTGCTTTATGGCATTCCTCGGATCGTGATCGGCGAAAACGTTACTTTCCAAGGTCCCGAAGCCTATCTAAGATCGCGAGGCGTCATCCTGGAGCTTGTCGACGATCAAGAATGCATCCAGTTGATGAAAGATTTTATCGCGGAGTCGCCCGAGCTTTGGAACGAAGACATTGGCATTTGATCCTTCGGCGACTTTTTAATTCAACCGACTTCCAAGCCCTAACTCAATGAATTTAATGGACGACACGACGCTCCCGTACGATAGTTTCTTGCTCGTTTCTTTTGGTGGCCCTGAGGGGCTGGATGATGTGATGCCGTTCTTGGAGAATGTGCTTCGAGGAAAGAATGTTCCGCGTGAACGGATGATGGAGGTCGCCGAGCACTATCGCCGATTTGGCGGGATCAGCCCCATCAATGCGCAGAACCGGGCGTTGCTAGAGGCGATCCAAACCGATTTCGACGCCGCCGGAATCCAACTTCGGATCTATTGGGGCAACCGCAATTGGCACCCGCTGTTTGCAGAAACGCTGCGTCAAATGCGTGACGATGGTTGCAAGCGAACACTCGCTTTTTTTACCAGCATGTTTAGCTGCTACAGCGGTTGTCGGCAGTATCGGGAAAACCTTGCGGCGGCGCGAGCCGATGTAGGCGATGATGCTCCAATTGTCGACAAGTTAAGGATGGGTTTCAATCATCCCGGCTTCATTCACGCGATGCGTGATAATGTCAAAACGGCGGTGAATCAACTTGGTGCGGAGGCGCCCCCGCCGACGGTCTTGTTTACCGCTCACAGCATTCCGATGTCGATGGCGGACCATTGCGACTACGTTCGCCAGCTCAACGAAGCCTGCGGGTTAGTTGCCGATGCCAGTGGTGTGCAAGACTGGATGCTCGTTTATCAAAGCCGCAGCGGTCCACCCCAGCAACCTTGGTTGGAACCGGATGTGTGTGACACCATCGAAAAGTTGCACGCTGACGGACGGGCCGCGGCAATCGTCGTCGCGCCGATCGGTTTTGTGAGCGATCACATGGAGGTGTTGTACGATTTGGACGAAGAAGCGTCGCAAACTTGCGCGAGACTCGGGCTACCGATGTCCAGGGCGGCTACCGTCGGAACCAATTCACAATTTGTCCGCATGATCCGCGAACTGGTCCTTGAACGGCTAGGCCGTACCGACGAGCGTCGGTCGCTGGGCACGCTTGGACCCTGGCATGATGTTTGTCCCCAAGACTGCTGTCTCTACACACCCGCGCGCCCACCTGCTCGTCCAGTTGGAAATTCCGGCTAGCACAGGCTCAAGTGATGACAGAAACGGACGGTGGGCCGAGACGAACCGCTGGCCCGAGACAAACTTGCTCAATGAGTAGTAGCGTATGTCGATGCTATCGCCACTGTGGCGACTCGCATTGTTGATCAGTCCCCAATCCCGCTGTTGTTCTCATGCAACTTTGTCAGCCACTCGAAAAGCAGCACTCAAATTCGTCGGCCTTGATGTTCGTAAGAATGGAGTTGAGTCGATCATACGAGGGGATACCGCAACACATGTCCAACAACGTGGGCAATGCCGACAAAATCTTCGGCGCAATGACATCCGCACAAATGCTGATGAAGAGTGTGTTGGCGAGCGAGGAAACGATCATCCTAATAGTGCGAAAGTCAGCGGCTTTGCTGAGATGATCTCCGGGGCGAAATTCATCGCCAGGTCGCTCATCGAGCACCAAAGCCCAAAGCGGCGTTACCCCAGATCCCGCAAAGCACCTATCGTGTGGCAAATGCCCTGATATTGACGAGGCCGCAACTTGGCGATTTCAAAGTATCCTTGCGGCGCTACGTAGTCCGTGCTTTCGTCGGAAATTTTCAATTTTTTCTGCCGCTGTCAGTTGACCCACCAATAAATATCGGTACAGTGACCCAAGCGTACACCGCTCGGCATGATTTGAGGTACTTGACCATTAAGACCTTTATTATTGCATTGCTATTCGGGCTAAGCGTGGCACTAATTCCACTGGATAGCTGCCGATGTGATGACGAAGAGGATGCTACGAAGAGCGAAAAGCATCACTCGGGAAAAAGCGTCTTTCATAAGGACGACTCTCCCGTCATCCCAGCTGATCTCCACATCACGGAAACAATCGATGAATCCGTTCGAACCTTGGAGACTCAACGATGTCGAGTAACTTGGGGCAAAGAACGAACCATTCGTCTTGCATGTTTACTCGAGAATAAAACCGGAACAAAGTGGGAACACATTTCCGCCGATGGCGGATGCACTTGCGCTAAGATTAGCGTTCAAGAAATTCAATGTGTTGATAACGAATACTTTCAGTTGCTGGCTTCCTTCTCGCCGTCCCCAGAGCCTGGTCTCACTCGTCGCACAATTCAAATTAGAATTAATGATGCATCGATAGCTCTACCAGTGCTCCTCGAATGGTTGCCGGTGATTCGGCTCGTCAGTGTCGCGCGCGAAAGTGAAACTGAATGGAAAGTCGAAGGCGTGATCGGAAATGAGCATAAGATTGAACTAGCTGAATCCCTAACTCCGGACATGAAAATATCTTCAGTGCAGGTGACTGAGGGAAAGTTTAAAGTCAATCTCGCTGCGAAAGTCCATTCCAGTGCCCAGGGTGAGATCCTCTTCCGATTAGCTCATCGAAATATAGACGACAGTACTTCAAAGTTGGAACAAACGCTTCGATTTGAGCTGGCAACTACGTTACCCAGAGTTGTGCCAAGCGTGTTAGTTTTCAGACCCAATGAAGAAGACGGTTTCGTGTGCTCGTGCCGAATACTATTTTCTCGTGTGGGAGTCGACGATCGTCCGCGGTTGGCTCGATGTGAATTAAACTCACAATCTGTGTCGACGATACCACTCACGTTCACTGTTGAACAAGTGAGCCGACTCGTTGCCAACGTAACGTTGTCTTCTTCCTCTTTGCATGAAATAGCTCAAGCTGAAGAGGGCTCGCGAGTTCGATTCTTTTTTGATCATGGTCTTTGGGTTGACTGTCTTTTCGAGGTTAAACGAGAGTGAAACTATGAACACGCGCATTGCCATTCTGGTCGCGACAATGTTGTCCGTTACTTGGGAATCCCATTTGCTGGGTGAGCACGAGGTTGGCAACTGCGTCGCCCCAACCGGCATTTTTGGTAGCTGCGAAAGGTATCTGACGTTCAAAGGTAGTCAGGATGGAATTGACTATTTAACCGACGTGAGCTGCCCCGCATGCGTCCGAACCGCAGTTGACGACGAGTACCCTGGCGTCTTCCATTTTACTTGTCCAAAGAAAAAAGGTAACTATTCAGCCTGCTGTCTTGCTTTTGGGTGGGAGCGGCGGGAGAAGACCGGTTGTTGAGTATTCGGCAAGCGATGAAAGGATTGTATCCAATGGCTGGTGGCCTCGCACACGCAGGGTGCGAAGCAC
>JBGSKM010000056.1:0-24890 GCA_041741195.1 Pirellulaceae bacterium
TGTTTCCAAGTCGACCGCGTTCTCAGCTTTGTACTTCAGGTGAAAACGCCCGTCTTTCATCTTACCGATCCGTGAATCGGGATCGGTTTGGCTTTCCCAATCTTCATTGCTGACTTTCTTTTTAGGCCTACGGGATTGATCAAAACGACGCAGTTCATCGTCGTCTGGATTGTTTTTGCCCGTCTCTTCCTCGTAGAGTTTTCGCAGGTACTCTCGCCAGTCTTCGCCGTTGTCTTTGCGGACAATGCTCTTGAGTGAAGCGTTTGCTTCAAGGTCTGTTGCATCGACACCAATCGTTCTGCCTTTGAGAAGACCTTTGTCGCTAGCGGCTTTGAGGATCATTTCGAAAGCGAACTGATGAATCTGCATCGGCAAGCGTTCGCGCGTCAACGAGAGCGTGCTGTGATCGGGAGTTGACTCTCCCGGTGCGTAACCCAGGAACCGAGCTAACGATCGGCTGTCGTCGCAGCGCCACGCGATACCGCGTTGCGATGATATATCTTCAAAGTAACCGATGAAGATCATCCGGAAGTAAACGCCCGGTGGCAGCCCTTTGCGTCCGGTCGTCTGATAGAACGGTTCGACAGCCTTCTCAAGCTTGCCATCAAAATCAATTTCAGTGAGCAACTGGTTGAGTCGATCGTAGAACGCGTTTCTCGGTCCATTGCCGAGTTTATCGGCAGCGACCCAGAACGTCTCCTGTTGTTGTCGCTTTCGTTTTCCAAGTGCCATCGTAATGCCTCCCAGCATGTTGAAATCAAGATAGCGCGAAAACGACGAAAATCAACACGCTGCTAAGTGTGATCGATTGAATATGTCGTTATGGTGAATTGAGAATCAGGCCATTCGCCTGTTATGGAAGATTGGTGACGGTTTCGTCGCTCAGCAGGACTTCGATGTCCAACAGCGTTACCAAACGCTCGCCGGATTTGGCGAGCCCCTTGATAAAGGTCGTGTCGATACCGGCGAGCTTGGGTGCGTCCTCGATGTCCTCGGTGCCGACGTTCAACACGTCGGAGACGGCATCAACCACCAAGCCCATGATCTTGGAGCCAACATTGACCACGATGATGACGGTGAATTGACTGTATTCTGCCGTCGACATGTTGAGTTTTTTTCGCAAGTCAATGATCGGAACCACCGTTCCGCGCAAATTCATGACTCCCTTGATGCATTCCGGCATATTCGGAATCGGTGTCACGCGAGTAAAATTCTTGATCTCTTGGACCTGAAGGATCTCGATCCCAAACTCTTGGTCGTTCAATTCGAAGGTCAAAAATTGGTTGGATCCGTCTCCCGTCAATCCACCAGTCATCTGGTGCAGCAGGAGGTTCTCATCAGCAATGTCGTTCGGTTGGCTTACTGCGGTGCTCACGTGGTTACTTCCTCGTTGGATTGGTTAGTTGCGGACTCGGCTTTGCACGGTTCAGAGTCGGACGTGTTGGCATTAGGTAAGGCCGCAATTGCCGTGTTGCGAACCGGCGATCGTGTCGCATCGCCACATGGCAAACTTGAGATCCCGTAGATGTCCAAAATCAACGCCACCCGTCCGTCGCCAAGAATGGTTGCGCCGGCCACGCCGGGGACTTTGCGAAAGTTGGTTTCCAAGTTCTTGATCACGACCTGTTGTTGACCGAGAAGCTCGTCCACCTTGAGTGCATATCGTCGCCCTTGATCTTCAACAATCACCACGAGGCCAGGGTCGCCGGTGTGAAGGTCATCAACGATGTTGAGCGCACGATGTAGTCGTAGCACGGGGACCACTTCGCCGCGTAGCTTGATGACTTCGCCAACTCCGACAACCCTCTTGATCTCTTTGGGCTTCACGCAAATCGACTCGATCACCGAAAGCAACGGTATGACAAAGACTTCGTTGGTCAGTCGAACGAGCAGACCATCCAGAATCGCGAGTGTGAGCGGAAGCCGAACGGTTAGCTTTGACCCCTGGCCCTCAACGGATTGAATGCTGACGCTACCCTGCAGTGACTCCACGTTTCGACGGACGACGTCCATACCGACGCCACGTCCCGACACATCAGTCACTTCGCTCGCCGTCGAGAAGCCCGGCTGAAAGATCAGATTGCAAATCTCGGTGTCCGAAGGCGTCGCGTCGGGCGCGACCAAGCCTCGCTCAATCGCCTTTTCGAGAATGCGTTTGCGATTGAGCCCTCGACCGTCATCATGCAATTCGATGTAGACGTTTCCGCCTTGCTGATACGCGCGTAGTTTGACGCTGCCCTCAACTGGCTTTCCGTGGAGTGTGCGTTCATCGGGGGTCTCGATCCCGTGGTCAGCGGCGTTGCGAACCATGTGAACGAGCGGATCACTGATCTGGTCGACAACGGACTTGTCCAGCTCGGTGTCATCGCCCTCGGTAACGAACTGAATTTGCTTTCCGAGTTTTTTCGCGACATCGCGAACGACGCGATTCATTTTCTGGAACGTGGCGGCGATCGGCACCATCCGTAGCCCCAGACTCATCTCTTGAAGATCGCGTACCGTTTTCTCGAGCGCCGACACCGACTCCAGCGTTTTACCGCCTGAGAGCGACATCATGTCTTGCGAGACCATCGACGCACCAATAACGATCTCGCCAATTTGGTTGATCAATTCGTCCAGTAGCTGGCGATCCACGCGAACTGTTTCGGCAACGATCGAGGGCTGTGCGGCGGCCGCGACGCGGCGCTCCGGTGTCGTACGTCGATCGGTATCCGGCGAGGCCGCGGCAGGGTGATTTGTTGTCGCTGGATTCACAACCGACAACTCGTCCGCACATGCGGGCATCTCGACGTTAACATCTGTCGATGTGGTGTTTGAAGTCTCCATCGCTTGGATGAGATATTTGCTACCGTCGTCAAGAAACATGAACACATCATGCAGCGACGATTCACTGGCTTCGGTTTCCAGTTCGATCGACCACGCGAGATAGCAATCTTCGGGATCGAGGTCCGCTAGCGCGGGCAGATGTTGGGTGTTGATGGCGACTTTCGTTAGATGCCCCATCTCAGAAAGCTCGCGAATCAACAACATTGGGTCTTGGCCAAACCGAAAAAACTCTCGACTCGGTGTGATCATGATGCGATATGCTTGCCTGGTGACTTCCGATGGCAGGGCGGGCTTTGCTGGCTCGCTACTGCGTGCTGCCACGCTAGCTTCGGTCGACTGGCCATTGACTCGCTGCAGGTCTTTGAGGACCTCGTCCAAGTTTTCCGGAAGCGGCGCACCGTCTTTGGCGTTTGCCACCAGATCGGTAATCACATCGACGCTGGTCAACAGCAGTCCGACGAGTTCCGCGTTGGTTTCGAGGAGACCATCGCGAAGTCGCTCGAGCAGATTCTCCAAAACATGCGTGAACCGACCGACTTCGTCGATCCCGAACGTTGTGCTTGCGCCTTTGATACTGTGCGCAGCTCGGAAAATTGTGTTGAGCAACTCGGTATCGCGAGGTGCCGATTCTAGTTGCAGCAATGCCGCCTCCATCGATTGGAGATGCTCAGCAGCTTCTACGTAGAACGCAGCACGAAAACGGCTGACGTCGATTTCCATCAAATTGCCCCCAATTTGTGAAAAGATAAATACGCGATTAACGTACGACCTTTTTCACGACAGTTAAAAGTTGATCAGGATTGAATGGCTTGACCATCCAACCGGTTGCCCCAGCCGCTTTGCCTTCTTGTTTCTTGGAGTCCTGTGACTCCGTGGTCAGCAGCAAAATCGGCGTGAATTTAAACGACGGTTTGCTACGCAAATTCTTGATCAAGGTGATGCCGTCCATCTCGGGCATGTTCAAGTCAGTGACGACCAAATCAATTGATTTATTTTCACTCGCCGCGAGTGCTTCCACTCCATTGGCTCCCTCGATCGTCGTGAACCCCGCCGATTGAAGAGTAAACGTGACCATCTGGCGCATGGATGTGGAATCATCCACCACTAATGCTGTCTTGCTCATGACATAGCCCCTTTTGCCCAAAACATTCGAATGTCGAAATGGATTTGCTAATGAAAGTACGTAACCGAATGGGTCTCGTGTGCGTCGACGATTGCCCTCGTCCCATCACTGGGAACTCGCCGTTGATGCCAGCCTCGAATCGCATCTGTGGACGCACTCAGCAAACAATTGCCAAATGCGTTGTTCATGTGCGCTATGTCAAGCTGGCTGTAGCATGTCGCCCGCGCCGGCCAGTCGAAACCACGTCACCGATTCGCTTCCCTCGGGTGCGACGATCGTGAGTTTTTCCGAGACCTCGCGTTTTGCCGCGAGCAGCAATTGCAAAGCTGCGGCGTCGATCGAATCGACCGCCACGCAATTGATGGTGACAGGCTCGTTGAGAGCCAAGAGTTCAATGAGATTCCGATGTAGATCACCAGCCACACGTACGTCTTGACACCCCGTCAATTCGAGTTGCGCGGTTTTGGGATCGCCCACCGGTTGGTGTTCGTTCGCCGACATAACAGATTGCCCCTAAAAATTAAATCGACTCGCGAATTACTGAATCGATTTACGCAACGATGCATTATGCTTCCATCGTTGCGATCGAAATACGCTACTTTCGCATGCAAAATTGCCCAACCGTCAAGCGACTGCATCGCATTAGGAACAACGTGACGAGTTTAACGCTCCCCGGTCCAATGCGATGACTAAACCGCACACTCGCGTTCATTGACGTGCGATTTCAGAGGCATTCGCGTCAGCAATCAATGGCGATGCCGTGATCCATGGCAGCGCTATTTTCGCCATGAGGATCGAACGACGAGCGCATCATCGAATCTCGCCACAGTGGAAAGCTGTATCAACGTTCTTGGGCGAGTCGATCTCCGATCCGAGCGCTCTCATGAACGCGTCGTTCAATCGTGCGGACACACCGAAGCAGCGGCGAATGAATGAAACAACTTCAATGCGAGCGAAGGTGATTCGCGCCAATTTGAGTTTGCATCGACGAGCAAAGAAAGTGGAAAAGGCGTCCCTGCCAACCACTGGCGTTCCGTGCCAGGCAACGTTTTATCGCAGCGACAAAAGTTCGGTCAAGTCGAATCAGATCCATTTGGCGTAACATCGTCGATCTTTATTTTTGATGCCAAAGTCGTGTTGCATTCGAACGCAAAATCGAGTTCATCGTGCCGCTACTTCGACGCTAAGTGTTGTCGACGATACTTGCCCGGTGGAGTCTTCATCGCGCGCCGAAAAGCGACACTCATGTACTCTTCATGGCGAAAACCGGCACGTTCGGCGATCGTTGCCAATGGCAAATCCGTGTCGATCAGCAGCTGGCGAACTTTTTCGATGCGTTGACGCGTGATTTCTTCGTGTGGGGATCGCCCCATAATCATTTGAAAGCGACTCTCGAGCACGCGACGCGATAGTGGAACGGCTTCGAGCACATGGCTCACATTGATCCCTTCGCACGCGTGATCACGAATGAAGCGAACTGCCTCGGCAATGTCGCGGTCATCAATCGCAAGCACATCGGTCGACTGGCGAGTCGCGACGCCGATCGGATCGACAAAGTGACCCACCGCATCGACTTCGCCGCCGCTCATCAATCGATCCAGCAATCGTGCGGCTTCGCGTCCCGTGCGAAACGAATCTGGAATGACGCTCGATAGCGGCGGCGTGCACAAGTTGCACAACAAGTGATCGTTATCGACGCCGATCAATGCCAACTCTTCGGGGACCTTGACATTGCACTGGCGACAAACGTCGAGCAATTGTTGGCCCATGATGTCGTAGCACGCGAGGACTCCCACGGGACGTGGCAACGACTTGAGCCACTTTGCCATTCGCTTCTTTTCGCGGTCCCACGAAAACTGTTTCGCTTGAACGGGCGACGTTTGGTAAACGTGGTAACTCGAGCACGTTTCGCGAACGATGTTGGCAAAGTGTTGCTCGCGCCACTGGGACCAATTGAACGAGGGATTTCCACAGTAGGCCAAGTGTTTGAAGCCGCGTTCGAGCAAGTGCTCGGCGGCCAGCCTGGCGATGGACTCGTCATTGGTCTCGACCCAGGGAATATTCAGCACCCGTCGAGCGGCGCTGACGTCGATCACAGGCAACTTGGTTGACGCCACCACTTGCCCGATCTCCTCGGTCTCGATCCGCACGATCAGCCCGTCGCCCTTCCAATCCTTGAGCCACGAAGGCGGCCTCGCCCCCCGCTCCTGCTCGGGAAGATAGATCGACCAAGGCTCGTGCTCGTGCACGTAGGAAACAATCCCCTCCAAAACGCCTCGCGCGTACGCGTTGGACGTTTCGATCAACAGAGCCACAGATTTGCGATGTTTCATCGATGAGAACGCCTTGAAAAGTCGTGAAATCCCACAAGAGGACTGCGCGATTTCTCATTCTACAACGATTAGGGAGTGCGTATAATCACTGAGCGAACATTTTAGGCAGAATGACCGCCTGAGCAGTTGAACCCACTTACGTGATACAGATTTGGTGAATTGATGAGCGAGCGGAAAGTACGGATGGCGATGGTCGGGCTGGGGTTTGGTGCTGAATTCATTCCGATCTACCACGCGCACCCGGATGCGGAGGTGGTGGCGATCTGTCGCCGAAACGAACGCGAGCTGAACGCGACCGGCGACCAATTTGGTATTGCCAGCCGTTACACGGAGTTCGAACAAGTGCTGGCGGACCCGAACGTGGACTGCGTTCACATCAACAGCCCGATTGGTGATCACGCTTGGATGTCGCTTCGCGCGATGGACGCTGGCAAGCACGTGATGTGCACGGTTCCGATGGCGACGACCATCGACGAGTGCCGCCAAATTGTGGAAAAGGTCAGCGACACGGGGCTCAAGTACATGATGGCGGAGACCGTGGTCTACAGCCGCGAGTTCTTGTTCATCAAAGAAATGTACCAGAACGGCGAACTGGGCAAGATCCAACACCTGGCCGCGTCGCACCCTCAAGATATGGACGGTTGGCCGGATTATTGGCAAAAGATGATCCCGATGCACTACGCGACCCACGTCGTAAGCCCCTGCTTAGGGCTAATCGACGGCTTGGCCGAATACGTGAGTTGCTTTGGCAGCGGCACGGTGCGCGAGGACATCGCCAAGAAATCGGGCAACCCGTTCGCTGTCCAATCGTGTCACATCAAGGTCAAAGATAGCGACTTGACGGCGCATATTTGGCGCTGCTTGTACGACGTCGCTCGCCAGTACCGCGAAAGCTTTGATGTGTACGGAACCAAGAAGAGCTTCGAGTGGACATTGGTCGAAGGCGATCATCATGTGATGCACACCGCCAAGTTGCCCGAGCCCGAGATCGCGCAGCGAATCGAAGTGCCAGATTTCGCGCATCTTTTGCCCGAGCCAATCCGTCGCTTCACCTTGCCCCAAGAAATTCACGATGCCGAGCACCTGTCGTTCTTGCAAGGCGGCGGACACGGTGGGTCACACCCGCATTTGGTGAATGAGTTCGTTAGCGCGGTGCGAGATGATCGCGACCCCCAACCCAATGCGATCACCAGCGCCAACTGGACCTGCGTCGGCATCTGCGCCCATGAGTCGGCGATGGACGGCGGCAAGATCGTCAAGTTGCCCGAGTTCACGCTGCAGCCCGCGACTCACGTCGCTTAGTCCACCATCCGAATTCAGTTGCTCGTTCCAACTTAGTTACTTTGTCGAAACCGCTCCGCACGAGACGTCGCTTTCGTCTCGTGCGGGATCGCCCTTGCCACTTCTTTACAAAGTGTTGTCGCACCCAATGTTATCCACGCATCGGCCTCACCGGTGTGCGGATCGACACGAGACTCCGTCGCAATCACCTTCCCAGAATACAAACATGCATCGCATTCTTACGCTCTTGGCACTCTTCCTTGCGGCGCCCGCGTTCGCCACAGACCCCGACCCCATCAAAGTTCTGTTTTTGGGGGACAATGGCCATCATCAACCCAAACCTCGGTTTGACGAACTCGCACCCGTGTTGGCGGATCGCGGCATCGAGATGACCTACACCGACGACATGTCGAAGCTCAATCTCGACACGCTCAACAACTACGATGCACTGGTTCTCTACGCCAACATCGACACGATCGCGCCGGACCAGGCCGACGCTCTGTTGAGCTATGTCAACCAAGGTGGCGGATTTGTACCGCTGCACTGTGCTACTTTCTGTTTCCGCAACAACGACAAGATCGTGGCGCTGATGGGCGCCCAATTCCAACGTCACGGGACGGGCGTGTTTCGCACCGAGCTGGCCGAACGACAGCACCCGGTAATGAGCGGTTTTGGTGGTTTCGAAAGCTGGGACGAGACTTACGTGCATCGTTTGCACAACGAGAAAAATCGCACCGTGCTCGAGTATCGCGTTGATCGCGAAGGCCGCGAGCCGTGGACGTGGGTTCGAACCGAGGGCGACGGAAAAGTTTTCTACACCGCCTGGGGTCACGATTCTCGAACCTGGACCAACCCCGGATTCCAAAACCTCGTCGAACGCGGCATTCGCTACGTAACGGGCAACGATCCGCAAGCCGCGGGGGCCTATCAATCCGAAATGGAGTTTCCCGTTCCGGAGACCACGGCCAAGCGAACCGATGTCAAACCGTTTAGCTACGTCGACGTCGGTCGCGAAATCCCCAACTACACGCCCTCGGACCGATGGGGCGTGCAGGGCGAGCCGATGAGCACGATGCAGGAACCGCTCGAGCCAGAAGAGTCGATGAAGCACATCGTGACGCCAAAGAATTTTCGCGTCGAACTGTTCGTCTCCGAACCCGAACTGCAAGGCAAGCCGATATGTATGGCTTGGGATGAACGAGGTCGCTTGTGGGTCGCCGAGACCTACGACTATCCCAACGAATTGCAATCACCCGGACAAGGACGCGATCGTATTCGTATCTGTGAAGACACCGATGGCGATTGGAAAGCGGACAAGTTCACTGTGTTCGCTGAAAACTTGAGCATTCCGACGAGCATCGCATTCCACGACGGTGGCGCGATCGTTCAAAACGCGACGGAAACGTTGTACTTAAAGGATACCAACGGTGACGATGTCGCCGATGAGCGTCGCCAATTGCTGCGCGGCTGGTCGCTCGGTGACACCCACGGCGGGGTCAGCAATTTCCAGTACGGTTTGGACAACTGGATTTGGGCCATGCAAGGCTACAACGCGTCCGCCCCCGAGAGTCCTGACAATGACAATGCGTCCGACCAATCCCAACGGTTCCGCATGGGATTTTTTCGCATGCGTCCCGATGGTAGCGAAGTCGAATTCATTCGTTCGACCAACAACAACACATGGGGCCTCGGCCTGAGCGAAGAAGGACTCGTGTTCGGTTCCACCGCCAACGGAACTCCGAGCGTTTTTATGCCGATCCCGAACCGTTACTACGAAGCGGTTCGAGGCTGGACGCCATCGTTGACGCTTTCGTCGATCGCAGATTCGAACGACTTTGATCCGATCACGGACAAAGTGCGTCAAGTCGATAATCACGGTGGGTACACCGCCGGCGCCGGTCACGCGCTGTACACCGCTCGCGAATACCCCCAGGAGTATTGGAACCGAGTCGCATTCGTCAACGGCCCGACAGGTCACTTGACCGGTGCGTTTGTGTTGAAGCACGATGGCAGCGGCTTTACTTCCACCAGCCCCTTCAATCTTGTGGCCAGCGATGATGAATGGACCGCGCCGATCATGGCCGAGATTGGACCGGATGGAAACGTCTGGGTCATCGATTGGTACAACTTTATCGTCCAACACAACCCGACTCCCCAAGGTTTCAAGACGGGCAAGGGGCAAGCTTACGAAACCAAATTGCGAGACAAGAAGCACGGCCGCATCTACCGCGTTGTCTACGACGAGTCGCCTGCCAAGGCCAGTCCCGATCTGTCCAAGGCTTCGCCGGCCGAATTGGTCGCGGCGCTGAAGCATTCCGTGATGCTGACTCGCAAACACGCTCAACGATTGTTGGTCGAACGCGGACAAGCCGACGTTGTCGGTGACTTGATCGATTTGATTCGCGATCGATCGGTCGACGAAATCGGATTAAACGTCGGTGCGATTCACGCTCTGTGGACGCTCCACGGTTTGAATCAACTCGATGGCTCGAACCCAGACGCGACGGAGGCAGCCATCGCGGCGCTCCAGCACCCGTCGGCTGGCGTTCGTCGCAACGCGGTTCAAGTCTTGCCAAGTTCCGAAGCGTCCGTGGCCGCCCTTCTGGATGCGAAAGTGCACCAGGACTCCAACGCGAACGCGCGATTGGCAGCGATTCTTGCACTCGCCGACTTGCCATCAACCGACGACGCCGGTGCCGCAGTTTTGGAAGCACTCACCAACCGCACTAATCTTGCAGATCGCTGGATTCCTGACGCTGCGACTTCGGCGGCGGCGAACAACAGCGGTAGCTTCATGCGAGCACTGGCGAAAGCCCAACGCCCCGCTCCGCGTGTGATCGAGGTCGCATCGCTCGTTGCGGCACACTACGCACGCGGCGACAAAACCGACGACCTCGCAGCTGTCCTGGCAAGCTTGCGCGAGGCTGACGCGAGTATTATCGAAGCGATCGCGACCGGGCTCGCATCCGGTTGGCCCGCCGATCGCAAGATCACACTATCGCAACAGACCGAAACGGATCTCGAAGCGATGATCGAACGCGTCAACCCTGGAACGCGCGGTGTACTCGTCAAACTCGCAATCAACTGGGGTAGCAAACGATTCGAATCGTACAGTGACCAAATTGCGAAGTCCTTGTTGACGGAGATCGCCGACGAAGACAAATCCGATGCCGATCGGATCGCGGCGGCACAGCAACTTGTCGAGTTCAAACCGACGGATGACTCGGTGGTCGATTCGCTGCTCGAGACGCTCTCGCCGCGCACTTCGCCTGAATTGACTCGTGGTCTGCTCGCTTCACTCGAACAAAGTCGCGCCGACTCATTGGGTACCAAGCTCGTCGAACAGCTTGGCAAGATGACTCCATCGGCCAAGACAGCGACGATGGCACTTCTGCTCAAACGACCGACGTCCACAATGTCGCTACTGAAAGCGGCCGAAGCGGGAACGGCATCGCTGGCCGATTTGGCACTGGACCAAAAGCAATCGCTCGCCTCGCACCCGGATAGAACCATTCGTGAGCTGGCGACCAAGCTATTGGCCAGCGGCGGATCGCTTCCGAGCGCGGATCGTCAAAAGGTGATCGACGATTTGTTGTTCGTGACGCACGAGAAAGGTGACGCGGCTCTTGGTAAGGAAGTCTTCAAGACACAGTGTTCCAAGTGCCACATCCACTCGGGCGAAGGCGTGGCTGTAGGACCCGATTTGACCGGCATGGCCGTGCACCCCAAGGAAGAATTGCTGGTCCACATTCTCGATCCGAGCCGGAGCGTCGAAGGCAACTTCCGCGTCTACACCGTGCTGACCAGTGACGGGCTCGTGCTCAGCGGCATGCTGGCCTCGGAATCCAAGACCTCACTCGAGTTGTTCGATACCGAAGGCAAGAAGAAAGCGGTTCTGCGAGACGATATCGAAGAACTGTTGGCGTCGACCAAGTCGGTGATGCCCGAAGGATTTGAAAAATCGATCAAACCCGAGGAGTTCAAAAACTTGCTCGAGTTCTTGACCCAGCGTGGTAAGTACTTGCCGCTCGATTTGGCCAAAGCGGCGACCGTCGCTAGCGATCGCGGAATGTTCGTCGAAGCTGACGGGGCTGTCGAACGGTTGGTGTTCAAAGATTGGTCGCCTAAAACATTCCGTGGCGTCCCATTCTCGCTCATCGATCCGCAAGGCGGCAAAGTGCGAAATGCGATCGAGCTTTTCGGGCCCAACGGACGCATGGCACGATCCATGCCACGCACGGCATCGTTGTCAGTCAATGGCCCCGTACGATCGATCCACATGCTTAGCGGCGTGGGCGGCTGGGCCAGTCCCTATGGGCGAGACAAAGAAGTCGCGATGATTGTCAAACTTCACTATGCCGATGGCCAAGTCGAAGACCATGAGCTGCGAAACGGTGTCCACTTTGCCGACTACATCCGCCGAGTCGATGTGCCCGGCAGCGAGTTTGCCTTCGACTTGGACGGTCGCCAAATGCGATATTTGTCGATCCAGCCCAAACGCCCGGAGCCGATCGAAACGATCGAGTTTGTCAAGGGTCCCGATGAATCGGCACCCGTCGTGATGGCGGTGACGGTGGAATCGCTCTAGCCAGCACCGTCTCGGTCGAACTCAAGCCTGCACACCATCACCGGCCTGGTGTGCAGGCTTCCAATGCGAAGATTTGCAGGCGACGAGTGATTGTCGACGATCGAATTCAGGAAGTTGACAAGCTTCTGGTTGTTATTTGTGTCGATGACGAATCATCGACGTTAGATCCATGACGGCAGGCGTTTGGTTGGCCGTCCATGGGATGTCATACGTTTCAGCTCGATCGGACGGAATGTGGATCATTCGATCTTTAATGACGAGCGAACCGTGCAATACGACTTTCAGTTGATCGTTGTCGAAGGCAATTGACTCAATACGAGTGCCGACCGGTGGCTGCTTGAAGGCGATTTCCAAATGGTCGCCAATCGTGTAAAGAATCAGCAGATCAAGCATTCCGTTAGGATATTCAAGTCCGTTTTTTTGAATCTGGGCGAATCGCAACTTTCCGTCGAACTCGATGAGCGGAGAGGCGGCCGCTATATTCAGTAACTTGGTTGTTGCCTCCATTCCGAGGTCGTTCCGCATACGATCTAGTGGAATCGTCTCCCCCGCGGCCATTGCACGATGGTACATCGCTAGCGTTTCAGACTTTCGGTCTCTCGACCTGTGTGACCAGACCGCAAAAACCACTGAAAGCAACGCTGGAACGATTACAACAGTGGTGATCAAGCTGAAGCGAAGCTGCTTTCGCCGTCGAATTTCGTGCAAGGAGCGATCCGCGAGTTTTTGAGAAGGCGAATTGAATTGATCGTCGAGCATCACGGTAGCAAGATCGCAATGTAGCCGAGTTGATCGATGCTGCGAGGTATAAATCTTGCTTTTGGCGATATCTCGTCGACTTGCAAACGGCATTTTCGAACCGCGTGGCACGACGATTGCCCGACGTTGGTGCGAACTCGAAGATCCAGCGAGCCGCTAACCATAGGTCGATGATGACACGCCCCCAGCCAGCCCCGCAAAACAGCCTAGAAACTCGACGTCGATTCATTCAAACGCTCACTGCCCTCGGTATGAGTGCGGCGGCGGCAGCGCATGCGGCGGATCAAATCCCGCTCGCACCGCCCGATGAACAACCACCGAACTTGAACGTTCCCAAACCGGTGGACCGGCAAGTGCGTTGGGCGATCGTCGGTCTCGGCGAATTGGCCCTCGGCGAAATTATGCCCGCGTTCGCCGAGTGCAAATGGAGCAAGCCGACGGCGCTGGTAAGCGGACATCGCGACAAGGCTCTGCAAGTCGCCGAAGTCTACGACATCCCTGAAAAGAACATCTACAACTACGACAACTACGATTCGATCGCGGACAACGACGAAATCGACGTGATCTACATCGTCCTACCCAACAGCATGCACGCGGAGTTCACGATCCGAGCGCTGAAATCCGGGAAGCACGTCCTGTGCGAAAAGCCCATGGCTGCAAACGTCGAGGAATGTCAGCAGATGATCGATGCCGCGGATGAGGCGAGCAAAAAACTAATGATCGCTTATCGTTTGCACTACGAACCCTTCAACCTGCGGGTAATGGAAATGTGCAAATCAAAGAAGTACGGAGAGATCAAAACGTTTTCGTCGAGCAATTGCCAAAACGTCCCAGCCCCCAACATTCGGCTCAGTCGTGAATTGGCGGGCGGCCCAGTCGGTGACGTCGGGGTCTACAGTATCAACGCGGCTCGTTACTGTATCGGCGCCGAACCAGTGGAAGTCAGTGCCATCGCTCACCAGCCCAGCGATGACCCTCGATTCCGCGAAGTCCCGGAAAGCGTTGCTTTCACGTTAAAGTATCCGGACGGAGAACTGGCACATTGCGATTGCAGTTTCGGTTCCGCGGTCAGCCGCCGCTATCGAGTCCACTGCCAAAAAGGTTACATCGACATGGACCCCGCGTTCAGCTACACGGGGCTGGAGCTTCGCGCGCACGACGGAAAACAGGAAGAGCAATTGCTTCTGTCAGCAGTCAATCATTTCGCATCCGAGATGGACCACTTCTCCGAGTGCATCTTGAACGATCGAGACTCCGACACGCCCGGCAGCATGGGCCTTGCTGATCAACGCATCATCGAGGCAATCGCAAAGTCCGTTGAAACTGGAAAACCAGTTTCGATCTAGCACATCGTGGCCAAGTGACCTGCAACGCAATGGGAATGAGGCGGGACGCGTTCATTGCTTCGTGAGCGATTCGTCTTTACCCTTGCCTGCGCGCAGCCGCTCAGCCAGTTCCACGACAATCTTCGCTTGCTCCGGTTGTTCGCTCACGTTGAAATTCTCCGCACCATCGCTTTGATGGTTGTACAACATCCTGGCGAACGGCTCCGAAGTGCGTCGCGAATACTCGGTAAATCGATAGTCGTCGGTGCGAATCGTGTCGCCTGCCATAAATCGACCGATCGCTTGATCTTTCCAAGGCTGGCTCGGATCCTTCATCAGCGGCACAAAACTACGGCCCTGGACATGTTCGGGTATTGGAATGCCCGCGAGTTCACAGAGCGTCGGATAGATATCGATCAATTCGGTCAAGGCGTCGGTTTTCAGGCCGCCCTGGTATCCCGGCGCGTGGATGATCAGTGGCACTCGCATCGACGTTTCGAAACAACTGTGCTTGCACCACAGCGTGTGCTCAGCGAGGTTCCAACCGTGATCGCCCCACAGGACAACGATCGTATTCTTGGCAAGATCAAGCCGCTCCAGTTCGTCCAGCACACGGCCAATTTGCGCGTCGGTGAAGCTGACACAGGCGTGGTAACCACGGATCAGATTCAGCGCCAATTCGTCAGGCAACCGGCCCTGTTTCGGTACGCCCTCGTAGGCACGCAGTTCACCGGAATTGTGAATCGCTTCGTCAGGAGCGTTCTCGGGTCGATGATAATTCCCCGGAAGCTTGATACTTTGAGCGGGGTACAGATCCCAGTACTTTTCCGGTGCAATGAATGGCAAATGCGGTTTGAAGAAGCCAGCAGCAAGAAAGAACGGCTGGTCCATCTGCTTCAACCGTTGTAAGTCCGCGATCGTTTTGAGAGCAACTTGGCCATCGCCGAGTTCATCATCGGAAAGCGATGAGATCGCGAACGGCGCACCACGTTCCTTCGCCGAATTCTTCGCCTTGCCTGTTGCCTTTGCTTTCCCGGATGCCTTCGACTTGTTCTGGCCGCTCTTTTTCGGCGTTTGAGGTTGCTTCGCAGGTACGCCGACGGCTGGCATGCCCGGTCGCCATGCCGGCTCGGACCAACCGATGGAACTGTCCTCGGGATGATGCAGGATCTTGCCGTTGGAGATGGTGTAGTAACCGTTCTGCTTCAGCACCGTGTTCAGCGTCGTGACTCCTGGTGCGTCTTTCTCGGCATAAGCGAGGTGCGTCACGAAGCGACTCGGCGCGGGGCGAATGCTGGTCATCAGACTCGCTCGCGAGGCACCGCAGGTCGGCACCATGCAGAATGCTCGATTGAACATCAATCCGCTCGCCGCCAGTCGATCGATGTTTGGCGAGTGCACGTGCTCGACACCGTAACAATGCAGTTGTGGCCGTAAGTCATCGACGGCGATGAACAAAATGTTCGGACGCTCGCTCTGGGCAATTGCTGGGTTGTAAATGAAGCAAATGAAAACGACGACCAATAACCGTCGCAAGAGACCAAGCGTCATAAAGCGTACCATCGAAAGATTCCAAAAAACTTGCCGCCAACCAAAGCGCAAGCCACTAAACGCGGGGCACTCGGCGGCGAAACCGATCGAGACGAATTCCAATCATGTCATCGTAACATGTCCAGAGCTCAGCTGCCCAAGAGTAACTGGGCACGACTGTAGGACTTGGTTGTCGCAAACGCTGGATGTTTTGACACCAAGATCGGTAGCGCCGGCGAAAGAGAACTTGCCAATTGCTCGAATCGCGCCGCATCGATCGAGTTCTTGTCGACGCGCGAATCAAAGATTGCTCGGTTGAGCAATCCATTGTAAGGGCCGTACGGCAGTCGCTCGATCGTTCTGGCTCGCAAGGCAAAATACGACTCGCTCGAGTTCGAGCGTGGCGCGTTCGCATCGGCCCAAAGCACTTCCGCGGCGTCGTATCGCTCTTGGTCTTCGTAAATGTCAATGAGCAATCCGACCGCGAGCTCATGACGAGGAAACGAAATCAGCAACTCTTTGGCAACATTCACTGCACGATCCGCATTTCCAGTAAACCATTCCAACCGTGCACGATCCGTCCGCACCATGATCGATTGGGGGTTCAACTGAGACGCCAGCAACAGCGATGATCTCGCTGCTTCGATCTCACCCACGCTGAGTTGCAGAAGTCCCAATTGATAATGCACCCGCCAATCATTCGGGCGAAGCGATGCGAGCATCTGCAGCACGTCTCGTCCGTGCTGGAATCGATAATAAGTTTGCCAATCCAGAATCGCCCCTGCGAAGCGGACATCAAACGCCTCTGGGCTCAACTCTCTCGCAAAGTTGTATTCAGCACGGGCCTGTTCAATCCGCTTCATGATCGACGTCGGCTCAACGTCGCTGCCTCGTGTTGCCAACGCAACCAGCGTGAGCGCTAAGCCCGCATGTGCGTCGGGATATCGACCGTCGACGGAAATCGCATGTTCGAAGCATCGCACCGCCATCTCCAGTCCCTCGGTCGTGTTGTCGGGGTCGAGATACGTATGGCCTTTCGCTAAGCATCCGAGTGCTTGAACATTTTCGGGGCGATCCCGTTCACTAACCGGTGGCTGCAAGCGGCGATTGATCGCTTGTGCCAACTTGCCAACGAGCTGTGTTTGTTCGAGCAGGCTTGCTGCTTTTTCCGCGACGATCGTTTCTGACCAAACTCGCGTCCCCGTCCTCGCCGAGATCATCTCCAGCGTGATCGTCACGAAGGTTTTTGAACCGCGACTATCCAGGAAATACAAGCCAGTCACGATCGCATCGACGTTGAGTTCTTGGCCGAGAACGATGAAATCTTGAGGCGTCGACGCAGCAACAGGACGATACGGGCGAACTTCGAGATTCGTGACCCGCTGCAACTCTTGCGAAAGCATGCCCGCAATCTCTTCACCGGCCGTCATATCACGTTCGCCGATTGGAATCTTGGTGGCCGCCCCAACGCTCGCGTACGAAGGCGATGTGTTCTTGCCCGAGAGAGACACCACGGCCAGACTGCGAATCGAACCGAGTTCCGCACGATGATCGTTGTGCAACAAGTGGCCGCTAAGCGCACCGACAAAGCCGCCGGTAATCGACTCCAGAAAGCGACGCCGTGTTGTCGGATCGAGCACCGATTCGTCGGACGCTTCATCGTAACGAGATCGTGGTCCTTGCAATTCAATCGCGATTTCCGACGCTGAACTAGGACGCCCGTCAGGTGACTTAGACAAACAGCGATCAATCAAACTCGCCAGCGCCGGGTCAACGCGTCGTCGATTCGGATCACCCGAGGGTGACGTTTCAAGAACCGCGGCGAACCGTGCCGCCGCCGTCGGCCCGTCAAAGGCGCGTTGCCCATAAAAGGCTTCATACAAAACGCAACCTAGCGAAAAAATATCCGCAGCCGATGTGACAAATTCTCCTCGGGCTTGCTCGGGCGCCATGTAGCCGGGAGTCCCAAGGACCGTGCCCACACGAGTTTCCGAGTCACTCGGGCCGCTTTGCAGCTCCGCAACGTCGCTGGGCCGGCGCGCCAAACCAAAATCCACAAGCTTGACGATGGGCGCAAACTCGTTGGCACTGGGTGACGCCGGGGTCGAGTTTTCGTCGCCTTGCGGTCGATCCACCAGCATCACGTTATGTGGTTTGAGGTCACGATGGATCACACCGCCGCTATGAGCCGCGGCCAACGCCTCGGCGATCTGTGCTCCAATCTGTCGTACCAATCCCGGTTCAAGCGGCTGGCCCGTCAAGCGAGCCGACAATTCACTTCCGTGCAAATACTCCATCACGGCGTACTGCACTCCTCCGGATACGCCAACGTCAAACAACTTGACGATGTTCGGATGACTTAACTTCGCGATCGCCTTGGCTTCGCGTTGGAAGCGATCGGCTAGCGACGCGCGGTCATTGCTTGTGATCGCGAGATACTTGATTGCCACCTGGCGATCGAGACGAGTATCGATGGCTAGAAAAACGATCCCCATGCCGCCGCGACCGAGTACCTGCACAAGTCGATAGGGGCCAACTTGGTCGCCCGGTTTTGGAACCGCATTGCCGAGCTCACCGCTCCACGGTTTGCTATTCGAAAGCGGCGACCTGTTACCGACCGCCACCGGAGGTCTCGTCGCCGAAAGCGCCGCGGTCACTTCCGCTCGCACGATTTCTAATTCACCTCGCAGTAATTCTGCGTGGTTGCCTCCCAGTTGGCCAACAATCCCATCGATCGATGCGTACTCGCCCCGACGCAACTTCGATTCGTAGTCCAGACAAATCGCATCGATGCGAGCCAGGTCTTTCGCTGAGAGATCTTCAATCTTCATAGCGATTCCGACCAAGTTTTGCGGATCAATTGCAAGCGTCGTTCCACCGCACGTTTGCTCAACTCCAGACGCTTGGCAATGTCATCGACCAAGTAGCCATCCATTCTCATGATCGCGATCTGCCGAAGTTGGTCGTCGGGCAACTGGTAAAGCAATTCATCGCATGCTTCGGACAATTCCATTTGCACATCCGGTGTCACTTGCTCCGTCGCGAACTCGTTCAACCCCCCGCCATGAGTCTGCCCATCAGGGGCCATGAATACCGAATCACCACGGGTGGCACCACCGCCGCGTTTCAGTCGCGTGTGACGCCGCATGTGCGCGATAACTTTTCTTGTGGTCAATGTCATCAGCAACCCCCACAAATTATCGGGTCCTGCCAAATCGGGATATTGATCTTCGCGGACACCCGCCACAAAACTGTGGAACGCCGAGAGAGCGATATCTTCTTCATCGCCAACTCGACGCAAGTTGGCCGGCAATCGCAGCGCAGCAACTCGAACCAGCCGTTGAAAATAACTTTGCCAAAGTTCCGTGATCGCAGCGTCGTCGGCATCACGCACTTGGGCAATCAGGAGTTCGAAATCTTCCGGTGTTTCTGGCATGAACACTATAATGATGAATCCAAGCCCAAAACGGAACACCGCGAAAAACTGGTTTCGCCACTCTTGACGGGCTAGCCCAAGGACGCGTTTTTACCTCACTTCCCCGTGCACCGCTTGGCCGGTGGCCACATCCGTCCCGTCGGCCGTCGCACCCGACGCAAAGTGACTCCGGCGGGTCATTGCGATTGCGGAAATGGTCCCCTCGTCGTCCACCGCCACGCTGGTGAGCCTCGCCACTGGTTTGCCATCGACGTCCAACGTCGTTCCGGCACTCGGCACGAATCCGTCGAGATTCCCTTTCAGCTTCCAGCGGACCAATTTCTTTTGAACCTGGCCCAGCGCATCAAGTCGCGCAATCGTTTCCTGGCCCAAGTAACATCCCTTGGTGAAGCAAATGGTCATCGCATCTCGGTCGGCCTCCTGGGGCAAGTGACTTTCCTCCAAATCGATTCCAAACCACGGCATTCCCGCAAGCGTCCGTCGACGGTGAAATTCTGGCTCATCCGCCATCTGGATTCCTGACTCGATCAAGTTTTCCACTGCCGCGACGACTCGCTCTGTTGGAATGAGCAAAAGCGTTTCGCGTCCGCCGAGCCAAGGGACTTCATACGCGGACTCCACATTTCCGTTGATCTCCACCGCGCCCTGGCGAAACACGTGCTCCTCGCCGTCCCGATGACCCTCCGACGGGCCCATCACCAACTTGGCCAACGAATCCCGCGTAACAAGCAATCCGCCATATTGTTCATCCAGGTTGCTGGGCAACGCGTCTTCGCGAATCGTGTAGCGGTCGGCATGCGCGATCACGCGATCGGATTGCCCAGCGGCACCGACCAAGCGATATCCCATGGCGTTGCGATACGCCATCATGTGCCCCAAGGTTTTGCCTCGCACATCCGTGATGAACGTCTCGCAACCCGTCGATACTTCCAATGCACGCACGTGATTGGTCGTCAAATTGTGCAGTATCTTGTCTGCATCCTTGCCAGCAACGTCGACCACGGAAAGCTGGTTCAAGCGATAAAACATCCGAGCTCTTTCTGTCTTTTCATGCTGACTACGTACACACGCCCACCGACGAATCACTCTTCTTGCGAGTAAAGTGGCATGTGCCGATAGTAGACTTCCAGACAGTAAATTGACAAGCACGTGGTGTAGAGTCGCCCCGCTGTTGCACCCCAATCATCCGCTTGCGGCGACCAGCTTCCTTTCTCACGACCCGACTTGACCTGCGCTCCAGGCAACTCGACTTTCATCACATCATTCCACTCTTTCCACAGCGGACCGCCGTAATGATGTAGCGCCTGGGTGGCGTAGTACCAATAATAAACGTCACGATCATTCATGTTGATCAGGTGGCCTTCGACCAGCGTCTCCAGTCCCACGCCCATTGCGGGAACATTGCGACGCCAACCCAGATACTGGCGACACAGTAATCCCTCCGCCGTCATTGCTGGCGATGCGTCGCGCCGCTTTTGGTAACCGTACGCGGCACCGTCGTAACTCTGCACCGAGTCTAAATAATCTTCGACGCGATAGAACGTTTTCTGTGGCACATGCAAACCCGACGAGACCCCGCTCTTGAGCCCCATCACAAACCAACCGGTGACCGACGTGTCTGAATCGAAACCTGGCTCGTATCTCCACCCGCCCTCGGGCGACTGACTCGCGACCGCAAACTCTATCGCTCGTTCCGCAGGTCCACGTAGCCATGAGTCTCCCGTCATCGCATACAACTCGCAAATCGCGATCGTCCCCTGCGCCTGGGCGTACATCTGCTCATGGTCCCGAGCCGTTTTGGCCATGAACCCACGACGGTCCTGTTGGCCGACCAACCACTTGATCCCCCGCTGGACCTCCGACACGTAATCGCCGGACAAATGAGTGTGGCCCGATCCCATGAACGCCAGCAGCGCCATCGACGTCGCTGCGGTGCCGTTCTCGCTCGTGCCCCCATCTCCATACGGCCCACGTAAACTCCAACTACCGTTCTTGAGCTGTTGGGCCTTGAGCCATTCGAGTCCCAGCTTGACCGCATCTTCCGTTTCCTGCGACCCGCCATACAGCGCCAACAATGCCTTTCGCATCGCGCCGCTTCGACCGCCGAACATCGGCTTCATCTGCGAAATTGACTCGGCAGCACCCGCCGCAATGTCAAGTTCCGATGATGACTCGCCCGATTCACTGTACCCTGGCGCCGTCAGCGGCACCGGAACATCCATCGTCACTTCACTCAGTAGACTATCCAAGTCGACTTCGATCGGTGAATCTTCGACCGACGTGGACTCGGTCATTTGCGCCGACGGGTCGATCGAAAACTCGGACAATTCGACAGGCGATTGACGCTCACTTTGTCCGATCGTCAACAACACGCGCGAGATGCCGGACCCCGCAGGCGTAGTGATCAGCGCCAAGATCAACAGCAAGATCAAGTGCAACACCATGCTGACCAACCACGACGGAACCGTCGCGCCGCGCTGGACCGTTTCAAGTGGACTGTCGTCGCCCGCAGAACCATTATCCGTACCGCCCGGAGACGATTGGGCTTTTTGCGTCGAAGACGGTTCGTGCAATGACGGTAGCTCGTCTCGCCAACGACCACTCTTTGCCGATCCCACGCCCGAGACCGGTGCCCGTCCGGGCGCAGCCTCACTGCCACTACCTGCGCCAGAACCATTCGATCGAGATGCAGCGGAGCGAATCGGCGGCAATGTCGCTCGCGTCGGCGGCGGCGGAGGGACCACGCGAACCCTCGTCGCCGGTTGCTCCACTGGCAGCCGATTTCCGGATGCAGGTACATTCTTTACCGGTGCGGCAGCGCTATTGGGCGGGGGCGCAGGTGGTGGTGGTTCGACCGCGGTCGCAGGCCGAACGATCGGCGGCGCAGGAGGCGGGGGAGTCACGGGAAGTGCTAACGGCGGAGTGCCAGTATTGGTCGACTCAGATGCATCAGCAGATAAGGGTGAATCTGGCATAGCCTGAGCCAATTAAGCGAATCCGGTACCGCCATCGCAGAATTTCGAAAAGAGCGAGCACCTATCAGTGTACGGCGCGATCGGCCCTTGTCGCCCAGCCACCGGGCGAATTCCATCGCTTTTTATCGCCGAAGCGCCCGATCGAACTGCCAAGCCCGGTACCACGACGCTGCCAAGTGTGCCGAAGCGCGCTCGATCGATCGGCAAAACCCGTATAATCCGTCGTCGCGCGTCGTGGCCACAAAGAAACTCAGTCGCAACCCGTTGACATGGTGAACCCAAATCTTCATAACCACGTCTCACTTGCAGCGGCTGAGATTTTCTCACCCACGGCAAGCCACCACACCGCGGGGTGGAGCAGCCAGGTAGCTCGCGAGGCTCATAACCTCGAGGTCGCAGGTTCGAATCCTGTCCCCGCCATTTTCTTGACTGGTACGCCCACCCGGGTCGCGGATTCGCGACACCGGGTTTTGTCTTGGAATCACATGGAAACGCCTGTCGGGGGCGTCAGCCCCGGAAAGATTGTGATTGCAATACCAGCATGAGCGGGTACGCTTTTAGAATCCGGTGGACGGTTTTGTCGAAGCTCGCTGGGTTTATCGGCGTTCGGCAAAGCGTCCCGCCAACCTTCGGCGTTCGTGTCCTCTAAAAGGATGCGGCGTTCCCGCCTAGCAAATTGAAGAGTTCTGCTGCTCGCCCTTCGAAGGCTCGGGGCGGGCAGCGGTAGCTCTTCCTACCCCACCCAGGTTTCTGCGATTCGCTGAGGAGCTATGAAGACCACCGAAACAACGGCCGCCGGGTCGCGATCCCTTCGAGCGTTTACCCTTGTCGAGCTGCTGGTGGTAATCGCCATCATTGGCATCTTGGTGGCTCTTCTGCTGCCGGCGGTTCAATCGGCTCGCGAAGCGGCTAGGCGGACGCAGTGCACGAACCAATTGAAGCAGCTCGCCCTAGCCGGGATTGGCCATCACGACATCAAGGGAGCTTTCCCACCCGGATTAAGTGTCCCGATCGACGCCGGCTCCGGGAGCATCTTTGGCAACAATTGCCCGGGCGGGAGGCCTTCCGGATGCCCACCTCAGCCCGTGCCCGGAAAATGGGGGTCGTGGTTCACTTGGACACTTCCCTTCATTGAGGAACAGGCCCTCTATTCACGCCTTGACCTTAATCAGCGTGAGTACGCTTACAGTTCCGGCCCGAACTCGCTGGGCGCGACCGTCATCGACGGACTTATCTGTCCGTCGGACGAGACTCTGGAGCGTGTGATTAAGTACCAGACCTATTATTTCGGCATCAACAGCTATTTTGCGAATGCCGGCACCAAGGCGTGGCCGCCGTCACTCTCCTCATTGGACGGCGTCGTATTCTTCAATAGCAAGATTGGAATCCGCAAGATCACGGACGGCACGTCGCACACAATGTTTGCCGGGGAGCGATACAGTTTCGATCCCACATTTACGTCATCGACTCCGCTTACCGGCTTCCGAGGGTGGGCCTGGAATAATTACAACGCGGGGCAAGACGTGCTTGGCGACTCCCAGTGGCCCATCAATTCTCCTTCTCAAGTGATCGGCGTGAACGATAGAAAGACGAACTTCGGCAGTGCACATCCGGGGGGCGCCAACTTTGCCCTATGCGATGGGTCGGTTCGATTGTTGTCTTTAGAGAGCACCAGCGACCTGACATTGCTCCAGCGTCTTTCTATCCGAGACGACGGCGAGCTTGCTTCGGTCGAGTGATTTCCCGCCATTCTGATTGAGACGCCATGAGATTTTCTGTTACCGCCTTGGCCGGACTAGCGCTTGCATTCTTGGCCGGCTGCGGCGGTGAGCCAGCTCCGCCGATCGTTCCGGCCCGTGGAGTGGTGATGCTCAACGGCAACCCACTGCCGAACGCGAAGGTTCGGTTCATCCCCCAGGTTGATCAGGGGGCAGGTTACATCGCGGTCGGCGAGACGGATAGCGAAGGCAAGTACGAGGTCAAGTGCCAAGGGCAGACGGGCGCCTGCGCTTGCGAAACCATCGTGACTGTCTCCGAAGGCGATCTACCCGAGGACCTCTTGGGTGAGAGTGCCCAACGCCAGTTGGCGGCCTACCTTAAGGCGCTCAAGAATCGGCCCATCCCCAGGAGCTACGGCAGCCCCGTCAGCACTCCCTTCCACATCACTGTTACTAAGGGCGTAGAGCAGTACGACCTCGTGCTCAAGCGATGACCACGTTGGACGTCCTTTATTGACGGACGGGTTGCGACGGTTGCTCCGGCTATTGGTGCTGGATGCCTGGCGAATAGCCGCGTCGCCGTTCGATCGTTCGGCCATCCGCGTGTTGTTGGCGCCGATTGGCCAAACGCATGCCAGACTTTCACTGTCACTTCGGCCGTCGAATGGCGGCGCGTACCTGGACGGAAGGTCGGCGATGCTTGCGGAAATCAGAGAAGCACTTCCATCCGCACGGTATGGGGCGAATGGGTACGCCGATACCCCAATTCACCCCCCAACGGAATGTCCGTCTACCGAGTTTCTGGGACCCCCCGAGCCACAAAGCCTAGAACAAGCCGGGGTGTCGGAATCAGAGCTCGAGAGCTTGCTGCTCAAGTCATTGTTGCACGCGGGCGCCGCTTCCGGGACGATGCTTGCCGATGGGGCCTGCCTGCCGGCGGTGCTGGTGCGGGAAAGTCTCGGCTCGCTACGCGACGAGCTGTTGATCGCGATCAAG
>JBGSKM010000057.1:0-159296 GCA_041741195.1 Pirellulaceae bacterium
TGGCACTCAACATTCTGCAACGTGACACTACTGTGAAGGACAACATTCGTGGCAAACGCATGCGAGCCGGATGGGATGACGCAGTCCTCGATGGTATTTATGCCGGTTTTAACGGCACTTGAACGTGCGATTGCCCTGGGGTGGGACGGTATGGCAAAGCGATACCCTCTGACGATTCGCAGTCGATTGATTACGGGCTGGGACTGGATTCCGTCTGATTGCTCGTTGGCTCTATCGGATCTGCTAGCGAGGCGAACCAGCCGCGAGTTTCGGCGGCGAGAAAGAATGATCCACAAACGACAAGAATGCCACCGGCGGGTGTTGCACGCAACGCATGCTTGCAGGCTTCCAGTGGGTCTTCGATCGTGGTGGAGAGCTGGGCATGTGAATGGGGAGCAAGCCGAACCAATTCGCTGGTGGTTTGGTATCGTGGGTTACCCAAAAATCGCGTGAACACAAATCGATCCGCGACACTAGCGAGTTGACCGAGCATGACATCGGCGGACTTATCGCGACTGGTTCCAAAGACGACGGTGACGGAGCGGCCTTCACGGCGCGACCGGATCGCATCGCACAAGGCGCCGACGCTATCTTGATTGTGTGCGGAATCCACGATTCCGATCACCTGGCCGGGAAGTCGATATCGCTCGATACGTCCGGCGCATTGCAGGTGCGACAACACCAAGCTAGCGGACTCCATGGGAATGCTCATTCCTTGGTGTCTCAGTAAATCGATGATCGAGATCGCGATCGCCGCGTTCCCGGCTTGGTGGGTTCCCTCGAGCGAAAGCGTTGCCTCGAGATGGGATCGCAGTGGCGAGGTGCGACCGATGTATTGCAAACGTGATCCCCATTCACATTGTGGTTTGGCATCGAAGTCGTAGTCACGACCTCGCTGCCAAATTTGGGCCCCCTTTTCTGCGGCGATCGCATGAATCACGTCGCGTGGTTCATCGGCGACGACGCCACACACGACCGGAACGCCCGTTTTAATGATCCCGGCTTTCTCAGCGGCGATTTGGGATAGGGTGTGACCGAGCACGTGTTGGTGGTCCAATCCGATGGACGTGATGGCAGTCACCGACGGCGCACATACATTGGTGCTGTCCAACCGACCGCCCAAGCCAACTTCCAGAACGATGCAATCGCACCGGAACGCGTCAAAGTGCAACAGCGCCAGTGCCGTCGTTAATTCAAAAAATGAGTAATTGTCTTCGGCCAACGTACAACTGGTCGCCGTGTCGTGACCCGAATCGCGATTGGGGTGGCCCAGATTGGTTTCGCCCCGAATGGCATCGCGAAGTCGAGCTACGAGGGCAACGAGTTCCGCGGGGCCACATTCTTGGCCGTCGACGCGGAATCGTTCTTCGAGCCGATGCAGGTGTGGTGACGTGTAGAGCCCCGTTCGGTATCCGGCGGCGCTAAGCATCGTGGCGACCATCGTCGAGGTGGACCCTTTGCCCTTGGTGCCGGCGATGTGAACCAAGGGGACGCGTCGATCGGCGATGGCAACGCTGCCCGCGGGTGACCCGGGTGCGTACACCAGGTGCTGCAAACCGAGTCGGCAGAGTAGTCCCCGCATTCGTTGCAACCGAAACGGATAGCGCGAACCCGAGCCGCCTATGGTCTCGTAGTTGATACGGTCGTAGAGGAAGCCGAGGGCGGCGGCGTGTTCAGGGTCGCCGTGTCGAATTCCAGCGGTCGAAATGGGGCGATCAGTCACAGTTCGTCGCGTTGTGGGAGCGTCGCGTTTGTGGGATCTTACGTTCGGCAATGTTTTTTGGCGAGGCAGCAATAAATGCTGTCGAACACTTCGCGCCCAGGCCGCGTAGCGTAAAAATCTTCGACCTCCCTTATTTCGCTCTTTTTACGGAATGGTTTGTCCGTGGCTAACGATGCAACCGTAGTCGCCGATTCGGCTGGCATACAATCTTCACCGACACCCGCCAGCCCTGCCGTGGGGTCGGGCGTTGTGATCGAGACTCGCAACTTGAGCAAGATCTACCGCGATTTCTGGGGTCGCAAGAAAGTTCACGCTCTTAAATCGCTGGATATCGAAGTCCGGCAAGGCGAGATTTTCGGCCTGCTTGGACCCAACGGCAGCGGAAAAAGTACGACGATCAAGTTGATTTTGGGGTTGTTGTTTCCAACCAGCGGACGGGTGCTGGTGTTCGACAAGGACGCGACCGAAACCCAGAAGAATGAGCGAATCGGATATTTGCCTGAAGAGTCCTATCTCTACAAATTTCTCACCGCCGAAGAAACGTTGGATTTCTACGGGCGGCTATTTGACATGTCCGGTGCGGAGCGAAAGAAGCGGGTCGATGAACTGATCCAGTTGGTCGGATTGCAGGGAGCCCGACACCGCCAACTGCGTGAATACAGCAAGGGGATGACCCGCCGGGTAGGTTTGGCCCAGGCGCTGATCAACAATCCAGATTTGATTTTGCTGGACGAACCGACGACCGGTTTGGACCCGATCGGATCGCGCGAGATGAAGGACTTGATCTTGAGCCTGCGTGACCAGGGCAAGACGGTGCTCTTGTGCAGTCACCAATTGGCCGACGTTCAAGACGTCTGTGACCGGGTCGCGATTTTGCACCAGGGCGAATTGAAAGAGCTCGGTCGCGTGTCGGACTTGCTCAAGGTGCAAGACGTCACCGAGGTTCACGCTCGTGGGCTCAGCGAAGATGCGAAGATTGAAATTGCCGAAGTGATCCGTCGTCACGGCGGCACCGTCGAGTCCATCGACAATCCCACCGCGACGATGGAGGATCTGTTCCTGAACATCGTTCGCGAGAGTGAAGCCCGTCCAGGTGCTCGCCGTGTTTCCAGCACTGGCGAATCGGCCGCGGGTAACACCGGATCGTCGGAGGGTGCATAACGATGTTCTTGCAACCTGATGACTTTTGGTCATTCAAAGAATGGCTCTTGCGACCGAACGCGTTCCTGGAGAGCGCGTTGCTCCAGGGCATCGTGCTGATTGTGCTCGCCATCGTTCTGGGATTGATTGTCGGATACATCATTTCGTCGGCCCGCTATGGACCCGGCGAAGGCTTTTACGCGGTGGCCCGAGCGACACGGGATTTGCTTCGCTTCGATTTGCCAGGTACTTCGTTTCGCCGAGTCATGGCATTGGCTCGATTGGCGTTCAAGGAAGCCATCCGTCGCAAGGTGTTGTTCGTCGTCGGTCTGTTCGTGGTCGTATTGCTTCTGGCCGGTTGGTATTTGAACCCTGAGAGCGATGATCCTGCGCGGCTTTACATCAGCTTCGTGTTGACGGCAACCAATTATTTAATTTTAGCGCTCGCGCTGTTCATCAGCGCCTTCTCGTTGCCGGCGGATATCAAAAACCGGACGATCTACACGATCGTCACGAAACCGGTGCGGGCGACCGAAATCGTCTTGGGGCGAATGATCGGATTCATTGGCGTCGGTACGCTGATGTTGGTTCCGATGGGACTGGCAAGCTACGTGTTCGTCGTGCGGGGATTGCGGCACACGCACAACGAGGTCGCTGACGTCAAAGAGACGAGCGGTGGTCGTCTGGTGGGCGAAACCGACTACGTGCAAATGCACAAACACACGTTTACGATTGATTCCGACGGTCTCGGTTTGACCGATATCGTTCGCGGTCACCGCCACGTCGTGACTCGCGATAGTGATGGGACGTTTACGATTGGACCTCCCACCGGTGCGCTCCGTGCCCGGATTCCGTCCTACGGCGAAATCGAGTTTCTCGATCGGAGCGGTAACGTGGACGAGAAAGGGATCGACGTCGGCAACGAGCAGCTTGCCGGCGGTTACGGCAGTGCCGGGATCGCTCGATTCGCCGGTATCGTCCGCGAAGCTCGCAAGATGCAACACGGATATGTCGAAGGCGGGACACTCGGCGCAGCCATCTACACTTTCGACCAAGTGACGCCCGAGAGATATCCTGATGGATTTCCGATCGACATCTCGATTCGAGCGTATCGAAGCTACAAGGGTGATATTGAGTCGGGGCTTCGCGGATCGCTCACCATGAAGCATCCGGATAAACCGATCGAGAGTAATCCGATCGCGTTTGTGGTCGATGAGTATGACATTGACGAGAAAGTGCTGCCGGTGGAAATCGAAGGCACCGATGGCGAGCAAACGCGAATGCTCAATGCGTTCACTGACCTTGTCAATGAACAGGGCCAGATGCAAATCATCCTCAAATGCTTGGATCGCAGCCAGTACTTGGGTGCGACCAAGAGCAGCCTCTATCTGCGTCCGAGCGAGAACACGTTCGCTTGGAACATGTTCAAAGCGTATGCGTCGATTTGGCTACAAATGGCGATGGTGACGGCGTTCGGAGTGATGTTTAGTACGTTTTTGAGCGGGCCAGTGGCGATGGTGGCAACGGCCGCATGCGTCTTGCTAGGTTTTTCGGCAGAGCAGGTTTACGACACTCGCCACTATATCGACGTGGGAATTTCTCGCGGCGGTGGACCCATTGAATCGATGGTGCGTATTCTTCGCCAGGACGCGA
Organism: Pirellulaceae bacterium; assembly: GCA_041741195.1. Classification (GTDB taxonomy): domain Bacteria; phylum Planctomycetota; class Planctomycetia; order Pirellulales; family Pirellulaceae; genus JBBSJZ01. The sequence goes on from JBGSKM010000057.1 coordinate 4,517, forward strand.
TGACCACCGAATTGGATGTCGATACGATCGCCGCCAAGGTCATCAAGACCGCCGACGCGGGCATCGTTTACGCACTGGACGCAATCGCGACATCATTGCCGAACTTGCCCAAAATGGTAGGGACGGCGGAGTATGCGGCAAGTGGAATCGATATCTTTGCAGCCCTGCTTGCTCGTCACGCGTTCGCGACGGCCGGCTATTGTTTGTTGGCCTTTTTGGTCAGTTACTTTTTCCTGAAATCGCGTGAGATCGCAGCATGAATCGTTCAGTTGCGCTGGGTCGCAAAATCATCTATCTCGTCGTCCTGGTTGCGATGCTGCTACCACTGTATTTGCTCGGCCAACCGGCCGGCGGCGGTAGCGATCGTGGGGGCGAACTCGCTGAGATGCGAGGCGAGTTCAACATTGCTGAAAGTGACCTAGGCGAAATTAGCCCTGCAAGCGAGACCATGAAGCTCGCGTCGCTCGGACTACGCGGCGTCGCGGCCACTTTGCTGTGGAATCGCTCGCATGACTACAAAGTCATGCACGAGTGGGACCGACTCAAGGCAACTCTCAACCAGATCGCGCTGTTGCAACCACACTTTGACAAAGTTTGGGAGTTTCAAGCTCACAACTTGGCGTACAACGTTTCGACGGAATTCGACGACTACCGTCAACGTTATGAGATGGTCCGCGAAGGCACCGAGTATCTGACGCGGGGAGTACGCCAGAATCGCAATGCACCACGGTTGGTTTGGTACACCGGTTGGTTCTACGGTTCCAAGATGGGAATGTCGGACGAAAAAGTCCAGTTTCGACGATTGTTCTCCGACGACGAAGTGCTTCATGAATCGCTGCTCAAAGAAGGCATCGCGGTCGATAGCCCCGAAGCACGTGGTCCCCTGGGCAAGCCGGATAATTGGCTCGTCGGCCGACTGTGGCTCAACCATGGTTATGAACTTGTTGATTCCGGAGTCAAAATTCGTCGCCAAACTCCGCTCAACTTTTACGAGACGGGGCCAAAGTGGCGGATGAAGCACGCGGAATCGATTGAGAAAGAAGGGATCCTTGACGAGCGAGCTCAGAACGCTTGGACGTTCGCGTCCGAGGACTGGGCCGCATTCGGCAATCGTAGCATTCCGACCACCGCGGCGTTCACGATCAAGTTGGATCAACTCGACGAGCTAGTTCGACAGAAGAATGAGTTGGTTGAGCGGATGCGATCGATATCGGCTGGGGCCTACGAAGCGGCGGAGAAAGCCATTATCGATTCGCTGCCCTCGGAGTACAAAGAGCTACTCGATAAGCCTACGTCCGAGTTAACGGTGGCGGAGCGAGCCAGATTGGATTCGCTGATGCCACAATTGATTCCTGACTTACAAAGCATTGCCGACAAAGTGCCCTCGTCGGCTCGACTCGATGCGATTGCCATTGTCGCGGAAGTCAAGGACGTGGATGAGCGCATCCAGAAGACTTCGGGATATCGCAACCAGATCAACTATGCTTACTGGAAAACCCTGGCGCAAGCGGAGCAAGAAGAACGCACCGTGGAAGCGAGGCGGTTGATTTTCGAAGCCGAAAAAGCCAACTCGGAAGCGGAATTGGACAAGGCGATTGAGCTGTACAACCAAGCTTTCGTCATTTGGTCGGAGATTTTCGATGACTATCCGATCCTGACAATCGATGACTCCGCTCAAGATTTGTTCGAGTCGATTCGTCGATACATGATTGCGATCGATTCCGAAGAATTGCCGGATGATTTCCCCCTGACAACGTTTGTCGAGATGATGGGCCAAGACGGCACTGTCGACGCGGACGCCTACGAGCAAGTCCGAGTGATCCAGCGAGAACGGGCTGAAAAACGACGACAGGAGCTCGCCGATGAAGAACGTCGCTTGGCCGAAGAAGCCAAGGCGGCGGAAATGAAGGCAGCTGCGGACAAAGAAGAGCAAGAGAAAGCCAAGGCCGATCAGGAAAAACCCGATCCGGAGAAGGCTGTCATTGAGAAGACGGAGAACGCTGACGGCCCATCGACTGAGGTGGCCGCTGACGAAGCATCCGCTGCTGAATCTGATACCACCGAGCCTGGTGAAGACGTTAAGATGGATGCCGCGGACGACGACTCCAGCTCTGATACGCCTGCGGAAGACTCACCCGAATCTCCCGAGTCGACGGATGAACCCGTTGACGAACCGGCCACCGACGAACCGGCCTCAGAAACGGAGCCAGAAACCCAGCCTAACTGATCCCTCATATCACTTGTCGAGACTCATCATGAACGTCCGCCGTTGGTCGCATCCACTGCTTGGAACGTTGATTCTGGTGAGCATTTGGGCCGTCGTTGCTTCCAGTGCAACGGCTCAAACGCGTGAGGAAAAAGTTCGGGAAGATCGTCGCCGCGTCGAAGGCGACGGGTTTTGGATCTATAACGATTGGGCAGCGGCACTTGCGGAAGCCACGAAATCTGGCAAACCGATCGTGGTGGTGTTGCGATGCATTCCATGCGAGGAATGTGTCAAATTGGATGACAACTTGGTCGATGAAGACCCGGTGCTTCGTCCGCTGCTTGATAAGTTTGTTCGAGTCCGCTTGGTATCGACGAACGGCTTGAATCTCAATCTTTTCCAGTACGACTTTGATCAATCGTTTGCCGTCTTTCTGCTCAACGCGGATGGCACAATCTATGGCCGCTTCGGCACTCGTTCGCACCGTACCGAGTGGGTCGGTGATGTCTCGCTGGAAGGACTCGCGCGGGCACTCGAAGGCGCGTTGGCGCTGCATGCGGGTTATCCCGCGAATCGCGATTCGCTGGCGGGTAAAGTCGGCAAGCCGCTGGAATTTACTTCACCCGAACAGTATCCGGCTCTCCGTGACAAATATTCGAGCCAACTAGCAACGTCCGGCGAAATTGTGAAAAGTTGCATTCACTGTCACCAAATCGGCGATGCGCAAAAAGAATTTTATCGCACTAAGAATGAACCCATCCCAGAATCGATCCTGTTTCCCTATCCACACCCAAAAGTGATTGGGTTAACGTTCGACCCGCGAACCACGGCGCGTATAAAGACTGTGGAATCTGGATCGCCGGCGGATAGGGCCGGACTGCGTTCCGGAGATCTGATCAAGACACTCGGAAGCCAACCCATTCTCTCGACCGCCGATGTCCAGTGGGCATTGCATCACACGAGCCCCGATGGCGCGCTGGTTGATTGCGAAGTGGTTCGAGACAGCGTCCCGATGCAAGTCAAAATCCAGTTGCCAGACGGTTGGCGGCGTGAGGGGGATCTCTCGTGGCGTGTCTCGTCTTGGGGTCTTCGACGGATGACGACCGGCGGCATGGTGCTCGAAAGCATTTCGAGCGAAGAACGATCGCAACTCGGGATTCAATCGAACCACTTAGCGCTCCGAGTCAAGCACGTGGGCAAGTATCGACCGAATTCGATCGCCCACGAGGCTGGAATCAAGATCGGTGACATCGTGGTCCAGTTCGGTGGACGAGACGACTTGGAAACCGAGACTGATTTGCTGGCTTATGGACTTCATCAATTCAAGCCCGGCGAAAAAGTCTCAGTGTCGATTCGGCGAGATGGTAAACCGCTTGAATTCAAGCTGCTGATGCAACCCTAGTCGTCTCACGTTTCATGGTGGAGCGATTCGGCGGAGTCGACCGTCACGAAATCGCATGTTTTCCAGTTCCGTGTAGAACATCGCGCTGGGATCGATCCCGAGTGATTCATTCCGGTCGATCATTTCTCGCATCGAAGGATGACGACCGATCCAGGGCAGCAGGATCGTCCATACCAGCAAGAGTGCGGTAGCGGCAGCAAGGAACTTGACCCAGACAAGGTGCGATCGAGTGAGCCCGGTCATGGCAAAGCCTCCGCATTCGTCGGCATCCGGGGCTCCGCCAACGTCTCCGTTATCGGGGGCGTCTCGGTTATCGATGTTGACTCGGTCGAACTTGAATCGACGGTCTCGACAAACAGAACTCCGAACATGAGGTAAGCCATTGCGAGTGTGAGCACCAGGTTGAGGGTTTGGCCGCATAGGTAGAGTACCAGCGGCTTTCCGCCCTTGAGGTACTCGCTAAAGTCCGCGAAGCGAGTTTCCAATCCGATGCAAACGAATGCGAAACAAAAGAACCACGATCGAACGTTCTTGGTCGCATCCGACACCGTGGATTCTACGAGTCCGTCACCGTGCGTCATGAACTGGCTAATCAAAGTGGCCACGATCGAGACCGCGATGAATCCCAAGACAAACTTGGGAAATCGAGTCCAAATTTCACTGATTTGAGGACGTTTGCCGTCCTTGTCCCGCTCCACGAACGTGACCCAGTACACAGCGACCCCAAAGGCTGTCACACCGATCAAGATGTTCTGGATCATCTTGACGGTCGCCGCGGTACGCTCGGCGACGTCATCGAGTGCCGCCCCGGCGGCGGCGACCGCGCCGGTCGAGTCGATCGTCCCGCCGATCCACGCACCACCCACCGTCGAACTCAAGCCCAGTGTGCGCACCGCGATCGGTAACGCGACCATCATGAACACGGTGAAAATCAGCGACAATCCGATGGCGAAAGACAACTCTTCCTTTTTGGCTTTGCAACTTGCCGCCGTTGCGATCGCAGCCGAAACGCCGCACACGGACATATCGGCGCTTATCACCATGTTGAGCGACGGGGACGATATTTTCAGCACTCGTTGACCGAACCAAAACGTGGTGATGAGCACGATGGGTGTCACGATCCAGGCGACAAATATGCCTGGGATACCGAGTGCGAGTAGTTGGTGTAACAACACCTCGGCACCCATGATCACCAATCCCGATTTGACGTAGAGCTCTGTGCGCAGGGCCGGCCGCAACCAGTCCGGCGTCGAGATCGTGTTGCTGATTAGTAGCCCCACGACGAGTGCCCAGAGAGCGTATTCCAAATTCAAGTGCTTGACGGTTTGCTGGCTCGCCATCAGAAACGCGATGGTCGAAAGTGCGAACACACCGACGAACCCCTTGGCGAACTTACGAGCGCAGTGACCTTGAATTTCTTGCGCAGTACCGAACGCCAGCAGGGATAGTGCGAATGGCAAGACCAACCCCGGTAGAAAGCCGATGAACTGTGGCACCGGATTCGCCTCCCAGGTACCGACTTTTCCCAAGTAGTCCTTCCAAGGATGATTCGCGTCGGTGCCCAGGATGGTCGCCCAGCCGCAGGCGAATGCCAACAGTAGCACGACACCACCGATCAGAATCGCGAGGATGTCCTCATGGCGCCAGCCATGCGGCGCAGGTCGCTCGGGTATCGACGCTGATTCAAATGGGTCTGGAGCGTTTGCCGATGAGAAGTTCTGGGGCATGGTCAGCGGTGGGAACGACGAATGAAGCTGAATGGCGAGAGCCCCAGTGTACCCGCCATTGTCCCGCGTCGTGATACGTCTCCCCACGCGCCCGCGTCAAAACTTACGCGATGATTTGATGGATCGGTTCGACATGTTCGACGCCCACAAGCTTCTGGTCCAAGCCACCGAAGAAATACGCGAGGTGGTTAGGATCAAGGCCCATTTGGTGCAAGATCGTCGCATGCAGATTACTGACCTTCAGCGGGTGATCGACAGCACTCGCACCGAGCTCGTCGGTCGTCCCAAAACTAACACCGCCCTTGATGCCACCACCAGCCATCCACATCGTGAATCCGTAGGCGTTGTGATCACGGCCTGAACCCTCCGCGTACTCGGCGGTTGGTTGGCGACCGAATTCGCCGCCCCAGACGACCAACGTCTCGTCGAGCATGCCGGAGCGTTTCAAATCCGCCAGGAGTGCTGCGATCGGCTTGTCCGTATTGCCCGCGTGGAAGTTGTGATTTTTTTCGAGATCACCGTGTGCATCCCAGTTATCGTCGTTGTGAGATCCGCCGCTGTAGAGTTGCACAAAGCGAACGCCACGCTCGACCAGTCGACGCGCCAGAAGACAACGACGACCGAAATCATCGGTGCGAGGTTGATTGATCCCATAGAGGTCCAATGTCTCCTGGTCCTCCTGGGTCAAATCGACCGCCTCGGGCGCCGTCGATTGCATGTTGTACGCGAGCTCATAACTCGCAATTCTCGATGCCAGGTCGTCATGACCACTGCGATCCACCATGTGCCGCGAATTCGCTTCCTGGATGGAATCGATCAAACGGCGCTGGACCCCGTCGGCGAGATCCTTGGGCGGAGCTAGGTCAAGAATCGGGGCTCCGGTACCGCGGAACACCGTTCCTTGATAGGTGGCTGGCATGAACCCGCTGCTCCAGTTCTTGGCGCCGCTGATCGGTCCGCCCGTCGGGTCAAGCATCACGACGAATCCGGGCAAGTTTTCGTTGACGGTACCGAGACCATAGTTCAGCCACGATCCCAACGCGGGATTGCCGGAAAGAATTTTGCCGCTGTTCATCATCAACATGGCTGAGCCGTGGATCGGCGAATCCGCGGTCATGGAGTGCAAAAACGCGATGTCGTCGACATGGTTGGCAAGATTCGGAAACAGGGTGCTCACCCATTTGCCACATTCACCATGTTGAGCGAACTTCCAACGCGGCTCGACGATCCGACCCTGGTTGCGGTGGCCGCCGCGGCCAAACGTCTTCACTTCAACCGTCTTTCCGTCCATTCCGACCATCGACGGTTTGTAATCGAATGTGTCGATGTGGCTGGGACCGCCGTACATAAACAGAAAAATCACGCTCTTGGCCTTCGGCGCAAAGTGCGGCGGCTTGGCCGCAAGCGGACTGGCATAGCGGGCGGCATCGCTGGCCCCGGCGCTACCAGCAAAGAAGCCATCTTGAGTGAGCATCGATGCCATCGCGGCGGCACCGAAGCCGGCACCGGATTGCCAAAGAAACTCGCGGCGCGTGCGTCCACAAAAACTATTTCGGCTATTTCGTCGCAGGGTCATGTTCGCTACCGCAAATCTCAATCGAGAAACAAGAATTCGTTCCAATTCATGATCGTCAAACAATACAACTCCACCGCCCGCTTTCGCTGGACATGGAAATTCGTTTGAAGATCGACAATCAGCGCATCGGCGCTGGCAACTTCATCGTCCGTCGCTTCTCGCGCGAGCACTCGACCAATCGCTTGTCGGGCGAGTTCATCGTTGGCAAGGTTGACAGCATCCAACGATTCCGCAAGTTTGCTCGCTTGCTCATGTATGAAGTCGCTGTTGAGCATCGACAACGCCTGCCCAGGCTGCAGCGTCATGAAACGAGCTTCGCAAGAGCGATCGGGCTCGGGAAAATCAAACGCTTCCAGCAACGGCGTGACGAGCGATCGCTTGACGTGAATGTAGACGCTGCGCCGATTGCATTCCTCTTCGGACGAATCGCCCCAACCGGCGCCCGGCCGCGATTGACCCGCAAGCACTTCGGCCGAAAGCTTGGGATAAAAGCTTGGTCCGTAAACCGCTCGGTTGAGCGAACCATTGACGGCAAGTACCGCGTCTCGCACTTCTTCGGCGCTCAAACGTCGGGGATCAAACCGCCAGTACAAATCGTTGTTGGGGTCCTTGGCGAGTCCCTCGGGCGTGTTGGACGATGACATTTGGTACGCTTGGCTCGTCATCAGCAAACGATGCAGATCCTTCAGCTTCCAACCGCCCTGGACAAAACGATTCGCTAACCAATCGAGCAATTCGGGGTGCGTCGGAGGCGTACCGAGTTGGCCAAAGTTGTTGCTGCTGCGGACAATGCCGCGCCCGAAGTGATACTGCCAAACGCGATTGACCATCACTCGGCTGGTCAATCGATGCTCGTCTTGAGTCATCCAATCGGCCAGCGCTCGACGCCGACCCGCCGACCCGCGTGACGATGATACGACTTGCAACTGTGGGGGATCGACGTTGAACAATTCTGGATAGTCCGGCTGCACCTCATCGGTCGGCGAATGGGGATTCCCGCGAAACATCACGTACGTGGGTTCCAGTGATTGATAGCTCGCCAAACCCAGAACCGATTCGCGTGGTGGCAACGATTTTTGTTCGCCGTCAATTCGTTCCAATTCGTCGCGGAGCACCTCGTAACGAGCCCACTGGGTCTCGTCCAAATGCTGCTTCAAATTCTTGCGCAACACTCGATCGCGATCTCGTTTACGATCTTCGGTCGCTCGCTGATCTTCCGCCGACATCTTCACAATACCGGCCTGCTCGATCGCCTGTTTTTCTGCCTCGACCTCGCGTCGCTCTTTGTCCAATCGCTCGTACTGGTCAATGAGTTCGGGACTCGACACATCGATTTGGTTGTTCGACGTTTCGTCGCCACGTCGTCCGTACGTCGTCACGTCGGCCATGAATGCCAACATGCTGTAGTAGTCCGTTTGCGGAATGGGGTCGATTTTATGATCGTGACAACGAGCGCAATTGATGGTCAGCCCCAGAAAGACTTGGCCGGTGGTTGCGACGATGTCGTCGAGTTCGTCATACCGAGCTTGAAGTGGATCCGCCGGCTCATCGTCCCAAATTCCCAACCGATAGTAGCCCGTCGCCGTTAACGTCTCGGGCGTGACGACGTCAAGCTCGTCACCAGCGATCTGCTCGCGGACAAATTCGTCATACGGCTTGTCCTCATTGAAGGACTTGATGACGTAGTCTCGGTATTTCCATGCGTTGGGTTTGGGATTGTCACGCTCGAACGAATTTGTCTCGGCGTATCGCACCAAGTCGAGCCAGTGTCGCCCCCATCGTTCACCGTACTGGGGCATTTCTAACAGCCGATCGATCAGTCGCACGTATGCATCGGAGGACGAGTCGTTCACGAATTCGTCGATCTCTCGCTGGCTCGGAGGCAATCCGACTAAGTCATAATAGGCACGTCGAATCAGGGAGCGACGGTCCGCGGGCGGATTTGGATTCAATCCAGACTCCGCCAGATCAAGTCGGATGAACGCATCAATGGGGTGAACATCGGCGGCTTGATCCGCAGCCACCTTCGCGGCTTCAACGAGTTGGGGCGGTTGAGGATTGGTAAGCGGTTCGAACGCCCAGTGCTTTTGCCACGTCGCACCGTCCGCAATCCATTGACGCAAGATTGCGACTTCGCCAGCCGTCATGCGATCGCCTTCGGGTGGCATCACCTCGTACTCGTCGTCGCTGGTGATTCGAGCAATAAGCAAGCTGGCGTCCACGTCGCCTGGAACAATGGCATGCTCCCCCGAATCGGCTTCGGCGAGTGCCGACTCACGATCGACGAAACTCAGTCCGCTTTCGCTGACATCGGGTCCGTGACAGGCGTAGCAACGTTTTGCCAAGAGAGGCTGGACGTCCTTGGCGAAATCGACCTTCGTCATCGCGGTCGGTTCCGATGCCTTCTCGGCTGCCGAGTCCAGGACGGATTCAGCGGCGCCAACCCAAGCGACCGCTTGGCTACCGAGCAAAACCGCCAACAGCATTGAAGATTTGAACATGGAATTTGATTGGATTGGAAAAGCAACGTGCGGCTGGTGATATCGAAACCGGCACAAGCGAAATGTACGACGGAAATGTACGACGCGACGTCATCGAGGTGGGATACCTATTGTTGCACGCTGCGCCAACAGTTCCAATGAGTTCTGTGGTATCCCAGCTAAGTTTTATTTCGAGAGCCGAAAACAACCTGAAATTGACGTCACCCAACGAAATTCGCCAGCTCGAAGCGTTTTTTATTCCCCCTCGCAGCGAGTCTCGTCTGGCGGCACGCCTTGAGAACCTTGCCGACCCAAAGGCTGGTGGCGGTACGGTCACCCCACCTTGCAACATGAATCGCTGACTTCTCCCGCAAAATTCTTGTCGAAAGCAAAAAATGCCACGCCCCAAAAAGGTTACCAATCCCAACTTGGAGGACATCGGCCGGTTCCGTGATTCGGCGCCCAAACGACCGCGAGTTTTATTGATCGTGGAAACATCCATGTCGTTTGGACGTGGGGTGCTGGAGGGGATCAGCAGATACCTCGTGGCGAATCCGCCCTGGTCAGTCCATTTGGATTTGCGTGATCTGATGGTGACGGAGCCGGAGTGGCTGACGCGATGGGACGGCGACGGGATCATCACGCGATCGACGTCGCCGGAAACCGAACAGAAACTGATCGAGTTGCAAATTCCGACGGTGAACTTGACTGACATGTTCGCTGACCGCCAATTGCCCAGCGTGGTCAACAACCACCGCCGAATCGGGGAAATGGCCGCTGAGCACCTTATCGAACGTGGGTTTCGACATTTCGGATTTTGTGGCTTCAATGACCATCACTGGTCGATGCTGCGGCTCGAGGGTTTCCAACAGGCGATCGAGACTCGCGCACAAAGTTTTTCGTCGATGGAAATCGGCTGTGCCCAGGCTCGCCGGCAGGGATGGGAAATGCAGCAACCCGACATTGTGCAGTGGTTGCTTTCATTACCGCGCCCGGTCGGGATCATGGCCAGCAACGATCTTCGCGGCCAGCACGTACTCGAAGCTTGTCGCGCCGCCAATTTGTCGGTACCCGAGGAAGTGGCGGTGATCGGTGTCGACAATGATCACGTGATCTGTGATTTTGGTGGGCCGCCGTTGACAAGTGTGATACCGGCGGCCGAACGGATCGGCTTCGAAGCCGCCGCGATGCTCGATAAACTCATGCGTGGTGAAACCGTCGAAAACAAGCACCTCGTTTTTGATCCGCTGGGTGTAGCGACTCGGCAGTCAACCGACATCCTCGCCATTGGTGATAGCGATGTCGTCAAAGCCCTCCGCGTGATTCGCGAACGCGCCTGTGCCGGATTAACCGTTACCGAGCTACTCGAGGAGGTTCCAGTCGCCCGGAGTGTGATTGAACGACGCTTTCGTAGCTTCTTGGGACGCTCACCCCAAGCCGAGATTCGCAACGTGCAACTCAAACGAGCCTGCCAACTACTTCGCGAAACCGAATTGCCGCTGGCACAAATCGCCACGCTCACCGGATTCAAACATTCGGAGTACTTTAGCGTCGTGTTCAAACGGTGCCTCGGAATCACTCCGGGCAACTACCGTGAATCGAACGCCTGAATCGTTAGCGAACGACCAACACCGATTGGTGAGCGTGATGCAAGACGTATCGGCTGGTGCTGCCGAGCATCAGTCGCTCAAACAAACTATGTCCCTTGTCTCCGACGACCAGCAGTTGACTATGAAAGTTATCGGCGGCGCTGACAATCGCGTGTCCCGTATGGTCACCTTCGACGACGTCCACTTCGACGCCAGCATCAAAATTGGTGATCCTGGTCGCAGCCTCGGTGGCAATCCGCTCTGCTTCCGCCCGACGTAGACGCTCTTCTTCCTGCGCACTGGGAAACAAATCATCGCGATAGACCATGACCGGCGACACGGCGGTGATCAACTGCAGCGAAGCACCCGCGGGCCAGCGCCGCTTGCCAAGCTCGGCTAAGATCTTTTCCGCGGACGATGAGTGATCGTATGCCGCTGAAACCTTCATCATTTGCCCGCCCACCAGCGTTTTGGGTCGCAACACCAGCACGCTGCATTTGGCATGCGTGGCGACGTAATCGCTCACGCTTCCCAGCAATAGGCGACCAATGGTCGAATGCCCGGTTGCCCCTAGAACGATCCAATCCACCGCGGAGGTCTCTGCAAAATGCACCACTTCGCCACCGATGTGCCCGTGTAGCATGTGACTAGAAACCTTGGCACCGACCGACTCCAGCATTGTCGCGATCTCGCGGTGCTTTGCCTCCACCACTTCGCGTTGGTGGTCAAGGAATTCGGGATACCACATCTCGGTGGACGAATGGATGCCCATCTCGGGCGGATTGACGACGGTGACCAACGAAACCTCAAGCTCATTGGCCGACGGCAGCCGGCCCACAAACTGCGCGGCTTCGTTCGAATGATCCGACAGGTCGATCGCTAACAAAATTTTCATGATGCATCGTCAAAGTGAGATAAAAACGCAGCGTCGCGAACTGATTTTAACGCCATTTAGACCGCGGCGGATACCAGCAAAGCACCTACCGTGCCGAACTGGGGGCGAGCTCGCTTTCCCACAAATCGCCTCCGCTTTTGGCGGATTCGTAATGCCTTTGGCGTCGCTTGGTGTGCTCGATCGTCATTCGCGGCGTCGCAAAGCGTGCTTGGCAGCCACGTTTACCCTGTTCCCGGGCGTTTTGCCCAGTCCCAGGCAGTCGGTGCCACGTTACATTGACTACCGCTGCCTCACCTGTCACCTCGATTCGCACAGGTCTCGGCCGCCTTCGTTTCATTCACCAAGATTTCTGCGACCGATGACCAACGAACAACCGCCTCACATCCAGCGTGTCTTGACGACCCACGAAGCCGCTCGCGCCTATTACGACAAGATCTCGGGTGTCTACGATTTGCTGAGCGAACGAGCCGAAGAACCGATGCGGGATCGTGGACTTGAATTGTTGGCGGCGCAACCGGGTGAACGAGTGCTTGAGATTGGCTGCGCTACTGGGCACTCGACAATCTCACTTGCCAACAGTGTCGGCGACAGTGGTCACGTCGATGCAATGGACCTATCGCCCAAGATGATACGTCAAGCGGAAGCAAACGTTCACGCGCTCGAGTTGAATTCGCGCGTCACGTTGCTCGTCGGCGATGCGATGAAGTTGATGAGTCCCGATTCGTCTTACGACGCCGTATTTATGTCATTTACTTTAGAACTGTTCGACACTCCCGAGTTGTCGCAGGTACTGGCGGAGATTCGGCGCGTGCTGCGACCCGGCGGCCGTCTGGGCGTGGTGAGCGTGTCGCACGAGGGTGACGAATCGGCTGCACTCAAAATTTATGAATGGGCTCATCGCCATCTTCCTAACCTGGTGGATTGTCGTCCGATCTATGTGCGTCGTTTGCTCGAGTCCGAAGGCTTCGAAATCTCCGCGTGCGAAATCCACTCTATGTGGATTCCCGTTGAGACCGTGGTCGCTCGTAAAGGAATGAAAGAAGCCCCAGTCTCATAAGATGGAACGCGGATTGCGAAGGTTCATTCGCTACATCGCCTTGAACCGATCGATTTCCTCGATCGGGGGCGATGGTGACGAAAAACCCCCTGATTCCCACAATCTAGGACGATCCACCATGAGACCACTGTTCCTTTGCACCGCCTGTTCAATCGTTCTCGCTGGCAGTTCAGCGACCGCGGTTGCTCAAGACAACTCAGCCTTTGGTCGCGCAGGCGACGCCGTTGAACGCGCTGCGGGCGCAGCAACCAATGCCGCTCAAGGCGTGCAACAAGCGACCCAGAACCAGCTCAACAACATGAATCAAGGGATTCGCGGCACGGGCCAACTCAATAGTTCCGGACAAGTTGGAGGCGTCGGCCGAACCAACGCTGGTCTGCAAGGCAATGCAGGTCTGCAAGGCAATAATGCAGGTCTGCAAGGAAACACGTTGCAAAGCAATGCCGGAGTCCAAGGTAATCTCGGTGCCCAAGGCAATTTGAACCCTCAAGGCCAACTGCAATCTGGCTACAACAACCAGCCCTACGGAACAAGTCCTTACGGGGCGAATCAATACGGCACAACCGGCCAGTACCCAGGTGCACAGCAATCCTATGGCCAGCAACAACCCTATGGCCAACAACCGTCTGGAAATCAGTATCAATCGACGGTGCAGCCCACCAGTGGAATGCAATACTCGTCGCCGCAGTATGCTCAATCGTCAGTACAAACAGCGTCCATGGGACGATCTTATCCGCTGCAGCACGACGCCTATGGTCGCGAGTTTATCTGCGTCGGCGGATCGCGAGTGTATTTCGACAACGCGGGCAACAATGTGTCATCGAACATGAACCAGTCGAACATGAACCAAACGATGGTGCCGCCTGCACCCAATGGCAACAACGATTCGAACCAAAATTCAACTAACAATTCGAATCAATCAATGCAAGGCGCCGGCGAGAACCAAGGCGGCAACGCTCAACAATCGTCGCCGAACAATGATTCAACGAACAATAATTCAACAAACAATGATTCAACAAACAATGATTCCACGTCGATCGATTCGACATTGAACACCGACGAGCCGAATTCGTCGTCCGTCGACATCGAGACTCCTGAGGTGAGCGACATTCAGTAAGCTTGTTTTGCTGAACTGAGATAACGAAATGTTGGCTTGGATTGAGTCGACAATCTGATCTGGGCATTGGGCCCCTTCGCGATTCATCGCGGAGGGGCCTTTTCTCTTTAAGTATTCGATTCATTTTGCGCATTCGATCGACGCCGACGACACTTGCGAGGCGAACGTCGATACCGGTCCTGTCCGACCTTTCGCGTAAAATGTCTGTCATCGTCTGGAGGCGATTGAGCGAAAATCGAGGTTTCGCCAGACGCGATATTCTGCGAATCTCCTGGAATTGTGCCGAGTTTCACGGCCGAGTTCTCGTCATTTCGGAGCCTTCGATGTCTCGTGCTTTGTGGCTGATTTGCGTGTTTGTCACTGCCGGAATGTCCGGCAAATGTGCGGCAGAGGGACCCATCCACGGCTGGGAGCGATTTTTTTTCGAGGAGAATGAAGCCTTCTCGGACGATCAATTGCTCCAAGCGCTGCTCGAAGAGCCCGACTTTTTGCTAGCGACTCATCCACACGGCACCCGAGTCGATTTGGCTCAGGAGACCCAGCGGTTATTGATAGCCGGGTACAAAAACTCTGGATTTGAGAATCCGACGGTTCGCGTGAACATCAGTAGTGACAATTCGGTACAAATCCATATTGAGGAAGGTTTGCGATATTCCTGCGGCGACGTGATCGTCAAGAATGCATCGACGATCAACGTCACAGCCCTGATAACTCGACTCAGCCAACCCTATGCGAATGAGAAAACGTTTCCGACATTCATCGAGTCCAATGGAAAGACGAGCATTCGTTGGATCAATGAACACGGAAAAATAGCGAAACCGGAAAAGGCGGTATGGCAACTCGGCGCACCCGCCAAGTTTGGTCGCGAGTTGCATTTGAATCGACAAGTGAGCGCGGCATTGAAAGACGCGGGGTATCCCGACGCACTTGCTCAAGTGTCGGTCGTCGCCAACCAATCCGATGCGACTGCGCAGCTTGTCGTTGATATCATCCAGGAGGGTGCGATGGACCGCGTCGATGAGATTCGCGTCGTCGGAAGCCACGTCAATTCGCCCAATGCGGTAATCGAGTTTCTTGCATTGCAGCCCGGTGGGCCGGTTGATTATTTGCGACTGCAACAATTAACCAAACGACTTTGGGACAGTGGTCGATTCTCCAAACACCAACTGCGATTGGACCGCGACGGCCAGGGCGCTCGGCGACTGAACATCGAATTGGAAGATGTCCCCGGCGCACCGCCGCTGGGTCAACCACTCAGCGAAGTCGCGGATACATTCCTCCGCGCCAGACGTTGGGTGAGTGAAGTCGACCAGCGAAACGAAGATCTCGCCTTTAAATTCAAAAAGAATCACGACTACACGGAAATCATCCAGTCGCAATCTGGAACTTGGATCCAGCATCGAATGTCCCCGCGGTCGGACTCGCCCATCCACTCAACCCCCGCGAGCGTGACTTGCCTTATCGCAGCGAATGGTACGGTGCTGAGCCAATCGATGAGCGATGAGGTATGGAACGGCGAAATCAAACAATTCGACGGATCAATCCGACTTGAAACTCGCTTTGTGGTCGATCCATCGGTGCAGCGTTTATGCCGGCTCGAATTCGATGTGAGCTGGAATTCCAAGCGACCGGAGGGCGAGCCACTGATCCAACATTCGCTCAACATGAGTCCGGCGAACTGGATCGGATTCGCTTACAAACAAGGTATCGTCACGGAGATGGTGGGCGAGCGGCTTGTCGCGACGCACAGCGACCAGCGGATCGAGATCGATGTGGCGACGGGCCGATTGATGCGTTGGGATTCGGACACGACCGAGATGGCGCTGGAGCCTGGACTGTTTCAAGAACGTCGAAAAGAACTCGAACGCGAGCTGGCTGGAAAAACCAATGTTTATTCGCCGGAGCGACCGGCATCGACGCTCGCGGCCTACCTATTGAATGAGGATAGCTGGCGTTTTGCCGATGAGATTCGTGCGCGGATGAATCGGAGCGACACGGCCCTCGACCCCAATTTTCGTTCCGCACTCGACAAACTAGTCGCCGGCGGGCTTTTGATGCCCGTCGACTTGTTCGTCAATCAAATCTCCGGAGGATCCGTCGACTCCAAGTTTGACATTCCCCACGAATCGTCGCCTCCCAAGTCGCTGTATAGTGTAGCCATGTCATTGATCGGAAAGCTTGGATTGAAGATTGTTCCCGTTATATTCGCGGAGAATTCATGGCCGGTGACGGTGAGTCGCGAGGCTAGCTTGGTGATGTTGGGACGTTCCAAGTACACGCTTGGCGTCGTCAAGGAATTGCAGGCGGATGAATCCAGCGGTCCACTGCGTGACGCGGCGATCGCTTACTTGCTCGGGATCGACAATCACCCGGACGCTCGGTGGTTTGCGATTCGATCTCACAACAACTTGACTCCCGAAAAGTTCGATGCGGATATGGACGTGCTGCTTCAAGGTCCCGTGGGCCAATGGTTGTCGGGTCTCATCGATTCCGCCGCAACACTCACGCCGGCGGAAATTGAATCGATCGGCCGAGTGACCAAGAGCGACGCGGTCGTGAAGGCCTTGGAGACCATTCGTATCCACGCAACCACACCCGCGGAAAGCGGGAGTGTATGGTACGAAGCGACTCATGCGCGTCTGGATGAAATGCTGAGCACCAAATCTCGCTAGCGACGGCGATGGCTACCAGGATTGATATCATCAGCGAGCTGCATCACGATGTTTCGAGTGGGTCCGACCAAATTGGTAGATTGCCAAACGCATGAACCGGGTTCGGGAGCCGAATTGTTCCTCGTCGAAGGCGATTCGGCGGCGCAAGCGGTCGTCAATGCGCGAGATTCACGTAACCAAGCGGTGCTGCCGATGCAGGGCAAGCCACTCAATGCGTTCAAGGCAACTCGTCTAGCCGTTTCCAAGAACGAATGGATGCAAGCCGTCGTGAATTCGATCGGCGCGGGATGGGGTGACGAGTTTGAAATTCGTCGGATGCGATTCGATCGCGTGATCTTGATGATGGATCCGGATGCCGACGGAATCCACTGCGGTGCGCTGATGCTATTGTTCTTTCATCGCTGGATGCCGGCACTGGTGACCGATGATCGATTGAGCATCGTTCGACCTCCGGTGTATGAGATCTCCTCGCCGGACTTCCCCGATCGCGTCCACGCGTACAGCGAATCCCACTACCGCCAAATCTGTGATACGCTCGCTGAGAAACGCATCGCTTTCAACGGCCAGCGTTACCGCGGATTGGCCAGCATCAATGCTTCGGTGCTGGCGACGACTTGCGTCAATCGACAAACACGCAAACTAGCATTGCTGGGCCGGAGCGATGCCCTGGACGCGATTCGTGCGTTCGGCGGTGGCTGATTGATCGCGAGCTAGGCATGATCATTTCTTGTCATCGTCGATGTCTTCATCGAGTTCATCATCGAGCATTTCGTCCGTGAACAGGTCGCTACCGAACGGTTGGTCGCTCAGCGGGGCCGATGACGAGTCGCCAAAGCCCGTGGCAAGGTCTTCGGCATCGTAATCATCGTCGTCGTCATCAAAATCGTCGTCGTCGAAGTCGTCGTCCATGTCATCGTCGTCCGCTTCGCCGATGTCAAGCAATTCCGCGGGTGGATCACTTTCATCGTCGGGAATCCAACGAATGGTGGGCCGTGGCGGGTCCGTTAATGCATCATTGCACTCCATGGCAATCCAAGAGATGCCACCGGGTCCATCGGCAGTATCACCATCGTCCACGGATTCGTCTTCATTGAGCAAGTACAACGACGCGTTGCGAAGAAAACCTTCGACTTCGGCCGGTTCATACTTGTCCGCGATGTAGATGGCTTCCATATCCGGCAAATCGAATTGGCCATTGCCGACGGTGTCCATCAACGACCATTCGTCGGCGGCCCGGAACAGACGCACGTTGGTCCACATATCCAAGGGCGGAATGTCGTGGTTCCATGCCGAATTGAGACCTTGGCGCAGTCCGTGTTCGTCGCGTAGCACTTCGCCGCCGGGGTTGAAGTAGCAGATCGCTTCGGGCATCTCCAGCAGCGCCTCGACCGCCTTGGTCAAGAACTTCAATTCGTCCAGCGCGTTGTAGTCGCTCGGTACCAATGGCAGTTCGTCATCCGAATCGTCTTCGTCGTCCTCCTCCTCAGTACCGAGCACGTAGCTGACGAGCAGACGCACGTGCGCCGTATGCGATTTGACTGCATCGGCGGCTTTTTCCCAGCCCCAAGATTGGTCGCTGGCACGTTTCAGACAACCGGGGAACGCGAGCGGACCGAACTGGCCCAGTGACCAGGCCACGAACAATTCTGGTGACTCGTCGGGGTCGCCCATTTCGTCGGGCCAGGGTGACTCGGACGCAGTTACGAGGAGGTGGCCGCCGACTTCCTCTCGGTAGCCTAGAACGAGTGTCTCCTGGGTTTCGCCACCCTCGCCCGCAACCGTCCGGCCGAGCAGGGGAAATTCCTTCAAGCGAGCTTCCAATTCACCAACGGCGACCGGCTGTCGAAGGAGGACGCACATCCCTTGCGTGAACAATCCCTTCGCCATGCTAAACCTTTCTAGAAACTCGATATCAAACCGGTGTTTTAATCGAGAAAAGCCACTCTCACGAGGGCGGGCACCCAGATTGGCGACGCTGGACAGGCGACTCGGCCGAATATCGCCAACCTACGCCGCTCGGCGAATTGGCGAGTTGCCGTCCGACACAGCAGGCAAACGAACGACTTCGGGGGTCACCGCTGCGGTAACAGGCGAAGATTGCGACTCTCCCAAACCGCTCCACCGCCCAAACCGGGTGCGTCGCACCAAGACCTCGTACAGGACCAGCGAGATGGCCGTGGAGAGCAAGAAAGACGCCGCCATTTTGATTTCACTGGGCATCGACGGCGCCAGCCATTTCAAGTCAATGTGCAAGAGCACCAAGAGCGGATGATGCACCAGGTACAACCAAAACGAGGCCGCTGTTAGGTACATCATGGAGTCGGGCAACCGCTTGGTTCGCGCGACCGCCAGGGCGATGGCGGTGGCCGTGATCATTCCGGCAGCGCTCACCGTCAATATCGCCAGCACCACGCTGGTCGCATACGTTTGATGTTCCGTGCCGCGGGTTTCGAGATGCCAGCGTCCCAGGATCACGGCGACGGCGGCGACAATCGCCGAGATCATGATCGTCCTTGGATGGTTCAGTCGCAATAAGTTCTTTAGTTGTGGATCGTACGCCGCCCAAAACATTCCCACCAACAGGAACATCAAACTATAGAGCCACTTGCTGGGGACCGGCTCAAACCGGTGTTGAAATCCCCAGACGACTTCGGGTCGAACGACGAGTGTAACGACGGCAACTGCGAAAACGGTCGGCAATAAAACTTGCGGACGTTGAAACCAACCAATCCATGTCGCGAGTCGCCTGGACTGTTTCGCGATCGTCGCCACCGCGGCAATCATGCCGACATAGGTCAGCATGTAGAGCAGAAACCACAAATGGCTGAGGCCCCACAAATCACGATCAATCCCGTGCTCAAACTTCAAGCTTTGAAGCTTCCTCGGCGAGATCAGTCCTTCGCTGACCCAGCCGCACAGCCAAAGGTAAAAATCAATCGGCAAGATCACAATGATGCCAAACAACAGTGGACGTGCCAGCCGTTTCCAGCGACTTTGCCACATTCCCCAGGCACCGCGCCGCACCAGTGCCGGCACAAGCAGAAAGCCCGCCATCGCGAGAAACACGGGCATGATGAATAGTTCAATCGTCCAAAATGCCACATCCGCCACTTCGCTCGCGGAATCCGTTACAGACCACGTCAAACCGGGCATCGGGTGACGCAAATAAGGGACGGCCGAATGCAGCAACACGACGCCCAGTGCCGCCAGCCCACGCACCAGATCGAGGCCGGCTTGATGGCCGCTGTCTAGCTCATTACGACGAGCACGAGTCTCGCGCGGCTCGCGATTGCCAGCCGTTTGCTGCGGACCGTCCACCGGATAGAGTTTCAGCACGTTCGTCATGCGGGC
Organism: Pirellulaceae bacterium; assembly: GCA_041741195.1. Lineage (GTDB taxonomy): Bacteria > Planctomycetota > Planctomycetia > Pirellulales > Pirellulaceae > JBBSJZ01. Next base: position 24,589 of record JBGSKM010000057.1, read on the forward strand.
GCTATTACCAAAAAACGTCGGACAGGCAAAAGAGCAAGTGCGCGTTTCACGTCGGAAATTCACGCGAGTAATATCATCGACGATCACGGATTTCGAATGAGAAACTGGATGGGCGGTCGAAGCCTCGTCGTCGCCGCCGCGCTTCTTTGGAGCACCAGCGGCCTGTTCGCGAAGGCTCCCTGGTTCGACGATTGGCCCGTCGAAACCCGTGGACTCGGCCTTGCCTTTTGGCGAGCCGTGTTCGCTGCCCTTGCGGTCGCACCGTTCATCCGCCGAGCTGAATTCCAGTGGCGGTTGCTGCCGATGGGCGGATGCTTTGCCGCGATGACTTGCTCGTTCCTAATGTCGATGGTGATGGGAAATCCCGCGACTACCATTTGGTTGCAATACGTCGCCCCGGCTTGGGTCGGTATCGCCGGCTACTTCGGGCTCACTGATCGACCGCGTCGCGCGGATCTTCCGATGATCCTGATCTCCCTGTTATCGGTGATCTTTATCGTGACCATGCAAACCAAGTTTGGTGGCGAAGCTTTGCAGGCGCGAGCGGCCGTGCTGGCGTTATTTTCCGGAGTGATGTTTGCTTGCGTGATGCTTTCGCTGCGACATCTGCGATCGATGGATCCGGCTTGGCTGGGCTTCGTCAACCACATCGCCACCGTGATCTGTCTCGCACCGCTCGTTTTCCAAGGCTTACCGCTTCCGCACGGTTGGCAATGGCTGGCGCTAGCGCTATTGGGTGTCGTGCAGTTGGCGATTCCGTACCTGTTGTTTGCGTACGCCGTGAAGCACGTGGAATCCTCCGAAGCGTCGCTCCTGACCCTAGTCGAACCGATCGCGGTACCGATTTGGACGGCGATCGCTTGGAGCCATTTGGAGAGTTATCGTGCGCCACCCTGGTGGGTGATCATTGCCGGAGCGATGATCGGATTGGGATTCGTCGAGCGATTCTGGGCGGCGCGTCGGTTGAGTCGACTTGGCTAAACGCTCGTCGTCCTCGGCAAGATCAACTCTTCGAACCCACGCACCTCGACCTGCACGGTTGTCTCGATCGACTGGCACGCAACTGCGACCGCAGCAAGAAATCCGGGGCGCGGGACCAGCGGAAAGAACTTCCATGTCACAGCTCGCTCGAGCTTCGGGTCCAACATCTCGATCCAAGGCGAATCGGTATCAATATCGCGAAATGCGAAATCCGCCAGCGGCGTCTGCAAACCAGTGCCGATGGCCTTGATGAAAGATTCTTTCAACGTCCACACTTTCAAAAACGCCACTCGTCGCGACGCTTCACATTGGTGGGAATGCACGTACTGGATCTCGGGCCGCGAAAAATATCGTTCGGCGATATTCACATCGGTGCGTCGATCGATCCGCTCGACATCGACGCCCAGAAGCGTATCACCGGACAACTCGTCGGTCGCGAGCAATTCATGCGAATCGACAATCGAGCCGACCACCAGCCCGCTCGTATGCGACACATTGAAAGGTCGACAAACTTCGTCGGGCGCGGAAACGTACGGCTTGCCATGCGCCAGTGTCGCGAAACGAATCGACTGGGGATGGATCGCCGCTTCGCAACTGTCGCTCAGCAATCGGCGCATCATTCCGCGTCCAACCACGTGCTGGTTACGCGTCGTCATTCGCCTTAGTCGCTGGGCCCGATCTCGATCTTGCACGTCGAGCCAACTTTCACACAGCCGCTCGACCTCACCCGGATCGTTCTCCGACGCTTCCGCATGCCACACCCGCACGACAACTTCCGCGCGCGTTGGTTGGCGATGGCTGGTCACAGCCACCGAATCGGAATTTTGACGTGGTGAAGTCAATGCGGCTGGCCCCCAGCGGCGAGGTAATCTCATCCGGACAAATCATACAATCGACACAGTCCAACAGCATGACGTCAGATCGCCATCAATGCGAGATCGAGTCCGATACCAGCATCACTCGAGTGTGGCAAAGTTCAAGGTCTATCCGCACGATGCCGTTCCGCAGGACAGTGATCATGTTTGTCGCCAGCATTATTCCGCCTGAGCAATTGATGATGGTCGCCGGTTTCATCCTCCTGGCTTGGGTGCTCGTTCGTCGACGACTCTCCGGCCGCCGTCGTCTGCGCCAGGAAGTGCTGGCCTCGGATAAGGCGGCGGCAAGACAAACGGCCGAAACCAGCCGCTCGCTGCCCCTGGCCGATGCCCCGCTGGAGACCCAGCGGTGGCAAGTCGCGATGTTCGAACTGCACCGCGATCTCAAAGCCGACCTCGACACCCGCATCGCCGTGGTCGGGTCGTTACTTCGCCAAGTTGACCAGCGTATCGCGCACTTGGAGTCGCTCCAACAAGATCGAACTTCCTAGAACGCTGTCCTCGCGCAGCCGAGCTACGGATTCTCGTTGCCAACGTCCGGTAGCTCAGAATTCATCAACACCGCGCCGGTCCGGTAGAAGTACGGATCACTGACCAGCAGATCGTTGCTCCAACGCGTGATCGCGTCGGCTCGCCAAACTTCGTGGCCGTCGCGGCTCATCCAAAGTTCGCGGGTGGTGAAGCGGGCTGGTGTGAACTGCCACGTAAGCCCGTCGTCCGCTTGCTCGGCTTGGATCAGCAACATCGCTTCCGGATCAGTTCCCGAGGACGAGACCCAGCCGAACAGCGCGGTGTGGAGGCTGCTGCTCGTATTGGTCATTCGCGTCAACGGCTGGGGCAGTAATCGCAACTCGCGTTCGACTTCATCATCCGTCACTTGCATGCCAATTTCGATCGCATTGGCATGTTGACGCATTCGGATAAGCTGTGCCGCCGGAGTCGAGCGACGTGAATTCGCGACACGAATCGCATCCAAGGATCCACTCCGCATTGGCACGCGCCAGACGAATCGCCCATCAAAGTCAACGTCGCGAAGTGAAACATTGGCAAACGAATGAAACTCATAGAACAGCTGACGTGATTGGTCATCCAGCCTATACGACCCTATGCAACCAACGATTTGGATCGTTTCGCCATTCGCCCAAGCAAACACATCACCTGACCAGTCTCCGGAACTTGTCCACGTGAAGACGGTTTTCGGTACCAAGCTGATCGGCTCGGAATCGTCACTGACGACTTTCAATCCGTGTGCCGATTCGAGGTAGAGTTGACGCAATTTTGAGTTCAGCAAAGCGGCTGGCGATGCCGTTGCATTGCGAACGGATTCATCCTCTTTGCGTTGATCCGCTACTTGACCATCGAACGGATCTCCGGCAACTGGCGAGTCTTGGGCAATCATCGGGTGCGTGAAAATTGCACTTGCGATACCGATCACCAGGCATCGCAGAGCGAATCGCGACAACTTTCCACTGGATTCTACAAGTAACATCGTTCGTCTGGTCCTCTTGGCATAGCGTCCGTTCATCATTCTCGCGCCTTGTCGACATTCATTCTAGACGTTTTGTCTCGCGAGTGTATGCCTCGCTTGTTCTTGGGAAACTGCACATCGATTGATTCCAGTTGGGCGGCTTTGGCTGGGCGAGACGGTACAATGGAATCTTTTTCGATCTGTTGATTTGAGTGCGTTCCGCCAGCCCGTGGTCTCCGACATGAGCTTCCCCATCAATTGTCCAATTGGATTGACTTGGATCCTTGCGATCATTGCAATCGGGCCCGCCAATGCGGCTGACTCCGAACCGTCCGCGGCCGCTGGCTCGGACACGACGGCGGTCGCGACGTTTGCCGGTGGTTGCTTTTGGTGCATGGAGCCGCCTTTTGATAAGATGTCTGGAGTGCTTTCGACGACGAGTGGATACATCGGCGGACGCATCGAGAACCCGACGTACGAGCAGGTCAAAACCGGGCTGACCAAGCACTACGAAGCGATGCAGGTCCAGTACGACCCGAAGCAAGTCACTTATGAACAACTACTGAGTCTTTTTTGGCATAATGTCGATCCGACACAGTCCAATGGTCAATTTTGTGACAAGGGCAGCCAGTATCGAACCGCGATTTTTTATCACAGCGAAGAACAGCAGCAGTTGGCCGAAGAGTCAAAGAAGCTCGTTAGCAAACAATTGCGAAAACGTGTTTACACGATGATCATCGAAGCACCCACGTTTTATCCGGCTGAAGATTACCACCAAGACTACTACACCAAGAATCCTTACAAGTACAAGTTTTACCGATGGAACTGTGGACGCGATGCTCAACTCGCGCGAATCTGGGGCGCGAAAGCGGGTCAACCTTGATGCGTTGGCTAACCATGATGCTCCTGGCTAGCCCGATTGCATGGGGCATCGCTATCACGTTAGGCATCGCCGTCGCGGATTCTCCGAGGGCGAGTTCCGCCGAGTCGCACTGGGATGTTCAGGGTTTATTGCAGCAACGGAGCTTCTTGAAGCAACATTGCTATGACTGCCACGGCGACGGCGCCAGCGAAGGATCACTGGCAATCGATTCGTTGTTGGCGAATGCGATCGATGTTCCGAGCATCAAAATTTGGGAACGCATCTTTGATCGCGTGGCCGATGGCGAGATGCCTCCGTCCGATGCACCGCAGCCCGATGCGTCCGAGCTCAACGATTTTTCGCAACAGCTCGGCAGAGCACTTGCCGATCAACATCGCGAGCAAAAAGGCACCGTCCTGCGTCGTTTGAATCGACGCGAGTACGAGAACACGCTGAATGATCTGTTCGGGACTCGACTGGCGCTAGCGAACATGTTGCCTGAGGATGGGCGGTCGCATGAGTTCGATAACGTTGGTGAATCGTTGGAGTTGTCACTCGTTCAACTCGAACGGTACCTGCAAGCGATCGAACGTGTGCTGGAGACGACGATTACCAAAACCGACTCGCCACCCAAGCCCAAGAGCGTGCGAGCAACCTATGCGGCGATGCGAGGCGCAGAGAAATTCATTGGTTCGCAGTGGGGACAACTCAAGGACGGAGCGATCGTCTTTTATCGAGCGCCAGGTTATCCCACCGGAATGCTGCGCGAAGCTCAGGCAAAGATCGCCGGACGGTACCGAATTCAGATCGCCGGCTATGCCCACCAGTCGGAGCGGCCGATCACGTTCGAGTTAGCAACGGCCACGTTTGCGCGCGGCGTCGAGGAACCGATACTCGATTATTTCTCGATGCCGCCGGGGTCCCCCGAAAAAGGGTCGCCACATGTGATCCAAACGGAAGCTTGGCTCGAAGCCGGGTACATGCTCAAGATCACTCCCCAGGGAATCGCCGACCCAACCTATCACATCAAAAATCATGGCGTCGATTCATACCCAGGTCCAGGGTTGGCGATCTCGCACGTGGAGCTCGAAGGGCCACTGGGTGACGAACAAGTCGCGCCGCTGCAGTCTTGGGCGACGTCGAGTAAGGACGCAAGCGAGCTGCTCAGCCACGCCTGTGGGCTCGCCTTTCGACGTACTGTGAACGAATCGGACGTGCTTCCGTTTCAGGTGCTCCACGATGCCGAACTCGAACGGGGAGAATCCAGTCGCGAGGCGATGAAGACGGCGCTGGCGGCCGTGTTCTGTTCCCCCGAGTTCCTGTTCCTGAACGAGCCGGCGGGCGAGCTAGACGACCATGCGCTCGCCGCAAGGTTAGCCTATTTCCTGACCCGCACCGCGCCGGATAAACCGCTTCGCGACCTCGCGGTCGGTGGTCGGCTCGGCGGACATCCTGATGAATTGGCTCGGCAAGTGGATCGATTGATGACCGATTCAAGAAGCGAACGGTTCGTGGTTGATTTCACGGACGCCTGGTTAAATTTGCGAGACATCCTATTCACTAGCCCCGATCGACAATTGTTCCCGGAGTATGACGCATACTTGCAATGGTCGATGTTGGCTGAGACGCGTGGCTACTTTCGATACCTGATCGAACAAAACCGCCCGGTGACTGAACTGGTCAAGAGTGACTTCGCCATACTGAACGAGCGGTTGGCCTCACACTACGAAATCGACAGCGTCACCGGACCGGAGCTGCGCCCGGTGAAAATCGCGGCCGATTCGCCGCGCGGTGGGTTACTGGGGCAAGCGAGCGTATTGAAGGTTTCGGCCAATGGTACCAACACGTCGCCGGTCGTCCGTGGCGTTTATGTGACCGAGAGAATTCTGGGACGTGTCGCACCGCCGCCGCCGCCGGGAGTTCCGGGGGTTGAGCCCGATACTCGTGGGGCCACGACATTGCGAGAGCTTCTCGCCAAGCATCGTGACAATGACGATTGCCGAGCATGTCACGCGATGATTGATCCTCCCGGGTTTGCTCTGGAATCGTTCAATCCGATTGGTGCTTGGCGTGAACGGTTTCGTAGCCTTGGCGATGGCGATCGAGTCAATCTCGTCATCGGAGAATCGAAGGCTCGATATCGGCTTGGCCCCGCTGTGGATGCGTCTGGCGAGTTTGCCGACGGCCATCCGTTTTCCGGATATCATGAGTTTCGTGAGATGCTGGCTGCGCAGCCCGAAGTGCTTTGCCGGACACTCGTCACCAAATGGCTCACGTTTGCGACGGGTCGCGAAATGGGTTTCTCGGACCGCGCCGAGATCGAGCAAATCGTTCGTGACTCCTCTCACGAGAACTTCGCCATGCGAGGCCTGCTCCAACGAGTCGTCGCGAGTCAAATTTTTCGCACCAAGTAAAAGTATTAAAAACACCATGTCGCCCAAATTGACGTCCGCAAACGCGACCACTCGCCAACCGCTCGCACGCCGCGCGTTTCTTCGCGGAACCGGTGCGGCGATTGTGTCGTTGCCGTGGCTCGAGGCGATGTCGCCCACGCTCGGTCGACGAGTGCTGGCGGGCGAGTCAGCGACGATGCCATCACCACCTCGATTCCTGGCAATCTGTGCGACGCTCGGATTTCACACGCCGTTTTTGTTTCCGGAAAACGAGGGCCGCGACTACCCGCTTACCCCTTATTTGCAACAGCTTGCCGGGCACCGCGATCATTTCACGGTGTTTTCCGGCTTGTCGCACCCGGAGCAACAGGGAAACAACGGGCACGCGTCAGAGATGACTTGGCTAACCTCAGCCCAGCGGCCCGGTTTGGCTGGATTCCGCAATTCCATCTCGATCGATCAACTCATCGCCCAGCAGATCGGGTTGCAAACTCGCTTTCCGTATCTGGCGCTTTCGACGAGCGGTCGCTCGATGTCGTGGAATGCGTCGGGTGTGGAGATTCCAGCCGAATCGTCGCCAGCAAAGTTGTTTCAAGCGTTGTTCATTCGCGGGAGTGAAAAACAGGTCGCGGCGGAACTTCGCGGAATCTCCCGAGGACAGAGCATCTTGGATACGGTGCTCGCCCCGGCGACTCGTATGCATGCACAAGTCAGCCAACGCGATCGCGAAAAGCTCGACCAGTACATGACGTCGGTGCGTGAACTGGAACAGCGGTTGGTGCAATCGGCCGACTGGGTTTCGCAGCCTAAACCTCAGGTGCAACGCGAACCGGTGCGTGACGTGCAAGACAAGAGCGACGCGATCGCGAAGCAAGATTTGATGTACGAGATGATTGTGCTCGCATTGCAAACTGACAGCACGCGATCGATCACGTTGCAGCTCAGTGGAATGAACGCGGCACCCAAGATCGATGGCGTCGACAGCGATTGGCATGGGCTGAGCCACCATGGCAAGGATCCGGCGAAGATCGATGAGTTACGGCTGATTGAAGAAGCGGAGTTTGCGGCGCTGTCGAGATTCCTGACCAAGATGCGAGGGGTTGCCGAAGGAGATCGCACGCTGCTCGACCGGACCGCGGTGATGTTCGGTTCCAATCTTGGCAACGCCAGTGCGCATGATTGGCGTAACTTGCCGATCATCGTCGCCGGTGGTGACTATCGACACTCGGGATACGTCAAGCACGATCCACAAAGCAACACGCCGCTGGCAAACCTACTCGTGTCACTTGCCCAACGGATGGGTGTTGAGATCGACCAATTTGGCACGAGCACCTCCGCAGGAGTACGAGGTCTGGATTCCTAGTCCGAATTGCTGGTCATTTGTGCGGAGGGGTGTTTGGTACTTCTCGCAATAGTCACCAACTAATCACCAAGACGCACACCAAGACTTAACACGGCTCGTTTACTTTGTGCTCCTTGTTCTGGAAATCAAGTGAGCCGGTGTGGCTAGGATCTGGCACCTCCGGGGAACGAGAGCGGTTGGTACGATGGCGGAAATCTCGGGCACTTAATGACTGACATGCGGAATGTCCCAGGCGAGCGACCGCTAAAAGTTCGACTGGTGCTTTTGGACACAAACCAAGCCGGAAAACGCATTGCGGTCGATGGCAATTCGTTTGTGGTGGGCCGGCAGGACGATTGTGACTTGCAAATCAAGAGCTCGTCGCTCAGCAGGCGTCACTGCGAAATCAATATTCTCAAGAATCCACCCCGCGTGATTGTTCGCGATTTGGATAGTCGCAATGGGACGCGTGTCAACGATTCAAAACTGACGGGTGGCGAGCAGACGCGGCTGTTTCACCATGATGTGCTTCGAATCGGCAGGCTATCGTTTCGGCTTTCCATCAAAGACGCAGTCACCGATGAACGGATCGTCCGCGATGATTCCGACTCGCACTCTCACAGTTCCTCGCATGATCACAGTTCTTTGAGGAGCAATTCCAGTGGCGGCCACAGCATTCTTGACCAGCTTGACGAGATGGCCGAAGGTCCGCCGCTTGGTCACGTCGTCACGCGAGCCAGCGGTTTGTTAGCGATCCCGACTCAGGAACTTCGGGCCGTCGTTTCCACCAGCGAAGAACCCGAAGTGGATACTGGCATGGAAACCATCCACCTCAGTGAAACGGGTGCACTCGATGCCGGCTCGCCGCCGCCGGCGGGCGAGTCGGGTGGGGCTAAGCCGAAACAAGATGTCTCGGGTCAAGAAGTCGCCGATACGGATGCGGATGACTCGTCGACCAAAGTCCAGGCGAAGAAAGAGCCGATGAAATTGCCCGAGCACTTTCGAAAACGATCGGCGGACTCACAGGAAGCGGCGACCGAGGCGCTCAAGCGGTTGTTTTCGGGCGGCTACTAGCGGAGACAGGGCCGGGCACGTCTAGGTGGCAACTTTCTGGCGGCGTTTGCCCTGCCAAGCCGTGAGCAATAATTGGGCGGCGTCGTAGGCGGCGTGAGCAATGATCGGAACCAACAAATTGCCCGACAGAACCAAGAGCACGGCAAAGTACATCCCCATCAACGCGGCGATGACGACGTAAAGCTTGCTGATGGGATGCACCATTCCAAAGGCGACCGATGAACCGATCATTGCTGCCCAAAATTCCAGCGATGCGATGTTCAACGACCTCGCCTGGAAGGCGTCCGCAAATGAGCCACCGGCCATCCAACTCAGCAACCATCCGCGAAACAGCAACTCTTCGCCGACGCCGGCACAGAGGCTGATCGCAAGTAATTCGACTGGCGAAAGACGCAGCAAGGTCTTGAGCATCCCGTCGTCGCTTAGTGCTTCCAGTTCCTGGATGGGCTTCCAAGGGATTCGCTTCAAAATCTCGATCGCCACCAACATGGGTAAGGCAGCGAGCAAGCCGTACAGGCACCCGTAGCCGATCGAGGGCAAGCTCGCCAAATCGAGCTGAGGCAGCGAAAGCCGCGCGTCGGGGCCAAGGGTGAGCCCCAAAACAATGGCCAATCCACCCAAGGCGACTTCGAAGACGATTGCCGTGCGAAACACATCGTCGGGCGTGTATTCGATGGTTTCGCTGGGTTCGTCCATTGGTAGCGGCAAAAGGGGGGAAGTGGGGGCGATCACGGCGGACCCTGGGGCCGAACGTGGCATTGTGACACGGAAGCGGTAGGCGTGTATGCCCGTGAAATCCGGTTTCCAGCTCTCAAGAACGGAATAATTGAGTCCGCGGCCGCGTAATTCCCACCCGCAGCGTCGGAATAATCGTGCCAGACAAACTGGAACAAATTGATGGAATGCCGGCGATGCTGCAAATAGAGTGTCTAGGCACCTCATTTTCCCAGAAAAAAGCATGAACGCGATTCAATTTTCTACTCAAGAGCGAGCTTCGATCGTCGAGCACGCCGAAACCAGCAATTCACGCACTGAAATGGCGTCGCCCGAGCCCATGTCAGAGTCATGCGCATCGACACTTGGCAACGATGAAATGGCTGATTCGTTTTCGCCGTCGCCCTCGATATCCGAGATGAGCGACGACCAGGTACACCGGATCAGCAAGGCGATAGCCGACCCCCAGCGGTTCGCGATTTTGGCAAGTATTGCCGAACAAGAAGAATTGCCCTGCAAAACGCTGGTGGCGAACCTGAGCATCAAGCAGGCGACGATTTCGCATCATTTGAAGGAGTTGGCCGCCGCCGAGCTCATTGAATCGCGCAAACAAGGCCAACGTGCCATCCTGTCGTGTCGACGCGATGTGTGTGAGGCATATCTGCGAGCGTTGGAGGGCCGGTTTCTTCTACGGTCGACACCCGACGCGATGAAAATCGGCTAAACTGAGGGCGTTGGGCGTCACCAGCATCGTGAACTTCCTGGAGTTTGAGCAAAGGCGTGCTGGCGATGTCGAACAACCAATCCACCCGAGTGGTCGACGATGACGCTCGTCCTCTCTCGATCGTGTTTCAATTGTGTCTGAAACGGCCCAGTGTCTGATTAGCTTTGGCAGCAACCTCGGAAATCGGGACGCGGTGATTGCCGACGCGGCTAGGTTGATCGGCAGAGCGGGACTCGTTCATTCGATGCGTGCGAGCCGACTTTTCGAGACGCCAGCGATTGGCGGCCCTGGCGGGCAAGAACCGTTTCTCAACGCGGTTGCCGTATTCGACACCAACCACTCCGCTCGCGATGTACTGATGCTGCTACAGGAGGTGGAGCAACAACTCGGCCGCCAGCGTCAGCGACGTTGGGGTGCTCGAAGCATCGATTTGGATGTCGTGTTGCACGGTGACCTCGTCGGTGGCGGTCGCGGCCTGATCGTGCCACATCCGCGTTACACGGCGAGGCAATTCGTACTGCAGCCGGCCTGTGATGTTGCGGCAAATTATCGTGACCCGCGTTTCGGATGGACACTCCGGCAACTCACCGATCACGTTTCGGCTGGCGCCGCGTCGATGTCGCTCGTCGGCGGTGACCTCGACACGCGCGAGCGGCTGTGTCAACAACTCGCTGATCATGGCGTCCGCGTTTTTGCCGACCGCGATTTTCCGCTGCCGATGACGATCGTCGGCAATGCGCCGGCACCGGCGAACGACGGTTCTTTGCCCGCTCCGCTGGCCCGGCCAATCGCCGATGCGATCCAAGCGGACGTCGACACCCGCTGGGTCTCGGCGTTTGTTCCGCCGCTGCCGGCCTGGGACAGCCCCCAAACCCGCTCAGCCAATGTTCCGCGATTGGTGGCGCGGATGCAGTGGTCGACGGCCGAAACGCGTTGGCCTGCGCCCCATCAGATATGGCCGACGCATTGGCAATGGCCGGAGTATCGCTTGGAGATCGATGACCTTCAGTGGGCTGTCGGTGAAGTGATTTCGGCGCTGGAGTCGATGCGGTGCGAAGTCCGGCCGATTAGCGAGGAACGGGATTGGTGGAAATAGCAAAGCTCCCAATCCACGCAAACATCCCGATCGCCAGGGTATTCGCATGCGAGGTGTCGCGACCGACCCACTGGGTTGACGATTCGCTGCGACACAATGTCGCTTGTGTGCGTGTGGTCTTGCCAATCTGAGCGACTGGGCACGATACTGTCGCCCTTCACGAGGTCTGCATGGTTGCGGCTTCAACTCTTTCAATCACTCGGTGCTTAATCCGGGCCACGCTCACCGCGAAGGCCAGACGCTATGCAACGGTTCCTTTTTCCACGTTGGGTCAATTCGTTCCTCGCCTTGATGGGCGTTGTGATCGTTGCAGGCGGTGTTTACGCCGGTGCAATGGGCGGATTGATCACTGATCCCAAGACGCTGAATATCGGCTACATGCCGCAGCAGCCGGTGCCGTTCAGTCATGCGATTCACGCGGGTCAACTGCGGATGGATTGTCGTTACTGTCACAACACCGTATTCGACGCTGCTCATGCGGCGATTCCACCCACGGCGACCTGTATCAATTGTCACAGTGGCGAAAATGATCAAGGCGTCACGGCGCTGGCGGCGGTGCATGCGGCAAGCCCCAAATTGGCTCCGATTCGCGAGAGTTGGGAGACCGGGCGCAGCATCGCTTGGAAGCGAGTTCACAACTTGCCCGAGTTCGTGTATTTCAATCACGCTGCTCACGTGAATTCGGGCGTCAGTTGTGTGAGTTGCCACGGCCGTATCGACCAGATGGAAGTTGTTTACCAGCACGAAGAACTGTCGATGGCTTGGTGCATCACCTGTCACCGCAACCCAGAGCCGCATTTGAGGCCTAAAGAGTTCGTTACCAAGCTCGACTGGGTCGCACCAGCAGATTGGGATCCGAAGAAAGCTCGTGAAGAATTGCATATCAATCCGCAGGTCCACTGCGCGGTGTGTCACCGGTAGGTGATGGGCGTCAGGTGCCCGCGAGCGATCGTGAGTGCCTGGAGTCTGTGACGCTTGTTGCCTTGAGCCTGTTATCTGAATCCTGTTACCTGATACCTGTTTCTGACCCATGCCCAGCCAAGACTTGACTTCCGCTGCCGCTCCTCGTGCTCGCTATTGGCGAAGTCTTTCGGAGTTGCATCGCAGTGATGACTTCCGACAATTCTTGGACCGCGAATTTCCGGTAGCCGCTTCGGAATTCCCTGAGGGCGTTTCGCGCCGTCGATGGCTGCAATTGATGGGTGCGTCGCTAGCGGTAGCCGGCGTGACGGGATGCCGATATCCCGAAGAGACGATCGCGCCGTTCGTGCTGCGTCCGGAGGGTCGCGTCCCAGGTGAAACGTACTCGCGAGCGACCAACTTTGAACTTGCCGGCCGCATCTACAACTTGCTGATCACGTGCGTCGATGGTCGTCCGCTCAAGGTCGAACCGAACAATGATCACCCCAGCGGCGCGGGAACGGATGCGTACGTTCAAGCATCGATGTTGGGGTTGTACGACCCCGATCGCGCCCGCGGTGACGACGGCGCGATTCTGCGTCGTGGCGATGGCGAGAAACGTCGACGCGAACAAGTTGGCTGGGACGCGTTTGAGACCTTCGGCAAAAACCTGGTCAAGAGTGCTGCCAATAGCGGTGGCGGATCGAAATTCGCCGTTTTGATCGAGCCCACGTACTCACCCTCGGTGCTGAGGATGCTCGGTGAGCTTCGCAAGCGACTCCCCAGTGCGACCTTCGTGCGATTCGATGGCGTTAGTGGCGACGTGATGCGTCAAGCGACGACCAAGGCGCTGGGCAAACCGGCACGCCAGGTGTTGGATCTTTCGGCCGCCAAGACGATTTTGGCGGTTCAAGCCGACATCCTCGGAGCGGATCGGGCTTTTCTGCAGAACGCTCGCGGATTTTCCGAGCACCGCGACCCGACCCGGGGCGAGATGAATCGCTTGTATGTGGTCGAGGGCGGCTACAGTGCGACTGGGGTTTCCGCCGACTCTCGATTGGCACTTCGGCCGAGCGAAATGCCGGCTTTTCTCAGTGAGCTTTCGCGCCGCGTTGACGCTCTTCGAGGCGGTGAATCGCACGACCATCCCGCGAGTGAACCGTCGTATGACGAGTTGTCTCCCAGCGATCGGCTGGAACGTTTCATCGATACTGTCGCTCACGATTTGGCAGACAACGGCGCCGATGCGGTCGTCGTGGTGGGTGAGCACCTCGGCGCCGACGCGATCGCGGCCGGTATGGCACTGAATCAGAAGCTTGGTTCACTGGGCAAGTTGCAAAAATTTGTCGCCGAGCCCGATGGCGAGTTGGGTTCGGTCGTCGGATTGTCGGACTTGGTCGAGAAAGTGAACGCGGGCGAGATCGATTCGTTGTTGGTGATTGGCGGCAACCCCGTGTTCTCCGCTCCTGGCGATATCAAGCTTGCCGCGGCGATTGGCAAGATCGAAAACTCGATCTATCTCGGCGAATACGATGACGAAACCGCAGTGCTTTGCGGTTGGTCACTACCCTTGACTCATCCGCTCGAAGCGTGGGGTGATGTGGTCGGTGACGATGGCCACTACGGCGTCTGCCAGCCCCAGATCATGCCGCTGCTGGGCGGTCGCACCGCGGTCGAAGTGATCGCGACAATGATCGGCGAAAACGAATCCAGTGCTGAAGCGATCGTTCGCCGGACCGCCGAGACGTTTGCCGGAGCGAGTCTGAGCGAACGCCAGTGGCGCCAATTGCTTCATGACGGCTACAGCAACGATGTGAAGGCGACGCCGGAATACTTGTCGCAAACCACCGGCGAGATCCCCTTGTTGAACGCCGCGCCGCGAGCGATTGATGCCGACGCGATCGATCAAGACGACATCGAAGTGCTGTTTACGCCGGCCGACGGAATCTACGACGGTCGATTTGCCAACAACGGCTGGCTGCAGGAAATGCCCCAGTGCTTGACCAAGCTAACTTGGGACAACGCGGCATTGATGAGCCCACGCACCGCGGCGAAACTCGGTGTGCGACACGGATTGATGGTGGCGATTCGCCGCGGTGACGCGAGTGTCGAATTGCCGGTGTTTGAGATTCCTGGGATGGCCCTTGGTGTGATCTCGGCCGCGATCGGTTACGGACGAACGCGTGCAGGTATGGTCGGTGGTTGGGATGATGACGACATCGAGATCGTCGGCACCAGCGTCGCACCGGTACGCCTGAGCGACGCGATGTTGACGGCCTATAAAGTCGAAGCTCGACCGCGACGTACCGAGTACGCGATGTCGGCGACCCAGGATCACTGGGCGATCGACGAGCGGGGCAAGAACGAAACCGAAGCCCGCAGCTTTTCACTGGTTCGCGAGGGAACCGTCGCCCTTTTGGAAAAGTTGCCCAACTTTGCTTCCGCCAAGGGACCGCACGTTCCCCAAATTCGAGTCACCAAGGACGTCAACAACGACGGCACGCAGGAGTCGTTTGAAGGTTCGCCGTTCGCCGAGCCGATCGCGGTCATCGAAATTGAAAAGCCGTTTCTGCCCCAATGGGGAATGGCGATCGACTTGTCCAAGTGCATCGGCTGCAACGCCTGTGTGATCGCTTGCCAAAGTGAAAACAACGTGCCGATCGTGGGTAAAGAGCAAGTTGGCAATAGCCGTGAGATGCACTGGCTACGAATTGACCGCTACTTCCAAGGCGATGAAGACAACGCCGATGTGGTGCAGCAACCGGTCGCGTGCATGCATTGTGAAACGGCCCCGTGTGAACAAGTTTGTCCGGTGGCGGCGACGGTGCATACCGACGAAGGCATCAATGCGATGGCTTACAACCGCTGCATCGGAACGCGGTATTGTGCGAACAATTGTCCGTTCAAAGTACGGCGTTTTAATTACTTCAATTACAACGAACCGGTCGGCGTCGGCTACGGAATCGACGCTTACCCCAGCACGATCGAGAGCGCGAACCGCAAACTACAAGCCTTGGTGCTCAACCCGGACGTCACCGTTCGGGGCCGCGGTGTGATGGAAAAGTGTACTTATTGCGTCCAGCGAGTCGAACAGGCCAAGATCCAAGCACGCAAGGATGGCGGTCGTCCGGTTCGCGACGGCGAAGTCGTGACAGCGTGCCAGTCGGCTTGTCCGACCCGCGCGATCGACTTTGGCAATATCTCTGATCCGGAGTCGGTGGTTGCGCAGAAGCGAAACGATGTTCGCGCCTACGGGATGCTGGAGCAGCTCAATGTCAAGCCGCGGACCGAATACCTTGCTCGCGTTCGAAACACGCCGACGAGGTTGATGACACGAGTCCAGTTGCTCGATTTGACGCAGCTTAAAGCGCCGCACCATGGCGGCCACGGCGACGATCACCATGGTGCCCAGCACCATGACGCTGCTGACCATGATGCTGGCGATCACGACACGAGTCACGATGATACGAGCCATGATCATGATCATGACCACGATACGAGCCATGACAATGCTGCGGCGAGCGCCCAGTAGCGGGGGCAATCCGCGTTTTTCCGATACCTGTTTCCTGTAACCTGACGTCTAACACCTATGTCCCTCGCCATTCCCAACGGACTGGACAATACCGTCGAACGCCCCGGCGAGCGAGCTTCGCTGGTCCTGGGTGATTCCACGTATCATTCGATCACGGAGGCGGTCTGTAGGATCGCCGAACAGCCGCCCAGCCGGGCTTGGGTGATCGGTTTTCTGGTCTCTGTCTCTCTGGCCAGTTGGCTGGGGATTTGCATCGGTTGGCTGTTCTACACCGGGGTCGGTGTTTGGGGCAACCGTTCGCCGGTGTTCTGGGGTTGGCCGATCGTTAACTTCGTGTTCTGGGTCGGTATCGGTCACGCCGGAACGCTCATCAGTGCGATTCTGTATCTGTTTCGACAAGACTGGCGAACCAGTATCAACCGGGCGGCGGAGGCGATGACGATTTTCGCCGTTGTCTGTGCCGGTACGTTCCCCGGGATCCACGTCGGGCGAGCTTGGCTGGCATTTTGGTTGGCGCCGTACCCGAGTTTGAATTTGTGGATGTGGCCCCAATTCCGTTCGCCTTTGTTGTGGGACGTGTTCGCGGTCAGTACGTACGGGACGGTGTCGTTGCTGTTCTGGTATATGGGGATGGTGCCGGATTTGGCAACGTTCCGCGATCGAAGCACTAACAAGTGGCGGCGGATGGCGTACGGGATTCTATCGCTCGGTTGGAGCGGGTCGTCGCGCCACTGGATGCGTTATGAAAAGGCCTACGCGCTCTTGGCCGCACTCGCCGCGCCGTTGGTGCTATCGGTTCACACCATCGTTTCGTTCGACTTTGCCGTGTCCCAAGTCCCTGGTTGGCACACCACGATTTTCCCGCCGTACTTTGTCGCGGGTGCGATTTTCAGTGGTTTCGCGATGGTGCTCACGTTGATGATCCCCGCGAGAACGATCTTTTCGCTTGAAAAGTTGATCACGATTCGTCACCTGGAAAACATGTGCAAAGTCATTCTTGCCACGGGTTCCATTGTCGGTCTCGCCTACGGAACGGAATTCTTCATCGCCTGGTACGGCCAAGTACCCGCGGAAATGTTCGCTTTCACCAACCGTGCCTTTGGACCGTATTGGTGGGCCTACTGGACCATGATCACGTGCAACGTCATCAGCCCCCAATTGTTCTGGTTCAAGAAACTTCGAACGACGCCCTGGATCATTGTGATCATCTCGATCTTTGTGAACATCGGAATGTGGTTCGAGCGGTTTGTGATTGTGGTCACGAGTTTGTCACGGGATTATCTTCCCAGTGCCTGGGGATACTTCGAACCGACCTGGGTTGACTGGTCCATGTTGATCGGTTCGTTCGGACTGTTTTTCACTTTGTTCCTGTTGTTCTGTCGCTTGATGCCGATCATCAACATGGCTGAAGTGAAAGCGACGTTGGCCCAAGAGATTCATCTTTCGCATAGCGAAACCGAGCGAGTTCACGAGCAAGCAATTTAGATAGATGATGGCTGAATCAAACAAAAACAATCGCCTGCACGGTGTTTACGCCGAGTTCATGACAGTGGACTCGTTGTTAACGGCATCACGTCGCATTCGTGATGCCGGTTACAAGAAGATTGACGCGTTCACGCCGTTTCCCGTCCACGGGATCGACGAGGCGCTCGGGATCAAACCGACCGTGCTCCCCTGGATCGCACTTTGCGGAGGGCTCACCGGCACCGTCACCGCCCTGGTGATGCAGATCTGGATGAACTCGATCGATTACCCATACATCATCTCCGGTAAACCCTACATTTCGCTTCCCGCGTTCATGCCGGTAGCGTTCGAGTTGACGGTGCTGTTTGCGTCGTTTGGTGCATTCTTCGGAATGTGGGCGCTCAACGGTTTGCCTCGATTCAGCAACCCGATGTTCAGCGATCCTCGTTTCGATCGCGCCACGGACGATCGATTCTTTTTGTTCATCGATGCCAAAGACAGTCGATTCAATGAATCGGGTGTGCACAAATTGCTCGGTGAAACCGGATCGGAACACGTCAGCGCCATTTATGAAGACGATACTCCCAATCGAATCCCGAGCCCGATCTTGATTTTCGTCGGAGTCCTGATGGCTCTGTCGATAATCCCCGCGCTGATCGTGGCAAAGATGCGTGTCACCAAGAGTGACTCGCCGCGATTTCATATTTTTTACGATATGGATTTTTCGCCGGCCAAGGACATGCAACAAGTGTCGACGCTGTTCGCCGACGGACGCGCGATGCGGCCGGATGTGGCTGGGACTGTCTCGCGAGGCCAGTTGAATCAAGACCTGGACTTCATGACGGGCATCGACATCGAGGAGTTGTCCAGAGTCGATCTGCCACGAGCGCAGAAGTTGGCGCGAGCATATTCGCCCTCGGCCATGCTCGATGACGAATCCGACGACCCCGCCGCCGACGCGGAAGCACCAGCCATCGCGGAAACGCCAGCCGTCGCGGAAACGGCCGAAGCAGAGACGGTCGACGAACCGAAAACCGCGACCGTGACCGAGACAGCCCCGGTCCAAACGGAAACCGAGAAACCGGCCGAGACAGCGCCAGCGGCCGAGACGGCGGCGAGCGATGCACAGACAGCGGCAGCGGCAACTGAGACCGAAACTTCGCAGGAGTCTGCCGCGGCAGCGACAACCCCTGCTGTCGATACGACGCCCTGGTTGAAGGAAAACCCGCTCGCGATGACATCCGAAGTGTTGGCCAAGGGTCAGCAACAATTCGAGATTTATTGTGCGGTATGCCATGGGGCCAACGGTAGCGGCAATGGCTTGGTCAATCGTCGCGCCCAGAAGATTTTGTCGACGACTTGGACACCACCCTCGTCGCTGCATGATGACGCGATTTTGTTGGACAAGTACCCCGATGGTAAATTGTTTAGCACGATCACCAATGGGATTCGCAAGATGCCCGGATATGGGTCGCAAATCATGGTGCAGGACCGCTGGGCAATTGTGGGCTACGTTCGGGCGCTGCAGCAGAGCCAAAATGCCTCGCTCGACCTGGTACCTGAGTCCATGCGAAAGCAGATCGAAGAAGAAAAGATGACCATCGACAAGGCCTTGGCAGAGCAAGCCGAGGCGGAGAAGAAGCGAGCGGAAGAAGCCGCCAAGTCCGCGTCGAAATAATGCTCGAGTGATTCGAGCCCCGAAGTACTGACCACAGCAAACTGTTAAACGATTCCCGAGCTATGTCCCACCACGCCCCGAAGATCAAACCGGCCGACGATCCGGCCTTCAAATTGCCAGCGACATTGAGCGTGCTGAGCGTTCCGCTTTGCGTCGGCGGGATTGGATCGCTCGTGATCGGTTGGATGTTGGGCTGGTTCGCCGTCGATGCGCGATTCGGCATGTCGGCGTACCTGACCGCGTTCACGTATTGTCTGACGATCGCCCTGGGATCCATGTTTTTCGTGTTGATCCAGCATCTGGTGCGAGCCGGCTGGAGTGTTGTCGTTCGGCGGATCGGCGAATTGCTGATGATGATGGTGCTGCCACTCGCGGTGCTGTTCCTGCCGATCCTTGTCGCCGTTTGGGTGGGCGGCGGGACGCTGTACGAATGGACGAACGAGAACTTTGTGGCGGAGACAGGTTTCGATGATGGCGCTTGGTCGGCCAAGACCAGTTACCTCAATCCCGGTTTCTTTACCCTCCGAGCAATTTTGTACCTGGGCATTTGGATTGGCCTGGCAACCTACTACTTCAAGGGAAGTAGCCGCCAGGACGAAACGGGTGAGCGAACGATTACCGAACGATTGCAAGCGCGTTCGGGACCAGCGTTGATCCTGCTCTCGCTCACCATGTCGTTCGCAATGTTCGATTGGGTCATGAGTCTCGCACCCACGTGGTTCTCGACCATGTTCGGCGTGTACCTTTTCGCCGGAGGAATGCTTTCCGCCCACTGTGCGATCGCGGTATGCAGCTATGTGCTTCAAAGTCGAGGTGCGATGCGAGATGAAGTCACGATTGAACACTACCATGACTTAGGTAAGTTCATTTTCGGCTTCGTGTTCTTCTGGACCTACATCGCCTTTAGCCAATACATGTTGATTTGGTACGCCAACATGCCCGAAGAAACCGAGTGGTTCTTTCATCGACAGCATGGGATTTGGTTTTGGCTGTCGATGGGGCTGATCTTTTTCCACTGGATGCTGCCTTTCTTGGGAACGATGAGCCGACATGTTCGACGTAATCCCAAACTCGTGGCATTCTGGGGATGTTATTTGTTAATCATGCACTTTGTGGACATTTACTGGATCATCATGCCCGAAGCCGGCCAGGGTGCCGGGGGCGTGATGGGCGTGATCGCGAGTCTGCTTTGCGTCGGCGGAATGGTCAGCCTGATGCTGGGCTTGGTGTTGTACAAAGCTAACCAGACGGGTGTGATCGCTGCCCGAGATCCGCGATTGTTGGAATCGCTCCAATTTCATCAGATCTAGGTTATGAAATTCTGGTGCGTGTGAACTTGGTGAAGATTGGTTTCGTTTTGAATTTTTGCGGATGAAGATGAGATGGCCCAGTACGACGACTTGAATGTACCGCGAATCGCGACCGTCGGAGTTATTTCGATCGTGGTGGTGGCGGTAACTGCTCTAGCGGTGCAAGTCATGTACTACGCGTTGGCGGAGTGGCAGGATTCTGCCAAGAGTGCCCAGAGCGAGTACCGCCGCGAGAACATGGTGCTTGCGGAGCAGAAAGAACAGATTTCCACCTACGGGGTGGATGAACAAACCGGTCGCGTGACGATCCCGATCGATCAAGCCATGGAACTGGTGATATCCAAGAACAAGAACAAAGAAACGGATGCGTCAAGCAAATCCAAAACCGACGAAACCTAGTATCCGCCGCGCAGACTTCCGTTGGCTTGTGCCCACGGTTCTGGCCTGGGGAGCGATGGTCGTATTGCCAAACCCGGCTTGCTTGGCCCAGGGTCTCCAGTCGGGCGCCGGCATTGAGTTAAACGATGAGTCGCCAGCGGAAATTGGTGATGTCACCGTTGACCAGAAATTGGGGGAATCGGTACCGCTCGATTTACCGTTGACGGATTGGATGGGTCGCGGCGTGAAGTCGGCGCGATACTTTGACGGCGAAAAGCCGACGATTGTGACGCTCAATTACAGTGACTGTCCGGTGCTTTGCAGCGTCCAGCTCAATCAGCTGACCGAGTCACTCAGAGCGTTGGATTTGAAGTTGGGTGAGGACTATCGAATTTTGACGGTCAGCATCAATGCCGAGGAAACGACTGAGCGAGTTCGCCAGACGCGAGAAAAATATGTGGGCCAATTGGACGAAGCCGCACGCGGAGAAGATGGATGGGCGTTTTGCACCGCACCCCAGGGATCAATCAATCGATTGGCAGACGCCCTTGGATTTAAGTATACGTATGACAAGTTAACCGGCCAGTATTTCCACCCAGCAATGCTGGCGTTTGTCTCGCCTGACGGCGTCATCAGCCGTTATTCATTGGACGTGGCCTTTCCGCCCGACCAGATGAAATTGGCGATCCTTGAGGCGGGACAAGGAAAAGTGGGGTCGCCGGTCGAATTGTTCATTTTGAGATGTTTTAGTTACGATCCCGAGCGGAACAGTTACGTGCTCGGGGCTTGGCGGCTGATGCGATTTGGCGGTGCGGCGACCATCGGGTTGATGCTGGCCGTTTTAGCGCCGTATTGGATTGGACGAAAGCGAGCTCCGAAATCGGATGCTAGTTACTCGGGTGTGGAGAAATGACGCACTCGGTTTGCGTTGACACCGCGACCCGATCGCGGACATTAGTGGAATGATGATGAACCCTCAAATTTTTGATTCTGTGTTGCCAGGCATGTCAATGAAACTGTCATTTCTCGCTGACGTGAACGACGGCTTCTGGTTTCCCAAGCAAGCCTCGTCGTTCGCTGCGGAGTCCGACTGGGTTTACTTCATGATCCTGTGGATCTGCATCCTGTTCTTTGTGCCCATGGTTTTTTGCATGGTTTACTTCCCTTGGAAGTACCTGAAGCCCAAGGGTGCTAAGGCAGAGAGCCAAACGTCGCACAACACGCCCCTCGAATTGGCCTGGTCGATCTTGCCATCGTTCCTTTTGGTGTGGATGTTCTTGCAGGGAACTTGGTCGTATTTGGACATTCGCACCGTTCCCGATGGTGCGTACGACATCGGCGTCCAGGCGTTCAAGTGGGGTTGGACGTTTGATTATGGCAACGGGACATTCCATCCCGAGTTGCACATTCTCAAGGACGAACCGACGAAGATGTCGATGCGCAGCTCCGATGTGATTCACAGTCTGTATATTCCCGCATTCCGCGCAAAAAAAGACGTCGTTCCGGGCCGTTACAATTACATGTGGTTCAAGCCGTCGGTCGCGAGTGAGAAAGTTAGCGAATCTGAATTGGCAGCGGCGAAGGCGGAGTTTGCGAAAGCTGGCGGGGCATGGAACTACGAGAAATACCAGTTCACGCCCGATGGTTATCGCTTCTACGATCTTTACTGTGCCGAGTACTGCGGCAAGGACCACTCGAAGATGCAAACGGTGGTCGTGGTTCACGAAACGCAGGCCGAATTGGATGCGTGGATCAAACAGTACAGCTCGCGTCCGGCAGGCGAAGAGCCAGCGGTTTACGGCGAAAAACTATACAATCGCCGAGGCTGCGGTTCGTGTCACTCAGTCGATGGCACCCGACGCGTTGGTCCGACTTTCCAAGGGTTCTACGATCGCCAGCACCAGTTCGTCTCGGGCGATACCATTACGGCGGACGCGAATTATGTTCGTGAATCGATTTTGGTGCCCAAAGCTAAAGTTGTCGCCGGCTATGCCCCGGTGATGCCGAGTTACAAGGGACAATTGAGTGATGACGATATCGAATCCATCATCGCCTACTTGAAATCGCTCTCGGCGGATGCGCCAGCGGCCGAAGCTACAACCCCAGCCGCTGCGACGGACGCCGCCGGGGATGTTGCCGGAGCGACCGACGGCAAAGCCACCGAATAATTGATGGGCCGCGGTTACCGCTTGTGGTACCCGAGACCTAGATGACCTTTCAAAATCACCATTGACTGTTAATTAACAAGGACACGACAGATATGTCCACCGGATCGATCCCTCAGGGGCGGGTTGTTCGCGACCCAGGCTTTCCGACTGAACGAGAGAATTACCTGACAACATCCAAGGGTGTTTTCAGTTGGTTGTTCACGCTCGACCATAAGCGCATCGGCATGATGTACTTGGCCGGTGTTACGGTCGCATTTTTGGTTGCCGGCTTGTTGGCTCTCGCTATTCGTTTTCACTTGCTGGCGCCCGGCGGGTGGCTATTCAATCGTCCGATTTTTAAATCGTTCAGCGATAAGGACCCGAATGACATTTACAACCAAGTGTTCACGCTGCACGGCGCGATCATGGTGTTCTTGTTCATCATTCCGAGTGTTCCCGCGGCGCTTGGCAATTTCTTGGTCCCGGTCATGCTTGGTGCTAAAGACGTCGCATTTCCGCGATTGAACCTGTCGAGTTTTTATCTGTGGGTTTTTGGTGCGATCTTCTTCGTGAGTGCGTTGTTCGCCAGTGGTTTGGATACCGGTTGGACGTTTTACACGCCGTACAGTACCACGACGGATTCGTCCGTGATTCTGGCGACGATGGGAGCATTCATTCTCGGCTTCAGTTCCATTTTCACGGGCCTGAATTTTATCGTGACGATCAATACGATGCGTCCGCCCGGGATGACTTGGTTCAAGATGCCCTTGTTTCTTTGGGCCACGTATTCGACCAGCATCATTCAAGTGTTGGCGACGCCCGTTCTAGGTATCACGCTGTTGCTGTTGATCGCTGAGCGAACGATGCACATCGGGATTTTCGATCCCGAGTTCAATGGCGACCCGGTGACCTACCAGCACTTTTTCTGGTTCTACAGCCACCCCGCCGTGTACATCATGATTTTGCCGGCCTTCGGCATCATCAGTGAATTGATTAGCGTGCACAGTCACAAGCATATCTTTGGTTATCGCTTCATCGCTTATTCCTCGATCGCGATTGCGTTGCTGGGGTTCCTCGTCTGGGGACACCACATGTTTACCGCCGGTATGAGCTCGCTGACAACGATCATCTTCAGCGCTCTGACGTTCACGGTGTCGATTCCATCGGCGATCAAAGTGTTCAATTGGTTAGCGACGATGTACAAGGGTTCGATCTGCTTGACGACGCCCATGTGTTACGCAATTTCGTTTATCTTTTTGTTCACAATCGGTGGGTTGACTGGTCTGTTTCTCGGAACGCTGGCGACGGACCTTCACTTGCATGACACGTACTTCATCGTTGCCCACTTCCACTACGTGATGGTCGGCGGGACTCTCGTCGCATTCATGGGTGGTGTGTTCCACTGGTGGCCGAAAATGGTCGGCAAGATGTACAACGAGCTGGGTGGTCAAATTTCGGCTGGCCTCGTGTTCCTAGGTTTCAATCTGACTTTCTTGCCCCAGTTCGTTCTTGGTAGCCGTGGCATGCCCCGCCGCTATGCGACCTACGATCCCGAGTTCGCATTCCTGCACCAAGTCAGCACGTTTGGTGCGTTGTTGCTGGGGATCGGGATTTTCGTTGCACTCGTCGTACTGATGCATTCACTTTGGAATGGTCGCAAGGCTCCGGCGAACCCGTGGGGCGGGGCGACGCTGGAGTGGATGTGCACCAGCCCGCCGCCTTTCTACAACTTTGATCGAGCTCCGATCGTGGGTGACCCCTACGATTTCGAGTTCATCGAATGGGACAATGACAACGATCGCTATGTGACCGCCGAACCAGAACGCAAGCTCGTTCCTGGGGAATCCCCGGCGCCGGTGCATGCCAAACATTAGAACGAACTGGGCCGATTGACCGGCCGAGTTCAATTCGGCGAAAGGAGTTTCGCCGCTGTAGTTAGCCAACGATTCATCCATTCCTCTTTCAGCTCTCGCTCTAAAACATGTCTACAATCGAGGCAGCCGGGCCGGATACGCATGGCCACGACGATCATGGCCATGACCATCCGTCGTTTTTGGCGCACCACTTTGACACCCCGGAACAGCAATTCGACAGTGGCAAGCTAGGGATTTGGTTGTTCCTAGTCACCGAAGTGTTGTTTTTCAGCGGGATGTTCTGCGCCTATGCGATCTTCCGGATGACTCGTCCGGATGTCTTCGAAGGCTGTAGCCAGTTTCTCAATACCAAGCTCGGGGCGATCAATACCGGGGTGCTTTTATTCAGTTCGTTAACGATGGCATGGGCCGTTCGTTGCGCTCAAACCGAAGAGCACAAGAAATTGACCGCCCTGTTGGCATGCACCCTGTCGTGCGCCATGGTGTTTTTGGGGGTCAAATCGATTGAGTATTCGCACAAGTGGGGAATGGGTTTGCTGCCCGCTGGTTACTTCACTTACAACCCAGCGAATCCGCATCCCGCTGGCGGCACCAATTGGTTGCTTTGGCTTTGTCTGCCATTTGCGCTGCTATTGATCGGCGTGGTCGTTTGGTTGGTGGTGTCGGTGGTCAAGGGAAATAAATTCCAAGTCGCTTGTGCCATGCCACTATCAGTGGTTTGCTTGAGTTTCTTTCTCGGCGTTGGGCTGGGAGCGATTCTAGAAAGTGGATCTGCCGAGGGTGGAGATCACGGAGCGGGACATGGTGCGATCGCGTCCGATCACGGACATGATCATGACCTCGTGCCGTCGCAATTGCCGGAATCCGGCGCCCAGGACGTTGGCCGCGGTGGTGGTGTGGTACGTGAGCGTCTTGCGCAGGACGCGACCAATACGGGCTTGCAGAACGAGTTGCTGGCTCGCCAGCGACAATCGGAACTCGCTTCGGGGACGGTCGTCGAACTCGAAGACGAGGTTTCCGGCCCAATCTCATCCGTGCCTCAAGAAGTGCTGACGCCCAGTCGCGCGGGTGTGTTTTTCGGCATTTATTACTGCATGACAGGCGTGCACGCGATTCACATTTTGGGTGGGATCGGTGTGCTGGTTTGGTTGCTCGTTCGGAGTATTCGCCAAGACTTCAATCGCCAATACTTTGGCCCGGTCGACTATGTCGGCTTGTATTGGCACTTGGTCGACTTGATCTGGATTTACCTCTTCCCGCTGCTTTACTTGATTCGATAACCATTTCACGTAGATAGTTTCCATCCACGATGTCATCACCTAGCCACGCTGCCGATTCGCACGCCGCCGTTACCGATCACGCGCATTCTGACCACGGTCACGGTGAACACCGTGAGGGTTACGATTTCGCACACCCGTTGCCGTTGTGGATTTTGTTCACGGTCTTTGCGGCGCTCGTGTTCTTAACGCTCGTCACCGTGGCTCAATCGAACTTTGACTTTGGCGCTTATGACGTCGCGATTGTCATGTTGATCGCGACTGTGAAAGCACTGCTGGTCGCGTTGTTCTTTATGCACTTGGCATTCGACAAGCCGTTCAATTTGATCGTGTTTGCGAGCTCGTTCGTGTTCGTGGGACTGTTCGTTATTTTCACATTGAGCGACAGTCGGATGACCAGTGACGCGATGGAGCCCGTCCAAGACGGGCTCGTCGAAGTCGCCCCGACCGTAGCGACTCCTTAGATCAGACCAGCATCGCTTCGACAGCACTGCGGATACGTCCAATTTGATCGCTCGAAAGGTCGCTTAACAGGGGAAGCATTGGCCCCGTCTTGGCTATACGGCCCTCGTTGACCGCATGGTGCAACACGCGAATTGGATTGATTTCGTTTCGCAAATTTTCCAGCGGTTCGAACCAGCGACGGATGGCCTCGGCCTTTTCAAAGTCCGATAGCTTGATCGCGTGAAGCATGTCCATCGATTGACTCGGTGCAACGCAAACGCATCCGCTCGTGAATCCCGTGATCCCAAAGTCTCGCAGGTGTACGATTGCGGGCTGCTCTCCGATTCCGCTGACAACCCTGGTTGAGGGAAACGACGCGAGTATTTCGTTGAGGTAATCGTCCTGCGCTGGGTTGTCGCGAACCACGGCATACTTGATCCACGAAATCGCGCCGTCTCGGTCAAGTTTGGCGACAAGGTCGGCGGGCAACCAGCGATCGAACTTGAGATACACGACCACCGGTTTGCCGAGGCGATCCGCCATGTGGCGAATCCCGGTCGCGATTCCTTGGTGATCGACGATGTCACGCGACGGTAGCACCATGACGGTGGGAAAGTCGAAGTCATTCAACACATCCACTTGGTCCATCGCTAGCCCATAGGCCGGGCCAATCGACGGCACCACGACGGTTTGGTCGCCTGAGTTTTCGGAGAGCATCGCCAGTATCGAGGCGTACTCGGTAAGGCGCGCGTGATAGAAAACCGCATTCCCTCCATACAGCAACGACCGAATCCCGCCTGATTCCAGATACGAGATCAATTTGCCATTTTCGGTCGGGCAAACTTGGAAGTCGGAATTACGAGCCAAGGGAGGAACAGCAATGACGCTTTGTGCAAGTTGTTCCGCGTCGAAGGGGCCGGTGTACATAGGAATTGCGTTAGATTTCTAGGGTTTTAAGAACGGTCATCAACGGGGCGACGATCACGATCGTTTCGTGCCGACGGCTTAGAAGATATCAGGTTCGGCACCGGGCGAACGACCCTCAAGAAAATCGAAATCGCAACCCCGATCGGCTTGGGTGACATGAGACGCGTGCAGATGCAAATAGCCGCGTTCGGGCAGCGGATTTCCAGGAGGACACTCGCCGCGTCGACGAAGTATTTCATCGTCCGTGACGTGCCAATGAATTCGACGATTGGGCACATCAATTTCAATTTCGTCACCATCTCGGACAAGCGCCAACGGACCTCCCGCGGCACTTTCGGGCGAAATGTGCAAGACGCAAGTGCCATAGCTTGTCCCGCTCATGCGAGCGTCGCTGATGCGCAGCATATCCCTCACTCCGGCTTGCAATAGCTTCTGAGGAATCGGAAGCATTCCCCATTCCGGAAAGCCGGGTGCGCCAAGCGGGCCGGCACTTCGTAGGATCAACACGCTGTCCGCCGTCACATTGAGCAGCGGATCGTGAATCCGGGCCTTCATCGTGGGGTAATCGTCGAACACGATCGCTGGCCCCCGGTGCATCAGCAGTTTTGGATCCGCCGCGATGGACTTGATCACGCATCCGTTGGGCGCCAGATTCCCTCGCAGGACACAACACCCGCCCGCCACCGCGACGGGGTTTTCTCGAGTGCGAATCACGTCATCGTCAATCGACCGCGCGTCACCGATGGCTTGGCCAAGCGTTTGACCGGTGACGGTTTGCGCATCGAGCTTGAGCAGATCATTTAGTCTTGCGAGCAACGCGGGGAGACCACCGGCGTTGTGGAAATCTTCCATCAAAAAACGACCACCGGGCCGTAGGTCACCGAGAACGGGTGTGACTCGCGAAAGTTCATCGAATCGGTCGAGCGAAAGCTTCAACTCGAGCCGACCGGCGATCGCGATCAAGTGAACAATGGCGTTGGTCGACCCGCCAATCGCCAGCGCCGTGACCAGTGCATTGTCGATCGAATCCGACGTCATGAACGTTGACGGACGTCGCTGGGTCCAAGCCATTTCGACGGCGACGCGTCCCGTTTGCACGGCGAGTCGAGAATGCTCCGCGACGACGGCGGGAATCGTGGCAGAACCCGGCAATGAGAAGCCGAGCGCTTCGGTAACGCAAGCCATCGTACTAGCCGTCCCCATCGTCATGCATGTTCCGGCGGAACGGGCGATGCAGTTTTCGACGCCCTTCCAGTCGGCTTCGCATAAATTTCCCGCGAGCCGTTCATCCCAGTACT
Organism: Pirellulaceae bacterium; assembly: GCA_041741195.1. Classification (GTDB taxonomy): domain Bacteria; phylum Planctomycetota; class Planctomycetia; order Pirellulales; family Pirellulaceae; genus JBBSJZ01. The sequence continues at coordinate 53,347 of JBGSKM010000057.1, forward strand.
TCCATGCGTCGCTACCACTACCCAGTGTTTGATCCTTCCATCGCGCCTTTAACATTGGTCCGGCGGGAAAAAAAATGGACGGGATATCCGCGCTGATCGCGCCCATCAGCATCGCAGGCACAGTCTTGTCGCAGCCACCCATAAGAACCGCGGCGTCGATTGGATGACTGCGTAGCACTTCCTCCACTTCCATCGCCATCAAATTGCGATAGAGCATGGTGGATGGCTTCATGAACATTTCACCGAGTGACATCACCGGGACTTCGAGCGGAAAGCCTCCCGCCTGTAGAATCCCACGACGAATTTCGTCGGCGCGGTTGCGAAAGTGCGAGTGACACGTGGTCATCTCGTTCCACGTGTTGAGCATCGCGACGATCGGACGATTCTCGTAGTCCGCATCATCGAATCCCATGCCCTTCAGACGCGAGCGGTGGCCGAACGATCGCAAGTCATCGGGACCGAACCAACGATGTGATCGGAGTTGTTTCGGATCTCGATCCGACGGACTTGGTGTTTGATTCATGTTGGCAGGATCATGGAGGAAGCACCCTCCACATCACTCGTGGAGGGCGTGGAAGAAATCTCACGGAACTTTGCGCGACGCGTCAATCGTTAACGACGAGGCAGGAAGTGAAAGTTTTTGCTCTGTGAAAAGAACGCGATGGGGTTGTCATAAACAACCTTGCGAATCAGGGACTCTTGATGGCCGCGGCGTCGGAGTTCGAAAATCAAATCCGGTACCGCCGTTGGCTTGCTCGGCCCCCAGTCACCCGCCGAGTTGGCGAGCAAACGCTGGCCACCGAACCGTTCGATCATGTCGGCGGCCCGTTCCGGCGTGCATTTGGTCACGGGGTACAAGGTCATTCCCGCCCAAAATCCTCGGTCGAGTACTTCGCCGATGGTGTGCTCTTCGACGTGGTCGACAAGGACGCGGCTGGGATCGATCCGAGAATCGCTGGTGAGCATATCTAAGATCATCCGCGTGCCCTGGTACTTGTCCTCCAGGTGCGGTGTATGAATCAGGATCAATTGATTGAACTTCATCGCTAAATCGATGTGTTCTAAAAAGACAGTGGCTTCGTTCTTGGTATTCTTATTCAACCCGATTTCACCGATCCCCAAGACGTTCGGAGCGTCGATGAATTCTGGGATCATCGCGATCACATCGCGTGAGAGCGACACGTTCTCCGCCTCTTTGGCGTTGATGCAAAGCCACGTGAAATGCTGGATCCCAAACTGTGCCGCGCGTCGCGGTTCCACTTCCGTGAGTTGACGAAAGTAATCTCGAAACCCATCGACGCTACCACGATCGTAGCCAGCCCAGAATGCGGGCTCGCTCATCGCGACACATCCCATTCGCGCCAGCGTCGCGTAGTCGTCCGTGGTCCGAGAAACCATATGAATGTGGGGATCGATGTAGTCCATGCGTCCGTTTCTACGGGTTCATCAGTGTTGAATGTTGGGTGGAACGAGTCGCGATCATCACAACTTCATCTCGGTTCGCCAATCGGGCTGGTATTCTCGTGAGAACAGTTGTTGGAGTGTCGCTGCGCGATCCGGCTCGCCACTGAGCAGCACTTCGATGGCCCCTTGAATTTGGCTGCGTCGATTGGCTGTTGCCGACGTCGCCGGCTGGGTGGTTCCCGCGCGATCGATGCGATCGAGGGTTGCCGCGACTTCCAACAATTTTGCGCGGAGTTCCAAAAAAGATTCGTTCAATACCGCGTCGGCGGATCGATCACTTATCAAGCGACTCACGGGACTTGTCTTGGGAATGACGAAGGTGACGAAACTCAAACCGTAACCGCATTATACGTGGAATCGGCGCCCCGGTCTTGGGACAACGATCCTTCACGGGCGTAGTCTGGCTTTGGAGGGAGTCCCGGGCGGAAACGCAAGGACGACCGCTTGGGCGAGTCCTGTCGATTATTGGGGTTGCGACGCGTTGTCGGTGCGAACGAATCAATGGAAACGCGACGCGTTGGAGATCGTGATGAATCGATTCGAGCTAGGTTTCTCTTATGACACGTCTCGACATCACCTTCCAAACGTTAGCTGCAAGCTCCAATGAAGCAGCGATCTCGGTTCTCGGTGTCGCGCTCGGCGATCCGGATGCGAGGGTGCGTTTACTGGCTACGGCGGCGCTCGCGGACCGACGTGAACTTCGGTGCGGCGAATTGCTGCTGGGGCACTGGGACCAAATGGATGAGTGCCAAAAGCAAGCTCTGCGGGAGCATCCTGGGCCGCTCCCGAGGATCATCAACGACTCTTTAGCGCGAGGCGACCACCATCTACCCAATGCGATCCAGGCTGCAACGGCGCTTCATCGCTTTGAAATGGTTCCCAAGCTCGTCGATCTTGCCGAAACGCACATCTCCCATACCATTCGCAAGTCCGCGACCCAATCGGTCGGTCGACTCGCGGATCTGATGGGAGCGCAAGCTCGAGGTGGACGCGACCCCGGCTCCATCCGCATTGACGCGCTGGCCCGGCTCGCCCGTTCAGTCGAACAACTCCCCCTGCATCGCAATCGAGACTTGGTCGACGCGTTTTTACTCGCATCCACCAGCCGCGACGGCAAGCTACTGCAAATGCTCGACACCGAGTCGCCGCAATCGCGGGTACTGGTCTCGCGTTTTCGAAATAGTTCGAGTGATAGCATCGCGAATCTTCTGGCAAGCTTTTTACGTCGCCCCAAGCTGCAACCGGAGATCGCCAACTTGATCTGCGATCGCAATGACGCATCGTTTCGTCGCGAGTTGCTCGACCAAGTCGGCCCAGACCCGACGACCGGCGTTTTGCATCACTTGCGACTCTTGGGGCCAATTGGCTGCATGGATGACAATCCGACGGCGGCGGCCGCATTGTCACCGGATGCCCATGCCGCCTTGCTGCACGTGCTCTCGCAGACGACGCAATCTCCGAAAAAGCTATTGGTATTAGCGGTCGCCGGCATTCATCGCGGTGAAGCGACCACCACGCAGGCCGCGACGACCGTACTTGCGAGTTTGCCAAAGTTGGACCACACGTATTGGCTCAACGCGGCGATCGAGTTGGCTGAAGACTTCGATCACCGAATCACGCTCTCCGCCGATGCGATGCTGTTGGGGGATTTGGTCGATCTACTAAGCCATGGTGATGCCAATGTGGTACGGGCCGTCCAACGAGTCCTCACGCCGCTTCATGCCAAGTCCATCATGCCTCGCCTATCGGGACTCGACGCGTCCAGTCGTCAACGGTTGGGTGCGGTCTTGATGATGATCGATCCGTCGGCGATCGATTTGGTGCGAGATCGTTTACGGCATCCAGTTCTCAAACAACGTTTGGATGCGATCGCCGCAGCGGAATCGCTGGGAATCGTCGACCTCCTTGCCGATGCGTTTTCACACGTTGTTCGCAACGACCACCAGGAGGCTCGCCGTCGCGCGGCCGAAGCAATGGCGCTCGCCTCAAGCTCCGAAACATTAGCCTTGCTCAGTGAAATGATGCAGATGCCCGACAGCTCCGCTCGCGATGAAGCGGTTCGAGCCTACGAGTCGCGTGTCTGAGAGAAAGACTTAATCATGACGTACTTGCCCCGCACGTTCATTTTAGGTGTCACTCGTATCGAAGAACTTGGTCGCGACTTTCGCGAGCAAGTCGATCCGGGTGTCGACTGGTTTGGGATGCTATGGTTTCTCGTACCAGTCGTCCTGATCGGGATCATTCTGGTACTTTATCGGATCAGCGAGCGAGCTTCGAGCGAGCTTCGCGAGGCCGACGGATTGCTCGCAGAGCTTTACCAAGCACACGAGTTCCCGATATCAGCTCGCATGTTGTGCAGCAAGATTGCCGATACATGCGACCTGAGCGACCCCTCGTTCATGCTCGTCAGTCCCTCGCTTTTCGAGAAGGCTGTCGCCAAAGCCAACCATACGAGTCCACTCACGCGCCGCCAGCGTGAAACGATCGATTGGATTCGCGGTCGGCTTTTCGCTTAAGTTTGCTGAAGGAATTTCGATTGCTATTGGATTTCGAAAATCGCTTCGATTTCGACGGCGATTCCACCCGGGAGTGAGTTTGTCCCCAGGGCGCTACGCGCTGCGATCCCAGCATCTTCGCCAAATACATCTCGGAACAATTCGCTGCAACCATTGATCACCGCAGGTTGAGCGGTAAAGTCGTCGGTACAACGGACGAGCCCCAGAAGTTTCACCAAACGTTTGACACGGTCGAGTGACCCCAGATGGCCTTGCAAGGTCGCCAGCAGGCCGAGACCCGTGAGTCTCGCCGCGTCATAGCCAGCTTGTTGATCCATGTCGTCCCCGATTCGCCCAGTGATGAGCGTCTTGTCCGGCCGAAGTGGTCCATGTCCGGATAAATACGCCATCGACCCCACCACCACGATCGGTTTGTATACACCGACCGGCTTGGGTGCGGGGGGAAGCTCAATTCCAAGTTCAGCCAATCGTGCCTGGGCGCTCATCGTGGGTTCTTTAATTCGTAAAGGGTGACGGATTAGGATTTGCGATAGACCGCTTCGGGATCCACAAGTTGAGGATCGGTGATGGCTGCTGTGCCATCGGCGTGGACCACGCGAAAGAAACAACTCTCGTAGCCTTCGTGGCATGCGGCGCCGATCTGTTCCACGCGAACCAAAATGGTGTCCGCATCACAATCGACCCGGACTTCGACGACCCGCTGCTGGTGGCCACTGGTTTCGCCCTTGCGCCAAAGTTTGCCGCGACTCCGACTGTAATAGACCGCGCGACCAGTGGCGAGTGTCTCGGCAAACGCCTCCGCGTTCATCCAAGCCATCATCAACACGCGGCCACTGGTAGCGTCTTGAGCGATCGCCGGCAACAAACCACTCTGTCCTGTGGCAAAATCTGGAATGGCGGTCGAGTGGATGGTCACGGAATTTGTATCGGTTAAAGACTGTTTCGGAGATCGCGAGATTATAGGGCCAATTCCTGCAAACGGAACGACAGGTACAGGATGGATTCAGTTGCTGTCCATCATGCGGCGATGGCGGAGTAGCCGAAGATACTGGAAATCAGTGTCGATCGGCGCTGCAGCGCACTTTCGGAGTTTCACAGCCATGTCTCGCACCGCAAAAATATCAGTCGTTCTGCCGGTGCGCGACGGTGCCAATCGAATCGTTCAACGAATCGACCAAGTCCTCGCGGTGCTGCGAGAGCTCACCAGTGAAGTTACCGAAATTGTCGTGGTCGATGATGGCAGCACCGATGCCACCCAAGAAGTGCTGAAGGAAAAAGCCGACTGTCACCCTCAGCTTCGCATCGCGCGTCATGGACGTCCCCGCGGAATGGAAGCGGCTGGGCAAACGGGCCTGGAACGGGCCACGGGTGAACTCGTATTTATTCAGGAAGCCGACACGTCGATCCGGGTGGATGACCTGAAACGACTCTACAAAATGAGCGAGGATGTGACGGTGGTCGCAGCACGCGCCGAAAGCACGCCTCGCCCCGTCTCCGATGCACTCGTGCGTCGCTTGCGGGCCTGGGGAACGACCGCCGACGAGCAATTCGAGCCACAGGGTCCGCCGATCGAAAAGTCCAGTCTGCAAATGATTCGGCGGCCGCATCTGCAACGATTGGCAAGTCCGGGCGGTGACCGGTATCGTCTTTCAGCCGAAACAACCTTCAGCACATCATTCGAAACGGTCTCGTGAACGGGGAGTCGACGGAGTCTTCGTTGCCCCGCTCAGTCACCTTGATTGGTGCAGGCGTGGTCGGTCAAGCCATTCTTCGGGCGCATCTTGATCGTGACATCCCAGTCGTACTGGCGGACATCGATCCGACCTCCATCGACGGTGCAATTGCGAAGCTTTCCAACGAGGCGACTCGATTCGAAGTCAGCGCATTGCCAGCGATCTGGGGAGTGTTACCTGCGACACGCCTTACACCCTTGGGCAGTCAACCGCCGGAAAACGCTCGACTCTTAGTGATCGAATCGATTGCCGAGCGTCTGGAGATCAAGCAAGATTTTTTCAGACGAGCGGAATCGTGGTTTGACGACAACACGATTTTTTGCAGCAACACGTCGACGATTCGAATCGCATCCATCGGCCAATCGCTCCGGCGCCCCGATCGCCTCTGTGGGATGCACTTTTTCATGCCGGTGGACCGACGTGACGCTGTCGAAGTGATCCGCACGCCACTCGCACGGGCGAACACGATCGACGATGTCCGACATCACGTTCGCCGACTCGGCAAAGAGCCGCTCGTGGTTGCTGACGCGCCGGGATTCGTCGTCAATCGCATGTTGGCGCCGTACTTGAACCAAGCCATGACGTTGCTATGCGGAGGAGTCAGCGACGAGCGAATCGAAGCAGCAGCGATTGCTTACGGAATGCCAATGTCGCCGCTGGAGCTCATCGATTGGATCGGCACACGAACCACGTTTGATGCCGGACGAGTTTACTGGCAAGCGTTCCCCGCACGGATCGACCCGTCGCCATTGATTGCCGCACTCGTCAAACGCAAACGCACCGGTCGCGGACCCAGCGGCGGATTCTATGACTATGCCAACGGGATACGATCGGCAACCATCGCATCGGAGGTCCGTGAACTGGCCGGCAAGTATCACCGCGAACTGCCCCAAATTTCAGATGCGGATCTCATCGAACTCTTGGCGATTCCAATGTGGATCGAAGCCAGTAAGATCCTCGCCGAAAACGTTGTCGCCGAAGCCAGTGATATCGAGACCGCCATGTACGGCGGTCTCGGCTATACGCGGCGCGGCCAATGGCACGCATTCTTTGAATCCCTGGGGGGCACCGCAATCCAACGGTCGATGGAGAAGTGGTCGCCCACGTTTCGATCGATGACGGATCGCTAGCGACACGACGTCCAGAATCTACTTGGCCGCTTTCTTTGTCAGAATATCCTTGCTCGGCGGCGTATCGACATCGGTCTTTTCTTTGTCGTTCGGATCATCCGTGGGAACCGGGATGGGGACGAGGGTCAGCCGAACGGGCATGCCTCGCTTGGGAATACGCTCAGTGAAGGGACGGTAGAGCAGTGAGTCGGCTTGGGCGCTGCTTGCGACAGGGACATCCAACATCGCGGTGCTGAAGTTGGAAACACAAATCATGTCGCCGCTATCCGCCTTGTAGTATTCTTTTCCGTCCTCTTCGTCTTTCCAAAATCCGCTACCGGCGAATACCCAATCGGATTCCATCGCTTTCTGGGTCTCGCTGTTTTGAATCCAAGTTCGCGCGTCAGCGACGTGATACTCGCCCGCTTCGTCGAGCCAGGATACCCACACTCGAATGCGCTGACCGGTCGCTGGCAAGAATTGAGGCGAATACCGGACAGGGGTGCCGGGCATTGCTCCGATCGCAAGCAACGCCGCATGCACTTGGCTCGACTTGGCCAGCACCGCCACGACGGACTCGTGTTCTTTGGTATGCATCGGGCAAGCAAACATCTCGAGTGCCCCACGGTCCATGATCACATAGCCGTCGACATAAACACGCTTCGTCTTGGGGTCGATCCAAAGTGACGCTTCCTTGTTCAAACCGCGAGCGGATGGCGGCGGCTCGAACGCTCCACGCACCGCTTCCTCGGCGGTGGGACGTTCGTCGGGAACCAGTTCGGGGGCATCGACCGCTTTGGTTTCGCCAACTTTCGGCAGCGCTCGCTTCACCGTCGGGATCGGCTCGTCCGCCGGCGCTGCTGGGGTCGACTCGTCAGCTGTTTGGGCGCCCGCGCGAGTCGAAAACGCCGTGCATACCAAGAGAATCGCGGCCAAACTCCATCCCGCAAAACGAGTTGCGCCGGTTGTTCGACGGTCTTCAGCGAGTCGGGAGCGTTTTTTTTGCATCAAGATGGCCTTCACAGCGGGCATTTTTCAACAGGCATTTGGTGGGTAGGTCTGGCAGCAACCGGGCAACTGGGTAAGTTATCCAGACTACCGCGGCGACGCGTTCAAGTTTCATCATACCCTTGGAGCGTAACGTTTCCATGTCATTGGACACTACCACCGCAACGACTCACCAAAATGGTTCCGTTGGGTCCGCAATGAATGAGCCGCCAGAGACCGGAGACGCGAGCGTTCAATCGTCATTGACAGCGTCCCAGTGGAGCAAGTTGCAGCGATCGATTTTGGCCCGGGCAAAAAAGAAATCGCCGCAGGACGTTTTGGGGGCCGCAGCCGCAGACGGTTCGATCTATCGCTGGGGCGTTGCAGGCTCGCAAGGGGGACCGTGCGGTGATTTGGTGGAAGTGCTGAGTAGGCTGGCGGTCGACGTTTCGCCCAAGAAATCTCTCTTCGCGTCCATCGATTTGGCTACCTCGGTGGAAGTATTCATCGATCGCGTCACCGGCCCCTCGCACAGTGCAAGTCACTGTGCCCGAGCCGTGTTGTGGGCCGCGGCGCTACCGTCGTTGATCGAGCGAATCGACACTCGATTGTGGTGGGACTTGCTTGGCACATTGCAACAGCTGCGTGAGTCGACATTGCAGCTCAATGCCACATCGTCGCCCGCCACCTTGATGTTGGGTGGTGAGTTGGGACTGACGTTGGGTTGGCGACTGAGCGACTTGCCCTCGTGCAAGCGATTGGCGAAATCAGCCGTCGCGGAGATCGACAGTTGGTTCGCCCAAGAAGCCGACTCCATATCGGTGGCAGTAAGCGGTGCGATCGACACGCGACTCGTGCTGGCGTCGGTGGTTCGTTGCCAGCGACTGCTCGAGGGAACACGGAAAGCGAAACTTAAGAAACGCCAGATCGAAATCGCCAGCGACTTGGTCGTCTGGGCAGCCGGTTTCACGCTCCCCGGCGGCATTTCCATGTCCAGCAAAGCATCATCGCGAGATGTCCGAGACGATACGGCACCCGATGGGCTGCTGAGAGCATCGATCGTGTTCGACCCAGAAACGCTTGCACCGGCGACGTCGGCCGCGCTCGGCGAGAGCCGCAGCAATGGCAAGTTGGCTTGGCAAGTCTCGTTGCCTGAAGCGATGCAGCACAGCGACGACGCGAAGGTCGCCGTCATGTTGCCGGAATGGGACGTTCGTCGCGGACGCGTTCATGTCGACTATTCTGGCGAAGAAACACGAGTGGAGCTTTTCGCGGGACGACATCAAGCCATCAGCGGAAATTGGCAAGTGATGATTGAAGTCGACGGCGACGAACAGCAAGCGAAGGGCGATTGGACTTACACGTGCGAGTACAGCGATGACGATGTCCACTATTTAGAATTGGAGCAGCCCTGGTCGGGCGGAATCGTGCTGCAGCGTCAATTCATGCTCGCGCGAGAAGATCGCTGCGTCTTGCTCGCCGATACCGTTGTCTCCAGTGATGCGGAGACGACGCCGAATTCCAAGCCGAACGTCCAACCGCGCAAAATCCGCTACACCGCGAGACTGCCGATTGGCAAAGGATTGGAGCCGAAATCGGAACCGGAAACCCGTGAGGTCTTTTTATGCGACACCAAACAGCGTGCGATGGTGGTACCGCTATCGGCGAATGAATGGCGAATCGGACCGACCACATCGATGCTCCACGGTGATAACGAATGTCTCGTGCTTGATGTCACTGCCCAGCACGCGATGTACGCACCGATTTGGTTCGACTTTCAAACACGTCGATTTGGCCGTCCACGAACATGGCGACAATTGACCATCGCGGACGAGTTGAGAATTGTGAGCGCCGACGAAGCGTCTGGCTTCCGAATCCAAGCGGGCTCCGAGCAATGGCTCGTGTATCGATCACTCGGTGAGCGGCGATGTCGAACCGTCTTGGGTAAGCACTTGATTGCGGACTTCTTTAGCGGTCGGTTCGACCCCGAAGACGGCAACATCGAAGAACTCGTGACGGTCGACGACAGCGAGTCGTTCGAAGAAGAATGATTGACCCGCGCGATCGCCAGCGGTTGGCCGAAAACTGGCTTCGCGTTGTGCACGATGTCGAGCAGGCCGCTTCCCAATCCAGTCGAAACCTGAGCGAGGTGCGGATCGTTGGTGTGACCAAGTACGTCAACGCCGATATGACCGAAGCCCTGGTCGACGTCGGATGTCGTGACCTGGGAGAAAATCGGCCTCAATCACTTTGGGAGAAAGCCGAAAAGCTGGGCGGTCGCGACTTATGCTGGCACCAAATCGGACACCTGCAGCGCAATAAGATTCGTCGCACGCTGCAATACCCGGTTGTGATTCACAGCGTCGACAGCGTCCGATTGCTCGATGCCATCGACGACGAACAGCGACTCGCAAACGACACACGTGCCGTCGACGTGCTGCTAGAAGTCAATATCAGTGGCGAAGAAGCCAAGACCGGTATGTCACCGAATGAGTTGCGCGATGTGATGCCGAGTTTACCGCGCGATCGAGTGAACGTCCGAGGTTTGATGGCAATGGCAGGATGGGGGACGGCCGGTGACGAAGCACGCCGGCAATTTGCAGCCGTTCGTGAGTTTCGCGATTCGTTGGCGAGTGAGTTTGGATTGCCGTTGGACGAATTGTCGATGGGAATGAGCGGTGACTTTGCCGAAGCGATCGCCGAGGGCGCGACCATGGTGCGAATCGGATCGCGAATTTTTGACGGCTTGCTCGCAACATGACGAGTCGTGAACTGATTGCGAGAATCGGCAACGACTATCGCTTGAACGTTCATGCGACTCCAGGCGCCAAACGAGAACAGGTGGGTGGACAGTTCGATGGCGCACTGAAGGTCTCGGTCACTTCGGCTGCGGACAAAGGAAAAGCGAACGAAGCAATCACTAAGTTGCTCGCTGCCGAGCTGGGGGTCAAAGCTTGGCAGATCACACTTCAAACCGGCGCGACCAACCGACGCAAAGTGTTCCTTATTTCGGACGCCGACGAAGGACTTGTCGCATTAGTAGCGACTCTGGCCCGGTCCTAGGCCAGAGCCGTTATGGTTGTCCCCACTCGCCGCACGCCGTTGTTCAAGCTACGGTGAAGTGGTCCTCCACAAGTTGACCCTCCTCGACCCAGCGGCAGACTCATGAACCAATCTTCTAAAACACGCTTCGTTCTGATTGGCGGTTTCCTCGGCGCCGGCAAAACGACGCTCATTGCCGAACTCGCTCGTCGCTATCGTGCCGCAGGAAAAAGTGTTGGCATCATTACCAATGACCAGGCCGCGGGACTAGTGGATACCGAAAACTTGCGCTCGCGCGGTTTCGATGTCGGCGAAGTCTCGGGAGCGTGTTTCTGTTGCAGCTTCGATGAGCTTGTCTCGACGGCCGATCGATTGGGAGACGAGTGTATGCCAGACGTTATTTTGGCCGAACCCGTGGGCAGTTGCACTGACTTGGTTGCGACGGTGGTGCTACCGCTGCAAAACATTCTCGGTGATCGATTCGAATTGGCTCCTTTCGGAGTGCTGCTAAAGCCATCGCATGGCCAACGAATTCTTGCGAACGATGCTACCCACAAAAGCGGGTTTTCGCCGCAAGCCGAATACATCTTTCGCAAACAGCTGGAGGAGGCGGACTATTTAATGATCGGACGACGCGACCTGCTAACCGACGACGAGATCGAAGCGCTTCGACACGCCCTGGACCAACGTGCTCCGGGCGTGCCCGTGCTGGCGCTGAGTCCGATCACGGGCGAAGGCGTTGACGAAGCCATGGGTTACATCGAGTCGCCCATGATCGCTGGTCGACGATTGCTCGACATCGACTATGACACCTACGCCGATGGTGAAGCGGAATTGGGTTGGGTCAACCTGTCGGCGGTGCTCTCGTCCGACGGCGAAGTCGACTTGGACCAATTGGCCAGCTTGATTGTCGAGTCGATTGCGGCCCAGATTGTCGACCGGGCTAGTGGTGAAATCGCGCACGTCAAAGCGTCTGCGCTCGCCGGCGATACTCAAGCGGTTGCCAATGTCGTCAGCAACGACTCGACCGTCGACATCGGTTTACGATCCGGGCGTCGAGTCGACGGTCCGGTGCAGTTAATCGTTAATGCCCGAGTCGCGATGGACCCCCAGTTGCTCGAAGCTTGCTGTCGCGAACAGTTGGAAGTTGTCGCCACCGAGCTCGGACTGCGTTGGTCCTCGGTATCAGCCCAATCGCTTCGTCCAGGACGGCCGACACCAACCCATCGTGTCACGCTTTCATGAGCGACCAAAAAAATCGCCGGCGCTTAAAGCCGGCGAGGTTTCGGTATTCAAATGCCTAGCGATGCCGCGATGCCTTTAAATTTCTCGTGCAAAGCGAGGCATCCACTGAATGCGCCAGCCGGCTTCATTCAAATTGAGTTCCGGTTGGGGCAGTTCCGCTTCATCGGCGGGATCAGCACCGCTCGAATCGGTATTCTCGTCGGCGCTATCGAAAATCCCCTCCAAGTTGTCACTGTCGTTTGATTCGTCGTCAGCTGACGACGAGTTGGACGGCGGGGTAATTTCGACCTTTTGCAGTTTGGTGGATGGGCTGCTTGAAGTATCCGAGGGAGAAACGATGGATGGCCCCAAAGACGATGGCTCGGAGATCACGGGCGACGAAATAACTGGCGACGAATAGCTTGGCGCCGAAAACGATGAATAACCATTCACGATCGCCGGGCTGAACGGATCGATATATGAGAGAGGGACTCGTTGAACCACTTGGCTCGCAACCATTTCAGTGGTTGTGTATGGCTCGTAAACCGGGCGAGTGACGGGTCTGCGCACTTTGTGAGTCACTTGTTCGTACTCGGTATATTGAACTTCGACCGGTTCACGCCGTGTCTCATAAACCATATGCGTGGTTTGCACGGGCACTTTGCGAACCTGTTCTTCCGTGACCCAGCGTTGTTGTTGCACCGGTACTTTACGAGTCAACGTCTCGGTAACGGGACGCTGCACCACAACCGGAATCCGGCGAACCTCCGTCGTCGGCACCATTCTTGTCGTTTGCACGGGAACGTTTTGCGTCATGGTTTCCGACTGCATCCGAGTCACTTGCACGGGCACGTTCTGGTTCACCATTTCCGTTTGGAACTTTTGCACCTGAACTGGTACTTGAACCTGTTGCACCTCTGGCATGTACGAGGTTTGTGCAACTTGTTGAGTGATGTAGTTGGGTCGGTAGGCCACCTGGGTTTGCACCGTCGGTGGTGTGACTTGGGGCGCCCAGACTGCACCACCACGAACGCGGGCGAACAACCCGAAGGGTCCGGGTGTCGCATAGGCTTGAGGTACCCACTGCAATCCGTACTGAACTTGGCCAGGCGTCACGACTTGCTGCGCGACATAACCACCGGCATCGACCGTCTGGTTCTGCATCGTGGTCACGGGTCGGTAGGTGGTGTACTGCTGGGTTTGGAATTGAGTCTCCACCACCGGCCGCTGTACCGCATACTGTTGTTGATAGTACTGGGTCTCGGTTACCGGTCGCTGGACCGTGTACTGCTGTTGGTAGTACTGGGTCTCGGTCACGGGTTTGTAAGTCGTCACCTGCTCTTCCCGCTCGGATGTCTCCGTGACGTAGCGGGTTTGGGTGGTGGTCTCATCGCGGTACGACGTTTCGACTACTGGCTTTTGCACCATGTATCGCTCTTCGCGATAGCTTGTCTCGGTGACCGGTTTGGCAACACGGTACTCTCGCTCTTCCGTGCGAGTTCGAACCACGGGACGCCAACTCGTGACGTCCTCTTCGACATATTGCGTCTCGTAAGTTAGCCGGTGCCGCTGGACCGTTTGCGGCTGCATCACCGTATCACATTGCAGTCGATAGGCGGGCTCGAAACAACACTGTTCTTGAGCGATCGCACTCAAAGGCGCAACCAACGGTGCTGTGGCGATCGACGTCGCCATCGTCAAACATACGGACCGCTGAAACAATCGTCGTGTCATAACTGATGCCACTTTCTTATTAACTCCTCGAGCCTGTCGAAAACATTTTCAACCCATCTCGATTCAAATCTTGTTCCGCTAACAGACGCGTTGGGGATCCAAGCGAAATCTATCCACGCCACGTCCCCACCGAGACCAATCTTCGATACTCAGGATCAAGGGGACAGGGCCGCCCGAACACGCCGCTGCATTAACTCAAGAGTAGGCAAGTCTTTAAAAAAAATGTAGAGAAATCCGGTAAAAAACGACCCTTTTGCTAATGCAGCCGCCGTCAAAACTCACCATTTTTCCTGGGTTGTTTATTCCGCGCTACAAACGATGCAATTTGTCAACAAGCTATAAATTGCCTAAGACTCGCATACGATGCAATTGATGACGATTGCACCGATCGATTTAACTATTCCACAGATTCCGAAGTTTCAAGTTGCCGAACGCGATCGCGTAGTCGCTCGATTTCAGCGCGAAGCCGCTCAATCGTTTGCTCGGTCGTCGACGAATTCGGCCGAACATTGGGTGGTGGCAGTTGCAAGCGGTCCAGCGATGGTGGGTCCGCAATCGGCGCCGGAAGCTGATTCGGAATCGGCAAGACAGCGTCGGTCTGCTGATCTTCCGCATCGGTAAACCCAGCTCGTTGAACTGGCTCGTCGTCGCCCAACGCGAGCGGGTCAGCCATCGGCGTCGGTGCTGGCATCTCTTCGGATTGAACGACGGAACCCGGACCGGGAAGTTCACGCGACACGTCCAGAGGTAACTTGCCGTTGACGTCTTGATCTTCGGGCTGGGACAGGATACTTGGCCCGGCCAGCTCGCCGATCGGATCGAATGTGTCCGAGGCATTCGAGTTGGGCATCTCCGCGGGTCGCCGTGTTTCCACACGGTCCGGGTCCACCGCCGAGTTCGCTTTTTGACCACCAAAGAATCCACCCAGCGCTGTACCGAGACCACTCATCAAGGATTCACTATTCGATTTCGCTTCGCCGCCAAGCGAATCGCTGCGAGTGTCGTTGTCACGCGACGAAAGCGCTGCAATTTCGGTGGGACTTGCGAGACCATCGGGGCCAGCAAGTGTTACCGTCGCTTCGCGCAATTGATCATTGCGAACCCATTGAACACGAAGTCGATCGCCAGGTTTTGAGTCGCTGACCGCGCGAATGACATTGTTTGCTTCACGGACCACTTTACCGTTGATCGATACGATTCGATCGCCGGGCTGCATTTTCGCAACTTGGCTGGGCGACCTGGGAATTACACGTGTCACGACCGCGCCTTGTTGACTGCGAGAGTTTGCCACTTCCACGCCAAGACGCGCGTCGCCACGGGGAGCATCCAAGGACTCGGGTTCTCGTTGAAATTTGACACGAGCATTGGCATCACTGTTTGGCGAAGTTGACCGACGCGCGATCAGTGGAATCGTCAAGTCCCGCACCGATATTGATCCGCGTCCGGCAGCGGCTGCGGCAAGTACATCCGCTGGGACGATTCGAAGTCGAACGTTGTCGCCAACGTTTGCCGCCGAGATGATGCTAGCCACATCGGCAATCGAGCTGACCGTTTGGCCCTCAACACCCACGATCACGTCGCCGGTTCTCAGCCCGGCTGCTTCGGCTCGAGACATTGACTGGAACTGGACCACTCGCACTCCGCGGAAGCCATCACGGTGTTCGGCAACTTCGATCCCGATCGTCGGTCGATTCTCAGCCAAAGACGGCTGGGCCGGTGGAGATGCCAGGCTCGGCGAGTCTGCGTCGCGATTCGGATCAGCAACTTTCCTAGAATCCGTCGGCTGCAGCGGTCTCAATCCAGCAGCGCCGGACCGTGGGGCGTTTTGCCCGGGGGCGTTTTGAGGCGGCGTATTGTAGGGTGCGACCGGTCCCGAGCCGGCAACGGGAGGAACTGGACGAACAGGGGCGACGGGGGGTTGAGCCAAGGGATCAATTCGTGAGCGAATTCGGTCCCCCAGCCGACGGAGAGGGCCTTGCGCCTGGGACGAATGAGCGTCGACTAGTAATCCGCCTGCCAAGCAAGCCACGATTAGCGGCCAGCCAAGGGTCCGAGTTTCGACGGAACGACGGTACGTAGCGGAAAACATTTCACAATCCTCGGGCGAGCCACTCTTTCACACAAACTTGACTTCATGATAGGACTGACCGCCCCCGAAGAAAATGGACCGAAGCCCCATGCAGACCTCCGCCTCCCGCTCGGCACGTGTGCGATCAATCTCGCTGGCCGCACTCGATCGGCTGTTACCGCAAATACTGGACTCCATCTCCATCGCTCGTGGACAAATGTTGGTGGACCAGCTCACAAAACTCGTGCAAGACAAGCAACTTAACCAGCTGGTCTTGTTGGCAGCGGATATCCCACCCGCTGGCGAGGCCAACAATACCCTCGCGAATGAATCGGTGTTGCTCAGTGAACCACGAGCCTTGACGCTGCTGCAGCATGGATCGAACCAACCCGATGGGCCAACGAGCTCAACCGCGACGGTTCTTTTTTCAGGTTGCGTCGGACCCAATGACGTTGGTCGCGTGGGCTTTCCGGCGGGTTCGGTCGACAACGTGGCAGTCGGCCAAGCGATGGGAGCGGCGATCGCCGAAGTGATGGGTTCGCGTGGCGTCCAATTGATTCAATGGGCACGCGACAGCGATCCAGGGCGAAGTCGCGGTGGTACGTCGGACGACCTAGCTGCTCCCCCAGAAATCTGGGCCAGCCAGCTCGGATTTCGTCGGCTTGCGGAGTTGGTGTATCTGCGAAAAGAGCTGGATACTGTGCCTGAAAACTCGTCGATCGCCGGCAACCTCCAGCCAGAAACACTGCGGCTGGTCCAAGCCAATACCAGCACCACCGAAACTCGGCGTGCCACGGACTGGGAATCACTGGTCGATCAAACTTACATCGAAACGCTCGACTGCCCAGAATTGGCTGAAATGCTCACGACGCGAGACATTTTGGACGGCTACCGAGCCAGTCGCTCCTATTCGCCCGACCTGTGGTTCGAGGCTCGACGATCGAGCGCCCCCGACTGCGACTTGCGGTCCTCCAACGATGATTTGGTGGGGTGCCTGATCCTGGCAAGACATGGATCGTGCGCCGAACCAGCGATGGAACTGGTGTACATGGGTGTTGTTCCCAAGCATCGCGGAAACGGTTGGGGGGCCCGACTCATCGATCACGCCTGTCGCATTGCCAGGTCCCAGGGGTGCGGAAGTGTGATTTTGGCGGTGGACCGGCGGAATCGCCCCGCACGAGTCACGTACGAGGCTGCCGGCTTCGTGCCAATTGTCAGCGAAGAAGTTTGGGGCAAGCGACTTTCACCCGTCAAAAATGAGGCTAGCAAAACCGAATCGACCTAACTGCTTGCTCCGAATATGGTTACACTCGTTAACAAGTCGTGAATTTTGCGTTCGGTTTTGAGGCGTGACAGCTTTTCCACCGGTCGCGCAAGTCGTTATTGTCGTCCTTGACGGTATCGTCCCCCTGCCAATGTCACGTGCTAGCCGGTAATTCATCTATTGGCACGGCCAGCGGCGCGACGGACTCAAAAGAGTTGTTTGACTTGGATGCTAGCAAACCTAGAATCTGCCCTCCTGACTCCGCGGAAGTGATTTTTGAGAGCCAGGCTAATCACCACGGCGTCGTCTTCACGACGTTGTCAACGTAACGCCCAAGATCCATGAAGGAGGATTGCGCTACCGGTATGTCGACATCGCAAGGCTGCACCGACGACATGGCCGTCGTCGAATCTTTCACGGAAGCATTGAAGCAAAGAATCGGTGTCGACCGGTTTCGTATGTGGTTCGTGCAAGGCGTCACGTTCGCCATCGATTGCTCGTCACCGGATGTCGATTCGACCAAGCGGGGCATCGTCGTTCAGGTGCGCAGCGCGTTTGCACTCGATCGCATCCGCAAGAATTACTTGCGAGAACTGCGCGGCGCCGCACTTGCCGCGCTGGGTTCATCACTCGATGTTCGATTCGTGCTCGAAACGCCGAGCGCGACCCAAACGACACTGTTGCTCGAAGACGTACCCACATCCATCGAGGCTGTTTCTGCAATTGTATCGCCGATCGCTCAGGAGATTGGCGGTCAATTGATGACGGCTGGTGAGCCAACGACGTCACTCGCGATTCCGCCGACACCCAAAGCCAACAAGGATCGGGTCGAAGGAACATCCAATCGCTCGCGTCGAAGCGGTGCGCGGTCCATCGGCAATGTCATCAGCGAACCTACGCCGACCCGTCGCCGCGCAAAGCCGACCCAAGTGCCAAATGGCAGTCCGTCGGTGGCGTCATCGATGGACCCAGCATCCAGTGGTGGTGCGGCGGCCGGTGCATCGGTATCCCCCAAAGATCTCAAGAGCGGCATGACGATGCCGGAGTTCATCACGGGAAGCTGCAATCAACTTGCGCACGCCGCCGCGACAATGGTGTGCCAGGCTCCCGGGACTGCGTCACCGTTGTTTTTGTTCGGCAGTACCGGCGTCGGCAAAACTCATTTGCTGTACGCGATCGCAGAACAATTTCGACGCTATCATCGCATGCGAACGGTGATGGTGTTGACGGCCGAGCAGTTCACCAATGACTTCATCACCAGTGTGAGCGCGACCGGTTTGCCAGCCTTTCGACGTCGTTACCGCGAGGTCGATGCATTGCTGGTCGACGATGTGCAATTTTTGGAATCGAAACGTGCGACGCTGCGAGAGATGTTGTTTACGGTCGAAACACTTGCCGCTGCCGGACGCCCGTTGATATTCACTGCCAATCAATCTCCGTCGGAAATCTCCGGGTTGTCGCGAGAGCTTGCCGGGCGAATGGCGGGCGGTTTGGTTTGTCCGATGCAACCGTTGGATACGAATACGCGAAAGCAATTGCTGCTGCGATTGATCAACAAATCTTGCCCACTCGCTTGGCCTGAAGAGACGGTCAATGAGATCAACACGATGCTCGGCGGCGATGCTCGCATGAGTAGTGGTGTGGTAAATCTCGTTGGCATGCTCCAGCGGATGTACCAGCGAATGCCGACGATGTCCGAGATTCGTCAATTCGGTGGTGAGATGCTCCGCAGCCAAACGCCCACGGTGACGCTGGCGGCGATCGAACGCGCGGTATGCGAAACTTTCGGTTTGCAACAAACGTCCCTGCGAGAATCGAAACAGACTCGATCGATCACCGAACCACGGATGCTAGCGATGTATCTTTCGCGGCAATTGACGTCTGCGGCTTTCAACGAGATCTCACGGCATTACAATCAAAAGAGCCATACGTCGGCAATCTTGGCGGCCAAGAAGGTCGAACAATGGATCGAGACTGGAAAGCCGCTCGGCCGCGGACCGTCGGCGATGTCCGCACGTCAAGCGCTGGATCGCATCGAGTCGATTCTCCGGGCGAGCTGACATTCGATGGCTTGTCCGCGACACTTGTAACTTGATGCTTGGTAACTGTTTTCAAGGATGGATTGATGATTGCTGAAGACTCGTCGCAACGTCGCGGTAAAAAGAAACGCGAAGTCAGCGCCGCAGAAATACTGCAGCGCCAGCCGCCTTTCGATCTCGAAGCCGAGATGGGAGTCCTGGGGAGCATCATGTTGCTACCCCAAGCTTGTGACGATGTGGCGTCGCTCAAGGCAGATGATTTCTACGACGAGGCCAACCAGAAAATCTATCATCACCTTCGTGAGATGTACGATGAAGGGCACAAGATCGACATCACGTTGTTGGTGTCTCGACTGCGAACCGCCGGCGACTACGACAAGATCGGTGGCGCCGCCTATTTGGCAAAGCTATCGGCTTCCGTGCCGAATGCTGCGCATGCCGTCTACTACGCAGGGATCGTTAGCGACAAAGCGGTGTATCGTCGCTTGATCCAAGCGAGCACAGAGATTCTTCGCGATGCCTACGACCAAGCGTCGGATTCTCGCGAGTTGTGTGCCCAAGCCGAGCAGAAAGTGTTCGCGATTATGGATGGGCGATCAAGCCAATCCGTGGCCAGCATTAGCGACGTCTTGCACGCGGCGATGGACCGTATGGAAGCTCGAATGAGCGGTGAGTACGTCGATGGCGGTTGCGAGACCGGCCTTGCCGACTTCGACACGATGACCGGAGGACTGCACAACGGCGAATTGATCATTTTGGCCGCCCGGCCATCGATGGGAAAAACCGCCCTGGCGATGAACATCGCGGAACACGCCGCGATCGAACAGCGATCACCGGTTCTGTTCGTGAGCTTGGAAATGTCCGGCATCGAGTTGGCCGACCGAATGCTGTGCTCACTCGCTCGCGTGAACGGACATCGCTTGCGAAATGGCACGATTTCATCGGATGACCGCGATCGGTTGATTTCCAAAGCGAACGAAATCAGCCAAGCGCCGCTGTTCGTGGATGACTCGCCCAGCCGCACGGTGAGCGAGATTTCAGCGGCCGCCCGCCGAATCAAACGCAGTGCGGGAAGCCTCGGGATGATCGTCGTTGACTACCTGCAATTGATTGAGCCCGATAACTCGCGTGACCCGCGTCAGGAGCAGGTGGCGAAAATCGCCAGACGTCTCAAGGGCATGGCCCGGGAACTTGAAGTCCCACTGCTCTGTCTGTCACAACTCAATCGGCAAGCCGAGGATGGAAAAGACCACCGACCACGATTGAGTCACTTGAGAGAATCGGGCGCGATTGAACAGGATGCCGACGTGGTGATGTTCGTTCACCGCGAAGAGTACTACCACCGCGGCGACGAAAAGGCGCAATACGCCGGACAAGCGGAAATCATCATCGCGAAACAGCGAAATGGTCCCGTTGGTGATGTGCAACTGACATGGGAAGCCGACTTCACCCGCTTCAGCAACCGCGCGCCCGATCGTCACAGCGAGTTCGACGATTACGCCGAGTTTTCGAGCCCCGGCGGGTTCTGAGCAGGCATCGCGATCCGATGGAGTCGGCTCGAGCGATCGACTAAGATGGCGATCGTCGTCGTGTTGATATTCAGCCCGACGGTCTCCCCACACCGATTGTGAGTTCGTCATGCGTGTCTTGCTGTTAATCGCGTTCGCCGCCGTCGCGTCGTTATCAACCGCAGCGAATCATCCCAACGTGTTGATGATTTGCGTTGATGACTTGAAACCCACCCTCGGATGTTTTGGTGATTCACACGCGATCACCCCCAACATCGATCGACTCGCTAGCCGTGGAGTGCTATTCAGCTCCGCTTATTGCAACCAAGCCGTGTGTTCACCGAGCCGAAATTCGCTGATGACAGGCCTGCGTCCCCAGACCCTTGGGATCTATGACCTGCCAACGCATTTTCGCTTGGCCGCTCCCGATGTGACGACGCTCACCCAGCACTTCAAGAATCACGGCTACGACACTCAAGGGCTTGGCAAGATTCTTCACGTCGGCCACGGCAACATTGATGACAAAGAATCCTGGAGCGTGGGTTCGTGGCGACCGAAGGCACCAAGCTACGTGCTACCGGAAAGCATCAACTCACTTTCGAAGGACAAGTCGGGCAAAGTTCGCGGGCCAGCGACAGAGTCAGCCGATGTGAGCGACGATACTTATGGCGACGGACAAATCGCCAGGGAAGCGGTCACCCGATTGGGCGCCGCCAGCCAGAACCGCGACAAGCCATTCTTTCTCGCCGTCGGATTCCTCAAACCACACTTACCTTTCGTTGCACCGAAAAAGTATTGGGACCTCTACAGGCCAGAGACTTTGCCGATGCCATCGGTGCATCAACCACCGCTGGACGCGCCCGACTATGCGCCGACGAGCTATGGTGAACTTCGCAACTATTCCGACATGTCGGATCGCGACGCCAACGAAGAATCGACGACGCGACATTTGATCCACGGTTATTATGCGGCGACGAGCTACACGGATGCCCAAATCGGCAAAGTGTTGAGTGCCGTGGATGAGTTCGGTCTAGCACAAAACACCATCATTGTCCTTTGGGGCGACCATGGATGGCACCTCGGTGACCATGGAATGTGGTGCAAACACACCAACTACGAACAAGCCGTTCGAATTCCCGTGATCGTCTCCGCTCCTGGGTCGGCAAGGGCAGCGGTGACCAAGGCGATGATCGAAACCGTCGATGTGTACCCGACGCTTTGCGAGCTTGCCGGTCTTAAAACTCCCGCGAAACTTGATGGGATTAGCTTCGCGCACGTGGTCCGTGATCCGGGAGCCGCCGGACGTCCGTTTGTCACCCACGTGTACCCGCGACGGTCGAAACTCGGTCGTGCGATTCGCGATGAGAGGTATCGAATGGTTCAGTGGAAAGAACTGGCATCGTCCGGCGCCTCGCGTCAAAACGACAACGCCGAGTTCGAATTGTACGATTACCATGCGGATCCTCTGGAGACAAAAAATGTCGCCGCCAGCGAGCCCCAGGTGCTGGCATCGATGCGATCGTTGTTGGAGTTGCAACCAGACCCGAAACCACAATGGAAAAAAACAAACAACGACTCCGCCAAAAAATCTTCCGCGAACACGGCGAGTTCAGCGAAACGCAAGCCCTATGATCGTCGACAAGGCTTTGCTCAGAGGGACGTTGACCAGGACGGTTATCTAACCAAGGATGAATTTCTCGCCAAACAGCCGGATGCCGAAGAAGCTCGCACGCGTTTTCCCCGGTTCGACCAAAATAACGACGGAAAACTTTCGAAAGATGAATTCGTAAGCGGCGGCAAGAAAAAGTAAGCGTCGCCCGCTTAGCTCTTCTGCGATCCTCGTTGGCCAGGTCTCGATTGCGACAGATCCAATGCGTAGAGGTTGGCGAACAACTCGGGAAACTTGACGCCTTCGTCACGCAAGTATTGCTGCAGTCGGTTCGCACTAGCACCGACGTTGACCGAAGCGATCGCGTCGAGCGACGCTAGTCTCAATGGAGTTAGTCCCAGCTCCGTGGCTTGGTTCTGCGCCGAGTGAAGCAAGGGCATCGCATCGCTCGGCTTGTTAGTCAAGATTTGCAGATAACCTTCATGCAGATCCGCAACCACGTCGCAGTAAGCAAGTTTTTCGTGTCGCAGCTTGACGATCAATGCCGATTGCCTGCGAAGGCGAGTGGGTTCCGGCTGTCGAGCGATTAAGTTCAGTTGAACGAGGCTTTCCATCACCAGACGCAGCACTCGGCAGAGCTGGACCTTGCATAGCGGCATTCGTTGAGCGAACACTTGTGTCCGCTCCAAATCAGCCTCAGCCTCCTCCCAACGCCCTTCATACATCAATCGTGATTGCATTGCCATCGATTCAAAGTAATCCACCAACTGAATACCATCGCGATTTAAGTCTGCGCGAATTTCGCTACGAGCAGCGTCAAATTCGCTCATGCGATGGCCGGCGAGCCAACCACAACTGCCGATACCGCTACACGCCATCACACGTCCAAGCAAGTCATTCCGCGTGATGGACTGGTCGAATAAATGTTGGCTGATGGTGACTAGCTCGCGGATTTTGCCGAGGTGCCACATGGCGATCATTCGATGAAGTTGAGTATGCCCAATTTCAAACGTTTGTCGCTCAGTGCATCGTTCGTACTGCGCGAGAGAGGTCTCGCTCGGTTCCATCGACTCATTCCAGCGGGCCGAAAGAATATGCAACGCCGCGATCGCGGAGTACGCATCGCCAAGTGACTTGGGATCGTCGATCGCTTGGGCTTTGACGAGCAGCGCCTTGAGCACCTTTTCGTTTCGTGTTCTTGATGCTCCCAGCTCGTAGGAACCGAACACCGCGATGTCCACGCCGGATCTTAGTTTCTGCGTAATAGTGCCAAAACGCAGCGCTCGAATGGCTCCCGAAATAGCAAGTTCAGCTCCGTAAAGATTGTCCAGCAAACAGAGCGGTCGAGATAACTCCAAACACAATCGCAAATGTTCATCGACCGGCTCTTGGGGGTCGGCCAGTTCTTGCACGGAAAACTGGGGATGCCCCCAGCGGAGCACATGGTAGAACGCTTTCTTGAATAGCAACGAAAAAATCGTGGCCCGAGGGCTCTTCGGTTGAGGCAGCCCCAAACGATCTGCCATCGCCTTGATCTGGATTCGCACTTCGGCCGGACGTCCGCTCCTGATAAGCAATATGAGCGCTCGCAATTCGAAGTCATTGGATTGTTCGGGCCCTACCAAACTTGCCAGCTTCAAATAGTGGTTGGCGGCCTCGACGGGGCGATCCGCTTCGTCGTAACAGATTGCGGTTTGACGAATTTTGTCGATTCTCGCTTGCCCGCTCAGGTGTGCAATGGACCGCTCGTGCCATCGCGCGGCCTCCGTCTTGGCGTAGCGTTGTTCCGCATCGATTGCAGCGCGATCGGCGAATTCGATCGCGCGTTCGTAATCGCCCGACTCGAACAAGTGTCCCGCGATTCGCGCCGCTTGATATTGTTTGAAGGGGAACTTGAGCAACACTTCGGCCCAAAGCCGGTGCGCTTCGATGCCCTCATTCGGCGCCAATCGCCGCTCCAATCCTTGGGCGACTTGATCGTGAACAATGGAGATTGATTCGTCACCGGCGACTTCGGATTGAATCAAACGTCCGCGTCGTAACTCCTCCAAAGAATCGGGTGTCATAAAACTACTCTCTTGCAAGACGACGATTTCGTCGTGTGACACCAATCCGCCGGCGGTTGCGATGAGAGTCAAAAGCCGCCGCGCGTCGACACTAAGTCGGTCAACTCGCTTTCGCCAAAGCCCGTCGACCACTTCGGCCGAAGGTAATGAGAACAGGCTTGCGTCACCTTCTGAAAATGCACCTCCGGGCCGGAATTCATCCGCCAACTCGTCCAGTCGAAAAGGAACTCCTTCGGCCACTTCGGCAAGCGACTCAATGAATTCGTCTTTAACATCGACCGACCAACACTTGGCAGCGTTGTTGAGCATGGCGGTTGAGTCTGCTAGCGAAAGCGGCCCCAGCCTGAGATGAAAATCGGCTGGTAATCGCTGCAAGTCGTCGCCGCTTCGCGATACGGTAATGATACCCAGCGTGGCGGCTCGCTCGGATTGCAATCGATCCAAAACATTGAGACTGTCTTGGTCAGCCCACTGCGCATCGTCGATGACCAAGATCATCGGGCCCGTTTCTAGGATCTTGTGAGTGACGCGAACGGCCGCTTCGAGTGAGTCCAATCTTGCCGGGACCGTGCCCGGTGTCGGCAAGCGCAAACTTGCCGTGACGACACCAGCGAGCACAGGAAACGCTTGGTGCAGAATCGCAGCGCTTCCCGGATCGACTTCGAGAACGCCCAAATCCTCTTTCGCGTATCGCGTTGCCAGCGCGTCACAGATCTGGTCAAACGCCTGCAACGGTTGATCTTCGCGGATTTGACATCGAGCACTGAAGACGTGGACCCATCGTCGCGAAAGTAACTTTCGCACGACTTCATCGACAATCCGCGATTTGCCGATACCGGATTGCCCCGAGATGTGCAGTCGTCCGGATTTTCCCTTGAGCACGCCATCCAACCAACCAAAAATTTGCGCTAAGTCAGCATCGCGTCCGAAGAGGCGGTGCTCACCAGGCATCAAGAAAGTTGACCTTTTCGCAGTCCCTAATCGCGATATCTCGATCGCCGTCGGTCGATCGCAGGGCTTGGTTTCTAGCATTTCACAGCAGGCGTCGCGAAGCACATTGGGAACCGACGTTCCGAGTTCTTCGATCGACGATTGAATGTTCGTGGACTCAAATACTTCGCTGGGCGTTTGAGTGGCAAGCCGCTTGCTGCCAGTGATCAACCGCAGCGTTTCAAAAATGACTTTGCCCAACGAGTAAATATCACCCGCCGGCAAATAGCATTGGTCAAACCAAACTTCGGGTGCCATGTACTGCGGCGTACCGGCGAGATACGAGCGGACGCCGCTCGGGTCAATCTCAGGATCAATCGTACCGACCAACCCGTAGTCGATGATGCGGCCATTGCCGTATCGATCGACCATCATGTTCTGAGGCTTGACGTCGCGATGAATCAGATAATTGGTATGCATGACGCTGAGAGCGAGCGCGTAGTGACGCATCAGCCCCAGCACTTGTTCGCATGCGGCACAAGCGTCCAAGCGCCGCAGTTCGTTGATCATCTTCGCAAACGTGCGACCTTCGATCAGCTCCATCGACAGTGCGACGTGCTCGCCCACGCGGTGGATCTGGTCAACTTTCGCGAGGTGCGTGTTGCGGATGTCGAGCATCCGGCGGAATCCGACCTTGTTACGGACGAGGTCTTCGGTGGTTTCCGGAACGAGAATCTTCAGCGCGACACGCGACGCCGGATTGGCGTCGCTGCGAACCGCGGGTGTGGCTTCATAAACGAAGCCACTGGATCCCTGACCGAGCAATTGCCCCAATTGGAACGGCCCAAACAAGTCGCCGGGCTTCCAGCTGGGCTCTCGTCGACTCGACTTGCCGCTCGCACGGTATGTCTCCCGCAAGTGCTGGGGACGCACGGGAGTATCAAGCGTTTGTGGTGTTGGTGACAAATCGTCTGCGGGATCGTACATCGCTAGTTCCTCGGAATGAATTGGACGTTCCCATCCTTATCGCCGACGCGATCCACACGCGCTCTTACGGTTAGCTCATTGCGAAATAGTAATAGATTCCAAGGACAATCGCTACTAAAACGCACCCGACCGGAACCGCTAGTGGCCAGCGGTTCATTGGGATCGGAGGTGTGTACGCATCCTCGGGCGAATCCGCGGCGAGCTCGACCACGGGCCTTGGTGCCACAAAAGCCGCGACTTCCATCATCACCAACAACAGCACAAAAACGATTCCGAGGAAGTGGAATTCATGAATTTGGGTGACGATTTCCGGAAACACGAAATAACCCAAGGCGATGGCGGCAAATCCGAGAACCAGTGCCAAGTTCGCACTCCATGCGGGGACACGCCGGTCGAGCATTCCGATCAACACGACGGAAAAAATCGGGATGAAGTACAACCCGTTCATTTTTTGCAAGTAGCCAAAGATGCTGTCTTGGCCCGCCAGCATGGGTGCCACCAACATCGCAAAGATGGCGATGATGGTGCCGAAGACCCGACCGCTGCGCACGGTTTCGGTCTCCGTCGCATTGGGGTTGATCAGTTGTTTGTAAGCACCCAAGCTGAAGAGGGTTGCGGTCGCGTTCAAAGCCGAGTTGAACGAGCTTAAAATGGCTCCCACCATCACGGCGGCGAAAAAGCCGGTGAATTGCCACGGCAGGATCATTCTCACCAGCGCCCCGTACGCTTGGTCTTTCTTTTTCGATTGAACTTGTTCACTAACATACTGATCCGCGGTCTCCCCGGTCACTTCGCTCGGGACGGTCGCCCTGGCGGAGTTCTCCATGACTTGAATCTGAGTGTCCGAGAAGAGTTGGCCCTGCGAGTCCACGTGAAAGGCGAGGATGCCGGGCAACACCAGAATCAGCGGCGCGAGAATTTTAAAACCCGCGGCCAGTAGGACACCTTTTTGTCCTTCGGCCAATGATTTCGCAGCAAACGTCCGCTGAATGATTTGCTGGTTGGTGGTCCAGTAAAACATGTTCAACAACAAGACGCCGGTGAACAATGTCGGCCAAGGAACCGAACTCTTGGGGCCGCCGAGAGAAACAAATTTTTCGGGATGTGCCTGGCGAAGGGATTCCAACCCTTCGAAAACATTTCCATCGCCAACCAGCTTCAATCCGAGGTAGGCGATCAATAGGCCACCAGTCAGCAAGCCGACACCGTTGATGGTGTCGCTAACAGCCACCGTCCGAAGTCCACCAAAAATCGCATAGGTCGAGCCAAGAATTCCGATCATCCAAACCATGATCCACAGAATCGTTTGATCACTTTGAATACCGGTCAATTGATGCAAATCGAGAATCCCGCTCAGCCCCCGAGCGCCTGTGTAGAGAATGATGGGCAATAGAATCAACGTGTACGCGATAATGAAGATCGTGTCGGTGATCGTTTTGGTCGTGCTATCAAACCTACCTCCCAAAAATTCGGGAATGGTGGTGATGCCCTTTGCCAGATACTTGGGCAGAAAAAAGATCGCCATCAACACGAGCGAGATGCCGGCGATGACTTCCCAAGCCATCACGGCGATACCGTCACCGAATGCCGCGCCGTTGAGTCCCACGAGTTGTTCGGTCGACAAATTTGTCAACAACAATGATCCCGCGATGACTCCCGCGGTGAGCGAACGTCCAGCGAGAAAGTAACCTTCGTTGGACTCACTCTCTTTTCCACGCACAATGAAATAAGTGAGGATGCCGACGAAGGCGGTGAAAAAGACAAACGAGATGAGGGTCAACATGAGCGAGTTGGTGGGAAACGAGAAATGGGACGATATCCGACGGAGAAGTCGTGCGATGCGGGATTACATTTTTACGGAAGAGCCCTCCGCCGCGGCGCTTTTTCGGAGGGCATCTAAAACCCGCTGGGTATTGAGCGATATCTCGGCGAACTGAGGCTTCAACTGATTGGTGATGGCAATTTCCGACAACGTCCGCACCATTTCAACTTCTTGAGAATTGGGTTCGCCGGATGAATACTCGGCCACACCGTGCTCTTGGCTGTGTCGACCGAAATTCCAACGGCAATTGTCGATCTCAAGGACGTGAGTGTTCTCGGTCCACGTCGACTGCACACCGTAGAAAGGGAGCACAAAATCGTTGATCGAGACATAACCATTGCTCCCCGAGACGAGCGCCGTCTGTTGGTTCGCGGTCAGAAACGAACAGTAAAAACCGGCGGTCACACCGCGACTAAAAACGAGCTCGCCGACGAATTCACTGGGCACCGAATGAGCCGAAACTCCGTCGCCAAACGACTGTAGACAGCGTGCCGATACCGCGATCGGCAGCTCTCCGTTCATCAATCGCAATGTGAACCGGACACAATACCAGCCGAGATCGCCGAGACATCCGTGTGGTTCGTATTGGGAATTCGCTCGGATATTGGATTGGCTAAAGTCGTCACCGCCGTTGAACGAAAAGTGAGTTTGGATCCGCCGCAACTGGCCAAACCGTTCACCGCTTCGCAAGCTTTCCGCGACACCTGCGATTCGTCGGCTGTGTTCGAACATCACCCCGTCCATGAACTGGACACCGGCGGATTCACACGCGTCGATCATTTGTTTTGCATCGTCAGCGTGCACGGCAATGGGCTTCTCGCAGAGCACATGTTTTCCGGCGTGCGCCGCTTTGATCACCCATTCCTTGCGAAGGCCAGTGGGCAAAGGGATATAGACCGCATCGATCGCATCGCTAGCGAGCAATTCGTCGTACGAGCCAAACGCCTTCACCTCGCCACCGGGTGGAACTTCGGCGGAGCACTGCTCAATGAACTTGGTGGCCCGCTTTCCATCACGGCTGGCCACTGCGACGACGCGCCCATTTCCGCTCAGTCGAATCGCTTTCCAGTTCTTTCGCGCAATCGCGGCGGTGCTTAGAAAACCCCAGCGACAAATCGAATCTTTCATCCCTATCTCGACACCATCTCAATGCAACATGGCAACCTCTCCATCATCACGTCGACGGGGAAGTTGGTGAGGCTAGAGAATAGCAGAGAGGACACGGGTTGCGAGTGTTTGCGGCCCAAGATTCCCAGCCACCACCCAATCTCGCCGACAAGGAATCGACTCTATGGTGAGACAACGCCAACGGATCTCACAATCCAAACAAAGAATCGCAGTCGCATCGATGAGGACGTTGCCATCTCGAAGCGTGATGATCGATGGTTGGAGACGATCAATGGGTGGATTTGTCGAACATCGAAATCGTCCAAACCAGATTCGACATTTGCAGTGTGACCTTGGGAGGTGCGATGTCGGTGACTTCGATCCCGCTGTGCTTGTCGCCAACCGCGAGCGAGTGAGCTTGGTCGCGGATCTTCAACATCACGACGGGGCGCCCGACGTTGGCGAATCCGACGACGCTGACGTGCGAAGTGGTGGTACTCTCTCGCTTGGGTGAATCCGGAACGTCTTCGTTTTCGCCTGGGTAGCGAAATGGATTGCCCCGTGTGGGATTGGAGGGCGTCCAGTGCTTGGTGGACGTCGTTGTCGCTAGCTCCTTCAACGCCCCCGACGACCCCTCATCGCCCAAGGGATCGTCCATGGGATTGACGGAGGACAGCATGGATGGGTCGACGTCGATGCCACATCCACCGATCGGTAGGATCAAAGCGACGATGCACAGCAGACTCGCGCGAATCATCAAAACGCAACCTAGTCGATCGAGAGACGGATATTTCGCAAGCGCGGTGTGACTACCCAACTCGCTGAAACCGATCGACACCGGTCGATCCACCAACGGTACCTCATCGCCGATGCCCGCGCCGCCCCAGAGATCGCAACGACCATGGATTTTGGCGATCGCGAGTACCGGATGCGACAATGGAATCGATCTGGGTGGGTGTAGTGCCACGGCCGACGGCGATCACGAATCAATACGACCAGCCTTAACGGCTACCGAGCAGCTCGACGGCCAAGATGCTCACGTCGTCTTTGGGACCATTGATGCGGCACCAATGATCGACAGCCGCCTTGATCATCTCGACCGCCTCATCAATCGACTTGCCCCGTGATTCATTGATCACGGAGAGCATCCGTTCGTCGCCGAACTCTTCCAGGTTCTCATTCATGGCTTCGGGCACCCCATCGCTGAAGATGAACAAACGATCGCCAGGTTGCAAACTTGCGGATTCCTCCTCGGTTTCCATGTCTTCCATCCATCCGATCGCGAACCCTTCGGCGGGCAGCAATCGTGCCGGATCGCCAGACGCCGGTAGCACCGCGGCCGGAGGGTGGCCTGCGGAAACGTAGCGCAGCGCGCCGGTTTCGATGTTCAGGATGCCATAGAACATCGTGAAGTACAGATTTCCCATCTCCTCCATCGGGAAACGGCGATTGAGCTCGTTGGCAACTTCCGCCGGTGTGGCGATCGTGATTCGTCCCTTATCGTCGACGCGTGCCACGATACTCGATGTGGTCGCCTGTCTCGTCAGCGATCGCGCGACCGTGACACTCAATAGCGAGGACGATACACCGTGACCGCTCACGTCTACCACGTAAAACGCCATCCATTGGTCGTCCACGGGGAAGAAGTTCAGGAAGTCACCGGCGAGCTCATCACAGGGAATGTAGCGCCAAGCCACTTCGACGCCGTCCGTTTCGATGTCCCCGGCGGGCAACAATGAGTGCTGGATGCGAGCCGCCGCATCCAAGTCTCGCGTCATCTTGGCGTTGTTGGCTTCGAGTTGTTCGTTGAGTTCGCGAAGCATATCGTTCTGCTTGGCAAGCTTGTCTTTGCTGTGCGACAGCTCTTGATTGACTCGAATCAACTCCGTGTTCTTCTCGACCGCATTCTCAAATGTGCTGATCAATAGATTCAATACTTGTTGACGACCGGATTCGACGATGTAGCGTTTGCCCTTGAGCGTGACTTCGAGCTTTTGTCCCGAATCCGCGTCGTCGTCGGTAATCGGCGTTTTCAGCAGCGAGTCGACGCGAGACAGCAAGTACTCCGTCTCGTAGGGTTTAGTCACGTAGTTGTCCGCACGCGACTGGAGCCCCTCGATAATATCTTGGGGGTCGGAAAGCGTGCTCAGCAAAATCAGCGGAATTCGCCGGAGAATCGGATCACTTTTCACTGTCCGGCACAACTCGTAGCCGTTCATGTGAGGCATTTCGATGTCACTAATGATCAAATCCGGTGGATCGGACTTGATGAGCTCCAGCGCTTCGCGACCGTCGGCTCCCCAGCGAACGTCGTAGCCCGCCGTGGTGAGTCGTTTTTCGAGTACCTTCGCCTGGATGCGGCTGTCTTCGGCAATGACAATGCGGACGGGCGTGTCGTTGTTCACCGGCAAAATCGCGATCTGAGGAGTCGGGTTTGAGTAGTTGGTTACCCAGTATTATCCCCCCGCTCGCTGGCGCGAAGAGTCTAAACCGACTTGGGCGCGATCAACGACGAAACGAAGACTCCACATGCACCGGCGGGAACGCTTGTGAGGGATCGCTCGGCTGATCACCCGACACCCGCAAAGTCGCTCGGGCACGTGACGATGCCGGTTGAACGGTTGCCCGAGTCGCCGGTGAATGGACGGACGAAGTGGTTTGAATGCGTGACGATGCTGTGGCGACTGAAAATGCGGTAGAGCGTCGTGCCATGTGATCGTCCCTCTCCTGACGCTCGGCGCCTGCTTGAGGCGCAATCATTTGGGCGGCGGGGGGAAGCATATCGATGGCGTCTTCAACGCCCGACGACTCGATCGTTTCGATGGGAAATCCTCCCTCGGACATTGGCACCCACACATCGTCAAATCCCTCGCCGCCGAGCATCTCTAGCTCGCGAGTACCACCGTTGATTCGAGGCCGCGGATGGTGGTAGGGGCAATGAGGGTCTTTGCAATAGGGCGATTGAGGGCAATGAGTCGCAAATGGAATCGCATCCAATTCCTTGGTCGCGACGCAAGCGGCTCGTCGCTCGCGCATCGTGTTATCGTAGTACGCGTCGACCAGTTCCGGCTTTAAGAAAACGATCAACTCGCTTTCCGTCACATTGGTTTGATGGCTGCGAAACAGGGCGCCGATGTACTTGCGATCCTTGAGCCAGGGAACTCCGTTGGTGGTTTCGGAGATCGACTTTTGCCTCAAACCGCCCAGCGCGAACGTACTGCCGTTGTTGACGCGAACGGTCGTTTGTGCGGTTCGGCTATCGATGATCGGGTTACCGTTGGTTTCCCCCACTTTAACGCTAAACTCCGGACTGACATTCATCTCGATCGTCTGGTCGCGACTGATCCGCGGGGTGACTCGCAAAATGACACCGGCGTCGACGAACGTGACCTGAGCGAAAACTGCGTTCGAACCGGCGACCGGATTCGCCGCGATGATCGGCAACCGCTTGACGATTTGCATCGACGCCTCATGTCGATCGCTCACGGTGATCGACGGATTAGCGAGAAGCTTGGCTTCGGTGTTCTGGTCCAATGCTTGGAGCAACATCGCCGCGTCAAAGTTTTCGGACAATGACCTGAGCGCAAAACTCGTCGACCCATCGGGCATCATCGAGTCGACCGTCGCGGTCGCGCTAAAGGTTTGAATCTCGGCACCAGCATCGGCAAGGGGCCGTATATTGCGGGACCAGTTCACACCCAATCTTTCCAATTCATCAAGGCTAACGTCATAGATTAGCGCCGTGATGCGAACCTGTTGCCGCGGAATGTCAAGCTGTTCAATCGCATTGGTCGCAATTCGAATCTCATCGGGAGTTCCCTTGATCATCAAGCGGTTTTCTTCGGGATAAACTGCGATCACCGTGCTTCCCGACATCGCGGCCCGTAGCGGTTCGGCCAAAAGCTCCGCATCGGTGTACTGCATGGTGAAGTACGCAATGTCCGTGCTCGCGAGGTTGGCAATGCCGAGATTCAGATTCGTGGCGGAACCGGCGCTGGCGGAACTCGGCGCCGAGCCGTTGTCGCCGGCGTTGATTTGTTCCAGTGGCAATACGACGAGGCTGTCACCGACTTGACGATAGCCGAAACCCGATGCCGCGAGCGTCGACGACAGGACATCCCTCAGCGGCGCATCGTGGAAAACACCGCTCACTTCGCCACCCACCGAATCGCCGGCGACGATGTTGATCTTCCAGAGATCACTCATCAAAAAGACGACTTCCGAGATGGCTGTTTTGCGAAAGCTAATGCTGCCGCGCCGATCCAGGGCTTCTTCAATGGTCGCGCTGGAGGTGACTAGATTCGCTTGGAACTGGGGACGTGGACTCGGGGAAGCCACTGGCGCAGGCAAGGTCCCAACCGGCGATTGGACCAACTCGATGGACTCGGCGGCGGCGGCCGACTGAGCATCGGACGTCGATCCCACGACCGCAGGAATCGAAGCTGGTCCCGGTGGAAGCTGTGCGAAAACCTCATGCGACGAGGACGCCGCAGCCCATGAAAACAGCGCGATCGCGAGCTGTACGGGACGGCAAGCCGCCAGCCACGAGCGTGAAGCTCGCGACGTTGGGCGACTGTGGCTGAAGTTTGCTGCGCCATCCATGGCTGGGCATCTCCATTCGCTCATGCGAACGTTGGGTTGGGATTGTGTTGAATCAAAGCCTGCCGCTAGACATCGTTGATGTGGCGGCGATTTCGTCGAGGGGCGTTTTTGTTTCTAGTTCTAAACCATAGGCAATCAATCGTATTTCTAATGCGATATCCGATCCCTTGCTCTCGGCGGGGTTGATCACCAATGACGAGGTCGTTACCAGCCATCCTTGACCGGCGATGTCTTCCAAAATCTTGATGATCGATTCGATGGGTCCCGCCGCTCGCAAATCGATCATTACGGTCGTTAGCAGAAAATCAGATTCCTGCCCCGACTCGGGTATGTTCGTGCTGCGAATGTCGTCGTCCATCAAACCCCAGGGTCGGGTCAATCCCGCACTGGCGTCAATGTGCCGGAGCCTCGCCCCAGCTTTTCTGACAAGCTCCGTTAGCTTGTCGCGTACTTCCGCCACCTCAGACTGCTGGATCGATCGTGTTTGCAAATTCTGCAAACTCTCGACCAAGTTTGTTGCAATCGCACTCAACCGACGGTCACGGAGACTGGCTTGTTCCACTTCCGTTTTCAATTCGACGAGTTCCGATGCGTCCCTGCGGCGCTGCCGGTATTCATCGACCCATGGCACACCCACAACGACAATCGCCACGAAACTTCCGATCGCTAGGGTTGCTCGGGTTAGCCGTTTGTGAGATTTGTTCATGATGCTTCTTCAATGACGCTTGATCGTCGTATCCAAGCTGCAAATCAGTTCGGTTGATTGGTTGATGACGTCGTCAATCTGACAATGAAACGGATGCCTTCCGACTGTGATTCCGGCATCGTTCCCTGCAACGCGACTTGGCTAATGTCCGGTAATCGTCGGAATTGGTCGACAACTTCGTAGACCAGGGTTTCATCGATGGTCGCGCCATCGATGCGGACGATCCCATCGATGTCGACTCGAATCTCGTTGAGTCGAACGGTATCGGGCAAGCACTGCGCGACCCGTGTCATCAATAAATCCCAGCGTGGATCGGCAGCCTGGGAGGCAACACGTTCCAGTTGTGCGAGTAGTTCCTTTTTTCCCGTCAGCTCGACCAATCGCAATTGCGTTTGTTGCATTTGCGATTCCATTTGAGCGCGGCTGGCATGGATCATCTGCTCGCGCCGGCGTTCCTTAGTAACTAGCCCATAGGCGACCATCAAGAACAAGAACGCGGCCACGACGGGCAGCATCGCGATCGCGACCTGAATCGGCCATGGTCGATCGGGAGTTCGGCGGAACCGGCCGAGCATATCGGGAATTTGATCAATCGATACATTCGTTAGTAACGGCACGATCGCTGCCACGACCGGCACGTACTTGGACGAATGGAAACGGGTATCAATTCGATACACTTGATCGAGATCCGGCACGTTCAACACCGACACTTCGATTTGGTTTCGGTCGCCCAGGACAGCCATGGTCCGCGACAACTTTTCGTGCTCGCCGTAAATCGACAACTTGTTCAATTCACTCGACGTGATGCCTCGGTGGCGATGGCAAAATCTTCGCAATCGGGAGATGTGACCGTCCAGTGCGGCACTCAGCGCGGCTTCGTCTGAGGCACCGGCGGGTCGGTAGTCCAGTAACAATTGGCCTTGGTAGGCGATGCCCAAGTCCCAGTGCACACCACTACCGTCGGCGATCAGGATCGGTTCGTCGGATGAACTCGCCATTCCCAATAAGCGCGCGACGCTCACCAGCGACGGTTCGATCCACGCGACATTGGCTTCCGCCGAACAGATTGCGTCATAGATGATCTGCAGCGAGCGAAGATTGACGACCCCCGTGACGACGTGCTCGACCCCAGGTGCAAGACGTGTGCGACAGAAACCGGTAACTTTCTCGCCCGGTCCCAATTGCAAGTACCGTGGAACACGCGTCCGCAGCATTTCAAGTTCGCGGTCCACGACGTCGGCAGCACCCATCGCGACACGCGTGACGCAAAAATCCGCGTCGAGCGAAACGGCGACCTGCTGGCGACGCAATTGATGTCGATCCAGCAACTCGGACACGGCTTGTTCGAGTAACCCTGAATCGTTCGCCAATTGCCATCCGGTCGGCTCGACACAAGTGATCTCATCAATCTCGATCGAGTAAACGCCGTCGTTCTCCAGAGTAGCGATTGCCAATTGCAAACGGTTGAACTCGACACGCAACGCAAAAAAACGCTGTGCCCGGCTCGATTTTCGTTTAGCGGAATGAGGCAATGAAATGGCAGACATCGGCGTGGTCGAATGCGCGGAAGTGACCGAAAAACGTAGCTCACGATTCGTGGCGGAGACGGGAAAAGTGAGCGTTGATTTTGAGGTTTTCTGTTGAGTCGCCAGCTTCGCTGGCACAACCGGCATCATGCCGCACCTTGAAAGCGAACGGCGCATGCTAGAATGTGGCAATGAATTGCGCAAACAGTCACCCTCACGATTTTCAATCGGTTCGACAACGAATGACGTGGCTCGCGTGTGCGCTGGTGGCTTGGCTCGCGGTCCCCGAATCTCTGGCGGTGGCACAAACGTCTGGTTTTAGGGCTTATGAGGGCAAGCACATCCGGCTACGTATCGACGTTGGAACTAAGGACGACGCGAAACAGTACGTTGACGTCTTTGACGCCGCAGTGAAGCAATGGGTCGCTTATTGGAGTTTACCGGTTGAGTCGGTCTCCGCCTGGCGAGTTGATGCAGTGATCATGAGCGACCGCCAACAGGCAACGATGGCGGGGCTGATGAAAGATCGCATCCCCGATTTTAAATTCGGTTTCAATGCTGGTCGAACTCTGTATTTGATCGCACAACCCAGTCACTACTACACGGAGCATCTGTTGTTGCACGAAGGCGTGCATGCCTTCGCCCGACACACGTTTGGTGGGCTCGGACCGACTTGGTTCATGGAGGGGACCGCTGAAATCTTGGCAACGCACCAGGGGAGCGGCGCCAATGTGATCGTCAATCGTATTCCGCGTTCGCGAGACGACTCTCCGTTTTGGGGACGCGTGAAAGTGATTCGCGATGCGCATGATTCCGGGTCCATCCCGTCGGTCGAATCGGTGATGCGTATGCCACCCCGACTAGACGGCGACATCACCGCGTACAGTTGGGCTTGGACCTTGGTGATGTTGCTTACCCAGTACCCCGAGTACGACCAAGCTTTCCGCGCGATGACCACTGCCGGACACGACGGTTCCAACGAATTGTCCAAGCAACTCTACCAGAGGTTAAGTGCCGATTGGCCCGCCGTCGTGGCGAGATATCGCTTGCTGGGCCAATCTCTGGACTATGGATTTGATTGGGACCGTGAACGCGTCACGATTCACACGGGCGACGCATCATGGACGGGTAAACCGATCTCGATGCAGGTACTCGCCGACCAAGGGTGGCAGTCGTCCGGCGTTGTTTTTCCCGCTGGGATGAGTTTATCGGTCGAATCGAAAGGCGAGTCGATACTCGCGCTCCAGCCAAAGCCATGGCGAAGCTTGCCAGAAGGTGTCACGATTCGCTACCACCGCGGGCTGCCAATCGGAAAGCTTGTGGGGTGCCTTGTCCCGATCAACTCCAACGCAGATCGCCCACTTTCGTCGCTAGAGACCGTGGCGATCGGTGCTGGAGCACGACTCGACGTGGCTGAACCGAGTTGGCTGGTCATGCGAGTCAACGACGACGTTGGCGAGCTGGCCGACAACTCCGGTCACTACGAGGTGACGATCCGGGCGACGCGTTACGCGGAATGATGTCGGATCCGGCAGATTTCATTGTCAAGTAAATCTAATCGCTCGCCGCGAGTCGATCAAAGAGCGCATTGAATATACGACGAGTACTTTGCCGTGCGTGTTTGCAACGAGCCAAGATCATTTGGTCGTCATGCTCATTCATTAGAAACGCAAGATTCTTCATCGAATCGACGTCTTCGGGTAATTCATGACGCGCCGGTGTGTTCATCAAACGCAGATTGGCTTCGACCCAGCGAAGTGTGCGGTAGTTATTGATGAGTGTGAGCGAGTCTTCTTCGGCCAGGTAGCCAGCGGAGGCAAGCTTCGCGAGCGACGCGGTCGTCCCCGGAACGATGATCTCAGGCGAATCTTTCGCATGTTTGAGCGTCAACGTTTGAGAAATCAACTCCACATCGATCGTTCCGCCTTCACCGCGTTTGAGATTCCCCTCCGTCGCGGACTGCTGCATTCGCGTCTTCAACGTTCGGATCTCGTGCGCCATCGACGGATTCCAACGCGTCGCGACAATCACATCGATGATCGCAGCGTCGATTCGTTGTCTCAAACGCCGCGACCCGGTGATCGAACGCGCTTTGCACAGTGCCAATCGCTGCCAAAGTGAAGCGGTCCCTTGGCGAAAACGCTTGAGGAAGTCATCGACCGAGATGGCCAACAAGCCTTCTTCGCCAGTCATCCTCAGCCGGCTGTCGAGCTCGTAGAGCTGGCCAAACGGACCAGGATTGTTGATTCGCGAAGTCACTTCCTGCGCAAGTTGATTGAAGAAATGGCGGTTGGTCGTCGTCGTCCGATGTCCGCCCACACGTCGACGAGTTTCACCATCGCTGTCATACAAGAACACGACATCGAGATCGCTGTGGTAGTTGGGTTCACGACCACCGAATTTGCCCAGTGCAAGCGCGACCATCTCCGCTGGCTCATCCCGGTGGTTGATCGGGTCTCCGAATCGTTGGGCCAACGATTCTTGGTGAAAAGCGATCACTCGGCGGACACATGCTTCGGCGGTGTCGCTTAAAGCTTGGTGCGTGGACTCAACGGTTTCTTTACCGAGGATGTCACGCACACCGATGGATAAATGCGCGGCGTTCTTGAAACTGTGCAAGATCGGTTCAATATCTTCAGCTCCCCGGCACAGCTCAATCGACTGCGCATCCAGACGCTGGGTCGACGGCAAACGATTCGTCAACAAGGAATCGAGCAACTCGTCGATCATGCCGGGATTGCGAGTCAGAATTCGCGTCAGATAAGGGGTCGCGGCGCACAACCGCACCATCAACCTCATCGTGGGGCGATTGGAACCGAAGAGCTCCCACAAAATGGACTTAGCGCCGATCGAATCGGTCACGTCGACGAGAGTCGACAGCGTCGCGTGCGGATCAGGCGTGCGATGAATTTCACTCAGCAGGGTCGGTGCGATCAACGCAAAAAAATGTCGACAACGCCGCGGCGACAAGAACGGGATCGATTCGGCACGCAATTCCGCCAGATCCTGCATGGCCCGCTCGGGACTGGAAAAACCATGTCGCGAGAGCACCGTCGTGACCAACTCGGGATCCGGTTCGGGATCCAGCATCAGCTCGGTTTCGTCGGGAACGGAATCCGATTCGTGAGGTGCGTCGATCATCAAGTGGTTAATGATTTTGCGATTGACGTCAAACGTATCATGAAGCTGCGCGGCAAATCGCTCGTGATCTCCTTCGGCGGAATCCGGTTTTCGAATGCCAAGCCGCCAAGCGATCGATCGACGCGATTCCTCGTCGGCGGGCAAGCAGGTCGCGGAGACGCCGTTGGTTGCCGGTGCAATGGCCATCACCGACAACTGGTGCTCCAAGCGACACAAACGGGCATAGTTGCCTGACAACAAGATGGATTCTTGTTTGGTAATGCACCCGGCGCGTTCGAGCGCAAAGATGGCGTCGGTCGTATTGGTCAAACGAACGTCCGGCAAATCGCCTCCGTGCAATAGCTGTAGAAACTGGATCGTCAGCTCGACGTCATGACGGCCGCCGGGATCCGCAACAACGTCTTCGCCAGTCGCGTGCTTTTGCTCGGCACGACGCTCGAGTTTGTGGCGAAGGGTGCGGATGTCGGCGAGGTCTGCGCGGTTCAAGAAACGACGATAGATCCATGGTTGCAACCGTCGCAGCAATGTTTGACCGAGCTCCTGAGATCCGGCGACAACTCGAGCTTTGACAAAGTTGAGACGTTGCCAAGTCTGGCCGCTGGATTCAAAAAAATGAACCGCATCGTCGACGCCACCGATGGCAAACCCGTCGATCATCCGCGGGCTTTCGCTCAGGTCGATCGGGAATCCATGGTCCAGCGAGTCATCGCTCTGGATCAAACGGCAAACTTCTTTCACCAACTCTTCGTAGTACTCCACATGAGAAACATTTTTTTGATCGATCGAGTCGTAGAGAAAGATAAGTTTGAGCGGCGACAGATAGCTGAGCTCTTCACCACCGAGGCTAGCTAAGCCGACGACGGTGATCGTCGGGGTGGTTCCGTCGGAGCGCAGGGGCATCTCCCGGTGGAGGCTCAAGTGAGTGATCGCGAACTGCAGCGCACATTCGATCACGGCGTCGGCAAGATAAGCGAGTTGGCGACCGACCTTGTCGGGAGAAATATCGCGAACGAATTCACCGTAGGCGATTCGCAGGATTTCACGCTGGATAAACTTTCGAATGACCATCCCGGCACGGGCGGGCTGGTCATAGTGCTTAAGTTCGGATGCCAACTCGTCGACGAGATAGCGGCGAGCCGCCGGTTGCCCGTCGCTGGCACGCAGCAAATCAAAACTTTCGGGATCATGGGTCAACCGGTCGGCCAGTGATTGGCTCGTGGCGAACACCTGCAACAGCGACGGCAGCGCCCCAGGGTCTCGCTCGAACAGTGCCAACAGTGACGTGGGGCTGCGACTTGACGAAACGAACCGATTCAAATTTCCGATCAAACGATCGGGGTCGTGGTGAAGCGGCAATTGCTCGGCTAAGCGGTCGGCCAAATTTTTGAGAAGGTCGCTGGGAGCTCCAGATTGCCAGATCGATTCGAGGTCCGCCTGGGCCTGGCGTGGGTCACGAATCCGATCGCCCGCAGACGACAACAACAACGCGTGTGCGGGTTCGGGCTGCGAGGTGGCTTCCATGTTCAGCAGATTTGGAGCGTCGAGTTCGGTGGCAGTGGGAACGGATGCGTTGTCCAATTTCGCTTCCGGAGCGGACCTAAATTGCGTTAAACGCGTACACAAATAGGAAACTAATCGCCCGTCGGAAACGTCCAAGGAATCACCCAGGAACGTGTCGGCTACCCACCGTCAACGAAACCTTAGTGTAAATCCATCGCATCGCTACGTGTAGAGCGGGAAACGTAACCTAACTTTGCTAGTCAAGACTGCTCGACGACTTCGATCTCGCCCGGATTGCTCCAACCCTGGTGATTTTGTGAAGCATCGAATCGGCCTGACGTTGTCGAAAGTCATCATGGATGTTGATTCCAGGCATCGTCGGTCAACGACGGAAACCGACTTTTCTCGGTTCACTTTTCACGCAACCTCTTATCACACAACGGTTTGCCATGATTTACGCATTGCCAGGAATTGCCCCCGGCACTACCTCTGCTTGGTACCTCCCTCACCTGACCGACACGCAAGACACGGGTGAAGAGGATAGCTTGATGGGAAAAAAATTCAGCAGCCGCAGCCTTCAAGATGACGCTTTCGATGCCGAAGATGCTGTAAGCCGTCGTACCCGAGTGATGGGGGAGGATTTCGCCGACGCGATTGATGACGATGTGGAGTTGGTCGATGAAGACGCCGATGAATTGCCACGCCGCGACGATTCGTCTGCTGATCCCACCGAAGATCCCGTGCGGATGTACTTGATGCAAATGGGGCAAATTCCACTGCTCACCCGTGAACAGGAAGTGTCGGCAGCGAAGCAGATCGAAAAGACTCGCGATCGCTATCGTCACTGGATGTTGGCCACCGATTTCATGCTGCAGGGCGCCCTGAAATTGCTCCAGCAGGTGCGGGACAAACAATTGCGTTTGGACCGGACGATCGAAGTCAGCGTCACCAACGCCGCGGAGAAAAAAGCGATCATGAAGCGGATCGTTCCAAACGTGCGAACGCTGCAACACCTGCTCAGCCAAAATCGGGCTGACTACATGACCGCCATCAACAAAAAAGTTCCGATGCGGCAACGACGAGCCGCTTGGCGAAATCTGGTCGTGCGTCGCAACAAGGCCGTGCGGCTAATCGAAGAAATGAATCTTCGCACAGGCAAACTGCAACCGCTGTTTGAGAAACTCCGTCGTGCTTCGGCGCGGATGCAAGAAATTCGCGTGTTGCTCGCCGACAAGTCCAAGCTCCAGTCGCCTGGGATGCAATCGGTCGCCGAGCTGAAGAGCGAACTTCGCTATTTGATGCGTTTGACATTCGAAACGCCCCAGACGCTCCAGCGACGCGTGCAACGATGTGGGGTTTATCGCGACGATTATGACGCCGCCAAGCGAATTCTTTCCGCAGGTAACTTGCGACTCGTCGTTTCGATCGCCAAGAAGTATCGCAACCGAGGATTGTCGTTCTTGGACTTGATCCAAGAAGGCAACACGGGTTTGATGCGAGCGGTCGATAAATTCGAACACGCACGTGGTTACAAATTCAGCACCTATGCGACCTGGTGGATTCGCCAGGCAATCACTCGTGCCATTGCGGACCAGAGCCGAACGATTCGAGTTCCGGTGCATATGATCGACACAATGAACAAGATTCGCCAAATCACACGCGATCTCGTTCAGCAAAATGGCCGCGAACCGTCGCCCGAGGAAGTCGCCCAGCTCAGCGGATTGTCGCTGGAGGACACGCGTGTCATCCTGAAGATGAGTCGCTCTCCACTCTCGCTGGACCAACCAATTGGCGATCATG
This sequence comes from Pirellulaceae bacterium, assembly GCA_041741195.1. Taxonomy (GTDB): domain Bacteria; phylum Planctomycetota; class Planctomycetia; order Pirellulales; family Pirellulaceae; genus JBBSJZ01. The sequence continues at coordinate 95,831 of JBGSKM010000057.1, forward strand.
AGGACAGTGTTTTTGGTGAGTTCTTGCAAGATCACCGCGACGACGACCCGTTGATGGAAACCAATCGCGAAGCACTCAAGGCTCAGATCGACCGAGCCATGGAGACGCTAAACTATCGCGAACGCGAGATTTTGCGTCTGCGTTACGGCCTGGCCGACGGTTACACGTACACGCTCGAAGAAGTCGGCAAGATTTTCCAAGTCACTCGTGAGCGTGTGCGCCAGATCGAGAGCAAAGCGGTCCGAAAATTACAACAACCGTACCGCGCTCGCACGCTGGTCAGCTTCCTCGACGGTGCCGAAATCACGATCATGGAAGGCAGCGAAGCGTTGTAGTTTCCAAGACAGTATTCATCCAAGCGAATGCCCCGGTGCCGGTGACTCCAGTCGCCGGCATTTTTTTTGGGCCGGCCCGTTAGCGACGGCGTTTCGCGTCCTTGGTGACTTTACCGATTTTTTCTGATTCAGCCTAAGATAGGGCATTCGGCATCGTCTTCATCCCGGTGCCGCTTCTTTTCGCCCTCCTATCCTCGCTGACATCGATGACCGACGTGCCTAACCAACCGTGGCCGGAGAAACCGTGGCCCGAATGGGCGGTGGATCGTTTCGAACGACCGCTGTTGGCGTACGCCTGTCGCATGCTCGGTGGAGATTGGTCGGCAGCCCAAGATGCGGTCCAGGAAACTTTTTTGAGACTCTGCCGGGCCGACCGCGGTACCATCGAACCGCGACTCGCCGCTTGGCTTTTCTCCGTTTGCCGAAGCCGAGTGATTGACATGCAACGAACACACCATGCCACGCCCATGGACGCGTTGCAGATGGATTTACCCGATCCATCGCCCGAACCCGCCCAATTGCTGAGCGATGCCGAGGACCAGACACAACTGAGTGAGTGTCTGCACCAGCTCTCGCCGCGGCAGCAGGAAGTCTTGCGTTTGCGTCTCGGCGCGGGGCTCAGCTACCGAGAAATCGCCGACATCACGGGACTTTCCGTTAGCAACGTTGGCTTCCATCTGCACGAAGCAGTACGCAATCTTCGCCAACGCATCGCGACCGCTTAGTCGCGTCTCTACACCGCACAAACAACCTACGTTCAGGTTCAATCTTATGTCACAGTCAAATCAAATCTGGAATGACCCCCGGATCACCGCGTACGCGCTCGGCGAGTTATCGGGCGACGAATTGGCAACGTTCGAGCAAGAGCTGGCAAGCAATCCAGAGCTAGCTGCGGCGATCCAAGAAGCCCGATCGCTAACGTCCCAATTGCAAGAACATTTCGCTCGCGAAACAGTGCCAAAACTGGATGCGAATCGTCGCGAGTCCATTCTGGCGAATCCGACAAAAGCAACACTCGCGAAAACATCCTGGTTCAAGCGTCATTGGGTCTCGCTGGTCGTCGCCGCATCGCTGATAGGGGTGCTGTGTGGTTTAAATTTGCCCGCGGTACAAATGGCGAGCATGGCACCCACGAGCAACCACGACCGATTGGCGATGGAATGGCAACAGGAATCGGTGTCCACGAATTCGCGAGAACAAGAGCTACGAGAAGAATCCGAATCGTTGCGATACCAGACACCAGCGGATTCGTTCGCCCCGAGCGCCGAGTCGGCCCCGTATTCAGGAGTTTACAATCTTGAACCGTTGGATCCCACGGCGTCCACGGCCAGCAAGCCCGACGACGGAAGTGGCGTTCCTGCGGTCGCGCTGGAAGCACAAACCGGAGTGATGGCGAACGAGCAAAAATCGTTGTTTGCTCGCGAGAAAGCGGAGGGTCCCGGTAGCGAGAGTTCTCGACGATCTCGTGCGGGCATGGATACGGATATGGACATGGGAATGGGAAGCGGAATGGACATGAGCGCCCAAGACGAGTACGGCGTCGGCGGGATGATGGGTGGAGGACTCGGCGGTGGCGTCGTCGATGGTGCCGCCGTCGAAACGAAAGATGCTGGTAAGACGAGTAACTTTTTCGCGGCCACGCCTGAGGAACCATTGCAGCGTGGTCTTCACCGAACCGCAGTGCTTGCAGACCAGGAGACTGATTTTGTGATGCCCCTGGCGCCGGTGCTCAGCAAATCACCGTACGGCGATGCGATTGATGAAGGTCGCGGGCCGGGTATTCCCGGCGACCAGTTCGATCCGATTAGCGACAATGCCTTCCAACGTGTCAGCGAACATCCGCTAAGTACGTTCAGCGCGGATGTGGATACCGCAAGCTACAGTAAAGTGCGTGATTTCCTGATGCGAGCTAACCAGCTACCGCGGCCTGATGCCGTTCGCATCGAGGAGTTGGTGAATTACTTTGACTACGACTACGCCCCACCGGCCTCCAGCAGCGAACACCCCTTCGCTACTCGGACGGAGATTGTTTCGTGCCCATGGAACCCATCGCACCGACTCGCTCGAATCGCCGTCAAAGGAAAGGTCGTCGAGCGTGAGGAACGAGCCGCATGCAATCTTGTGTTCTTGTTGGACACGAGCGGATCCATGGACGCTCCCAACAAGTTGCCGCTGGTGATCGAGGGCATGCAAATGTTGCTCAATCAGTTGGGCGAGAAAGATCGTGTCGCCATCGTCGTCTATGCGGGATCCGCTGGACTGGTACTCGATTCGACATCGGCGTCCGAGACGCGAGAAATTCGAAGGGCTCTAACGCAACTAGCCGCCGGTGGTAGTACCAATGGCGGAGCAGGCATCTCGCTCGCTTACCAGACCGCTCGTGATCATTTCATCCAAGATGGAGTGAATCGAGTGATCCTTTGCACCGACGGAGACTTCAACGTTGGCAACACGGGCACGGATTCATTGGTCCGTATGGTCGAAAACGAAGCGAAAGCTGGCGTCTTCCTAACGGTGCTCGGCTTCGGAATGGGAAACCACAACGATGCGATGCTTGAACAAATCAGCGGTCGCGGCAATGGAAACTACGCCTTCATCGACACACCCATCGAAGCCAAGAAAGTGCTGGTGGAACAAACCAACGGAACTCTCGTGACGATCGCCAAGGATGTGAAATTTCAAGTGGAATTCAATCCCGCAGTGGTATCAGCCTATCGTTTGATCGGTTACGAGAACCGTGTGCTTGCCAAAGAAGATTTCAATGACGACAAAAAAGATGCTGGTGAAATCGGCGCCGGACACACTGTCACCGCGCTGTACGAACTAGTACCCACCGACGTTCATGTGGACGCGATTGCACCGGAAGTTGACCCATTGAAATATCAGCGAGTACTGGAACCAACTGCGGCGGCAACGAAGGACGAAACATTAACGGTCAAACTCCGTTACAAAGCTCCGACGGGCGACAAGAGCACGCTTGTCGAGTTTCCAGTCAAAGACTCCGGCCAAGATTTTTCAGCAGCCGATGAAGACGTTCGGTTCGCAGTCGCCGTCGCTGGGTTCGGGATGAAGCTACGACGCAGCGAGTATGCTGGGTCGTGGACACTTGCTGATGTTCAAGCGGTAGCCGAAAAAGCGATTGGCCATGACAAATTCGGCTTACGCGCCGAGTTCTTGCAACTCGTTCGAAAGGCCGCCGCATTGAGCGGCCAAGAACGCTCGCGATAACCAGTATCCTCCGTCAATCGTAACTTGCGGAGCGAATACCGATGATCAGACTAGGCCACCGGTCCACGTCGACCCATCACCAATCCGATGATGAACAGGACCAAGAACACAAAGAACAGGATCTTCGCAATACTCGCGGCAGTTCCTGCGACGACACCAAAGCCGAGCACGCCAGCGATGAGTGCAATGATCAAGAACGTTAAAGCCCAGCCTAACATGGCAATCTCCCAGTTTGGAAAAGTGGTGGCGTGGCAATTCAGTTGATTACCACATGGGAGAACCTCTTAATGCGATTGTCGTGCCAATCGCACGAAACCTTTTTTGGCCGCGTCGTTTACGCGATGAGCGAACGAATCGGCTGACCGTCGCTGCGTTTGAGCGGCCGACCGATCGGTGTGATGAGTTCTTCCGTAAAGTCGATGCCAAGCGCCGCAAGAATGGTGGCATGAACATCCTCGACACCGACGGGATCGACGACGTCCGCCAACGGATTGTCTCGATCGAGTTTCGGTTGTGCTGCGGTTTCTCCGTGAACAATCCCAGCTCGCAAGTTCGCACCGGCCATTAACAGACTGAATCCGTGAGGCCAATGATCGCGGCCTTGGGCTGGATTGATTGTTGGAGTTCGTCCGAATTCGCCACCGCAAACGACCAAGGTCGTTCCCAGTCGATCGCGTTCCTTTAACCGTTGGAGCAGGGCGGCGAGAGCCGGATCCAGCGTCGCGCATCCAGCGAGTTGCAAGGTGTGATTGGCGGCGTGTGAATCCCAACCGCCCAACGTCACTTCGACGCATCGAACCCCGACTTCGATCAACCGCGTTGCCGCCAAACAACCGCGACCAAACTCCGTATCGCCAAACGCATCACGCACCGCTTGTGGTTCTTCACTGACGTCAAAGGCCGTCAATTGATCACTCGACATCATCCGCATCGCCGCATCGGTGGCTGTCGTGTGAAGCGTTCGCGACCGTTCCAAATCGCGTAGTCGACCTAGCGCGAATTGATTTTCGACGACATCGTACAGGTCGCTAATGCGACGTTGATATCGTTCTTCGTCCACTCGTTTGCGGACGTCCGGAACAGGACCCGCTGGGTCGCCAATTTTGAACGCATCGAACTGTGGACCGAGATACCCACCGCGTCCGGGTGATTGCCCGGGCAAGATCGAAATATGGCGAGGAATATCAGCCCCGCCTTGGCTGGCATGACACAAAATCGAACCGATCGCAGGATGCTGCAGCGTCGGGTCGGGCCGGTATCCAGTCTTGATGTTGTAGATCGCTCGCTCGTGATCTCCTTCCTTGCCAGTTACGCTTCGAATGAGAGCCGCCAAATGCATCTGCTCGGCGACTTGAGGCAACGTGTCCGCGATTTGCAGATTCGGTACGGAAGTCGCAATCGCTTTGACGTCGCCACCATAAAGCGTTCCCGCATGTGGATCGAAGGTCTCCAGTTGGCTCGGCCCGCCCTCAAGCCACAACAGGATCACGCTCAGCGGTCTCGCGGGATCCGTTTCGCCTTGTTCGTCCGCCAGCGCTAGCCGTGAAGCAATCGCGGACATTAGCAATGCTCCCGAGCCAGCACCCAGGAGCGTCCGCCGCGACAAGTGAAGATCGGTATTGCACAACGCGGGTCGAGGGAGAAACATGTCCAAAAACCTTGCTAGTGATTCCACGAAAATTCAGAGCTATTGATCAACACCCAGTACAAGTCTTCGATCGACGTTTGCCGATTTTTTGCCTCGTTCAATCTCCGCACGAAATGCTCTGACTCTGTCGTCGACGGGTAACGATTGAGCACGGTCAAGTAAACGGTTTCGATCGCCTTCGAATCGCTTTTTGCGAAGCGTGAAATGTGACTCGATGCGTTGAGAATTGGATTCGAAAGGACATGCTCGTCGACCATTTTGCCGTTGAGTAAAACGAGACGCTGCGTGATCGTGACCGCGTCATTACCGAATTCGTCCTCGCCAATGTCCCCATACTGCACCAGGAAATCGTTGGTCGCGCCAAATTTCAATAGCTGTAGGATCAACGAAGACTCTTCGTCGAACGACTTGATTCGCGTGGATTGAATGACGCAACCGGCGGTTTGCTCGGGTCGCAATCGAACCAACGGAAACACCGCCGACGCGTCTTCGTGTTCAGGAAGAATCTCAAAATCAGCTTGACTATCCACTTGAAACGCTTGAGATCCAACAATCACCCGAATCAGTTGCCGCAAGTCGCGGCCGCCACGTAGGAACTCGTCGGTGAGCGACTCGACCAGCGGCGTCGATTCTTGACCCAGCGGAAGATCATCCACAGCATCGCCTGCGGCCCGGCCAAACATCAACGCCAGCACACGGCTAACGGCCGCACGCGCCGCTTGACGATTATCCGGATGAGTGATCCAAGTCGCCAAGCGCTCGCGCGGATCTCCATCGCTGGGCAACAACTCGGGCGAGTACGGCACGCTGGCGTCGACCGTTGTCTCCTCGTCGGCATCCAAATACTTGTATTGATAGTCAACGTCACCGCTTCGAATTCCTTGCAATCCGTTCGCCTTGGCAGCCGTGTAAAACGCGGCGAGCTGGTGAAAATCTTGCTGGACGCCCCCACGTGGTGACTCGCAATCGCCCAGCGAAACGTTGCCCAGAAAATCGTCATGGCATTGCAGACAATCGATCCGCAATCCTAAGAACGCTCGACTCGTTCGCGCCGCCAAGCGAATGGGATCCGGTTTGCTGTCGCCGCTGTCATACGTCACGGTCAAGAAATTGACTTCCGGCTTGTCCGTCCAAAGCCCGTTGGCCGTCACCAGCGATCGAACGATCTCGTCATACTTTCGGTTCGCTTCGAATTGGTCTGCGAGCCATGTCCGGAATCGACGACGTCGGTAAACAATGAATGGCCCCTCATCGGTCCCCACCAGGAAACGCGTCCAGCGTTCAGCCCAATAGTCGTGGAACCGCCGATCCGTAAGCAGTGACTCAAGATGTCGCGTCACACGATCGGTCTCGGGGATCGCTTCAAGATGGCGGATCTCTTCCAGCGACAGCCCGTTGCCAACCAGAGCGAGCGAAATACGACGTGAAATCGTCATCCAATCGGCACGCGGAGCACTTTGAAGCCCCTTCGCCGCGAGCGATTCACGCAACCTCGCGTCGACGCGCTCAATCGCTTCCCGGGTTCCCGCCGAGACCGGGACGACAACCGATTTCGGGGCGGACGACTCGGAAGTGTGGGGCAAGTTTTCCGACAATCCAGACGCAAGGAAGGCAAATCCGACCAGCACCAATAACCCAAACCAAGCCCACCGCAATGTCGCTTTCAAGAAATTGGTTAGGTATTCCACGGTCAAAGTTTCCCTGTTCGTCGCTTTTCGCCCTTTCGGTAGCATACCTGACGGCGAGAGCCCGACTGAGTCATTCGCTTCATCGGCCATGACCTTGGGTCTGGCTACCAATTTTTTTCGCGCAAAGTCGGAGCGGTGCGTGCGCCGAGCGTCCTCGCGATCCCCTGTCCGTGCATGATGATAGCCAACGACGTTGCAAGTCCCTATCATCGGAGTCTTCATCGAACAGCGTCGTGGAGCAGGTGTCCAGACATGCGCCGGCTCGACGTCGATGTTCTACCCGACGCGACTATGGTGAGTTTGGATGAATCGTTTGTCTTGGTGGGTCGTCACATTAGTCTCGTTCGCATCGTTCGGCGCGGCGAATTCGCTGATTCTGCCTGGTGCCGTCGCCCCGAATTGTTGCGCCGAAGAGTTCGAATTGGCGGACGAAGTTCGCGATGCCCTCTTGCCTCTCTTCAAGACCATCGCGAACGCCGACGTATCTCGAACCACCGTCGAATTATCGGCTGAGTCACTCATCGGCGCCGAAGTGATCGAAAGCCAGACGTCGACCTATCAAATCGGTTCCATCTCACCTGACAAGTTCACCGTTTATCTCAAAGAACCCGATCAACGGATTCGCGTGTATTGCGACGGCGAGGAAATGATCGTCGCAATGTCCCCGGAAGCGTTTTTTCGGGCGCCGGAACCGATCCAGACACAGCAAGCGGCCACCAACCTTCCGGTCGCATTGGGCCCGTATCCGGAGGCCGTGTTGTCACTCTCGCTTGCTGGCGTTGATCCCGCAATTTCGTTACTCGGAGGAATGAAATCTGTTGAGCTGGTGGACCGCGGAAAGTTTCGTGGCGAAGTACCCGCCATCCATTTTAAAGGGGTCCAAGACGATGGTGTGAGCTGGGACTTTTGGATCACGCAGGGCAAAGATCCCAAGCCCCTGCGACTGCTCGTCGATCTCACCCCCATGCTTCGTGCGACGGGACAATCCCAGTTCCCACCGAGCTATGCGTACAATTTGCGGTTTGATTTTCTGGCTTGGCGGATGAGCGGAACGGTCGACGACTCGTTGTTCAAATTCACAGCCGCCGCGGACGCGGTCGAGTATCAATCGCTCGACGATTACTACGAAAAAATCGCGGCATTCCACCCGCTACTCGGGGCGACCATCCCCAACTTCGCCGCCATGACAATGAGCGGTGATCGCGTCGACTCCCAAGCATTGGCTGGAAAAATCGTCGTCTTGGACTTTTGGGCGACTTGGTGTGCGCCCTGTGTCGAATCAATGCCCGTGCTCAGTGAAATTTGCGGAAAGTATGCCGCAAAAAATGTGGTCCTGTTCGCCGTCAACACCGGCGAGTCTGGCGAAACCGCAACTAAGTTTGTCAAAGAGCAAGGCTGGAAAACCAAGATTCTTTTTGACCCGGACGGGAAAGTTGCCGACGCATTCGAAGTGGATGCGATCCCGCAAACCGTGATCATTGGTCCCCGTGGAACCATCCAATCCGTTCACGTGGGCTACGACGGCGAAGATGCCCTGCGCGAACAACTTGCCGTCGAACTTGAGACACTCATCGGCGGCGGCGAGCTGGCTGCGAAACCCACCGCTAAAACGCCGGCCAATCAGCGGTCGTCGAACTAGCCTTCGACAACGATTCCCATGCTGCGCGCGGTACCTTCGATCATGCGTGCGGCCTGGTCGATACTGCGAGCATTGAGGTCGGCCATCTTCTTTTTGGCGATCTCTTCACACTGGGCACGTGTCACCTTTGCAACTTTGTCGCGGTTGGGAACTCCGCTTCCCTTGGCGATTCCGGCGGACTGCTTCAAGAGGGCAGCGGCGGGAGGACTCTTGGTGATGAACTCAAAACTACGGTCGTTGTAGACCGTGACCACGACGGGAATCGGTGTCCCCGCGTACTCTTTGGTGCGTTCGTTGAAAGCCATCACGAATTGGCCCAAGTTCACGCCGAACTTACCCAAGGAGGTACCAACCGGAGGTGCCGGAGTCGCTTGACCGCCGGGGACTTGAAACTTTGCCTGTCCAGTTACTTGCTTAGCCATAATTCAGTCGTCAGTAAATTCAGTTGTCAGTAGTCAGTAAGTGTTGTTCGAAAGAATTTGAGGTCGATTGGCCGCGTTGCTTTCCAAACGGCTCGAGGGTCACTGGTTCTTTCTGTCCACTGACCATCGCATACGAGCCAATCGGTTTATAGCGGCTCGACTTGCCAGTGATCGAGTTCCATCGGGACGCTACGCCCGAAGATATTGATAATCACGGTCACGCGACCATTGGCTTCGTCGACCGTATCCACATCGCCCTCTTGGTTCTCGAAGTTACCTTCCTTGACCCGCACACGATCCCCAGGTTTGAAGGGGATCGATGTTTTGATCACGACCTCTTCGTCGTCTTCGATCGCCGGTTTGTTGACAAACCGCTCGACATCGGCTGGTTCCATCGGCATGGGCTTGCCAGCGGCGCCGGTGAAGTCGCTGATACCACCGGTCTCGCGAACGAGAAACCATGTGTCGTCGTTAATCGACATGTAGACCATGATGTAGCCGGGAAGCAGCTTTCGCTTGCTGATACGGCGTTTTCCGTCGCGAGTGAACGTCGCAACATCTTCGGTCGGGACCACGATCTCGCCAAAGAACTCTTCCATTCCTTCCATTTTGACGCGTTTTCGCAGCGCATCGGCGATGGAGTCTTCGCGATTGAAGGCGACTTTGAGGATGTACCAGTCCATGGGCGCAGTCTCGCTCTCCGCTTCGACTGCAGGAGCCTTGGCCACGGCTTTGCTCGCCGGTTTCTCGGAGGTTGCTGCCGAGTCGTCCTCAAGATGACTCGCGTCAAGCGACGACTCGCCGGTTTCGACGTCATCGTCGGAGGCCGTCACGTCGTCTTCGAGATCATCAGGATCGTTCACAGTATCGAAATCCGAAAGTCAATTGACTGGTTGAAGGGTGCAAGATGGTCGCGAACTCGGTGACATCCGCGTTCACGACAACCGCTTGTAACGAACTAGCTCGTCACGCCCAGGAAGTTAAAAATGAACTGCCACAGCACGTCGAAGCCGAACAGTGTGATCGCCAAAAAGAAAATTGTGAAGATGACCACGATCGAGGCACGAATGAGCTCGTCCTTGCTCGGCCAGGTCACTTTGTTCATTTCGGCTTCGACGGCGATCAAGAAATCTGCAAATCGAGGCCAATTGACCAACCGAAATCCAAACCACAACCCTGCGGCAAGCAGCACGCTAGGGATGATCTTGTCGATATAGGGAGTTTCGAGAGCCCCGTTGAGGGTGCCCAGCAACCGCCAGCATCCGAACGCAACGATGACCCAAATGGCCAGCGCCGTTAATTGTCGAACGATTCGCCCTTGATTCGGCTTGTACACTTTGGAGTGAAACAATTCGGACGAAAGCGACGCGCCTTGCGAACTGGCAAAGTCTTGAGACACCTGGAAAACTCCTACAAAATCCCTGGAAAAACCGCTTCCGCCGCCATTCCATTGCCGGCGCACTCGGAGGACACAGCGCCGTCCAACGTGCAATGTTGTGTATTCAAAGCAGGGGCGGCGGGAGTCGAACTCGCAACCGCCGGTTTTGGAAACCGGTGCTCTGCCAATTGAGCTACACCCCTGTAACTAAGATTCGATTTGAGAACTTAAACGCGATAAACTACCGCGAATGGAAACAAAAGCCAATGACCAACGAGAACAAATACTGTCTCGCTGGCCATGGCTTGTTTCAATGCAATCGATTGACGCGGTCCGCTTGACCGACCACGCCAACGAAACCATTCGCCGATTACTCGACGATCTTGGTCACGACGCCCGAACCGACGGTACGGCCGCCTTCGCGAATTGCGAAACGAACACCGTCATCCATCGCGATCGGCTTGTGCAATTCGACAGTAACCTTGACGTTATCGCCAGGCATGCACATTTCGGCATCGACGAGGTTCGCCGTACCGGTCACGTCCGTCGTACGGAAGTAAAACTGGGGACGATAGCCCGAGAAAAACGGCGTGTGACGGCCGCCTTCGTCCTTGCTCAAGCAATAGACTTCGGCCTCAAACTTCGTGTGCGGGTTGATGCTCTTGGGCTTCGCCAGCACTTGACCACGTTGAATGTCCTCTCGCTTGACACCGCGGAGCAGGCAGCCCACGTTGTCGCCGGCGCGACCTTCGGTCATTTCCTTGCGGAACATTTCGACGCCGGTGCAAATGGTTTTTACCGGTGTCGCCGACAGGCCGACGATTTCGACTTCTTCACCGACCTTGACGATTCCTCGCTCGATACGACCGGTCGCAACCGTTCCCCGACCTTCGATCGAGAAAACGTCTTCGATCGCCATCAAGAACGGCTTGTCCTCTTCCCGAGTCGGCTCAGGAATGTTGGCATCCAACGCGTCCATCAAATCGCTGATGCACTTGCTGGCAACCGGGTCCGCCGGATTGTTGTAAGCCGGTAGCGACGAACCACGGACGACCGGGAGGTCATCGCCAGGGAAATCGTACTTGCTCAACAACTCGCGGACTTCAAGTTCGACGAGTTCCAACAATTCTTCGTCGTCGACCAGGTCGCACTTGTTGAGGTAGGCCACGATGTAAGGCACACCAACCTGGCGAGCCAAGAGCACGTGTTCCTTGGTTTGTGGCATCGGGCCGTCAGCGGCCGACACGACCAAAATCGCGCCGTCCATCTGGGCGGCACCGGTGATCATGTTCTTAATAAAGTCGGCGTGCCCTGGGCAGTCGATGTGTGCGTAGTGACGATTTGCGGTCTCGTACTCGACGTGTGCCACGGCGATGGTAACGGTCTTGGTCGCGTCGCGGACGGTTCCGCCCTTGGCGATGTCCGCATAACCCTTCGCTTTGGCAAGGCCCTTGGCGGCTTGCACAGCGAGGATCGCACCAGTCGTGGTCGTTTTGCCGTGGTCAATGTGGCCAATCGTACCAACATTCACGTGGGGCTTTGTTCTGTTAAAAGTTTCCTTGGCCATTTCTAATTCACCTGCACCTGACCGTGCCACGACTGCGGTAAGAGATACGCTCCCCACAGCTCAAGAGACCGATGGCCGCGTTCACACCCGCGGAGATTCACCGATAACCCGAAAGCGTTGGTCTCACTCGATCTACATAAATCGAACACAAACTCTTCACGCCCCACCGTGGGACGTAAAACTCAAAGTTGCTCTCGCTAGGTTGCCGCATTCACTCGCCTGGGCGAGCCCACGCGGTAGTGTCGACGACTAGTTCTTACGAACACAACTTGTTCTCGAAGCCGTAAGTTGTTGCGAAGTTCGGACGTTCTTGCAATTGGCTTGGATGCAAAATTGACTCAACGGACAAGCTTCGACGAGGTCGCCGACACTATCAACCAAAAGCTACTGATGGGACTTGAACCCATGACCTCATCCTTACCAAGGAGGCGCTCTACCAACTGAGCTACAGCAGCCAATCAGAAACGAGCGGCATCCACAGCCAAACAACAGGGGTTACCCGGGGTCTGCTCGTGTTTGCCTCAAGCCTCTGCAACAAAGCGGGTGAAGGGAATCGAACCCTCGTATTCAGCTTGGAAGGCTGCTGCTCTACCATTGAGCTACACCCGCGTGATGACGCCCAAACCGTCGTCATCAAAATTCTATCAGTGGGGGCTACAGGATTCGAACCTGTGTAGACATAGTCAGCGGATTTACAGTCCGCCCCCTTTAACCACTCGGGCAAACCCCCCAAATCGACGTTATTTTGCTCAGAAAACTTTCAGGCGATTTCCTTTTCCCAATTCCTCCAACTTAAGCCAACGGAGGGACTCGAACCCACGACCGGCTGATTACAAATCAGCAGCTCTACCAACTGAGCTACGTTGGCGCGCTCTTCCCACATGGTGCAATTGCCCTCGCGGAAGGGCAGAGTGTAGCGATCCGCGACTAAGCGACAAGATGGAATTGTCGGTTTTCGCGGCTGAGCGAGCAAGAATCTTGAACTAGCGACGGCAATGACGCCTCCCCGGTTCGCTCCAGCTGGCGACGCGAACCACCTCAGCGGCTTAAGAACCTCAAAAGTCCACCGTTAAACCGTCCTCCGCAAGAATGACGTCACAATCCAGTTCGCCGCGAATTCTCTCGAGGTCCACGGGATCGGCGGAGTCCTCCAGCGGGTTGATGTGCGTCACCAGCAATTGGCGGGGACGACACTTTTTGGCAACTTCGATCAATCGGCTCGTCCAGCAATGGCCCGTTCTTAACGCCCACTTTTCAGCAGAATCGCGGAAATAGCACTCGTGCAGTAACAAATCGGCGTCTGCCTTCCAGCGACTGGACGACTCTCCGATGTCCCCGACCGTATCGGTCGCATACACGAGTGACTTGCCCTGGTCATGCCAGTCGATCCGGTAAGCCACCGACCCGCCGGGATGGTCTTGGTGCTGCCACGTCACGCGTGCCCCGCCGATGGAAAAGGAACGAAGATCGTCGATCGCACACCACTGGGCAGCCAACGGGACAGGGAACAGCAATTCGGAAAACAGATGCTCGCGAATCGCATCGAGCTTTTGCTGCTCACCCCAAATCCGCAATGATTCGACTGGTCGCTGGTACAAGACGTCAAGAAAGTTTGTCAAACCAAACGTGTGATCCAGGTGCGCGTGACTGAGCAGCACGTCCAGCGTGTCCGTTTCTATGTATGGCGCCAGTCGGAATAGTCCCGTTCCCGCATCGAGTAGTATTCCACTCTGCGGCAAGAAATAACACGACGTGTGCCGTGATGGGTTAGGGTGATAGCCGACAGTTCCAAGGCAGTTCAGTCGCATTTTCGAAGTCGCATGCTGGGTCGACCTTATCTGTAACCGGGCATGATACTCCAAAATCATCACCGTCGGTGGCCAGCGCCAGAGAGGATCATGATTGAATCCGGATGTCCTTCGGACCAGCCGCTCCTAAGACGACGCGAAGCTCTTGCCAGTCGACAGCCAAGCCGATAATCTTGCGAACCTGCTAGGACCCGATGGCGAGATCGATGATACGCCCGCGGGGACAAAACATGCGGATGTGGCGGAACTGGCAGACGCGCAAGATTCAGGTTCTTGTGGCCGCAAGGTCGTGGAGGTTCGATTCCTCTCATCCGCATTATTCTTCTCATCCGTACCGCCGCCATGCCAGAGTGGTCGCTGTCGCGGTGGCTCGTCAAAGCCTGCGACGTTCTTACCACGGTGTCGTAACTCGCCCCTTTGGATTGCAGCGGCCCTCGTTTTGATGGGTCCGTGCTGCTGCCGACGCGCCGTTAAAAGAAGCCGGATCCGTCCCGCCAAACTGTACTAATGAGGCGTTCATTGCCATACGCTCGATACATGGGCGGTTTGGAATGATGGTAGCGATTTTTCGATTTGCGCAAGGCGGGTTTAGCAAGGCCAACCACGCGTATTCACGGTCGCCGGTGAATCAGTTTGAGCTCACCATCGGCACTCTCACCCGACCCAGTTGGCGACGAAACAGAACGCCGAAAACCTTTGATTCTGCGGCTTTTGCTAGCAAAATCTTTTGACTTTGGCTATGGTTGTCAGGCATCCCATCACGCCGACTTTGCGGATTAGGTAATTTGTGATGCCTGAGATCAAGATTCGTCGCCGCTCGCCATTGAGCCGCCCGTCACTGAATGATCCTCTTCCCGCTGAATCTCCCTCCAACGGACGGACAAGAATTTCGAACGTAATCCTGCAAGCGCCTCCTATCCAGCCCGAGATATCGCTCGCTGTCTACAAACGCTCCACTCCGCGATGGAAGCGAGCACTCGATCTCTGTGGAGTCGCATTACTTGCCCCGGCGCTGGCACCGCTTTTGGCGCTGGTGGCCATCTACATCAAATGGGTCTCACCCGGACCAATTTTGTTTGTGCAGTCGCGAGTGGGCTACGGCGGAAACGATTTCTTGATTTACAAGTTTCGTACGATGCAAGTTCCGAAGGTCAGCCGCGACGAGGGGCACCGCGATTACATTGCCAGCCACACTCGCATCGATGGTCCGGTGAAGAAACCGAATCACTGCAAAGAGTTCATTCGCGGCGGAAATATCCTTCGCAAATTGTCGATCGACGAATTGCCGCAATTGCTCAACGTTTGGCAAGGCAACATGAGCCTCGTGGGTCCACGCCCCGATTTGCTGCGGCTTGAGGACTATGAAGCTTGGCAACGACGTCGCTTCGAAGTCCTCCCCGGCATGACAGGATTATGGCAAGTCAGTGGCAAGAATCGATTGACGTTCGATCAAATGGTGGCACTCGACATCCAATACATCGAATCTCGCTCTTTGAAACAAGACTTACGAATACTGTTCAAGACGATTGTGGTTTTATTGATCGAACGCAACGAATGATTTTATTATCGGCCCCGGTTTATCAGCATTGAAGTAAGCAGACATTCATGATTCGCGTTGGCATCGTCGGGCTCGGTTATTGGGGTCCAAATTTAGTACGCTGTTTTTCTGATTTGGAACATTGCAAAGTCACCGCAGTGTGTGACCAGAGCTACGATCAATTGTTGCGCATCAAGGATCGGTTTCCGAGTGTTTACCCGATCGAGAGTTTTGACGCGTTGTTGGATCGTGATCTGGTGGACGCGGTGGTGATCGCGACACCCACGGCAACTCACTACGAGTTGACCAAGAAGGCGCTGGAGCACGACTTGCACGTGTTTGTCGAAAAGCCTTTAGCCAGAACATCGGCGCAGTGCCGCGATTTGGTCCAGATTGCTGGAGAACGTAACCGCACGCTGTTTGTCGGACACGTCTTCTTGCACGCCTCGCCAGTTCGAAAACTGCGTGAGATGATCGAATCGAACGAACTCGGTTCGATCAACTACATCAGCAGTCGTCGACTAAATTTGGGGCCAGTGCGAAAGGACGTGAGCGCCTTGTACGACTTGGCTCCCCACGATATCTCGATGATGCTCTATTTGCTCGGTCAAAAGCCGATCTCGGTGACATGCACCGGGTTTGATCGACTCAACCCAGGCATTCACGATGTTTGCAATTTGACCATGTTGTTTGAGGGCAATCGCATGGGGATGGTCCACGTGAGTTGGTTGGACCCACGCAAGGAACGCGTCTTGACGGTCGTCGGCGACAAGCGAATGGCTGTCTACGATGACCTGGAACAAGAAAAGATTAAAATATTCGACAAAGGTATCGACAAGCCACAAGGCGCGACGGGCGACTTTGCGGACTTCCAACTGGCCTATCGCTACGGCGGAAGCTATAGCCCGTTCATCAAAGAGCAGGAACCACTTAAGGCGGAATGCGCCGACTTCATCCGTTGTATTGGCGATGGAGACATTCCATTGACTGATGGCGTCAACGGTCTCAACGTGGTGCAGGTGCTCGAGGCGGCCGATCAATCGCTCCACGCTGGGGGCCAACCGGTGGAACTTGCTTCGCTGGACCGTGATCGGCTGGACAATCTATTGGGAGTGGTGCAGTAGTCCATGATTCACGCACAAGCACTGGTCGACGACCCAACCGCGATCGGTTCAAACACCCACGTTTGGGCGTTCGCTCATGTGATGGCCGGAGCGCGAGTCGGCAATCATTGCAATCTCGGTGACCATGCCTTCGTCGAATCGGGTGCCGTGATTGGAGACAATGTAACCATCAAGAATGGCGTGCTGATTTGGGAGGGAATCACGATCCACGACAACGTGTTCGTCGGTCCTGGTGTTGTCTTTACGAACGATCGCTTGCCTCGATCCCCGCGGATGCCCCATGCGAAACGTCGCTATGCGGACAAAGCGAATTGGCTGGTTCCCACCGTCGTCGAGCAGGGCTGTTCAATTGGTGCAGCGTCGACGATTTGTCCGGGACTCGTGCTCGGCCATCACTCGATGATCGCGGCGGGAAGCGTGGTCACCAAGGACGTCCAACCGCACAGTTTGGTCATGGGAGCACCGGCGCGGCATGTGGCGTACGTGTGTCGCTGTGGTCAAAAATTGTCCGGCCACTTTGCCCAATCCGACTGCGACGAGTGCGGCGAACTTGCGAGTTCACGGACTTCGCATAATTCTCTCACTATTTCATAATTGATTTGCAATCCCGTTTTAAGGTGCGGAGATGGAAATTCAATCAGTTTCAAATACGCTACCAAGGAACGCGTCGGTTCCGACGTGATGAATTAATCCGCCCCCCACTTTGTCAAAAGCTTCAAGAGCTAAATGTTATGAGTTCAAATTTTGAGTCGACGCCAATTCCACTTGTCGATTTGCAAACTCAGTCACGTGCGATCAAGGACGACGTGCTGCGTCGAATGGGCGACGTCATCGACGGAGCTCGTTACATCCTCGGTAATGAAGTTCAAGAGTTCGAGCAACAATTCGCCGAGTATTGTGGTGTCGAACATTGCATCGGTATGGCAAACGGTACGGAAGCGATCCATATGGCCTTGCGGGCATTGGACGTAGGCCCTGGCGACGAGGTCATCACGGCGGGTAATTCTTTCGCCGCCACGGCATTCGCGATCGCCCATGCGGGGGCCAGTGCCGTTTTTGTGGATGTCGATCCGACGGATTTCAACATCGACGTGAATCTTATCGAAGAGGCGATTACCGAGCGGACCAAAGCGATCATCCCAGTCCATTTGTACGGCCAACCGGCTCGAATGCGTGAGATCTGTGAGCTGGCGAAGCGTTATGGATTGAAAGTCGTCGAGGATTCCGCCCAGGGACACGGGGGCGAGGTCGCCGGTCAACGATGTGGATCATTCGGTGATATCGGTTGCTTCAGTTTCTATCCTGGCAAGAATCTGGGTGCGTTTGGTGATGGTGGCGCCACGACGACACGATGCCCCGACTTGGCAGAGAAACTTCGCCTACTTCGCAACTATGGCCAGCGTGTCAAGAACCGACATGACCTGCTCGCTTTCAACAGTCGCCTGGATACGATCCAAGCTTGCGTGTTGCTCTCGAAAATGCAGCACATTGAAAAGTGGACTGAACAGCGACGTACGATCGCGGATTGGTATCGGGACGACTTGGCCGGAGTCGAGGTCGTGCTGCCGCAAGAGAACTCGGGTATGCGACACGTCTACCATCTTTTTGTGGTGCGCTCGACGCGACGCGACGCCATGATCACTGCGCTGGCGGAAAAGAACATTGCGTGCGGAATTCATTATCCGAATCCCTTGTTTACCGCCCAGCCATTTGTGAACTCGCCCACCTATCCGTTCGGTTTACCGGTGTGCAGCCAACTGTCGCGTGAAATCGTTTCGTTGCCGATGTATCCCGAGATGACACGCCAGCAAGTCGCTCGCGTATCCGCTGCGGTCGCCGAATTTGTGATTCAACAGGAAACCGCCAGTGCAGTGGTCTAGCCAATCCCTTGTGACGACGAGTGTCGACAAGTCCGCCGAGCGGTCTGTCGTCAATTCCGACATCCCTTCGCCACGTTTCGCCAATGACGTTGGTGTGAGCGGATCGCGCGGAATGTTGTTGACGTCGTATTTGGAAATTCCGTTCATGTACAAGTGGCTGATCATCGCTTGCACATGCTTCGGCGCGCTAGCGGGCTGGGCGGCCATTCTCGTGTTGCCCAGGGCGTATGAATCGCAGGCAATGTTGGTGCTTCGCGTGGGGCGTGAGAGTGTGTCGTTGGACCCGTCGGCGACCACGAGTGCCACATTGACGTTGCAAAAAACTCAGGAAGAAGAGGTCGTCTCGGCATTGGAGATTCTGTCGAGCCGACATTTGGCTGAATCAGTCGTTGATAAACTGGGTGCGGATGCGGTGCTCAGTGGTGTACTTCCGGATGATGGCACCGGCGCCGTGAAAGCCCCAACGGCGCTTTCGGAGATCAAGCGTTCGGTGATGGATGCCGTCGATACCGTCTTGCTTGCCACGGGAGTCAAGGATGAAATCGGCAATCGTGAACTCGCGGTGATGCGGTTGCAAAGCTCCGTGTCCATTCACTCGCCCAAAAAGTCGACCGTTCTGGGTATCGCCGCGGACTCAAAAACTCCTGCGATGGCCCAGGCGATCGTGCGAGCTTACACCGAAACATTTCTCGACGAGCATTCCAAAGCGTCTCGTACCGACGGCTCGTTCGAGTTTTTTCAAAAGCAATCGGCGGAGATTGAGAAACGGTTGACGCGATTGATTGACGAGCGGGCTGAGTTTATGCAGCAGCGTGAATTGGTATCGATCGAAGCTGGACGAGAACTGCTCCAACAACGTCAAACGGGGATCGATCGAGACCTTGTCATTGCCGCCGGACAGCTTCGGCAAGCGACCTCCGAGATCACTGACTTGGAGAACAAATTCCATGACACCGAAGACGAGATCGTTGCCACCAAGCAAGCCGGTTCCGATTCGACGTGGAGCGGTATGAGGCAACAGGTCTACGAACTTGAGTTGGCTGAACAGAATTTAGCGGCCAATCACACCGATTCTCATCCCAAGCTCAAGCAGATTCGCACCCAACTCGCTGGTGCACGCGAAATTTTGGCAAAACTCGATAGCGAGCGAGTGGATGAAAGCACAACCCCGAATCCGGTCAAAACGTCGCTGCAACAAGAACTTCAGCGTCAGCAAACGCGTGTGGTGGGATTGCGATCCATGGTCGAAATGAAACACTCGCAGCGCGAAGAAATGCAGTCCCAGATCGACAAGCTGCTCGATGACGAACGCCTGCTGACTCAGATCGATCGTGACATTCGGGTGATGGAGGCGAGCCTACAGCGGATGCTCGAGAAGCTGGAAGAGGCCCGAATCATTGACGGGCTGCAGTCCCAGAAGGTTTCGAACGTCCATGTTTTTCAACCGGCGACGTATGTTGAGCGAGCGGCCAGCCCGAATAAGAAGACCCTCGTCGCGGGTTGCTTGTTTCTGGGTTTGATGTCCGGGCTTGCACTATGTTTCATTCGCCAATCATCGACCCAATCCTTGCGCACCGCTGAGGATGTAGAGTATTTGATTGGCCAACCGGTAATCGCCAACATACCGATGTTGAAACGTATGCAGTCTCCGCGGCTCAAGGAACAGCGACGCTACCGCCAGAAATGCCAGACTTTGGTTTCCGAGATTTTGCTGACGCCTCGCTTTCCCAATCAGAATCGCGGTCGAAGTGTCGGAATCATCAGTGTCGATGAGGGCGCTGGGGCGAGCACATTGGCGGCCAATCTGGCCGTATCCAGCGGCGTTGATTGTCAATTGCGTACGGTGCTCGTCGACGCCGATCCTCGCTCAAGATCGATATCAAAACTTTTCGGGCTCAACGGCGTACCCGGATTGATTGAACTGATGAGTGGTGGGGCTTCCCATGACGAGTGTTTGCAGCGCGCGAAAAGTGCTCCCATCGATCTCATCGCGTGCGCGGCGGACAATTGCGAGCTTCCATTGACTGCGTCAGCCCCCGAGATCACCCAGGCGCTACGTGCGTACCTGGATGATTGCGACCTGTTGATCGTGGATCTTCCGGCAGCCAGCCAGCCGGACCAAGCGGTGGCGATCGCTCAGCACTTGGACTGTGTGCTGGTGGTGGTGGAGTCGGAGAAAACGCTGGCAATGGCTGCCGAACGGCTCGTTCGTCGCTTGGCCCAGAGCGAAACCGAGATCGTGGGCGTCGTGTTGAATAAAACCAGGAGCTACCTTCCGGCCTGGATTGGGAGGTTCATTTCCCCGCCGGTGGCGTGAGGAAGAATCACTGAATCATGTCAACTTCGGTACGAAAGATACCCAATCGAACTTCGTGGAGGAGAACGAACCGCAAGCCCTCGAGATTTCACGAGAGGCTCACGGACGTCATGCCCAGCGCGATGCGCCGGCCTCTGTTCGTGTTACCTTTATTGATGCTCGGGTTTGTTATTCTGATGGTCTCGATGGAGACGAGTTACGCGGCTGCCGGTGGTGCCGAAGTCTACAGTGATGCAGCTGTTGGAAGTAACAAATGGCGACAACTGACCTTCCTCATGCTTGGGTCGATGGGACTGGTGTTGCTATTCCAGCCGCGCGCGGCGCGTCCGATTCCGGTGTGGCCCATCTTATTGCCAGCAGCCTTGTTGATGGGTTACGTGTTCTCAAGCGTCGCTTGGTCGGATGATCCGTCGCAAACGCTCAAACGTGGGATCGTCTTGCTGTGCATGGTCGCCGCGGGATTCGGGATTGGTCGCACTTGGGATTTTCGTGATTTCGCGATTGCGATCACGATCCTGGCGTCGTTCTTTCTTCTGCTCAGTCTCGGCGCCGAGGCTCGCTATCGAACATTTTTGACCGGGTCGGGTGACTATCGATTCAGCGGGATTTTTCATCCAGCAAAACAAGCGTTCAATTGCGGCATGCTAGTGTTATCGAGCTTGACGTTGTACTTCGTCGAGCGACGAAAGCTCTTCTTGGTGATCTTCGCAGTCGCCATGTTTTTTCTCGTGATCACCAAGGCTCGAACGGGACTTGCCGCCACGCTGGTTGCGTCGCTCGTGGTGGCTTGGCCACATTTGAAGCTGGGCGCATGGATCGGTGCGGGCTTTGTGGCCGTGTGGCTTGGGACGATGACGCTCGCGGTGGTGGGCATGAACGGCGGTCGGGTGGACATGACGAGTGTTGCGACGCTGGGTCGTGACGCGGAGTCCGCCGACCCGACCAAGCTGACGGGTCGTTTGCCGATTTGGAACCAAGCGCTCGGATTGCTTTCGGAGCGACCGTTGGTGGGATTCGGTTATGGAGCTTTTTGGACTGCGGGTCGGCTTGTCGAATTCGAGCGACGCAATGGTTGGGCGCTCACCCATTCGCACTCCGCTTACATCGAAACGATGTTGAACTTGGGCGTGATCGTGTTTGCGCTCGTGATGGCCTGGGTGACATTCGCCTTCGTTCGCTCTCTACGCTTGTCGCACAGTCAAGAAACCGCCGCGGCTCGATTGATGTCCGGACTCATCGTCTTTGCGGCGCTGGGCAGTTTGACGGAGACGGCCTTCGTGTGGGACGGGTTTGAGTTCCTCGCACTCGTTGCGGGCATCGGAGTCTTAGCGTTCTTGCCCACGCCAGCAAGTCGGTGGAAAGTGCTCGCGTCCGCTCGCTGCGGCAATTCCGCGGAGGCGTTCGCATGACTAATGCGCGGCACCGACTGGCCAAAATTAGCCTCAACGCGTTTTCCATTTTGGGAGGCGACGTACTCAACAAAGCGGGTATCTTTCTCGTTTACGCGATGATCGCTCGCCAAGCGGGCGTGCATGAGTTTGGACAGCTTTCGCTTGGGTTGTTATTGCTATACACGTTTCACGTGTTCGCGGTTGCTGGGCTACCGGTTTCGCTGACTCGTGAAGTGGCGAAACATCCCGCCAGCGCTAAACGATTGCTACTTCACGGCTATCTGGCCTCGTTGCTTCCATCAATGCTGAGCATGTTGGCGATGATCGCCTTGGCCATGGCGATGCAGTACGAACGTGATACCGTCATGGTGATCACGCTGCTGACATTGGCGGTCCCGTTCTACGCCCTGACAATGATCACCGAGGCCGTGATCAAGGGTCGAGAGCAGATGCATTTGATTCCCATCGGCAACTTGCCGGGAAATATGTTCTTGGTGGTCGCCAGCTTCCTCGTGCTGCGCAGTGGATATGGCGTCGCGGCGGTGGCCGGCGTGGTGGTGATATCGCGACTGTTGACCCTTGTCTCGATGCACTGGCTATTCCATATCAACCATCGCGATTGTCGTCGTGGACGTATTCACCCAAGGTTCTCGTGGATGTTGCTCAAGCATTCGATGGTGTTCCTTGGCTCCGACGGTATCCAAGCGATCGGAGCGTCAACGTTCGGGCTATTGCTCAGCAAGTTCGCGACCGAAACGGAAGTGGGACTTCTGAGCGCTTCGTTCCAATTGCTGCAGCCCATCCAGATGGCGTATCGAAGCGTCGGCCATAGTGCGTTTCCGCCATTGGTATCCGCGGCGCGTTCGAGCGGAAAAGCCGTGGGCGAGTTGGGCCGAACCATCATCGGACTGATGTTGCGTCTGGCATTTCCTGCGGCGCTGGTGGTCTTCTGCTTAGCTGACGATTTATTAGTAACCGTCTACGGCAACGAAAGCTTCCACGCCGGCTCGCTGGCTCTACAAATCCTGGCATTCACGTTATTACTCGATCCGATGAACCCGATCCTCGGCCACGGACTTTGGGCGATGGGGCGTGATCGTGTCGTGTTGAGGATCGTGATGGTCAATGTGCTTACCAACATCGTGGTCGGGTTCGTGTTGATTTGGCAATTCGGACTTCTTGGTGCGGCCGCAAGCGTATTGGTCGCAAGCTTTGTGAACATGGTCCAGCATTATTGGTGCTTCGAACGTGACGTCGATCATCTGCACTTGGGACGTGAATTGTTGAGCATGTCTCCAGCGGTCGCGGCAGCCATCGCGTGCATCATCTTGTTACCCATTCATCCGTACGCGGGGCTGCTTTCCGCACTGTTGGTCTATGTCGTGATCGCGTACCCAAGATTCGAAACCGCTTCCATTCGGGGGCAAGTCAGTTAAATGCAATCCGCAACCCTTGACACTCCCGTCAAACAAGTCACCTCGCATGCCCCGAAGTTGACCGCCGTCATCATCGGTCGTAACGAGGAGCAGTTCATTGCGAAGTCCATCCGTTCGGTATTGGCCGCGGAATCATTGCTTGCGGGCGTCGAAGT
Organism: Pirellulaceae bacterium; assembly: GCA_041741195.1. GTDB lineage: Bacteria > Planctomycetota > Planctomycetia > Pirellulales > Pirellulaceae > JBBSJZ01. The sequence goes on from JBGSKM010000057.1 coordinate 119,384, forward strand.
GATTTTTGTCGATTCAGCTTCGACGGATCGCAGCGTTGAAATCGCGAGCGAGTATCCGATCCGCATCTTGCAGTTGCGGCAAGAATGGCCGCTTTGCGTGGCCGCCGGTCGCTACACGGGATACCTCCATTCGCACGGTGAGTACGTGCTGTTCCTTGATGGCGACGCGGAGGTTGAAGCGAAGTGGTTGGTCGAGGCGATATCGTTCATGGACCAGCATCCGCACTACGGCGCGATCGCAGGTGTTCTCGATGAAGAGTACATCACACCCGAGAATGTTCGCGTGGGCGGCAATCAAAACGTCTTCGAACAGGACACGTCCAAGCCATTTGTCGAAGGTAAAGTACTCGGCGGGATCGCGATGTATCGCCGATCGGCCTTGGAGAAAGCGGGCACCGTCAATCCTCATTTGCCCACAGCCGAGGACCACGAGTTGTGTCTACGTCTTCGCAACGCTGGCTACAAGCTGGTCAAGATTCCGTCCAGGATGGCGATCAAATATACTGAGCGGCGCGAAACCTTGCATGAAATCATGCGACGTAGTCGTACGAAAATGTATGACTATGGTGCGGTGATTCGCTATAGCGCCCTGTACGGCGGCGGTACCCAGTACGTTCTCGATACCATCCCGTACATCGTCACGTTCTCAGCGACATTCGTTGTATTCGTGATCGCCTTGCCGCTGGCGATTTATTTCCATCTCGTATGGCTGCTCGCTATCGTTGCGGCGGCATTGTTCGCCGCGGTGGTGATTAAAAAGCGTAGCCTGCATCGGGCGTTGCTGTCCGTTTCCGTTCGATCGGTCAGCACCTTTCGTACGGTCATTTCGTTCTTGAAGACACGTCCCAAACCGATCGACGATTATCCCACGGATGTCATTCAAATTCGTTGATATTGAAAAACGTATGGCACGCACGGTCATCGCCAGTGATTACCCCGAAATTATCCATGAAATGTAACTCTCCTACGAACGCTGGGCCCATGACTCTGGGCGTCGTCGCTTCATTGAAGCATGGGTTCGAGCATTTCGTGCATCGAGAACTTTCATACTTAGAAGACCACGGCGCTCGTATTCGAGTGTTCCCGACAAAGAACAAGCCTGGGCTTTATGGTCCGCGAGAGACCTGGGAAGTTTTTTCCTGGGGCGTCCTGTCAATGGTGCTGAGTCAATGCGCGACGTGTCTGGCGCATCCGCTTCGCTATGCCACTGTCCTGAAGGAAGCATTTCAATTCGGCGCCTGCCTCGATTTCGCAATCGCCGTTGCTTTCGCACGTAAAATGCGAGACGTCGACTTGGTTTATTCAACGTTCGGTGATCGCAAGCTGTTCATCGGGTACTTCTGCAAACGATTACTTGACAAGCCGCTCATCTGCACGATTCATGCCTACGAGATTTATGAGAATCCGAATCCCGCAATGTTCGCTCGCGCGATTGCCGCGTGTGATCGAATCACCACCGTCACCGAGTACAACCGCGAGCAATTGCGGCAGCGGTTCGGAATCGATCCCGCGCGGGTCGAGGTGGTGAGGTTATCGATTGACCTTGACGCGTATCAACCCGCCGAAAAGTTTGTGATTTTGATTGTGGGCTACTTTGCGCAGAAGAAAGGGCACCGCGTGTTGCTCGAGGCACTCCAACGGATCGATCAGCCCGACATCGAAGTGTGGGTCGTAGGGACCGGGCGGGACAGCGTCGACAGCGTCGACGTCCGGGCGATCGCCGAGGAACTCGGCGTGCAGTCGCAGGTCGCGTTTTTTGGTGGACTTTCGGGTACGGCGCTCAAGGCGGTTTATCACGCGTGCGACGTCTTCTGTTTACCCAGCCACTTTGACGAATTCGGCGGCGCCGAAGGTTTTCCCACAGTGATTGTCGAGGCAATGGCTTGTGGAAAGCCCGTCATCAGCACACGTCACGTCGAGATCCCGGCCATCGTGGAACAGATTTTGGTTGATGAAAGGGACGTCGACGGTTTGGCACGGGCAATTCTGCAAGTCTATCGCTCGCAATCGCTCCGGAACGAGATGGGTCGACGTAATCGCGAACTAGCGGAACGTCACTTTTCGAATTCGAATGTACGTCGCACCGAGGCAATGATGCGTGAACTTTGTGGCCAAACAAGTGGACCGGATGTCACGGGCGAAACGTCGCTGCGGTCTGTCAACCCATCCTCGGCCGACTCGGCTGCCGTGTTCGCGGAGACCACTCAGTGAACGCTCACACAACCAACTTGAAGCCAATACATATTCTGATGTTGCTCGAGAACGAAAGCGTTCCCGACGATAACCGTGTATTGCTGGAAGCCGAGTCGCTCGTCGAAGCTGGCTATGCCGTAACGGTGATCTGCCCCACCGGTGCGTCGAAAAAGTGGTCCGAATCGATTGGTGGATTTCACGCCTATCGATACCCCAAACCGGCGGAGTTCAATGGATTTCTCGGCTACGCCTGGGAGTATGGATACAGCCTCACAATGATGTTTATCTACACTTGGTTTGTGCTATTTCGACGTGGATTCGATGTGATTCACGTCCACACTCCACCGGACATGACCGCCTTGATCGCCATCTTCTTTCAGTGGTTCGGAAAGAAGTTTGTTTTCGATTTGCACGACTTGTCACCGGAGTTGTATTTGGCTCGCGGAGAGAACATACAACCGGGCACCGTGTATCGCGTGCTTCGCTATTTTGAGCGGGTCGCTTGTCGAAATGCGGATCGGTTGATTGCGACCAACGAAACACAGCGCCGCGTGCAAATCGACCGTTGTGGTGCCAACCCTGATGACTGCTACGTGGTACGTAACGGTCCCAATGTCTTTTTCTTACAGCACGTGGAACCGGAACCGACGCTGCGAAACACTGGCAAGTTAGTTCTCGGATATGTCGGCGTGATCGGCATTCAAGATGGAGTCGATTACTTCATCCGAACACTGCATGAACTCAGAACGCGTCACCATCGCGATGACTTCATGGCGGTGATCGTTGGCAGCGGTCCGGCAATCGGCGAGCTAAAAACTCTCGCCACCGACCTGGATGTGATCGATCTTGTCACCTTCACTGGCATGATCCCCTTTCCCAGCGTTCCAGCGTACATTGCCGCGTTCGACATTTGTTTCACTCCCGATCCGAGCAACGCTTACAACGATAGTTGCACCACGATCAAGACCATGGAATACATGGCGCTCCGCAAGCCAACGGTTTGCTTCCGAACTCGCGAGAACGAACTGACCGCAGGCGATTCAGCAATCTACGCCAACAACAACGACGTCGAAGACTACGCCCGTGCGACGATTCGATTGATGGACGACCCGGAGTTGCGAAATCGACTGGGATTGCTCGGGCGGGAGCGGATCGACAAAGGGTTAACGTGGGATCATCAGGCGATTCATCTCCTTCGTTTGTATGACGATTTATTTGGGATTTCTCGAGAAGTGATGACGCTGGGGGCCTCGTGTTGCGACACGCCGGCGACGCAAGCAACGACGACGGAGCCAGCGGGAGTCTAAATGTCAACCGATGCAAGTTTGCTTATCGAGGATCGATTCCACCGCACGGATTCGCGTGCGCTGGACAAGGAAGTTGCGCATCCTCAACGAAAAACGGCTGGCGTGCTGTTGATCGGTTCTGATTTCCAAGCCGTGGGAGTCGCCCGATCGCTTGCTGCCCAAAACATCCCGGTGGTGTTGCTTGAAACGGAAGCCGGGATCGCTCGGTATTCCAATGCGTTCACCCAAAGAATCGTCAAACGTGATTTGCTCACCGCCCCCAATTCTGTCGATTATTTGCTGGAACTCGCAAGCGAGCATTCGCTTGAGGGCTGGGCGATTTTTTGTGTCAACGATGAAACCATTGAATTCTTGGCCAAGAACCACGCGGCACTCTCGGACAAGTACCTGCTCTCGGTGATGCCCTGGTCGACCAGTCGCATGTTTTACGAAAAGGATCTCGCGGGTGCTGCTGCCGCACGTGCTGGCATCGCGATACCCAGGGTCTATCCGACCGCGTCGCTCGAACAATTGCTGGAGTCCAACCCAGAATATCCGCTGGTACTCAAACCGACGTTCAAAAAGAACTACTATGACAAAACGAACGACAAAGCGGTGCTAGTTACCGACCGCAAGAGTTTAACGCGAGAGTACCAGGCGATGAATCACTTCATCCCATCAGCCCAAATTCTAGCCCAAGAGTTCCTGGTCGGCGGGACGAAAAACCTATTCTCGTTCGCGGCGGTGTTTGATGGTGAGAAAGTCGTCGCTGGATTATCGGCTCAGCGTCTCCGCCAGCATCCGATGGACTTTGGTCATGCGACCACCTACGCGGAATCTCGCGACATGCCACAGCTTGAAGAGCTATCGACTCGATTCTTTAAAGAGATCGGATATCGCGGTGTGGCGGAAGTCGAATTCATGTACGACGAGCGAACGAACCAGTACAAATTCATCGAGATGAATGGCCGCTTCTGGGGCTGGCACTTATTAACTTTCATCGCCGGATTGAACTATCCGGTGGCACTGTTCCGGATACTCAATGGGCTCGAGGTCGTCCGCGATGCGCCAAAGATCAATGCGACGTGGGTGCGAATGTTGACCGATGTTCCGACTATCCTGCAAGAGTCCATTCATGGTCGTATGTCGGTGGGAACACTCATGCAAACGATCACCAATCACCACCATGATGCGGTCTGGTCAATTCGGGACCCGCTGCCGTTCTTGATGGAAGCGTCGATGGCCCCCTATCTTTGGTGGAAAAAAGGATTCTAGCTATGCCGCTTCTAATTGTGGATGTGTCCATGATCGGCTCGTCGTTCCCTTCGCAGTGGTTCCAGTGCCACGACCTCAACCAACCACTTAACGTTCTATGATCGCTTCCATTACCACCCTGATCATCGTGCTCATGATATTGCCTGCTGCGGCGATGAAATGGGAACTCAAGCCAAAGCACTTCGGCCCATGGTCGATCGCCATGGCGGCGTTGGCGTCGGCCGTCACCTACGGAGCGTCACTGTCGTTGTCCGGCGTCGCCAGTTGGTTGGTTGCGGCAACCTGCGTCGTGATAGCGGTGTTTGCGTCCATCGGTGCGATCATGTTTTTCTTCTTTCGCGATCCCGAGCGCAACCCTCCGTTGGACAGTAGCGTCTTGGTGTCTCCGGCCGATGGGACCGTGGTGTATGTCAAAGAGGTCGAAGATGGTCGATTCCCGTTTTCCGTCAAGAACAACCATACCATTCCGCTGTCCGAATTCGCTCAAGCCGATTTGATTCCGGGACGCGGGATACAAATTGGCATCGCCATGAACTACTTGAATGTGCACGTCAACCGTAGCCCGATCACTGGCAGGGTGACAATGCTGAAGCCCATTGGAGGAAAGTTTCTTTCACTCAAACACATTCATGCATTGTTGGAGAACGAGCGGACGCTCATGGTGTTCGAGAATGAGAATATTAAAGTCGGAATTGTCCAGATCGCGTCGAGATTGGTTCGCCGTATTGTGCCGTATGTGCGAGAAGGACAAATGATCGAGCAAGGCCAGCGAGTCGGAATGATCAAATTCGGATCCCAAGTTGATTTGCTGGTTCAACATCGCGAGGATCTTCGCGTGATGGTCAAGGTCGGCGACGAATTGACTGCGGGCGAGTCGATTGTCATGACCTGTGACCCGACGGCTACCCGAGCGTGCGAAGTTGATTCTCGCGTAACGGCCGCTTCCGTCTGAGGCCCGCGAGCGTTGAAAACTCGAACAAAGCAACTAGACTTTTGATCGCTGACAAAAGTTGCACATCCAAGAATCATGACTCACTCCCACGCCATGCATCGAGAATCGCCCTGTGAGTCGATCGCTCTGATTGGAATGGCCGGACGTTTTCCTGGAGCTGATGACGTCGCGTCATTTTGGAACGGACTCGTTAATGGATTGAGCGGTGTGACGGATGTGGTACCGAATCCGACTCGACGCAGTAAGCTTCCTCAGCGCCCCAACTATGTTGCGAAGGCGGCGGTCGTAAAGGACGCCGACTGGTTCGATGCCAAGTTCTTTGGCATTTATCCGAAACAGGCCGTTGAACTGGATCCCCAACATCGCGTTTTTCTGGAAATGTGTTGGCACGCGATCGAAGACGCCGGCTACGTGCCTGATGCGACGCCCGGGCGGGTGGGCGTTTTCGCAGGGTGCCATATGAACACATATATTTTCACGCGATTGGCCGCCGATGCTGATTTTCGGGAATCGATGGCGGATTCGTTTCCCGGCGGAGGCCTGACGGCGGAGATTTCCAATGACAAAGATTACTTAGCGACTCGCGTTGCCTATCATTTGAATTTGCGGGGGCCCTGTGTCGCAGTCCAGTCGGCATGCTCCACTTCGCTCGTCGCCATCGCTCAAGCCTGTGAAAGCCTCATCGCCGGATCTTGCGATATGGCGATCTCGGGGGGAGTGACGGTGACCTTTCCTCAAGAGCAAGGCTATTTGCATACCGAGGACTCGATCATTTCCCCGGACGGGACGTGCCGCACATTCGACGCCGATGCAAAAGGAACTGTTTTTGGGGACGGCGTCGGTGTCGTCGTCTTAAAGCGGCTTTCCGAAGCGATCGCCGATCGCGATGACATCTACGCCGTGATCAAGGGCTGGGGTGTCAACAATGACGGTGGTGACAAGAACGGATACACAGCGCCCAGCGTCTCGGGACAGTCTGCGGCCATCAAAATCGCTCATCAGCGTGCTGGCATCACTGCGGATACGATTAGCTATGTGGAAGCCCATGGAACAGGGACGCTGGTGGGCGACCCGATCGAAGTCCAGGCGCTGACCGAAGCGTTTCGCGAAACGACCGACAAGACATTGTTCTGTCGCATCGGTTCACTCAAAACCAATGTCGGTCATTTGGATGTCGCTGCAGGTGTGACCGGTGTGATCAAAACCTCCTTGGCACTTAAATATCGAACCATTCCCCCGATTCTTCATTTCAACTCAGCTAATCCGAAGATCGATTTCGCCAACAGTCCGTTCATCGTCAACACGACGCTCACTCCCTGGAACACTTCGGCACTGCCAAGACGCGCCGGCGTCAGTTCTTTTGGCGTGGGTGGAACGAATGCGCATCTGGTTCTCGAAGAGGCGCCGGAACATCCGGTGGCGCTAAAGTCCCGCCCGTTCCAGTTGTTACAGCTTTCGGCCAAGTCTGTTGAGTCCTTGGAGTTAATGACCGACGATCTCGTGTCCTATTTGGAACAGACACCCGAGGCCGCGTTGGCCGACGTCGCGTTCACCTTGCAAAGCGGACGAAAATCGTTTCGTCATAAACGGACCGTGGTTGTCCAGGACAGTGGTCAAGCCATAGAGCTTTTGCGAGCTCGGACTGCTCCACACGTTCAAACGGTTAATTGCCGAAGCGTCAATACGCCGCTGGTTATGATGTTTCCCGGGCAAGGTTCCCAGCATCTTCATATGGCTCGGGAGTTGTACGACTCCGAGCCGGTATTCGCGAACGTGGTCGATGCGTGTGCTGAGTCACTCATGCCGCACTTGGGTGTCGATCTGCGTCAACTCGTCTACGATCGCGGCGAATCACGGGCGGCAGAACGACTGAACCAGACCGAGTTTGCGCAGCCGGCCTTGTTCATGATCTCGTTCGCCTTGGGACGATGGTGGCAATCGTTCGGCGTTGCTCCGCAATTGCTAGTCGGTCACAGTGTCGGAGAGTTCGCGGCGGCTGCCTTAGCGGGTGTGATGTCGATGCAGGACGCGGCCCGATTGGTGGCGCTTCGCGGCCGATTGATGCAATCGTTGCCTGCGGGGGCGATGCTGGCGGTTCAACTGCCAGAGACTCGAGTCAAAGAGATTTTGCCTCCCGATCTCGAAATCGCAGCCATTAATGGCCCCGCGTTCTGCGTGGTTTCGGGACCGACGGAGGCGATCGAAGCTTTTGCCGCGTCGATCGAAAGTGGCAAATTCGGCGACGACGTGGCCTGCCGTCCGCTGAAAACATCTCACGCCTTTCATTCTCGAATGATGGATCCGGCGATCGAGCCATTTGAACTGGAAGTGCAAAGAATTCGACTGAATCCGCCCGCGATCCCTATCGTGTCGACGGTCACTTGCGAATTGCTCGATACGGCAACCGCCACCGATCCACTTTATTGGGCACGTCAGATTCGTGAGCCGGTTTGTTTTTCCAGTGCACTCGCCAGCATCTTGAAGGTGTATTCGAACGATCTAGTGTTACTCGAAGCTGGACCGAGCGTCGCTCTCAGCACGCTCGCGCGACAACAACCTCTGGATCCTCAGTGCCAGCACATCGTTTCGACACTCCCGCACGCGAACCAGCAAGCGTCGGATTCCAAGACTGCATTCACCGCGCTGGGGCGATTGTGGCAACAAGGAGTCGGCATCGATTGGAACGGTGTCTACCAGAACGAGTGTCGACGCCGCGTCCATCTGCCCAAGTACCGATTCCAGCGGGAGCGATATTCCTTCGAAACGGAATTGGGAAACTTATCGGGTTCACACCCGGCCGCCGAGCCGCTGCAAGTCACCGTACCGCCCGACACGCGCTTACAACAAATGGTGATTGAGCAACAGATGCAGTTGATGAATCAGCAGATGTTACTACTTCAGAACACCGTTATAAAAAATCGCCCAGCGTCACGCATTTAGTTTAAGCCATGGACCGCCTTCATCCACAATTTACCCAGATCGAATCCAGCCTCTCCGGTTTGCTGCGTGAACGCACGGGCTATGAGGTCGCTGACCTTGATCGGGATGCGACCTTCATGGAGCTTGGGTTTGACTCGCTCTTCTTGATTCAGTTTAGCCAAGAACTCAAACAGCGGTTTGGCGTCAAGGTAACCTTTCGTCAATTGATTGAAGAAGTATCGTCCGTTGATGCGTTGATCAGCCACATCGCTAGTCTGCAGTCCGACGCCAGCTCCGCTCGGACACATACGTCCCCCGCCCCGGCAGACACCACGCAGGTGAATCACCCAGCTTCCGCCGCACCATCTTCTCGCGTCGTCGACGAAGCGTTGATCGCATCGGGGTCGCCAGACCGCACATCTCCCCAGAGCCCGCCGTCACGTTCAGCAGCATCTGTTCTTGCGCCTGCACGGTTACCAGCGTCCGCTCCAGTAGTCACAAATCCTCCGATGCCAGCTGCATCTCCTCTTGGGACATCATCCGCTACAACCCCCGGGGCATCGACTCCGATTCAGCCACCGATGTTTGAAGCCGCACCGTCAACGACATCGTTGAGCGCGCTGGAGCAAATCATTCTCCAGCAAAATGCGCTCATGGCCCAACACTTGAGTATCCTGCAGGGCCGCTCAGTAGCTGCGCCGGTTGCTGGCACGCCAGTCGCTTTACCACCAGTCGATTCTGCAACGTCCGGTTCGATGCCCCGGACGCCCATCGTCAGCGACTGTGGTATCAACGACGATGCATGCTGTCGCACGGCGCCCGCGCCTTCGACGAGTATCGCCGTCGTCGCACCTGCCCCAAAGCCGGTCAACAAGCACGAGCGATTCGGACCCTACAAGCCAGTCCGCCGCGGTGTGGGGAACGGACTGACGGACCAACAACAACGGCATCTCGCAGGATTCATCGACCGTTACACGCGTCGCACGGCCAAGTCTCGCTCGCTGTCGGAAACCAGTCGCAGTCATTTTGCCGACCCGCGTGGCGTCGCCGGTTATCGTCGAATCTGGAAGTCGATGGTTTACCAAATTGCGGTCCAGAAATCGAAGGGTTCCAAGCTTTGGGACATCGATGGCAATGAGTACATCGACATTGCGATGGGATTCGGATTGAATCTTTTCGGTCAATCACCGGACTTCATCACGACTGCACTCAAGGAGCAACTCGACCGTGGCGTGGAGGTAGGCCCTCAATGTCCGTTCGCCGGGGATGTCGCGCAGCTGCTCTGTGATTTTGCTCGAAAAGACCGAGCAACCTTCTGTTGCACCGGTAGCGAAGCGGTGATGGCGGCACTGAGGCTGTCACGCACCGTGACGGGGAAATCGAAGTTCGTGTTCTTCAACAAGGACTATCACGGCAACTTTGACCAAGTACTGGTTCGATCCAACCGCGTGGGGAATGTACGGCGCTCGTCCCCGGCGGCTCCCGGTGTACCGCAATCGTTCGCTGACAATGCCATTGTGCTCGACTACTGCACGCCCGAAGCGTTGCAAGTGATCGCCGAGCGGGCGGACGAGATCGCGGCGGTGCTGATCGAACCCGTGCAAAGTGCCGACCCATTCACCGAGCCCCGCGAATTTCTGCACGAGATTCGACGTGTCACGCGGGAAAACAATATCGCGATGATCATGGACGAAGTCATCACCGGGTTTCGAGCGGCGCAGGGCGGAGCTCAGGAGTGGTTCGATGTGTGGGCGGACATGTCAACCTATGGCAAGATACTAGGTGGCGGCATGCCGATCGGTGCCCTTGCCGGGACACGCCAATTCATGGACGCACTCGATGGGGGCATGTGGTTGTATGACGATGAGTCGGAACCCGAGGCCGACATGACGTTTTTCGCCGGCACCTTTGTTCGCCATCCGCTGGGACTTGCCGCGGCGCACCAAGTGCTGACGATGCTCAAGGAAGAGGGCCCGGAGCTCCAACAGCGACTGACCCAGCGCACCACTTACTTGGTGCACACTCTCAACCGATTCTTCGAAAGCGAGCAGTTCCCAATCCGAGTGGCCCAGTTTGCGTCCCAGTTCCGCTTTATGTTTCCCGCGGATCTGGAATATGCCGACATGCTCTATTTCCATTTGCTCGATCGAGGAATTTTCACTCGTGGTTGGGGCGACAATTGCTTTCTATCGACGGCTCATTCGGACGCCGATATCGAACGTGTCATCACGGCGGTGAAAGAGAGTTGTCTCGAGATTCGGTCGGGCGGTTTTTTCCCGGAGGCGGATGGCGAGCCTGATAAACCCATCCACCGCGTGAACGGATTCGCGGAGCAAAAAAAAAACTCCGTAGTGTCGAACCAGCAACGTCATGAGCAGTCGATTGACACGTTGACGCGAAACCCGACCGCCCAAGGATTGCTCGCACGCGACGTCAACTCGATGGACGATGACCACGTGTCGTCACTCGTCGAGATACAACCCGAAGGGTCGCGCACTCCGCTGTTCTGTACACCCGCGGCTGACGGGCTGACGATGGTCTATCACGAGCTTTCGGACCACCTTGGCGACGACCAACCGGTCTACGGATTGAATTCGCCTGGCGTTTTGGGTTTTCCAATTCCAGACACTCTGGAGGAAATGGCAGCGAACATGATTCGAGAGATCAAGGCCATTCAACCCCATGGTCCGTACCTGCTTACCGGATATTGCTCCGGTGGAACCACGGCGCTGGAGATCGCCCGCCAGTTGATCGACCGAGGCGACCAAGTGGCGATGCTGGCAATGATCGAAACCTATAACTGGATGACAGCCCCGTCGACGAAACCGAGTTGGATGACTCAGATCGGTTATGGTATCCAACGCGTCGAATTTCACCTGCGCAATTTCTTGCTCTTGAGCTGGAAAGACAAAAAGCAGTTTCTAGGTTCCAAGCTCGACGTAGCACGACGACGCACCAAAGTTTGGCGAGCGACCGTCATGGGACTTTTTTCATCCAAGAAAAAACGCAAGCCGACCGCGTTGGTCAACATGGCGGACATTTGGCTCAAGCATGACCAGATCGCCGAGGCCTATGTTCCTCAAATGTATCCCGGTCGCATGATCCATTTTCGTCCACGCCGAGACTATCGTTGCCACCTTGGCACTGAGTTGATTGCGAATGAAGTCGAGTACCACCGATTGAGAGCCTATCCCGCGGGCGTGATGGTCGAACCGTTTGTTTCGGAACTTGCCGAAAAGCTACGCCTAGAGATTGACCGAGGCATGGCAGAATTCAAATCGGCGGGCGAAGAATGCGAAGCAACGCTGCGCAGTCGAGAACCAGAGGCCCTCGGAGTATGAGGCCGTTGTCGGATACGTCGAGGCCACTGGAGAACGAAGATCGTTTGCCGACACGTTTTGCATTCTCCGGCGAACTCAACGATGTCCTCCGCGAATACTTCTGGCGTGACGCGGATAATGCCGTGTTGTCGGCGAAGTTCAAGCTCTATTATCGGCTGCGCCCCTACATTCCCATTTGGCTTCGGCAAATCCTTCAACGAGAGAGAAACCAGGGCATTGAGCAGCCGGAAAAGTGGTATTTGCCACGTGAGTTTGTCCAAGATTTTTCCCAAGCGATCTCGCGAGAATTGCGACGCGGCTCACTCACACATGTGATCCATCCCTGGCCAAGTCCCTATGCTATGTCCGCGGTGCTGACGCATGACGTCGAAACAAAAGACGGTGTCGAACTTGTCGACAAACTCGCTCGGGTCGAAGAATCGCACGGATTACGGTCCGCGTGGAACTTCATTCCCTACAAATACAAAATCGATGCTGGATTGCTCAACGATTTAAAATCACGCGGCCATGAGATTGGCGTGCATGGCTATAACCATGACGGTCGTCTTTTCGAGTCTCGCCGCACGTTTGACTCGCGTATCGCCCCGATCAATCGCGCGATCATAAAATACGGTAGCCAGGGTTTTCGAGCCCCCATGGTGCACCGCAATTTACAATGGCTGCAATCGCTTGAAATCGACTACGACGCATCGTGCTTCGACATCGATCCGTTCCAAGCCATGCCCGGTGGCGTTGGCGGAGTTTGGCCATTCATCGCCGGGAAATTTGTCGAGCTTCCGTACACGCTGCCCCAAGATCACACGCTGCTGGTGTCCCTGGGCGAAACGACGGCAGACATTTGGATCGAAAAGTTTGCTTACTTAAAATCGATGTCGGGTATGGCCATGCTGGTCACTCACCCCGACTACCTCGATACGTCGGACAGGCTTAACGTCTACCGAAGTTTTCTCGAATACCTGCAATCGCAAACGGATTGCTGGAACGCGTTGCCGATGGAAGTGGCCACCTGGTGGCGTGCTCGAGATCAAATGGAAATCGTGGCCGACAATGGCTCGCACCGTATCCAGGGGCCCTCGAGCGACCGTGCGCTGTTGGTGCCCTTATCCGGCCTACTGTCGTGCTAATCGCCCGAGCATTCGGTCCATCGAATCGGACGTCTGGTAAATGAGCGCTTCCGGATAGTGCGGGTACGGATGGAAATATTCAAAGGTGACGAAGCCGTTGTAGTTGATGGCATCGAGTTCTTTCATCACTGCCGGCCAATTCGTGGTTCCGTCCAATAGCGGCCTAAACGTCTCCAGCGAGTAATCGGTGCCTTTCTTGGTAAACTCCTTCAAGTGGATGTTTTTGATCCGCTTGCCCAGGATCGGCACCCAATGTTCGGCGAACTGAAACATCGAAATGTTGCCCGTGTCGAAGTGAATTTGAATCGCTTCGCTACCAAAGCTGTCCACGAAGTCATTCATTTCCATGGGAGTCATTAGAAAACCGTTGAAGAAGATATTCTCCATATTGAGCGAGACACCTGATTTCTCGGCGTGGCCGACGAGTTGTCCGACCGCCTCGCGTGCTCTTCGTTCACATACATCGTTCGCAACGGGTTCGTGGTCGTCTCGCCACGGGATGTGGACCGCGCCAGGCACGACGAGCAAGTTTTCGACGCCCATCTGGTGAGCCGCACCCGCCATCAATCCCGCCAGTTCGATTCCTCGCTTGCGTTTTTCAGAATCGTTACTCGAAAGTGGGTACGGCCAGAACAAGAAACTGCAGAGTCCACTTATCTCGATCCCGATCTCGTCCGCCATGTGCCGTATGGCGGCGAGTTCCTTGTTAGTCGCGTTGGGCGATAGATCGTTGTCGAGATCATAGTTCAATTCGATGCCATCAAACCCGGCGCGTTTGGCCAGCTCCATGCACTCTCGCAGTGTCATCCGCTCGGGGTAGGGAAACGCCCACAGATTGATCGACTTCCGGAACGCGTGTTTGGTGACCGATTGGCGACGCTCGTCGCTGGGCACGTTCGTGGCAGAATCACGGGCCTTGTTGGTCTCATCGTCTTCCGTGGCGAATGCGGTTCCCGCCGTCGCAGCCACAGCGAGACCACTGAGCAGTGCGTCGCGACGCGAAACGTTTCGGTTTTGTGCAAAGGGACCGTGTGGCATTTGGAAAACTCCTGGACGAAAACGGTGAACAGCACGTAAGGGAGCGATTATAGCTGCGCCAACACGGCAAGATTGACACGGCTTCTATTGCGTTTGCGGGGCAAAACTCTTATCTCCATGGCTCATGGTGCGTCCAGGCTCGTAGGACGCAAAACGCCAGTTTCACAGGGATTGCGATGATCAGGTCCACGTTCGATTCCAAAGCTCGACGGCGAGGCGTGCACCCTGTGCTCACAAGCGAAGCGACGAACACGTCGCCGTTCCGACCGGCAACCGGCTCCGGAAAGATGCGAGTGATCTGCTATGGTCCCCGTTTCCAAAGTGAGCACTTGGTCGATTCTGTGGCGGAGCTCGACGAATGCTTGTCGCTCAGTGGGCCCAAAAGAACGGCGCCACGACGTAAGGATAACGCGATTCGTTCGGAGACGGCTGAGAAAGTCGATGCACCTTCGAGGTTGACCGATTTACCGCCGCAAACGGATTCGACCGCGCAGGTGGTTTGGATCAACGTGGACGGTGTCGGCGACGTCAAATTATTGGAATCACTCGGCAAGAAGTTTGGATTACATCCGCTGGCCTTGGAGGATGTGGTGAACGTCCGCCAGCACGCCAAGTTGGAAGTGTATGGCAACGATCTTTATTTCGTCGCTCGCATGCCCAACGTCGGCACCGGTTTCTCGACCGAGCAAGTGAGTTTGTTTCTTGTCGACAACGTGGTCATCACGATCCAAGAACGTCCGGGTGATTGCTTGGACCCGGTGAGGTCGCGAATCGCGAAAAGCTTGGGGCGAATTCGACAACGCGGCGCAGACTATCTTGCCTACGCGATCATTGATGCGATCATCGACGGCTACTTTCCGGTCTTGGTGCCTTACGCCGAAGAACTTGATCGTGCATCCCAGAATGTTGCGAGTTCGAAAGAACAACTGCCGCTTCGACTGCACGAGATCCGCGCCGACTTGTTGTTGATTCGCAAAGTGCTGCTGCAACACCGCGGGGCGCTCAACACGCTGATGCGCGAAGCCGAGGAATTGATCACCGAAGACACCGCATTGTATTTTCGCGATTGCCAGGACCATATCAACCGATTGATCGAATCGGCGGATACCGACCGAGAGACTTGCGGTGAATTGCGTGAACTGTATTTCGCAATGCTCGGCGAAAAGAATAATGCCGTGATGAAAGTACTTACCATCATCGCGACGATCTTCATCCCAATGAGTTTTGTTGCTGGACTTTATGGAATGAATTTTGACAGTAGCGTGTCATCACTCAATATGCCTGAATTGCGGTGGGCGTTTGGCTATCCATTCGCACTGGCGTTGATGGGAGGCCTCGCCGGCGGGTTGGTGCTCTATCTTTATCGGAAAGGGTGGCTCTCCTAGCGACATCAGTCTTGTCGAATCATTATTTTCAATGGATCGCACCAACACTTTTCTTCGGCGGTGTAGTACAGATACGCCTTGGAGGCCGGTCCGGTGTAGTTACCCGGAATCACAGCGGTCACGTCGAACTCGATGGACTCTTTAAAATCGGGAGAAATGTTGCGCCAGTAAAACACGACGTCGCGTCCTCGCAGTTCGTAATAGTCAAAGTGGCCAGCGAGCTTCAGTTCATCGAGCCGGGCGAGTCGCGGCTCAACGCCGCCCGGCAATCCGATCACTGCCACCGCCATCGCGTGTCCTTGGCGAGAGACATTCTCCAGTTCGGCCGTCACTCGAATCGTCGCCCCGACTGGCACTCCGCTACGAGCCTCGCGATCGACGTCAAACTCCGTTGACAGCTTGAGCGGGCAACGCTCGCTGCTCGATGGAGTTGGCGAATGGCAGGTGACTTCGACAGCGTACGAAATTCGACTAGCGCCGGTGGCGACGAGCCCGAGTTCGACGCTCTGGAGATCCTGTGTGAGCTGCACAATTTTTTCGCCGAGTCCGGCAATTTCGACGACCGAATCGCTCGACGAGTTCGGAGCAATGTTTGCTTCCCCGAGCTTGGTTTCCCCGAGCCAAACTTGGAGTGTCCCCGTCGGCGCGTCGGTGGATGCGGTTCCGGAGGCCGCTAGCATCGCTTTCAGCGCGAGCACGGTCGCCTGCGTCGAGCCAAATCCGCCCGATCCTAATCGATTCGACTTGATCCAGTTGCAAGCGAGTTCGGTTGGCCCAGCGTAGCGAGCGTTCTTGGCCCAGGCGATCATCGCCAGCGCCGTGGTCTCCATCGTGAGAGACAATCCGCCGCTGGAAACGACGGTGGTATTTCCAGTCAAACTCCCGTCTGGGTTTTGTAGTTCGACAAGCTTCGCCAGCAATCGTTCGCCCGCCTCCGAGCGTCCCACGTTCAACAGTGCGGCTGCCGAAAGCGCGATCAGATACGGATCACGCGATGTCGTTGCCACCGCAGATAGCTGGTCCAATTCCTTCGACAACTCGCTCGACGCACGAGCCGGTTGCCCCGCGGCGACGTCCGCCTCGGTGAGGGCCCACATGATGTACGCGTTAACGATGTCCTGTTCGACTGACCAAACGTGTAAATGTCGGGGGTTGCGTTTGAAGCCGCCACTGCCATCGCGGCGATCGAGCAACCAAAGTCGCGTTCTGGCGACCATCGCTTCGCTAACTTTCATCACTTTGGACATATCCGTAAATTGCATCAGTCCGAACGCGGAAAGTGCTTCGTGCCCAGGGTCGCTGCCAAACCATTCGTAGCCGAGTTTGTCGCATTCGAAACTGGTCAATTTGTCGTAGCCGCGATCGAGCATTGCCAAAGCTCGCTTTGCAACGTCGGGGTTTTCGGCTTGACTTTGCTGGAGATACAACAGCGCCATGGCGTTGGGATAATTCGTGGCCGATGCCTGCTCGAAACAGCCGTGTGGCTCCCGCAGTATGCTTTCCACTCCTGACATGATGTCCGCCACCGGCGACGGATAGGCACGAACGGTGACTGTCAGCGAACCGTCGACCACGTCACTGGGTAGCCGTAGCTTGGCCGTTGCACGTCCGTCGCCGCCACCGGTTAGAACCCCGGCCAACGATTGACTAACCGGATATCCGGCGGGGGCAACCTTCAACGGCTTGCGGATCGTGTCGGACATGGAATCGCTGGAGCCGGCGATTGTCACACTCGTGTCATGCTGGTTCGACGAGGGCAAGACCTCGAGCGATACAAACTCACGAGACCTTTGCCCAGCATCGAGCAAAACCGTTCGTGCCGCTGGATCGGAGACGACGAGCGCCCCAGTAGTGGATAGCGCGAGACTTACCTTGGATGCGGTGTCCGACGCATTGTAGATCGCGATGGGCATGTCGATGCGATCACCCGCGGTCACTTCCAGCGGGAGCTGGGGTTCAATCTGGAATGGCAAACTAGTTCGAATTGCGCCTGCGAAGGAGCCAATCCGACCATCGGTGGAATGCGCGTCGACCGACACTCGATAGGTCGTCACCGAATCCGACAAGTCAAAACGAATCGAAGCTTGCCCCTGGGAGTCGGTGATCAACAGAGGTTGCCAACATAACGTCTCCGCAAAATCTTCTCGCAGCGCAGACATCGACGTCGGATGCACGTGCGCGTACTGGCGAACCGGAAATCTCAACTCATCGAGCAATTGATCCGCAAGCGTTTGAGCGTCCAAGCCGCGTGATGCCAATAACTGTTTCAATTGCTCCGAAGTGATTCTTGGTGAATCAACGCCGGTTCCGGCATTGGGTTGAATGAACCCAGCTCGCTTCAGTTCCGCGAGCGTTTCCGACTGGGGACTCAAACCACGCAGTAGCAAATCGATCTGGGCGTCGATGGTGTTCTCAGGGCGTTGAGCATTGGGGTCGAGCGCACCAACATGTGCTTCCCCATCGGGAAGTGCCATTCCCAGTTCGCGTGCATCGCCGTCCGAAGCAATCATGGAGGGTGCTTGGCTACCGCAGCCGACAAAATACAGCGAGATGGCCATGATCAACACGCCCGCCATGGAGCCAATCCGGTCGAACCGACGGATGCGAATCGCTAACGAAACTACCCACAAGACCAAAATCCCAGCCAGAAGAAGCCGTGTCTGAAGAACGATGATTTGCCATGCCGATGCGACTGCTTCGCGATACCGCGACCATTGATAGCTCGTCGTCGCAGCGTTTTCAAATACCTGGGAGCCACTCGTCGAAGCATTTCCGTCGAGTTCCAACAACCGTACCAGTTGCTCACGAAATTCTTCGGTGGGTTGATTCGGCGAGCCGCTGACGAATCGTCTCCAGCCCTGAGTTCCTAACAGCAAATCGAGCGACTCCGCGGCGTCGTTTCCTTCCGCGAGGTAAAAGTTTGCGTGCTCGAGATCCTCGGGTCGATCGACTTCGCTGGTGAGCAAAAAGTGAGTGGTCATCGTCGGACGATTCGTCTTGTCGAGATTGAGCGCTGCCTCGTCAACAACGGCGACACCGAGTACCGCCGGCGCAGGCTCACCGGTCTCATCACGCACTTGCAAATTCACTCGCAATGACTCACCCGGGGCCCGCTGAAGTTGGTCCTCGGTGTCGGTGATTTCCACGTTCAACTTGTTTGTCGAACGGCGATACACCAATCGCTCAACGAGCGGCTTGGGCGCCGTCGTGTTCGCATCGAAAACAGTCACTCGAATCACACCACCAGCATCACCGGCGATGTTCAACTCGATCGGATTGGTACCCACACGAAGCGACACTTGTGCCTCACCCACGAGTTTTCCACGGCAAACGCCACGCACGATGACATCACGCGGGACCGTACTGCGAACGGACATGGCGATCGCCGAATCCGCCTCATACACTCCCACGCCGGTATCGATGACTGGCAAATCACCAACCACCGCTGGCAACGCGGGTGATTCCACCACGTCGATCGGCTCAGTCACCTTGAGCGTGTAACGTTCACCGAGTTGGGGTGTGAACTCGAATCGTCCCATGCCATCGCGGATTGTCGCTAGTGTAGCAACCGCGTGGCCGCGCCGATCTTGAACTTCGCCGGCCAATTGAATTGGATTGCCAACTGTATCGCGTGCCGTAAAGTAAATTCGGTTGTGAAGATCAGCGACCAGGTATCCACCCTCGGGATAGAACGAAACTTCCGCGCGCCCTGTATGAATCGGAATCGACTTGGTGGTGGTTTCTCGCGTGCCTCCATCATCCACCGTGACCGAAAGGTGTCCGACACCTTTTTTGAGGTGGGTCGGCAAATGAAAGGAAATTGCAAGTGTTCCGTCGTCGGAGGTGATTGCCGTTTGTTCGAGCACGATTGCGTCGTCAACCTTTGCAAACAATCGAACCTGCGCGTTCGAAACGGGTCCGCCTTCGGCCCGCATGGTGGTCAACGCGGCTTGAACGGTATCACCAGCTCCGTAGCTTCGATTTTCAAATTCAAGCTTCGTGATCAGACGCGTGGTGCGATAGCTACGGACTTCGAAATCGCGGCGTTCTTCCGGAAAGAAACCATCGAGACTCTTGGTGACAAGTGTGTAAGGTCCGCCAGGAGCTGTTGATGGAATGGAGAATGCTCCATTTCCGACACCGCGATTACTCAAGCCTTCGCTGGATAGACCCGGCACCACAGCCCCGCTCGGATCGATCACTTCGTAGCGAATGGGAACTTCCACGAGCGGTCGCAAGGATGATCGTTCCAAGGTCAACGAGCGAAAGTACAACGTTTCACCGGGTCGATATACGGGCCGATCGACGGTGAGATACGTCAAGCAACGCGTCGGTTCCAAAGGTACCGAAACGGTCGACGAGGCGAGGGAATTGGACAGTGAACTCGCAGTCACTTCTAGTTTCGCCTCGCGCGGAACGACGAGTTCCGGTGGCAGAACAATGGTCCCAGCGCCCGAACGATCGGTCTGGGTCGTCCCACGCAGCAGCACTTGACTCTTCGCAAGCACGGAAAACGACAAGATCGCCGGTGTCAACTGAACGCGCCCACTGCGCAGCGACTCGCCATCGATCCGCGATGTCACCAAGCGGAACTCATTTCGTCGGTTTGCGGCTGTCCCGGGAACGATCTTCGCTTCAATTCGTACAGCCCCACGCGGAGCCGCGGGAAGATCTTCTAAGTTTCGCCAGGCAATGACAATGAATCCGAGACAAGCGGCAATCGCAGCGACAATGGACGGTGTGATCCAAAGTGAACGAGACTTTGATGAGTTGTTCGGTTCCGATGACTTGATTGGCTCCGATGGTGTTGGCAACGACAATCTCGCGAGGAGCGGATCATCACTTGCACACGGCGGTTTCGCCGCGACCGCCATCTTGTTCGCTAATGCAAGCGTCTGAGTCCACTGCGCAGCAACCTCCGGATCCGAATCAATCGCCGCCCGCAATTTCGCCGCGACAGGCTCGTCAAGTAGATCGTAATGCAGTTCGAGCAGTGATTGCCGCAACTCGCTTGAGCTTGAGTAGGGTTGATTCATGATTGGTCTCCGACAGCTTGACGAAGTTGTGCAATGGCGGATCGCATCCGGGTTTTCACGGTTCCCACTGGGACCGACATGGCCGTCGCTATTTGGTCGTATGTCAGATCGCCGTTCTGGCGAAGTAAAAACACCTCTCGCTCTTCGTCTCGCAACTTCATCAGCTCGCAACGAAGCGTTTGGAGTTGTTCATCGCGAACGAGCCGCGATTCGGGTGAGTCAGTCGTCGATACCATCAGCGTCTCCTCGGCGATCGGTTGCCGCCGTCGATTCCAGGCGGTTTTGCGACAATCGCGTCCAGTATTTAGTGCGATGCGAAAGACCCAAGCCCTAAGGTTTTGGACCTCGTCGATTTGCTCCCGGTGACGCCAACACTTGAGAAATGTCTCCTGAAGGGCGTCGTGTGCGTCGTGCAGATTTCCCACACAATAAAACAACGTCCCGAGCAGTTCCGAATGCGCGCTGTCAAACAACAACTCCAGCTTTTCGCGGAGCCGCTGCTGGTCCAGATCGAGCGTTTCGGGGGTTGTTTCCATGAATCTCAACAGTCCAACGTGTACATTCCCGCTGAACATTCCTGATGTCACTCATCGTTGGGAGAACCTTGGATGAGCAAACGTCGATGGTTTCGGCCGTGTGAAATCGGTTGGGTTACAAGATACGACGACGCGGGGGCACCAAGAGATTCGAAAAAACGAACCAGCTTCCGTTTTTTTCACCCGGCGGCATTTTGGCCCTGCGGGATGGTCGTTTCCGATCTCCAATGCCCTGCAACAACGGCGTTGGCCAAGTTTCGTGGCCTCGGAACGAATTGATTGGCGATAGCAACGATTCGCGACCTTTCGCCGATACTCGCTCACCGAAGAAAGCTTGGTGACCCAGTCGCTGTTCAATCCGACGTACTTTGGGTTCGAGTTGCTCGACTGGGCACACATTCCGGTACTCGGCGTCGGCGCCTGGTGGTCAATCTATGTCTTGACAACTCATGCGATTTGGAGCATTGCCGTCCAGCTCATTCAAGGCTCACGACCGAAAAGTTCGACGTCAACGATTCGAGCCGTTGAACCAGCACCAGCATCCAACACCGTGAATCTCTCCAAGCGGGCACGAATCGGGTCCAGCTCGATATCCGAGACGGTGGCGATCCCACGAGGAAAACTGGACCACGTGACAACGATGCCTAGAACGGAAACGTGTAAGCAGTGGGGGGACATCGGGGGAGTTCACGTAGAGCTGGAAGGGTCGAGTCAACTCGCCATCGGGAGTTGCTTGGCGAGACAGCATCTTATGGACCGAATGATCGTGAACCCGTCCTAACACGGATGAGTCACCGGACATGGAACCTTTTCATGTTTCCGAAATCCACGACTCCCTGGCCATGCGGTGTTCACGACGTCTCGTTGTCAACGTCCACTCAAGGTGTCGAATGCGGCGGCGTCGAAAGCACTTCGTGCAGATGCACAAACGTCTTACCTAACCGGCCACCATAATTGCCGGCGCTGATGCGGATCAAACCCTTCACTTCGGCAGCGGCGTGGATGGCTCGGCGAGTGGCTTCTTGCAGCGATTCCAAGTCACGACCGTTGACGATGATCTCCATAATGCTCTGCACACCCTCAGGCACTTTGGACTGCTCGCCCAGCTTGGTCCGAAGCGTGGGACAAAAATCAGCATAGGTCGAAGCAATGAGAAAATCGTAGCTGCTTCCAGCTCGGCTACCACTCGCCGCCACGCCGCCCGGAAACGTCGTGATGACATGGGGCGTGGCCTCCGCGGCCTTGGCCGCTCGTTCGGCGGCGTCGAGTGCGACATCTTCGCTGGGTCCGAAAAACCATAGATTTCCACCCATGACACCGTCTCGAAAACCAAATCGTCGCGACAAGAAAAACTCGCCGCCAAGAATCGGAATCACCCACCCAGGATGACCATAACGGATCTCGCGAAATTGGTGCCGGTCACCGAACAAGGCAATTTTGCGACCTAGCTTGAAATAGTCTTCGGTGTCGAGTCGATTGAAGCAACGCGCGGTTGGACAAGTCAGCACATTCTGGCTGATTCGAGCGAGCATCACACGCTCCAGATGCTCGCGTCGATCCTTACGAAATCGAGGCACGTGAAATTGGATCACGGCCCCGGGGCGACCATCGGGCGTCGCGCCATCCGCAGCCTCGTCATTACTAATCCACTGCGAAACGCCCGATTCGCAATCACAGAGAATCGTGCTGGATGAGTGCCCGGTCACGGCGTGGACGCAATGCCCTAGCCATTTGTCGTCCCGGGCTGTGACCAAAATCTCGCCGTAGATGCTTCGAAAGCCTTCCGCGTAGGTGTCTTCGACCAGTTCAAGAAGATTCATTTGCTCCTCCCCACCCCGTCATACACCTTTGATTCGGTGACGACTTTGTCCATGTAGATGTCGTGCGTCTGCATCGGGATCTCATCGAACATTTGGCACTCAAACGCGAGTGACACCAGCGGCGTATCCGGCTTTGCGTTCTCCAGGAGCTTGTCATAGTATCCCTTTCCATGGCCAGTTCGGCCGCCTCGGGCATCGAATGCGACACCGGGTACCAAGATCAAATCCAATTCGTCGACGTTGACTTTTTTGGATGCAACGTCACGCAAGTCTTCGCGGGGCTCGAGGATCTTGTACATGCCGGTGGCCAGTTCATCCATCGATTCCAGATGGAATAGCTCTAGCTCGCCGTCCACGCAGTAAGGGATCACAATTCGTTTGTCGCTCGCGATCGCGTCGGCGAGCGCGTGCCGCGTTCGCGCTTCGTCGCGAACGTCGATGTACCACATCACGCATTTTGCGGCTTGATATTCGGCAAGTCGCATCACTCGATCGGTGATCGCTCGGCTTACCTCCTCTTTGTTGGGTTGATCTTTTCGAGCGGCGTGTGCCGCTTTGCGAATCTCATCTTTGCGTTGGGACAGTGTTTCGTCAGTCATGGCTACGCTTTTAGCGGAATGCGAAAAAGTACATTACAAGGACGTCAGGACAAAGCTTCGAATTTGCGAGCCGGCTCGTGCCAATGCTCGGGTTGTTGAGGTTCATAACGGACCGCATCACAGCTATTGCGGACTAGCTGGCGAGCTTCGTCGATCGAGTGCAAGCGGCCCGTTCCCAACATCTGCATCAGTACATTCCCCATGGCGGTCGCTTCCACCGGTCCCGCGATCACCACTCGATCACAAGCGTCGGCGGTCATTTGGCAAAGCAGTTGATTCTGGACTCCGCCACCGACGATGTGAATAACGTCGATGCGGTTGCCGACAAGTTGTTCGAGCATCGCCAGGCAACTTCGATAACGTAGAGCCAAACCCTCCAGCGCAGAGCGGTATAGCACGCCGTTGTCGATCGGCACGTCTTGGCCGGTCCGACCGGCATAAGCGCAGATCGCATCAATCATGTCATCGGGAGCCGTCAATGATGGCTCATCGGGATTGAGCAGCAACGAAAATGGCTTCGACTCCTTGGCCTCGCCCACCATCGCTTCCCAAGAAACCACAGCGCCACGACGCTTGAGCGCCGTACGAATTTGTTGAAAGATCCAGAGCCCGCCGATGTTCTTGAGCAATCGCGTGCTGCCACGCACGCCACCCTCGTTGGTAAAATTAAATTCGGCACACCGGTCGTTGATTAGCGGTCTGGCAAGCTCGCACCCCATCAGGGACCACGTCCCCGAGCTGATGTAGCACCAGGTAGTTTTCGCAGGCGCAAATCCCTCCGCGGGCACCGCCAAGACCGCCGAAGCGGTGTCGTGAGTCGCCGGAATGATCACCGGTACCCCTTCGAGCCCCGTCACGGATGCGACCGAAGCTTGGATGGGCCCCAAATTCGTACCTGGCTCCACCAGCTCGGTCAACAATCGCGTGGGAATTCCCAATCGATCAAGCATTGCCCGCGACCAGTCCTTGGTGCGGGGATCAAGCATTTGAGTGGTGGATGCGTTCGTCACTTCGATGCTGCGTCGGCCGGTGAGCAACCAATGAAAAAAGTCGCCCATCATTAAAAACCCGTCCGCCGCGCGCAGTGACGATTCACCCGCACGTACGGCACTGAACAATTGGTAAAGCGTGTTGATCTCCATGAACTGCAGCCCGGTCGCCTCAAAGATCTCGCGTCGCGGTACCAATTGGAACGCTTCGGAAAACATGCCGGTGGTTCGCGAATCACGGTACGAGCGCACCGGCCCCGTGACCAGGTCCTGCGAATCTACCAGGACATAGTCGACGCCCCATGTATCGACACCGACCGACGCGATCGAATCGCACTGAGCACGCGCCTCACGGAGTCCATCGAGAATATGTTGCCAGAGCGCGAGCACGTCCCACTGCAGCGAATTTTGCACGCGTACGGCAGCGTTGGGGAACCGGTGGATCACATCTAATTCGAGGCGCGACCCTTGCAGCGATCCGGCGATCACGCGTCCGCTCGACGCCCCCAGATCGACAGCAAGGTGGACGGGAGACGGTGAAGCCATGGCGACGGAAACTTCTTGAAAACGAACCAAAAGTCTGCTCAACAACGGCCGTAAAGTATCCCCTGACCAGCCCCGCTGAAAGCGGTACCACCACCCAATTTCGATTCGATGGATTCAAGATTCACCGCCTGCACCAATCTGGCACCCTTGGAGGCTTGGGGTATTTAGGACGAATCGGCAGCCAGAAACCAGCCGGGAATCAACCGCGGGGCGTCAAACGGCTAAATCACGCAGTAGAGATCCACCCGCAAGAGGGGGCGTTTGAAGCTATGCCTGAAAAACTACCTGTAACACGCAACTCTAAATCCGGCAACGATTTAGTGACTGCTGCCGGCTACGCGAAAAACGAAATCAAAAAACTGCTGTTGACCAGGATCGCGGGGACCGTACCTTAACGCTGTCGCCCAAGAACGAACTCGCACCCCGCGGTCGAGTCGCTTCGACAGGCGATTCTCAAGCCAGCAACGAATGCTGACTTAAATCGTTGCTAGCATTCGTGTTGTGACGATTTCCCTGCCCGATCACGGTGTTAACAAGCGTTATCTGCGTGGTTTAGGGATTTATTGTTTGTCCTATTTTTTGTTCTTCCGCGAGTTCGCCTCGCGTGGAGTTGGCGCAGTCAGCTTGCGGCCACGGGCTGACATCGTTGACGGCTTCGGCTTGTCCTCGAAACTCCACGGGCTGGGTGCATGATGTGCCCAGCAGCGAACGCTCGCTGGGAGGGCAATTCTCCCTCGCTTGCAATTCTCGCTAATTGCTTTCTTACGGCGGTCGAACGTCATGGTGAGTGCATCGGGCGTGTCAACGAGCGATCGCTTTTCAGTCACTGGTCCGCTGACGATTATTCTCACGATGCGCGTCCGTCACTCGATCGCTTCTCTGCGACACGTAATTTTGCACTTCGGCTTCGAGGGTTGATTTGAATTTCCTCATCGCTGGGTCGTAGCGGCTTTTTCGTCAAAATGTTCCACCGCGCATCTTCGCGAAACGCGTTCTTCACCAGCCGGTCTTCCAACGAGTGAAAGCTGATGATCGCCAGTCGTCCGCCCGTCGCAAACCAGGAGGCGCACTGTTGCAATGTACGTTCCAAGATTCCCAATTCGTCGTTGACGGCGATCCGAAGCGCTTGCATCGTTCGCGTCGCGGGATGAATGTCATGGTTCTTGCTTCTGGGGACTGATTGGCGACAGATGTCAACGAGTTCTTCGACGGTCGAAACTGCTTGCCGCTGGGCGCGACGTTCGGCGATCCGCCGCGCAATCCGGCGGCTGAATCGCTCTTCCCCAAACGCGTAAATCGTATCGGCAATCTCTTTCTCAGTCTTTTGCGCCAGCCACTGCGTCGCGGGAATCCCGGTCGTGGGATCGAATCGAAGATCGAGCGGACCACCGGTCACAAAACTAAAGCCACGTTCACGGTCGTCGAGTTGGTCACTCGACAAACCCAGATCGAGAACCATCGCATCGATCGTTTCCAATCCACAATCACTCATCGCCACCGCAGTCTTTTCGTAGCTCGCTTGATAGGGACTCAGTCGTTGATCGGTTTCACTTTCGCGGAGCCGGCGGATGGGGACCGGGTCACGATCCAAGGCAATCAGCCGATTGATACTCGGCACCGAATCGAGCAACAATCGCGTGTGTCCACCGCCACCCAGCGTGCCATCGACGACATGCCGGGGATGGATCTCGCCCAGCCAATGCAGGATTTCCCGCGGCATCACGCTCACATGACTACTCGGCGCGATCGCTTCTGGGACAGCGAGAGGCGCTATCCGCGCCGATAGTTCATTGGGAGAGTGAGATGAAGTCATCGCGAGACGAATCAAGATTGGCTGACAGCGGCGAATGATTGGCTGCAATGCAGCGCCGTTTCCATGTTGTCGCTGATCTCTTTCAATCGGTCGAGACCTCCGCCGCCAACTTCGGCGGCGCACCAACCCGTGAACTCGATATCGACGAGTGCCTTGCGCACCGATGCCCAATCGATATCGCCTTCGGTGATCTTCACGAATTTGTCGAGCTTGCGCGAGAACCCCTTGATGTCGAGCTTCATGATTCGTTTGCCGAGCGTGCGTGTCCACTCAGCCACATCGCCGTACTTGTGATGATTGCCCAGATCAAACTGCATTCCGACGAACGGCGAATCGAACGAGTCGACGAAAGCGGCGTGCTGGTCAGCCGATTGATTGCTGTCGCCCTCATGATCGTACATGAATTGGTTCCAAACGTTTTCGATCAAGATTCGGACACCAAGTTTTTCGGCATCGGGCAACACCATCTGCACGGCAACCGTCGCGCGCTGGAGTACTTCCGCCGGTGTTCCGTCCTTGCCGTGCCCCGGCACGAGCAACATCGTATCGGCTCCCACCGCGGCAGTTTTTTGCAAACCCAACCGCAGATTGCGAATGGCTTCCGCGCGAACATCGGGGTTGGGATCCGAGTGCCGAATTTGCCAATGGTAACCGCCGACGGTGCCGTCAATGATCAACCCGCTTTCTTGGGCCGCCAAGTTAGCAGCGTCGGGATCCAATCCCGGTGCGTTGAGTTCAATGCCTTCGAAACCCGCTTCTTTGGCGGCTTTGAATTTATCGGTGAGCGATCCATCGACGTTCACCATGCCGATCTTGAGCGTTTTGCGAATCCAGCCCGAGGCGTCTTTTTTGGCAATCGCGTCGTCGGCCATCGCAAGAGGCGACGCGCTGGGCAACGCGATCAACGAGGTCGCCAAGCTGGAAGTCGCAAGCGTGGCAGCCGTGCCTTTTAGAAATTCACGTCGATTCGTCATGAAGGGGTTCTCGTTCAAAGGCGAAGTGATGGGCCACACAAACCGCAAAGATGCGAGACAGTATAAAGTGTAGCGGCGTGTTTGGGGCAATGATTTTTTCCAGGCGGTTCAATTGACAATGCCAACGTTTCCAAAAGTTTCTGGCACGATGCTGTGGTTGGCGCCGGTGATAGCTGCGGCGATCTCACTCGGGTGCGACTGGTACGGCTTACCGACGTCGGCGGCGCTCTGCGCATTTGTCGCGATGCTTTGTGCGCTGTGGTGGATTTTTGAATGCCTGGACATTGCGATCGTGGGTCTGGTTCCGTTCGTCGCCTTTCCAGCTTTCGGAATCCTTTCGCACGCTCAAGTCGCTCGATCTTACGGCCACACGATGATATTGCTGCTGATGGGCGGCTTCTTTCTATCGGCCGCCATGGAACGCAGTGGGGCTCACCGCCGCGTGGCCGTGACCATGGTTCGCGCGGTGGGAGGCCGTGGTGGCAAGCGATTGGTGCTGGGGTTCATGTTGGCAACCGCTAGCCTCTCGATGTGGATCAGCAACGCGGCGACGACGTTGATGATGCTACCGATCGCGGTCGCCGTTCTCAGCCAAGTCCGAGACCCGTCGTTGCGATCTCCGCTGCTGCTGGGCATTGCCTATGCCGCCAGCGTGGGAGGAATGGCGACGCCGATCGGTACGCCGCCCAACGTCATTTTCATGTCCATGATCCAGCGCGACTTCGGTATCGAGGTGACGTTTGGGCAATGGATGGCATATGGGTTGCCGATCACGCTGGTGATGCTCCCGACGATTTGGTGGTGGTTGACTCGCCGAATGCCTGATACCGGTATCGTCGAAATGCCCGACGTCGGACGATGGCGCCCCAGTGAAATCCGAGTGATGCTCGTATTCGTAGTGACTGCGATGCTGTGGATCTTTCGTTCGTCGCCCTGGGGAGGTTGGACATCGCTGCTTCCCGGCGGAGGCGACATGGTGGGAGATTCGACCATCGCCCTAGGAGCTTCGTTGTGTTTGTTTTTGATGCCCAGTGGTGAGAAACCGGCTGGCGAGGAGACCATGACGACCGTGGCGAGCGATCACGTCGTTCCCGATCGACTCGCTCTGGATCACGGTGAACCGCCAGTCCAGCGACTCTTGGATTGGCCTTCCGCAGCCAAGATCCCCTGGGGCATCCTGATCATGTTCGGCGGGGGTCTTGCGCTTGCCGATGGATTCGACGTATCTGGGTTGAGCAGCGTGATCGGTAGCAAGTTGACGGTGTTTTCGGATGCACCGCTTTGGGCCATCGTGCTCGCGGTTTGCCTCCTGGTCACGTTTCTTACTGAGTTGACCAGCAGCACGGCGACCGCAACGCTGCTGTTGCCAATCCTGGGCGCGCTGGCCGTGGCGACCAATATCGACCCGGTCACGGTGATGATTCCGGGAACGATTAGCTGCTCGTGCGCGTTCATGTTGCCCGTGGCGACAGCCCCCAACGTGATCGTCTTCGGGGCCGGCGGTATTCGGACCGACGAGATGGCACGATCGGGATTGATGCTAAACTTGATCGCGGCCGTTCTCATTACTGTTGTGACGCTGGTCGTCTCCGAGCTCTTCTAACCCGATTCTTTCTGCACGCCTGCTCATGATCGACTTTGACTGGTACCCCGAGGACTCTTGGATCGTCCTAGCGTCGTCGCTCGCTGCGGCGGCTTGCGCGATCCCCGGTTGTTATCTGTATCTGCGCAAGCAAAGCATGATTGCTGATGCCTTGACTCACGCGGCGCTGCCTGGAGTCGTCGGCGCATTCGCGATCACCGGTTGGTTTCACTCGTACGGATGGGTCGATGAGGGGTCGGAGTGGGCGATTCGTCAAACCGCCATGTTCGCCGGCGCCGTGATCGCGGGTCTTGCCACCGCGATGTTGACCCAGTGGGTATCGCGAAGCGGTTGGGTTCGCGGCGATGCGGCGCTGGGAGCCGTATTCACGACCTTGTTCGCGATCGGCTTGGTGATGCTGCGTCAGGTCGCCGACCAAAGCGATGTTGATCTGGATTGCGTCCTCTACGGACAACTCGAGACAGTCGGCTTATCACACCCGCGGGTGCCTCGCGAGGTTTGGGTTTGTGCCGGAATGCTTTTGTTCAATTTCTTAATCGTCGTCGTGCTGTACAAGGAACTCTTGATCACGACATTTGATCCCGAATTGGCAAGCTCGCTCGGATTCAAGCCGACCCTCATTCACTATGGCCTTTTGGCGATCACGACGACGACCCTCGTGACCGCGTTCGAAGTGGTGGGAAGCATCCTGGTAATCGGGATGCTTGTCATTCCTCCGGCAACCGCGTCGCTGATGACGCGGCGTCTTCGACCGATGTTGTGCTGGTCGGTGGCCTTCGCGGTGTTCGCCTCCATTGCCGGTCATGTTGCCGCCATCACGCTTTCGGCGCCACTGACCCGGGCACTCGGTTTGCCGGAAGTGGAAAGCGTACGCACATCAGGAATGATCGTTGTCGTCGCCGGATTGGTGTTGATGGTCGTCGTCCTGTTGCGATCGCTCATTGCCTATCGTCATGCTGCGTCGCACCGATCACAAACCACTCGTATGTCCAGCACGATTTCAACGAGCTAAACACGATGCCCACCGATGCACTGATTCGTTCGACCGAGGGCATTCATCGCTGCTGGTGGTGCGGCAACGACGAGGCTTACGTCCGGTACCATGATCAGGAGTGGGGAATACCGGTCCATGACGATGCTCGACTTTTCGAAAAACTGTGCCTCGAAGGCTTTCAAGCGGGACTGAGCTGGTTAACGATCCTGCGAAAACGAGATTCGTTTCGCGAGGCATTTTCCGATTTCGACATCGAACGCGTCGCGAGGTTCTCAAGCTCTGATGTCGATCGTCTGCTCGAGAATGCTGGGATCGTTCGCCACCGAGGAAAGATCGAATCCACCATCAATAATGCCGCCCGCGCGATCGCACTTGCGGAAGAACAGGGATCGCTTGCGGATTACTTTTGGAAGTTCGAGCCCAAAAAATCTCCAAAAATTCGCTGCCGTGCCGATGTGGTCGCGACCACCCCGGAGTCGGTATCGCTGAGCAAGGATCTCAAGCGACAAGGCTGGTCATTCGTCGGCCCAACGACTTGCTACGCCTTTATGCAATCCATGGGTATCGTCAACGATCACGTCGTCGGCTGCAAGTTCCGCTAACTCGGTTTCACTTGACCAACGCGGGGACTCCGATACATTCCTACGTGCCTCTTTTCGCCGTTGACTTTCCGATTGCCCGCTCGATGCCCGAACCCAAACCCAAACGCGTCCCTTGGTACAAAGACGGATTGAATTTCACGTGCACCCAATGCGGAAAGTGCTGCGGCGGTGCCCCCGGATTTGTCTGGGTCAACGAAAGCGAGATCGCGGCACTTGCGACAGAAATGGAAATGGACGTCGACCAATTTGATCGTCGATTTGTCCGTCAAGTCGGTGCTGACAAAAGCCTCGTCGAATATCCCGACGGGGACTGCATCTTGCTCGATCCCGACACTCGCAAATGCACGGTTTATGAGTCGCGGCCGATCCAATGTCGAACTTGGCCGTTTTGGGACAGCAACTTGAAGCGGCGACGCGACTGGGAAGAAACGTGCGAAGTGTGCCCTGGGGCCGGCGTCGGCAAACTCTACACCCTCGAAAAGATCGAGATACAACGACTCGAAAAAAGCGTTTAGGCGACCCGCGAAACTACTTCATGCAGTGCTTCAGCGCGGCGAGTAGCGTTTCGACGTTTCGATGCGTGGCTCCGTAACCCATCAATCCGATTCGCCAAGCTTTACCAGCAAATACGCCAAGCCCCCCGCCAATCTCGATGTCAAACTCGTCGAGTAGTCGTCGGCGAATCTGTGCTTCGTCGATCTCTGACGGAGTCGCCACGCAATTCAAGGTGGAGAGCGAGTTTTTGGGGATGTAGCACAAGCCTAGCTGTTCGAGACCGGCACGGAGCTTGAGATGCATCTCATGGTGCCGTGCAATTCGGTTGTCAAGGCCTTCCTCGAGCACCATCGCGAGTGCCTCGCGGAGCGCATACACCATGTTGATGGGCGCGGTGTGATGGTAGGCTCGTCCGCCACCACCGGTGTAGTAATTCTTGAGCATCGAAACGTCCAAGTACCAACTTTGCACTTTGGTCTTGCGTGCCTCCATCACCTCGAGCGCCCGTGGCGAAAACGACACCGGCGATAGTCCAGGGGGACACGACAAGCACTTCTGTGTGCCGGAATAAATCGCGTCGATTTTCCACTCATCGACCTTGAGCTCGTGACCGCCTAGTGAAGTAACGGCATCCACTGCGAACAACATGCCCGCGTCGTGAACGATATCGGAGATTCCGACGAGATTCTGGTGCGCCCCGGTCGATGTTTCGGCGTGGACGATGCCGAGCATTTTGGACTTGGGATACTTCGCAACGACCTCCGCGACCGCGTCATCGGAAAATGTTTCACCCCAGGCCGCTTCGACTACGTGAACCGTCGCGCCGGCGCGTTCCATGTTGTCTTTCATTCGGCCACCGAAGACGCCATTGACGCACACGATGACTTCGTCACCGGGTTCGACCAAATTCACCACGATGGTTTCCATCCCCGCCATTCCCGTTCCGGAAACGGGAAACGTCAACTGGTTTTTCGTCTGAAAAACCTCCCTCAACATCTGGCACGTCTCGTCCATGTAACCGATGTACTGGGGATCGAGATGGCCGAGCGTCGGCGCACTAATCGCTCGCAAAATCCGTGTGGGGACCGTGCTCGGGCCCGGTCCCATCAAAATGCGTTCTCGCGGGTTCAGTGGTGAAATCGTGGTCATTGAATCGAGCTTTGCAAGGAAGGAATGGACTGCCGAAAATTAACGTTGTTGCGTCGCCAGCGAAAGTCGTCGTGCGTGTTTACTTCGGTGAAACGCCCCGCTCTTACACCGATTCACGAGAGCGAGACGACGACAAGGCCAAGAAGCCCGGCGGCGGTGACATAATAAAGGAAAACCATCGAAGTGATTCGGATGACATCCCCTTCGCGGCCGACTAAACCCACGACCGCGCAGGCGGCAACGACATTGTGCACACAGATCACGTTGCCAGCGGCACCACCGACGGCTTGCAAGGCAACAATCCAAGTCGGATCCGCACCAATTCGCTCGGCCACACCAAACTGGAAAAGCGAAAACATCATATTCGATATCGTGTTGCTACCGGCAATGAAGGCGCCGACGCCTCCGACCAAGGGAGCAAACGCGGGCCATGCGTTACCAGCAAGAGCCGCGACCCCACCGGCAAGCTCGCTGGGCATCGACTGCAACCCGGCGGCTCCGCCCGACGAATTGATGAAAACTTGAACCATCGGGACTGCGAACAAAAGCGCCGTCGACGCCCTCAAAATCATCTTCGTCGAACGCGTCCACGCCCGCCGCACGGATTGACCATTCATTCGGTGCAGCAGGGCCGCGAACAAGCTCGCCAAAACAAAGATGGATCCCGGCAAATACAATGGCTGCACGGGAGATATTCCAATCGCCGTACCGAACAAGTTGCTCGTGATACTCGCGTCCGATGGAATCGCAAACGACTTCAGCCAATCACCCAGCCCCAGCCATGGTAAACGCGATGCCACGAGCAAGCTGGCGATCAACAAGTACGGTAGCCAAGCAGCAATCAGCGAAATCCGACGAGTCGGTTGCTCGAGTTCGACATGGATCGTGCCATTCCAAGATTCATTCCAGCTGGATGATGCCGCAAAGTCCCACGG
Source organism: Pirellulaceae bacterium (assembly GCA_041741195.1). Taxonomy (GTDB): domain Bacteria; phylum Planctomycetota; class Planctomycetia; order Pirellulales; family Pirellulaceae; genus JBBSJZ01. The sequence goes on from JBGSKM010000057.1 coordinate 152,988, forward strand.
CTCATCGCTGGGAAACAGGAATCGCTTTTTCGCGGCCGGTATGACGATAGCAAGTCCCACAAGCGAACCCAACAGGGACGGGAATTCTGGTCCGAGCGTGTGAGCGATCACCACATACGGAATCGTCATCGCTAGCGCCGAGAAAATGGCGAAACGCCACATTCGCAGCCCCTCGACAAAACTTTTGCTCTCTCCAAACAACCGCGTCATCACCACAACGACCAATAGCGGAATCATGGTCCCGATGATCGCGTGCAACAACGATACCTTGGCGCCAATATTCACGAGCAAATCGCTCCCATGATCGAGTCCGCGTGAGGTCGCAAACGCGATGACTTCGTCGCTTCCCTCCAAGCCTTTCTTGACGCCCACTAGAATCGGCGTCCCGACGGCGCCGAAGGAAACCGGAGTCGACTGTATCAACATTCCGGAAATGACCGCGGACTTGGCGGGAAACCCGAGACCGACCAACAGCGGTACGCACACGGCAGCCGGAGTTCCGAAACCTGCAGAACCCTCGATGAACGATCCGAACAACCAAGCGACAATGATGACTTGGGCACGACGATCCGGTGTGATGTCTATAAAACTGCGCCGAATGACCGCCAAGCCGCCGCTCTCGCTCAGTGTATTGAGCAGTAAAATTGCTCCAAAAATGATGTACAGCAACGTCAACGTGACGACCAATCCATTGAGGCTTGCTGCCGCGATTTGGCTGAGACTAAGTCGCCAATAAAAATAAGCGACAAGGATGGCCGTCACGTACGCCAAAGGCATCGCTTTGGCCGCGGACAAGCGAAGTCCCACCAGGAAGATCGCGACCACCGCAATCGGTGCGAGTGACAATATCGGTGGCAACCACTCGTTCATGGAAATCGATGGGAGGAGTGCGTGGGCGACTAGCATGGCGTGACGGATGGTGCTGATCATAGCCGAAGTCGTTAGCATAAGCGTGCCTCACATTGCTTCGCTCGCGCACGCCGGAGAGATGGTCCATGGTTCAGCAAATACTCCGGATGCTCTACAATCCGCATCAACAGCGGATCCGAGCGGGATGGCGGCTATTCATTCACTTGATCGCGACCGTTTTCATCTTGATCGCCAGCTACATTGCCCTGGGCGTTGCCAGCTACTTTGTGGGACTATCGCCCGACGGTCACCTGTTCTTTGTCTTGGCGAGCATCGTTCAGTCGGGCGCCCTCGTTGCCACCGTCTTGCTAGCGAGTTGGTTGCTTGATCGACGTCGGATCAGCAGTTTGGGAATCGACCGACGCTGGGCCACCGAGCTCTCGATCGGATTCGCGTTTGGGGTCGTCGCGATGCTAGTGATCTTTGCGATTGAGTGGACGATGGGATGGATCACCATCAATCGTGTGGGTACCTCGGCGACGGTCACGATCGGCGCCCTCGTCCAAAGTCAAATCGGCTGGCTGTTGGTAATGATTCTCGTTGGGATTTCCGAGGAGATGCTGTCACGCGGCTATCATCTCAAAAATCTGAGCGAAGGATTGAGGGGCCTAGGTTCGTGGCGGAGTGTGGCATTGGCGGCGATATCCTCGTCGTTGTTCTTTGGACTCCTGCACGCGATGAATCCGAACTCCAGTTGGATCAGCAATCTCGGAGTGATGCTCGCCGGATTGATGCTCGCCCTCGGACGCATCGCCACCGGTAGCCTGGCTGCGCCGATCGGTTTGCACATCTCGTGGAACCTGTTTCAAGGTCCCGTTCTTGGGTTCCCCGTCAGCGGCAACGTGACAGAAAACAGTGTCGTGGCCCTCACACAGCTCGGCGATCCGATGTGGACTGGCGGCTTGTTCGGTCCTGAGGCTGGACTGATGGGAGTGCTGGCAACGATCGTCTTGATGGCCATTTTTCTAAAATGGGGTCAACGTAAGAATCGACCCGCCAAGCATGTGGCTTCGCTCACCCATTTCCAAGATGGTCGGCCGGCGTGGAGAGCAAATCTCGGTGCGCCAGTTCCGATTGGGAGCCCCCAAGTTGCAAGCGAACCATGGATCGTGTCAAACTCCGACCACACCGACATGCGAACTCGCGAATCGAGCTAGTTACCTCAGGACTTCGTACATGACGATTCTCGTCAACGCCTACAGCACATTACGACAACCGCCGCCTCTAGAATTCAAACACCATTTAGTCTGCGCTCGCAGCTTGGATGATCCCGAACTTCGCACGCACCTGGATGGCTTTATGGGGTTCGTGTGCGATCAAGGTCGGCGAGAGATGTCGGCGTCACTTTACGCCGTCATGCGACACATCGATCGTGTGCGTCATCAATACAGCTTTGAGATCGATGACGCAACCATCGACGAATTGGGTCGCTGGGGCTGGGACGCCAACGCGATTCTGTTTTTGCCCGATGGCAGCGTTCGCGACCCGGCCGGCGCGGTGTTGGTCGATCGCGAAACCGGACTCGCCCAAGCCGAAGCGGCGGTGCCGTATCCGCTCGATGCCCGCCAGCGATCGGCTCGTAGCGACCAGCGATTGACGGAACGAGGGATACCGACACTCTCAGGGCTGCCGCCCGTGGTCGGCGACGGCGAAGTGTTGCTGCGGAGTGCGGACGAAGTGGCATGGCGCATCCAGTCGTTGTTCATCGTTGCCGTCCGGGCCGAGTCGATCGCCATGAAGAAGCCGATCTCGGCGATTCAATTGAAACAAAAATCACCGCTGGCGTTCGAAGCCATGAGCCCAGCGGAGTCGGCTTTTGTCAACGATCCGAATCCCGATCCGGCGGTCGCGATCCAGTTTGCGTGGAGGTACGAGGCGCTCTATGCACTGCAGTGGGCGCTATCGCTGCACGACGAGCTCAAATTTGCCGACGAGATTTGTGACGTCCCCAAGGTGGCCGAAACGATGATCCAGCGTTCGGGACGTGAGATGATCTTGGACGCTCAACTGCGTGACACCGGCGAGATACTTGATGCCTTGGACATTAACGGCCGGATGTTTTGGGCTGCTCGACAATCCAGAATCGACGGCCGTTCGGCCCCCGCCGGTATCGATGGGGATGTGCTCTGCGAACGCCAACACGCATTGAACTGGCTCGTCAACTTCGGCGGATTTGCCTGGGACGAAGTCGACACACCGACTTGATTCGGCTGACCAACGCCGCCGTGTTGTTTCGGCTAGACGTTCGAACTTGATGAGCCGATCGCACGGACCGTCGATTGAGAAGGAGTTGCCTCATCGCCATTATGCCTCGCGATGAGAGCACACAGTTCTATCCATTGCGTATCACTCGTCACGTGCTCGCGCAGTAAGTAACTTGTTGTGCTATTTCGAGTGGTAAACAAGATCAGTTTGCCGTAGTCGGAGTAGGTCGCAACTTCATCAAGCAAGTAGCGGACACCTCGGTTGTGAATCAAAATCGCAATCTCACGAGGACTGACCCAACCGCGTTGCCACCACGATTGGACTTCATTGCCGCGAAAGTAATTCCACCATCGTCGGACGTTGAAATAGAGTACAAATAGCGAGTAACCGATAAACGAAATGCCTAACCACGGTTGATGGACACCGTTTGCAAACACTCCCATGGCAATCAACATTGCTACCGAGACCGACTCGATGATAGCGGCTTTTCGATTCGCTGGAGTTCGCAGGGATTGAGTTATTGTCACGGTGCCAACAAACTCGATCGCGTCCACAGATGTAGGGTTTAATGCCATCCAAGACTCAATCCCTACTGGCGTAGCGGGATCGGTCGCATGCGAGGAAGCACTACACCATTGCAACCGCAGTCGCTCGGCTACGTCGGCGTTGTAGCCATCGAACATGCGAGACGTCAGTGCTAGATATCGGTATGCGTTCTGATCGACGTAAACGCGAACTCCGTCGTTCGAGACAACTGCGTTGACAAGATATTGAGGTCCGAACCAGTGCTGGCGTGTGCCATCATGAAAGGAGATCCCAAGCTCACTCAGTTCGCCCCTTGCAATGCTCAGCAAGTCCGGATGTCGTTTGAGTTGTCGGTAGGCGCGTTGGCTCGTTCGAAAGTACCATGCAAAAATACTTGCGCCCAAGAAAATAAGGACGGACAGAACCATTGCAGGTACCACGACATTGTCCCAGCCACGCAGCGCTAGTCCGACGGTAATCCCTACGGCGATCAAAAGGGACACGAACATAAGCAACCCAACCAGCGTTCTCACCAAGATAACTTCCCTGTCGCGGTGCGGAAGCAATTCAGCGTAATCTCTCGGTTCGATGATGGAATCGAAGGTAAGTCGCGTACGATCGTCGTGTACTGCGGACGCGCTCTGGTACGGATTGATTGCTTGACCCATTCAAATTCGTCGTGGTGACTGACTAAAGTTTTACTTTGGCCAGATAGATGCAAGTTTTCTCTTCATGAGATGAGTAGTAGCTGACCCAAAGCAAGCCATCGTGCAGCACCATGCCAGCGTAGCTGGTATCGCCGCCGGAGGGTAATTCGAGACATTCGGTAAGCGTTCCGGCGTTCGGATCGACCCAGGCTAGTGAAGTTCTCGCCTTTGGATCGTAAAGGCGTGTCGCGGCAATGATGCGTCGGTCGGCCAAGGCGATCATGTTGGGTCCGCCGATGCGAAGTCCGACTTCTCTCCATGACCATTCGGTGAAAGGCGGTTCTGCGCGACCAAGAAGTCCGCTTTTCGTGCCCGTCTCGCAGCGCAATAAACAAAGTGCGGTTCCGTCATCCATGAACAGGATGCGATCTTCCCCCACGCCGTTCGGAACATTCACCATCTTGACGAGAGGTTCAAACGAAGCACCATCGTCGCTCTTGTAAAATCGAAGCGTGCGACGACTACGGTCGCGATCGGTGTCATAGCCCATGGTATAGGCGATATTACGGTGCCAATGAACTCGCCACAGCCAGAAGCCGGGATCACCGATGCGCCGCCCCTCGTCCCAGGTTTTTCCAAGGTCGTCCGAGAACCAAACCATGGAGTGGTAGCGAATGTCCTGATCCGCCTGCATCCCCGCACCGTTGAGCATGAATCGACCGTCTGGTGCGACACTCAATTTCGCATCGCGAAGATCATCCGTTGGATGGGAAACCAACGACAGAGATTCCCAATGCTCCCCATCACTCGAGGTGATCACGCGAAGCGAACCGTCGGGCGAAACATGCTTGCTGCCTTCTCGAAAAACGCAGTACCACCGACCATCATGGTGTAGTAAATCCGTGAACGCATTGTGCGGGGCCGCATCCCAAATGCGCCGAACGTCGATCAACTCAGGCGTCGTTGGCTTTGCTGTCGTCGCCGACTCTTCAGCCGAACTCACTGGTTGGCCAATCGGCATGACCAATCCAGAAAAAAGGACGACGCCAATTGCAGCAATGATCATGCGGTTCATCATTCGAACGCTCCGAGACGAAAATTCGGTATCGTGGCGAGTCGACTCGCGTAGGATGGGAATGAGATTCTAGCTGAGCCAAACGCTGGTGTGCAGGCTTTACTCCCCAATCGCATCAACCTGTCCGCTGAAGCCAGTGATTATCGCAATAGCGAACCACGTGAATCCAGGATTCAATTTTTCGCCCGTTAATTGATGGCGAGACGGGTCGATTCATGGGCTGGGTGGGCGGCACGCACAGGATGGGGTATCGTAGGCCACCACACCAGCGGATTGAGCCATGTATATCAGCAACACTACAACGGCGTTCCCATGCAGGACGACAGGCTTCAGGGAGCTTCAACGAAACAAGAGGCTTTTGAGATTATAAACGAGAGAACGCTCGGGCCGATGAAACCGGGGGCAGCCCTAAGAATCAGACACCGCCGGAGCGCGCTGATGGAACAACAAAGCTCGCTTCGGTCTGCGCACCCTCCTCGATTAAGCGAATTTCTTTCGAGCCAGCGGACCGGTCCGACGCGCAGTCCAGCGGTGACGACTGGTCTAGCCTGCGGTGCGTTGCGGCCGTCTTTAGGAGGCGGTTTGTTTCGACGCTCCTTTGCTCGAATTGCCAAAATAATCGGAAACGGTTTGCCATTTCCCGAAACGCCGCGGGGAATCACTCCATGCATTCTTGGTAGAGAATCTCGCGACGACCCTTCGGTGGATGCACAGTCCTATGGAACCGATTTCCGTAAGGGGCTAAGCGGCAGCAATGCGGTTCACGTGTCAATATTGGACGAATCCTTAAGAAATGATGGATCACTTAATGCAATGACTACGCAGGTCAACGCGGCGAATACGCCATAAACGATCGAGGGGCAAAGTGTGAATGTCAGCAAGACTGCCGCCAGTGCCCAAAATGAACCAATCCACCGGTACGCCGACCAAAAGTTGCCGCTCTTGGCG